>JBKBOD010000004.1:0-345409 GCA_046295055.1 Caulobacter sp. | reverse complement strand
AAAACACCGCTTCGGAACCCTCCGAAGCGGGCTCAAGGGCGTATCCACGCCCCCCCAACCGCCAAACCACCCCCACGACCGCGTAATGCAAAGGTCCCCTCGCGGGAGAAGGTGGCGGCCGAAGGCCGTCGGATGAGGGGCCGCGCCGGCGTCTGACGATACCAGCCTCAATCACCTCTGCGCAGCTGGAAGAATCATCAACCCCTCATCCGGCGCTTCGCGCCACCTTCTCCCGCACGGGGAGAAGGGACAGCTCGCGGCGGCGGGACGGCTTGCGTTCGCGCCGGAGGCGTCCGTAGGGAGTCAGAGCGCCATCACCCGCCACCGATGAAGGTGACGATCTCGATGCGGTCGCCGTCCATGACCGGGGTGTCGGCATAGGTGGAGCGGGGCACGATCTCGAGGTTCCGTTCGACCGCCACCTTGCGCACGTCGAGCCCGAGGCTGGCGACCAGCCCGGCCACATCCGCGACGCCCTCCAGGGCGTGATCCTCGCCGTTCAGCTGAATGCGCATGACCCCAGCCTTGTGACGCCGCCCGCGCGGCGATACAAGGCCCCCTGAATCGACGGCGGGGCGGAATGCCGAAACCGATCCATGTCTTGAGCGGGCCCAACCTCAACCTGTTGGGCGTGCGAGAGCCGGACATCTACGGTCGCGAGACCCTGGCCGACATCGAGGCCCGTTGCGTGGCGCGCGCCGCGCAATTCGGGCTGTCCGTCGTCTTCCGCCAGTCGAATCACGAGGGCCAGCTGATCGACTGGGTGCAGGAGGCGCGCGAGGCCGCCTGTGCCCTGATCATCAATCCGGCGGGTTACGGCCATACCTCCATCGCCCTGCTGGACGCCCTCAAGACCCTCGCGATCCCGGTGGTCGAGTGCCACCTGTCGAACCCTGCGGCGCGCGAGGCGTTTCGCAGACACACCTATGTGTCCCTGGCCGCGACCGGCGTGGTGTCCGGCTTCGGCGGGACCAGCTATGAACTTGCGGTCGAGGCCGCCGCCGGCCTCGCCGGCGCGACCCGCAGCTAGAACGAGATCAGGAACAAGGCGTCTTCCATGTCCAATTCCCCTGCCGACGAGTCTGGCGACAACAACGCCATCGACACCAGGACCGTCCGCAAGCTTGCCGACATCCTCAAGAGCACCGGCCTGACCGAGATCGAGGTCGAGCGCGGCGATCTGCGCATCCGCGTCGCCCGTGAAGTGACCGTCGCGGCCGCGCCCCAGGCCTTCGCCGTTCCGGCGGCTGCTCCGGCGCCAGTCGCCGCCCCGGCCGCCGCGCCGGCGGCCGCCCCTGTCGCCGAGGCCGCGCCCGCCGCGCCGGCGCGCAAGGGCGATGAGGTGAAGTCGCCGATGGTCGGCACCTGCTACCTGCAGCCCCAGCCGGGCTCGCCGCCCTTCATCAAGGTGGGCGACAAGGTCAACGAGGGTCAGACCCTGCTGATCGTCGAGGCCATGAAGACGATGAACCCGATCCCGTCGCCGCGCGCGGGCACCATTGTCGAGATCCTGGTCGGCGACGCCCAGCCGGTCGAGTTCGGCGAACCCCTCGTCGTCATCGAATAGGCGCGCCGGTGTTCGACAAGATCCTCATCGCCAATCGGGGCGAGATCGCCCTTCGGGTTCACCGCGCCTGCAAGGAAATGGGCATCGCCACGGTGGCGGTCCATTCCGAAGCCGACGCCAACGGCATGTGGGCGCGCGTCGCCGACGAGAGCGTCTGCATCGGCCCGGCCCCGGCGGCCAAGAGCTATCTGAACATTCCCTCGCTGATCGCCGCCGCCGAGATCACCGGCGCCCAGGCGATCCACCCCGGCTACGGCTTCCTGTCGGAAAACGCCCGCTTCGCCGAGATCGTCAACGCCCACGGCTTCACCTTCATCGGTCCCAAGCCCGAGCACATCCGCATGATGGGCGACAAGATCACCGCCAAGCAGGCGGTGAAGGACGCCGGCATCCCGGTGGTGCCCGGTTCCGACGGGGCGGTGACGACCGAGGAAGAGGCCTTCGAGGCGGCCAAACACATCGGCTTCCCGGTGCTGATCAAGGCGGCCGCCGGCGGCGGCGGCCGGGGCATGAAGGTCGCCCAGACCCAGGAAGACCTCTACGAGGCGGTCTCGACCGCCCGGGCCGAGGCCCGCGCCGCCTTCGGCGACGATGCGGTCTATATGGAGCGCTACCTCCAGAAGCCGCGCCACATCGAGCTGCAGGTCGTGGCCGACAGCCATGGCAACGTCGTCCACCTGGGCGAACGCGACTGCAGCCTGCAGCGCCGCCACCAGAAGGTGCTGGAAGAGGCCCCCTCCCCGGCCCTGGACGCGGCCGGCCGCAAGAAGATCGGCGAGGTGGTCGTCGAGGCCATTCGCGCCATCGGCTACCTGGGCGTGGGCACGATCGAGTTCCTGTGGGAGGACGGCGAGTTCTTCTTCATCGAGATGAACACCCGCCTGCAGGTCGAGCATCCCGTCACCGAGGCCATCACCGGCATCGACCTGGTGCGCGAGCAGATCCGCGTCGCCGCCGGCCTGCCGCTGAGCTTCACCCAGGAAGACGTGGTGTTCGAGGGCCACGCCATCGAGTGCCGCATCAATGCCGAGAACCCGAGGACCTTCGCCCCCTCGCCCGGCAAGATCACCGACTTCCATGCGCCAGGGGGCCTGGGCGTGCGTCTCGATAGCGGCATCTATGCCGGCTATTCGATCCCGCCCTACTACGACAGCCTGATCGGCAAGCTGATCGTGCACGGTCGCGACCGGGCCGAATGCATCGCCCGCACCCAGCGCTGCCTGGGCGAGATGGTCGTCGCCGGGGTCGACACGACCATTCCGCTGTTCCAGGACCTGCTGCAGCAGAAGGATATCCTCAGCGGCGAGTACAACATCCACTGGCTGGAAAAGTGGATCAAGGAACAGGGCTGACCCTGCAGGCTCCCGGGCGAGGCGCCGGCCAGCCGGTCCTCGCATCGGGTCACCTTGGCGCAGGGCCGGGCTTTCGCGTCGCGCCGCCTTCGTGCTCGATGACGCGGGCCTGACGTCCGGAGCCCGCGTGGAACACACCTTCACCGCACAGGACCTGATCGCCTGCTACCGGCGGGGCGTGTTTCCGATGGCGGACAGTCGTCACGACGAGGGCGTGTTCTTGATCGACCCACAGCGGCGGGGGGTCCTGCCTCTGGACGGGCTACACGTCAGCCGCCGCCTCGGCCGCACCGTCCGCGCCGAGCCCTTCGAGATCCGGATCGACACCGCGTTCCCTGACGTGGTCGCAGCCTGCGCGGCGCCCGGGCCGGATCGGGAGGACACCTGGATCAACCCGGCGATCGAGGAGTTGTACGCCGACCTGTTCGACCGGGGCCTGGCCCATTCGGTGGAATGCTGGCGCGACGGGCGGCTTGTCGGCGGGCTGTACGGCGTGGCGCTGGGCGCCGCCTTCTTCGGCGAGAGCATGTTCTCGCGCGAGCGCGACGCCAGCAAGGTCGCCCTGGTGCATCTGGTCGCGCGGCTGATCGTCGGCGGCTATCGCCTGCTGGACTGCCAGTTCGTCACCGAACACCTGACCCAGTTCGGCGTCGTCGAGATTCCGCGCGCCGAATATCACCGCCGGCTGGCGGCGGCGCTGGAGAGCGAAGGCGAGTTCTCGCGGTTCAGCGGGAGCGGTCAGGCCGCCTTGCAGGCGATCAGCCAGGCGTCATAGACCGGGTGCTGCAGGGGATTGAGCCCCGGCGACGAGGCGTACATCCATCCCTTGAACACCTGGCGCGACGGCGGCGCGGGGCGGCCGGGCTGGGGCTTGGGCTGGGATTCGATCAGCAGGTAGGCGGCCGATTCCGGCTGGTCCTCATCCGGGGCGGCGCTCTCGCAGGCGCGGGCGGTGAAGATCAGCGACTTGTAGCGGACCGACTGCCCGACCGGGACCTCGAAACGCATGGTCTCGGCGGTGACCTTGTCCAGCGCCTGGACCACCACGACGCCGGACCGGACACGCTTGACCGGCTCGACGGCCTTGGCCGTCGCGGTGGAGCGCGGCCGGGGCGCCGGCTTTTCCTCGGGCACAGGCTGGATGTCCAGCGGCGGCGGCGCGGCGATGATCGGCGGCGGCGGCGCCACCTTGGCCGGCGGCGGCTCCTCGGCCGGCACGGCGGCGGGCGCCTTAGCGGCCGGGGGCGCCTTGGGCGAGGGGGCGGCGTCGGGCACGGGGACCTGCTGGGCGATCGCGCCGCCCGCGACGATCAGTCCCGCCACCACCGCGATCCGCGCCAGGGTCTTCATGGTCGCGCGCCTACTCCGGCGACCAGGGCAGGTAGTCGCCGGTGGCCTGGTCGCGCTGACCCTTGCCGGCGATGGAGCCCTTGGGCCGCCAGGCGTGGATCGTGCCGGTCAGATTGGGCAGGTGCCCCTTTTCCCAGGACCGGCGCGGCAGAGGCGCGATGGTCGGCGGCTCGTCGAAGGTGTAGCGCAGCCAGCCGTGCCAGTCCGGCGGCACCTTCGAGGCTTCGGCATAGCCGTTGTAGATCACCCAGCGGCGCTTGCGGGAATCGTAGCTGTCGCGGGCGTCGCGCGCTTCGAAGTAGCGGTTGCCGAACTCGTCCTGGCCGACCTCGACGCCGCGGCGCCAGATATGGAACCGCTGGCCCAGCGTGGCCCCGTTCCACCAGGTGAAGATCGCTTTCAGCACGGACAGAATCCCGACGACGCAAGGGTTCGAATTGGGCCGGACAATAGTGATCCCGCCCGCAAAAACAAAGGCCAAACCCGCGTGAGCCCGCCAGCCGGCGTTGGCGGACGAAGGCTGGCGCGAGCACGCCGGCCAGCATGCCGACGGACAGGGCGCCCGGCCGCCTCAAGACACCATATCTTGTGGATGACCCCCTCGACGCCCCCATCATCTATTGCCGCCCCTTCGCCAGGGCCCTACCCTGAAGGCAGTAGCGCGCAGGAGCGGCGGGGCATGCGTTTCGAACGGCGGCTGGCCAAGGCCGCGGGACCGGATCTGGAACTTCGCACCCTGGAGGGAGCGGAGCGTCTGACGGGCGTGCTGGCGCCGCGTGACTGGTCCGCCGCCCGCGTGCAGGCGTGGCTGGACTGGTCCGATACCCTCCCCGACCCCAAAGCGGCAGACGACGACCTGCCCAATGTGCTGACGACCCCGACAGCCAATCCCGGTCTGCTGGCCGGCGGCCCCGCCCGGCTGTCCCAGGCCCTGGCCGAGGCCGGCTGGCAGGCCGGCCTGTTTTCGCGCCCGTCCGACGCCGGCGCCTTTCGTGACGAGCTGTTCGCCTTGCAGGCCCATGGCTTCGCGGCCTTCTCGACGCCCATCGGCGCGAAGGTCGAGGTAGCGGACGCCGGCGACACCGGCGCGATCTCGGCCTTCGCCAGGGCCGAAGCCGCCGGGCGCCTGGCCGCCGGCGCGGTCCAGGGCCTGTCGGCGCGCCTGGCGCAGGTCGCCGAGGCCGTGCGCCGCTGCGAAGGCGACGCCGCCGCCTGCGCCGACCCGGCCGCCAATCCCGCCTTGGCCCGCGCCTGTGTCGCCGCAAGGCTCGCCGGCGCCGCCGACGCCGACATCCACGAGGCCATCGCCGAAGGCGCGGCCGGCGAGGCGCCGGTTCAGCCCGACTGGAAGCCGCCAGCCCAGCCGGTCCTGGTCCTGTCCGGAGCCGTGAGCGAACCGTCGGCGGCGCTGGCGCATCTGGCCTGGCGGTCCGGGCGGCTGGTCCTGGCCCGCGAACCCCAGGATGCCGCGGCGGTCGCGCGCAGGCTGTCCGGCCCCCGGGCGGCGCTGGACGTCCTGGCGTTCGAGGGTCCCGAGGGCCTGGACCAGGCCGCCTTCACCGCCGCCGCGCGGATTCTCTGCGCCGCGCTCAAGGCCGCCTCCACGGGCACCGAGGGCTGCCTGACTTTGGTCAACGTCTCGGCCCTGCTGGCGGGACGTGGGCTGGACTACGACACCGAAGCGGCCCGCGCGCTGGCGGGGCGGGTGTGGTCGCTGGCCGCCGCCGCCGGCAAGGACCTGGCCACCGTCGCGCCGCTGGAAGACCCCGAACTGGCCCTTCGGGTCGGCGGCGGGGCCAGCGGCCCGGCGCCCTGGGCGGGTCCGCTGTCGGTCGCCGAGACGGCCGATGGCGAGATCGTTCGGCAGCTGGCCCCAGCAGCGCTGGAAGCCGCCCGGCGGCTGCGTGTCGATCCGGACGCGGTGCGGGTCGCCCTGCTCGGCCATGGCGACCTCGACGAGGCGCCGCACATTCACAGCCAGGCGCTGACGGGCCTTGGCTTCACCGAGCATGAGATCGCCGCCGTCCAGGCCGCCCTGCCGCTGGTCGGCGAGGCTGGCCTGCGCGCCGCCTTCTCGCCGCTGGTCGTCGGCCAGGGCTTCCTGCGGGATGTGCTGGGCGCGCCGGCCGAGGCGCTGAACGATCCTGCCTTTGACACCCTGGCCTGCGCCGGCTTCACCCCTTCGCAGATCGAGGAAGCCGAACGGGCCCTGCTGGGCGCCTGCGACCGCGCCGCACTGGACCGTCTGCATCCGGCGCTGGGCGCGGCGCTGGTGCAGCAGCCCTCGGCGGCCGACCGGATGGCCATGCACGCGGCCGTCGAGGCCGCCTGCGAGCAGCCCGCCGTGCTGGCCCTTGCCCTTCCCTTCGAGGCCTCGATCGCCGAGGCCGCAAGGCTCATCGCGCAGGCCGGAGAGGCCGGCGTTCGCGCCCTGCGCATCGCCCGGGCCAGCGCGCCGTTCGCGGCGCCGCTGGATCTGCCCGAGCTCGCCGAGCCGCGCCGGACAGAGCCCGCCATCGCGCCCGAACCGGTCATCCAGGAACGCATCATCGAGCGGGTGGTCGAACGCGACCGCACACGCCGCAAGCTGCCCGACCGCCGCAAGGGCTATATCCAGAAGGCCTCCGTCGGCGGCCACAAGGTCTATCTGCACACCGGCGAATACGACGACGGCGAGCTCGGCGAGATCTTCATCGACATGCACAAGGAGGGCGCGGCCTTCCGGAGCGTGATGAACAACTTCGCCATCGCCATCTCCATCGGCCTGCAGTACGGCGTGCCGCTCGACGAGTTCGTCGACGCCTTCGTCTTCACCCGCTTCGAGCCGGCGGGGCCGGTGACCGGCAACGACACCATCCGGTCGGCGACCTCGATCCTCGACTACGTCTTCCGGGAACTGGGCGTCAGCTACCTGGGCCGCAACGACCTGGCCAACGCCGATGGCGAGCCGCTGAACGCCGATGGCCTGGGCCGGGGCAAGGCCGACGACGACGCCCTGGGGTTCGAGGCCGAACCGCAGCCGGCCAGCCGGTTCATCTCCAAGGGCTTCTCGCGCGGCGCGGCGCCGGACAACCTGGTCTTCCTGCCGTTCAACGGGCGAAAGGCCGAGCCCGCCGTCGAAAACAGCCGCGCCGCCAGCGTCTGCCCGGCCTGCGGCGACCAGTCGGTGTTCAGCGGCGTCTGCGACACCTGCGGGGTGGTGGTCGACGCGGCGTCCTGACGGGGCGGCCCGCCTCTTGCAGCGTTAACGGGACAGAGACCCCCGTTGTGCCAGGGTGCCGCCCCATGAAACGCCTCGCCGTCATCGCCGCCGTCCTGCTGGTCGCCAGCCCTGCCCTCGCCCAGAACGCCGGCCAGGTCGCCCGCGCCACGCGGGGGGCCAGCTGCCCCGGCTGCAACCTCTTCCAAGCCGACTTCACCGGCCAGGAGATGTCGGGCCGTGACTTCCGGGGGGCGCGCCTGCGGCAGGCCAGCCTGGTCGCCGTGGTCATGAACCGCACCCGCTTCGACCGCGCCGACCTGCGCGACGTCGACGCTTCGGCCTCGGTGTTTGGCGGCTCCAGCTTCGCCGGGGCCGACCTGACCAACGCCAACTTCGTCGGCAGCTATCTCCAGGGCGCCAACTTCCGGGGCGCGCGGCTGAACGGGGCGGTGTTCTCGGGCGCCGAGATGGACCGCGCCGTCGGCCTCACCCAGGGCCAGCTCAACAGCGCCTGCGGCGACGAAAGCACCCGCCTGCCGCCCGGACTGCGCATTCCGCGCTGCTGACCCCAGATTGACTGAACGCCGGATTCCTCAATCGTTACCGCGAATTAAGTGGCGTTCCGGACACCAGCCGGGCACAGCATGATCTCGATGAACCGGATTGTTCTCTCTCTCGCGACCATCGCCCTCCTGACCGCCAGCACCGGCGCCGCGCAGGCCGCCATGGTCGCCGGCGAGAAGGACATCCCGCGCCAGGTCACTTTCGGCGGCGCCTGTGTGAACTGCAAGCTGTCGAACAAGAAGCTGGTCAACGCCCGCTTCCGGGGCGCCGACTTCTCCGGATCGAACCTGACCAACGCCGACCTGCGCGGCGCCAGCTTCGTGGGTTCCAACTTCCAGAAGGCCGACTTCACCCGCGCCGACCTGCGCGGCGCCGAGGTGATGGGGACCAACTTCTCCGGCGCGAACTTCACCGCAGCCTCCATGGACGGCATCGAGGGCGGCGGCGCCACCTTCATGAAGTCCAATCTCACCCGGGCGGATCTGACGGCGGCCGAGTTGCCGGGGGTCAACTTCGCCGGCGCCAACCTGACCGCCGCGCGCTTCCGGAATGCCGAACTGCCCCGGGCCTACCTGACCAAGGTCATCGCCCAGAAGACGGACTTCCGCGACGCGGAGATGGTCGGGGCGCTTCTCATCCATTCGGACTTCACCGGCGCGTCGTTCCGCGGGGCCGATCTCACCTTCGCCCAGTTCAAGGGTTCGCGCTTCGACGGCGCAGATTTCCGGGGCGCGGACCTGTCCAACGCCAATCTTGCCGGCGCCGACCTGTCAGGCGCGCGCGGCCTGACCCAGGACCAGGTCAGCGAAGCCTGCGCCGATCCGGCCACCCGTCTGCCCGCCGGCCTCAAGCCCCGCCTGTGTCGTGGGCGGGTGATCGTGGTCAGCACGCCTCCCGCGCCGCCCCGGCCTCCCAAGCCCCCGCAATAGTCCGGCCAGGCGCCTGGCCGCCGATCAGGTCTTGATTGGCGGGTTCAGGCGAATGTGCAGCTCTTTCAGCTGCTTGTCGGCAACTTCCGACGGCGCGCTCATCAACAGGTCTTCACCCTGCTGGTTCAGCGGGAAGGCGATGACCTCGCGGATGGCCGTCTGTCCGGCCAGGAGCATGACGATCCGGTCGATGCCGGGCGCCAAGCCGCCGTGCGGCGGCGCGCCATAGCGGAAGGCGTTCAGCATGCCGCCGAACTCGGCCTCGACCACATCGGCGCCGTAGCCGGCGACTTCGAAGGCCTTGAGCATGATCTCCGGCTTGTGGTTCCGGATCGCGCCCGAGCACAGCTCGTAGCCGTTGCAGACGATGTCGTACTGGTAGGCCAGGATATCCAGCGGATCCTTGCTGTTCAGCGCCTCCAGCTCGCCCTGCGGCATCGAGAAGGGGTTGTGGCTGAAGTCGACCTTCTTCTCCTCGTCCGACCACTCGAACATCGGGAAGTCGACGATCCAGCAGAAGTTGAAGCGGTTCTCGTCGATCAGCTTCAGTTCCGTGCCGACGCGGGTGCGGGCAAGGCCGGCGAACTTGTAGAAGACCTTGGGATCGCCGGCGACGAAGAAGGCCGCGTCCCCCTGGCCGAGGCCAAGGCCGGTCATCAGCGCCTGGGTCTGGTCCGCGCCGAGGTTCTTGGCGATCGGGCCGCCCCAACCGCCCTGGTCTTCGCTCCAGAACACATAGCCCAGGCCCGGCTGGCCTTCGCCCTGCGCCCAGCTGTTCATGCGGTCGCAGAAGGCGCGCGAGCCGCCGCCCGGCGCCGGCACGGCCCAGACTGCGTTCTTCTCGGTCTCGAGGATGCGCGCGAACAGGCCGAAGCCGCCGCCCCGGAAGCTCTCCGAGACGTCCTGCATCTTGATCGGGTTGCGGGTGTCGGGCTTGTCGGTGCCGTACCAGGCGATGGAGTCGCGGTAGGCGATGCGCGGGAACGGATAGGGCGTTACCGGCTTGCCCTCGCCGAACTCCTCGAACACCCCGTGCATGACCGGCTCGATGGCGGCGAAGACGTCTTCCTGCGTCACGAAGCTCATCTCGACGTCGAGCTGGTAGAATTCCAGCGACCGGTCGGCGCGAAGATCCTCGTCGCGGAAGCAGGGCGCGATCTGGAAGTAGCGGTCGAAGCCCGAGACCATCAGCAGCTGCTTGAACTGCTGGGGCGCCTGCGGCAGCGCGTAGAACTTGGTCGGATGCATCCGCGACGGCACCAGGAAGTCGCGGGCGCCTTCCGGCGAGGAGGCGGTCAGGATGGGCGTCTGGTACTCGAGGAAGCCCTGGCCGACCATCCGCTTGCGGATGCTGTCGATGACCTTCGAGCGCAGCACGATGTTGCGGTGAAGCGTCTCGCGACGCAGGTCCAGATAGCGGTGCTTGAGGCGGATTTCCTCGGGGTACTCCGGCTCGCCGAACACCGGCAGCGGCAGCTCGGCCGCCTCGGACAGCACCTCGACGGCGGTGACCCGCACCTCGACCTCGCCGGTCGGCAGCGAGGGGTTCACGGTCTCGGCCGAACGGGCGATCACCTCGCCATCGACGCGGATCACGCTCTCGGCGCGGAGGCGCTCGACCAGGTCGAAACCGGGCGCGCCGGGATGCAGCACCAGCTGGGTCAGCCCGTAGTGGTCGCGCAGGTCGACGAAGATCAGACCGCCGTGGTCGCGCTTGCGATGAATCCAGCCGGAAAGCCGCACGGCGGCGCCGGTGTCAGACGCCCGGAGGGCGCCGCAGTTGTGGGAGCGATAGGCGTGCATCTTGAAGGTCTTGGAGTCGCGAATTTCGAGAGGCGCGGAAGGGCGCATGAGGGCAGGCCAAAGTCAAGGTTCCGGGGCCTTCGAGAACAGTCTCGCTGGACAGATGGCTAACCCCCGGGAACTATGCCTCGAAACAATCGGAGGGTGAAATGCTTGGTATGATGCTTGCCGCTGTCCTCTTCCAGGGGGCTTCGGGCGATACGTTCCAGTCCGTTTGCCTCGCTTCGGGCGGGTCTCCCGGGGTTCTGCTGGCCAGCACCCAGGGTCGAAGGGTCGTCCTGGTCCGCACGCGATCGCCGGTCCTGGCGGAGATCAGCTTCCGCCGGGCGCCCGCCGGCAGCACCCTGACCGGAGACATCCTGACCACCCCTGTATCCGGAGACTGGTCCGGCGCCGTTTCAGGCTCGGTGATTGACTTCAATGCACCGGCAGGTCCGATTGTAGAGTGGTGCCTGCGCACCCGGCCCATGCCCTGAATTCAGCGAAGACGGACGAGCAAGGCGTTGCCGCGTATAGCATCGCGTTGCTGCGCCTGACGAAGTCGGATCATCTGGCGCCATGACCGAAGATCTCTACGATCCGCGCTTTGTGAAGGCCGTCTTCGATCGCTGCTCCGATCGCTACATCGCTTTCAGCTACGCCTGCTCCTTCGGCTTTACAGAGCGCTGGCGCCGCCAGTGCGTCGCTCTCTTGCCGCCCCCCGACGTCCAGGCGCCAAGCGGATACGACTTCATGGCGGGCACTGGCGAGGTCTGGCCGCATCTGCTGAAGCGCTTCCCCGACCTCGAAGCGATCACAGCGGTGGACATTTCCTCGGGTATGCACAGGCGTGCTCTGGAACGGCTCCACGCCCTGCGCGCCCACAAGATCGCATTCATCGAAGACGACCTTCTGGCCAGCGACCTGCCATCAGACAGCGCCGACTTCGTCATCTCGACCTTCGGCCTGAAGACCTTCAATCCCGCACAGCATGCACAGTTGGCGGCGCTGACCGCACGGGTCCTGAAACCCGGCGGTGTCTTCTCGATGGTCGAGGCATCCGACCCAAAGGGTTGGTGGCTTCGACCGCTCTACCGACTGCACCTGTTGGTCGTTTTGCCTCTCATTGAGCGGCTTTTCCTTCGCGGCGCCCGCGACTTCGCGATGATCGGAGTCTACAGCAGCAACTTTGGCGACGCCTCCGGCTTGGCCGGGATGTTGCAGGCTGAGGGTCTGGAAGTTCGTTACCGCCGTCCCTTCTTCGGCTGCGCGACTGCAGTTTCTGGCCGGAAGTCGCTCCGGTCCTAGGTCTGTTGTCCACAATCCGCCGCCAGTTCTCCCCGCCCCTGTCTTGCCTCGGCCGTGACCCCTCGCCTGCCCGCTGGTAGAAGCCGTCCGTGAACGCCGCCCAGTTCCGACTCCCGTTCGAACCCGCGACCAGTTGGACGCGTGACGCCTTCGTGCTTTCCGACGCAAATCGCTCGGGCGTCATGATGCTCGACGACTGGAATAGTCTGGGACGCGGGGCGCTGGCGCTGGTCGGGCCAGCCGGGAGCGGCAAAACCCATCTTGCGCAAGCCTGGGCGGACCAGGCTGGCGCCAAAGTCGTTCTCGCCGGCCAGGAACCCAGCGCCAGCGGCGCCAGCCCCGTGCTGATCGAAGACGCCGACCTGTCTATGCAGGGCGAGCCGCTATTTCATCTTCTGAACCAGGCGACCAATGGTCGGCAGGTCCTGATCACCAGCCGTGAACGCCCCCTGACCTGGGCTACGGGTTTGCCGGACCTCCGCTCGCGCCTCAACGCCTTGCCGGTGGCCGAGCTCATGCCGCCGGACGACGCCCTCCTGGTCGCGGTGCTCGACCGCCTGTTCAGGGCGCGGCACATCCGACCCGACGCTGATCTCTACCCCTATCTGCTCGGCCGGATGGAACGCTCCGTGACAGCCGCCCGGCGCCTTGTTGGCCGCATGGACGAGGTCAGCGCCGCGACCGGTCGGCGGATCAACAAGGCCCTGGCGCGCGAACTGCTGGAAGACACCGCCGATCTGTTCGACGAGGCCGAGTCCGGTTGAAACCGTCACAGGCATCGGCCTAATGGTCAGCACGCCTGGCGCGGGACTGATCCGGCTTCCGCCCGCCCCTGTCGAAACGCGCTCTAAACACCGGCGAGTGATGATCTGCGCATGACCAAGTCCGCGACCGCAGACAAGACCCCCGCCAAGGTGAAGACCGGCCTGTTGCTGGACGAGGCCCTGCTGTCCTCGCCCGAGCGCTTCTTCAACCGCGAGATCTCCTGGCTGGCGTTCAACCGGCGAGTCCTGGAGGAGGCCGAGAACCCGCGCCACCCGCTGCTGGAGCGGCTGCGCTTCCTGTCGATCAGCGCCAACAATCTCGACGAGTTCTACATGGTGCGCGTCGCCGGCCTGAAAGGGCAGGTGCGCGAGGGGGTTCGTGTCGTCAGCCTCGATGGCCTGACGCCCGCCGAGCAGTTGGAGCGGATCAACGCTTCGGCCGCCGACCTGATGGCGGACCAGCAACGCATCTGGCGCGCGATCCGCTCGGAACTGGCCAGCGAGGGCCTGAAGCTGCTGGACGCGCGCGATGTGGCCGCCGCCGATCAGCCGACGGCCGAGGAGCTGTTCCAGACCCGGCTGTTTCCCGTTCTGACGCCGCTGGCGATCGACCCGGCCCATCCCTTCCCGTTCATCCCGAACCTGGGTTTCTGCCTGGCGCTGAAGCTGCACCGGCCGAGCGACGGCAAGTCGCTCTACGCCCTGGTGCCCGTGCCCCAGCAGGTGCGGCGCTTCTGGGAGCTGCCGGGCCCCGCGCGACGCAAGGAGCGCCGCTTCATCGCGCTGGAGTCCCTGATCATCCTGCACCTCGACCAGCTGTTCCCGGGCTACGAGGTCGAGGGGCGCGGCCTGTTCCGCATCGTCAGGGACAGCGACATCGAAATCGAGGAAGAGGCCGAGGATCTGGTCCGCGAGTTCGAGACCCAGCTCAAGCGCCGCCGCATGGGCGATGTGGTGCGGGTCAAGATCCAGACGACCATGCCGCCGGACCTGCGCGACTTCATCATCGATGGACTGGACGCGGCCCCGGAAGACGTCATCCTGGTGGACGGCAAGCTGGGCCTGGCGGCCCTGTCCGAGCTGATCCCGAGCGACCGCGCCGACCTCAAGTTCAAGCCGTTCAACGCCCGCTTCCCCGAGCGCATCCGCGACCATGCCGGCGATTGCTTCGCCGCCATCCGCGAGAAGGACATCCTGGTCCACCATCCCTTCGAGAGTTTCGATGTGGTGGTGCAGTTCCTGCGTCAGGCCGCACGCGACCCCCAGGTGCTGGCGATCAAGCAGACCCTGTACCGGACCAGCCAGAACAGTCCGATCATCGCCGCCCTGATCGAGGCGGCCGAGAACGGCAAGAACGTCACCGCCCTGGTCGAGATCAAGGCGCGGTTCGACGAGGAGAACAACCTGCGCTGGGCGCGCGACCTGGAGAAGGTCGGGGTCCACGTCGTCTTCGGCTTTGTCGAGTACAAGACCCACGCCAAGCTGAGCCTGGTCGTCCGGCGCGAGGGCGAAACGCTGCGCACCTACTGTCACTTCGGCACCGGCAACTATCACCCCGTCACGGCCAAGGTTTACACCGACCTGTCGTTGTTCACGACGGCCCCGGCGTTCGGCCGCGACAGCGCCCGGCTGTTCAACTACATCACCGGCTACGCGCGCCCCGAACGCCTTGAAAAGCTGAGCTTTTCACCCGAGACGATGAAGCCGGACCTGCTGGCCATGATCGCGGCCGAGGCCGAGGCGGCCGTGGCGGGCAAGCCGTCGGGCATCTGGGCCAAGCTGAATGCCCTGGTCGATCCCGAGATCATCGATGCGCTGTACCGCGCCAGCCAGGCGGGCGTGCCGATCGACCTGGTCATCCGCGGCATCTGCTGCCTGCGCCCCGGAATCCCCGGCCTGTCGGAGAACATCCGGGTCAAGAGCATCGTCGGCCGGTTCCTGGAGCATTCGCGCATCGTCGCCTTCGCCAACGGCCATGCCCTCCCCAGCAAGAAGGCGCGGGTCTTCATCTCCTCGGCCGACTGGATGCCGCGCAATCTGGACAGGCGGGTCGAATCCCTGACCCCCATCGACAATCCCACGGTGCACGAACAGGTCCTGTCGCAGATCATGGTCGCCAACCTCAACGACGAGGCCCAGAGCTGGACACTCGACCAGACCGGCGCCTATGCACGCGACCCGGCCTGGAGCCGCCGGGGCGCCTTCTCGGCGCATGAGTACTTCATGACCAACCCCAGCCTGTCTGGCCGGGGCCACAACGTCCGCGACCTGCCCAGCGCCCTCGATCATGCCGGCCTCCGCCGCTAGTCCCGGCCGCGACGCCGCGGTCATCGATGTCGGCTCCAACTCGGTTCGCCTGGTGCTCTACCGGGTCGAGGGCCGGTCGCTGTGGACCGTGTTCAACGAGAAGGTCCTGGCCGGGCTGGGCCGCGACCTGAAGAAGACCGGCCGGCTGTCGCCGGAGGGCCGGGCCAGCGCCCTGGCCGCGCTGCGCCGCTTCCGGGTGGTGGTCGACCGCCTGCCGCCCGAAGCCATCTTCACCGCCGCCACCGCCGCCATACGCGAGGCGGAGGACGGTCCGGAGTTTTCCGACCAGGTCCAGGCCGAAACCGGCCTTCGCCTGCGTGTTCTGAGCGGTCCGGAAGAGGCCCGCTATGCGGCGCTGGGCGTCATTGCGGGAGCGCCGGCCGGCCATGGCGTCGTCGGCGACCTGGGCGGCGCAAGCCTGGAGCTGACCCCCATCGGGCCGGGCGGCGCTGGCGAGGGAGTGACCCTCCCGCTGGGCCCGTTTTCGCTGGGCCCCTTTCCCGACGCGGACCCCGACAGCCTGCGGCGCGAGGTGGACGCGCGCCTGGCCAGCGTCTCGGGCCTGCAGGCCGGGACCTTCCACGCCGTGGGCGGCGCCTGGCGCAACCTGGCCCTGATCCACATGCACATGACCGGCTATCCGCTGCGCGTCGTGCACCAGTACGAAATGTCGCGCGGCGAGGCGCTGGGCGCTTGCCGGTTCGTCGCCAGCCAGTCGCGGCGGTCGCTGGAGGCGGTCGAGGGCGTGTCGCGCAAGCGGGCCGAAACCCTGCCGCACGCCGCCGTTGTGCTGGAACGGCTGATCCTGGCCCTGGGCATCGAGCGGATCAGCCTGTCCGCCTATGGCGTGCGCGAGGGCCTGCTGTTCGAGGCGATGACGCCGGCCGAACAGGCGCTGGACCCGCTGATCGAGGGCTGCGCCGCCCTCACCGCCCGGACCGGCGCCGACGCCGCCCTGGGCCCCGTCCTGCAGGCCTGGCTGTCGCCGGTCTTCGAGGCCCTGCCGCAGGCGCTGGGACCGCGCGAGCCGGTGCTTCGCGCCGCCGCCTGCCGGCTGGCCGACCTCGGCGCCCGGCTGCACCCGGATCATCGCGCCGACCTGGTCTTCGAACAGGTGCTGCGGGCGCCGATCGGCGGCCAGAGCCATGCCGAGCGCGCCTTCCTGGCCATGGCCGCCTTCTCGCGGCATTCCAGTTCGTCGAACGTCCCCGAGCCCGGCACGATCCAGCGGCTGCTGCCCGACGCCGCGCGACGCCGCGCCCGCGCCCTGGGCGCCGCCATCCGGCTGGGCTGCGACCTCACCGGCCGCGACCCTGCCCTTCTGACGCATACGCGCCTGAGGCTTCAGGACGGGGCCCTGACCCTGACGACCGATGCGGACCGCGCCGACCTGCTGCTCGGCGAACAGACCAGCCGACGCGCCAACGCCCTGGCGGGCCTGCTCGACGCCCGCGCCGACATCCGCGTAGCCTGAGCCGGTCGCCTGACCCGTCAGTCGGCGGGCATGGTCCCTTCGTGGATGGCGATGCGGCCCAGGATCCCCTTGACGATCAGGTCCAGGGCGCTTCCGTCGGTGTAGTTGGCGGCGGCGACGAAGTTGACCCGGTCCTCGGCGATCAGGCGGTGAAGCTTGGTCTGGTCGTTCGGCTCGGTTCGCGGGTCGTAGACGGCGATCGAGTGGCCGCCCTTGGTGTGCATCATCTTCATGGTCGGCACGTCGGTGTCGCCATCGCCGATGAAGATCATCCGCTCGAACGGCACCGGCCGGTCATCATCGGGCATGAAGCGGTTGATCTTCTCGTGCTCCCAGTTGTTGTGCACGCCCTTATTGATGCGGAACAGGTACTGGGTCTTGGTGGTGTAGTTGATGCCTACCGCCGGCCACTCGGCCTCGCCCTGCTCGTTATAGACATAGTGGCTGGCGAAGACGTGCTCGAACGCCGGATAGATCGGGCAGCCCTCGACCATCTCCTGCAGGCCGGACGAGAGGATGTAGTGCTGCACCTTGAGGCCGTAGCGGGCGCCGAAGGCGTTGATGCGGTCGAACCAGGACAGGTCGCGCAGGCCGTCGAACAACAGCACGTCGCGGCCGTGCTCGCGCAGCATCTCCCGCGTCACCGTCAGCCCGGCCTGCTTGGCCGTGCGCAGCATCAGCTGCATGTACATCAGGATGTCGTCGCCGTCGGACTCAATGGTCCTCGGCCGCACGGTGTCGTTCCAGAACTCCTTTGGCGTCATCCCCAGCGCCGGGATGAAGCTGGTCTCCTGCATGTTGCCCCGGGCCAGGGTGCCGTCGAAATCATAGATGATGGCGGTCGTCAGGGACTTGGACATGGTTCGCTCTGGCGGCGGTTGCTTGGAACCGACGTGAATCACCTTTCCGGGGGGATTGGCAAGCATGCGCCTCGCACCGTCCCCTGCAGGCGACGAGGCGTTCGCGACTTGTCAGCCCGGGGTGAGCCCTACTCGGCCGCCTGGCGCGGCGCGCGGCGAACCTCGACAACGCGGACGCGGGCGCCGTCCAGAACCAGCGCCAGTTCCCCGCGCTTGAGCTTCAGCGCATCGGCGCCGAAGGCGTCGCGCCGCCAGCCGTGCAGCGCGCCGACGTCGGCGTTGTCGTCGCTGGCGATCTTCTCCAGGTCCGACACGGTGGCGATCAGCTTGGAAGCCACGCCGGCGTCCTCGGCCCGCGCTTTCAGCAGCACCTTGAGCAGCTCGACCACCGCCCCGGCGGCGGGGTTGTGGCTGGGCTTCTCGCGCTCGATCACCGGGGCGTAGGCCTCGGGATCCCGCAGCGCCTCGCGAATGGCGGCCATCAGGTCGGGGCCGAACTTGCTGCCGGCGAAGCCCTTGGGCACGCCCCGCAGCCGGTCCATCGCCGCCGCGTCGGTCGGCGCCTGGCTGGCCAGTTCGTCGATCGCCTCGTCCTTGAGGATGCGGCCGCGCGGCTGGTCGCGCATCTGGGCGGTGCGCTCGCGCCAGGCAGCCACGGCCTTGAACACCGCCAGGTACTTCGGCGCATGCTTTCGCGGACGCAGCCGCTTCCAGGCGTTGTCCGGATCGACGTCGTAGTTTTCCGGGTCGATCAGCCCGTCCATCTCGGCCTCGACCCAGGCCAGCCGGCCGGCGGCCTCGAGGTTGCCCTTCATGCGCGGGAACAGCGCCGCCAGGTGGGTGACGTCGGCCAGGGCGTACTTGAGCTGGGCGTCGCTGAGCGGCCGCCGCGACCAATCGGTGAACCGGCTGGACTTGTCGATGTCGACCTTCAGCATCTGGCGCACCAGGGCGTCATAGGCGATCTGCTCGCCGAAGCCCGCCGCCATGCCGGCGATCTGGGTGTCGAACAGCGGCCGGGGCATGGCGCCCAGGTTGTTGAAGATCTCGACGTCCTGCCGGGCGGCGTGGAACACCTTCAGGATGCTTTCGTCGCGCATCACATCGAGGAAGGGCGTCAGGTCGATATCGGCCGCCAGCGGATCGATGCAGGCCTCGGCGCCATTCGGCGCGGCCGCCTGGATCAGGCAGAGCTTGGGCCAATAGGTCGTCTCGCGCATGAACTCCGTGTCCACGGCGACGAAGGGCTGGCCTTTGAGCGACTTGCAGAATTCCGCCAGGTCGGCGGTGGTTGAAATAGGCGTCATCGTGCCGCTAATAGCCCCGCGCGCGGGCGAGTCTACAGGGCATGTGGTCTGCTCGCGCCAAAATTGACTCCCCGTGATCCGGAAAGCGCCCATGACCGACCGCAAAAACGGCCTCACCTACGCCGCCGCGGGCGTGGACATCGACGCCGGCAACGCCCTGGTCGAGGCGATCAAGCCGCTGGCCAAATCCACCCGGCGGCCCGGGTCCGAGGCCGGGCTTGGCGGGTTCGGGGCGCTGTTCGACCTCAAGGCGGCCGGCTACGACGACCCGCTGCTGGTCACGACCACCGACGGCGTCGGCACCAAGCTCAAGATCGCCATCGACACCGGCCTCCACGGCGGGGTGGGCGTCGATCTGGTGGCCATGTGCGTCAACGACCTGCTGGCCCAGGGCGCCGAGCCCCTGATGTTCCTCGACTACTACGCCACCGGCAAACTGGATGTGGAGACGGCCACCAGCGTCGTCGCCGGCATCGCCGAAGGCTGCCGCCAGGCCGGCTGCGCCCTGGTCGGCGGCGAGACGGCCGAGATGCCGGGCATGTACGGCGAGGGCGACTACGATCTGGCCGGCTTCTCGGTCGGGGCCGTGAACCGCGACGGCGTGCTTCCGCGCCTGGACCTGCAAAGGGCCGGCGACGTGATCATCGGCCTGGGCTCCTCCGGCCCACACAGCAACGGCTACTCGCTGGTCCGCAAGGTGGTCGAGCGGTCGGGCCTGGCCTGGGACGCCCCCTGCCCCTTCGCCGAAGGGACCCTGGCCGAGGTGCTGATGGCCCCGACCCGCATCTACGTCAAAAGCCTGGTTCCCCTCATCAAGGCCGGCCGCATCAAGGGCGGGGCGCATATCACCGGCGGCGGCCTGATCGAAAACCCGCCCCGCGCCATCGCCGAGGGCCTGGTCGCCCGCTTCGACTGGAACGCCTGGCCCCTGCCGCCGGTGTTCGACTGGCTGCAGCGCGAGGGCGGGGTCGACGACCACGAACTGCGCCGGACCTTCAACTGCGGCGTCGGCTTCATCGTCATCGTCGGCCGCGACGAGGCGCCGGGCGTGCTGTCCGACCTGCTGGACGCGGACGAGGACGCCTTCATCTGCGGCGAGCTGGCCGCCGCATGACCGAGCCGGCCGTCGCTCGCGTCGGCGTGCTGATCTCTGGCCAGGGCTCGAACATGGAGGCGCTGGTCCGATCGGCGGGACCGGCCGCCGGCTATGAGGTCGTGCTGGTGGCTTCCAACCGGCCGGACGCCGCCGGCCTGGACCGGGCACGTGAACTGGGCGTCGAGGCCGTGGCGATTGACCACCGGCCTTTTGGCAAGGACAGGGAGGCCCATGAGCGCGCCCTCCATGAGGCCCTGCTGGCCGCAGGCTGCACCCATGTCGCCCTGGCCGGCTATATGAGGCTTCTGACCCCGTTTCTGGTCGAAGCCTGGGCCGATCGGATGGTCAACATCCACCCCTCTCTGCTGCCGCTCTATCCGGGACTGGACACCCATCGCCGCGCCATCGAGGCGGGCGACATCGAAGCCGGCTGCAGCGTTCACGTGGTGACGGCTGGCGTCGACGAGGGCCCGGTCATCGCTCAGGCCCGGGTGCCTGTCCTGCCGGGCGATACGCCCGAAAGCCTCTCCGCCAGGGTGCTGGAGGCCGAACACCGGCTGTATCCGGCGGCTCTCTCTGACTGGATTTCCGGACGCTGATCAGCGCCAGCGGGGCGGACGCCCGTTGAACGGGTCAGCGCCCGTATCCATCACGTGATTGCGCCGAAGCGTGACGGTCGCAGCGGCCATCCGGGCCCCGTACTCGGCGCCATACTGCCGCCGAAGGTCGCCTTCCCAGGCCTCCATCTCGCGTTGCAGCGGCCTGGCGACGCTGAGCAGCGTCACGACTTCACGGACTTCATCCAGCTCGCTCTGATCGGCCGCGCAGCGACGGGTCGCCGGCGGAGCCGGTGCGTTGCGGGGCAGCCGCCCACCGGCCAGCTGCCTGGCATAGACGAAGCGGGCCTCGGGCGACATCGACAGGACCGTCGAGTTGTCGAGCAACGCGGCGACATAGGCCACGACCTCGGCCTTGAGGGTCCGCACGCCCTGCTCGGTGCAGGGATCATCGCCGCCGGGTTTCGCCAGTTGCGCGGCGGCGTCGGCCTGGGCAGCGTCTCTGGCGCTCCGCAGGCCGGCGAGATCGGCGGTGCGATAGGCCTCGAATGCGGTCATCAGGCCGTCCGGCCTGCCGGCGAGATCGGCCATGCCGCAGCCGGCCAGCAGCAGGACGCTTGAACAGATCAGCAGCAGGCGCATGTGTCCCCCGGGTCGCCCCAGGTTGGCACGGCACGCTTAGCGGCTGGTCAACAGGCATGAAAAAGGCCGGCGACTGCATCAGCCGCCGGCCCCTGTCATTGTCGATCCGCTCCGGATCAGCCGACGATTTCGGCGTCGGTGAAGAACTGGGCGATCTCGATCTTGGCGTTGTCCAGGCTGTCGGAGCCGTGCACCGAGTTCTCACCGACCGAAGCGGCGTACAGCTTGCGGATGGTGCCCTCGGCGGCCTGCTCGGGGTTGGTGGCGCCCATGACTTCGCGGTAGCGGGCCACGGCGTTCTCGCCTTCCAGCACCTGGACCACGACCGGAGCGCGGGTCATGAACTCGACCAGCTCGCCGAAGAACGGGCGCTCCTTGTGAATCTCGTAGAACTTTTCCGCCTGGGCCTGGCTCATCTTGATGCGCTTCTGCGCCACGATGCGCAGGCCGGCCTTTTCGATGACGGCGTTCACGGCGCCGGTCAGGTTCTTTTCGGTGGCGTCCGGCTTGATGATGGAGAAGGTGCGTTCGGTCATGGCTGTCTTTGGAGCCCTACACAGAAGTTGGATTTGGGAGGTCGCGGGCTTATAGCGGCGGGCCTTCCTCCCGCCAACTCCCCCGCGCGTTTTCATGCTTCAGATCAACGACCTCACATTCGACGCCTGGGGAAGACGCTTCTTCGACAAGGCGACCGTCACCCTGCCGACCGGCGGCAAGATCGGCCTCGTCGGGCGAAACGGCATTGGAAAGTCCACGCTTTTCAAACTGATCCTCGGCGAACTTCATGCCGGCGGCGACGAGATCAAGATCCCGCGCGCCGCGCGCATCGGTTCGGTGGACCAGGAACATCCGTCCACGCCGGTCCCCTTGCTCGACACCGTGCTCGAGGCGGACCAGGAGCGGCATGACCTGCTCACGCGGCTGGAAACCGCCGCGCCCGAGGAAATGGGCGACATCTGGGCCCGGCTGATCGAGATCGACGCCGATTCCGCCCCGTCCCGCGCCTCGGAAATCCTCGCGGGCCTCGGCTTCTCGAACGAGGACCTGTCGCGGCCGATGGCCGAGTTCTCCGGCGGCTGGCGCATGCGGGTCGCCCTGGCCGCCGCACTGTTCGCCGAGCCTGACCTACTGCTGCTCGACGAGCCGACCAACTATCTCGACCTGGAAGGCGCCCTGTGGCTGGAAGCGCGGCTCAAGAAGTATCCGCACACCGCCCTGATCATCAGCCACGACCGGGAATTGCTCAATAATTCGTGCGGTTACATCCTGCATGTTCGCGAGGGCAAGCTCGACCTCTACACCGGCGGCTACGACAGCTTCGAGGAGCAACGGGCCGAGAAGCAGCGGCTCGCCGAAGCCATGCGCGGCAAGATCGAAGCCAAGCGCGCCCACATGCAGTCGTTCGTCGACCGCTTCCGGGCCAAGGCCTCCAAGGCCCGCCAGGCCCAGAGTCGCCTCAAGATGCTGGCCAAGCTGCCGCCGGTCAGCATGGCGATCGAGGACCGCACCGCCCCCTTCACCCTGCCCTCGCCCGAGCGGCCCCTGCCGCCGCCGCTGATCCGGCTGGAAAACGCCAACGTCGGCTATGGCGGCCCGCCGATCCTGCGCCGGCTGAACCTGCGCATGGACCTGGACGACCGTATCGGTTTGCTGGGCGTCAACGGCGCCGGCAAGTCGACCTTCGCCAAGCTGCTGGCCGGCGCGCTGGAGGCGGAAACCGGCGAGTTCCATCGCGACCGGCGCATGAAGGTCGGCTGGTTCCACCAGCACCAGATCGAGGCCCTCGACCCCAGCGACACCCCGCTGGAGATCATCCGCCGCGCCCTGCCCGACTCCAGCGAGGCCCAGCGCCGCTCGAAACTGGCCCAGTTCGGCCTGGGCTTCGAGAAACAGGAGACGACGGTCGCCAATCTGTCGGGCGGCGAGCGGGCGCGGCTGCTGCTGAACCTGGTGGCGATGGATGCGCCGCACCTGCTGATCCTCGACGAACCGACCAACCACCTCGACATCGACAGCCGGCGGGCCCTGCTCGACGCGCTGAACGAGTACGAGGGGGCCGTGGTGCTCATCACCCACGACCGTTCGCTGATGGAGCTGGTCGCCGACCGCCTCTGGCTTGCGGCCGACGGCGCCATCAAGCCGTTCGACGGCGACATGGACGACTACGCCCGCTTCGTGCTGGATCGCGCCCGCGTCGCCGCCCGCGCCCCGACCCAGGTGCGCGAACCCGAACCGGCAAAGCCCGCCCCGCCGCCGCCTCAGCCGCGTCCGGCTTCCACCGAAGGGCGTGATCCGGCCGCGGTCGCGGCGCCGCTGAAGCGCAAGCTTGGCGCCGCCGAGGAGACCCTGGCGCGGGTGACCAAGGCACTGGCCGAGATCGACGAAAAGCTGTCGGACCCTGATCTCTACGTCCGCGACCCGGCGGCGGTCGCCGATCTGGGCAAGCGCCGCGAGAAGGCCCAGGCGCAGGTGGACGACGCCGAGGCCGCCTGGATGGCGGCGGCCGAGGCCCTGGAGGCGGTCAGGGGCTGATCAGGCCCCTACCCGCACTTCACTTCCTTGATGATCTGGGTCTGGCTGTCGAAGATGATGTTCAGCCGGTCGGGACGGTAGTCCATCGTCACCGGGCAGGTGCTGCAGACGACCCTGCGCTTGGAGGGGTCCACCGGCACCGGGATCTCGGTCTTCGGCTTGCCCACCAGGTATTGCATCTGCGCGGCGCCGCACTGGTCCTTCGGCGGCTCGGGCGCCGGCGCGGGCTTGGCCACGGGCGGCGGCGGGGGCGACGGCGGTTCCGGTTCGGGGGTCGGCGCGCAGGCGACAACGGCGGCGAGCGCCGCCAGCGTCATGGTCAGTCGAAGGATTTTCACGCCTGCTTCTCCCATCCTCTTGTCTCGCCCTGCCGCCAGTAGGAGGCGGCGAGGCCCTGCGCCTTCACAGATTTCCACAAGCCGCGGGCCCCCGCCAGAGCCCCCTCATCGCGTCCATCGAACAGCACGACGCACCTCTGGAAGCCGGTCAGGTCGCCCGGATCGGCGCCGTCGATCAGGAATAGCGCGTCAGCGCGGTTCGGGTTCTCCTGCCCCGTGGTGATCAGCACCGGCTGGCGGTCCGCCAGGGGCTCGCCCGCCACGCCGTGCGGCAGGAAGGTCTCCTCGCGCCACGTCCACAGCCAGCCGTCGAGATGCTCCACCCGGTCCACATCGCCGGTGCGGACCAGCGCCCGCCACTTGCGCTGCAGGGTGCGCTCGAGCAGCTCGGGCAGCACCTCGTCCAGCGAGGAGCGCTCGAGGTGATAGAACCAGACCTCGCAGGACGGCGTGTCCAGGAAACCCTCCGATAGGCTGAGCCCGGCCGAGGCCGGGCTCGCGTCCGCTACGCCTCGTAGGCGTCGGCAACCATGCGGTTCAGCAGCCGCACGCCAAAGCCGGTAGCCCCGTCGGGGATCGTCGGCACGGTCGAGGGCTTCTTCCAGGCGGTCGAGGCGATGTCGAGGTGCGCCCACGGCACGCCGTTGACGAACTTCTGCAGGAACAGCGCCGCGGTGATCGAACCGCCCGGCCGGCCGCCGGTGTTCTTCAGGTCAGCGGCCATGCTCTCGATCTGCTTCTCGTAGGCCGCCGGCAGCGGCATGCGCCACAGCGGCTCGCCCTCGGCCTTGGACGCGGCGAGCAGGTTCTCGGACAGGGCGTCATTGTTGCTGAACAGGCCGGCATAGTCGTTGCCCAGCGAGATGATGATGGCGCCGGTCAGTGTGGCCAGGTCGACCATGAACTGCGGCTTGAACCGCTCCTGGCAGTACCAGAGGGCGTCGGCCAGGACGAGGCGGCCTTCGGCGTCGGTGTTGATCACCTCGATGGTCTGGCCCGACATGCTGGTGACAATGTCGCCGGGGCGCTGGGCGTTGCCGTCGGGCATGTTCTCCACCAGGCCCAGGATGCCGATGGCGTTGACCTTGGCCTTGCGGCCGGCCAGCACATGCATCAGGCCAGCGACGGCGCCGGCGCCGCCCATGTCCCACTTCATGTCTTCCATGCCGTCGGCGGGCTTCAGGCTGATGCCGCCGGTGTCGAAGCAGACGCCCTTGCCGACGAAGGCGATCGGCTGGGTGTCGCCGCCGTTCTTCCACTGGATGACGACCAGCTGGCTCTCGCGAATGCTGCCCTGGCCAACGCCCAGCAGCGAGCCCATGCCGAGCTTCTCCATCTCGGCCTCGCCCAGGATCTCGACTTCGAGACCCAGCGATTCCAGCGCCTTGACCCGTTTGGCGAACTCCGCCGGGTAGAGGATGTTGGCCGGCTCCGAGACGAGGTCGCGCGAGAAGAACACCGCGTCCGCCAGCGCCTTCAGGTCGCCAAAGGCCGCCTTGGCCGCATCGGGATCGTCGGTGGCGACGGTGACGCTCTCGACCGACGGCTTCTTCTCCGGCTTCTCGGTCGTGCGGTAGCGGTCGAAGCGATAGCTGGCCAGCACGGCGCCGAACGCCGCCCGCGCCGCCTCGTCGGGCGCGGCGCCCGGCAGCAGCAGGGTCAGCGCCTTGGCGCCGCTGGTCTTCACGGCCGCGTACGCCTGCGCCCCGAAGGTCTCGGCCTGTTCAGGACCGAAGTCGGCGGACACGCCCGAGCCGACGACGGCCAGGCGCGCCTTGTCCAGCCCGGTCGGGGCGATGATGTCGAGGGTCTGGCCCTTGGCGCCGCTGAAGCGGCCGGCCGCGGCGATCGCCCGCGTCACCGCGCCGGAGGTCGCCTTGTCCAGGTCTTCAGCCCCTGCGGACAGGCCGCCGCCCTCGAAGGCCATCGCGGCCAGCGCGCCCTCGGCGGGAGGGGCGTTCCTGTCGATGCGGGCGAAGTCGATGCGCATGAAGCACTCCATCAGATGTCTTAGGGGGCGGAATAGTCCAATGGCGGCCGTCAGGGAAGGCGCGGGGGCCAGCCGCCTCCTGGCCCGAAGCCGAACTTGGCCGGCGAAGGGGCCGAACCGGCTTCCCCTTCCCGGACTGTGGCTCTAGTAACGGACGTCCGTGGTCCTCATCTGGTTGGGGTCCGAATCCGCCCCCGGTCCATGCGCCTGATCGAACGCTATCTGTTCCGCCAGCTTCTCTGGCCGACGCTTCTGGCGGCGGCCGCGCTGTCGGCTGTCGGTCTGTTGAGCCAGAGCTTGGGGCAGCTGGACATCATCATCGAGCAGCGCCAGAGCGCCTGGATCTTCCTGCAGATCATCATCCTGGCCATGCCTCAGCTGGCCAACCTGATCATCCCCATCGCCGTGCTGGTCGCCGCGCTGGTGGCCCTCAACAAGCTGCAGACCGACCAGGAGCTGATCGTCTGTTCAGCCGGCGGCATGTCGCGCTGGCGGGTCATCTCGCCAGCCATGAAGCTGGCCGTCAGCGCCACCCTGCTCTGCCTGTTCATCAATCTCTGGGTCCAGCCGGCGGCCTATCGGCAGATGCGCGAGCTGGTCTTCGCGGCCAAGACCGATCTGGCCGCCACCCTGGTGATCGAGGGCCAGTTCACCGATCCGGCGCCGCGCCTGACGGTCTATGGCCAGACCGTCGATCCGGACGGCACGATCCACAACCTCTTCATCCACCAGCGCACCGAGGACGGGCGGGCGACCACCTACACCGCCAGCCAGGGCCGCGTGGTCTGGCGCAACGAGGCGCCCCTGCTGATCATGCAGCGCGGCTCGACCCAGGAATTCTCGGACCGGGGCGTGCTGAACTACCTGACCTTCGAGGAATACACCCTCGATCTGCGGCCCTATCTGACGACCAGCGAACGCATCCGCTACAAGGCCTCCGACCGCTATCTGCACGAGCTGTTCTATCCGGACCTGAGCCAGGAGTTCGAGCGCAAGAACCGCGAGCGGATGCTGGCCGAGGGCCATTCCCGCATCGCCTCGCCCCTCTACAGCATCGCCTTCATGGCCATGGCGCTGGCGGCCGTCGTCGGCGCGGGCTTCAGCCGCATGGGCTATGGCCGGCGCATCGCCATGATCGGCGCGGCGGCGGCGCTCGTCCGCATCATCGGCTTCGCCGTCCAGGCCGCCTGCGAGGACACCGTGGCCCTCAACGTCTTCCAGTACCTGATCCCGCTGGCCGCGGCCGCCTGGGGCCTGGAGCAGGTGTTCCGGCCTGTAGAGACGCGCAGCGGCTGGCGCGCCTGGGTGCCGTTCACGCGCGATCCCCGCCCGCCTCGCGCCGTCGCCGGAGCCGCCGCATGAGACTGCTTCCCGGCCGGCTCGAGCTCTACGTCCTGACGCGCACCCTGACGGCCGTGGCCGGCGCGCTGGCCGTCATCGCCGCCGTCATCCTGCTGATCGACTTCGTCGACGTGTCGCGCACCGTGGGCGGCCGCGCCGACGCCGGCTTCGTCACCCTGCTGGGTCTGACCCTGCTGAAGGCGCCGGCGACCATCCTGGCGCTGCTGCCCTTCGCCTTCCTGTTCGGCACCCTGGCCGCCTTCGTCGGCCTGAACCGGCGCAGCGAGCTGATCGCCATGCGGGCGGCCGGCGTCTCGGCCTGGCGCTTCATCCTGCCGGCGGCGACCGCGGCCTTCGTCGTCGGGGCCCTGACAGTGTCGCTGCTCAACCCGCTCGCCGCCTGGATGACGGTCCGTTTCGAGCAGGGACGCACCGCGACGATGGAGGACTACCTCGCCTCCTCGCCGCGCGAGACCTGGCTGCGCCAGAGCGATGGCCGCTCGCAGGTGGTGATCCGCGCCCAGGCGCACGACCAGTCCGGCGGCACGGTCCGTCTGCGCACCGTGTCGATGTTCATCTATCGCATCCTCGACAACGGCGGGCTCGAGTTCTCGCGCCGGGTCGAGGCCGAGGAAGCCAGGCTGATGCCCGGCTACTGGCTGCTGAGCGGCGTGCGCGAGGCCTCGCCCGGCGCCGGATCGGTGCGCTCGGACACGCTGACGATTCCCTCGACGCTGGACGAACAGGCCGCCATCGAGCGCTTCACCACGCCCGAGGCCATCGCCTTCTGGCGACTCCCGGCGACCATCGCCGCCACCGAGGAGGCCGGCTTCTCGGCCCTGCCCTACCGCCTGCGTCTGCAGCAGCTGCTGGCCACGCCGATCCTCTACGCCGCGATGTCGGTGCTGGCGGCGGCCTTCTCGCTGCGGCTGATGCGGCTGGGCGGCCTGCCGGCACTGGCCGGCTCAGGCGTCGTCCTTGGATTCGCCTTCTTCTTCTTCAATCAGATGTGTATCGCGCTGGGCAAGGCGGAGATCATACCGGCGGCGCTGGCGGCCTGGTCGCCACCGTTGCTGGCCCTGTTATCGGGGCTGACTCTGCTCTGCTATACGGAAGACGGCTGACTCGCGGCCGAGCTGGGACTGGGGAACGACAAAGCCATGATCGACGTCCGTCGCTGGGTCCGGTCCTCCGCACGCGCGCGCCTGCTGGCCAGCGCCGCGGCGATCGCCGTGGCGGCCGGCGGCCAGGCCATGGCCCAGGAAGCGGCCGAGCAGCCCATCGCCAAGGCCCAGGCCCCCGGCGCCGCGCCGTCCGGGCCGCAGGATACCGGCTACTATCTCGAAGCCGACATGGTCATCCAGGATGACCGCGCCGACACTGTCATCGCCGAGGGCGACGTCCAGATCCGCCACCAGGGCCGCACGCTGCGCGCCCAGAAGGTCGTCTACGACCGCCGCTCGGGCGTCGTCACCGCCGTCGGCGAGGTGGTCATCATCGAGGCCGACGGCACCATCGCCAACGCCGACGAGGTGGTGCTGGACGAGGCGCTGAGCGCCGGCGTGGCCAAGGGCTTTTCGGCCCGCACGCCCGACGACATCAAGATCGCCGCCGACACCGTCGTGCGCAAGGACGAGAATACCTCCGAGCTGAACAAGGCGATCTACACGCCCTGCCCGCTCTGCGAGGAGGACAAGGACAAGCCGCCCACCTGGTCGATCCGCGCCGAAAAGGTCACCCAGGACCGCGAGCGCCAGGTCATCTACTACCAGGGCG
The DNA here is from genome assembly GCA_046295055.1 of Caulobacter sp. Lineage (GTDB taxonomy): Bacteria > Pseudomonadota > Alphaproteobacteria > Caulobacterales > Caulobacteraceae > Caulobacter. The sequence goes on along the minus strand of JBKBOD010000004.1, from coordinate 316,371 downwards.
CGGTGATCGAGCTGTTCGGCACGCCGGTGCTCTACCTGCCGGTCTTCTGGCACGCTGACCCCAATGCCCAGCGCCAGTCCGGCTTCCTGCCGCCGCGCATCGTCGCCTCGCAGCGGCGCGGCCTGTCCTACGAACAGCCCTACGCCTGGATCATCTCGCCGTCGCAGGACCTGGTCATCAGCCCGCAGATCAACACGAAGGTGAACCCCTTCGTGAATCTGCAATACCGCCAGCGCTTCTACAGCGGCCAGGTCAACGCCCGCTTCGGCTACACCTATGAGGAGGAGCTGGACGGCGATGGCGGCCGGCTCGGCAACCGCACCAACCGCAGCTACATCCTCGCCGACGGCCTGTTCGACATCGACGCCAACTGGAAGTGGGGCTTCGCCGCCGAGCGGGCCAGCGACGACCTGATCTTCGACAAGTACGACGTCGAGGACGTCGCCAAGCAGCGCGGCCTGATCGCCTCCGACAACCGCCGCCTGACCTCGCAGCTGTTTGTCACCCGGCAGGACAACCTGTCCTGGCTGTCGATCAACGCCGTCAGCATCCAGGGCCTGCGCCCGGTCGACAACGACCGCACCTTCCCCACCATCGCCCCGCTGGTCGAGGCCCGCTGGCAGGCGCCCAGCCCGATCCTCGGCGGCCGCCTGCGCGTGCAGGGCAGCGCCGTGGCCCTCACCCGCGAGCAGTCGCAGTTCGTCGCCGCCGACCCCGGCGTCGACAGCCGCCGCGCCACCGGCCTTGTCGACTGGCGCGCCAACTTCACCTTCGCCAGCGGCGTGCGCATCTCGCCCTTCGCCCAGGCGCGGGCCGACTACTACAACGTCTCCGACCTTCCGGGCGCCGCCGGCGACGAGAGCTTCGGCCGGGCGCTGGGCGTCATCGGCGCCGACGTCAGCTATCCGCTGTACCGCCGCGACGGCGACCGAACCATCGTCCTGGAGCCGCTGGTCCAGCTGGCCCTGGCCCCCGACAGCGACCTCGACCCCCGCATCCCGAACGAGGACAGCATCGTCCTGGAGTTCGACGAGACCAACCTGTTCCGCGCCAACAAGTCGCCCGGCTTCGACCTTTGGGAAGGCGGCCTGCGGCTGAACGCCGGCGCCCGCGCCACCGTCACCTGGGACGACGGCCGCAGCTTCAGCCTGCTGGTCGGCCGCAGCTTCCGCAGCGAAGACGACCTGGTCCTGCCCGCCCGCAGCGGCCTGCAGTCCACCTCCTCCGACTGGATCGTCGCCACCGAGGCCACCCCGGCCAAGGGCCTGTCCTTCTACGGCCGCGCCCGCCTCGACGGCGACACCGGCGATGTCGAGCGGATCGAGTTGGGCGCCGACTTCTCGTTCCAGCGGGGCTCGGGCTATGTCCGCTACCTGCACGACAACCAGGACATCACCGGCTTCGAGCGCCAGGACATCGACTTCGCGGGCGACTTCCTCGTCACCCGCAACTTCGGCATCACCTTCGCCGGCACCCGCGACATCGAGAACGACGTCTGGCGCCGCCAGGAGCTGGGCGTCTTCTACCGCGACGACTGCCTCGACGCCGCCATCGTCTGGGTCCACGAGGAGACCTACAACCGGACCCTGGGTCCATCCGACGCCGTGGTGCTGCGCCTAACGCTCGCCACATTGGGTGATAAAGGCTACAGGCGGTAACTTCGACGCGCCGGGGGGCCGGCGCGCGGGCCTTGCTATGGGAATGAAGAGCTTGCTGTCAGCGATGAGGAAATCCGGCCGGGTTCTGGCGGCCGCCGCGGTTCTGACCATGACGGTCGCGGGCCCGCATCCGACGGCCTGGGCTCAGTCGCGCCCGATGTCCGAGAGCGTCGCGGCCATCGTCAACGACGAGATCATCTCCACCTACGACCTCGGCCAGCGGGTCCGCCTGCTGATCCTGACGACCGGCATCCAGCCGACCCAGGAAACCATGCCGCAGATCCAGAACGAGGCCCTTCGCAGCCTCGTCGAGGAGCGCCTGCAGATCCAGGAGCTCCGCCGGGTCGAGAAGGAAAACAAGGCCAACATCATCGCCACCGACGAAGAGGTGGACGCCCAGATCAAGGAGATCGTCGAGGGCGAGTACCGGATGAGCGTCGACCAGTTCTACGCCCTGCTGGCCCAGAACGGCATCGGCCGCGCCACCTACCGCGAACAGGTCCGCGCCGAGATGAGCTGGCAGCAGTACATGCACGGCCGCTACGGCCAGCGCCTGCGCATCGGCGCCGATCAGGTCAAGGCCTACAAGAAGCGCATGGCCGACGCGGCCTCCAAGCCGCAGTACCAGGTCAGCGAGATCTACATCGACGCCGCCCGCGTCGGCGGCATGCAGGTGGCCTACAACGGCGCCCAGCAACTGCTGGCCCAGCTCCAGCAGGGCGCCCCGTTCGCCGCCGTCGCCCGCCAGTTCTCCGCCTCGCCGACGGCCGCCTCGGGCGGCGAGGTCGGCTGGGTCACCACCGGCGAGATGCCGCCCCAGGTCGACGCCGTGCTCGACCAGCTGCGTCCCGGCCAGTTCTCGCCGCCGATCGCCACCGACGAGGGCGTCTACATCATCTTCCTCAAGGAAAAGCGCGCCGGCGGGGCCGCCACCCTGGTCACCCTGAAGCAGGCCGCCATCCCCCTGCCGTCGGACGCCTCCGACGAACAGGTCGCCGCCGCCGGCCAGACGCTCGAACAGGTCCGCGCCCTCGCCCCCAACTGCACCGACCTCGAAGCCAAGGCCGGCCAGGCCAGCGGCGTCATCGCCGGCGACATGGGCGAGATCGAACTGTCGGGCCTCGGCCCCGGCTTCGCCGAAGCGGCCGCCAGCACGCCGGAGAACCAGCTGTCGGCGCCCATCCGCACCCAGGCGGGCCTGCACCTGATCATGGTCTGCGGCCGTCGCCAGGGCGGCGCCCAGGAGCTGACCGACCGCCAGGTCGAGAACCGCCTCTACGGCCAGCAGCTCAGCCTGATCTCCCGCCGCGTCATGCGCGACCTGCGCAACTCGGCGACCATCGAGCAGCGGTGATCGACCGCCCGCTCGCCCTGTCCCTGGGCGACCCGGCCGGAATCGGGCCCGAAATCGTCCTCAAGGCCTGGCGCGCCCTGTCGCTTGAAGGCCCGGCCTTCTTCGTGATCGGCGACGCCGACGCCCTCGCCGCGGCGGACGGCGCCGCGCCCCTGGCTGTCATCGATGCGCCGGACGAGGCCGCCGGCCGGTTCCCCGGCGCCCTGCCGGTCCTGCACCGCCCCCTGTCGCGCCCCGCCCTGCCGGGCCAGCCCTCCGCCGATCATGCCGCCGCGATCCTGGACTGGATCGAGACCGGCGTGCGCCTCTGCCTCGAGGGCCAGGCCGCCGGTCTGGTGACCGCCCCCATCGCCAAGGCGCCGCTCTACGCCGCCGGCTTCGGCTTCCCTGGCCACACCGAGTTCCTCGGCGAGCTCACCAGCGCCGCCCCCATGGCCGGTCCGCGCGGGCCGGTGATGATGCTGGCGGCCGAGGGCCTGCGCGTCGCCCTGGCCACCGTCCACACGCCGCTCTCGGCCGTCTCCGCCTCGCTCGACACGAACGAACTGGTGCGCCTGGGTGAAGTCGTGGCCGCCGCCCTGCGCGCCGACTTCGGCATCGCCGCTCCCCGCCTGGCCGTCGCCGGCCTCAACCCGCACGCCGGCGAATCGGGCGGCATCGGCCGCGAGGAAATCGACATCATCGCCCCGGCGGTCGAGGCCCTGCGCGCCCGGGGCGTCGACGCTTTCGGCCCCTCGCCCGCCGACACCCTGTTCCACGCCGAGGCCCGCGCGCGCCACGACGCGGTGCTCTGCATGTACCACGACCAAGCGCTCATCCCGCTGAAGATGCTCGACTTCTGGGGCGGGGTGAACATCACCCTGGGCCTGCCCATCGTCCGCACCTCGCCCGACCACGGCACCGGCTTCGACATCGCCGGGCGCGGCATCGCGCGGGCCGACAGCCTGATCGCCGCCATCCGCATGGCCCGCGCCGTGGCCGACCGCCGGGCCGCAGCATGACGCTCGACGACCTGCCGCCCCTGCGCGAAAGCCTGGCCGACCACGGCCTGCTGGCCAAGAAGAGCTTCGGCCAGCATTTCCTGCTGGACCTCAACGTCACCCGCAAGATCGCCCGCCTCGCCGGCCCGCTCGACGGCGAGACGGTCATCGAGGTGGGTCCAGGCCCCGGCGGCCTGACCCGCGCCCTGCTGGAGGCCGGCGCCCGCGTCATCGCGGTGGAGAAGGACGCCCGCTTCCTGCCCCTGCTGGGCGAACTCCAGGAAGCCGCCCCCGACCGGCTGACCCTGGTCGAGGCCGACGCGCTCAAGGTCGACGAGGCGGCGCTGGCCGCCGGCCCCGCCCATGTCGTCTCCAACCTGCCCTACAACGTCGGCACGCCCCTGCTGCTCAAGTGGCTGACCGGCCCCTGGCGGCCGGAATCGATGAGCCTGATGTTCCAGAAGGAGGTCGCCGACCGCGTGGCGGCCCAGCCGGGCTCGGGCGCCTACGGCCGCCTGGCGGTGATCAGCCAGGCTGTCTGCGCCGCGCGTGTGGTCATGGACCTGCCGGCCCGCGCCTTCACCCCGCCGCCAAAGGTGGCCTCGGCCGTCGTGCGGCTGGATCCCCTGCCGGATCCGCCCGCGCCGCCCCGGCTGGCCGCCCTCGAACGGGTCACCGCCGCCGCCTTCGGGCAGCGCCGCAAGATGCTCCGCTCAAGTCTGAAGGCCCTCGGCGGCGAGACGCTCTGCCGCGCGGCCGATGTCGATCCCGACGCCCGCGCCGAAACCATCGATGTCGCCGGCTTCCTCAGGCTGGCGGACGCGATTCCCTAGAGCTCTTCTTCCATCAGCCGCTCGACGAACGGCTCGATCCAGATGTTGCGGTCGCGCCGCAGCCGTTCGGCGTGGAAGATGTGCGCCAGCTCGGAATAGGCGCGGTCGAAATCCTCGTTCAGCAGGATGTAGTCAAAGGTCCGCCACAGGCTGACCTCGTCCTTGGCCCGCTCGATCCGCTTTTCGATCACCTCTTCGCTGTCCTGCGACCGGGCATGCAGCCGCCGGCGCATCTCCTCCAGCGAGGGGGGCAGGATGTAGACCAGCACCGAGTCGTGCGGCGCCTTCTCCTTGATCGTCATCGCGCCCTGATAGTCGATGTCGAACAGCACGCTCTCGCCGCGCTCCAGCGCCTCCATGATCGGACGCGCCGGGCTGCCATAGCGGTTGCCGTAGACCTCGGCCCATTCGAGGAAGTCATCGGACTCGACCATCAGGTCGAAGGATTCGCGGGTGACGAAATGGTAGTCGCGCCCGTCGTGCTCTCCCGGCCGGGGTTCGCGCGTGGTCGCCGAGATCGACAGGTGCAGGTCCTGGTGATCGGCCACCAGACGCCGGGTCAGCGAGGTCTTGCCGACGCCCGAGGGCGCCACGACCATCAGCAGAAGTCCGCGGGTCCGGCGATGCTCACTCGACATTCTGAACCTGCTCCCGGAACTGCTCGATCACGGCCTTCAGCTCCAGGCCCACGGCCGTCAGGGCCGGGGTGGCGGACTTGGAGCAAAGGGTGTTGGCCTCCCGCATGAACTCCTGCGTCAGGAAGTCAAGCCGCCGACCCGCCGGCCCCTCGCCCGCCAGCAGCGCCCGCGCCGCCGTCACATGCCCGCCCAGCCGGTCCAGTTCCTCGCGCACGTCGGCCTTCACCGCCATCACCGCCGCTTCCTGCAGGATGCGCTCAGGCGTCGCCGCGTCGCCGGCCAGTTCGGTCAGCCGCCGCTGGAAGCGATCGCGGATCACCGCCGGCTGGCCCGCCGCCTCGGCCTCGGCCTGGGCGGTCAGCGCCCCGATCCGGTCGACAAGGCCGTTCAGCACCGGCGACAGCGCCGCCCCCTCCTCCAGGCGGGCCGCCTTGAGGCCGTCCAGCGCCGCCATCAGGCTGGCGCTCATCGCCGCTTCCAGCGCCGCGCGCGCATCGGCGTCGTCCTCGCTCTCGGGCGCCTCGATCACCCCGCGCAGGGCCAGCATGCCGTCGGCCGTCGGCGGCGCGATCAGGCCCTCGACCACATAGGGGGCCATGGCCTGCAGGTAGCGCTCGATCTGCTCGCGGTTCACCGTCGGGGCGGTGGCGGCGCCTTCGGCCCGCCGCGCCTGCAGCGACACGAACACCTGCCCCCGCTGGAACCGCGCCTGGCCCGCGTCGCGCGCCGGTCGCTCCAGTCCCTCGAACCCGGTCGGTCCCTTGAACCGGACTTCCAGGTTCCGGCCGTTGACGCTGCGCGCCTCGACCGCCCAGGACCAGCCGTCCGCCGCCCCCTCGACGCGGGCGAAGCCGGTCATGCCAGACAGCGCCATCAGTCGGCGGCCCGCTTCTTCTGCTGCTCGACGATGCGCCAGCGGGCGACGTTGGCGTTGTGCTCCTCCAGCGTCGCGGCGAACACATGGCCGCCGGTGCCGTCGGCGACGAAGAACAGATAGTCGGTCTCCGGCGGGTCCAGCACCGCCGCCAGCGAGGCGCGTCCCGGGTTGGCGATCGGCGTCGGCGGCAGGCCGTCGATCTGGTAGGTGTTGTAGGGCGTGAAGCCGTCCAGCTCCGAGCGCCGAATGCCCCGGCCCAGCGGACGGCCGCGCGTGATCCCGTAGATGATGGTCGGATCGCTCTGCAGGCGGATGCCGCGGTTCAGCCGGTTGACGAACACCGAGGCCACCTGCGGCCGCTCCGCCGCCACGCCGGTCTCCTTCTCGACGATCGAGGCCAGGATAACCGCCTCCTCGGGCGAACGGATCGGCAGTCCGGGCTTGCGCTTGGACCACAGCGTCGCCAGCACCTCGTCGCGGGCGTCCATCATGCGCTTCAGCACCGCCGAGCGCTCCTCGCCCTTCTCGAAGTCATAGGTCTCCGGAAGGATGGTCCCCTCCGGCGGCACCGCCACCTCGCCGACCAGCGCCTCTTCCTTCATCAGGGCCTCGACGACCATTTCCGAGGTCCAGCCCTCGGGAATGGTGATCATCCGGCGGATGACCCGCCCGTTGCGCACGTCGTCCAGGACGCGGGCCATCGGCGCACGCGAGGCGAACTCGTATTCCCCGGCCTTCAGCTCGCGGCCCGCCCCGGTCACCTGGGCGGCCAGCACGAAGATCGGCGCGGAACTGATGACGCCGGCCGACTCCAGCGACGAGGCGATCTCGTTGAGGCCGGCGCCCTTGCGCAGCACCACCCCGTGAACCTTCTCGCCGCCCGGCGCCGCCGGTCCCGGCCCGTTGAAGCTCCACAGCGCCCAGCCCGCCGCCAGGGCGGCGACCACGGCCAGCGTCAGCAGGCCGCTGAACACGGTGATGAAGAACCTGCGCATTGAGGACAGCCCCCCGCCCCGTCCCCGGCCGCTCACGGCGCCCGGCGGAAGATCACGGCCGCGTTGGTGCCGCCGAACCCGAAGCTATTGCTCATGGCGACGTCGATGGTCATCGGCTTCGCCTTGTTGGCGACCAGGTCCAGCTTCGTCTCCTTCTCCTGGTTGTCCAGGTTGATCGTCGGCGGGGCGACGTTGTCGCGGATCGCCAGGATCGAGAAGATGGCCTCGATGGCGCCGGCCGCGCCCAGCAGGTGGCCGGTCATCGACTTGGTCGAGCTCATCGCCTTGCCCTCGGCCGCGTCGCCGAGCAGGCGCTCGACCGCGCCAAGCTCCAGGTAGTCGGCCATCGTCGAGGTGCCGTGGGCGTTGACGTAGTCGATGTCGGACGGGGCGATGCCGGCGTCCTTCACGGCCGCCTTCATGGCGCGAAAGCCGCCGTCGCCGTCCTCGCTCGGGGCGGTGATGTGGTAGGCGTCGCCCGACAGGCCATACCCGATGACCTCGGCGTAGATCTTCGCGCCGCGCGCCTTGGCGTGCTCGTACTCTTCCAGCACCACCATGCCGGCGCCCTCGCCCATCACGAAGCCGGCGCGGTCCTTGTCATAGGGACGCGAAGCCCGGGTCGGGTCGTCGTTGAAGTCGGTCGCCATCGCCCGGCAGGCGACGAAGCCGGCCACGCCGATCGGGCAGATGCTGGCCTCGGCGCCGCCCGCCAGCATGACGTCGGCGTCGCCGTACTTGATCAGTCGGGTCGCGTCGCCGATGGCGTGGGCGCCGGTGGCGCAGGCGGTGACCACCGCGTGGTTGGGGCCCTTGAAGCCGTAGCGGATCGAGACCTGGCCGGAGACCAGGTTGATCAGGGCCGAAGGAATGAAGAAGGGGCTGACCCGGCGCGGGCCCTTCTCGGCCATCTCCAGGGCGGTCTTCTCGATGGTCGCCAGGCCGCCGATGCCCGAGCCGATGATGACGCCGGTGCGTTCCTTGTCCTCGTCGGTCTCCGGGACCCAGCCCGAATCGCGCACCGCCTCGTCGGCGGCCGCCATGCCATAGAGGATGAAGTCGTCGACCTTGCGCTGGTCCTTCGGCGCCATGGTCCCGTTGGGATCGAAGCTGCCGGGCACGTCCGGGCCGCCGCCGCCGCGACCGTCGACACGCGGAACCTCGAAGGCGATCTCGCAGCCGAAGCCCGTCGGGTCGAAGGTGGTGATCCGTCCGGCGCCGGACTTGCCGGCCTTGATGGCTTCCCAGCTGTTTTCGACGCCATGGCCCAGCGGGGTCAGAAGGCCCAGACCGGTGACAACGACTCGACGCATGCGCTCAAACTCCCACGATCGGCCCAGGCCTCGTTGGCAAGATAGGCCTCAAACCCCTGTCCGGAAACGGAAACCGCCGCGCGCATCGGACTTTGAGGGTCAAATGCGGCGCGGCGGCCAAACGTTCGAAGAACGAAGGGGCGGGATCAGCCGCCCGTCTTCTCCGAGATGAACTTCACGGCGTCGCCAACCGTCTGGATGTGCTCGGCGGCGTCGTCCGGAATCTCGATATCGAACTCTTCTTCAAAAGCCATCACCAGCTCGACGTTGTCGAGGCTGTCGGCGCCCAGGTCGTCGATGAAGCTCGCCTTCTCGGTGACCTTCTCGGGATCGGCATCGAGGTGTTCGATGACGATCTTACGCACGCGCTCGAGAATGTCGGACATTCGCTATGGTCCCTCTTAGGTCTTTCAAGGCCCGAACCAAGAGCTGGCGCGGGAAATCGGGGCTCTCGCTAGCACCTTTCTTTCTGGGTTGCCAGCAGGAGAAATCAGCCGGACGCGCCTAACGAATTCGTGTTCGCCGCGTCGTGTGGGCGACGCCGCCTATGGCATCACCATGCCGCCGTTCACGTGCAGCGTCTGGCCGGTGACGTAGGCCGCCTCGTTGCTCGCCAGGTAGACGCAGGCGGCGGCGACGTCCGCGCCCTGCCCCAGCCGGCCGGCCGGAATACGCGTCGTCAGGGCCTCTTTCTGGGCCTCGCTGAGGGCGTCGGTCATCGGGCTCTCGATGAAACCGGGGGCGACGCAGTTCACGGTCACTCCCCGGCTGGCCACTTCCTGCGCCAGCGCCTTGGAGAAGCCGATCATGCCGGCCTTGGAGGCGGCGTAGTTGGCCTGGCCGGGGTTGCCGGTCACGCCGACCACCGACGTGATGCCGATGATCCGGCCGCCGCGACGCTTCATCATCCCGCGCAGCACCGCGCGCGACAGGCGGAAGTAGCTCTCCAGGTTGACCCGAATCACCTGCTCCCAGTCCTCGTCCTTCATCCGCAGCATCAGTCCGTCGCGGGTGATGCCGGCGTTGGCCACCAGGATGTCCAGGTCCTTGCCGGCCGCTGCCTCGGCCGCGCCGACCAGGCCATCGACGCTGGCGGGGTCCGACAGGTTGGCTGCGGCGACCGAGGCCCGCTCGCCGAAACCGGCCGCCAGCTCCTCCAGCACCGCCTGCCGCGTCCCCGACAGCACCACGTGCGCGCCGGCGCCGTGCAGGGCGCGGGCGATCTCGCCGCCGATCCCGCCGGTGGCCCCGGTGACGAGTGCGGTCTTGCCGGAAAGGTCGAACATGCAGCGTTTCCTGTCTTGGCAGCGTCAGCGGTATGAAACGCGCGACTCTGTCTCTTGGCCCTGTTTAGCAATTTCCACGCGCCGGCACGTCCCCGGACCAGAGTTCAGGTCATCGGCGGTGGGCGATCGTCAAAGCGACTTGGCGAAGGCCTCGAGGTCTGCCGGGGCGTTCAGCGGCGTCGCCGTCGCGTCGGGCACGCTGCGCTTGATCATCCCCGACAGCACCTTGCCGGCGCCGGCTTCGGCGAAGCGGGTCACCCCGCCCTCCTGGGCCAGCCAGTCCATGGTCTCGCGCCAGCGCACCCGGCCGGTCACCTGCTCGACCAGCTGGCGGCGGATGGTCTCGGGGTCGTGCACCGGCCGCGCCGTGACGTTGGCCACCAGCGGCGCCTTGGGCGCCAGGATGGTCGCCCCGGCGAGCGCGGCCGCCATCTCGTCGGCGGCCGGCTGCATCAGCGGGCAATGAAAGGGCGCCGAGACGTTCAGGCGGATGGCGCGCGCGCCCAGTTCCTCGGCCTTCTCGATGGCCCGCTCGACCGCGGCCTTGGCGCCCGAGATGACCACGTTGCCGGTGTTGTTGTCGTTGGCCACGACGCAGACGCCGATCTCGGCCCCCGCCGCCGCCGCCGCCTCGGCCAGCGCCACATCGGTGTTCTTGCCGATCAGCGAGGCCATCGAGCCCTCGCCGACCGGAACGGCCCGCTGCATGGCCTGGCCGCGCAGCTTCAGCAGCTTGGCCGTCTCCGACAGCGAGATCGATCCCGCCGCCGCCAGGGCGCTGTATTCACCAAGGCTATGGCCCGCGACGAAGGCGGCGCGGTCGACGCCGACGCCGAACTCCTTCTCCAGGGCTCGCGTGACCGCCACGCTCACGGCCATAAGGGCCGGCTGGGCGTTCTCGGTCAGGGTCAGCTCGTCTTCCGGCCCTTCCCACATCAGCTTGCTCAGCTTCTGGCCCAGGGCGTCGTCGACTTCCTGGAACACCTCGCGCGCGGCGGCGAAGGCCTGCGCCAGGTCGGCGCCCATGCCGACGGCCTGGCTGCCCTGGCCGGGGAAGACGAAGGCGAGAGACATCAATTCTGCTCCGGAAAGCCGTGAAATCGGGGCGCAGCGATAGGGGAAAGGCCGCAGGGGGGCAAGATCGCCGCCGGGGCGCCGCCGTTGTCGATCATTGACAACGCCCGCCGCGCCGGCCCGCCCCGGTCCGCGCCGTCGGCGCCCGTCACAGGCCGATGTGGGGGAAATCGCCCCTACTTTCGCCCCACGTGACAACAAGAGATACAACACACATTTCCCCCCTTCAGCCCACTCTGCGCCCACCTTTTCCGCCACTTTCGCCCCACGGCTGTAGCGAAAATTGTGGCGCTGTATCAGACTGTTGTTGTCGTTTGTTCAGCCGGCGGGCGACGGGCGCGCGCCGGGGCCGGCGGGACGCCCCCCTTTCCGGTGGATGCGCGCCGGTCCGCCACGGGCCAAGGTCGCCCGGTATCCGGGGAGTTCCATGATCCGCCGCCTCATCGTCGCCGCCGCCGGCCTCGCCATCCTGTCCGCCGGTCCCGCCCAGGCCGCCGCGCCCCCGGCCACCCTGGTCGGCATCGTCAAGGCCCGGGTCGAGGCCGCCTCCTCCGAGGGCATGACCCCAGAGGAGATCGCCGACCCGTCCGTCCTGCCCCCCGCCTACCGCCAGGCCCCCGCCGCCATGTTCCGCAAGGTCGACCTCGACGGCGACGGCCGCCCCGACTGGCGCGTCGACTACGAGAAGGCCCCCAACCCCTCCTTCTTCTGCGGCACCGGCGGCTGCCGCACCGAGCTGTACCAGGCCCTGCCAGACGGCTCCTTCCGGCTGGTCTTCGGCCTCACCGTGCGCGACTTCCGCCTCTCCGGCCCGGCCCGCGCCCGTGTCCTGGACATCGACTTCCACGGCTCGGCCTGCGGCGGCTATGGCGTCGATCCCTGCCCCCGCCGCTACGGCTGGGACGGCGCCGCCTTCGTCGAGCGCCCCAACGCCCGGGGCCAGTCCCTGCTGAACTACGGCGCGGTCCCCGCCGTCCCGCCGGCCCCCGAAACCCTCCCCGAGGGCGTCCTGGCCGAGCTGTCGCGCCGCGCCGAGGTCTGCAAGGCCGCCGGCGGCGGCTACAGCCCCGAAGGCGCGGTGACCGGCATCCCCGATATCGACGGCGACGGCCGCCGCGACTGGGTCGTCGGGACCTGGGACAGCTGCGACTTCTCCGACGAAGAGCCGGCCGAGCGCCCCGACCTGCCCGTCACCGTGCTGGTCACCGCCGGCGACCCGGCCGCCTCCGTCCGGGCCTACGAGTCGGCCGATCTCGCCTGGGCCGTGGACATCGCGGGGGCCCCGGCCCGGTTCTTCCGCCTCGAACAGCAGGAAGGCTGCGAGGTCCATCCCGGTCCCGACCGCAAGGTCTGCGCCCGCACCCCGCTTGGCTGGGACCCCGCCAGACGCACCCTGCGCTGATCCGGCCCGCCCGCCCCTTGCCCCGCGCGCCCACGGGTCTAGCTTGAGCCAAAACCCGGGAGCCGTCCGATGAAGCGCCGCACCATTCTCGCCGCCGGGGCCGTCATGGCCGCCACCGCCCTGATCGCCGTGCCCGCGCTGGCCGCGCTGAAGGTCGGTACCAGGGCCCCCGACTTCACCCTGACCGGCTTCAAGGCCGGCCAGCCGATCACCTACAGCCTCGCCGACGCCCGCAGGAAGGGCCCCGTGGTGGTCTACTTCTTCCCGGCCGCCTTCACCGGCGGCTGCGACCTGGAGGCCCACCTGTTCGCCGAGGCCGCCGACGACTTCGCCGCCTCGGGGGCCAGCATCATCGGCGTCACGGCGGGCTCCATCGACAAGCTCAAGGCCTTCTCGGCCGACAACGAGCGCTGCTCCGGCAAGTTCCCGGTCGCCGCCGACCAGGGCGCCAAGGTCGCCAAGCAGTGGAAGAGCACCCTGCCGACCGGCATCTCCAACCGCACCAGCTACGTCATCAGCCCGACCGGCGAGGTGCTGTTCGTCCACAGCGAGATGAACCCGCGCGAGCACGTCAACCTGACGCTGGCCGCCGTCCGCAAGTGGAAGGCCGGCCAGAAAGGCTGACCCCGGCTGCCGGAATCGCCCTCCAGACCCCGCAGCGCTTGCGTTTGCGGGCTGCAACCGGTATTAGCGCGCCCTCCTCGGGAGGCGGTCTATCGCGGAGCCTCAATGGCGTGGGAAACTCCCACGCGCCGCGACAGAGCCATCGGGATCGCCGGACTTCCGCCGGCGCCTCCGCCGCCTTCCACCACGGAAGAAGGAAACCATGGCGTTTTACGAACACGTGGTCATCGCTCGGCAGGACATCTCGCCGCAGCAGGCCGAACAACTGAACGAGGACCTGAAGTCCCTCATCGAAGGTCAGGGCGGTCACATCGCCAAGATCGAGTACTGGGGCCTCCGCAACCTCACCTACCGCATCAAGAAGAACCGCAAGGGTCACTACTCCCTGCTGGCCATCGACGCCCCGGCGCCGGCCGTCAAGGAGATGGAGCGCCAGCTGTCGATCAACGAAGACGTGCTGCGCTACATGACCATCCGCGTCGAAGAGCTGGATCTGGAACTGTCCCCGATCCTGGCCCGCCGCGATCGCGAGCGCGAGCGTCGTGACGACTTCGGCGGCGACCGCCCCGAGCGAGGCGAGCGCGGTGAGCGTCCGGAACGCGCCGAGCGCACCGGCGGAGAAGAAGCATGACCGACACCACCACCACCGAAAAGCCGGCCGCGTCCGGCGGCGCCCGTCGCCCGTTCTTCCGCCGCCGCAAGGTGTGCCCGTTCTCCGGCGCCAACGCTCCGAAGATCGACTACAAGGACGTCAAGCTCCTGCAGCGCTACATCAGCGAGCGCGGCAAGATCGTTCCGAGCCGCATCACGGCCGTCTCGGCCAAGAAGCAGCGTGAACTGGCCCGCGCCATCAAGCGCGCCCGCTTCCTCGCCCTGCTGCCTTACGTCGTGAAGTAAGGAGACAGGACCGATGAAAGTCATTCTGCTCGAACGCCTGGAAGGCTGGGGAACCCTCGGCGACGTCGTCGACGTCAAGGACGGCTACGCCCGCAACTTCCTGCTTCCGCGCTCCAAGGCCCTGCGCGCTACCGCCGCGAACCTCAAGGTTTTCGAAGGTCAGCGCGCCGAGATCGAAGCCCGCAACGCCAAGGCCCGCGAGGCCGCCGGCAAGTCGGGTGAGGCCCTGGACGGCACGTCCTACGTCATGATCCGCCAGGCGGGCGAGAGCGGCCAGCTCTACGGCTCGGTCTCCGGTCGCGACGTGGCCGACGTGGTCAACGCCGAAGGCGGCAAGATCGACCGCGCGATGGTCGTTCTCGACAAGCCGCTCAAGACCCTGGGCGTTCACCCCGTGAAGGTGAAGCTGCACGCCGAGGTCGTGGTCACGGTGAACATCAACATCGCCCGCAGCGCGGACGAAGCTGAACGCCAGGCCCGCGGCGAGGACGTGATCGCCAGCCGCTTCGAGGAAGAGGCCCGCCTCGACGCCGAAGCGGCCGCCGACCTGCTCGAAGGCGGCGCCGGCCAGCAGGAGTTCTTCGGCGAAGAAGCCTGATAGGCTTCAGCCCTGAACCCGAATGCGGCGCGGAGCTTCGGCTCCGCGCCGTTTTCTTTTGGGTCCGGCGGCGGCGAAAAACCGCCCTTTCCGGACATCCACAGTCTGGTCAATTCCACCCACAGCCAATCACGCGCTCCTGACCCCACGGCAGCGCCCGTTAAGCTATCGGTAAGTCATGGCCATCGTTCCCGCCCTCGATCTGCGCCCTGTCTCGCCCGAGCCGACGCCCCAGCACCTGCCCTCGAACATCGAGGCCGAACAGGCTCTGCTCGGCGCCCTGCTCTACGACAACAGCGCCTATGAGCGGCTCAGCGACCGGCTGACGGCCCAGCACTTCTTCGAGCCCTTCCACCAACGGCTGTTCGCCGCGATGGAAAGCCATATCCGCAAGGGCCAGCTGGCCGAGCCCATCCTGCTGGCCGACGAGTTCCGCGCCGACCCCGCCTTCCAGGAACTGGGCGGCCTGCGCTATCTGGCCGACCTCGTAGACCGCGCCCCTCCCGCCGCCAATGCGCCCGACTACGCCCGCGGCATCTTCGAACTGGCCATTCGTCGCGAACTGATCCGCATCGGCGGCGAGATCGCCGCGGACGCCCAGTCCGCCGACGCCGAACGACAGGCCCGCGAACAGATCGAGTCGGCCGAACAGAAGCTCTACAGCCTTGCCGAATCCGGCACCGCCTCGACGGGGTTCGTCACCTTCTCCGAAGCCCTGCGCGGGGCGGTCGAGATGGCTGCGGAGGCCTACAGCCGCGACGGCGGGCTGGCGGGCGTCTCCACCGGCCTGATTGATCTCGACCAGAAGATCGGCGGCATGCACCCGTCGGACCTGATCATCCTGGCCGGGCGTCCCTCGATGGGCAAGACGGCGCTGGCCACCAACATCGCCTTCCACGTGGCCCGCAACTACGCCTGGGAGCCCCAGCCGGACGGCAGCCGCAAGACGGTCAACGGCGGCGTCGTGGCCTTCTTCTCGCTCGAAATGAGCGCCGAGCAGTTGGCGCTGCGTCTGCTCGCGGACGCCTCCGGTGTGTCGGGCGACCGTCTCCGCAAGGGCGAGATCGACGCCTCGGAATTCGGACGCGTCCGGGACGCGGCCATGGAGATCCAGGAAGCCCCGCTCTACATCGACGCCACCGGTGGTCTGGCCCTCGCCAAGCTGGTCGCGCGTTCGCGGCGCCTCAAGCGCTCGGTGGGCCTGGACCTGATCGTTGTCGACTACCTTCAGCTGATCACCGGCGGCGACGCCAAGTCCGACAACCGGGTCCAGGAAGTCAGCATGATCACCCAGGGCCTCAAGGCCCTGGCCAAGGAACTGGCGGTGCCGGTGATCGCGCTGTCGCAGCTCTCGCGCCAGGTCGAGAACCGCGAGGACAAGCGGCCGCAGCTGTCGGACCTGCGGGAATCCGGCTCGATCGAGCAGGACGCCGACATGGTCATGTTCGTCTATCGCGAGAGCTACTACCTCGGTCGCGCCGAGCCGGACACCGCGGACTCCGCCAAGCATCTGGAATGGCAGGAAAAGATGGACCGCGTCGCCGGCATCGCCGAAGTCGTCATCGGCAAGCAGCGTCACGGCCCGATCGGCACCGTTCGGCTGCACTTCCACGAGGACACGACCAAGTTCGGAAACCTCGCCCGCGAGGGTCGCTTCGAGTCGCGCTGAGGCGGCGTCAGTCCGCCTTGCCGATCGCCAGATTGACGAAGCGGGAATCCGACCAGCCGCTGGCGCCACGGTCGAGCATCGGCCGGAAAGTCGCCTGGCGCACAATGGTCAGCCCCATCGACGGGATCACATAGAGGCGCTGGTCGCCGGCGCCGGCCGCCATCACCAGATCCTGCGGCAGGTCTCCCCGCCCGATGTCGTTGGCGGCGGTCGGCACCCGTGCTGCGCCCGAGTCGCGCGGCAGCCACCACGTCAGCCCGTAGGCAGGATTGGCCTGGCTTCCATCGAACATCTCGGCGAAGGCCGTCGGATCGACGATGAGCTTGCCGTCGACCTTTCCGCCGGACCGGACGAACTCGCCGAGCTTGGCCCACTCGCGCGCGGTCATCACCGCGCCCTGGGGCAGCAGGAGGTCGCCACTAGGCAGCCGCCGCCACCGGGTTGGTTCCAGGCCGATCGGGTCCAGAACCCGGCGCTTGAGATAGACCCAGACGTCCGGATCCTGTCCCGCCGATTTCAACTTTCGCCGCATGATTTCGCCGAACAGCTGGAACGGCGCGGGTCCATAGCGGAAGGCCTCGCCAGGGGCCGCGAACAGCGGCGTCGCGACCGTGTCGGCATAGGGCGGCGGACGACCGATCTCGCTGGGGATGCCCGCGGTGAGGTTGAGAACCTGACGGATCGTGATGCCATCACGCGCCGGATCGCCTCGCCATTCGGTCAGGGTGTCCGAGACCTTCTCGTCCAGGGTCAGCAGGCCATCCTGCACGGCCGCCGCCGCCATCACGCCGATGAAGCTCTTGGTGCCCGACCAGATCTCCATGCCGTGGTCCGGCGCCCCCTCCCCCGCGTACGCCTCGCAGATCACCTTGCCGTCCTTGAGCACCAGGACAGAGGCTCCCCTCAGCCCATCCGAATAGGCCACGGCGGCGCGGCAAGCGGGGTCATCCGCACCCGTCAGAATGGCGGCTCTGGCCGGCTGGACAGCGAGAAGCGCCAGAACGATGCCGGCGGCGATGCGAAGGCGATTGTCGATCATTGACATCATGATGCCTTCAACGTCCCGGCCGCGCCAGTCCGTCGCGCCGATCAGCCGGAAACGCCGGCCTCTTCATCGGATTGGGCGGGCGGCGGCACGACCGGATCGGGAGCCCCCGCCACGGCCCGGGCCACCTGCCCCATCAGCGCCTGCCGTCGCCCCAAGGGCTCCCGCGTCGATGCGATCATCACGGCCACGGCCCAGACGCGACCATCCGGCGCGATGATCAGGCCGACGTCGTTGTAGCCGGTGTTCAGCGAGCCCATCACCTGACCGGTCCCGGTCTTGTGGGCCAGTCTCCAGCCTGGCGGGAGACCGGACTTCAGGCGGCCTGCACCGGTCCAGCTGGCGCTCATCAGCCCGAGCAGAAGGCTGGTGCTGTCGGGCGACAGCAGTTCGCCCCGATAGAGCCGCGCCAGGCCCCGGCAGACGCCCAGCGGCGTCGCCCCATCGGGCGGGTCGCGGACATAGGCCTCCAGCGCGGCGCGGCGCACGTCCTGGGGCAGCGCCTCGCGCGCCTCCCAGAAGTGCCGCTCGAACGAGAACTCCGGCCGCCACTCCAGCCCCGCTGCGCCCGTCTGCATGGCTCGCTCGCCCGGACCGAAGCGAACTCCGTCGATATTGCGCCCGACGATGGCGACCTGCACCGCGAAAGGCCCGCCCAGCCGGCGCACCAGGGCGTCGTTGGCGGCATTGTCGCTCTGGCGCATCGCCCCGTCCATCAGGCTGCGCAGGCTGGCGCTGTAGCCGGCCTCGCCGACGAACTTGCGGATCGGCTGATGGAACAGGCTGAGGTCGTCCTTGCGGATCGTCACCCGCTCATCGAGCGACAGCTCGCCACGGTCGACCGCCGCCAGCACCGCCAAGGACACCCAGAGCTTGCTCACGCTCTGTTGCGGCATCGCCTCGTCGCCGCGAATGGAGAAGGTCCAGCCGGTGGCCACTTCCTCGACCGCGACGCCGACGACTCCATCGAAGTCGGCGACAGCGGCAGTTATCCGCTCGGCCATGACCCGCCGCGCGCCAAGGTCGGTCGCGGCTTGCTGGACGATCGAAGGCCCTGTCGGCGCCGAAAGGGTCTCGGCGGCCCGCTGCGGCGAGGCGAGCATGAGCGCGGCCAGCGCCAGCGCCCCCCCACGACCAAGCTGTGCGACCATTGCCATGGCGCGCATTTGACCACTGATCGGCCTAACGGACCATTCCCGGCGGTGAATCACACCCTTTCGGCGCTGATCTGCTATGGGAGCGGCCATGATGTCGGACGATCCCCCCGCCAATCCGGGCGAAGGCGCCCTGGTCCTGTTCTCGGGCGGCCAGGACTCCGCCACCTGTCTCGCCTGGGCGCTTGCCCGGTACGGTCGCGTCGAGACCCTGGGCTTCGACTATGGGCAGCGCCACCGGGTGGAATTGACGGTTCGCGACCGTTTCCTGGCCCGGCTTCGCAAGACCCTTCCCGACCTGGTCAGGCCGTTGGGCCAGGATCATCTGCTTGACCTGCCCGTGCTGGGCGCGATCAGCGACACGGCCCTCACGGGCGAGGCGGAGATTGCGATGGGGGCGGCGGGGCTGCCCAACACCTTCGTCCCGGGCAGGAACCTTATCTTCCTGACTTTCGCCGCCGCCCTGGCCTACCGGCGCGGGCTGAAGCGGATCGTCACCGGCGTCTGCGAGACCGACTACTCCGGCTATCCCGACTGCCGGGACGACACCATCAAGGCCCTCCAGGCGACACTGAACCTCGGCATGGAGAGTCGGTTCGTCCTGGAGACACCGCTGATGTGGCGCGACAAGGCGGCGACCTGGGCGCTGGCCGACGAGATCGGCGGCGCGCCGCTGGTCGAACTCATCCTCGAGGACAGCCACAGCTGCTATCTCGGCGACCGCCAGCAGCGGCATGCCTGGGGCTACGGCTGCGGCCAGTGCCCTGCCTGCGACCTACGCAGGCGCGGCTACGAAGCCTGGGCGGGTTCCTGAGCGGGCCCCCGGCGCGCGCGCAGTGCCTCGGAGATCCTGTCGTGTTCGGTGCGTGAGATGGCGTAGGGCCACAGGAACATCACCCCGACAGCCGAGATGACTGCCGCCACCGGACCGGCGGCGATGACCAGCCGTACCCGCACATCCTCCGGAATGGCCGCCAGCGCGCCGAGCAGGGCTTCATGCGGCATGCCGACCAGATCCAGCGCCACCCCGGCCGTCAGCACGCCCAATCCGCTGGCCGCCTTGCCGGCGAAGGCGAGCCCGGCGAAGTAGAGCCCCTCGCGCCGCCGGTCATGCAGCAGCTCATGTTCGTCTGCGGCGTCCGCCATCATCGAGGGAAAGGCCACCAGCACCAGCCCGATCCCGACGCCGGCGAAGGCGACCATGCCCATCAGCGGCGCGACGGCATCGTCGCCAACGGGCCGATAGAGGCCGGCGGCGCGGATGAGCGGCAGGACCAGCCAGGCGAGGTTGAGCATCGTGACCCCGATCATCACCAGGGTGCGCTTTTCCAGCCTGCGCTGGATCAGCGGCGCCGCCGAGACGCCGACCAGGGTTCCCAGCAGGAGGCCGAAGGTCAGCGTCTGGATGTGCGCCGGGGTGATCTGCCAGACATAGACGTTGACGTGGTTGTTGAAGGTCGCATTGACCCCGATCGCCACCATCACGACCAGGCAGGCGAAGAACAGGGTGCGGAACGAGCGGTTGGAGAAGATCTCGGCGACTTCGGACGGCAGCCTGCGCATCATGGGAGCGGCGTCGGTCGTCGCCTGCGGCAGGGCCGCCGCGTAGCGAGCCACGCCCGCGCAGCAAAGCCCCATGCCAATCGCCAGAACCACCGCCGTCGCCCAGCCGAAGCCCGGATAGGCCGTGGCGCGGCGAAGGCCGTCATCCCGGGCGAAGAACACGGAATAGGCCAGAACAACGATGAACACCGTCGCCAGCAGGCCGAGCACCGTCCTCCAGACGACCACGCGGGACCGCTCGACATAGCCATCCGCCAGTTCCGCCCCGAGCGCGATGTAAGGCACGTTGAAGAGCGAGGTCGCGCAGCGGGCGGCGATGGAGAACACCAGCAGCCAGATGAACAGGCCCGCTCCGGCGAGCCCTGCCGGCGGCGAAAAGAGCAGCCCGAAACCCAGGGCGACCAGGGGAATCGACAGAACCATCAGGGGCAGCCTGCGGCCCCACCGCGAGCGGACATTGTCGGACCACGATCCGACAAGCGGATCGGCCACCGCATCGACGCAGAGACTGATCCCGACAGCCGCGCCCGCCAGCAGGCCAGGCATGCCAAGGACAGCCGTGTAGTAGAAGAACACAAAGACCAGCGCGGTGTCGAAGCCGCCGCTCTGAACGACCTGGCCAAGCCCATAGAAGAACTTCACCCGGACGGGCGGTTTCAGCGCCCGAGGCGCTCCATCCTGCAAGCTCACCAAGGCCTCCCCGGCACATGTTTTGGCGAGGTTGGGCCGCTCCCGTGCCAGCGGCAAGGGTGACGTCGAGGCATGCCGGCGTGATGTCCGTCACACCCCGGTTTGCCCGCATTGGGCGATCATGGATATCATCGATCGCCTGAGCGCGTCTCTTGGGGAGGAAGCACATGCTCAATTTCAAGCCTGGACTCATCGTCCTGACCGTCCTGTCGATGGCCGCGCCCGGCGCCGTGGTCGCCCAGTCCGGCGAAAGCTCGGATGTCATCCTGGCCCGGATGAAAAGGGTCTGTCACAAGGAGCGGGAAGCGGCGATCGCGCTGATCCAGAGCGGCTTCGGCGACAGGGCCTATTCAGAACGGCTTGCGGACATGCCCCTCCAGCGCATCGGCGACATCAGGACCGCCGAGTCGGCCCGCCGCCTGGAGCAGTCGGCCCGGGCCAACGCCCAGCAGTACCCGATGCTGGCGGCCCAGACCCTCTATCCGGCCTGCGTCTACGCGGCGCGCGGGCGAGAATTGGCCTCTGCCGGGTCAGCGCCGTCCCGTCCGGCGGCCACGACCACCGCGCCGGCGCCACGACCGGTCCCGCAACAGCCCGCCTCGCCCCCGCAGCAAAGCTACCAGGGCCCGGCGTCTAGCAGTTCGTACAGCCAGCGGGCCAGTGGATCGCCGACCCGCGCCCCGAGTTCATCGGGCGGAACATCGCGCTACATCGACGAGGACACCGGCCAGGACTGCGTCCGGCAGCAGGGCGCTCAGACGGTCAAGACCGAGGGGTACTACCATACCTATACCCTGACGCTGGTGAACACCTGTGACCGCAACTTCACCATCTCCCTGCGCCAGGAGCCGGAGGGCAAACCGGTCGTCGAGCGGGGCGGCGTCATCTACAAGCGCAAGCCTGACGGCACGGCCACGACCGCCGTGTTCAGCTGCATCGAAGCGCGCAAGGCGGAGAACTACAAGCTGTCGACCTGCACCGGCGGCATCGTGGAGTGGGGATACAAGTAGGCGGGAGGCCTGGAGCGGGCGAGGGGAATCGAACCCCTGACATTCAGCTTGGGAAGCTGACGTTCTACCTCTGAACTACGCCCGCGTCTGACCTGCCGGATCAGGGCCGCGCAACATAGCCGATCCGCCCTGCCCCGCAAGGCGCTTCCGGGTTCCGCCCGCCGGCAAGATTGACGGCGCCGGCGCCTCGGCGCACGATGACCTCAAACAGACGTTCGAGGAGACGCGAGATGGCGGACGGCGGACACGAGGCCAGAGCCCAGTTCCATGCCATGGTCGATGGCACGGCCGAAGACTGGGGCGTGATCGCCCAGGCTTCCGCCGAGTTCGGACGCGCCCTCCCCGGCCGTATCATCAGCCACCTGAAGCTGCTCGAGGGCGACTGCGGCGGCTTCGTCGTCGACCGCCTGGAGCACAGCCTGCAGACGGCGACCCGGGCGCACCAGGCCGGCATGGACGAGGAGTACGTCGTCTGCGCCCTGCTTCACGACATCGGCGACACGCTTGGCCCGCGCAATCATGCCGACGTGGCCGCGGCGATCCTTCAGCCCTTCGTTTCGGAACGGAACCACTGGATGGTGGCCAACCATGCCATTTTCCAGGGCTACTACTTCTTCCATCACCTGGGCCTCGACCGGAACATGCGAGACCAGTTCCGCGGCCATCCCGACTTCGAATACACGGCCCAGTTCTGCCACCTGTTCGACCAGGAAGCCTTCGACCCCAATTTCAAGTCGATGCCGCTGGAAGCCTTCGAGCCGATGGTCCAGCGGGTCATGGCGAGCCCCAAGCGGTCGATCTACCTGCGAACCGAAGCCGCCGCCTAGCGGCAGGACCTTCACCACGGCCAATCACATGCTAAGCCTGTCGGCGGGCGCAGCTTACGCCCGCCGCCGCCGAGTCCAGTCTTGCGGGATGCAGCCGACCCCTCCCTGACCGAAGTGATGAAGCTGCGGCTGCTCGACGGGACGCCCTCGCGCGCCGTGCTGGACCTCTGGCATCTGCTTGAGGCGACGGCGCTTCACGACCCCGATGGGCTGGCCGAAGCGCTGGGCGCCGCCGCCGATCTCGACGTTTCGCACGCCTTCGCCGCCCTTGCGCCCGCTGCCGCCTTCGGGTTCGCGGTCGTATCGTCAACCGGCAGGCCCCTGCTCTGCGAGGCGCGTTTCGAAGACTGGTTTGGTCCACCGGACGAGCACCCGGCCTTCTCGCGGCTCACCGCTCTTGCCCGGCGCGAAGGCCAGGCGTCGGGCCTGGTCGAGGCCGAGGATGGCCAGATGCTCGCGGGCTGCGCCGGCACGGCGGCGCGCGCGACCGCCTGGCCCCTGCCACCCGAGGTCCGGACCGCAGCGGGTGATGGCGAGGGCCGCGTCGTCCTGATGGGTTTCGCCCCGTCGCGCGATAGCGCCCTGGCGGCAGCGGCGACGCAGACACTCGGCCTCTCACCGCTTGAGGCCAGGCTGGCCGAAGCCCTGCTGGACTCCGCCTCGGTCAGGATCGCGGCGGACAGGATCGGCGTCGGCTACGAGACGGCGCGCGAGGCCTTGAGCAAGATCAAGAAGCGGCTGGGCACGCCGCGCACCGCCGATGTCGTGCGGCGGATGGTGTCGCTGATGTGCGGAGACCTGTCGGTCGAGCCGGACCTGGCGCCGGTGCTCGCCGCCAGTCTCGGCGCCACCCCGGCCGAAGCCCGCGTCGGGGCCCTGGCCGCGCAGGGCCTCTCGGCCGCAGAGATCGCGGCGCGGCTGGGCGTGCGGGAGACCACCGTGCGGGGGCAGATCAAGAGCCTCTACGCCAAGGGCGGGCTCGGCAAGGATCGGGACCTCGTCAGGATCGCTTCAGAGGTCGGCGCGCTGGCGTCGATCACCGAGGCGGCAGAGGTGGCCGCTCAGCCTGTCAGCGTGGCGGGGAGGTTGCGGCTGATCCCGGGCGCGGACGGCCGGCAGCTGGCCTTCTGGGACTATGGGCCGCGCGGCGGACGACCGCTGCTGATCGGGCATGGCACCATCACCGGCCGGACCCTGCCGCCGGCCTTCGTGTCGGCGCTGCATCGGGCCGGTTGGCGGCCGATCGTTCCCCAGAGGCCGGGGTTTGGACTGACCGAACCGGCCAAGGACGACTATGCGGCGTCGGCGGGCGACGACATGGCGGCCATGCTGGACGCCCTGAAGATCGGCGCGGCCTGGGTGCTGGCCCGTGATGACAGCGTGATGGCCGCCCTCGCCTTCGCCAGCCGCCACCCCTATCGGCTGCGCAGCGGCGTCCTGCTGAACCCGCGCCTCCCCGGCCAGACAGTCCGTAGCCCCGACACCCTGATGGGCGGGGTGACGCGGGCCTTCCTGGCGCGGCCGGAGATGGTCGGGGCCTTCGCCGAGATGCTTCGCCGCCAGACCCGGACCGACCTGATGCGGGAGATGGTGCGAAAGTCTGCGTCGGAGGTCGCAGCCGATCGCGAGGTCCTGGACCAGCCCGGCGTCCTGGGATCCATCGTCCGGGACATCCAGGCCATGGCCGCGCGGAGCAGCCGCGGGTTCGCCATGGAGCAAAGCCTCTATGCGCGGGGCTGGAGCCCGCCGGTGGGCTGCGGCGGCGACCACTGGAGCCTGATCGAACTGGAGCCCTTGGCGCGCAAGGGCACGGCGGAAGCCTTTGGCGATGTGCCGATATCCCGCGCCGAGACCCTGCCGGATGCCGGCCTGCTGGCCTATCACTCTCATCCCGAAGCGGTGGCGGTCATGGCGACCCGTCTTCTAATCCAAAAGGGCGCGGCCTGAGCCGCGCCCCTCCACGTTCGGCGATTGCCGGTCAGTAGCGATAGGCGGTGATGCCGCGCTTCTTCAGCAGGGCCTGAACGCTGTCGGGACCGACGAGGTGGCCGGCGCCGACGGCGATGAACACCGTGCCGCTACCCTTCAGCATCTCCTCGATCGTCACCGCCCAGGCCTCGTTCCGGTCGATGATGATGACCTTGTAGAACTCGGGATAGTCGGCGCGCATGTCGTCGACCATGGCCTTTTCGAGCACGGCGGTGTCACCCTTGGCCCAGCCGGCGACCATGGTGTCGAGCATCTTGGCCCCCTCCTCGGCGCCGTCGACCGACGACATCAGGAACTCGATCTGCAGGTCCAGCGGCAGGCCGTCGAAGAAGCGAAGCTGCTGCTCGGCGGTCTCGAAGGCCCGTACCGTCTTGCCGCCAGCCTTGGCCTCGGCGGTGATCACGGTCTCGACGCCGGAGTTGACGTCGAATCCGGACTGCATCAGCGGCAGGACGGAAAGGGTCAGTCCCGCCATCCAGGGCTTGAAGGGGTCCAGGCCATTCGGCGGCAGGCCATACTTGGCGCCTGCGGCGTTGAGGCGCTTGTTCTGGTCCTCAGTCAGCAGGCTGGACAGCGGCTTGCCGGGGTTCATGCCGATCTGCATGACCAGCCCCTGCATGGCGGCGGGATCCTCGCCCTGGTCGATCTCGAGCCACAGGGTGTCAGCCGAGGCGAAGGCCTGGTCGAAGGCGGGGTTCCGCCACTGGGTTTCCTTGCGCAGGATGTGCACCGTGCCGAACAGGTAGATCGTCGAGTCCTCGTCCTTGATCACCCACATGGCGGGCCGATCGGCGATCGGGACCGGAGCGACCGGGGCCTTGGCGACCTCGGAGCCAGGTGCGGTGGCGCAGGCCGTCAGGAAGGCGAAGCCGATGGCGGCGACGGTCAGGGACTTCAGGCTTTTGAGCATGTCTGGGTTCCTTTGGTGTCGGTCTATCGAGAGTGATGTGGTTCGAGGCGCTACTTCAGGAAGGTCTCGACCTCGCGCTGGAAGGCCTCGGGCTGGTCGAACATGATGAAGTGGAAGGCGCCGTCCATGCGCACCAGGCGCTTGTTCGGCAGGGCGGCGTAGGCCCCCTGATAGAGGGGATCGACACTGGCCGCCATCAGACCCATGGCGTCGTCGCGGGCGTACAGCACAGTCACGGGGGTCTGGACCGTCGCCAGGCGGGGACGGACGTCGGTCGTCATCACCTCATAGGTCAGCTGACCGACCACCCTGGGATCGCTGGCGAGCGACCATTTGAGGGCCTCGGCCCGCCCGACCTCGTTCTTGACCAGCCGCTGCATGGTCGAGGTCTGGACCTGGGCCAACTGCTCGGCCGGCATGGTCTGGTACAGGGTCCTGGTCTGCTCGGCCTGCGGGCGCAGGGATTCGGCGGTGGCCGTGGGACCGAAGAGCATGCCGAAGAAGGGCAGCGCATCGACGATCATGACTCGCCCAACGAAATCGGGGTGACGCTCGGCCAGCAGCAGCGCCGTCAGGCCGCCCATCGAATGGCCGATCACGGCGGGCGCCTTGAGATTGTTGGCGCGGATGTAGGCGGCCAGCTCCTCGACGAGGCCATCGAGGACGGGGCCCTCGGCATTGGGGCCGGCCTCCGAGCCGGCGAAGCCCCGGACCTGGACCAGGTGCAGGCGATGGCCGCCCTGAAGGGCCTTGGCGGTGGCCGCCCAGACGTCGCGCGAGGAGGTCAGGCCGGGGATCAGGATGACATCCGGCCCCGTGGATCCGCGCACCTCGACGGTGAAGCGGGTCGGCGCGGCGGCGGCGGTCGCCGCCGGGGACTTGGCCGGCGCTGCCTGGGCGAGCGCGGCGGGAACCGCCAGCGCGACGGTGGCGGCGATGATGGAGAGGAGACGACGCATGACTGTGACTTTCAGAGGTTCGGGC
Organism: Caulobacter sp.; assembly: GCA_046295055.1. Taxonomy (GTDB): domain Bacteria; phylum Pseudomonadota; class Alphaproteobacteria; order Caulobacterales; family Caulobacteraceae; genus Caulobacter. The sequence goes on along the minus strand of JBKBOD010000004.1, from coordinate 290,001 downwards.
TGGATCAGGAAAGGCCGCGGCGGGTGGTGATCACCCCCGAGACGAAGAGGTAGAAGGCCATCATCAGGGCCATCAGGTCCCAGGCCGACAGGGCGGGCGCGATGCCCAGCTTCTCGGCGCAGGCCCAGAGGAACAGGGCGCCCTGGAGCACCCAGAAGCAGACGGCGCCGGTCTCGGAGATCACCTGGCGCAGCATCTCGTCGGCGCGGCGCCAGAGGGTCAGGTTGTAGGCGGTCTGGACCAGGAAGACGGCGACAACGGCCGTCATGGTGATCCAGGCCATTGGCCCGGACACGGGATACTCGAAGGCCACGAGGGCCAGCGGCGCCGCCATCATCAGGCCGGACAGGAAGACCACCACCGCCTGCTGGCGATAGAAGGAGGCCTGGGCCGGGGTGGCGGTGCGGCCTTCTTCGAGCGACATGGCCCTGGCGGCCGCACGGCGGTTGAAGCTGATGACGCCGATGATCAGGCCCAGCGCCAGGAGGCTGACGCTGATGATAGCGGCCAGGTGGTCAGACCAGCCGAAGCGGCTGGCGTCGATGACGCCCTGCTTGAGCAGCTTGCCGACAAAGTAGCCACTGCCGCCGCCGACGATCAGGCCGGCGATGAAGAGGAAGATGCGGACAGTCTTTGCGCCCTGGCGAGGCTGGATGGCGGGTTGCATGGATGCGCTCCCTTGTTGACCGGCGTCAGGCCGGCTCGTCCTGGAAGATGGTTTCGATGGGCTGCTCGAAGAGACGGCCGATCTTGAAGGCCAGCGGCAGGCTGGGATCGTACTTGCCCGTCTCGATGGCGTTGATGGTCTGGCGGGAGACCTCCAGCCGGTCGGCGAGATCCGACTGGCTCCAATCCCGCTCGGCCCGGAGGACCTTCAGGCGGTTCTTCATCACCGGTACCTCCACCGCACGATCGGCTGGGCCAGGCCCATGGAGGCGCAGAACACCGGGAACCACATGAAGGCCGGCATGTGCGGGATCAGGTCGGCGTTCTCCAGGAAGCCCCAGACAGTGGCGGCCGAGAGAGTGACGCCGGCGCCCCAGAGAATGCATTGGACCAGTACGGTCCGCTGGAACTCGTCGGTCTCCTCGACCAGGTAGAGACCGATGATGGCGATGATCCCGACCAGCGGCAGGGCCGGCAGGACCGCCAGCAGCCAGAGCAGCGGGCCGGCGAGCTCGGACCCCCGCATGATGAAGATGGAGGCCATCAGGGCGGCGACATAGACCGTCATGGTGGGCATGAAGCGCGTCAGGTAGCGACGTGCGGCGGGGCTCATGGGTTGAGCTTTGAGCATGGCGGACCTCCGGAAAAACAGGGGTTTAGCGGCCGCGCATCAGCCACCAGCCGGCCCAGACCAGCAGGTAGCCGATCATCTGGGCGGCGATGGTGACGATGATGCCGGTGATGAGGAGCCCGGCGTCGCCGGGGATGAAGGCGAAGCGGTCGAGCGACTGCTCGGGATCGACGAAGTGAAGCAGGGCCATCAGTCCGATTGCCAGGACCAGGCCGGCCGAGCCGCCCCAGTACCAGCCAGTCTTGTGCGCCTCGCGGACCGCTTCGTCGGCGCTCTGCCACCAGGCCAGCGAGGCCCAGAGTGCGAAGCCGAGGGCACCTCCGAGGATCAGCGCGATGACCAGGCCCGACGGGCGGGCCTCCAGCGCCGTGGCCGCGCCGACGATGCCGCCGGCGGCCAGCGAGGCGCAGAGGGCCAGGAGCAGCATCTGGCGGGGCTTGCGCTTACGGGTGGTCATGTCGTCCGTCCTTGTCGTTCTGACAAGGATGCTTGTCACATGAGGCCGCGCGGCATGTCAAGCGTGCTTTCCAAAAAGATTGGCTAGCGCGACAGAATGACGAGCTGACTTGTCGCTACTGCACCCGCTCGACCTTGAAGCCACGGGCCTTCAGTTGGTCGGGAAGCCCGTCCGGGCCGACCATGTGCAGCGCCCCGACATTGACCATCACGATCCCTGGACGGGTCATCCGCTCGTCGAGGATCTCGACCCAGGCATAGTTCCGGCCACGGATCAGCGACTGGTACAGCTCGGGCCGCTCCTTCTGCATGTCTTCTAGGATCAGCGGCCCCAGCGCGTCGACGTCGCCGTCGATCCAGGCCTTCTGCATAGCCTCGCTGTCGTCCGAGGTCATGTCGAGCCCCTCGACCGTGTCCTCCAGGTACTGGATCTCGACCTTTTCCGGCAGGTCGGCGAAGAAGCGCAGCTGCTGCTCGGGCGTCTCGAAGATGAAGACGGTCTTGCCCGCGCTGGACGCCTCGCGCTCGAGCGTCGAATCGGCCCCGGCGTCGGACTCGAAGCCTGCATCCATCATCGGCATGACGCTCAGCATCATGGCGGCCGTCCAGGGCCGCATGGCGTTTATAATGTCCGGCGTCAGCTCCGAGCCTTCCAGCGCCTTCTCGATGGCAGCCCAGGTCTTTGGCGTGACCTTGGACTTGAGGGGCCGCTCGAAGTCGAGGCCGTAGCGCAGCATCAGCGGGACCATTTCCTCTTCCGACAGGTCGATGTCGGTTTCAAACCACACCTCCTGGGCCGACTCATAGGCGGCATTGAAGGCGGGGGTGCGCCACTCGGCCTCCGGCTGCAGCACATGCATGGTGCCGAACAGGTAGATGGTGGTGTCCTCGTCCTTCATCACCCAGAAGGGCGGCGCGGCGAACCCGGGCGTCCAGGCCAGCAGAATGGCCGCCAGCGCCAGCAGAAAGACCCTAAACCCCCGCATCACGCCACTCCCCCAGGGCCGCCCCGCGTCAGCGCCAGGGTCGGAAATGCTTGGACAGTTTCAAACCCTGCCGAAGGTAGTGCGAACCGTCCTCTCCATACAACCTGCGCGGACGATCAGTCAGCGGCTCATAGACCAGGCGCGCCACCGTCTGGCCGTCCTCGAGGAGGAAGGGCGTCTCGTGGCTGCGCACCTCGAGCACGCCCTTGGAGCCGACCGAGTCGGTCTCCGACGTGCCGAAGCCCGGATCGAAGAAGCCGGCGTAGTGAACGCGGAACTCGCCGACGGCCGGGTCGATGGGGGTCATCTCAGCGGCCTGCAGGACGGGGATCTCGATGTCGTCCTTGGAGGCCAGGATGTAGAACTCGTTGGGGTCCAGCAGCAGCTCGCCCTTGCGCGGCTCCAGCGGCTCCCAGAAGTCGCGCGGATCGTGGCCGTCCTCGTGGTCGAGGTCGATGACCCCCGCATGGCGCCGCCCCCGGAAACCGGCCATCCCGGCCGACAGGTCGACGCCGACGTTGCGCGTCTCGAGGATCGCGGGCCTGCCGCGCTTGAGGCGCAGCTGGTTAAGACGCGTGCCCGTGCGAACAAGCACAGAGAAGGTCTGGGGCGCGATCTCGACATACAGCGGGCCCTTGTAGCCCTCGGCGACGTCGTCGAAGGCGGGACCATGGTCGGTCAAAAGACGCACGAAGACGTCGACCCGGCCGGACGAGCTCTTGGGATTGCCCCGCGCCGAGACGCCGGCCGGCAGGGCCAGGCGCTCCTGCACCTCGGCGATATACACGCACCCTCGTTCCAGCACCGCACCCTTGGTCAGGTCGAGCTGGTGCATGGCCACATCGGGCAACCGGTCCATGACCCCCCGCTTCAGGCCCGGCAGGAATGAGGCGCGCACGCGCCACACCCGCTCGCCGAGGCGAAGGTCGAGACTGGCCGGTTGGACCTGGTCGGCGTCAAAGGGCGAGAGCGAGGTGATGGCCCCCTGGGCGATCAGCTCCTCGATGGATTGGCAGGGGAGAATCCCCGCTGAGACGGTTTCGTTCATCGTTGCGGCACACTCGCCGCGCCGCCGCCGCAAGGCAAGCGGTTTGAACGCCTCAGTGCTTGCCGTGGTGGCCCCCGCCCGCGCCGAGCATCCAGACGCCGGCGCCGACCCCGAACAGCAGGATGGCGTCGGTCAACCCCGTAGTCGCCGTCACGGCAACCGGCGAGAACCGGCCAATGGGATCGGCCAGGACGAGCAGGACAAAATTGAGGATGCCGAACAACGCCAGGATGGCGGCGAAGACGCGGAAGACCAGGGTCAGGGACAAGACGCTTCTCCTCGAGCGGTCGGTCGGATGCCGACATTAACCCTGAACGCGGCTCGCGGAACGCGGTTTCGTCAAAGGGCGGCTTGACCCCTCCCCGCCCCTTGCGGTTCATGCGGCCCGGAAAAGGACCCTCCCCATGTCTGACGATAGCCAAGACTGGCGCCCGGCGACCAAGCTGATCCGCGGCGGGATCAATCGCAGCGCCTTCGGCGAGACCGCCGAGCCCATCTATCTGACCCAGAGCTTCGTCTACGACAGCGCGGCCGCAGCGGACGCGCGCTTTTCGGGCGAGGAGCCCGGCTTCGTCTACAGCCGGTACGCAAACCCCACGACGCAGATGTTCGAGGAGCGGCTGGCCCTGCTGGAAGGCGCCGAGTTCTGCCGCGCCGTGGCCAGCGGCATGGCGGCCGTGCACGTGGCGCTGACGGGCCTGTTGAGGGCGGGCGATCATCTGGTGGCCGGCCGGGCCCTGTTCGGATCGTGCAACTGGATCGTCTCCCAATGGCTGCCGCGCTTCGGGATCGAGACCACCTTCGTGGACGCGACGGACCTCGACGCCTGGCGCGCGGCGATGCGGCCCAACACAGCGGCGGTCCTGCTGGAGAGCCCGGCCAATCCGCTGCTGGAAATCACCGACATCGCCGAGGTGGCCAACATCGCCCACGCCGCCGGCGCCAAGGTGGTGGTGGACAATGTGTTCGCCACCCCGCTGTTCCAGAAGCCGCTCGAACTGGGCGCGGACATCGTCGTCTATTCGGCCACCAAGCACATCGACGGCCAGGGCCGGGTGCTGGGCGGCGCCATCCTGGGCGGGCGTGAGCTGATGGAGGAGGCCTATCGCGACATCCTGCGTCACACCGGCCCGGCGATCAGCCCGTTCAACGCCTGGGTCCTGCTCAAGGGCCTGGAAACGCTGGACCTGCGGGTGCGCCGCCAGAGCGACACGGCGGCCGTCCTGGCCGACCTGATCGGCGGCCACGGCAAGGTCAGCCGGGTGCTCTACCCGGGCCGCGACGACCACCCGCAGGCAGCCGTGGCGCGCAAGCAGATGAGCGGCTTTGGCAACCTGATCGCCTTCGACCTCGGTTCGCGTGAGGCGGCATGGCGATTCCTCGACGGGTTGAAGCTGGTCGACATCTCCAACAACCTGGGCGACGCAAAGTCGATGGCGACTCATCCGTCCACCACCACCCACCGGGCCATGCCCGAGGAAAAGCGGCTGGAAATCGGCCTTACCGAAGGCTGCGTTCGCATGTCGGTGGGGCTGGAGGACGTGGCGGATCTGAGCCGCGACCTGCAGAGGGCCCTGGACGGCGCATGAGACCCATCTACAAGCGCGGATCGAAGACCAGCCCTGTCTACGAGGCTCGCACGCGGGACGTCGTGGTGCGGGTGCGGGCGGACTATGCCCCGAGCCAGTCGGACCCGCTGGAGAACCGCTACTTCTGGACCTACACCGTCGAGATCGAGAACCACGGCGCCGAGACCGTCCAGCTGGTCTCGCGCCGCTGGGAGATCACCGACGCCCGCAACCGACGGGAAGTGATTTCCGGCGCCGGCGTTGTCGGCGAACAGCCGATTCTCAAGGGCCGCGAGGCATTCCGCTATGTGTCCGGCTGCCCCCTGGAGACGCCTTCGGGGGCGATGCGCGGGGCCTATCAGATGGTCACCGACGACGGCGATGTCTTCGAGGCCGAGATCCCGGAATTCTCGCTGCACCTGCCGGGGGCGGCGAAGGCGCTGAACTAGCGCCGGCTAGCCCGCGCGTCAGGCGGCGTCCGGTTCCAGCTCGTAGACGCGGCTGCAGTATTCGCAGGTCACCCGCACCTTGCCGTCGGCCTCGACCATGTCGGCGCGTTCCTCGGCGCTGAAGCTCTGCAGCACTGTGGCGATGCGGTCCTCCGAGCAGCGGCAGAAGGCCTTGAGGGCCAGGGGCTCGAACACCCGCACGCCATCCTCGTTGAACAGCCGCCACAACAGGGTTTCGGCCGGCAGGGTCGGGTCGATCAGTTCGTCCTCGCCGGTGGTCTGGAACAGGGCCTGGGCGCGGAACCAGGCGTCCTCGGTCGAGCCGCGGGCGTCATCCGAGGCGATGTTCTGGATCATCACCCCGCCCGCCCGCCAGGTCGGTCCCTCGCCGGTGTCGACCTGGCCGACGGCCAGGCGGATGCGGGTCGGGGTCTGCTCGGACTGGGCGAAATACTCCTCGGCGCAGAGGGCCAGGGTCTCGCCGGCGATGGAGGTGACGCCCTGGTAGCGGTCCATGTCCGCGCCCTGGTCGATGGTCATGATGAAGACGCCCTTGCCCAGCAGGGTTTCGGCGCCCGGGCGGGCGAAGCCGCCGCTGACCTCGGCCAGGCGGTCAGGGTCGAACCGGCAGTAGCCCCGGAAGGCGCCGGTGGTGTCGTAGTCGCAGACGACGTAGCTCACCGGGCCATCGCCCTGGGCCTGGACGATCAGCCGGCCCTCGAACTTCAGGCTGGAGCCCACCAGGGCGGCGAGCGCGCAGGCTTCGCCCAGCAGGTTGGCCACGGGCTCGGGGTAGTCATGGCGGGTCAGCACCTCGTGGATCGAGGCGCCGAGGCGGGTGATGCGGCCGCGCACCGGCCAGCCTTCGATCTGGAACGGGGCGACGAGATCGTCGGCAAGGGGGGTCTGGGTCATGAGCCGCCCTAGATAGGCGATCGGGCGGCAAATGCGAGGGCCGGGCTGTATCCGGGCGGCTCGGATCTGTTGTATTTTGACAGCCGGTCGTTGTCGTCAGGCGACCGCCAGACCCGCGCTAGCGGGTCCGGTTGTCAGTTATCGACATAGGGGCGTCAGCGACCCTTCCACTGCGGCGCGCGCTTCTGGGCGAAGGCGAGCGGGCCCTCGACGAAGTCTTCCGACCGGAAGAGCGCCGCGACGGCCGGAAGCTTGCCCTGGTCGCGGATGGCCGATTCCAGCGAGGGAGCGTCGAGGCCCTGCATGACCGCCTCCTTCGAGGCGCGGATCGACATGGGGCTGCACTCGGCGATCATCGCCGCCCACTTGCGGGCCTCGTCCATCAGCTGGTCGGCGGGAACGACGGCGTTGACGAAGCCCAGCTGCTCGCCCTCGGCGGCGCTGACGCGGCGGGCGGTGAGGATCATGCCCATGGCCCGCTTGAGGCCGATCTGGCGCGGCAGGCGGTGCAGGCCGCCGGCCAGGGCGGCGAGGCCGACCTTGGGCTCGGGCAGGGCGAAGACCGCCTTCTCCGAGGCGAGGATGAGGTCGCAGGCCAGGGCGATCTCGAAGCCGCCGCCCATGGCCACGCCGTTGACGGCCGCGATCAGCGGCTTGTTGAGGTCGAAACGGCTGGTCAGGCCGGCGAAGCCCGACGGCGGGCTGCCCATCTTGCCGCCGCCGGCCTGGTGCTTGAGGTCGTTGCCGGCGGAGAAGGCGCGGTCGCCGGCCCCGGTGACGATGCCGACCCACTGGTCGGGATCGGCGGCGAAGGCGTCGAACGCCTCGTGCAGCTCGAAGTGCGCCGGCGAATGCAGCGCGTTCATGACGTCGGGCCGGTTCAGGGTGAAGATGGTCACCGGACCTTCGCGGTCGACCTTGATGAACTCGTAGGCCATGAGGCTTCTCCCTGGTTGCTTCCCGTCAAGGGGAGTCGAGCCACCCCTTCCCCGGCGTCCGTCAACCGATGACCGACAGGCCCGCGCGGTAGCGCTTCCAGTTCTCGACGTAGTGATGGGCCGAGGCCTCGAGGACACGGGCCTGTTCGGGGCTGACCTCGCGGACCACCTTGCCGGGGGCGCCCATGACGACGCTGTTGTCCGGGATCTCCTTGCCCTCGGTGATCAGGCAGTTGGCGCCGATCAGGCAGTTGCGACCGATCTTCGCGCCATTGAGGATGATCGAGCCGATGCCGATCAGCGAGCCCTCGCCGATGGTGCAGCCGTGAAGCATCACCAGATGGCCGACGGTAACATTGGCGCCGATGTTCAGCGGCACGCCATAGTCGGCATGAAGAACAGAGCCGTCCTGGATGTTGCTGTTCTCGCCGATGGTGATGGTGTCGGTGTCGCCTCTGGCCGTGGCGCCCCACCACACGCTGGCGTTCTTCTTCAGGATGACGCTGCCCATCACGGCGGCGTTTGGCGCGATCCAGTATTCGTCCTCGGCGGGAAGAGTCGGACGGCGGTCGCCCAAAGCATAAGCAGTCATCCGTGCACCTCGTATATTCGAAATAGCGGCTTGCTTAACCGCTCATAAACCACGTTAGCATCATCCTAGTCGGGCGATTCGAGAGGGCGTCAAAAACTCTCTCCGATCCCGCCGCGGCCGGCTCCTCGGCCCCGGACTCCCGACGACGGAGACTTGGGTGTCGCATATTGTGTTCCGGCGGACGATGCCTCCGCCCCTGTTCGAAGACGCAGGCCCGCCGGGCCGCACGCGCGACCATCACTCCGTTCCTCTGTCCCAAGGGCGAGCCTTCATGGCGTCGCCCTTTTTTCTTGCCCCCATGGAGGCTTCCCGATGACCAAGCGAGCCCTGAAGCGGATGGCGCGTGAAGGCGCCTTCGATCCCGGTCAATTCGCCGACGACGCCAAGGTTCGGCGCCTGCCGGTGGGCGCCGGCTGGTCGCCGCTGGGACAGAGTCAGGACGACAGGGACCAGGGGTACCTCAAGACAATAAAGCCCAAGTCGGACGGCCAGGCGCAGCTGATGAAGGCGATCGACGAGAAGAGCCTGGTGCTGGCGCTGGGCCCGGCGGGCACTGGCAAGACCTACCTGGCCATCAGCAAGGCGGTCGAGGCGCTGGAAGCCGGCCGGGTCGGGCGGATCGTGCTGTCGCGTCCGGCGGTCGAGGCCGGGGAATCGATCGGCTTCCTGCCCGGGGACATGGAGGACAAGCTGGCCCCCTACCTGCGGCCGCTCTACGACGCACTGTCCGACCGGCTGTCGATGAAGCGCGTCCGGGCGCTGATGGCCGAGGGGCTGATCGAGATCGCGCCGGTCGGCTACATGCGCGGCCGCACGCTGAACAACGCCTTCGTGGTCATCGACGAGGCGCAGAACTGCACCTACGTGCAGCTGAAGATGCTGCTGACGCGGCTGGGCTGGCATTCGACCATGGTGGTGACCGGCGACCCGGCGCAGTCGGACCTTCTGCCGGAACTGTCGGGCCTGGCCGACGTGGCCAACCGCTTCGAGGCGCTGGCCAATGTCTCGGTCGTGCGGCTGGGCGACCGTGACATCGTGCGCCACCCGCTGGTGGCGGAGATGCTGGGGGTGCTGTAGCCCGCCCGGGTCGGCCGTCGCGCGCCCGCACAGCCGGAGCGCGACGGTCCATCCGTCAGTACGGATCAGGCGGGGTCAAACCCGCTCCGGATGCTGAACCGCTCGAACCAAGGCCGGAAATCGGCCAGGGTTAGGTCGCCGACCGCTGAACGGGCGCCAGGGTCGAGCCGCCCTCCCCTCGCCTTGCGGACCACCAGGGCGGCGGCCGCCATGGCCGGGATGTTCGGGCCGTCATTGCCCTCGGCGATCAGGGCCCAGCGCGCGGCAGCCGGCGCGCCATCGGGACCCAGTCCCCGGGCCTCGACGAACATGCCGCCCCGGTCGGCGCCCCAGGCGAGGCGGACCTTCACGGCATGGATCAGGGGCGCGAGGGCCAGCAGCGGGATCGGGACGCCGGCGCGGATCAGGCGGGCGAGACCGACCAGCAGGCCATGCAGCAGCTCGGGCCGGGGGCCCGCGCCGAACCAGACCGACCTCAATTCCGGCCAGAGGCGCGGCAGCTCCACCAGATCGGGTGTATCCACGGCGGAGAAGAGGACGCGGCGCAGGCCAGGCCCGCCCGGCGGCAGGATGTCGGCGCGGCGGGTCTCGCACAGGCCGCCGATCTCGACCGTGCCGCCCTCGCGCAGCAGGCGGACCGGGCGGCCGGCATAGCTGGCGATGGCCTGGATGACGGTCAGGCCGACATCGGCGAAGGGCGAAGGGGCGATGCCGGCGCTGATGGCGTGAACCGCCCGCCAGCCCGGCGTCAGGGCGCGCACGACCGCCCCGGTCAGGGCCGGGCAGGTGCTGGCGCCGGAAATAACGGCGACGCCGGCCGCGCGGGCGGCGGCGTCCAGGCCGGCGATGCCGGCGACAAAGGCCGTGCCGTCGGCAAGGTCGAGATAGTCGACGCCGGCCTCAATGCAGGCGGTCGCCAGGCGGTAGGGCGCATCGCCATAGGCCTGGAAGGGACCGGTGCAGTCGACGACCAGCGCGGCGCCGATCCCGGCCAGTTGGCCGGCGGAGATCGTGCGGCGGTCGAGGACCAGCGGCTCCAGCCTCACGGCCTCGGCATTCTGGCGGGGGTCAAGGCTCTGGATGAAGCGCTCGGCCTTGCGGCGGGAGCGTCCGGCGATCAGCAGCGTCAGGCCCGGCTCGCCGCGCAGCATGCGCGCCAGCCGGCCGCCGAACACGCCATAACCGCCGACGATGAGGACCTTCATCCTCGCGGAACCCGATGTGAGGGGCCGGAGGGCAGGCTACTCGAGGTCTTCGGCCAGGATGGCCATTTCGAACATGTAGGAGCCGTCTTCGTCCTCATCGACGTAGATCACGCCGATGAACTCCCCCTTCAGCTCGACCTCGGCCGAATCCTTCTGCTTGCGGGCCTTCACCGCGATGTGCGGGTTGCCGAAGGTGCGCTTCAGGTGGGCTTCGATTTTCTTGATTTCAGCGTCGTCCACGGGGGCGCTCCGGATACTGGCAGGTCGTCGGGGGGTTGGCGCGGACCCTAGTCAGGCGCGCGCCCAAGGCAACCCCAAAACGGCCGCACCCGGCGTTGATCAGATGACGTAGTCGTAGACCGCGTCGGCCAGGGTGTGGTCCATCGTCCGGGCCGGCTCCTCGCAGGTCGGGCAGTTGACCAGCCGGGCGGGCACGCCGGCGGCCGTGCAGTGCGCGGGCACAGGCTTGAGCACCACCGAGCCCGAGGCGACCTTGGCGTAGTCGCCGACGGTGATGTTGCCCAGCACCTTGGCGCCGGCGCCCAGCAGGACGCCCTTGCCGATCTTGGGGTGGCGGTCGCCGCGTTCGGCGCCGGTGCCGCCGAGCGTCACGCCATGCAGCATCGAGACGTCGTCGCCGACCACGGCGGTCTCGCCGATGACGATGCCGGTGCCATGGTCGACGAACACGCCGGACCCGACGCGGGCGTTGGGATGGATGTCGACCTGGAAGATCTCGCTCATCCGGCTCTGCAGGTAGAAGGCCAGGGTGTCGCGGCCGTGCGTCCACATCCAGTGGGCGACGCGGTGCGTTTGCAGCGCCATGAAGCCCTTGAAGAACAGGAACGGCTGGACGTAGCCCTTGCAGGCCGGGTCGCGCTCGAACACCGCCCGCAGGTCGGCCTCGGCGGCGGCGATGATGGTCGGGTCGGCCTCGAAGGCCTCCTGGGCGAATTCGCGGGCGCTCATGGCGCGCAGTTCCTGGTCGCCCAGCTTTCGGGCGATCTGGTAGCTCAGCGCATCGGCCAGCCGGTCGTGCGACAGGATCACCGAGTTGAGCAGGCTGGCCAGAGCCGGCTCGGCGCGGGAGGCGCGTTCGGCCTCGTTCCTCAAGGCGGCCCAGACAGGCGGCGCGACCGCCGGCTCGACCACTTCCAGATGCTTGGCCATCCCTCGGCCTCCCTTTGTCGGGCCTACCCTAGCACAAGTCGGCCAAGTTCACCCTCAAGCTCGCCCTTTGTCGCCATATGGTGAGCCCGCAGCAGCATCGCCACCGTCAGGGCGTCCTCGATATGGCCGGCTGCCGCCGCCTCAAGCGCTTCGGCGAACGGAACCCTGACAACGGCCAGGTCCTCGGTCGGATCCGGATCGGCGTCGACGGCGGTCAGGCCCGTGGCCAGATAGCCGAACGCGCGTTCGTCGGTGACGGAATTGGACAGCTGCATCCGCAGGATCAGCCGCCAGTCGGCCGCCTCGAGCCCGGCCTCCTCGCGCAATTCGCGCCGGGCGCCCTCAAGCGGGTCGCCGTCGACCGCGCCGCCGCCTTCGGGGATTTCCCAGCTGTAGCCGAGCGGGAAGCGGTTCTGGCCGACCAGGGTGACCGTGCCGTCGTCATGCAGCGGCAGGACGGCGATGCCGTAGTTCTTGAAATGCACCAGGCCATAGATGGCCGGCGCGCCGGTCGGCGCCTCGGCGTCGAACTCGTGCACCGAGAGCCAGGGGTTGTCGTAGACCACCCGCTCGGCGCGGCGGATCCAGGGGCGACCATGGGGCCGCAGCCAGTCGGGTTTGCCGGTCATCGGGCCGCCATCGTTGCGCCGCAGGGATCGGCGTCTTAGACCATAGACGCCGCAACCCGAAAGCCGCGCCATGAAGGCCACCGCCGCCGCCACCCTGATCACCGCCGCCCTGGCCGCCTGCGCCCTGACCGCGCCCGCGCAGGCGGGTGAAGCGCCGCTGAGCCGCGACGCCCTGCTGGCGATCGCCGCCAGCGAGCAGGCCTGGTGCAGCGAGTGGCGCCCCAGCGACGGCAGCTGCGCCGACATCGGCTTCATGGAAAGCCTGCCGGACGGCCGGCTGCGCCAGACCTACCGCTTCCGCCTGACCAGCGAGCCGGACCTGGAGGTGGTCATGCAGGAGACGGTGGCGCTGGAGGACGGCGGGGTCTGTTCGGTGTTCCGCTTTGACGCGCTGGATGTGGTTGTCCTGATGGACGGCCGGCCGGCGCCGATGGAACAGGCGCTGGGCATCAGCCTGCTGATCCAGTCGTCGATGAGCGAGTTCGAGGGCAAGAAAACCTGCGAACGCTACACGCGCGATGATGAAACCGGCGAGGTGCGGGCCACGGTGACGCTGGACGGCGAGCGGGCGCCGACGCTGGATTCGACCTACCGGCTGATCCCGCTGGACACCCGGGTCCACCTGCGTCCGGTCGACGAGGGCCCGGACATGGAAGCCCAGACCACCTGACTGTTCCCGATCCCGGAAGGCGATGCCCGATGAGTTCCGTTCTGCCCGCCGCGCCGCTGTTCGGCGATCCCCTGCCCGTTTCAGCCTCGCCGGCGGTGCTGGACTTTCTGGCGCGGCGCCGATCGGCCTCGGCCCTTACGCTGTCGGCGCCGGGTCCCGACGCGGACCAGCTGGCCGACCTGCTGCGGGTCGCTGCGCGGGTTCCCGACCATGGCAAGCTGGCGCCCTGGCGGTTCATCGTCGCCGACGGCGAGGACAAGGCGGCGCTGACCGGGCGGCTTGAGGCGGCCATCGCGGGGCGGCCCGACGCGGCCAAGCTGACCGCCAAGCTGGGCAAGCTGAAAGTCCCGCCGACGGCGGTGTTCGTGGTGTTCAGCCCCAAGGCCGGCGAGATCCCCGTCTGGGAACAGCAGCTCTCGGCCGGGGCGGTGTGCGTGAACCTGCTCTATGCCGCGGGCGCGATGGGGCTGGGCGCCAACTGGATCACGGACTGGTACAGCTATGACGCCGAGGCCATGGCCATCATCGGCCTTGGCGAGGGCGAGAGCCTGGCCGGGGTGATCCTGATCGGCCAGGCCCAGGAGCCGCCGGCCGAACGGGTGCGGCCGCACGTCGAGGGCCTGGTGACGCGCTGGACTGCGGGGTAGCGCGGGGGGCGACGCCACCACGCAGCTTGAAGAGTCTTCAACCCCTCATCCGGCGCTTCGCGCCACCTTCTCCCGCAAGGGGAGAAGGAACAGCTCGCGGCGGCTGAGCGTCTGGTGGCGCGTCGCCGGCTAGCCACGGCCGCGATAGGAGGCCACGCCCTGGTCGGGTACCCAGAGGCCCTCGGGCGGGGGGCCGCTTTGCCAGAAGACGTCGATCGGGATGCCGCCGCGCGGGTACCAGTAGCCGCCGATGCGCAGCCAGCGCGGCTGGGCCGTGTCGAAGATGCGGCGGCCGACGGCGACGGTGCAGTCCTCGTGGAAGGCGCCGTGGTTGCGGAACGAGGAGAGATAGAGCTTCAGCGACTTGGACTCGATCAGCCAGTCGCCGGGCGCATAGTCGATGACCAGATGGGCGAAGTCCGGCTGGCCGGTGACCGGGCACAGGCTGGTGAACTCCGGGGCGACGAAGCGGGCCAGATAGAGGGTGTCGGCCTGGGGATTGGGCACGCGCTCGAGCACCGCCGCCTCGGGGCTGGCGGGGATCTCGGACTGGCGGCCCAGCTGGGACAGCTGCATTTCTTCCATCGGCGGGCGTTTAGACCCCCTGCCCGGCGGCGACAAGCAGGGCGACGCGCGCTATCAAGCCCGCCACTCAGCAGCGGAGACGGACAATGGCGGGCAAGGATTTCGACGGCTTTGTGGTTCTGGTCACCGGCGGCTCGACGGGCCTGGGCCGGGCGATCGCGGTGGAGACGGCCAGCCGTGGCGCCAAGGCGGTGATCGTCAACTACGCCAGCAGCAAGGACGAGGCCGCCGAGACCGTGCGCCTAGTCGAGGCGCAGGGCGCCCAGGGCATCCTGGCCCAGGGCGACGTGGCCGATGACGCCGCCTGCCGGACCATCGCCGCGGCGGCCGAGCCGTTCGGCCGCATCGACGCCCTGTTCAACAACGCCGGCATGACCAAGTTCGCGCCCAACCACGGCGACCTGGACGCCCTGACCAGCGACGACTTCCTGCGGCTGTATTCGGTCAACGTCGTCGGCGCCTTCCAGATGGTGCGGGCGGCCCGCTCGCTGCTGGAGGCGGCGCCGCAGCCGGGCGCGGTGGTCAACACCAGCTCGATCGCCGCGGTGACCGGCATCGGCTCTTCGGTGGCCTATGCCGCCTCGAAGGGGGCGATGACGACCATGACGCTGTCTCTCGCTCGGGGCCTGGCGCCGAAGATCAGGGTCAACGCCGTCTGCCCGGGCTTCATTGATACGCCCTGGTTCGGCAAGTCCATGGCCGGCGACACCGTCGAGCGCATGCGCCAGGGCGTGATCAACTCTACCCCGCTGCGCGCCGCCTCGACCGCCGAGGACATCGCCGGGGCCGCCGTGTTCCTGGCCGCGCCGGCCTCGCGCCATGTGACGGGTGAAACGCTGCTGGTCGACGCCGGCACCCATCTGGGCTTCGCCTCGATGAGCATGCGCTAGAGGCTGAAGGGCCGATTCCGGAGGCTTTGACGCCGCCCTTATGTCGGCGCCGACGGCGCCGAATGGACAGGTAATCGCCTTCATGCGACATGGGATCGCCGCGATTCAAGGCGCCTGACCTTCCAGGCGCCTTGTTTTCAGGCAGCTTGCCGCGCCGCAGCACGAGTCCGGCCGCCGGCCTTCGCGACCCGGGAACCGTTGCATCATCCTTGCGGTGACCTTCGGCCGGAACGTCGGGGGCGTGGTCGACGGCCTGGGCCCGTCCGGCGACAAACATAAAGGGGATAACGATGAAATTCTGGAAGATGGCGCTGTGCGCCGCGGCCGCCTCGGTCGCCATGGGTGGAGCGGCCTTCGCTCAGGAAGAGGACGACGGCCTGTCGCTCTCCTACAACGTCGGCGTGGCCAGCGATTACGTGTACCGCGGCGTGAGCCAGACGGACGGTCCGCAGATCTTCGGCGGCGTCGACCTGACGGCCGGCGCGATGTACGCCGGCGCCTGGGCCTCGAACGTCGACTTCGGCGACGACACCGACGCCGAGATCGACATCTACCTCGGCGTGAAGCCGGAGCTGGGCGCGGTCGGCCTCGACCTGGCCGTCATCTACTACGGCTACGTCGGCGAGCCGAAGGGTTCGGACTACGAGTTCGTCGAGCTGAAGGCGGCGGCCTCGGTGCCGATCGGCCCGGCCAGCGTCGGCATCGGCATGTACTATTCGCCCGACTTCTTCGGCGGCATTGGCGAGGCCTTCTACTACGAAGTCAACGGCGGCTGGACCATCAACGACAAATGGTCGCTGAGCGGCGCGGTCGGCGAGCAGACCTTCGAGGTCGGCGGCGACTACACCACCTGGAACCTCGGCGTGGCCTGGGCCCCGATCGACTACCTGACCCTGGACCTGCGCTACCACGACAGCGACCTGGGCTGCGGCAACCTGTGCGACAGCCGGGTGGTGCTGACCCTGAAGTCGGCCTTCCCGTAGGAAGCGGTTTTCCCTGCGTATCAAGGGGATTGTCGGTCGGCCCCTCCTCCCTGGGCCGACGTGACGGAGGGCCGCCGCGAGCGATCGCGGCGGCCTTTCGCATTTGGGGGCGCTGCGGCCGCCGCCTCGACACCCCCGCCCGCGAGCGATAAGCGAAGCGCATGGAGAGTTTCGCCGACCTGATCGCGCCCGTGACGCCGGAACGGTTCCTGGCCGACCACTACGGCAAGGCGCCGCTGCACATTCCGGCCGCCGACGCGCGCCGCCGCGCGACGCTGGACTGGACCAGCCTGAACGAGATCCTGTCGGTCTCCAGCCACTGGACCGAGCCGCGGCTGAAGCTGTTCATCGAGGGGCGGCGGATCGCGCCCGAGCACTACTGCGACACCGTCCAGACGCTGGATGGCGAGATGCGGCGGGTGAACCCCGGCAAGGTGCGGGTCTTCCTGTCGATGGGCGCAAGCCTGGTCGCCAATGCGACCGAGACGCTGACGCCCGGGATGCGGCGCGTCGCGCGGCTGCTGGAGCGCGAGTTCCTCGGCCTGACCAGCGCCAACATCTACTGCTCGTTCGGCGGCCGGCGGGCGTTCAACAGCCACTATGACAGCCATGAGGTGTTCGCCCTGCATGTCGAGGGCGAGAAGGTCTGGCGGCTGTACGAGGGCCGGGCGGACAATCCGGTCGGGCCGCCGCCGGAACGGCCGGACATGCAGCAGATCCTGGATCGCCAGAAGGGCCGGCTGATGGCCGAGGTGACCATGCGGCCCGGCGACCTGCTGTACATCCCGCGAGGCTGGTTCCACGACGCGCTTGCCAGCAGCGAGGCCTCGCTGCACGTCACCTATTCGGTCGAGCCGCGCAACGGCCGCATGCTGTTCCGCCTCTTGGAGCAGGAGGCGATGAACGACAGCCTGTTCCGCGACTACCTGCCCCGGGGGGACCTGGACGGCGGGGCGGCGCTGGCGCGGCGGCTGGGCGAGCTTGGCGAGCGGCTGCAGGCGATCCTGGCCGATCCGGCCTTCCGCCAGGAGGTGGCCGAGGTGCAGCGCGGGGTGTTCGGCGAGCTGTCCGAATACGGCCTGCCGGCGGTCGGCGCGCTGGAGGCCTGGGACGTGCTGCCCCGGCGCACGGAGCTGGCGCGCGGGGCCGAGGGCTGGGAGCTGCGCACCGAGCGCGGGCCGATCCCGGTGGGGTCGCTGCACAAGGCGGCGAGCTGGATCCTGACCCGGCCGGCCTTCACGACGCAGGAGCTCGCCGCCTGGTTCCCGCAGGCGGACGAGACGGCGCTGCGGGCGCTGGTCGAGCGGCTGGCCCAGGGCGGCATGATCGCCCGGCGCGGCTGAGCCGCCTCGTCAGTCAAAGCCGACGAACACCACAGCCTCGTCGACCGACTTGCGGTTGGAGACCACGGCGTTGGCCGGGAAGCTGTCGTCCGGATAGCCCATGGCGACACAGATCATGATGACCTGGTCGTCCGGGATGCCGGCGTGCTCGCGGACGACCGGCGACTGCATGATGCCCTGGCTGTTGATCACGCAGCCGAGGCCGCGCGACCAGGCGGCGTTGACCAGGGCGTTGGTGACCGCGCCGCAGTCGAACGGGCCGATGTCGCCGCCGTGGATGACGCGGTCGTAGGTGACGACGATCGAGACCGGGGCGTCGAACTGGCGAAAGCCGCGCAGGACCCAGTCGGTGCGCTGTTCCTTGTTGTCGCGGGCGATGCCCATGGCGGCGAAGAGCTGCTTGGCGATCTCGATCTGGCGCTCGCGATGGACGCCGGCGTATTCGCCGTGGCTGCGGAACTCGCGCGAATGCGGCACGCCGGCGAGGTTGCGCTCGGTGTTGCCGGCGCGGATGCGGTCGAGCACCTCGCCGCCGACGACGTAGAAGTTCCACGGCTGGGTGTTGAGCGACGAGGGCGCGCGCATGGCCAGGGCGATGACGTCGCGGATCACCTCCCGGGGCACCGGATCGGGCTTGTAGCCGCGGATGCTGCGGCGGCCCATCACCACCTCGTCGTAGGTCATGGCGCTGTCGCCCATCTGTCCTGGTCCCTCTCTGGCGCGGGGTCCCCGCCCCCGCTTCGCCGCTGTTCTAGATCGCCTGCCGCTAGGGGAGTCCCGCCCGATCAGAGCGCGAAAGGAAACGAGGTGACGCTCTTGACCGTCTCCTCGACGCGGGGCGTGCGGTTGACCGGGGCGGCGGCGCGCTGGGGGCAGAGACTGCGCTCGCAGATGCGGCAGGCGGGCCCGACCTCGACCACCGGCGGGTCGGACAGGTTCAGGCCGCGCGCGTAGGACAGGCTGGCGGCGTGCTTGAGCTCGCAGCCCAGGCCGATGACCAGCTCGTCCTCCAGCCCCGCCAGCAGGCCCGCGACGCGGCGCACCGTGCGGGCGAAGGTGAAGTAGCGGGCGCCGTCGGCGGTCTCGATGACCTGGGTGACGATGCGGCCCGGAGTCTTGAAGCTGTCGTGGATATTCCAGCGCGGGCAGGTGCCGCCGAAGCGCGAGAAGGGGAACGGGCCGTTGGAGTAGCGCTTGGACACGTTGCCGGCCGCATCGACCCGGACCATGAAGAAGGGGATGCCGCGCTCGCCCTGCCGGCCGAGGGTGGTCAGCCGCTGGGCCGCCTGTTCGAACGAGATGCCGAAGCGGGGGCGCAGCGCCTCGATGTCGTAGCGGGTCGCCTCCAGCGCCTCGAGGAAGGCCTCGTAGGGCATCAGGATGGCGCCGGCGAGATAGTTGCCGAGGAACACCTTGAGCTGGCGGCGGGTCGTCTGGTCGGGCGGGGCGAAGCGGTCGGCGACGCTGTCCAGCACCTCGGGCGCCTCGAGCAGGCCGAGCTGATAGGCCATGGCGAAGGTGCGGCTGGCCGGCGCCAGGGTCTCGGACAGCATCAGTTGCTTGCGGTGATGGTCGAAGCGATGGAGCGTGCCGCTCATCACCTCGCGCGGCAGCACCCGGACGCGGACATTGTGGGCGCCCTGGAGTCGCTCGCGCAGGGCCGGGGCGGCGTCGCGGGTGTCGGCGCGCAGGCCGCGCAGGATGCGGGCGGCGGTGTCCTCCAGTTCGGCGAAGTGGTTGCGCTGGGCGACCACCAGGTCGCGCACCCAGTCGGTCGGCGTCAGGGCGGGCCCGCCGTCGCGCCCCTCGAAGGCGCCCAGATCGATCATGCTGCCGCGATCAAGATAGGCGCGGTAGAGCCGCACGAAGGCCTCGGCCACGTCCGGCGCGCCCTCGGCGACCTCGGCGATCTCGTGCCGGCTGATCGACAGGTCGGCGAACATCCGGTCGGCCAGCACCTCCTCCAGCCCCGCCCCGCCGCCCGGCTCGTCGGCCGAGAGGGTCCGCAGGTCGAGGTCGTAGGCCTCGGCCAGTCGCAGCAGCACCTGGGCCGTCACCGGCCGCTGGTTGCGCTCCAGCAGGTTCAGATAGCTGGCCGACACCTTGAGGGCCTCGGCCATCGAGGCCTGGGTCACGCCCAGGTCGCGGCGCAGGCGCTTGAGGCGCCCGCCCAGGAACAGCTTTTTGTCAGCACCGGCCATGCTGTCGCTTTGTCACAACTTTACAAACCTGACAATGTGAAGAAGTGACAAATCAGCTTCAATAGGCTCGCCTCGCGCCGCGCCGCGCCGCAACGTCAGCCCCGACAGAGTTCAGCCTTTTGTTTCGGGACCCGACCATGAGCCAGCGCAAGACCTACGCCGAACACCGCCAGGACCTCCTTCGCCGCTACCCCGAAGGCGTCACGCCCGGCGGCGTGGGCGTGGACGACATCATCCAGCTGAAGATGCAGAACACCTTCAACACCCACCTGGATATCGCCCGGGAGATGGCGGGGGTGATGCGCGCCGACATGGCCGCCTATGACCTGGACAGCAGCAAGTTCACCCAGTCGCTCGGCTGCTGGTCGGGTTTCCACGCCCAGCAGATGATCAAGTCGGTCAAGCGCCTGCGCGGCACGACCAAGGGCGCCTATGTCTATCTGTCCGGCTGGATGGTCGCGGGCCTGCGCAACCGCTGGGGCCACCTGCCCGACCAGTCGATGCACGAGAAGACCGCCGTCGTCGAGCTGATCGAGGAGATCTACGTCTCGCTGCGCCAGGCCGATGAGGTGGCGCTGAACGACCTGTTCAAGACCCTGCGCGAGGCCCGCAAGGCCGGCGACGAGGTGGCCGAGCGCGCCGCCATCAAGGCCATCGACGAGTTCGAGACCCATGTGGTGCCGATCATCGCCGACATCGACGCCGGCTTCGGCAACGAGAACGCCACCTATCTGCTGGCCAAGGAGATGATCAAGGCCGGCGCCTGCTGCCTGCAGATCGAGAACCAGGTGTCGGACGCCAAGCAGTGCGGCCACCAGGACGGCAAGGTCACCGTGCCGCGCGAGGACTTCATCGAGAAGCTGCGCGCCTGCCGCCTGGCCTTCGAGGAACTGGGCGTCGACGAGGGCGTCATCGTCGCCCGCACCGACAGCCTGGGCGCCGGCCTGACCCAGAAGGTGCCAGTCAGCCAGTCGCCGGGCGACCTGGCCAGCGACTACATCAAGTGGCTGAAGGTCGAGCCGATCACGCCGGAGAACCCCATCCGCGACGGCGAGATGGCGCTGTACCAGGACGGTCAGTTCGTGAAGCCGGTGCGCATGCCCAACGGCCTGTTCGCCTTCCAGGACGGCACCGGCCGGGCGCGGGTGGTCGAGGACTGCATCGCCTCGCTGACCCAGGGCGGCGCCGACCTGCTGTGGATCGAGACCGACACCCCGAACGTCGACGAGATCGCCGCGATGGTGGCCGAGGTGCGCGAGGTCGTGCCGAACGCCAAGCTGACCTACAACAACAGCCCCTCGTTCAACTGGACCCTGAACCTGCGCAAGCAGGTGCGGGAACAGTGGATCGCCGAGGGCCGCATCACGGCGGACGCCTATCCGGACGGCGCCGGCCTGATGTCGGCGGATCTGGACGACAGCGACCTGGGCCGCGAGGCCGACGAGCGGCTGGCCCGCTTCCAGGTCGACATCGCCGCCCGCGCCGGGGTGTTCCACAACCTGATCACCCTGCCGACCTTCCACCTGACGGCCAAGAGCATGGACGAGCTGAGCCGCGGCTACTTCGGCGAGGGCCGCATGAAGGCCTACGTCAACACCGTCCAGCGCGAGGAAATCCGCCGCGGCGTCTCGGCGGTGAAGCACCAGCACGAGGTGGGCTCGGACCTTGGCGACACCTTCAAGGAGATGGTCGCCGGCGAGCGCGCCCTGAAGGCCGGCGGCCACGCCAACACCATGAACCAGTTCGCGGCCGAATAGACCGCGACGCGAGAAGGAGCGAAGAAATGACCAAGCCTGCCTTCACCCCCGCCGCCATGCCCGACCCGGAATCGCGCGAACGCGCCGTCCAGCGTCTGGCCGAAGCGTCCCACCGCCTGAACGAAGCCGTCCGCCGCGCCATCGAGGCCGGCTATTCGGTGGAGCTGGTGCGGTCCTCGCGCCACCACGACGGCGCCGGCAACTGGGGCGACCAGATCGTCCCCTCGGTGCGGGGCGCCGAAGCGGCGGCCTGATCGCCGCCCTTCCCCCGCCGACAACCGCGCGCGCCGGCCTCTCTGCGGGGCCGGCGCGAGCCCCCTCCCTGCCCTGCCGAAGTTTTTCGCCGCCGCGCCGGGCCTTTTGGCCTTAAGTGACGGCCGGCGCCCAAGCGTATTTCCAAAGGACGGACCATGCCTCTCGACACCGCCGCCCCCGACATCGCCCTGACCGGTCCGGTCGAGGGACGCGCCGCGGAGGTGCTGACGCAAGAGGCCCTGGCGTTCGTGGCCGATCTTCACCGTCGGTTCGATGCGCGCCGGCGCGAGCTCTTGGCGGCCCGCGAGGCGCGCCAGGCCCGGTTCGACGCCGGCGAACTGCCCGACTTCCTGCCCGAGACGGCGGCGGTGCGGGCGGGCGACTGGAAGGTCGCCCCGATCCCGGCCGACCTTCAGGACCGCCGGGTCGAGATCACCGGTCCGGTCGATCGCAAGATGATCATCAACGCCCTGAACAGCGGGGCGAAGGTGTTCATGGCCGACTTCGAGGACGCGACCTCGCCGACCTGGGCCAATGTGGTCGAGGGGCAGGTGAACCTGAAGGACCGCTGGGCCGGCGAGCTGACCCACGTCGATCCGAACTCGGGCAAGTCCTATCGCCTGGGCGAAACCCCGGCGGTGCTGATCGTGCGCCCGCGCGGCTGGCACCTGATGGAGCGCCACATGCTGGTCGACGGCGCGCCGGTCGCCGGCGGCCTGTTCGACTTCGGCCTCTACGCCTTCCACAACGCCAAGACGGCAGCCGCCAAGGGATCGGGCGCCTACTTCTATCTGCCCAAGCTGGAGAGCCATCTGGAAGCGCGGCTGTGGAACGAGGTCTTCGTCGCCGCCCAGACCGCGCTGGGCCTGCCGGTCGGAACCTTCAAGGCGACGGTGCTGATCGAGACCATCCCCGCCGCGTTCGAGATGGACGAGATTCTCTACGAGCTGCGCGACCATATCGTCGGGCTGAACTGCGGGCGCTGGGACTACATCTTCTCGTTCATCAAGCGGCTGGGCCGCACGCCGGCCTTCCTGACGCCGAACCGCGCGGCGATGGTGATGGGCCAGGCCTTCCTGGGCGCCTATTCGCACAAGCTGATCCAGACCTGCCACCGGCGCGGCGCCTTCGCCATGGGCGGGATGGCGGCGCAGATCCCGATCAAGGGCGATGCGGACGCCAACGCCGCCGCCTTCGCCAAGGTCAAGGCCGACAAGGAACGCGAGGCCGGCGACGGCCACGACGGCACCTGGGTCGCCCACCCGGACCTGGTGCCGGTGGCCATGGAGGTCTTCGACCGCCTGATGCCGACGCCGAACCAGCTGCACCGCCTGCGCGAGGACGTCGACGTGGGCCAGGCCCAGATGCTCAAGCTGCACGATGGCGAGCGGACCGAGGACGGCGTGCGCGAGAATATCCGCGTCGGCGTGCGCTACACCCAGGCCTGGATGGAAGGCCGCGGCGCGGTCCCGCTCTACAACCTGATGGAAGACGCCGCGACGGCCGAAATCTGCCGCACGCAGCTATGGCAGTGGGTGCGGCTGGGCGCGACGCTGGCCGATGGCCGGACGATGGACAAGGCCCTGTTCGAGGCCCTGTTCCAGGACGAGCTGGCCGGCCTGCGCCGCGACTTCGCCTCCGAACGGCTGGAAGAGGCGGCGGCCCTGTTCCACCACATGGTCCTGGACCCCGGCCTGGTCGAGTTCCTGACGCTGCCGGCCTACGAGGCGCTGCGCTGATCGGAGCGCCGCCAGTTCATTGGCATCGGGCCTAGGGTGACGGGACCAGGGCGGGCGCGCGCTTCAACCCCTGCCGTGAAAGCGAATGCGCGATCGCAGGTCTCCGGGCTCTCGATCGGGTGCAGCGATTTGACCGGCGCCGCGCGGCATCCTGGATTTTTCGCGTTCAGAAACTGGAAGATCCCGGCGATGTGTTCGGCGCCGTACGTCGGCTAAATGTTCGGCTGCGTCACCTCGGCCTCCTCGCCATAGGGTCCGGGGTTCGCCCCCTTGGCCACACAGCAGCGTCGATCCTCGGAAACTATCCAGACCCCTTCAGGCAGGAACCTGCCAGCCCCTGGCGGGCGGACCCCTTGTTGTCAGGGCTCTCTGCCCCCCCCTCAGGCCCTGCGCCCCCTGCCTTTGGCCCACTACGCTCGGGGAACTCGCTGCAATTCGGTAGCGATTGAGCCGGTGTGCGCCTTGACTGACGGGCGCATCGCGAACCCGGACCCGATGAGCCCGCAGCCGGTCCGGGTCCGCCCCCGCGTGCCTCCCCGTCCCTCTCGGCGCGCCCGAACCCTCTGCGTTTAATTTTTAGTGGTCACTAGCTTTTTTCGTTCAGCCGATTTACCTAGTGACCTCTAGAAATTCGAAGCGGCGTAGTTCGGAGCGGATTTTGGGTGATGCGGGACCTTCAAGGCGTCCCTTGCCGCCCGCGCTCAGCCGTCAGGAAGGATAGGAACCAGTGGGGGGGAGCCGCCCTGGCAGGAGGAGATCGATCCGAGCAACGGATCGACACGCAGAAAGGGGAAGAGACATGAATACGAAGCAAGCCTTGCTGATCGGGGTCGCGTTCATCGGTCTGTCGGGGGCATCTGCGGCCTGGGCCGCGCCGCAAGGCGCCGAGGGCCCGTCGGTGGACGAGGTGGTGGTTACCGCCCAGCGCGTCGAACAGAACCTGCAGAAGGTGCCGGTCGCCGTGACCGCCGTGGGCGGCGAGGAACTGCAAACCCGCAAGCTGAACGATCTGAACCAGCTCCAGCTGGTGGCGCCGAGCTTTCAGACCACGACCGACAACGCCTTCTCGCTTCGCGGGGTGGGCAGCAACATCTTCCTCCCGACCGTGGACTCCAGCGTCGGCGTGATGGTCGATGACGTCTCGCTCGGCGTGCCGCTGTTCCAGAGCAACGGCGTCTTCAACGACATCGCCCGCATCGAGGTTCTGCGCGGACCCCAGGGCCTGCTGTTCGGGCGGAACGCTTCGGCGGGCCTGCTCAATGTGGTCACCAACCGGCCTCGCCTGGGCGAAACGAGCGGCACGCTCGGCGCCGAGTACAACAATCGCGACACGGCGGCCGGCGGGAACTTCGGGATGATTGTTCGCGGCACGCTGAACGTGCCCGTCACCGAGAATTCCGCCCTGCGCGTGAACATGCTGGTTTCGAGCCAGGACCCCATTGCGCACGCCACCGTAACCTCGCCCCCCGGCGCCCAGGTTGACCAGAAGCAGGAGCGGATCTCGGCCCGTGTGAAGTTCCTCTGGGAGCCCACGGACGCCACCAGCGTCTACGCCACGGCCGACTACAGCCGGGAGCGCGGAGCCGGCGGCATCTGGGATCGGACGCTGCGGTCTGTCGGGGCGGGCACCTACGCCGGCGCCCTCGCCAGCATCGGCGCAACGGCCGGCCCCCGAAACCTTCGGTACGGGATCGACTCCGCCTCCGGCAATTACCGCAGCGTGGACACCTATGGCTTGTCCCTCAGCATCTCGCACGAGCTGTCGCCGAACCTGACGATCTCGAACATCATCGCCTGGCGGCGCTACGACCTGCAGCTCAACCTCGACACCGACTACTCGACCCTTGATCTGTTCAACACCAATATGAACGGATCAAACAACAGGCAGCTGTCGGAAGAATTGCGGCTGACCTTCGACTACGACCGCTTCGATGGTCAGGTCGGGATCTACTACTTCGGGTCTGTCAACAACGGCTACACCCAGCTGTTTGCGAACTTCGGTTCCGGCATCCCGAACTTCTTCGGGGGCGACTTCTCGACCCGCAACACCTCCCAAAGCATCGCAGCCTTCGGCCAGGTGAACTTTCACGTGACCGACGCGCTGACGCTGATCGCGGGTGGCCGGCTGACCTACGACAGGGTCAAGGTCGATATCTCCCAGGACTTCGGGACCTACGTGAACGGCCCCGGCCTCTACGGCCCGCAGGGGAACTTCAAGTTCAGCGAGTCGAACACGGACTTCAGCTACAAGATCGGCGCCCAGTATCAGTTCACGCCGGACATCATGGGCTATCTGACCTACGCCACCGGCTACAAGGGTCCGGCCTATCCGCAGAACCTCGGCTCCACCACCTTCGACCCCTACATCGCACCGGAAACGGTCGAGGATGTCGAGGCGGGTGTCCGCACCACCCTGTTCGACGGTCGCCTGCGGCTCAACGTGTCCGGCTTCTACGAGGAATTCACCGACTTCCAGACCCAGACCTACGATCCGGTGGCGGCCCTCTTCCGCCTCACCAACGCAGGCGGGCTTCGCTCGCAAGGCGTCGAGATCGACGGCGCCTTCCGCCCGACCGAGCAGCTGACCATCAACTTTGGGGCCAGCTACACCGACGCCGAGTTCACCGACTTCATCACCACCTGCTATCCGGGGCAGACCGTGGCCCAGGGCTGTGTCGGCGGCCAGTTCCAGGCCAAGGGCCTGGCTCCGGCCGGCGCCCCGAAGTTCACCTCGAGCCTCCAGGCCGTCTATGACATCCCGATGGGCGACAACCTGCTGACCCTGGAGGCCAACTGGTTCCGCCGGTCCAGCGTCAACTTCTCCCCCAACGGCGACCCTGGTACGGCCCTGGGCGGCGTGGACATCTTCGGCGCCAGCGTCACCTACCGGTTCGGCGGACGCTTCAGGGCCTCGCTCTTCTGCAAGAACTGCGCGGACGAGTACGTGCCGAGCTTCCTGTCCCATGTCACGGCAGACCCCACGGCGATCCTGCAGTCGTGGAACTACAACTCGGTCCGGACCATCGGCCTGTCCTTCGACATGGACTTCTAGAGACGCCGCCGGCGACCTCCCCCGGCGAACTTGGCGATGAGGCCGGACGAGCCTCATCGCCCTTCTCCGTATCAACGGCCAATCTGGCGCTGCGCCTCTGGCGTATGGCCGCGAGTTCCCGCAAGGTTTGCAGATGATCGAAGGTTCCCCCGAAGCCCCCCCTTCCGCGCCAGGGACGCGGCAACCGCGGGGTCGCAAGCGCCGCGCGGAGATTCTCCAGGGCGCGCGCAAGCTGTTCGCCCAACGCGGCTTCAGGGGCACCAGCCTCGCCATGCTGGCAGAGGAAATCGGCATCACCGACGCCGGGCTGCTCTATCACTTCCCCACCAAGAGCGCGCTCCTGCTGGCGGTGCTGGAGGAGACCGACCGGGAGCAGGAAACCCGTATGGCGGGGGACCTGGACACGGCGAACGCCCACTACATCGCCTCATGGGCGGAATTCGGGAAGGTGCTGGAGGACGACCCGGTGCTCACCGCCCTGGACGTCCTGATGTCGGCCGAGCACCTGGAGGCCGGCTCCGAGTTCAATGAGTACTTCAAGCGGCGCTACGAGACGTTCCGCAACCGGCTTGTCCGGTCCTTCGAGGCCGGCCGGGACGCCGGCGTCTTCCGCACCGACTTCGATCCCCTGATGGAGGCAGCGCTGATGCTTGCGACGCTGGACGGACTGCGCCTGCAGTGGCTGTTGAGCGACGGACGGATTTCGATGGCCGAAGCAATGCGCTATTTCATCGGACACATGCAGGCGCGAATTCTGGCCTGACTTCGGGCTAGCGGACGGCCGCCAGGTTCGCGGCGCGGCGCGCGAGAATGAGCGCCCCGTCTTCCGGCGACCTCGTCGGCGAGGCCAGGCTGGCGTCGGGCCGGCGCAGGGACAACCGATCGCCGATAGTGGTGAGCAGGGCTGCGCCGCCCTGTGTGATCGTGCCCCCGCCAAAGCAGGCCTGGAAAGCCCCCGGCCCCATTCGGGCCGCCATGGCCACTGTCGCGGTGACATAGTCATCGACCGCCGCATCGACCAGTTGGGCGGCGGCCGGGTCACCGTCCTGCCAGGCGCCGAACACCACCGGACCGACCTTGAGAATGCGGTCCTTCGCGCCCGGATCGCGGATCACCCAGCGGGGGAAGGCCCTGGCGTCCACGCCACAATGGGCCAGCACCAGATCCTTCAGCGGGGTCACCGGGGTTCTTCCGTCCAGCATCCGCGCGACCAGCGGCACGGTTCTCAGCCGCAGGTCGAAGCAGTCGGCGATCCCCACGCTGTCGAACACGCTCTCCTCGCCGACCCTTGGCCGCCAGGCCATGGTCACCTCGGTGCCATGCTGAACCAGGGTCGCGCGATCGAGGGTCGCAGCGCCTGCGAGGGCCACCAGACTGTCGTTGACCAGCAGCAGCCGATCTCTCGGCACGCCGATAGCTTCCGCAACCCGGCGGTGCTGCTCAGGCTGCTCTTCGGGGAAATCGACCCCGCTGAGACCGATCGTCACCTGGGCCAGGGTCTCGCGCTGGGGCGCCAGCCGGTCGACGATCTCGCGCAGCACCGCCAGCGCGCGGGCATCCGGCATACCCACAATGGCGCTGGGACCCGTGCGAAGCCGCTCGATCGCGCCGTCCTCCAGGGCCTCGACTACGGCGGCGGTCTTGGTGGCGCCGGCGTCGATGCCGATCACCCGGGGCGAGGTCGACCTCACGCGGCGACGCCGGCTTCAGCGGCGTCCAGCCGGGACCACAGCGGCGTGCAGTCGACGATGCGCGCTTCGCTCAGCGCGCGGTCGATGGCCATGACTGTCAGGCCGGCGATGAGCGAATCGGTGACCGACACAGGGAAGTCCCGTTCGCCGTCCAGGGCGGCCACGAGATCGCGGGCCATCGCCTGGTCGGCGCCGCCGTGGGAATCGCCTTGCGGGCCGCGCCAGCGCAACTGTTCGACCGTGCCTCGCGCCTCGAGCGGCGTGATGACCAGCGTGTTCTGCACCAGGTCTATCGTCAGGGTTCCGTTTCGGCCCACCAGGTTCCAGCGCCGCTCAGGCGCCGCCGCGCTGGTGTTGGAGTGGAAGGAGAGCCGCACCCCGTTGGCGTATTCGACGATGGCGACCTGATGGTCGGTGACATCCATGTCCGCGCCGCTGATATCCGGCGCGGCATTCCAGCCGGAGAGGCGGCGAAGGATCGCCGGCCCCTGATCGCGGGACTGCTGCACGGCCTCGGCGTTGAAGATGCGCCGGCCGCCGAAGCTGGCCACCCGAACGGGGCGAGCGCCGACCATTCGGCCCAGGATGTCGAAGTCGTGGCAGACCTTGTCGAGCATGTAGGACCCGCCCCACTCGGCCCGCCGGCGCCAGTTCCGGGCGAGGTAGGCGCCGTGGGCAGGCGGCAGGTGCTCGGTCGCGTCGATGGAGATGATGTCGCCGATCACGCCGGCATCGAGCCGCTCGAACGCCGTCCGCACGATCGGTGCGGAACGCGCCACCAGGCCGACCAGCACGCGCCCACGGCCGCGCTCGCGGATCAGGCGGGCCGCCTCGAAAGACTCCTCCTCCGTCCGCACGATCGGCTTCTCGATGAAGACGA
Source organism: Caulobacter sp. (assembly GCA_046295055.1). Lineage (GTDB taxonomy): Bacteria > Pseudomonadota > Alphaproteobacteria > Caulobacterales > Caulobacteraceae > Caulobacter. The sequence goes on along the minus strand of JBKBOD010000004.1, from coordinate 260,978 downwards.
AGCCGGGATGGCGCTCAAGCGTCTCGGTCAGGTGCTGCAGGTGCAGGTGGTTGGGGGACCCGATCATCACCAGGTCGTACGATCCGTCAGCCAGCAGCGCCCGGATGTCCGGGTAGGACCGCCCGGCATCAACGCCCTGCTCGGCAAGCAGCGGCAGGCCCACAGGGTCAGGATCGACATAACCCGCGAGATCGAAGTCCCAGCCTTCAGCGCTGGCTGCACGCAGCAGCATGCCGAGGCGCATGCCAAGCCCGATGACGGCGATCCGGTGTTTCTTGCGCTGTTGCACGGCATCCTCCAACTGACAGATCACTTAGTGATCACTAGGTGTTTTGACAATGCGATTTTGAGGCGCCAGTCCATCTCGCTGGGCTTGCGCGGAATAACGGCGGGCTAGGCCGCCTGGGCCGCTGCCGCATCGACAAGGATCCGGGGGTTGCGGCAGGCGGAGATCACGCTCGCCGGCCACGACGGGCAGAACCTGTCGCTCCGGGTGAGGCGCGCCAGGGCGGGTCCCTTGTGGCGCCCATGGATCATCATGACGGCGGAGCGGGAATGGTGGACGATCGTCCCCAGCCCGATGCTGACCCCGTGGCTGGGCACCGCCTCCAGAGATCCGAACATCGGGAAGGTCGAGAGGTTGTCCTCCCGCGTCTCCCTGGCCAGGGCGACGATCCGCGTGACGCTCTCCAGCGGCGTGCCTGGCGGATTGAACGCCACATGGCCGTCCGTGGCGCCGGAAGCCAGCAGGAAGAGGTCGATGCCGCCCAGATCGCTGATCAGCAACTCGTAGGCCGCCGGATCCTGCGGATCGGGCACATGCAGGTTCGAAGCCGGAAGCCCTGGAAGCCGATCGAGGAGATGACGAATGGCGAAGCCCGCGCAGCTGTTGTGCGCGCTCGTGGGGACGCGTCGCCACGCCTCTCCATCACGCTCCACGAATTCATCCATCATGATCAGGTGCAGGCATCCGAGATCGATCGCGCCCGCCGCCTCGACCAGCGCCTGGTAGACCGGCAGCGGCGTACGACCCGCCGGGCAGCCGAGGACGAAGTTTCTCCCCGACGCCTCGGCCTCGCGCACCCCGGCAAGGATCTCCCGGGCCAGTTGCTGACCAAGAACCGCCGGGGTCGGCAGGGTTTCGACCGGGATCACGGGGCGCTGCCGTAGGGCCGGTAGTCGAGCCGATCGACGATGATGTCGCCGCCGCGAACCTCGATGAAGGGCTCGCCGGCGCGGACGCCGACCAGCCCGTAGCCACGCTCGGTGGCCAGCAGGGCCGAGACATCACCGGCAACGGCGGGGGCCAGGGTCAGGCAGCGGGTGCGGGCGTCATAGTCCTGACCGGTCATGGCCTGCAGCAGGGACCAGGACGACATCGCCCGGCCATACCAATGGCCCCATTCGAACTCGCTGAAGGGGTTGCGGACGCGTCCGTCGTAACGCGCGCGGGCGGCTCGCACGATCTCAAGGCCGGCTTCGACCTCCCTGTGCCGGATGAGATGGGCCGCGACCTGGTACTCGATCCCGGTCCAGGCCTCGTCGCTGTAGACGAACGGGAAGTGGGGCGCGGCGCCGTTGGGCCAGCTGCAGAGCAACAGCGCGGCCTCCTCCCCCAGGGCATAGGCCGGACGTTGAGGATTGGCGTGGTCGCGCAGCGAGGCGCGGAAGTTGTAGCGGTGGACGGCGCGCAGGTGCGAGGCGACCTTCCGCGCATCCAGGCCGGTCTCAAGACCGGACGCCTGCGCCAGCCATTCGCCGATGATGCCGTCCGAGAGACAGCCGCCGGCGTACTGGTACTTCGGCCCCTCGCGCCGGACGCTTTCTCGGGACTCCTCGGACATGTCGCCGGCAAGGGCGCGGTCGTCCCAGAGGACCTTTTGGATAAAGTACTCGCCGTTGAAGAGCTCCCCCTCCAGACGCGCCACAGCCTTGTCCGCCAGGGCGCCGTAGCGGGCGCCGGATTCCCCCAGCGCTTCGGCCATCGCCTCGGCAGCCCGAAGCGCGGCGAGGTAGAGGGTCCCCGCCATGCCGTCAGGCCCCCAGAACTCGATGTCATAGGTGTTGTGGTGGGGCTCGGTCAGCCAGCCGGCCTCCTCCGGGTCCCAGGTTCGGATAGCGTAGTCGAGGCTTGCGACGATGCGCGGCCAGAGCCGGCGAAGCCAGGCGTCATCGGCGCAGATGCGCCAGTCGCGGTATACCTTCACGATACCGCCAAGCTGGCCGTCGGCGGCGGCTCTGGCCCGCCGGGGGTTCGGCCGGATCGGGATCTGGGCGCGGAAATTCTGGTGGCCCGTCTCGTCCTGGTTCTCGAAGAACTCAGTCTCCCGGAGAGTGCGCTCAAGGGCCGGGAACAGGTGAGGAATCGACTGGGCGTAGTTGAAGACGTGTGTGCAGGAGCCCTCGAAGCTGCCCTCGTTGTCGGCGCAACCTTCCCACATGAACAGCCGGCCGTCGGCCTGACGCTCCACCGTGGGTGACTTGAGGATGGTCAGGTTTGCCGAGACGGCATCCTTGATTTCGAGCGGCAGGGCCTGTTCGGCGAGGCAGTCGGCGAAAGTTTCGGACCGCTTGCGAAGGCCCTCGTAGTTCTCCGCCCAGAAACTGGCCAGCGTGTCGGCATCGGCGAAGTGAGCGGCGTACCAGGGGACATGCGTCTCTGTCCCGTCGGTGCGCCCCTTCGGATCGAACGGACCGGCGCCCCTTCGCAGCGAGGTCTTGGGGACGAACCAGGACAGCCGAAGCCGCACACGGCGGGTCTCGCCCGGATCAAGGGTGAAGGGGACATAGAGGCTGCCGCCATCGCTGGGGTCGCCGTCTTCGTGGGCGCCGGCCGGCGGAATCCGCCCCTCGGCGACGCCGCGCCACAGGTCGGTGACCGGATCCCACCAGCCGCCTCTGAACCAGCGCGCGCTCGCGATCGTCTCGGCGGCGTCGCAAGCGATGGTGAAGGCGCCTTCGTGCTCGGGCTTGTCGCTGCTGCCCGACTGCCACAGGCGGACCTGTCCGCCGGTGGCGGCGACGCCGGCCGTCCCGTCCGCGCCGGCGATCCGCATGAAGTTCCGGGCGTGGAAGGAGAAGATCACCTCGGCCCGTTCAGCAGACCGATTTTCGAATTCATACTCGATGGCCGCGACCGGGAGGCTCGAGGCGTCCGCATCCCCCGGCTCAAAGGGGCTCCAGCCCGTGAGGCGGCAGAGCAGCGGTCCTTCGCAAGGGTCAAGGGTCAGGGTGGAGAACGGAAACCGGGGCTCGAAGCGGCTGCCGGGGAACCGGGGCAGGCCGAAGGTCTTGCCCTGCTGTCCACGTCCGGTTCCCGTCGAGTCGGGCCATGGAAAGGTGACCTTCCAGGCCGGGACCGGGCCTTCGAGCACGCGCGCGCCCTCCCCCGACGGGGCCGCCCAACGCACCGCGCCGAAGGCGAAAGGTTCGTTCAGCAAGGCGGGGGCGTTGCGCACCGAGACGGTGGTGAGCGCCCCGGTCCCGGAGAGGCACACCATGCCGGCGCCCAGCCCGCCCATGGGAAACGCCACGCGTTCGGCTGTCGCGCCGGAATAGCTCAAAGGGCCGCCTCCCGAGCTCACATCACACCTCCTTGACCAATTACTTAGTGATCACTAACTTTCCTCAACCCCGCCGGTCAAGCGCAGAGCCTCGCACCATGTCCACATCCCTAACCAGACCGAGGCTTCCCTCGTGACGCAGACCGCCAAGACCGAGGCGCGCTGACGGCATGGCGAAAATCCTGGCGCTGCACGCCCACCCTGACGACATCGAGATGCTGGCCGCCGGCGCCTTGGCGCTGCTGGCCCGCCAGGGCCATCAGGTCACGATCGCCACCGCGACCGCCGGCGACTGCGGCTCAGCAGAACATGAGCCGGACGTGACCGCCCGCATCCGCCGGACCGAAGCCGCGGCCGCTGCCGGCATCATCAAGGCCGATTACCGATGCGTCGGACTGCCGGATCTGGGCGTATTCAATGACGATGCGACCCGGCGCCGGGTCACGGAGCTGTTGCGCGAAGTCCAGGCCGATATCGTGATCACGTCGTCTCCGGTGGACTATCATCCCGACCACGAGACGATCAGCCTCCTGGCGCGCGACGCCTGTTTCGCGGCCCCCGTTCCCAACTACCGCACCGGCGACGCCCCGCCGCTGGACGCCATCCCGCATCTCTACTTCTGCGACCCCGCGGGCGGCCATGACCGGGTCGGCGTTCGGGTGGCGCCGGAGTTCGGGATCGAGGTTTCCGACCTGCTGGACGTGAAGCGGGCGATGCTCGCCTGTCACCAAAGCCAGATCGCCTGGGTCGCCAAGCAGCACGGCGTCGGCGACTTCGAAGCCGCGATGGAGGCCTGGGCGCGGCAGCAGGGCGAGTTCTTCGGGGTTGAGCACGCCGAGGGCTTCCGACAGTACCGCCACACGCCCTATCCGGTAACACCGCTTCTGCAGACCCTGCTGGGCTCGGCGCTGCTCCAGCCGAAAGTTGATGGGAGCGCAAAGTGACGACCGGTATCGAGATCCCCGCCTCCGAAGTGGACGCGACGGCCGCGCTCCGCGAACCCGCAGCGGCACAGTCCGGCTCGCCGCCGCCCCTCGGGTTCGGCGTCCGCCTCGGTTACGGCTTCGGCTCCCTCGCCTACGGTGTCTCGGCGACCGTGCTTTCGGGCTCGGTGCTGCAGCTCTACTTCAACCAGGTCATCGGGCTGAACGCCGCCTGGGTCGGCATCGCCCTGGCGCTGACCATCCTGGTCGACAGCGTCATCGATCCGATGATCGGCCGGTTTTCCGACAATCTGCGCAGCCGCTGGGGCCGCCGGCACCTGTTGATGTACGCCTCCGCCCTGCCTTCGGCGATCGGCATCATCCTGATGTGGCATGCGCCGCAGACACTCGGAACCAGCGGGCTTCTCGTGTTCATGATCGGGATGCTGCTGTTCGTACGCATCGCCGTCTCGTTCTACGAGATCCCCTCCCTTGCGCTCGCCCCGGAGCTGGCGCCCGACTACCACGATCGCACCGCGCTGATCGCCTGGCGCTACTTCTTCATCTACGGCGGCGCGGCGGCGATGAACGCCATCCTCTACCAGGTCTTCCTTCGCGAGGACGCCGCCAACCCCCTGGGCGCCCTGAACCGGGAGCGGTACGCCGAGTTCGGCCTGTTCGCGGCTGTCGTGATCTTCGTGGTGATCATCACCGCCTCACTGTCGACCCATGGGCGGATCCGCCACCTGCACGTTCCGGCCGCGCGCCGGACCACCCTGGGCCAGACCTTCAAGGAGATGCTGTTCATCATCTCCCACCGTCCGCTGCAGTTCCTGATGGGCACCACCCTGCTCAATGGCTTCGGCGGCGGCGTCCAGTTCGGGCTGCAGGCCTATTTCTTCCTGCACTTCTGGCTGCTGAAGCCACAAGACCTGGCCTATGTGCTGTTCGCATCGCCATTCGCGGCGATCCTGATGCTCTGGGGCGCTCCCCGCATCTCCGCCCGGATCGGCAAGAAGCCGTTCCTGATGGCCTGCTACATCGGATGGGCGCTCAGCTTCAGCTTTCCATTTGTCGGGCAAGGGCTGGGCCTCACGCCCCCCTCGGGCTCGGGGGCGCTCCTGGGGCTTCTGATCGTCTCGGGGTTCCTGGCCGTGGCCTTCTCGATCGGCTTCCTGATCATGTTCAACTCCCTGCTCGCGGACGCAGCGGATGACATCGCGGTCAAGTCCGGCCTGCGTTCGGAGGGAGTGCTGTACGGGGCGTTCGGCCTGCTGGACAAATGGGGGGCCGCGCTGGGCGCCGTGGTCGCCGGCGTGCTCCTGACCTGGGTGGCGTTCCCGGCGAAAGCCATTCCAGGCACCGTCGACATGTCCATCATGAGTCAGCTGATCTTCACCGCCGTGCCTCTGATTGTGGGCGGAAACATCATCGCGATGTTCATCGTCTCCCGGTTCAGCATCGACCAGGCCGCGCACGAGGCCAACCTCGAGGAACTTCGACGCGGCGCCGCCCTGCCCCGAGACTGACCCTCCAAGCCCGCTCGCAAGGTCAGGCGCCGACGCCAGGGCGCACCGTCCCTCGACGCGCCTTGACCAATTACCTAGTGACCACTAACTTTCTTTCGTTCCCGCAAATGCGCCAGCGCAGAGGTCCCGATGTCCTTCCCCCAGCCCACTCAGGAACAGATCGATACCTTCGCCAAACAAGGATGGCTGGTGGTCGAAAACGCCATTCCAAAGGCGGACCTCGACCTCATTGAGAGCAAGCTCGAAAGCCTGCTCACGGACAAGGAGCGTCTCGCCTTCGACTGGGCATGGGACGAGAACGAGGATCGGGAAAACCGCTCCTTCCGGATCGTTCAGTCCTGGCCGTCGCTGGTCTGGAAGGACATCGCCGACCAGGCCTATCGCAAGTGGCTGGTCGCCTTCGGTTCCGCGCTGATGCAGACGCCGATGGCCTTCTGGTATGACCAGTTCCTGGCCAAGCCCCCCGGCAAGAGCGTGCCCACAGAGTGGCACCAGGACGAGGGCTACTGGGGTCGCAATCTCGACGACAAGGGCATCACCTGCTGGATTCCGCTGCAGGACGTGGACGCCAACAACGGCTGCATGCACTTCATCGACCGCGGCCATCTCGACGGCATCCTGACCCACCGCCGGGTTGAGGGCATGGCCAGCGATCTGCTCACCTGCGAGGTGGATGAGAGCCGGATGGTGGTTTGCCCCATAAAGCGCGGCTCGGTGACCTTCCACCACTCCAAGACCCCGCACATGACCACGGCCAATACCTCGCGCGGTTGGCGCAAGGCCGTGACCAACCACCTGTTCGCCGTCGGGGTGGAAGGCGAAGGCGACCACTACCCCTGGAAGGTACACGTCAACCAGGGCCTGGACCTCAAGGGCCGAATGCCGGAGCCCGAGGCTCAGTGACCGCCGGCCGCGCGGACGCCGGAGCGGCTGCTGCGCCGCGTCTGCGCAAGGACATCAACGATGTGACGTTTGTGGGCCTGCCGCCCTGGTCGGAAGGTCCGAAGCCCGAATTTGCCGCGATCGTCGACGCCCTGCGCGCCGCCGGCATTGAAGCGGTCCAGTCGCGCGCGCCTGAACGATTTCTCGAAGCGGGCTTTGCCGCGACGGGCCTCGCCCGCGTGATGTCCGTCGGTGAGTCCGACGCGGTGGCGCAACGCGGCGCCGACCTTGGCCTCGACTTCACCACTGTTCATCTGGGCGATGGTCTCGAGTCCCTGGCCGAGGGCGAGCGCCTGGTCGGCGACATGCTCGAGGCCGCCGCAAGGCGTGGCCATGCGCTGCACCTTGAGACCCATCGAGGGACGATCACCCAGGACATGCGCCGCACGCTCGATCTGGCGACCCGGTTTCCCCAGGTTCGGTTCACCGCCGACCTGTCGCACTGGTACACCGGCCTTGAGATGACCTTCGGCGACTTCGCCGGAAAGCTGGACCGCCTGGCGCCGGTGTTCGAGCGGGTGCGCTCAATCCACGGCCGCATCGGAAACCCCGGCTGTATACAGGTCGGCATGTCCGTCGAGACGAACCGGGAGGCGATCGGACACTTCCGGGAAATGTGGCGTCGCTGTTGCCAGGGCTTTCTGCTTGGCGCCCGGCCAGGTGACGTCCTTCCGTTCGCCGCCGAGCTCTTGCCGCACGACATCACGATCGGCGGCCGGACAATCACGATCAACTACGCCCGGCTGGTCCGCGGAGACGATGGAGACTTCCGCGAGGAGTCCGATCGCTGGACGGACGCCGAGGCCCTCTGGCGGATCGCCCAGACGGCCTTCGCGGCCGCCGCCGACTAGAGAAGGCCCCGCGCCGCCAGGCTCCGCATCAGCGCGCGCGTCCCGAAGCGCCAGGGCGGGGCAAGATCAGAGGTCGTCACCTCGTTGATCAGCGATCCCAGCTTGGCGGACCGGATGTGCACCTTGTCGCCCACCCCGTGCGTAAAGCCCGCGCCCGGCGCGCCACGGTCCTGGGTCGGAGCAAAGAGCGTCCCGAGGAAGAGCATGAAGCCGTCGGGATACTGGTGGTCGGCGCCGACGGTCTGGGCGACGAGGTCGAGCGGATCACGGCTGATCCGGCGCATGGTACTGGAGCCATTCAGGACAAAGCCGTCCCGGCCGGTGACGGTCAGGCTCAGCTCAGCCTTGCGCACATCGTCCATGCCGAAGCTGTCGTCGAACAGGCGAACGAAGGGGCCGATGGCGCAGGAGGCGTTGTTGTCCTTTGCCTTCGACAGCAGCAGCGCGCTGCGGCCCTCGAAGTCGCGCAGGTTCACATCATTGCCCAGGCTTGCGCCGACAACGGTCCCATCGGAGGCACAGGCCAGCACCACCTCTGGCTCCGGATTGTTCCAGACCGACCTGGGATGAACCCCGACCTGCGCGCCCCAGCCGACGGCCGACATCGGCTGGGCCTTTGTGAAGACCTCGGCGTCCGGACCGATCCCGACCTCCAGGTACTGCGACCATAGCCCTGAGGCGATCAGGGCCGCCTTGAGAGTTTCGGCCTCGGGCGATCCCGGACGCACCCCGGTCAGTTCGGAGCCCACGGCGTCAGAGAGATCACGGCGGATGGCCTCGGCGGCGACCGCGTCGCCGCGTGCCCGCTCCTCGATGACCCGCTCGATCAGGCTGTCGGCGAAGGTCACCCCGGCCGCCTTGATCGCCTGCAGGTCGCAAGGGGCCAGCAACAGGCCTTCCTCGGCGGCCCGCGTCAACGGCATCAGGAATGTCCCGGCGTGCCGGGCAACCTGGGCGGAGGGATCGGGAAGGTCGAAGAGGTCGCTGAGGGTCGGAGCCAGCCCCGACAGGTCGAAGAGCCCGGCGTCTCGCACCGCCACGGGCCGCGGCCCCGGCGTCGGGCCGCCGACCCAGATCCGGCCGACCAGAACCCCCGTGCAGCCGTCGTCGGGAAGGATGTGGGCGATGTCCGCCATCAGGGCTCCAGTCGGTAGAATGTCTTGGCCACGCCGCCAAAGACCAGGTCTCGCTCGGGCTCCGACAGGCCGGCCAAGAGGGTCTCAGCGGCCCTGAGCCATCCCGCGTAGTCACCGTTGAGATTGAGGACGGGCCAGTCGCTGCCCCACATCAGGCGGGCCGGGCCGAAGGTCTCCAGCAAATGGTCAACGTAGGGCCTGAGGTCCTCCGGTCTCCAGCCTGGCGCGGCCTCGGTGACCAGGCCCGACAGCTTGCAGACGGCCGTGCTCTCATTGGCGATGGCCCGCATCACCTCGGCCCACGCCGGGAAACCACTGCTGGCGATGTCCGGCTTCCCGCCATGGTCCACAACCACGCGGAGGTCCGGGTAGGCGGCAAGGAAACGCCGCAGGTTCGCCAGATGCGGGGGCTTCACCAGGGCATCGAACGCCAGGCCGCCGTCGACCATGGCCCGCAAGGCCGGCGCCAGCGTCGGTCGCAGCATCCAGCCTTCGTCCGGGATATCCTGGATCATCGGTCGGAGGCCACGGAGGGCCGGCCGTTCGGAAAAGCGTCGAACCTCGTCCGCCCCGCCGGGGGCATCCAGGTCCGCCCATCCGACGACGCCTGCAACGAACGGCTCCCGCTCGGCGATGCCCAGAAGGAACTCGGTCTCCTCCGTGCTCGGCGCGGCCTGAACCAGCACGGTTCGCGAAATTCCTTCGGCGGCGATCAGGTGGCGAAGGTCATCGGGGAGGAAGTCGCGATAGATCGGGCCAGAAGACTCGGTAAGCCAGCCGTAGTCGCCCCGCGACAGACGCCAGAAATGCTGGTGGGAATCGATCCTCACGGGACCTCCGTCCGGACGACGCCCTTGGTCAGGAGCAGGTTGCCGTAAAGCTGCGTCTCGCCGGTCGCCACGATCGCGAAGGCGCGGGCCGCGCGGGCATAGAACTGTTCCCGGTCCAGCGCCTCGACCGGGCCCAGGTAGCCGGCGCCCTTGAGCACTTCCGCGAAGGCCAGGGCCACCGGCGGGACCTCATCGGGGGCGCCGACCACCGCCATCCGGAACGCCGCGGACGGGACGAAGTCGTCGAGGGGCAGGACCGAAAGGACGGCGCCCAGGAGTCGCTCCGCCCCGATCCCGTCGGCCCTGCACAGGCGTGTCGCCATCGCGGCCGCGGGGAAGTTGGCGTCGACGATGGCGAGCTCGTCGCCGTGTCCCATGGCGCGGAGCGTGGCGAGCAGGTCGGGGCCCAGCAGCGGATCGATGCCCTTCAGCATGCTGCGACCTCCCGGGACCGTGGGATCAGGCCGCGAGCCTGCAGCTCTTCCCAGAGCGCGGCGGGGCACGGGGCCTCCATCGCGGAGACATTGCGCTGCACTTCGGCCGGGGTCCGTGCGCCGGCCAGGACGCCGACAACGGCCGGATGCCGGAGGGGGAACTGCAGGGCGGCCTGGGCCAGGGGGATGCCGTGGCTTGCGCAGACTTCAGCCAGGTCGGCGGCCCGCGCCAGGATGGCATCGGAGGCCGGCGCGTAGTCGTAGAAGGCGCCCGGTCGGGGACCCGTGGCCAGCACGCCGCTGTTGAAGGGGCCGCCCAACACCACGCCCACCCCCCGCTCCAGGCATCGCGGCAACAGCCGATCGGCGGCCGAGGTATCCAGCAGGGTGTAACGGCCGGCCAGAAGGAAGAGGTCGGGATCCGACTGGTCCAGCAACTGCTCACAGGGAGCGCAGGCGTTGACCCCGGCGCCGATCGCCGAGACGACGCCGGAGGCGCGGAGCTCCGAGAGCGCCCGCCAGCCGCCGAGATCGAAGAGCTCACGGGTTCGCGCCTCGAGAGCCTCCCCGTGTGTGGCGAGATCGATGTCGTGGACGTAGAGGATGTCCACCCGCTCCAGGCCCAGGCGGCGGAGGCTGGCCTCGAACGAGACCATGATCCCGTCGTAGCTGTAGTCGAACCGCGCCTTGACCGGCGGTACATCCACATAGATGCCCGCGCCCTCCTCGCCCGGCGCGCAGGGCTCAAGGCGGCGACCAACCTTGGTCGAGAGGACGAACTCCGACCGTGGACGCGCCCGAAGCGCGGCGCCCAGACGGGCTTCGGCAAGGCCATGGCCGTAGAGCGGGGCGGTATCGAAGTGGCGCACGCCCATGTCCCAGGCCGCATCGACGGTCTCTTGCGCTTGGGACTCGGACATCGGGACATGCATGTTGCCAAGGGGCGTGGTCCCGAGACCCAGGTCGCTGAACGGCAGGCTGCCGCCGCCGCGCAGGGGAAACCGGCGATGGCGCATCAGCGGGCCTCGCGGGGCGCGATATGCGACAGCTGGCGCTCCACGGCGGCCGTCACCTCGAGCAGGTGCGCGCGCATGGCGGCGGCGGCGAACTCCGGGTCTCCCATGCGGATCGCCTCGACGAGGCGACGGTGCTCGTCAAAGGTCGCTTCGGGGCGCCCCGATCCGGGCAGGGCCAGCCGGCGCACCCGGTCCAGTTGGGCCCGGGCAGACTCGAGGAAACGGTAAGCGCGAGGACGTCCGACGGCGCCGAAGATAAGGGCGTGGAGGGCTTCGTCGAGCTCATAGAACTGGGTCAGTTCGTCCCGGCGCAGGGCCTCCGCCTGGGCGGCGATATTGGCGTCGAGCCGGGCCATGAGGGTGGGGTCTCGCGCCAGCGCCACCTCGCGCATCGCCTGCGTCTCAAGGCCCAGCCGGATGAACATTCCTTCGCGGACATCCTCGGCCCGGATCTTCGCGACGAAGCTGCCGTGCTGAGGAAAGATGTCGACAAGGCCCTCTTCGGACAGCCTCGCCAGCGCCTCGCTGACCGGCGCCCGGGACATGCCGTAAGCGAGGGCCAGCTCTTCCTTCCGCAGCGGCGCGCCCGGCGCGAGCTCCAGATCACGAATCCGCCGCCGCAGCTCATCGTAGATGCGCTCGGCCTTCAGCTGATCCCTCGTCTGCGCCGGCAGTGGCTCGCTCAATTCCTTGTCCCTCGCCTCACTGACATGTTAGCCATTGCGCGCTGGTCGTCAATTCCGGCGATCGGCGCTCCATCTAGGCCGCTTTCGGCATGGGAAACATTTCAGTGGGCGACTTCACACGGCGATCCGCGCTCGCGGTGCGGCTGCATCCCAAGGACAACGTGATTGTCGCATCCGGCCGTATCGCAGCCGGGGCCCTGATCGAGTCCGAGGGGGTCAGCACGGCCCAGGCGATCCCGAGCGGCCACAAGATCGCGACCCGGGAGATCGCCGAGGGCGACGTCGTCCTGAAGTATGGCCAGGTGATCGGCGTCGCCACCGCGCCCATCAAGGCCGGCGACCATGTCCATCAGCACAATCTGGCCATGTCGGACCTGCGCGCCGCGGCCTCGGGCGATGGCGCGCTGTCGTCCGCGACCGACGCCCCCGCCCGCACATTCCGGGGATACCGGCGCGCGAACGGCAAGGTCGGCGTCCGCAACTACATCGGCGTGCTCACCTCGGTGAACTGCTCGGCGACCGTGGCCCGCATGATCGCCGAGGCGGCCGAGCGATCCGGCATGCTCGATGACTGGCCGCAGATCGATGGGGTCGTGCCCATCACCCATACGAGCGGTTGCGGCATGGCGGGCTCGGGCGAGGGATTCGACATCCTGCGCCGAACCCTCTGGGGCACGGCGGCCAACCCCAACTTCGGCGCCGTCCTGCTGGTCGGCCTGGGGTGCGAGGTCATCCAGGTGGGTCGCTTCATCAAGGACTACGGCCTGGGGTCGAACCCCGCCTTCGAGGCCTTCACCATCCAGGACTCGGGCGGCACTCGTCGCGCCGTCGAAGAGGGTCTTGAGCGGCTGCGGGCCCTCCTGCCCATGGCGGGCGCGGCGCAACGCACCGAATGCCCGGCGAGCGAGCTTGTCCTGGGTCTTCAATGCGGCGGCTCGGACGCCTGGTCAGGGGTCACCTCCAACCCCGCGTTGGGCGATGCCGCCGACCGCCTGGTGGCGCAGGGCGGCACGGTCATCCTCTCCGAAACCCCGGAAATCTACGGCGCCGAGCACCTGCTGATCGCCCGTGCCGAAAGCCCGCAGGTGGTCGACCGATTGAAGGAGCGGCTGGTCTGGTGGGAGGCCTACGCCACGAGCCATGGGGCGGAACTCGACAACAACCCCTCGCCCGGCAATCTGGCGGGCGGGCTGACGACCATTCTGGAAAAGTCCCTAGGCGCGGTCGCCAAGAGCGGGTCCTCACCCCTGCGCGAGGTGGTCAACTACGCCGAGCCGCTGAGCCGCCGGGGCCTTGTGTTCATGGACAGTCCAGGCTTCGACCCCTGCTCCGCAACGGGGCAGGTAGCCTCCGGCGCGACGATGATCGCCTTTACCACCGGCCGGGGATCAGCCTTCGGCTGCAAGCCCTCTCCGTCGCTGAAGCTCTCGTCCAACACGCAGATCTATGAACGGATGAGCGAGGACATCGACCTCGATTGCGGCGCGATAGCCTCGGGCGAGGCATCGGTCCAGGACAAGGGCGCCGAGATTTTCGAGCTCCTGCTGCGTGTCGCCTCGGGTGAGCGCACCAAGAGCGAGCAACTGGGATACGGCGGCGCCGAATTCGTTCCCTGGCAGCTTGGCGCAACCCTTTAGCGAGGCCTCATTATGACCCTGGATCTCAGCTGCCACATCGGCGGCGCCTCCCGCCCCCTGCCGTTCGCGCTGGAGCAGCGCAACCCGGCGGCTCCGGATGAGGTCGTTTCCCGGATGCCGGACGCCGGTCCCGCCGAGATCGCCGAAGCGTCGACCGCCGCGCGAGCCGCCCTTGGCCCTCTCGGGTCCGGGATCGAGAAGCGGGCCGACGCGCTCGACCAGATCGGCGCGCGACTGGCCGACTCCCGCACCGAACTGGCCCGGCTCATCGCCCGGGAGACCGGCAAGACGGTGTCCGACGCCGAGGGCGAGGTGATGCGGGCGGCGCGGATCTTCCGCTTCTTCGGCGGGGAAGCGCTGCGGATCGTGGGCGAGCGGTTCGGCTCGGTGCGGCCAGGCGTGTCGGTGGAGGTGAGCTACAGCCCGTTGGGCGTGATCGGCGCGATCACCCCCTGGAACTTCCCCATCGCCATTCCGGCCTGGAAGATCGCGCCAGCCATCGCCTACGGCAACACCGTGGTCTGGAAGCCGTCGGAACATTCATCCGCCGTGGCAAGCCGCCTGATGGACATCATCGCGGCATCCGATCTGCCGGTCGGATCAGTCAATATGGTCCTGGGCGGTCGCCGTGCCGGTGAGGCCCTAACCTCGGAGGCCGATCTCGATGGCCTGTCCTTCACCGGATCGGAGGCGACCGGGCAAGCGGTGGCCCTGGCGGGCGCCCGACGGCGCATCCGCGTTCAGGCAGAGATGGGCGGCGTAAACGGCCTGATCGTACGGGCCGACGCCAACCTGGACGCCGCCGTCGACGGCGCCCTGAACGGCGCCTTCTTCGCGGCCGGCCAGCGGTGCACCGCCACGTCCCGGATCATCCTCGAGCGGGGCGTCGCCAAGGCCTTCGCCGAAAAGCTCGCGGAACGGGTGGCTGCGCTGAGGGTGGGAGATCCGCTCGACCCCACCACCCAGGTCGGGCCGCTGGTCTCGATGCGCCAGAAAGACGCCGTTCAGGCCGCCGTGGCGACCATGCTGGGGGCTGGCCGCAGGGCCCTGCAGGCGGGCAGATGGGACGCCGCGCCCGCCTGTTTCGTCGATCCCGTCCTGTTTGATGATCTGGCGGCCGACGATCTGTTGGCGCGCGAGGAGGTCTTCGGGCCTGTCGCCGGCCTGATGGTCGTCGACACCTACGATGACGCCCTGGAAACGCTCAATGCGGTGAGGTTCGGCCTCTGCGGCGGCATCTACACCGGCTCCCTGAAGTATGCGGAGCATTTCAAGCAGCATGCCCGGGTCGGAATGGCGATGGTCAACCTGCCCACCGCGGGCGTCGACTATCATGCGCCCTTCGGCGGCACGAAGGCGTCCAGCCTGGGCCCTCGCGAACAGGGGCGGGCCGCCAGGGACTTCTTCACCGTGACCCGCACGGCCTATCAGGCGCCTGGATAGCGGTTGCCGCCTACGGGAGCTGGTAGGGACGGTGGGACTCGAACCCACACTCCTTGCGGATGCGGATTTTAAGTCCGCTGCGTCTACCATTCCGCCACGTCCCCGGCCGCCCCTGTAGACGACGCGGGCGCGGCGATTTCAAGCGGGCAAAGAAAAAGCCCGGCCGCGAGGCCGGGCTTTCTCATGGTCGGGTGGCGGAAGGATCAGCCGCCGTTCTGGTTACCAACGCGATGGTCGGACTCGGTGCCGGAGGTGCGGCGGCTTTCGTCGAGGATTTCGTTGGTCTTGTCCTTGCGGCGCTCGCGCTCGGCGACGGTCATGCAGACCTTCTGCGGGCGGTTGGAGCCGACCACGTGCTCGCGGGTGCAGACGATACGGTTGGGATCGTCCATCTTCTTGGTCGCCTTGGGCTTGGACTCGGTGGCCGTGTCCTGCGCCATGGCCGGCGCCGCCGCGAAGGCGAGGGTCAGGGCCGAAGCGGCCAGAAGGGCGATACGCATGTGGCTATTCCCAGCTTGGGTGTAAATCGAGGTTGGCCAGAAGACCTTTACCCTTACTGGGTGTCAAGTCTGGTCATGGTCTGGACGCCGACGGCGGACAGGGCCGCTTCCAGCTCGGTCAGGGCGGCGTCGACCCTGCCCGGGTCCCGCCCCCGCACGACCAGCTGGCTGCCGTAGCCTTCGGGCGAGAAGAAAGGATAGCTGCCCAGGGACAGTTCGGGGAACGCCTTGGCGACCGCTTCCAGCGGCGCGGCGATCACGCCCTCGCCCGATCCGTCGACCTTGAGCGTGCGGGCGATGACCACGGCGCCGCCCTTGAGCCGGTGGCCCACGTCCTCGAGCATGCCGCGCATGATCGAGGGCACGCCGGCCAGGACGAAAACATTGCCCATCTGGAAGCCGGGCGGCCCCTGGACGGGGTTCTGAACCAGGCTGCCGCCGACCGGGACGCGGGCCATGCGGCGGCGGGCGGCGTTGAGCTGGTCGCCCCAGCGGGCCTCCATCATGGCGATGATCTCGGGATGCTCGCGCAGCTCGACGCCGAAGGCCTTTGCGACACAGTCGGCGGTGATGTCGTCGTGGGTGGGGCCGATACCGCCGGTGGTGAACAGATAGTCGTAGCGTTCGCGCAGCACGTTCACGGCCGCGACGATCTCGTCCTCGACGTCGCCGACGACCCGCGCCTCGGCCAAGTCAACGCCATGGGTCCCCAGGAAGCGGGCGATGGCGTTGAGGTTGGTGTCCTGGGTGCGGCCCGACAGAATCTCGTCGCCGATGATCAGCACCGCAGCGGTCACACGCTCCTGGCTCGCCATGCCGGTCATCCTTTTCTATAGGCCTTGTCCCCGACCGACTTAGAGCGCCCATGGACCTGCCTCAACCCCTGCTGCACGGCGTTCTCGTCCAGCGCTACAAGCGCTTCTTCGCCGACGTGATGCTGGACGACGGGCGGGCGGTGACGGCCCACTGTCCCAACCCCGGCGCCATGCTGGGAGTGAACCGGCCGGGCATGGGGGTCTGGCTGTCGGTCTCGGCCGATCCCAAGCGCAAGCTGGCGCACACCCTTGAGCTGGTCGAGGACGGCGCAACGCTGGTGGGCATCAACACCCTGCTGCCCAACCGCATCGTCGCAGAGGCGCTGGCGCGGGAGGTCATTCCCGAGCTGGCGGGATACGACAGCGTCCGGCGCGAGGTGCGCTATGGCGAGGCGAGCCGGGTCGATTTCCTGCTGGAGGGGGCGGGCCGCCCGCGCTGCTGGCTGGAGGTGAAGAACTGTCATCTCAGCCGCACGCCGGGCCTGGCCGAGTTTCCCGATTGCGTCGCGGCGCGGTCGAGCCGGCACCTGGCCGAGCTTGAGGCCATGGTCGCGGCCGGCGACC
Source organism: Caulobacter sp. (assembly GCA_046295055.1). Classification (GTDB taxonomy): domain Bacteria; phylum Pseudomonadota; class Alphaproteobacteria; order Caulobacterales; family Caulobacteraceae; genus Caulobacter. The sequence continues at coordinate 244,109 of JBKBOD010000004.1, read as the reverse complement.
GGGCCGTTGCGCTGTTCGTTGTCCAGCGCGAGGACTGCGACGTCTTCAGCGCCTGCGCCGAGCTGGATCCGGTGTTCGCGCGGGCGCTGGAGCGGGCGGCGGCAGGCGGAGTGGAGGTGTTGGTCCAGGCCTGCGCCATGTCGACCGAGGCGATCAGCATCGCGCGCCGCATACCGTGGCTGGGGGATGGAGACCGACAATGACCGACGGTTGGGATGAGTCCGCCGCCGCCTGGACGGCCAGCATCGGCGAGGCCGGCGACTGGGGGCGGGAGTTCGTGCTGGATGCGCCGATGATGGCGCGGGTGCGCGCGGCCGCGCCGGCCCGGGCGCTGGACGTCGGCTGCGGCGAGGGCCGGTTCTGCCGCATGATGCGGGAGGCGGGCGTCGAAGCGATCGGGATCGACCCGACCGAGGCCCTGCTGAAGACCGCCCGCGAGCGCGATCCGGGCGGCGACTATCGCCTGGGACGGGCCGAGGCGCTGGACTTCCCTGAGGCCTCGTTCGACCTGGTGGTCAGCTATGTGACGCTGGTCGACATTCCCGATGCGGCCGCCGCCATCGCCGAGATGGCCCGGGTTCTCAAGCCCGGCGGCAGGCTTTTGATCGCCAACCTGAACAGCTTCGCCTCGGCGGGGATGAACCTGGGCTGGAGCGATCTGGCCGACGGGCGGCGCGCCTTCGCGCTGGACGGATACCTGGATGAGCGGGCCGAATGGGTGGCATGGCGCGGCATCCGGATCCGCAACTGGCACCGTCCGCTCGGCGCCTACATCAATCTGTGCCTCGGGCAGGGACTGGTCCTGACGCACTTCGACGAGCCGGCGGCGGTGGGCGGCGATCCCGAGCGGCAGGCGCGGCACCGCCGAGCGCCCTGGTTCGTGATCATGGAATGGGCGCGGCCGGCGGGCTGACCCGACCCCGGGTCGGCTGGGTTGATCTTTCGTGCTAGCATCGCGACATAGACGCAAGCCTGCGCGCCGGTCCCGGCGACGCGGCGGGAAAGTACAAGCAGCATGACCCTGACCGACGACGCCGATTTCGAGACCCGCACGGGCGACATCAAGATCCATGGCCCCGAGGGGTTCGAGGGCATGCGCAAGGCCGGCCGGCTGGCCGCCGAATGCCTCGACATGCTGATCCCGCATGTGCAGCCGGGCGTCTCGACCGAGCATCTGGACCGTCTGGCGCGGGAGTTCATCCTCGACCGCGGCGCCCTGCCCGCCTGCCTGTTCTACAAGGGCTACAGCCACACCGTGTGCATCTCGCGCAACCATGTGGTCTGCCACGGCATCCCGGGCGACTGGACGCTGCGTGAGGGCGACATCGTCAACATCGACGTGACCGTGATCGTCGATGGCTGGCACGGCGATACCAGCCGCATGTACGGCGTCGGCCGCGTGCCGGCGCGGGCGCGACGGCTCGTCGACATCACCTACAAGGGGCTGGAGCTGGGCCTGGCGCAGGTCAAGCCCGGCCAGACGCTGGGCGACGTGGGCCACGCCATCCAGAAGTATGTGGAGTCGATGCGCTGTTCTGTGGTGCGGGACTTCTGTGGCCATGGCCTGGGCCGCATCTTCCACGACGCGCCCAACGTGCTGCACTTCGGCCGTCCGGGCACGGGACCGGTGCTGAAGCCGGGCATGTTCTTCACCGTCGAGCCGATGGTGAACCTGGGCAAGCCGCAGGTGAAGGTGCTGAGCGACGGCTGGACGGCGGTGACGCGCGACAAGTCGCTGTCGGCCCAGTGCGAGCATTCGGTGGGCGTGACCGAGACCGGGGTGGAGATCTTCACCGCCTCGCCGGCTGGCCTGTTCCAGCCGGAAATCCTGGCCGACTGAGCCGGCGGCTTCGGCGCTTGCCAAGCTGGAACAATTATAGAACATTGTTCCCATGGGACAGGCCGCTCGCCTAGAGGACATCGCCACGCCGACGCTGTGGAGCGAGGCCGCGCTCGCGCCTGCCGCGCCGCGCCATGAGGCGCAGCCGCCGCCCGAGCCGCCCTCGCCCAACGCCGGCCACCGCGAGCGGCTGAGAGACCGGGCGCGCAAGGGCGGGCTGGGCGCCCTGCCCGACTATGAGCTGCTGGAGCTGTTCCTGTTCCGCTCGATCCCGCAGGGCGATGTGAAGCCGCGGGCCAAGGCGCTGCTGGCGCGGTTCGGCAGCCTGTCGGCGGTGCTGGGCGCGTCCATCGAGGAGCTGTGCGCGGTCAAGGGCGTCGGGCCGGCCGTGGCGCTGGATCTTGCGGCGCTGCAGGAGGCGACCGTGCGGGTGCATCGCGACCCGGTCGCGAGGCGCACGGTCATCTCGTCATGGTCGGCGTTGCTGGCCTATGTGAAGGTGGCGCTGGCCCACGAGCCGCGCGAGCAGTTCCGGGTGCTGTTCCTCGACAAGAAGAACCAGCTGATCGCCGACGAGGTGCAGAACCGGGGCACGGTCGACCATGCGCCGGTCTATCCGCGCGAGGTGATGCGGCGGGCGCTGGAGCTTTCGGCCAGCAACCTGATCCTGGTGCACAATCACCCCAGCGGCGATCCGACGCCCAGCCACGCCGACATCGACATGACCCGCCAGATCGTCGAGGCCGGCCGCACCCTGCGCATCGGGGTGCATGACCATCTGGTCGTCGGCCGCGAGGGTGTCGCCAGCTTCAAGTCGCTGGGGCTGATGTAGCGGGTCTCAGATGTCGGTCAGCCAGGCCTGATACTCCGGCTCGGCCAGGAGCGCTTTCCAGTAGGCCTCCGCCCGGCCATCGTCGCCGAAGTCGGCCAATGCGACGCCATAGGTCTCGAACCGCGTCGCCACTGGCGTGAAGAAGGCGTCGGCGATCGACCAGCCTCCGAGCAGGAACGGACCACCGGACCGGTCCAGCAGGCTCAGCCACAGCTCGGTGATTCGCCGGATGTTGGCCTGCGCCTCGTCCGACAGTTCGATCGCGTGGCGCGCGCCAAGGTCCATGGGGCATTCGCGCCTAAGGGCGACGAAGCCGCTGTGCATCTCCGCCGTCGCGGCGCGGGCCAGCGCCCGATCGACCGGGTCGGCCGGCCAGAGGGCGGCGGTCGGGAAGCGTTCGGCCAGATGCTCGCAGATGGCCAGCGAGTCCCAGATGGTCACCCCGCCATCCTTCAGCACCGGGACCATGCCCGACGGCGAATGGCGCCGGATCGCCTCGGTCGACAGCTCACTCTCGCGAAGGGGGACCAGGGTTTCGCTGAACGCCGCCCCGGTGCGCCTGAGGACCAGCCAGGGCCGCAGCGACCATGTGGACCAGCGTTTCGTGCCGATGACCAGCTCCATGGCGGCTCTCCCGATGTGGCGGAATGGGTGGCGAAAAGGGTCTTCGAAAGACGGGTATTGGCGCCCGCCCTGATCCGGGGTCTAGTGGCGTAAATTGGTTAGAACAAGCGTTTGAGGGAGTGCCCATGACGGATGTCGCCGGACCTGCGCAAGCCGAGGCCAAGGTGGCCGATGTCGAGGACGACGGCCCGGGCATCCAGCCGCTGAGCACCGGGTTCCGGCGCTATGCGCTGTGGACCCTGATGATCATCTACACGCTGAACTTCCTCGACCGGCAGATCGTCAACATCCTGGCCGAGCCGATCAAGAAGGACCTGCACCTGGCCGACTGGCAGCTGGGCATGATGACCGGCCTGGCCTTCGCCCTGTTCTACACGGTCCTCGGCATTCCCATCGCCCGCAAGGCGGAGAAGTCCAATCGCCCGATCATCATCGGCACGGCCCTGGCGGTCTGGAGCGGCTTCACCATGCTCTGCGGCCTGGCGCAGAACTTCTGGCACCTGGTGCTGGCCCGGATCGGCGTCGGCGTTGGCGAGGCGGGCTGCACCCCGCCGGCCCACTCGCTGATCACAGACTATGTTCCGCGCGAGAAGCGGGCGTCGGCCATCGCCTTCTATTCAATCGGCACGCCACTCGGCAGTCTGATCGGCATGGCCATGGGCGGGCTGATCGCCGACGCCTACGGCTGGCGGGCGGCCTTCCTGGTGGCCGGCGCGCCCGGCCTGATCTTCGCTGTCCTGACCGTCCTGACTCTGCCCGAGCCGCGCAAGAAGCTGACCGCCATCATGGCCGCCAAGGCCACGGCCAGCGTGCCGATGCGCGAGGCGATGCGGGTGCTGGTTTCCAAGAAGACCTTCTGGCTGATCGCCTTCGCCGCCGCCATCAAGGCCTTCATCGGCTACGGCCACGCCCCGTTCACCGCCAGCTTCTTCTTCCGCAGCCATGCGAGCCAGATCGCCGACCTGTCGGCCTGGATCACCAGCGTTACGGGCTTCTCCATCGGGCCGATCGGCACCGTCGGCGTGGCGCTCAGCGTGGTCAGCGGGACGGCCGGCGTGCTGGGCGTCTGGCTGGGCGGCGTCATCGCCGACAGGCTGGGGGCGAAGGACCTGCGGGCCTATGTGGTCGTGCCGGCCATCGCCTCGCTGATCACCATTCCCATCTACATCACGGCCGTCTCGGTCCCCAGCGCCACGGTGGCGCTGATCCTGCTGGCGCTGCCGGCCATCATCGGCTCGCTGTGGTACGGCCCGGTCTACGCCACCGCCCAGAGCATCGTGCCGCCCCAGATGCGGGCGACCTGCGCCGCCGTCCTGCTATTCATCATCAACCTCGTCGGCCTGGGCCTCGGCCCGCTGTTCGTCGGCATCCTCAGCGACCTGTGGGCCAACGGCATCCTGCAGCAATCGGCCCTGACGGCGGCTGACTGCGGCAAGGCCATGCTGGAAACCAACGCGGCCGCCTGCGGCGTCGCCCAGGCCGAGGGCCTGCGCTGGGCCCTGATCATCTCCATGGCCTTCAATGTGCTCGCGTTCGGCCTCTTCTGGATGGCGCGCAAGACGATCCGGGAGGAAATGGTCAGCTAGCGCGCGCTTCGGCGGGCCCCATAGTGTTCCGGAGCGGCCGGTCTGATTCCATCGGACCGGCTGCTTCAGGCCGGATTGTCCCGGCCGCGATGGCATCAACGAGAACAGGCCCGCCAAACCGCGGGGAGGGAAACAGATGACCGAAGTCGTGGAAGGAGCGGCCCCCGCTCCGGCGGCAGCGCCCTACCCGGGCCAGGGCACCAAGCCCTATCGCGCCTACGTGCTGATGGCGCTGCTCACCGTCTACACCTTCAACTTCATCGACCGGGTGGTGATCGCCATCCTGCAGGAGCCGATAAAGAAGGAGTTCGGCCTGACCGACCTGCAGCTCGGCCTGCTCGGCGGTCCGGCCTTCGCGGTGCTCTACACCTTCCTCGGCATCCCCATCGCGCGGCTGGCCGAGCGGCATAACCGCATGACCATCCTGGCCATCTGCGTGGCGATCTGGAGCGGCATGACGGCGGCCTGCGGCATCGCCACCTCATACGCCACCCTGCTGCTGGCCCGGATCGGGGTCAGCGTCGGCGAGGCGGGCTGCACCCCGCCGGCCCAGTCGGTGATCAGCGACTATTTCCCGGCCGAAAGCCGGGCGACGGCCATCTCCATCTATGCGCTCGGCGTGCCGGTCGGCTCGATGCTGGCGGCCATCGGCGGCGGGCTGATGATGGAATACTTCGGCTGGCGCGAGGCCTTCCTGGTGCTGGGCCTGCCCGGCCTGTTGCTGGCCATCGTCGTCAAGCTGACGGTCAAGGAGCCGGTGCGCGGCGGGGTCGGCGCGGCCGCCGTCGAAACGCCCGGCTTCATGGAAGCCTTCCGCATTCTGATGGCCAAGACGACCTTCTGGCATGTGGCCCTGGGCTCGGCCGTCGCCTCGTTCGTGGGCTACGGGGTCGGCCAGTATCTCAATTCCTTCCTCATGCGGACGCACCTGCTGACGGGCCTGCAGGCCTCGCAGCTTTCGGGCATCGTGCTTGGCGTCGCGGCGGCTTTCGGCACCTTCTTCGCCGGCTGGCTCGCCGACCGGATGGTCAAGCGCCACCCCAACGCCCTGGCCTGGCTGCCGGCGCTGGGCTTCATCATCGCCACCCCGCTCTACCTCGTCGGCTACATGGCGCCGTCGCTCTGGATCGGCGTGCCGTTCATGGTCGTCGGCGCCATCACCCACTACTTCTACCTCGGCTGCATGTACGCCTCGGTTCAGGGCATCGTGGCCCCGCGGGTGCGGGCGACGGCGACGGCGGTGCTGCTGTTCATCGTCAACCTGCTCGGCTACGGCCTCGGCCCGCCGGTCATCGGCGCGCTCAGCGACTTCCTGGCCAGCACCAACCTCCAGGCCGCCGGCCTGACCCTGGCCGACTGCGGCAAGACCATAGCCAAGGCCAACGAGGCTGCTTGCGCGAGCGGCTCGGAATTCGGCCTGCGCTGGGCGATCTTCATCGGCCTGTTCGGCTACCTCTGGGCAGCCGCCCACTTCCTGCTGGCCTGGAAGACGCTGCGGCGCGACTGGGTCGGTTGACACGGACGGGCATGGGAGCCATCAGGCGCCCATGATCCCGCGCTATTCACGCCCCGAAGCGGCGGCCATCTGGTCGCCGCAGACCCGCTATTCGATCTGGTTCGAGATCGAGGCCCACGCCGCCGACGCCATGGCCGAGCTGGGCGTCATCCCCAAGTCCGCCGCCGAGGCCATCTGGGCCGGCGGCAAGGACGCGGTGTGGGACGCCGACCGCATCGACGAGATCGAGCGCACCACCAAGCACGACGTCATCGCCTTCCTGACCCATGTCGCCGAGGTCGTCGGGCCCGAGGCCCGTTTCCTGCACCAGGGCATGACCAGCAGCGACGTGCTCGATACCTGCCTGGCCGTACAGATGGCCCGGGCCACCGACCTGTTGCTGGAAGACGTCGAGTTGGTGCTGGCCGCCCTGAAGCGCCGGGCGTTCGAGCACCGCTACACGCCCTGCACCGGCCGCAGCCACGGCATCCACGCCGAACCGACGACCTTCGGCCTCAAGCTCGCCGGCCACTACGCCGAGTTCGTGCGCGCCCGCGAGCGGCTGGCCATGGCCCGCTTCGAGATCGCCACCTGCGCCATCTCGGGCGCCGTCGGCACCTTCGCCAACGTCGATCCGCGCGTTGAAGCCCACGTCGCCGAGAAGATGGGCCTGACCGTCGAGCCGGTCTCGACCCAGGTGATCCCGCGCGACCGCCACGCCGCCTGGTTCGCCGCCCTGGCCGTGGTCGCCAGCAGCATCGAGCGCCTGGCCGTAGAGATCCGCCACCTGCAGCGCACCGAGGTGCTGGAGGCCGAGGAGCCCTTCGATCCCGGCCAGAAGGGCAGCTCTGCCATGCCCCACAAGCGCAACCCGATCCTGACCGAGAACCTGACGGGCCTGGCTCGCCTGGTCCGCTCGGCCGTGGTTCCCGCGCTGGAAAACGTCGCCCTCTGGCACGAGCGCGATATCAGCCATTCGTCGGTCGAGCGCGGCATCGCCCCGGACGCCGCCATCCACCTCGACTTCGCCCTGTGCCGCCTGGCCGGGGTCGTCGAGCGGCTGGTGATCTATCCGGAAAACATGCTGAAGAATCTCGACCGCCTTGGCGGCCTGGTCCACAGCCAACGGGTCATGCTGGCCCTGACCCAGAAGGACGTCTCCCGCGAGGAGGCCTACGCGGCGGTCCAGTCGAACGCCATGAGGGTCTGGCGCGGCGAAGGCCGGTTCATCGACTTCCTCAAGGCCGACCCGTTCGTGTCCAAGGCGCTGGGCGAAGCGGAGCTCGAGGACCTCTTCGACAACGGCTACCACTTCAAGCACGTCGACACGATCTTCGCGCGGGTGTTCGGGGAACAGGGCTGAGGAAGGCCGGCTTTCCGCCGGTCTTCGCGCCGGACGCCCGGCTGCTGATCCTCGGCAGCCTGCCCGGCGACGCCTCCCTGGCCCAGCGCCGCTACTACGGCCATCCCCGCAACGCCTTCTGGCGACTGGTCGGCGGCGTCATCGGCGTCGATCTCCAGGCGATGGATTACGAGGCGCGGCTGGAAGGTCTCAAAGCCCATCGCATCGCGCTGTGGGACGTCATCGCCGAGGCCCACCGCCCGGGCAGCCTCGACAGCGCCATCCGCGAGCAACGCGGCTATGATCTCGAAGGCCTGATCGCCAGGCTGCCCGACCTGCGGGCCATCGCCTTCAACGGCGGCGCGGCGGCAAAGCTGGGCGCCAGGGCCCTGGCCGGCGTCCGCCCGGACATCGACCGGATCGCCCTGCCCTCATCGAGCCCGGCCCATGCCTCGCTGAACTTTGAGGCCAAGCTGGCGGCCTGGCATGCGATCACCGGCCCATTGGGCGCCACGCCCCGCCCGCTCATCCCGGCGAACGCCGGGATCCATCCGCGTGATCTCGATCTCACCGACGACAGGTGATCGGCGCCCGCGAAAGAGGGCTCAATCGCCTTCGCCGTTCCACAGGGCAAGCTCGTCGTCCGGCAACGGCTCGAAGAACCGGTCGTCCAGGACGATCTGTCCCCTTAGGCTGCCGAACACGCGCCTGGTGGGCGATGGAACGATCGGCGTCAGCTTGGCGACAGGTCTGTCACCGCGCACGATCACGACCTCGCCGCCGGCTTCGACCTCGGCGATCAGCCTGTGCGGGCTGGCCTTGGCCTGATGGATCGCAACAACCGTCATCGCGCCTTCCCCAGCCAGAAAACCCGGCCACGAGCGCGCGAGACATCATGACGGAGGCGTCAGCCGCCGGTCTTGATCTGCTCGCGGGCCTGGGCCAGCAGTTCGTCCATCTTCATGCGCACCTCGCCCTCGGACACGTCCAGGCCGGAGCCCTTCAGATCGCCGAAGACCTTGCGCAGGACGTCCTCGTCGCCCGGCTGTTCAAAGTCGGACTTCACGACGGCGCGGATATACTCGTCCGGGGATTCCAGACCCATCAGTCCGGCGGCCCATTCGCCCAGCATGCGGTTGCGGCGGGCGGAGGCCTTGAATTCCTGTTCGGCATCCAGGGCGAACTTCTTCTCGAAGCCCTTCTCGCGGTCGTCGAAAGTGGTCATTGATTTCCAGCCAATAGTGCGGCGCGGTGCATAGCGCGCGGCGAAGCCGGCCGCAATCAGAACCGGACGCACCTTGGTCAACGAAACGTCAGCGCGCGTCGGGTCCGGCTGATCGGGCCGCGAAGTCCACACCATAGCACGCCCACGAGCGGCGGGCAGGCGCCGACGACGCCCGTTCCACGAACATTGCTCCAACTCGCGCTGAACCGTCGTTTGCGCCGCCTTCGCGGTTGCGGTATTTTCCGCCTCGACCCACCACCTCAGCGGCCGTGAGTCGGAACCGCGCGCTGGCCTCGGCCGCGCGCGATTTTTGTTCCGGCGGCCGCGCTTCCCACCGGGAACGACATGACCAGCCGCCGCAAGAAAATCTACGAAGGCAAGGCCAAGATCCTCTACGAGGGTCCCGAGCCCGGCACCCTGATCCAGTATTTCAAGGACGACGCCACCGCCTTCAACGCCCAGAAGAAGGCGGTCCTCGAAGGCAAGGGCGTCATCAACAACCGCATCAGCGAGTTCGTCATGAACAAGCTGACCGCGATCGGCGTGCAGAACCACTTCATCAAGCGGCTGAACCACCGCGAGCAGTTGATCAAGGAAGTCGAGATCATCCCGCTGGAGGTGATCTGCCGGAACATCGCCGCCGGCAGCCTGTCCAAGCGCCTGGGCCTCGAGGAAGGCGCCGCCCTGCCCCGCTCGATCATCGAGTTCTGCTACAAGAACGACGAGCTGGGCGACCCGCTTGTCGCCGAGGAGCACATCACCGCGTTCAACTGGGCCACGACCCAGGAGATCGACGACATCATGGCCATGACGCTGCGCATCAACGACTTCCTGTGCGGGATGTTCGCCGGCGTCGGCATCACCCTGGTCGACTTCAAGATCGAGTTCGGCCGCATCTGGGACGGCGACTTCTCGCGGACGATCCTGGCCGACGAGATCAGCCCCGACAGCTGCCGGCTGTGGGACACGGCCACCAACGAGAAGCTCGACAAGGACCGGTTCCGCCGCGACCTCGGCGATGTCATCGAAAGCTACACCGAGGTGGCCCGTCGGCTGGGAATCATGAAGGAGATGCCGACCGTCATCCAGGGAGGTCTCCACTGATGAAGGCTGTCGTCCACGTGTTCCTCAAGCCCGGCGTCCTCGATGTCCAGGGCAAGGCGGTCGAGAACGCCCTGCACGGGCTGGGCTGGGCCGATGTCAGGGACGTGCGCGTCGGCCGCGTGCTGGAGTTCGAGGTCGGCGGCGACAAGGCCGAGGCCGAGGCGCAGGTCAAGGCGATGTGCGAGAAGCTGCTCGCCAACACGGTGATCGAAAGCTACCGCATCGAGGTCGGCTGACCTTGGACCATCCCGCTCACCGGCGGATGATCGAGGTTTTCGGCGGCCCTTCGCTAGGGGACAGCCGCACGCCCTGGTGGACGCGCATCGAACTCGACGACGGCGACCACCGGCAATGGGCGGCCTCCTTCCTGCGCAGTCTGGACCGGGCCCGGGCCATCACAGCCGCCATGTTCGCCCGGTCGAGCCGGATCACCGCGGTCCTGAGCTGGGTCAAGGCGGGCGGCGCGGGCTTCGATCCCCCCTTCGACCAGCTCCGCTTCATGGGCTTCGACCTGCCGGACGAGGCGCCGGACGTCGTCGAGCGGCATGAGGAGGATGGCGAGGTCTGGTGGATCAACCGCCACTACGTCGTCCTCGACAACGACCCGGACGTCCTGGCGCCCCTGATGGTGGCCGCGCACGGCGGCCACCTGCACGACCGCCTCATCAACCTTGTCGTCGACCTGGTCGACTTCGATCTCGGCATGGGCCTGGAGTTCTATAGTCACAAGGGCATGACGCTGATCTCGACCCGGGCGGAACCCCTGGCCCCGATCTATCAGCGCTATCGCGACTGGGTCCGGGACATGGAGCTGGCGCGCTGCGACGAGATATTCGCTCCCTTTCTGGCTGAAGTCCGGCCGGGCCTGTCGCTGGTGACGCCGGATTGATCTTACGGTTGAGAACCAAGGCGGCCTGACGGCGTTGCCCCTTCGTCCCCGCAGACGAAGAAGGTCGTCCCGTTGCCCGCCGTTGATCGCCGAAGCTTCCTCGCCCTCGCCGGCCTGACCGCCGGCCTCGCCGCCCCCGCGAGCTCGACCGCCCAGGTCTTGGCCGCGACGGGCGGCGCCGACTGGACCGCCGTCCGCGCCGCCTTCCAGCTGTCGCCGCAGTATGTGCACCTCAACGCCATGCTGTTCGCCGCCCATCCCAAGGGCGTTCGCGACACGATCGACTTCCACCGGCGGATGCTCGACGCCCACCCGGTCACCTATCTGGAAGACAACAACCGCCGCCTGCAGCAGGAGGCGCGCGCCGCGCTCGGCCGCTACCTGGGGGTCGGCGCGGACCAGATCGCCCTGACCGGCAGCACCACCGAGAGCGTCGCCCTGGTCTACAACGGCCTGAAGCTGCGCCCCGGCGACGAGGTGCTGACGACCGACCAGGACTACTACGTCACCCACGAGAGCCTGCGGCACGCCTCGGCCAAGAACCGCAGTCTGGTGCGGCGCATCTCACTCTATGACGACATCGCCGCCTGTACGGACGACCAGATGGTCGAGCGGGTGATGGCGGCCATCACCCCCCGGACGCGGGTCGTCGCCCTGACCTGGGTTCATTCCAGCACCGGCCTGAAGATCCCGTCCCGGCGCATCGCCGAGCGGATCGCCGCGCTGAACGTCGGGCGGCCGGAGGCCGAGCGGGTGCTGTACGCGCTGGATGGCGTGCATGGCTTCGGCATCGAGAACGAGACGCTGGAGAGCCTGGGCTGCGACATCTTCATGGCCGGCTGCCACAAGTGGCTGTTCGGGCCGCGCGGGACGGGGCTTGTCGCCGCCAACGAGGCGGGTTGGCGCGCCCTGACGCCGACGGTGCCCAGCTTCATCGACAGCCGCGCCTGGAGCGGCTGGATCAGCGGCGACGGCTATTCCGGCGAGATGAGCGGCAGCCTGATGAGCCCCGGCGGCTTCAAGGCGTTCGAGCACGTCTGGGCCCTGCCCCGCGCCGTGGAGTTCCATGAACGCCTGGGCAAGGCGGCCGTGGAGGCCCGGACCCACGCCCTGGCCGGCCGCCTGAAACAGGGGCTGGCCGCCATGCCGGGCGTATCGCTGAAGACGCCAATGTCCCCGGCCATGTCCGCCGGCATCGTCTCGTTCGATGTCACAGGCCGCACGGCCGGCGATGTGGTGCTGGAGCTTCGCCGACGGACCGTGATCGCCTCGGCGGCCCCCTATGCGGTGCAGCATGTCCGGCTGACGCCATCGATCTACAACGCCGAAGCCGACATTGATCGCGCCTTGGCGGCCGTTCGCGAGATCGCCGGGGCCTAGACGCTCGCCGCCACACTCGCGTCTTGGCTATCATGGCCTTGGCAAGGCGAGATCAGATCATGACTAACCAGGAAACCGCGTTCGGCGCATATCTGCCCCCCCGGGACGCCCGTCTGTCTCGATGTCTATGACCGAGATGAGTCGGAATACGGCGTCGTAGTCCATTGCTGGTTCGACGAAGAAATCTGCGTCTACGACTGCTATGTCGCTTTCTTCGGTTTTCATTGGCCAGAGGGAAAACCTGCCGAGAGGCCGTATATTTTACGCTACGCATCTCTGTCGCTGAAGGTCTGCCAGCCGCCAGCCTTTGAGTCTGGCGCCTAGACGCTCGCCCGGCGGGCGGGACTCTGCTACAGGCGCGCCCATGAAAGCCGCCGTAATCGTCTTCCCGGGTTCCAACTGTGATCGCGACTGCAAGGTCGCCGTCGAGCGCTCGACCGGCGCCACGGTCGAGATGGTCTGGCACGGCGACACGCAGTTGCCTCAGGGGCTGGACCTGATCGTCCTTCCCGGGGGGTTTTCCTACGGCGACTACCTGCGCTGCGGCGCCATGGCGGCGCTCTCGCCGATCATGACCGAGGTCAAGGCGGCGGCCCTGCGCGGCATCGCCACCGTGGGCATCTGCAACGGCTTCCAGGTGCTGTGCGAGGCGGGCCTGCTGCCCGGCGCCCTGCTGCGCAATGAGGGCCTCAAGTACGTCTGCAAGCCGGTCACGCTCGACATCGTCAACGGTCAGACGCGCTTCACCGCCGCCTATCAGGGCCGGCGCGAGGCGGTGATGACGGTGGGCAACGGCGAGGGCAACTACTTCGCCGACGAAGAGACGCTCGACCGTCTCGAGGGTGAGGGCCAGGTGGTGTTCCGCTACCGCGACAATCCCAACGGCTCGGCCCGCGCCATCGCCGGCATCGTCAATCCGGCGGGCAATATCCTCGGCATGATGCCCCACCCCGACCGCGCCTTCGAGCCCGAGCTGGGGTCTGCGGACGGCGCGATCCTCTTCCAGAGCGCGCTGGCCAGCGCCTGAGCGGCAAGGTCTATCGCCGGCTCTTGGGCCGGTAGGCCGCCTCTTCCGCCGCCCTGAGCCGTGCGATGCGGCCAAGGAGCTCGGCGGGAACAGGCTCGTCCAGTGGGAACTTGATCGTGCCCTTGCTGATCTCCAGCCCGGCCAGCTCCGCCGCCAGTTGCGTGCGCACCGCGTCTCCCACCGGGTAGACCGAGTAGTGCCGCTTCCACCCGGCGTAGTGGATCACCGCCCGTCCGCCGATCTTGAACGTCGGGATCTCGTAGGAGATGACCTCCTCCGCCTCCGGCAGGGCGGCCCGTATGGCCGCGCGCACTTCGGCCAGGATCGGCCGATGCTTGGGCGGCAGCATCGCCATGTAGTCCTCGACCGTCGTGACCTGGAACTTCGCCATGGCCTCTGGTGACCTCGCGGTGAGCGCACAAGCCGCCAGCATCGCGGAGAACAACGGCGGGCGCCAGCCGCGCACAGCCTGACGGCGATTTCACTTGGCCTCGGCGGCGGCCTGACGCAGGGTCGCCCGCGGGAGGCTTGGAATGGACTTCACCACATTCAACTGGGGCCAGGCGGCGAGCATCGTTTCGGGGCTGCTGCTGCTTGTCTGGGTGGTGACGGCTGTTCGCGTGCGCGCTCCGTTCGGCGGCTGGATCGTGGGGCTGGCGCACCTGATTGTCGCCAGCCTGAACAGCGCCGCGCCGTTCCGCTCGGTGCTGGACCCCGGCTACATCGGCTACGGCTTCGGACTGCTGACCGGCGACCAGGGCTGGGACGTGGCGACCACGGCCGGCGCCGTGCTCCTTACCGCCATCGTCGGCGCCTTCAGCGCCCTGCGGCGCTCGCGGGAGGCGATGCTGGTCACGCTGGTGACCAGCCTGCTGTTCCTTGTCGTGCTGGGCTGGCCCTGGTTGCAGAGCGTGATTTCCGGCGTCGACTATGTGTTCCAGCTTGGCGAGTACGTCACCGTGCCCAGCTCGGTCGCCAAGGGGCTGCTGTTCGTGATCTCGGTTGCGCCGTTCCTGTTCGGCGTCGTCTGGGCTGCGCTTCACGCCTTCCGCCATCCGCCCGCTGTCGTCGAGACGCCCGCCGACGAGGCCTGAAGCGGCCATTCTCCCAACGAAAAAAGGCCGGGCGCTGGGCCCGGCCTCGTTCCGCGTCTGGCGAGCGGACTAGCGCTGCTCGCGCTGCTCCTGGCCGGGACGGCCCGGCTCACCGCCTTCGCGGTCCGCCTGTTCGCGGTTCTGATCACCCTGCTGCGGGTTCTGGCGATCGCGCTCGCCGCCCTGCTGCTGCTGCTGGCCGGGGTTCTGGCGCTGGGGGTTGTTCTGCTGGTTCTGGTTGTTGTTCTCAGCCATGAGGCGTTCCTCCGAAGCTCGCCGCAACACTCGCGGCGACAGGAGAAGAACGGCGAGCCGGTCGGCGACGTTCCGGCGCTGGCCCATCACGGTTTCGGCGCCCCCGGGTCGGCTGGCCGACGCATCCTGGCGCGCAATCGGGCCGATAACAGGTTCCCACATTTCGGAACGCGCTCTAGAACGCGGCCATGAGCGCGCCCTCCTCTCCCGCCCCCAAATCCATGGCCGACACGGCCGCCGAGTTCGGCCTCAAGCCCGAGGAATACGAGGTCATCCTCCGACGCCTGAACCGCGAGCCCAACCTCGTGGAGCTGGGCGTGTTTTCGGTCATGTGGTCGGAGCACTGCAGCTACAAGTCCAGCCGCAAGCACCTGTCGAAGTTCCCCACCAAGGGGCCGAAGGTGATCTGCGGTCCGGGCGAGAACGCCGGCGTCATCGACATCGGCGACGGCCAGGCCTGCATCTTCAAGATGGAGAGCCACAACCACCCCAGCTACATCGAGCCCTACCAGGGCGCGGCGACGGGCGTCGGCGGCATCATGCGCGACGTCTTCACCATGGGCGCCCGGCCGGTGGCCCTGCTCAACGCCCTGCGCTTCGGCGACCCCAGCCATCCCAAGACCAGACGCCTGGTCGAGGGCGTGGTGGCCGGCATCGCGGGCTATGGCAATTGCGTCGGCGTCCCCACCGTCGCCGGCGAGACCAACTTCCATCGCGGTTACGACGGCAACATCCTGGTCAACGCCATGTGCGTGGGCCTGGCCGACGCCGACAAGATCTTCTACTCGGCCGCCCCCGCCGCCGGCCTGCCCGTCGTCTATTTCGGCTCCAAGACCGGCCGCGACGGCATCCACGGCGCCACCATGGCCAGCGCCGAGTTCGACGAGGATTCGGACGAGAAGCGCCCGACGGTCCAGGTCGGCGATCCCTTCGCCGAGAAGCTGCTGATCGAGGCCACGCTGGAGCTGATGGCCACCGGCGCCGTCGCCGCCATCCAGGACATGGGCGCCGCAGGCCTGACCTCCTCCTCGGTCGAGATGGCCGGCAAGGGCGGGGTCGGCATCGAGCTGGACCTCGACGCCGTGCCCCAGCGCGAAGAGGGCATGACCGCCTACGAGATGATGCTGTCAGAAAGCCAGGAGCGGATGCTGGCCATCCTCAAGCCCGGCCGCGAGCGCGACGGCCATGCGATCTTCGAGAAGTGGGGCCTGGACGCCGCCATCATCGGCGTGACCACCGACACCGGCCACATCGTGCTGAAGCACAAGGGCGAGGTCGTCTGCGACCTGCCGCTCAGCCCGCTGTCCGACGACGCCCCGCTGTATGACCGTCCCTGGACCGAGCCGCCGGCGCCCGACCGCATCGATCCCGCCAGCGTGCCGGCCCCCGAGGACTGGGAGGCGGCTGTGCTCAAGCTCATCGCCTGCCCGGACGTCGCCTCCAAGCGCTGGCTGTGGGAGCAGTACGACCGCCACGTCATGGCCGATACCCTGGAAGACAGCGCCACCGGCGCCGACGCCGGCATCGTCCGCGTCCACGGCACGCGCAAGGCCCTGGCGGTGACCAGCGACTGCACCCCCCGCTACGTCCAGAACGATCCTTACGAGGGCGGCAAGCAGGCCGTGGCCGAGGCCTGGCGCAACCTGACCGCCGTCGGCGCCGAGCCGATCGCCATCACCGACAACCTCAACTTCGGCAATCCTGAACGCCCGCCGATAATGGGCCAGATCGTCCGCGCCATCGACGGCATGGCCGAGGCCTGCCGCGCGCTGGACTTCCCCGTCGTGAGCGGCAACGTCAGCCTCTACAACGAGACCAACGGCCAGGCCATTCCGCCCACCCCGACCGTCGGCGGCGTCGGCCTGCTGGCCGACTACGGCGCGCGGGCGGACTTCGGCGGGCTGAAGGAGGGCGACGTCCTGGTCCTGATCGGCCAGACCGAAGGCGAACTCGGCGCCAGCCTGTACCTGCGCGAGATTCTTGACCGCGAGGACGGCGCGCCGCCGCCGGTCGATCTGGCGCTCGAGCGCAAGACCGGCAACGCGGTCCGTTCCCTGATCACGTCAGGCCTCGTCAGTACGGTGCACGATCTCTCCGATGGGGGATTGATGGTCGCTGCTGCCGAAGTCGCCCTGGCGAGCGGTATAGGCATGGACATTGGCATTCAGGGCGACGGTCCCGACCATCCCTTCTACTTCGGTGAAGATCAGGCTCGCTACCTGATCGGCGTCGCCCAGGAGCGCATCGACGAACTCATGGCGTCCCTCGAACAGTCGGGGGTCGAGTATCTGATGCTCGGAACCGCCGGCGGACTGGCGCTTTCGGTGAGTGGATCGGACGGACCGCTTCTGTCCGTATCACTGGACCGCCTGCGCGCCGCTCACGAGGGCTGGTTGCCGGCCTTCATGGGAGCCGCCGCCTGAAACCGCTCGCCGCCCTCGCCGCTGTCGCCGTCCTGCTCGGCGCCTGCGCAACCTCGCCCGCCGAGCCGCCGCCGCCTCCGCCGCCCGGCGGCGAGGGTTGCGATGTCTCGGTCTCGTTCGGCAGCTACGCCATGGGCATCGACCAGGAAGTCTTCGGCCGCGTCGAGGCCTGGCTGGCCGCCAACCCTGCCCTGGTCGCCGATGTGAAGGTCACCCCCTGGGGCCGCGAGGGCGAGCGCACCCTTTGCGTCACCGCCACGTCCGAGGCCGCCATCCGGCCGGTCTTCTCCGGCATCCGCAAGCAACTGCCCGTGGAAGGCCGCAAGGCGCCCATCACCCTGCTCAGCCGCACCGGCGGGCATTTCCACACGCGAGGCGGGCCGGGCTAGCAGGTCTGCAATTTTGGGTGGACCGCCAGAGTGGCGCGAGGCATCGTCGCCGTGTGAACTCCGGGGGGCAAGCATTGAACACGTCGCGAATTCTGAAGGGCGCCGCGATCGGCGTCATTTTCAGCCTGGCCAGCCTCGAGGCAGCCACGGCTCAGCAGCCCCGGCCGCTCGATGGCACACCTCCGGAAGGCTGTGACATCGCCGTTCTCTTCGGCAGCTACGCGACGAAAATCGACGCGGAGGCCTACGACAAGACCCAGAGGTGGCTACGGGAGAACTCAGCTCAGGTGGCCAAGGTGGACGAGGTCGTGTGGGGCCGGGTTGGAGAACGCACCCTGTGTATCGCTGTCGCCGACCCCGGGAAAATCCAGGCCGTCTTCAAGCGCATCAAGCGCCTCTACCCAAAGGTCAATCTCGTGGCGCCGATCGCCATGACCAGCAGGAACGGCGATACGTTCCACACAAAGCATCGTGACGACTCGCCGCCCGGTCCCGCCGCGCGTTCCGCCCAGGAGAACAGCAGACGAGGGGTGCCCGGCGGCCGGCCCTGGTAGGAACCCGGCCCGAGCGCCCCTCCGTCCCTCAGGCCATCTCCACCTTGCGCTCGGCCGGCGCGCCGGCGCCGAGGCGCTCGACCAGGGCCTCGTACTGCGCCCACAGGCGCGGCGGCAGCCGTTCGCCGAAGCGCTCGTAGAAGGCCGGGATCAGCGAGGCTTCCTCGGCCCAGACGTCCTTGTCGACGCTGAGCAGCAGGTCCAGCTTCTCCGGCGCCAGGTCGAGGCCGGACACATCCAGGCTGCCCTTGGCCGGCAGGCGGCCGATGGCGGTGTCCACCGCTTCGGCCTCGCCCTCGAGGCGCTCGAACACCCACTTCAGGACGCGGCTGTTGTCGCCAAAGCCCGGCCAGACGAACTTGCCGCCGTCCTTGCGGAACCAGTTGACGAAGAAGATCTTCGGCAGCTTGGACGGATCGGCCGCGCTGGCGCCGACCTTCAGCCAGTGGGCGAAGTAGTCGCCCATGTTGTAGCCGCAGAAGGGCAGCATGGCGAACGGGTCGCGGCGCAGCTCGCCGACCTTGTTCTCGGCCGCGGCCGTGCCTTCCGAGGCGGTGTTCGAGGCCAGGAACACGCCGTGCTCCCAGTCGAACGCCTCGGTCACCAGCGGCACGGCGCTGGCGCGGCGGCCGCCGAACAGGATGGCGCTGATCGGCACGCCGGCCGGATCGGCCCACTCGTCGGCGATCACCGGGCACTGATGGGCCGCGACGGTGAAGCGCGCGTTCGGGTGCGCCGCCGGGGTGGCGCTCTCGGGCGTCCACGGACGGCCCTGCCAGTCGGTCAGGTGCGGCGGCGGCTCGTCGGTCAGGCCTTCCCACCAGACATCGCCGTCGGGCGTCAGGGCCACGTTGGTGAAGACGCAGTCGCGGTCCAGCGCGTCGATGGCGTTCTTGTTCGTCGCCATGCCGGTGCCCGGCGCGACGCCGAAGAAGCCCGCTTCCGGATTGATGGCGCGCAGCTGGCCGTCGGCGCCGAAGCGCATCCAGCAGATATCGTCGCCCACCGTCTCGGCCTTCCAGCCGGGAATGGTCGGCTGCAGCATGGCCAGGTTGGTCTTGCCGCAGGCGCTGGGGAAGGCGGCGGCGATGTAGCGGACCTGCCCCTTGGGGTTGGTCAGCTTGAGGATCAGCATGTGCTCGGCCAGCCAGCCCTCGTCGCGGGCCATGACGCTGGCGATGCGCAGGGCGTAGCACTTCTTGCCCAGCAGCGCGTTGCCGCCGTAGCCCGAGCCGTACGACCAGATCTCGCGGCTCTCGGGGAAGTGGACGATCCACTTCTCCTCGTTGCAGGGCCAGGGCACGTCCTTCTCGCCCTCGGCGAGCGGGGCGCCCAGGGTGTGGACGGCCGGCACGAAGAAGCCGTCGTCGCCCAGCATGTCCAGCGCCGCCTTGCCCATGCGGGTCATCACCCGCATCGAGATGGCGACATAGGCGCTGTCGGTGATCTCGACGCCCAGCGCGCTGATCGGCGAGCCGATGGGGCCCATGCAGAAGGGCACGACATACATCGTGCGGCCTTTCATGCAGCCGTCGAAGAGGCCGTTCAGGCGGTCGCGCATCTCGGCGGGATCGGACCAGTTGTTGGTCGGGCCGGCGTCGGCTTCCTTTTCGGAGCAGATGAAGGTGCGGCTCTCGACGCGGGCCACGTCGCGCGGGTCGGACGCGGCGTAGAAGCTGTTGGGGCGCTTGTCGGGGTTCAGACGCTGCAGCGTGCCGGCCTCGACCAGCCGGTCGGTCAGCTCCTTGAATTCCTCGTCCGAACCGTCGCACCAGTAGACCGCGTCTGGCTTGGTCAGCGAGGCGATCTCGCGCACCCAGGCGATCAGTTTGGCGTGTTTGGTCGGGGCCTTGTCCAGGCCCGGAATCGAGACTTCGCCGCCCATCACCGGCGTCCTCCGTTACTGCGAGCCGCGGGCGGTCCCTTGATGAGAACCACTCTCGCCTGCCCCTTGCGCCCGGACTGCCTAGCGCGGAGGCGCCGCCCGGGGCAAGCCGAAAGGGGTCGATTGTGAAGCTTCTCCGACGATGCCCCCCTTCGCCGGGGCGCCCGAACCCCTTGCTGGGCGGGGCGCAGGCGCCGTTGTCCGTGCAACGGGCGCCAAGGTGATTTAGGCTTGCACAAAGAGGGGGAACGCCATGCGCCGCTGGATTACGCGTCTGCTGGTCGCGATCGCGGCCCTTGTCGTAGTGGCCGCCGTGGGCCTCATCCTGCTCGACCTGCCCAATCGTCCGGCGCGGGTCGAGCTTTCGCCCTTCGTCGATCGCGCCGCCGCCTATGAGGTGCGCATCCGGCGCGACCAGTGGGGCGTGCCGCACATTCTGGGCCGAACCGACGCCGACGCCGCCTTCGGCCTGGCCTTCGCTCACGCCGAGGACGACTTCGCCACCATCCAGGATGTCCTGCTGGCCACGCGCGGAACGCTGGCGGCGAAGAACGGCGCGGGCGCTGCGCCCGGCGACTACATCGTCTCGCTGCTGAATGTCTGGCCGACCGTCGAGGCCGGCTACGCCAACCTGCCGGCCGATGTGCGGCGGGTGATGGAGGCCTACGCCGACGGGCTCAACTACTATGTCGCCCTCAATCCGGACCTGGCCGCCCCCGGCGTGCTGCCCATCACCGGCAAGGACATCGCCGCCGGCTTCGTCTTCAAGACCCCCTTCTTCTACGGCCTCGACGCCGAGCTGAAGCGGCTGAACGGCCTGGGCGCCGATCCCACGCCAAAGGGCTCAAACGGCGTCGCCGTGGCGCCGTCCCGCTCGGCCGACGGGGCCACCCGCCTCCTGGTCAACTCGCACCAGCCCTTCACCGGCCCGGTGGCCTGGTACGAGGCGGTGGTCGAAAGCGGCGATGGCTGGCACGTCGCCGGCGGCTTCTTTCCCGGCGCGCCCTTCATGCTGCACGGCCACAACGCCCACCTTGGCTGGGCCAACACCGTCAACAAGCCCGACCTGATCGACACCTATCGCCTGGTCATCAACCCGGACAATCCGCGCCAGTACCGGCTGGACGGCCAGTGGCGCGACTTCGAGCGCGCCAAGGCCCGGCTGCGGGTCAAGCTGTGGGGACCCTTCTACTGGACGGTCAGCCGCGACGTCCTGCGCAGCGCCCACGGACCCGTCATGGTCACGAAGGCCGGCCACTTCGCCCTGCGCTACGCCGGCATGGACGAGGCGCGCCAGCCCCTGCAGTACTGGCGCCTGAACAAGGCCCGCGACATGGCCGAATGGCGCGCCGCCATGGCCATGAACGCCCTGCCCAGCATCAACTACATCTACGCCGACGCCGCCGGGAACATCGGCTACGTCTACAATGGCCAGTATCCGGACCGGCGGGCGCAGGCCGACTGGGCCGGCGAACTGCCGGGCGATCGGTCGGATCTGATCTGGCGGGGCTACCTGCCGTTCGACCGCGTCCCCCAGATCTGGAATCCGCCCGCCGGCCTGGTGTTCAACGCCAACAACACCCCCTTTTCCGCCACCGCGCCGGGCGATGGGCTGCAGCCGGCCGATTTCCCCGCTTCCATGGGTCTGCAGACTGACATGACCAACCGCGCCATGCGGTTGGAGGAGACCTGGGGCCTGGACGACCGTGTAACGGCCGAGGAATTCGAGACCTACAAGTTCGACGTCGCCTACAGCGCCCGCTCACAGCCGGTGCGGGTGGTGAACCAGATCCTGGCGATGAACGCCGCCGGCGATGATGAGCTAGCTCGGGCGCAGACAGTCCTGCGCGGGTGGGACCGGCGGGCCGACCGGGCGAACCGGGGCGCGGCCCTGGCCGTGCTGACGGCCTGGAAGGTCGAGGTCGACGGCATGACCCCGCGAGAAGCCCTGCGCGCCACCGCCGCGCTCCTGATGCAGCATTTCGGCCGGCTCGACCCCGCCTGGGGCGAGGTGAACCGCCTGCGTCGCGGCGCGGTCGACCTGCCGCTCGACGGCGGGCCCGACACCCTGCGGGCGGTCTATGGCGAGCCTGGCCCCGACGGCCGGCTGACCGCCACCGCCGGCGACACCTTCATCATGATCGTGCGCTGGGACAGCCGGGGACGCCTTTCCAGCCGCAGCATTCATCAGTTCGGCTCCGCGACCCTCGACAGCAACTCCCGCCACTACGCCGACCAGGCTCCGCTGTTCGCCGCCAGGCAGTTCAAGCCGGTGCTGTTCTGGGAGACGGACCTGGCCGCGCACATCGTCGAGGATTATCGCCCCGGCCAGCGCGGGCGTTGACCTCGCGTCACGATTGCGCATCGATTTCAGCGCGTTAGGCTTCCCCCAACAAGACAAACAGCGGGAAGGAAACGACGATGGGCGATCGCCATGAGGTGGTCATCGTCGGCGGCGGAATCGGCGGCTCGGCCATGGCGGCGGTGCTGGCCGAACGCGGCGTCGACGTGCTGCTGCTCGAGCAGAGCGAGGTCTTCGAGGACCGCGTGCGCGGCGAGTGGATCGCGCCCTGGGGCGTCACCGAGACGCGGCGCCTGGGCCTCTACGACGTGCTGATGGCGGCTGGCGGACACCATCTGTCGCGCCACATCACCTATGACGAAAGCCGCACGCCGCAGGAGGCCGAGGCCCGGACCCTGCCGCTGTCGATCTTCGCCCCGGATGTGCCGGGGCCGCTCTGCATCGGCAATCCGCACCACTGCCAGACCCTGTTCGACGAGGCCGTCCGGCGGGGCGCGCGCGGCCTGCGCGGGGCGCAGGTGACCAGCGTCACCCTTGGCGCAGAACCCCGCGTGGCCTTCCGCTGGCAGGACCAGGAGCACGAGGTCGTCTGCCGCCTCGTCATCGGCGCCGACGGCCGCGCCAGCCGCATGCGCGAGGCGGCCGGCATCACCCTGCATCAGGACAAGCCGCACCACTGGTTCACCGGGCTGCTGGTCGAGAACGCCGCCGACTGGCCGGACGATCTCCAGGCCATCGGCACCGAAGGCGACTTCGCCTTCCTGGCCTTTCCGCAGGGCGGCGGCCGCGTGCGGCTGTACGGCAGCTATGGCCTCGATCAGAAGCGACGCTTCTCCGGGCCGGACGGGGCCCAGGCCTTCCTCGACGCCCTGCGCATGCAGTGCAGTCCGCTGAACGAGCATCTGGCTCGGGCGACCCCGGCCGGACCGATCCTCAGCTACACCAACAACGACACCTGGACCGACCGTCCGTTCGCCGAGGGCCTGGTGCTGGTCGGCGACGCGGCGGGCTGGAACGACCCCATCGTCGGCCTCGGCCTGTCGATCACCTATCGCGATGTCCGCATCGTCAGCGACATTCTCCAGGCCGGGGACTGGTCGCCGGCTGCCTTCGAGCCCTATGCCGACGAACGGGCCGAACGCCTGCGGCGGTTGCGGTTCGCCGCCGGCATCACCTCGGCGCTGGACGCCGAGTTCGGCGATGCGGCCAAGGCGCGCCGACGCCGCCACTTCGAGCGCACGGCTCAGGATCCCAGCCTCGGCGCCTACGGCTTCGCCATCATGGGCGGGCCCGAGCTTGCCCCGCCCGAGATTTTCACGCCCGAGTTCAGGGCCCGCGTTCTGGACGAGGCCGCCTGATGGACATCGCCGACTACAACGCACGCTGGCTGGCGGCCTGGACCGCCAAGGACGTCCCCGCCCTGCTCGGCTTCTACGCCGAGGACTGCAGCTACATGGACAACAACACCGCCGCCGGCATCACCGGCCACGCGGCGCTGAAGCCCTATCTGGAGGGCCTGTTCACCGCCACGCCTCCGATGACCTACGAGCCAGAAGCGGTCTGGGCCATCGAGGGCGGCTTCTGCGGCCGGTGGTACTGCACCATCGCCATGCCGGACGGCTCGACCAGCCGCATGCGCGGCTTCGACCTCGTCATCCTCGACGGCGACCGCATCACCCACAACGAGGTGTATGTGCATCCGCTGCCGTAGCCGCGCCCCCAAGTTTCCTTCTCCCCTCGCGGGAGAAGGTGGCGGCCGGAGGCCGCCGGATGAGGGGCCGCGCCGGCCTCTGACGATACCGGCCTCGACCGCCTCTGCGCAGCTTCGAGAGTCTTCACCCCCTCAACCGGCGCTTCGCGCCACCTTCTCCCGCAGGGGGGAGAAGGAACATCTTGCGGCGGCTGAGACGCTGTCGGGTCTCGGCGACGGGAGACTACCCGCCGCGCTTCATCGTCTCGCGGGCGACGATCAGTTGCTGGACCTGGCTGGTGCCTTCGTAGATGCGGAAGATCCGCACGTCGCGGTAAAGCCGCTCGATGCCGTAGTCGGCGACATAGCCGGCGCCGCCGAAGATCTGCACCGCCCGGTCGGCGACGCGGCCGACCATTTCCGAGGCGAACAGCTTGGCCGCGGCGGCCTCCAGCACGATGTTCTCGCCGGCGTCGCGCTTGCGGGCGCTCTCCAGCACCAGGGCGCGGGCGGCCATCGCCTCGGTCTTGCTGTCGGCGATCATCGCCTGGATCAGCTGGAAGCTGGCCAGGGCCTGGCCGAACTGCTTGCGCTCGCCCGCATAGGCCACGCAGTCGGCGATCAGCCGCTCGGCCACGCCGATGCAGAGGGCGGCGATGTGCAGACGGCCCTTGTCGAGCACCTGCATGGCGACCTTGAAGCCCTCGCCCTCCTCGCCCAGCCGGTTCTCGACCGGGACCCGCACGTTGTCGAAGATGACGTCGTGGATCTGGGCGCCGTGCTGGCCCATCTTCTTTTCCGGCGGGCCGACCGTGATCCCGGCCAGGTCGGACGGCACCAGGAAGGCGCTGACGCCGCCGCCGCCCTTCACCTCGGGGTTGGTCCGCGCCATCACCGTGAACAGCGAGGCCTTGCCGGCATTGGTGATGTAGCGCTTGGCGCCGTTCAGCACGTAGTGGTCGCCGTCCAGCGTCGCCCGCGTCTGCACCGCGCCGCTGTCCGAGCCGGCTTCCGGTTCGGTCAGCGCGAACGAGGTGATGACCTCGCCCGAGGCGATGCCGCTCAGCCACTTGGCCTTCTGGGAGTCGTTGCCGAACATCACCAGCCCCTGGCTGCCGATGCCGACGTTGGTGCCGAACTCCGACCGGAACGCCGGGCTGGTGCGGCCCATCTCGAAGATGACCAGGCACTCGTCCTCCATCGACAGGTCGAGGCCGCCGTATTCCTCGGGGATCGACAGGCCGAACAGGCCAAGGTCGCGCATTTCCTGGATGACCGCCTCGGGCACCGCGAAGTCCTCGGCCACCTTGGCTTCCAGCGGGCGGAGCCGCTCGGTCACGAAACGGCGGACGGTATCGATCAGCTGGTCACGGGTTTCGGCGTCCAGAGCCATGGAAGGTCCCCTCTTTGCGCGGTCTGTTCGCCCGTCCCGTAAGGCAGAAGCGCGGCCGGGAAAAGGGTGACAGAGGGGAAGGTGGCCGCGCCCGACGCATGGGCCCGACGCATGGGAGCGACCACCTCGCGGCTCAGGTGCCCTTGGCCTTAGAAGAGGCGTCCAGCACTTCGGGGCGCCGGGGCGTCATGTCGTCCAGGTTCCAGTCGTCCGGATTGAAGGCGCGGCGGGTCGGCTTGGGCGAGGGATAGCCATGGATGTCGGCTTCGCTGTCGATGATCCGCCCCCGGCCCTCGGCCACGTCGGCGATCAGCCGCACATCGTCGGCGTCGCGGTCCCAGGGTCGCGCGCCGGCGCCGCGCAGGACGGATCGCTGGACATCCACCGCCGCCAGCGGCTTGAGGCCTTCGGGCCAGAGCATCGGCCGGTTCTTCTGGATGATCCGCGCCGAGGTGGTCGTGTAGCGGCCGAACATCGGCAGGGGCCGGCCGTAGCGGTCCACCGCGATGTTGTCGCGGCCGTAGAACTCCAGGTCGCCGTCGCCGCCGATCTCGAGGAAGGCCAGGTGCTCGGCGGTGTCCATGCCGCCGCGAAGCACGTTGCCCACGGCGACCAGCTGACCAAGCTGCCAGGGCTCGTCGCCCCACTCCTCGCCCATCAGGTTGTAATGAATGGCCCGCTGGCCGGGATTGTAGATCAGGTTGTTGACCACCACGCCGCGCACCCCGCCCTTGAACAGCGGGTTCCGCTCGAAGTTATGGGCGTAAAGGTTTCCCACGATGAGGATATTGCTGATGTTGTCGTGGATCAGGCTGCCCTTGGAATGCTCCAGCTTGGCATGGGTCGAGTGGGCCAGGCTCTCGGCGATGATGTTGTTCGAGAAGGTGATGTTGCGCGAGGTGCCGGCGCGCCACTCATCCGGCGTCTTGCCGACGAATCGCGGCCCCGACGCCGACAGGTTCTCGTCGGTGCCCCAGGTCAGCGAGCAATGGTCGACGATGATGTTGTAGCTGATCCCCCGCGTGGAGATGCTGTCGAAGTCGTTGCCGCTCTTCTTGGCGAAGCCCGCCTCCCCGGCGCGGACGCGGATGTGCTGGACGATCACGTCATGGGTGGCGATGTCGATGCCGCCACGGATGAAGGTCACGCCCGGTGACGGCGCCGTCTGGCCGGCGATGGTCAGGAAGGGCTCCTTGATCGTCAGCGTCTTGCCGCCGAGATCGATGACGCCGCCGACCTCGAAGACCACGATGCGCGGCCCCTTCGCCTCGACCGCCGCCTTGAACGACCCTGGCCCGTCGCCCTCCAGCGTGGTGACGCGCAGGATCTGACCGCCCCGCCCGCCCGGCGTCGCCGCCGCCCAGCCCATGGCGCCGGGGAAGGCCGGCCGCGCGACGGCGGCGCTCTCGCTGGCAGGCGACTCGGCGCTGAAGGCCCCTGCGGCGGCGATCGTTGCGACCAGACCTGCGACAACGGCGACAAGCGTTTGTTTAATCACGATTTCCGCTCCCCATAGTCTTTTCCCGACGGGTCTTTCGCCGTCAGCGGATTGAAAATGACACCGGTTTCCTCTAGACACAACACCGACCCCGACAATGGGGCCATGCGACGGGGGAGGACAGAGGGCGTGAGCGGTTCAGCGGCCAGCAGCCGATCCTTCCTGCCTGCCGGCGAGGTCGCCGCCGCCTTCGTGGCCGCCCGGCGCGAGGCCCGCGCCCTGCCTGCCTATCCCGGCCCCCTGCCCGCGACCCTCGCCGATGGCTATGCCGTGCAGGACGCGGCCCTGGCCCTCTGGGGCGAGCGCCCCGTCGGCTGGAAGGTCGGCCGCGTGCCCCCCGAACTGCAGGGGCGTCTGGGCGAGCAACGCGTCGCCGGCCCCGTCTTCGCCCGCAACCTCTGGCGCGCCTCGCCAGGCCGGACGCTCGACTTCCCGGTCTTCGAGGGCGGATTCGCCGCCGTCGAGGGCGAGTTCGTCTACCGCATGGCCGTGGACGCCCCGGCCGGCCGCACCCAGTGGACCGCCGACGACGCCCTGGCCCTGGTCTCGGGCCTGCACATCGGCGTCGAGACGGCCGGCAGCCCGCTGGCGACCATCAACGCCCTGGGCTCGACCGTCGTCGCCTCCGACTTCGGCAACAACTGGGGCCTGATCGTCGGGCCCGAGGTTTCCGGCTGGCGCGAGCTGGCCTTCGCCGACATGCCCTGCGAGACCTTCATCGACGGCGCCAGCGTCGGCGCCGGCACGGCCGCCAGCCTGCCGGACGGTCCGGCCGAGGCGCTGGCCTGGCTGCTGGGCCACGCCGCCGCGCGCGGCCTGCCGCTGAAGGCGGGCGATCTGGTCACCACCGGCGCCGTCACCGGCGTCCATGACATAACAGCGGGACAACAATCCCGCGTATCGTTCGGAAGGTTCGGGGAAATCCTGTGTCGGGCTGTCCCGGCGAGGCCGATCGGACCGGGGGAAGAGGGAAACGCCCATGAGCACGACGACGCCGGCTGACGCCGGGCCGGTTCCGGTCAAGGTCGGCAACTATCGCTGGCTGATCTGCGGGCTGCTGTTCGCGGCCATGGTCATCAACTACGTCGACCGCCAGATGCTCGGCGTGCTCAAGCCGACCCTCTCGGAGGAGTTCGGCTGGACCGAGACGCAGTACGCCGACATCGTCTTCTGGTTCCAGGCCAGCTACGCGGTCTCCTATCTGCTGTTCGGCCGCATCGTCGACCGGATCGGCGCCCGCTGGGGCTTCGGCGTCGCCTTCCTGATCTGGCAGATCGCCCACATCGCCCATGCCGGCGCCCGCTCGATGAGCGGCTTCATCGCCGCCCGCGTCCTGCTGGGCATCGGCGAGGGCGGCGGCTTCCCGGGCGGCATCAAGGCGGTGGCCGAGTGGTTCCCCAAGAAGGAGCGCGCCTTCGCCACCGGCCTGTTCAACGCCGGCACCAACATCGGCGCCATCGTCACCCCCCTGGTGGTCCCCGCCATCACCCTGGCCTGGGGCTGGCAGATGGCCTTCATCGTCACCGGGATCGCCGGGCTGATCTGGCTGCCGATCTGGCTGCTGGTCTACCGCCGCCCCCGCGAACACTCGAAGGTCTCGCCGGCCGAGCTGGCCTACATCGAGCAGGATCCGCCCGATCCGGTCGAGAAGGTCGGCTGGCTCAAGCTGCTGACCATCAAGGAGACCTGGGCCTACGCGCTCGGCAAGTTCCTGATCGATCCGATCTGGTGGATGTTCCTCTTCTGGCTGCCGGACTTCCTGTCCAAGCGCCACGGCCTGGACCTCAAGACCTTCGGCATCCCGCTGGTCTGCATCTACCTGCTCAGCGATGTCGGCAGCATCGGCGGCGGCTGGCTGTCCTCCAGCTTCATGAAGCGCGGCATGAGCCTCAACGCCGCCCGCAAGTCGGCCATGCTGCTCTGCGCCCTGCTGGCGGTGCCTGTCGGCTTCGGCGCCTTCGTCGACAACCTCTGGGTCGCGGTGCTGATCATCGGCGTGGCCACGGCCGCCCACCAGGGCTTCTCGGCCAACCTCTACACCCTGCCCTCCGACGTCTTCCCGCGCTCGGCGGTGGGCTCGGTGGTCGGCATCGGCGGCATGGTCGGGGCCATCGGCGGCATGGCCATGGCCAAGTACGCCGGCTGGGTGCTCGACAAGATCGGCAGCTACACGCCCATCTTCGTCGTCGCCGCCAGCGCCTACCTGCTGGCCCTGGGCGTCGTCCACCTGCTCTCGCCCCGGATGGAGCCGGTCAAGCTCGACTAGCGCGGCTCACGCCGCCAGCCGCGCGGCCAGCGCCAGGTCCTCGACCAGGGCGGCCAGGCCCTCGCGCCTGGCCCGCTCGTCGGGAACCCGCAGCAGGTAGGAGGGGTGGTAGCTGACCAGCCCACGCGCCTCGCCCTCCAGCGGATGGGCCCGCCCGCGGCTGGCCCCGATCGGCATGGCCTTGCCGAAGACAGACAGCGCCGCCGTCGCGCCCAGCGCCAGGATCACAGCCGGCGCCACCAGCCGACGCTCGTCCTCCAGCCACCAGCGACAGGCGCTCACATGCGCCGGCGACGGCGTCTGGTGCAGCCGCCGCTTGCCGCGAAGCTCGTGCCGGAAGTGCTTGACCGCATTGGTGATATAGACCGCCGCCCGATCCACCCCGGCCTCGGCCAGCGCCCTCTCCAGCATCTGCCCCGCCGGACCGATGAACGGCCGGCCGGCCAGGTCCTCCTGGTCCCCGGGCTGCTCGCCGACCAGCATCAGCCGCGCCCCCTGCGGTCCCTCGCCCGCCACGCCCTGCGTCGCGTCCCTCCACAGCGGGCACCGCCGGCAGCCATCCACCCGTTCCTTCAGCCCCGACAGCGACGTCAACGGCGCATCCCCGGCCGCGCGAACCACCGGCGCCCGCACCGCCCGGGCGGCGTAGGCCGGCGGCGGCGAAGGCTCACGGGCGACCATGTCGTCGGTCCTCTGTTCGGCGGCGGCGATCAGGTCCGGAATGAGCCGCGCCTCCGGGAGGTTGCGCCAATACCGCTTGGGCATCTCCGCCTGCATGGCCTTCACCTTCAGCCGCGCGGGATTGAAGATGGCCGCGTAGTAGTCCCGCCACAGGTCCTCCAGCACGTCCTCGCCCGGCGCCTGGTCGCGGCTGACCCCCGGCCCGAGCGCCAGCGCCGTTCCGTCCCAGTGAGCACAGCCGTCCGGCGTCAGGATCGAGAACCGCATGCCGGTGAACCGCCGCACGAAGAAGGGCGCGGTCAGGGCCACGACCCGGTGCGCCGGCTCGAACCAGGCGACGAACACCTCGTCCTCCCCCTCCCCCACCCGCCGGAAGCGCACGAAGGCCTTCATCTTGTGGCTGGCCCGGTTCACCGCCTTGCCCAGCGCCATCGCCGCGGCGACGTCCGGGTCGGTCGCATCCTCCAGCAGCCGCCCGTTCTCCTGCAGCCGCCAAAGCAGCCGGTAGAGCAGATCCAGCCGCGCCGGATCGCGGTGACAGATGACCCGCTCGGCCAGCTCGACAAAGCCGCGCGAAGCCGTCACCGGCCGCCCCTCCTGCGACCCGACGGGCGCGGCATCCGGCCCGCCCGAGGCCGCGTCGTCGAACAGCCCGCCCTCGCCCGCCACGCCCCAGTCGATGTCCCCCGGCGCCGTTCCGCCCGCGCACAGCGCCCGGGCAGCCGTCCGCCAGCCGTCAAAGTCGGTGTGGGAGGCGATCGTCACCCGGCGCATGGAGGGCGGCCGTTCAGAACAGGCTGGGCTGGCGCGGAACCGCCAGGGCCTCGCGCAGGTCCGCCCGGTCGGCCAGCGCCACCGGCCGCCAGTCCTCGGCGACGATGAAGGGCTTGAGCTTCTTCACCGACCGCGCCACCCGTCGCACGTCCTCCAGCCGCAGCCGCTTCTGGCGCCGCGCCTCGATCAGCCGCTCGACGCTGCGCACCCCCAGCCCCGGCACCCGCAGCAGCATCTCGCGGTCGGCGCCGTTCACATCCACGGGAAACCGCTCGCGGTGGCGCAGCGCCCAGGCCAGCTTGGGGTCCATCTCCAGGTCGAGGTTCTCGCCCTCGTCGACGATCTCCGCCCGCTCGAAGCCATAGAACCGCATCAGCCAGTCGGCCTGGTACAGCCGGTGCTCGCGCATCAGCGGCGGCCGCTGGGCCGGCAGCCGCGCGCTGGCCGTGGGGATCGGGCTGAAGGCCGAGTAGTAGACCCGCCGCAGGCCATAGCCGCCGTAGAGCTGCTCGCTCCGCCGCAGGATGTCGCCGTCCGACGCCTGATCCGCGCCGATGATCATCTGCGTCGACTGGCCGGCCGGAGCGAACTTCGGCGGCCGGGCCCGCCGCGCCGGCTCGCGCCGCTCGTCGATGGCCAGCCGCACCCCGCCCATCGCCTTTCGGATCACGCCCGCGTCCTTCTGCGGCGCCAGCCGCGCCAGGCTGTCGTCGCGCGGCAGCTCGACATTGATCGACAGCCGGTCGGCGTACAGCCCCGCCTCCAGCACCAGCGCCGCCGACGCCTCCGGGATCAGCTTGAGATGGATATAGCCCCGGAAATCATGGTCCTGCCGCAGGCTGCGGGCGATCCGCACCATCTGCTCCAGGGTGTAGTCGCCGTTGCGGATGATGCCCGACGACAGGAACAGCCCCTCGATGTAGTTGCGCTTGTAGAAGGCCAGCGTCAGGTCGACGAGCTCGCGCACCGAAAACCGCGCCCGGGGCACGTCCGACGACACCCGGTTCACGCAATAGGCGCAGTCATAGATGCAGAAGTTGGTCATCAGCACCTTCAACAGGCTGATGCACCGTCCGTCCGGCGCATAGGCGTGGCAGATGCCCATGCCCTCGGTCGAGCCCACCCCCTTCCCGTCCAGCGAGTTGCGTCCCGACGCCCCGGACGAGGCGCAGGAGGCGTCATATTTGGCGGCGTCGGCGAGGATCTGAAGCTTCCGCCGGACTGTTATGGCACTCATGCCCACAGCATATAGTTCTGTTTTTGTTCTGAACAGGGCGAGCCGCCGAAAACGCTTTGGAACCAAACGCTTCCTCCCGGATTTGAGGCGATGTGACCCGCCTCCTGATCCGGCACGAAACCCGCTACGCCTACGAGCGCCCCGTCAGCTTCGGGCCGCAGCGCCTGCTGCTGCGCCCGCGCGACAGCCACGGGCTACGGGTGGAGCGCACGGCCCTGACCCTCTCGCCCCAGGGCCAGGCGCGCTGGACCTACGATGCGCTGGGCAACTGCGTCTGCTGGTTCCAGCCGGTCGGCGAAGCCGACGCCATGACGGTGGTCAGCGAGCTGGTCATCGAACGCTTCCCCGCCCCGCTGGAAGCCTTCCACCCCCAGGACCCCCACACCGCCATGCCGATCGTCTACGCCCGCGACGACCGGCTGGCCCTGGCGCCCTTCATGACGCCCGACAGCGAGGATGATCTCGGCCTCACCCGCTGGCTGCTGGAGCTGATGGATCAGCCGGGCGAGCCGGCCCTGGACTTCCTGCTCCGCTTCAACAGCGCCATCCACGGCGGCTTCGCCTACCAGGCGCGCTACGAGGAAGGCGTCCAGACCCCCGCCGAGACTCTGGAAAAGCGCTCCGGCAGCTGCCGCGACCTGGCCTGGCTGATGGTCGAGGCCCTGCGCCGCGCCGGCTACGCCGCCCGCTTCGTCTCCGGCTACCTCAACAGCCCCTCCAGCGGCGGCCTGCGCGGCGCCGGCGCCACCCATGCCTGGTGCGAGGTCTTCCTGCCCGACCTCGGCTGGACCGAATTCGATCCCACCAACGGCCTGGCGGAGTCGGCGGACCTGATCCCCGTCGCCGTGGCGCGCACCCCGCGCGAGGCCTCGCCGGTCAGTGGAACCATTCTGGGCGATCCGGGGCGCAGCACTCTGGACGTTCATGTCGAGGTGGGCCTGGCCGACGCCCCCTCGCCTCCAGCGGACTCGCCCCTCGGGCGTCCGGCGGATCAGTGCGCGGCCGGGGAGTAAGCGTCATGACCAGCAACTTCGAACAACAGGCGCCGTCGACGACCGACCTCTTCTGTCACGCCGCGCCCAAGCCCCAGCACGGCCGGCAGGCTGATCGCGAGGCCCGGCTGGCGCGCGAGGCCGCCAGGGCCGAACAGACCGGCAATCGCCCCCCGGGCGGCGCCCCGGGTTGGGCGCCCCGGACCGAAACGGGGCGCGCCGGAGCGGATTCCGGCGCTTAAGGCGCTCGCCTGATCCGCGATCGCTATTGCGCCTGTCGCGGGCGATGTTAACGATTAGACCGAACGCCGTTTCCGGGGGAGGAAATGCGGCAAGGGACTGTCATAGGTCTGTGTTCGGCCGCCGCGCTCGGCGTGGCCTGCCTCAGCGCGGCGTCCGTCGAGGGCGCGGGCGCCGATGGCCTGACTGACACCTCCATGATGTCCGGCGCGGAATTCTCCGGCGCCTTCAGCGGCGGCTATGCCTCCGACCGCGTGCCCGACGACCCCGACGCGCCGATCCGCACCGCCCGCTACGATCAGGCCCCGCTCACCGCGCCATCGACCGTCGAACTTGCCGGCGCCCCGCCGATCGTCGGGGAGACCGTGATGGCGCGCGCCGCCTCGGTGTCGCCGGAGGAGGTCCAGGCCTCGCTGGCCCTGGCCGAGGCCCGCTCCGGGCCTCGCCGCTCGCCCAGCGCCGCCGCCATGGCGCTTGCCGGCGGCCCGGACGGCGAAATCGACCACCAGGCGCTGGTCGCCCGCACCGTCGGCGCCCCGCCTCCCAGCCGCCTGGCCGTCTCCGTCACCACCGGCGAGACGCCCTTCGCGCCAGGATCGGGCCTCAACTTCGCGGTCCGCGAGGACGACAGCCCCGCCGCCATCCGCATTCCCCAGCGCACCCGCCTGTTCGACGCCCGCCGTTGGGGCCTGACTTTCGATCTCTCGCCGCAGGAATCGCGCAAGGGCCGCTGGTACGTCTTCGCCGCCACCTCCGGCGACGCCTTCGGCTTCAACCTGTTCGGCGACCCGGCCAAAAGTGGCGAGAAGCGCAATCGCTGGTCGGTCGAGAAACTGGCCGAGTACGGCAAGGCCCAGCTCGGCATCGGCTGGCGCAAGGGCCCGACCCAGGTGTCGGTGGCCGCCACCCGGCGCGAAATCGGCGCCTACGGCTATTCGCGCGAGGACACCGTCTTCGGCGTCTCCTTCACCATCAGCGGCGGCAAGCGCCTCCCCGCCCCCAAGACCCGCCGCGGGCTTCCGCGCGAATAGGGCTTTCGCGGACACCGCGTCGCTCCCCACGCTTTCGCCCCGCGTCCTGTCCGCCTAAACAGGACCCGTGTCCGAGCCCGCTTCCCCCGACAGTCCGCAGATGTCCCGCACGGGCTCGCGGCTGGCGTCGATCGCCGTGGCCAGCGCCCTGTTCATGGAGTTCATCGACTCCACCTCGCTGTCCACAGCCCTGCCGACCCTCGCCGAGGCCTTCCAGGTTGATCCCATCCATCTGAAGCTGGCCCTGACCAGCTATATCCTCGCCCTCGCCGTCTTCGTGCCGATCAGCGGCTGGGCGGCCGAGAAGTTCGGCGCCCGCCGGGTGTTCCTCGTCGCCATGACCGTCTTCCTGACCGGATCGGTCTTGTGCGGCCTGTCGAAGTCGCTGGAACAGCTGGTCGCCTTTCGCGTGCTCCAGGGCATGGGCGGGGCGATGATGACCCCGGTCGCGCGACTGATCGTCGTCGGCTCCACGCCGCGCGAGAAGCTGCTCAAGGCCATGGGCTGGTTCACCATGCCGGCCCTGGTCGGCCCGCTGGTCGGGCCGCCGCTGGCAGGCTTCGTCCTGTCGGTCGCCGACTGGCCGTGGATCTTCTGGCTCAACGTGCCGGTCGGCCTGCTGGGCATGATCGCGGTCATGCGCTTCGTCGGCCCGATGCGGATGGAGGATCCCGGCCGCTTCGACTGGAGCGGCTTTGTCCTTTCGGCGTTGGCCATCACCGGCCTGGTGGTGGTGGCCGAGACCGCCGGCCTGTCGCTGATCCCCTGGCCGGTCCAGGCGGTGACCCTGGCCATCGCCCTGGCCTGCGGCTGGGCCTACCTGGCGCTGGCGCGCCGCAAGGTCCGGCCGATCCTCGACCTTGGCCTGCTGCGCTATCCGACCTTCCGGGCCAGCGTCATCGGCGGAACCTTCGTGCGGCTGGGCATCGGCGCCACCCCCTTCCTGATGCCGATGCTGCTCCAGGTGGGCCTTGGCTGGACCCCGCTCCAGGCCGGCAGCGTCACCCTGGCCGGCGGCGTCGGCGTGCTCTGCGCCCGGCCATTCGCCACGGTGGTCCTGCGCCGCGTCGGCTTCCGCGCGGCCCTGACCGTCTTCGTCCTGCTGGTGGCGGCGCTGTCGGCCGCGCCGGGCTTCTTCACCTCCGGCACCCCGGCGGCGGTCATCATGGCCCTGCTGTTCCTCGCCGGCTTCTGTCGCTCCAACCAGTTCATCGCCGCCAACACCATCGCCTATGCCGACGTGCCGGACCGGTCGGTGGCCGCCGCCTCCACCCTGTCGGCCGTGGCCCAGCAGATCGGCCTGGCCCTGGGGGTCAGCTTCGGCGGCCTGATGCTCCACCTGGCGCGCGGCGGCGGCGAGGGCGCGGCCCTGGTCCCGTCCGACTTCACCCTGCCCTTCATCGCCGTCGGCCTCATCACCCTGCTGGCCGCGCCGGTCTACCTGGCGCTCGACCCCAAGGCCGGAGCCAACATCAGCGGCCATCAAAGTTAGAAACGTAATCTTGCGACCGGTTCGCATCAGTGCGAAGACAGCGGCAATCCGGTTGTCGCAGGAGGTCTCGTGACCCGTCTCGCCCTTGCCGCTGTCGTCGGTCTTTCGCTCATCCTCGCCGCCTGCGGCGACAAGGCGCCGAAAACGGCGCAGGCGCCCGCCGCAGCCGGCGGCGAACTCAACCTCTACACCGCGCGCCACTACGACGCCGACCTCAAGATCTACGAGGCCTTCACCAGGAAGACCGGCATCAAGATCAACCGCATCGAGCTCAATCCCTCGCAGCTTATCGAGCGGATGAAGGCCGAGGGCGCCGGGTCGCCCGCCGACGTCATCCTGATGGCCGACGCCGGCGCCCTGTGGCGCGCCCAGGAGGCGGGCCTGCTCCAGCCGGTCCAGTCGGCCGTGCTCCAGCAGCGCATTCCCGAGCAGCTTCGCGAGCCCGAAGGCCGCTGGTTCGGCTTCGCCCGCCGCGCGCGGGTCATCGCCTACGACTCGGCCAAGGTGAAGCCCGAGGAAGTCGCCAGCTACGAGGCCCTCGCCGCGCCGCGCTTCAAGGGCAAGGTCTGCGCCCGCGCCTCCGACAACATCTACAACCTCTCGACCCTGGCCGCCTTCATCGAGCACTGGGGCCTGGACCGGGCGTTCAACTGGGCCAGGGGCATCGTCGCCAACATGGCCCGCAAGCCCCAGGGCGGCGATACCGACCAGATCAAGGCCATCGGCGCCGGCGCCTGCGAGGTCGCCCTGAGCAACAGCTACTACTACCTGCGGCTGGTCGCCTCGGACAAACCCGAGGACCAGGCCCTGGTCTCGCGGGTGAAGATCGTCTTCCCCGAACAGGATGGTCTGGGCACGCTGGTCAACATCTCGGGCGGCGGCGTCGCGGCCAACGCCCCGAACAAGGCCAACGCCATCCTGTTCCTCGAATTCCTCGCCACCGACGAGGTGCAGTCGCTGTTCGCCTCGGCCAACAACGAATATCCCGCCGTCATCGGCGTGGCCCCGCCGCCGACCGTGGCCGCCTACAGCCAGTTCAAGGCTGATCCCCTGCCCGTAAGCGTCTACGGCAAGCGGCAGGCCGAGGCCCAGGCCACGTTCGACCGCGCCGGGTGGCCGTGACGGACCAGGCGCTGGCGCGACAGCCCGGACGGCTCCGGGTCGGTCCCGGCCCGCTTCGCCTCATGGCCGTCGCCGCCGCGATCATCGCGGCGGCGCCGCTCGTCGCGGTGATCGTCCTGGCCATCGTCAGGCCGGCCGACGCCGCCATGCCAGCCGAGGTCATCTGGCGCTACGCCGGGGCCAGCGCGATGCTGGCGGGGCTGGTGGCGGTCGGCTCCGGGCTGCTGGGCGCAATCGCCGCCTGGCTGGTGGTGATGTTCCGCTTTCCGGGCCGCGACGTCTTCGCCTGGGCGCTGGCCCTCCCGCTGGCGACGCCGGCCTTCGCCATCGCCTACGGCTACGCAGACCTGTTCGACGTCGCCGGCCCCATCCGCACGCTGCTGCGCGATACCTGGGGCGTGACGGCATGGCCGCTGGAGATGCGCAGCCTGGCGGGCGCGGCGATCGTCTTCTCGTTCGGCTTCTACCCCTACGTCTACCTGACGATGCGCGCCGCCTTCGTCAGCCAGTCGGTCTGCGCGCTCGAGGCCGCGCGCACCCTGGGCGCCGGTCCCTTCGAGGCGTTCCGGCGCGTCGCCCTGCCGATGGCCCGTCCGGCCCTCGTCGCGGGCATGGCGCTGGCGGTGATGGAGACCCTCGCCGACTACGGCGCAGTCCAGTTCCTGGGCGTCCAGACCCTGACCACCGGGGTCGTCCGCGCCTGGTCGATCTATGGCGCCCCGGGCTCGGCCGCCCGGCTGGCCCTGCTGCTGATGGGCGCCGCGGCCGTGCTGCTGCTGGTCGAACGGCTGGCGCGCCGCGACCGGGGCTTCGCCGCCTCCAGCGCCCGCTGGCGCAGCCTGGTCGAAATCCCCCTCTCCGGCCCCGCCGCCTGGGCGGCCGCCGCCTATTGCGCGCTCCTGATCTTCGTCGGCCTGCTCCTGCCCGCCGGCTGGCTGGCCTTCCGCGCCCTGGCCGAGACGCCCGAATGGGACCGCCTGGCTCGCGCCGCCCTGGTCAGCCTGGGCCTTGGCGGGGCGGGCGCCCTGCTGACCGTCCTGCTGGCGGCCGCCATCGCCTTCGGCGCCCGCGACCGGCCGCTGGTCGGCCGCATCGCCAGCCTGGGCTACGCCACGCCGGGCGCGGTGATGGCCGTCGGCCTGCTGGCCCCCGCGGCCCTGCTCTGGCAGGGCGGGCTGGCGACCGGGGCCATGGCCGGGCTGGTCCTGCTGGTCTTCGCCTACGCCGCCCGGCTGATGGCGGCGGGGCTTGAGCCGATCGACGCTGGCCTCTCGCGCCTGTCGGCCTCGATGCTCCGCGCGCCCCGCGTCCTGGGCGAGACCGAGGCGGGCGGCGTGCGCCGCGTCCAGCTTCCGCTCATCACCGGCGCCGTCTGGACCGCCGGCCTGCTGGTCTTCGTCGACATCCTCAAGGAACTGCCGGCGACCCTGATCCTGCGCCCCTTCAACTTCGACACCCTCGCCGTGCTCGCCGACCGCTACGCCGCTGACGAGCGGCTGGGCCAGGCGGCCCCGCCGGCGCTGGCGGTGGTGCTGGTCGCCCTGCCCGCCGTCGTCGCCCTGTCGGGCCGCGTGCGCGCCTCCAGGCCCGGAGCCTCCTCATGACCGTCCTCACCGCGCTCGGCGTCTCGCGGCGCTATGGCGACACCCTGGCGGTGAACGGCGTCGACCTGGCGTTGGGCGCCGGCCGCCTGACCTGCCTGCTTGGCCCCTCGGGCTGCGGCAAGAGCACCCTGCTGCGGCTCATCGCCGGGCTTGAGCCCCTGGACGCCGGCCAGATCATCGCCGGCGATCAGGTCCTGTCCGGTCCGGGCGCCCATCTGCCGCCCGAGCAGCGTGACATCGGCTTTGTCTTCCAGGATTACGCCCTCTTCCCGCACCTGCGGGTGCTGGACAATGTCGCCTTCGGCCTGCGCCGCCTGCCCCGGGCCGAGCGCCGCGCCCGGGCCCTGGCCGAGCTCGAGCGGGTGCGCCTGGCGCACCGCGCCGACGCCTGGCCTTCGGCCCTGTCCGGCGGCGAGCAGCAGCGCATCGCCTTGGCCCGGGCCTTGGCCCGCGATCCGGCCGTCATCCTGCTCGACGAGCCCTTCTCCGGCCTCGACGGCGCCCTAAAGGCCGAGGTCCGGGAATCCGCCCTCGCCGCCCTGCGCGCCGCCGGCGCCGCCGTCGTCATCGTCACCCACGACGCCGAGGAAGCCCTGATGATGGCCGACGACCTGGCTCTGATGCAGGGCGGCCGCATCCTCCAGACCGGCGACCCGCGCGACTGCTATCTCCGCCCGGTGTCGCTGGCCGCCGCCCGCCTGCTCGGCGAGGCCAACGCCCTGCCCCTCGCCGACGGGTCGCAGACGCCCTTCGGCCCGGTCGCCGCCGGCGGCTCCGGCGAGGTCCTGATGGCCCGCCCCGAAGCCCTGCGCCTCGATCCCGCCGGCGCCCCGGCGCAGGTCCTCGCCGTCCGCTACGCCGGCGCCGATCTCCGCGTGGTTCTGATCGCGGGCGGGACAGAGGCCGTCGCCCGCCTGCCCGCCGGCGCCGGACTCGCCGCCGGGCAGACCATAACCGTTTCGCTGGATGCCGAAGCCTGCTGGCGCGTCGGCGCCTGACCAGTTGTCGATAATCGACATCAATGGGTCGCGGGCCACGCTGGCGGCGACTACAACTTTCGCCGACGACAACCTACGTCCGCCCCACATCCGTGGGGTTTGTCACGCCACTTCGCCCCGCTCTGTATAGCCACTTCACCCCGCCGTTGTATCAGGATGTAGGCCCTGTTTCCGGGCGGATTCGCCTGTTCGCCCGGCCCGCCGGGTTTCTTCGCGTAGGGGTGTGGTGGGTATCGGGCTGTAGTCGTTTTCAGCGCGCGCCGGCGGCGATCCGCTCGCGGGCCATCTGGTCGGCGACCTCGTGCGTCGGCCGCCCCTCCGCCGCCGCCCGGTCCAGCACCTCCGCCAGCGTCAGCGCCAGCCGGTCCAGCTTGGCGTCGACCCAGCCCTGGTCGAACGCCGTCCCGCTCTCCAGCCCCCGGATCTCAGCCGCGACATTGATGATCCCGCCGCCGTTGATGACGTAGTCGGGCGCGTACAGCAGCCCCTTGTCGAACAGAGCCCGGCCGATCTCGGGCGAGGCCAGCTGGTTGTTCGCCCCGCCGGCGACCACCCGCCCCTTGAGCCGTCCCAGCGTCTCGGCGTTGACCGCCCCGCCCAGCGCACACGGCGCGAAGACCTCGGCCTCGGCGTCGAAGATGGCCTCCGGCGCGACCACCCTGGCCCCCGTCGCCGCCGCCACCCGGTCCAGCGCCGCCTGGTTGACGTCGGTGATGACCAGCCGCGCGCCCGCCGCGTGGAGCTTCCCGGCCAGATAGGCCCCGACATGCCCGACGCCCTGGATGGCCACCGTCACACCCTTCAGGTCACGGCCATAGGCCCGCTCGACGCACAGCCGCACGCCCCGGAACACCCCCTCGGCCGTCACCGGGCTGGGGTCCCCCGACGCCGCAGCATGGCCTTCCAGCCCGGCGACATAGCGGGTCTCCTTGCGGGCCTCCTCCAGGTCCGCCGGCGATACGCCGACGTCCTCGGCCGTCCAGTACTGCCCCCCGACCCGCTCGACCGCCCGCCCGAACGCCTGGAACAGCGCCGGCGTCTTGTCCCGGCGCGAGTCGCCGATGATCACCGACTTGCCCCCGCCCAGCTCCAGCCCGGCCATGGCGTTCTTGTAGGACATCGCCCGCGACAGCCGCAGCGCGTCCGTCAGCGCCGCCTCGGCGCTCTCGTACGGCCACATCCGGCACCCGCCCGCCGCCGGGCCCAGGGTCGTCGAATGCACCGCGATAATGGTCTTCAGCCCCGTCGCCTCGTCATGGAAGGCATGCACGCCCTCGTGGTTCTCGAAGGCGGAATTGTCGAACAGGGTCATGCCGGAATCGTCGCTTTTGGGGGAAGGCGAATGCGCAAACGGCGTTTACGCCGCAAGCCTGATGCAAACAACCCTCAACGGCCGGAACGGTTCGGCCTGCCTCCGGCGCGCGGTACGGGCGGCGGCCCGGACGGCAGCGACACCCCGCCAGCCTGCATGAACGCCGCCGCATCCAGGATCACCCGCTCCCGCTGCAGGTCCCGCAGCAGCAGGTGGTATCCCTTTGCATAATAGGCCGAAACGTCCCCGGGCTTGAGCGCGGCGGCGGCCTGGAAGCTCGGCCGCTTGGGGATCACATCGTCGTTCGCGCCGTAGAAGTAGCCGATCGGAACCCTGACCCCGTCGATGCGGCGCCAGGCCGCCTCCATCAGGTCCACCAGCCCGTGCACCGCGTCGGGCCGCGCACCCCAGATCATCAGCCGGTCCCGGCCCATGGCGACAAGCTCGTCGCGGTTGTCGGACGGGGTAACCGAGCTGGCGA
Source organism: Caulobacter sp. (assembly GCA_046295055.1). Taxonomy (GTDB): domain Bacteria; phylum Pseudomonadota; class Alphaproteobacteria; order Caulobacterales; family Caulobacteraceae; genus Caulobacter. Next base: position 203,052 of record JBKBOD010000004.1, on the reverse strand, counting down.
CCCATTCGGGCGGCTCGACGACCTGGCCGGGCGCCACCCGCGCTGTGATCCACAGCAGGGTCTTGTTGGGCAGGGCCTGCGTCGACCAGCCCCACACGGCCGGGGCGAACAGCACCAGCCTGTCGGCCGCCGGCGGGCGGTCGGAGGCGAAGGCGCAGATGGCCGCCGCCCCGCCCATGCTCTCTCCGGCCACCACCACCGGAATCCCGGGATGGGCGGCCCGCACCAGGGCGACGCAGGTGCGAATGTCCTCGCAGATCAGGCTCTCGCCGGCCCAGATGCCACGGTTGGGCGAACGACCGAACCCCCGCTGGTCAAAGGCATAGGTCGCGATCCCCTGCGCCGCCCAGGTCGGCGCGGCCAGGTGGAAGGCGTTGGCGTAGTCGTTCATGCCATGCAGGGCCACCAGGGCGACGCTTGGCGGGCCAACGGGCATCCACCGCGTCAGGCCCAGCCGCGCGCCGTCGAAGCTGACGAAGACCTCGTCCTCCAGCCGCGGCCCCGCGAAGGCCGGCGCCGGCGTCAGCGGCGACTGCACCGCCATCGAGGCGCAGCCCGCCAGCCCGCCGGCCGCCAGCGATCCCACGAGAACAGCCCTTCGGTTCATGCCGCCAGAATGCTCGCAACCCTTTGTCGAATATAGGGCGCGACCTCCGCCTCGAACCACGGATTGCGCCTCAGCCAGGCGGTGTTCCGCCAGGAGGGATGCGGCGTGAGGATGTAGCGCGGCAAGTGCGCGCGCCAGTCCCGAACCCGCTCGGTCATCGACCCGCTGCCGGCGCCCAGGTGCCAGGCCTGGGCATATCCCCCGACCAGCAGGATCAGCTCGACGCCGGGCAGCGCCTCCAGCAGGGGCCGCCGCCACAGGCTGGCGCATCGGGGTGGCGGGGGATAGTCGCCCCCGCGCGGCGCGGTCCCCGGATAGCAGAAGGCCATGGCGGCGACGCCGATCTCCGGCCGGCCATAGAAGGTTCCGCGATCAACGCCCATCCAGTCGCGCAGGCGGTCGCCCGACGGATCATCGAACGGCAGGCCGCTTTCATGGACCCGTCGTCCCGGGGCCTGGCCGCAGATCAGGATGCGCGTGCGGTCCGAAACCCGCACAACCGGGCGTGGCTCGTGCGGCAGGTCGCCGGCGCAGGCCCGGCAGGCTGCGATGTCCGTGAGGATCGCGTCGAGAGCCGACCGCGCCAAGGCCTCAGCGCGACAGAAGCCGGCTCTCGGCGGTCACCCAGCGGGCAAAGCTCGGCCGGGCCAGCATGGCCTCCGACCAGGCCTTGACCTTCGGCCATGGCGCAAGGTCGAAGCGCAGGTGCAGCAGGTTCACGAAGGGGCTGGCCACGGCGATGTCGGCCAGCGTCAGCCGGTCTGCCACCAGATGGCCGCTGTCGGGCATGACGCGCTCCAGATAGTCCAGAACCGGCGGCACATCCCGCGTCTCCGCGCGCGCCGCGGCGGCCTCGTCCGATGGCGCCCCGGTCAGCCGGGCCACGATGCGGTTGAAGAACAACGGCCCCGAGGCCCCGACCAGGATGGTGTCCGCGTACTCCTCGAACCAGATCACCCGGGCGCGGTCCTTGGGATCGGCGGGGATGAGCGCGGGCTCGGGCTTGATCGCCTCGAAGTAATGGATGATCGCCGAAGAGTCGGGGATCGAGAAGTCGCCGTCCTTGAGGGCCGGGATCTTGCCGAAGGGGCTGACCGCCATGAACTCCGGGTCCGGCTGGCCGAACGGGGGCACCTTATGCGTGACTTCGATGCCCTTCTCGGCCGCATAGGCCAGCGTCTTGCGCACGAAGGGAGAAAGGGACGCGCCGTAGAGGATCATGCCCGTTGCCTTTGACTATTCACCTGTCGGCAGTCTTAGCCGGTAGACGCCCTTGAAGCTATCGGGATCGGCCGGCTTGTTGTGGCGCAGGATGACCAGCCGACCCTGCCGCGCCATGCCCACGGCGACGGCTTTCACCTGCGGCAGTATCCGCTGCCAGCGCTCCGACTGCAGCGCCTTGGCGACATTGGCGGGATCGATGCTCTTGCCGGCGGGAACGTCGGCGAGCTGCTGCAGGATGGCGTCTTCGATGGGCGAGGTCATGCCGCGCCATAGCACGACGCGACGCAGGCCCGCGAGGCGTCAGTCGACGTCGACCTCGATCCACTCTCCGCCCTTGAGCACCAGGATTTCATCGGACAAGGGCGGTGTTCCATCGTCGCGCAGCCCCCGCATGATCCGCCCGAGCAGCAGCAGATTGTCGGGGTTGCGGTCGCGGGTGACGATGATGGCATCGCGGTCGACGACGACCACCACCGGATTGCCCTCGTCGACCAGCGGCTCGGCGTTCCATCGGTCAAGCACCAGCAGGCTTGGTGCGTAGCTGGGCGCGGCGGTGACCAGAAGAATCGTGCCGTCGCCCAGCCGCTCGACATTCACCTCGCCCAGCACCTTCGAGGTGTTGGCCAGGGCCATGGCCCAAACCCTGTCCTCGTCGCCGAACCGGTCGATCAGATCCTGGCGCGGCGGCACGAAGACCGACTCCGGCTCGTCCTGTCCGACGATGGCGACCAGCCCGCCGCCGAGACGGCGATAGAGGGGTTTGACCTCTTCGGTCTTCGCCCCCTGGGTCAGGTCCATCTGGCTGGAGACGAACGCCTCATGGCGGACGATGACCACGATGCGGCTGGCTTCGAGCGGTCGTTCCAGCGTGGCCGACGCCACCGAACGCGCATGCCGCTCGAGCAGCTGGTCAAGGCCGTCCGGGTCCTTGCGGTAGTCCATGTAGGCGTTGTCCAGGAAGGCCGTCATCGTGCGGCCATCGGGCAGGGTCAGCTCCAGCTCGGCCTCACCCTTGCGGACGATCTTCACGCCCGGGATCGCCTTTTCCAGCCGCGCCGCATAAGCCTCGCGGAAGTCGAGCCGCGAGATCAGCTCCTGCGCCAGCGTCTCGCCGGCAACCCCCGCCATCGCCGCGACCATGGCGACCATGGCCAGCAGTCGAACCGCCCAACGCAACATCTCTAGGCCCCCAGGAACACTCGGCCGGTTGGATCACGCCGCCGCGGGGCGCGCAACATGGTCGCGTCCGGATTCCGCCTTGAGCGGGCGCGCGGGGCCGCCTATCTCGCAGGGCGACATCACGACAGGCGGGGCGACATGGACGGCGGCAACGAAATCTTCGACGGACCCCGGCTGATCACGGACGGCGAATGGGCGGGCTGGCGCTACTGGGGCGACAGCGATCCATACGAGGCGCAGTCCGGCCCCTTCTACTTCCAGGAGCTTGAGGACGGCTCGGTGCGCTGCGCATTCCGGGCCGAGCGCAAACACATGAACGGCGGCGGCTTCATGCACGGCGGCTGCATGATGACGTTCGCCGACTTCGCCTTGTTCGCCATCGCCTGGCGCGACCTGAAGGATGACCGCGCCGTGACGGTCAGCCTGAACGGCGAATTCGTTGGTCCCGCCCATGTCGGCGACCTGGTCGAGGCTCACGGCGAGGTGGTCAAGGCTGGCAAGTCCATGCTGTTCGTCCGTGGGCTGATCTCGACCGGCGGCTCGCCGATGATGACCTTCTCGGGCGTGATCAAGAAGGTCGCCCGCCGCCCCAATCCCCTGACGACCTGACCTGCCAGATTTCCTCATCGCGACGTGACGAAAGTTTCACGCAGATGAACGCTCGTTAAGTTGAACGGCGAACCCTGGTCTCCCATCTATGTGTTGTGAGGCGGCCAATTCCTGGCTGCCTGGACGGGAGACTTACGTCATCATGAGGAAACTCTTCCTCATTCTCTGGTCGGTTGCCACGCTGGCGGGCGCCGCCACCCTGGCGCTCGTGACGCCCAACGACTCCGACGGCCTGTACGCGACCCTGTCGCACACCGTCTGACCCTTGCCAGCGGAGGCCGGTCCGGGCAGGACTGGCGCATCCGCATGACCCTGCCCCTCTCCATTCTGGACCTGTCCTCGGTGGCCGCCCCCCAGCGGCCAGACGAGGCCATTCGCGACAGCGTGGCGCTGGCCAGGGCGGCAGACCGCCTGGGCTATCGTCGCTACTGGCTGGCCGAGCACCACAATGTGGCCTCGCACGCCGGCACGGCGCCCGAAATCCTTATGGCGGCGCTCACCCAGGCGACGTCGCGGATCCGGCTCGGCTCGGGCGGGGTGATGCTGGTGAACTACAGCCCGCTGAAAGTCGCCGAGCAATTCATGACGCTCGAGGCCCTGGCGCCCGGCCGGATCGATCTTGGGGTCGGCCGCTCGCTCGGCGGCGACGCAAGGGTCGGCCAGGCCTTGCGCACAGCCGGGCTGGACGCCTTCGGCCAGTCGTTCGCCATGCTGAACGCCTGGCTGCTGGACGCGACGGGACAGCCCGGCTTTCCGGCCGGCCATCCGGCCCGCGAGGTTCGCGCCCAGCCTGCCGGCCCCCGCCGGCCGGACCTGTTCATCCTGTGCTCCTCGGCCGGCGGCGCGGCGCTCGCCGGGCAGTTCGGAGTCGGGATGGTCCATGCCGAGTTCCTGGCGGGCGGCGGCGGAGCCGAAGCGGTCGAAGCGTATCGCCGCGCGTTCCGCCCCTCGCCGTTCCGCTCATCGCCCTGGGCGGCCGTCGCGGTGGCCGCGATGGCCGCCGACACCGAGCAGGACGCACGTCGGCTGGACCAGCCGCGCCTTGCCTGGACCGTCGGCTTCGCCGAGGGCCTCAATGAGCCGTTCCCGGATGTCGCCACCGCCGAGAAGCGCCTGGCCGACAAGGCCGGCCACGCCATGATCGCCGAAGCCGCAGGCCGCTCGATCGTCGGTGACGGCGCTCAGGTTCGGGCGGGCCTCGCGGCCAAGCTCTCCAGTACAAAGGCGGACGAGCTATTTGTCATCGCCGCCGCCCCCACTCTGGCAGACCGGATCCGCTCTCTGGAACTGATGATCGCCTGAACCCCTTGACGGTTCTGCAAGGCGGCATATCTGCCACTCCATCAGTTTCAGTAGCGACGCCTCCCCGCGTCGCGCATCGGAGAAACCCATGACCAAGGTCCTCGTCCTCTATCACTCGGCCTATGGCCACGTCGAAACCCTGGCCAAGGCTGTCGCCGAAGGCGCCGGCGGGGTCGACGGCGTCACGGTCGATATCAAGCGCGTGCCGGAGACCGTGCCCGAGGAACTGGCCAGGGCGTCGCACTTCAAGCTCGACCAGGAAGCGCCGATCGCGACGATCGACGAGCTGGCCGACTACGACGCCATCATCATCGGCGTCGGCACCCGGTTCGGCCGCATGGCCTCGCAGATGGCGGCCTTCCTCGACCAGGCCGGCGGCCTCTGGGCCAAGGGCGCCCTGAACGGCAAGGTCGGCGCTGTCTTCACCTCGACCGCCACCCAGCACGGCGGCCAGGAGACGACGATCATGTCGACCATCACAAACCTGCTGCATTTCGGGATGGTCATCGTCGGCCTGCCCTACAGCTTCCAGGGCCAGATGCGCCTCGACGAGGTGACCGGGACCAGCCCCTACGGCGCCAGCACCATCGCCGGCGGCGACGGTTCACGTCAGCCCAGCGAGAACGAACTCGAGGGCGCCCGCTTCCAGGGTCGGCTGGTCGCTGAAACCGCGGTCAAGCTGCACGGCTGAGGCCATCGGGTCGTCCCGGCGTCAGGCCGGGACGACCAGCGCAGTCCAGCGGACGGACTTCGACGCGCGTCACCATCCGCACCGATCGTTCCGGCCGCCTGTCGGAACCAACGACCAGTCGCAGCGTGCCTTCCTTCAGCTCCAGCGGGCCGTCGGTGCGCTTGTCGGCCAGGATGACGGCGCCCTCGCCGGCGATCCAGGCGTCCGTCTCCGCGATCGACAGCACCGCCCGATAGCCGTCCGACCCGGTGACCACGACATAGGCGACCAGCGGCTTGCCATGCAGCTTGGGTCCGGTCGCGACGCCGGCCTCGCGGAGCACGGCCGTCAGGGTCGGGCCTTCGTAAGTCTTGGCCTTGTCACCGGATCCCAGCCGCGCCTCGGCGCGAGGCAAGGTCGCCAGCCGCGAAGCGTCCAGAACCGTTTCCTTTCCGTCAGGTCCTACGACGGTGAGCGACTGTGCCCAGGCCGCGACGGGCGCCACCAACACAAGAGCAGCCGCCGCGACAGCCAGAGCCAGTGACCGCATCACGCGCTGACCCCCGCCTTGGCCGCTGGCCGCGCCAGCATCGCCTCGTACCAGCGCCGAGCGTGCGAAAGGTCCTCAGGGATCGAGAACTTGGCCATGCGCGAAAAGTCGATGGCGGTGGCGGCGATGATATCCGCCATCGTGATGCGGTTGGCGGCGATGAACTCGCTTTCGGCCAGACGGCGGTCGAACACCTTCATGGCCCGCTCGCCGGCGCGGTGATTGCTCTCGGCGATCTCGGGAATCTGCTTTTCCAGCGCAGCGAGCGCGGGATGGGAGTGGCGAACCGCGAGCATCAGCGGCGTGGCCACCAGCATCTCCGCCCTCCGGGTCCACATTTCGATGATGGCCGCTTCGCGGGCGTCACGACCGAACATGTTCGGCTCGGGATAGTGGCTCTCCAGATAGCGGCAGATCGCCACCGACTCCGTGATCGTCGTCCCGTCATCCATCTCCAGGGCGGGAACGTTGGCGAGGCCGGCCTTGGCCAGATAGTCCGGCGCCCGGTGCTCGCCCTTGAAGACGTCCAGGTTGATGATCTCGACCTGGTGGTCGCCCTTTTCGGCCAAGAACCAGCGCACGCGGCGCGGATTCGGCGCCCGGAAGCTGTCGTAGAGTTTCATCCCCTTGGTCCTTCTTCTCAGCCGGCGATGCCGAACAGTTCACGCGGCAGGGCGCCGACAACGCTGGCCGTCATGCAGGTGGCGAGGAATCCGGCCAGAAGCGCCTTCCACACCATGCCGATGACCTCGGCCCGACGCTCGGGCATCAGCACGCCCAGTCCGGACACGGTGATGCCCACCGAGCCCACGTTGGCGAAGCCGCAGAGGGCATAGGTCATGATCATCCGAGTCCGTTCGCTCATCTGGTCGGGCGGAATGGAGCCAAGCTCGATGAAGCCGATGAACTCGGTCAGCATCAGCTTGACCCCGAGCAGCCAGCCCGCCTTGCCCGCCTCGCTCCAGTCGACGCCGAGCGTCCAGGCCAGCGGCGAGAAGACGACGCCCAGAATGCGCTCGATGGTCAGCGGCGCGCCGGCGACGTCGGGGAATATCCCCAGGATCAGGTTGGCGATGGCGACCAGGGCGACGAACACGATCAGGATGGCCGAGATGTTCAGCACGACCATCAGCCCGTCCTGGACGCCCTTCGAGATCGCGTCGATGGACGACTCATAGCGGAGCAGCGAGGTGTAGTCGGCCTGGGTCGCCGACTGGCCGGGCGCCTCGGGGATGATGATCCGCGCCAGCAGGACCCCGGCCGGCGCCGAGACAACCGAGGCGACCAGCACATGGGCGGCGGCGTTGGGCAGGCTGGCCTTGAGCACCAGGGCGTAGGCGACCATCGTCGAGCCGGCCACCGTGGCCAGCCCCACCACCATCATCAGGAACAGTTCCGACCGCGTCAGCTTGTCCAGATAGGCCCGGATGATGATCGGCGTCTCGATCATGCCCACGAAGATGTTGGCGGCCGTGGCGGTTGCAGAGGCGCCGCCCATGCCCAGCGCCTTCTCGAACAGCAGTCCGAAGAGACGGATGATCCACTTGAGGATCTTCCAGTGCCAGAGCAGCGCAGACAGCGCCGAGATGACGAGGATCAGCGGCAGCACCTGAAAGGCGAACATGAAGCCTGCGTCGGGGTTGGTGACGGCGAACGGCGGCGGCGATCCGCCAAGATAGCCGAAGACGAACTGGGTGCCCTTCGCGGTGCCCGCCGCCAGGCCGTCCACGGCCGCGCTGATCCCGGCGACCACGCCACGCGCCGAAGGCAATCCGAATAGCAGGAAGATCAGCCCCAGCTGCACCGCGACCGCCCCGATCGCCAGCCGCCAGGGGAAGGCCTTGCGGTTTTCCGACACGGCCCAGCAGACCAGCAGGGTCAGCGCGATGCCAGTCAGGCTCTGGGCGTTTTCGAGACGGAACATGGCTCACCGCTGGTGGACCCGACTCCCCCGCCCGGCCCTTGGCGGCGATTGACCACCAAGGCCGCGCCCGGCGCAAGGCGCTAGGTTGCGCGGCCGCCCCGATACCGCCAATCTGATCGCCGATCAGGGGTCCGTGAGAGGCTCCTTTCGGGGACGAGACCGGGGGCGATACGATGAGCAAGATGACCCGCCGCGGCCTTCTGGCCGCCAGTGGAGCCACCGCGCTGGGCGCGAACACCGCTCTGGGCGGGGCCGCGCTTGCGCAGACCGCCAAGCCGGCGCGCGAAAGCGTGGCCTGGACTCCGGACGCAACGGCGCTGGCCGCCGCGATCCGCAAGAAGGAGGTCAGCGCGGCCGAGCTGATGGAAGCGACCATCCGCAAGGCCGAGGCGCTTCAGCCGAAGCTCGGCTTCATCGTCAATTCGGACTTCGACCGCGCCCTGGACAAAGCCCGCGCCGGTGGCCAGACCGGGCCGTTCGCGGGCGTTCCCTTCCTGGTCAAGGACCTGGACGACTACAAGGGCATGCCGACCCGGTCTGGGTCCCGCTGGACAGCGCAGCATCCGCCCGCCCAGGCCCAGGACGTCTATATCGACAGCTTCGAGCGCGCCGGCCTGGTGTTCTTCGGGAAGTCATCGACGCCGGAGTACGGCTTCCTGCCGACCACTGAACCCATGGGATACGACCCCACCCGCAATCCGTGGGATCCTGGCCGCTCGAGCGGCGGTTCATCCGGCGGCGCGGCGGTCGCGGTGGCGGCGGGCGTCATCCCCATTGCCCACGCGAGCGATGGCGGCGGCTCGATCCGCATCCCGGCCAGCTGCTGTGGGCTCTTCGGGCTGAAGCCGTCGCGGGGGCGCCTGATCGATCCCAAGCCCGGGACGCAGGTGACCGACATCAGCGTCAACCACGCGGTGAGCCGCACGGTCCGCGACTCCGCCGCCCTGTTCGCGGCGACGGAACGGTCCGGCAGCGGCCTGCCCAAGGTGGGGCTGGTCAGCCGCCCCCTGCGTCGCAAGCTCAAGGTGGGCCTGCTGTATCGCAGCGGCTCGGGCAAGGAGCCGGACGCTGACGTCAGGACGGCGATCGAAAGCTCGGCCCAGCTGATGACGGACCTGGGCCACCGGGTCGAGCCCACCGACTGGCCGATCGACAGCCAGCAGTTCGGCCAGGACTTCCTGACCCTCTGGTCGGCCGGCGCCGCCGAGCTGGTCGCCTTCGTCGGCAAGACCGTCGGGCGCACGCCCGATGCGACAATGCTGGAGCCCTTCTCGCTGGCCATGGCGCAGTTGATCGCCAGCCTGCCGCCTGGCGCGCTCGAAGCGGCGGTCGGGCGCTTGCAGGCGGCGTCGCAGGCCTATGACCAGTGGCTGACGCGCTACGACGTGGTGCTCTCGCCGGTCCTGGCGGCCCCGCCCGTGCCGCTGGGCTTTGTCAGCGGCAATATCGACATGGCCACTCTGTCGGCGCGTCTGACCGACTATGTCGGCTACACCCCTCTGCAGAATGTCGCCGGGGCGCCATCGATGAGCGTGCCTTTGCACTGGACGAATGAGGGCCTGCCTGTCGGCAGCCAGTTCTGCGCCCGCATCGGCCGGGAGAAACTGCTGTTCGAACTGGCCTATCAGCTCGAGGAGGCGCGCCCGTGGGTCGGTCGTAGGCCGCCGATCAGCGCCTAAATCCAACCTGGAGGGCTTGAAGAGCGCCGCTGCCGGACCCCCGATCCCGGCAGCGGCATGGCGCCCGGTCCCGCTGGTTGCAGATCCGGAAACCGCCTCGCGTCACCCCTCGACCGCAGTCAGACGCGAGTGTGGCCTTGTTTGCACGCTCGCCGTTCCCCAAAATGGTCAACGATGGGCGCCCCGGACGCCCCTGGAGTGCTTTCACAGACATGCCGGGCGACGAAACCAGCCAGGGACGGGCCGTACTGAGGCTGACTGGCGACTACTTCCTGCGGTGGGCGGACCTCGCGAGCGACCTGTTCGACGGGGACCATTTGCGAGCGCTGGTGCTCAACACCGTCCTCCACCTGAATGTTCATGGCGTCCATGAGGACACGGTTCTCAACCTTCGCTACGCCGGACAGGAGCCGCCACCCGACTCAGCGCGCCGGCCGGTGACCGTTTCCGAAGCCGCGCGCGCCATGGCGATGCCGCGCGTGACGGCCGGCCGCTACATCAAGACGCTCGTCGGCACCGGCAGCATCGTGGCGGTAGGCCGCAGCGGCTACATCGTGCCCAGCCGCCAGATCCTGAACCCGCCGTCGCTTGCGATGACAGATCCGCTCTATTCGAACCTGCTGCAGCTCATCCGGCGGCTGAGAAGCCAGGGCCTTCTGCCCGGCGACATTGACGGCGGCCGATGCGGACGCGACCAGCGCTACCGCCTTGTGCTGCGGGCCAACGGCGAGTTCGTCGGCGACTGGATCAGGCCCTGGAACCGGCACTATCCCACCGGCTACCTGTTCGGCCTTGTCTTCAGCGTCATCCTGCAGGCCAATGACCGGGCCCGCATCGAAGCCGGCTACGAACTGGCCGATGGCGCCAAGACGCCCATCTCGGCGCACGCCATCGCCACCTCGCTGAAACTTCCCGCCGAAACCGTGCGGCGGCATATCCTTCGCCTGGAAGCTGATGGTGTCGTACTGCGCACCGGCGCCGGCCTGATCATCCCGGCAGCGGTCTGGTCGACGCCGCTTGGCCGCGAGCTGCTAGCAAACGCCGGCGACAGCGTCGCGCGCCTGAACCGTATGCTGCTTGATACCGATGTCAGCCTGACCGCATGAACGGTCAGCAGGCCGGCTCGCCGCGCGCCCGGATGTCCCTCAGGATCGCCTCGACCAGCTCGAAATCAATCTTCTTCGGGTTGCGGTAGCGGATACAGCCCTTGCCGCAATCAACCCCCGCCAGCTGGTCCGCGAAGCGATCCACCGCCGTCGCCCCGGCATAGAAGGCGATGTGCTGCTTCTGATTGTTGAAGGCGACGCCGATGTCCTTCTCGCCGGCCGGGCCGTAGGCGGGCATGCCGTACTCCATCCGCTCCTCCCACCCGGTCAGGGTTTCGCGGCAGAGCTCCCGAAAGCGCTGGATGTAGGGCAAGCGGTCGGGTCCGACTTCGAGCATGAAGTCGTCGACGCTGGCGGCTCTGGACTGGACCATGGTCTCCTCCCGCCGCCGACGTTGCGGCGGCGCAAGGCGGCGGTCAACCGCCGACCGCGTTCTAGAGCCCTTCTTCCAGGATCTTGCGCACTTCCGGCTTCATGATCTTGCCATTGGCGTTGCGCGGCAGCGTCTCGTGCCAGAACGCCACCTTGACCGGCACCTTGAAGGCGGCCAGCCGGTCGGCGACGAACGCCCGCAGTTCCTGTTCGGTTGCGCTGGCGCCGGGCTTGAGCGTCACCACCGCCGCCGGCTCCTCACCCAGCGTCTTGTGAGGCAGGCCGACCAGGGCGGCGTCCATCACCGCCGGATGGTCGTAGAGAACGTTCTCCACCTCGATGCAGTAGATATTCTCGCCGCCCCGGATCAGCATGTCCTTGGCCCGGTCGATGATGTAGCAGAAGCCCTCTTCGTCGAGGCGCGCCAGATCGCCGGTCTTCACCCAGCCGTCGACGAAGGTCTGGGCCGTGGCCTCCGGCTTGTTCCAGTAGCCCTTCACCACCTGCGGGCCCTTGCACCACAGCTCGCCGACCTCGCCGACCGGCAGCTCGCGGTCGCCCTCGACGCTCATGATCTTCAGGTCGGTGACGGCCACGGCCGGGCCGCAGCTCGTCGGACGGTGCTCGTAGTCCTCAGCCTGGTGCTGGGTGGCGGTGGCGCTGGTCTCGGTCATGCCCCAGCCGTTGCCGGGCGCGGACTTGGGCCAGGTCTCCTTGATCTTGCGGACCAACTCGGGGGCGCTGGGCGCGCCGCCATAGGAGACGCTTTCCAGGCTCGAGAGGTCATACTTGTGCCGGGCCGGGTGCTCGATCAGCTGCCAGGCGATAGTCGGCACGCCGCCGGCTGCCGTGACCTTCTCGCGCTCGATGAGCTGCATCGCCAGCTCCGGCTCCCACTTGCGCATCATCACGATCTTGCCGCCGCCGAACATCACCGGGTTCAGCACCGCGAAACAGCCCGTGGCGTGGAAGAAGGGAACGGAGATCATCATCGCCTTCTGGGGCGCGTTCGGGTCCGGTTCGGGCGGCTGCTCGCCCCGGCGCAGGAAGCTGCGAGCCGCGCTGCTCGCCGACGACATGATGTTGCTGTTGATGTTCCGGTGCGTGGCCAGGGCGCCCTTGGGCTTACCCGTGGTGCCGGAAGTGTAGAAGATGGTGGCGTCGTCCTCGGGCTCGAGCGCCGTCGCCGGCAGGGGCGCGTCGGGCAGGTCCTTCCAGCCGCCAGGCTCGCCGATGACGTCCTCGATCTTGGCCACATAGGGATGGGTGATCTCGTCGGTCGCCCTCGCGACATAGACCCGCTGGAGGTCCGGACAGTTCGGCAGATGCTCGGCCAGCCGGTCGAAGCGCTCCACATCCATAATGGCGATCTTGGTCCCTGAGTCCGTCAGGCCGTACTCCAGCTCCGGCCCCGTCCACCAGGCGTTCAGCGGCGTCAGGATCGCCCCCAGCGACAGGCCGGCATAGAAGGCCACCGGCCATTCGGGCAGGTTTCGCATGACGATGGCGATGCGGTCGCCCTTGGTGATCCCCTGCGCCGCCAGCTCGGCCGCGAAGGCGGCGACGGCGCGGTGGAAGGCCTCGAAGCTTACCCGCTCGTTCTCGTGGACCAGGAAGATCTTTTCGCCGTGCTGGCGCGCATGGGTCAGCGTGTCACGCAGGGTCGGAGGAACGTTCTTCCAGGTACGCGTCGGGATGCCCCGAATGACGACCTCTTCCATCTCGCAGGGCGCGCCGGGAGCGGTGAGGAGGGCGTGGGCCTGGGCGATCGACATTGCGGGCCAGGGAGTGGTGGTCATGCGCGCTTCCTCCAGGGGGTCGGGGATCAAGCGGGCTTCTGGCGTCCCGCCTCACCCTGCGTAAGAGCACAAGGCAGGCAACGATGCAAACGCCCGTTTGAAGTGGCCGAAGCGTCTGATCCTGACGGCCGACAGCGATAAGAACCGGCGCCAGAATACCGCGCCCTTCCGAAGCCTGATCAGAGCTCGACCGGCGACTCCGGCGTCGGGGAGGCTTCGCCCGATGGGGCCGTTTCCTGGGCCCGGCGCATCATCGCATCTCTGATGTCGTAGCGCTGGGAGTTCACCCGCAGGACGTTGCGGCGGGCGTCGTACAGGCCCGACACATAGGCGAAGTCCCAGCTCGTCATGCCCGTCTGCGGCTCACGGCCCGCCTCGCGATCGGTGAACAGGTTGAGGATGGACGGCGCCATGCCGGGACTGGCTTCCGGATCGACCTGGGCCAGCGCCACGAAGGCGAGATAGTCCGACAGGGCGTCAAGTCTCACGCGCCCTACCCTCGCGGCGTCGACAATGATGATCACATGGCTGAAATCGTCGCGCGTGGTTGAACTTACCCGGCCGATCTTCTCGACGGCTATGTACTGGCCCGGCGAGTACTCGCGCCCATCGGCCATCACCCGCTTGGTGACATGCCACCACCGGACCGGGGCGTCGGTGGTGAGAAATCGCTTCAGGTCCCCACGGCCGGGCGTCATCTCCAGGTCCCAGCGCGATACCGTTTGCGGATGGTCCTTGTAGAGGGCCAGGGCCATCTCGTCCGGCGCATCCGTCAGGACAATGACAACATTGGCCTTGCAGCCGGGCTCCTGGACCGTGAGCCCAACCTGCTGGGCGCGCTCGGCGATACGATCGATGACAAACTGCGCCGGCTTGGCGCTCATGCCGATGACACCCGGGCAGATCTGCCTGTCGAAGCGACCGAGGCGCTTGTTGCCAGTGAAGTCGTCGACTTCCTCGACATAGGCCTTCACCGCCTCCTGTCGGGTCATCGGTTTCGGCGGCGCCACTACCAGCGCGTCCACCTCGGGCGTCGGCGCGCTTTGCGCGGACGGCTCCTGCGTCGCCAAGGCGAGGGCAAGCACCAACTCGATCATGAACAACTCCCCGTTCCCAGCCCGGAATGAGGACAGCAGACCGCGCGACCGTCAAGCCGATCGCCGTCCCGCGCCGACCAAAGCGGTCTTTGAGGCGCCTCCATGCGTGTTCGTCAGGCGGACCGGCTTTCTCCAGCCTGGGCGAACAGTCGCGGAGCCGCGAAGTCGAGGAACACTCGCGCTTTGCGGGGCAGGACCCGTCCCGACCAGAGGGCGGTCAGGTCAAGCGGCGGGCCTGACCAGTCGGGCAGCAGCCGCACCAGTTGTCCGCTGGAAAGGTCATCGGAGACAAGGAACTCGGGCGCAAGGGCGGCGCCGAAGCCGGCGCGGGCGAGATCCGCCAGGACCTCGCCGTTGGCGGTCCGGAGAGCCGGCGACACCTCGACCTCAGTGCGCTCGGCGCCTGACGCCAGCGGCCAACGGGCCGGAAACGCCGAAGTCGTCAGTGCCAGGGCGGGTGCGCCGGCCAGGTCGCGCGGCTGGCGGATCGGGCCGAACGCGGCCTCGAAGCCGGGAGAGGCGACGACAAGCCGCCGCCAGGAGCCCAGGCGGCGCGCGGTCAGACGGCTATCCTCGACCGCGCCCAGGCGGAAGACGAGATCGACACCCTCGACCACCGGATCCAGGCGATCATCGCGCGCCGCCAGATCGAGCCGCACCCGGGGCCAGGCACGCTGGAACTCGCCGACCAGCGGCACAAGGCAGGCGCGGGTAAAGGCCACCGAGGCGCCGATACGAAGAAGGCCGGCCGGCTCACCCTGGGCGGCGCCGACAGAGCCTGCCAGCGCTTCCATGGCCGCCACCACCTCGCGCGCGTGATCGCTGGCCCGCCGCCCTGCATCGGTCAGCGACAGGCTGCGGGTCGTGCGATGCAGAAGCCGGGCGCCAAGATCCCGCTCAAGCGAGGCGACAGCACGGCTCGCGGCAGACTGGGCGACGCCCAGCTCGTGCGCGGCGCGGCTGAAGCTGCCGGTTTCCGCGACCCGAAGGAACAACCGCAGGGCCTCCAGCCGATCCATGCAAATCTCGCATCAGTCATATGTCACGGGCACAGATTATCGCCAGAACTGAAAGATGCCAGAGTCCGCTCATGGCTGATTTCCCGCTCCACACCCGCGCCACCGCCCCGTTCGCCTCCAAACCCTTCCTGGAGGAGGCGCAGGCGACGCTCGGCTATGTCCCGGCGCTGATCGCGCAGATGGCCGAAAGTCCGCAGCTTCTCGAAGCCTACGCGGCCGGCTCGGCCATCTTCCGCAAGTCGACCCTTTCGGACACCGAGCAGGCGCTGGTCCTGCTGGCCGTCTCGGTCGAGCACGACAGCCACTACTGCACGCCCGCCCATACCCGCCGCGCGCGGGATGTCCGGCTGGACGAGGCCGACATCCGCGCCATCCGCGACCGGCGCCCCCTCGTCGACGCCCGGCTTGAAGCCCTCAGGCTCTATTCGGTGCGCCTCGTGCGCGAGCGGGGCCTGCTCAGCGACGCCGACCTGTCGGCCTTCCTGGCCGCGGGCTTCACGCGCGCGCAGGCGCTCGATGTCGTCCTCGCGGTCGGGCTGAAGACACTCAGCAACTACGTCAACCACCTGGCTGAAACCCCGCTTGACCCGGTTCTGGAGGCGGACGCTGTCGCCGCCCGAAAGACTGCCTGAAGGAGCCTGCCCATGAAGCCCCTGCCCCTTATCCTGGCGGCCCTGGTCGCCGCTGCGCCGCTGGCGACGCCGGGCGTCGCCTTGGCGGCCAAGCCGGAAATCTACACATCTGCCCTGTCGGACGTGGCGGCCGGCGGCTATGACGTCGTCGCCTACTTCACGGTCGGTCGGCCGGTGCGCGGCGACGACGCGTTCCAGACCAAATGGCGCGGCGCGACCTGGAAATTCAGCTCGGCCGCCAACCTGGCGAAGTTCAAGGCCAACCCGTCCGCCTACGCGCCCCAATATGGCGGGTATTGCGCCTGGGCCGTCGCCAACGGCTACACGGCCAAGGGCGATCCGCGCCACTGGAAGATCGTCGGCGGCAAGCTCTATCTGAACTACAACGCCGATATTCAGAGCAAGTGGACCAAGGATGTTCCCGGCTTCATCCGCAAGGGCGACGCCAACTGGCCCAAGGTGCTGAAGTGACCCTCGCCCGACGACTCATCCGCTGGGTTCCGGACGTCATGGCCCTGTTCATGGCCGCGGTGTTTCTCGACAGCCTGCGCTTCAAGTTCACCAATCACCCCAAGACCCAGGTCATTTTTGGCAAGCTGGATGCCTGGGCCGCGGCCCTTGGGGCGCCGGGCCTGTTCGCCCAGACCGGAATGTTCAGCCAGTACGTTATCGGCGGGATCGAGCTGCTGGCAGCCAGCCTGCTACTGGCCGGCATCTGGCCGAGGCTGCGCCACCTTCAGGCCGGCGGCGCCCTGGCGGGCCTGCTGGTCATGACCGGCGCCGTCAGCTTTCACCTCTTCACGCCGCTGGGGACCGATCCTAACGGCGATGGAGGCGGCCTCTTCGTGGCGGCCTGCCTCAACCTGACGTTCGCGATCCTGCTCCTGGTCGTATTCAGGCGCGCCGCCCTCGCCGATCTGGGTCGCCGGGTCTGGGGAGTTGTGCGACCGGCGTAGTCCAGAAGGAAAGCCGGCCCTTCACCCTGAGGGAGAAGGCCGGTCCGCCATCAGGCCAGGGTTTCGAGCCGGCCGAGCGCTGCCTGCAACTTGGCCATCGCGGCCTCTGCATCGGCAAGCTTGGCGCGGTTCTCCTCGATCACCTCTTCCTTGGCCTTGGCCATGAAGTCGGGATTGCCGAGCTTGCGATTGACCCGCTCGATGTCGCCGGCATGGGCGGCGATTTCCTTGGCGAGGCGCGCCTTCTCGGCCGACAGGTCGATGAGATCGGCGATCGCCAGCGCGGCCGTCGCCTCGCCGATGACGAAGGGCACTGCGCCCGCCGCAGGAGCCTCGGTGACCTCGGCGCTCTCGAGCCTGGCCAAGGTGAGGATCAGTGCGCGGTGACGGGCGAGCCGCTCGGCGGTCTCCGGCGACGCGCCACTCAGCGTCAGCGGCGCCTTGGCGCCCGGCGGCACGTTCATCTCGGCGCGCAGCGAACGGACCTCGGTGACCAGGTCGATCACCCAGCCGATCTCCGCCTCGGCCGCCGCGTCGGCCCAGCCGTCAGGATAGGCCGGCCACCGCGAAGACATCAGGAAGCCGTCGCGTGCCGGACCACCCTCTTCCGCCGTCTTCTGCCACAGCTCTTCGGTGATGAAGGGCATGACCGGATGCAGCAGCAGGAGGCACTGGTCGAGCACCCAGGCAGTCGTCGCGCGGATCTCGGCCCGGGCCGCCTCGTCATCGCCGTTGAGGATCGGCTTGGCCAGTTCGAGGTACCAGTCGCAGAAGACATTCCAGACGAAGCGATACAGCGCCCCGGCCGCATCGTCGAAGGCGCAGGCCTCCAGCGCGCGGGTGACCTCGGCCGCTGTCCGGGCGGTTTCCCCCCGTATCCACTTGGCGAGGGTTTGGCTGACCGCGCCGGGATCGAAGCCTTCGACCCGGACACAGCCGTTCATCTGGGCGAAGCGGGTCGCGTTCCACAGCTTGGTGCCGAAGTTGCGGTAGCCCTCGATCCGCTGCTCGGACAACTTGATGTCCCGCGCCTGGCCCGACATGGCGGTCAGGGTGAAGCGGACCGCGTCACAGCCGTACTGGTCGATCAGGACCAGCGGATCCATGACGTTGCCCTTGGACTTGCTCATCTTCTGGCCCTTGGCGTCGCGCACCAGGGCGTTGATGACCACCCGCTGGAACGGGACCTGGCCAGTGAAGTGCAGGCCCATCATCATCATCCGGGCGACCCAGAAGAAGATGATGTCAAAGCCGGTCACCAGGGTGTGGGTGGGGTAGAACCGCTCCAGGTCGGCGGTCTTCTCCGGCCAGCCCATGGTCGAGAAGGGCCACAGCCCGGACGAGAACCAGGTATCGAGGACGTCCTCGTCCTGCGTCAGCGGCTTGCCGCCAGACGCGGCGATCGCCGCCTCCTCCGTTTCCTCAACATAAACGTTGCCGTCCGCATCGTACCAGGCCGGGATGCGATGGCCCCACCACAGCTGGCGGCTGATGCACCAGGGCTGGATGTTCCGCATCCACTCGAAGTAGGTCTTGTCCCAGTTCCTGGGCTCGAAGACGGTGTCGCCGTTCTCGACCGCCGCGATGGCCGGGCGCGCCAGCGTCTCGGCGTCGACGTACCACTGGTCCGTCAGCCACGGCTCGATGACGACACCCGAGCGGTCGCCGTGCGGAACCTGGTGCCGCGTCTTCTCGATGCCGCGAAGCAGTTCCAGCGCCTCGAACTGCTCGATGACCATCTTGCGGGCGACAAAGCGGTCGTGACCCTGGAATTCGGCCGGGGCGTTCTCGTTGATGCGGCCGAAGGCGTCGAGGATGTTGATGGCCTCCAGTCCGTGGCGCTTGCCGACCTGGAAGTCGTTGAAGTCGTGCGCCGGCGTGATCTTGACCGCGCCCGAGCCCTTCTCCGGGTCGGCGTAGTCATCGGCGACGATGGGGATCAGCCGCCCGACGATCGGCAGCCGGACCATCTTGCCGATCAGACCCTTGTAGCGCTCGTCGTCCGGATGCACCGCAACCGCCGTGTCGCCCAGCATGGTCTCGGGCCGGGTGGTGGCGACGACAATCTCGCCGCTGCCGTCTTCCAGCGGATAGGCGAAGTGCCAGTAGGCGCCGTCGACCTCCTTCTGCTCGACCTCCAGGTCGGAGATGGCGGTCTGGAAATGCGGGTCCCAGTTGACCATGCGCTTGTCGCGATAGATCAGCCCGTCCTTGTACAGCTGAACGAAAACCTTGCGGACAGCGGCCGACAGGCCCGGGTCGAGGGTGAAGCGTTCGCGCGACCAATCGCAGCTGGCGCCCAGCCGGCGCAGCTGATTGACGATGGTTCCGCCGCTCTCGGCCTTCCACTGCCAGACCTTCTCGACAAAGGCGTCGCGGCCCATTTCCCGCCGGCCCATGTTTCCGGCTTCGGCCAGCTGCCGCTCGACGACCATCTGGGTGGCGATGCCCGCGTGATCGGTCCCGGGCAGCCAGAGGGCGGCCTTGCCGCGCATGCGCTGGAACCGGATCAGCACGTCCTGCAGCGTGTTGTTCAGCGCATGGCCGATGTGCAGGCTGCCGGTGACGTTGGGGGGCGGGATGACGATGCTGAACGGCTCTGCGGCCGGGTCATCGGTGGGCGCGAAGGCGCCGGCGTCTTCCCATGCGGCGTAGAGGCGCGGTTCGACGGTGGCGGGATCGAAGGTCTTTTCGAGCATGGCGGTGTCTTTGGGCGGTGTGGTGGTCGCATTCAAGCCCCCGGCTCGCCCGTCGTCGCACGACGGAGATCAAAGGGGGCTGCGGCGTCTGCGCGTCGGGCTTGCGCCGGAACGCAAAAGGGCAGCCCGGATAAGCCGGTGCTGCCCTCTTGAGGCCCGCGTGCGCGGGCCGCCTTCTCCCGACGGACGGGAGAAGGAAATCGCTATACTCGGCCGCGCTGCAGCTTCTCGACCGCCTCGGCGACCTTGGCTTCGACGATGCGGGGCAGGTTCTCGTCCAGCCATTCCTTGAGGAGTGGCTTGAGCAGTTCGCGAACGACGCCGTCCAGGGTCTGGCTCGGGCTCGGCATGGCGAGCGCCGCTTCCAGCCGACCGAAGGCCGAAGCCGTGGCGGCGGCGGTGGCCGCGCTGAGGATCGGCTCTTCCTCGACCTGGCGGGCCGCCGGGGCGTAGACGGGTTCCGGCTCGGGGGCCGGCGGATCGAACGAAGGCATCGGCTCGGGCTCTGGAGCCCAGGCGGCGACCTCCGGCTCCGGAGCGGCGGGTTCGAAGACGTCGATGTCGCCGTGGGTCTCGATGGGCGCGGCCGCCTCGATGGCGTCGGTCAGCTCCAGGACGTCCTCGTCCTCCGGCTCGACAGGCGCGGGCGTCATAGCCGGCTCCGCCGGGGCGGCCTCGGCCTGCGGCGCGTCATCCTCCGAGATGATGCGGCGGATGGAGGCCAGGATTTCCTCCATCGTCGGTTCCTGGGCGGTCTGTTCGGACATGGGACGGGCCTGGGCTGGAGCGGACGAATCCGAGCGTGAGGGCGAGCCTATTCGCACGCGCGACAAGGTGCAAATAGCGGTCGGGTGTTACCCGGCGGTTTAGACGCAATGAAGGCGCCGCCCGCTCCGCGCGAAATGTCGCGGGCGCCGCCCGCGATTGCCCCGACTACTTGGCCTCGGCGGGCGCCGGCTTCACGCCCGGAGCCGCGACGCGGTCCACGGCCCGCAGCACGGGCTCCCACGGCACCCAGCCGAAGCTGCGCACGGTGCGACGGTAGTTGGCCTCCGCGTCGTAGACGTCCACGCCCGGAATGACATAGCGGGCTTCCAGCTTGCCGACGGCCGCCAGCACAAGGGCGCTCGCCAGATACTCGTCGCGGCGGGCGTTGATCAGCGCCAGTTCGGCTTGCCGCAGCTCCTGCTGGGCGTTCAGCACGTCCAGCGTGGTGCGCAGGCCCACCTGGGCCTCCTGCCGGACGCCTTCGAAGGCGATACGGGCGGCACGGACCTGCTCCTCGTTGGACTCCAGGTTGGCGCGGGCGCCGAGCAGCTGGTTCCAGGCGCGGGCGACGTCCTGCTGGGCGCCGCGCCGGGCGGTCTCGATGGCCGCGGCGTCGGCGTTGTTCTGTTCCTCGGCCTGGCGGATGCCCGAGGCGATCTGGCCGCCGGCGAACAGCGGCACCGACAGGCTGACAGTGCCCGAGGCGGAACGGTCGTAGTCCATCCAAGGCGCGTATTCCGACGAGGTCCCCAGACGACCCGTCAGGCTGACGGTCGGGCGGGTAGCGGCCTTGGCCTGCACGACGCGCTGGCGGCTGACCTGCTCGTTGTAGATCGCGGCCTGAAGCTCGGGATTGTTGGCCTCGGCCATCTCGAAGGCCTCATCCAGCGTCGCCGGCAGCAGCGGGGCGAGCGAGAACTCGGCCTCGAGGTCGCCCGGGTTCTGGCCGACCACGGCGGCGTAGGCCGCGCGGCTGATCTGCAGTTGCGCGCGCGCACTGGCCTGCTGCGAACGGGCCGCCGCGAGGCGGGCCTCGGCCTGGGCGACGTCGGTGCGGGTGATCTCGCCGACCTCGAAGCGGGCCTTGGCCTCGTCGAGCTGGCGTTGCAGCACCGCGACGTTTTCGTCGGCGATGCGCAGGGCCTCGATGTCACGGCGAACATCGACATAGGCCTGGATGACCTGGGTCAGGATGCTGGCTTCGACCGAACGCAGGCCCTGGCGGCCCGACTGGATCTGCGCCTCGGCGGCGCTGATCTGGGCGCTGACCCGGCCGCCGGTGTAGAGCGGCTGGGTGATCGAGATGCTGGCGCCGCCGCTGGTGGAGTTGGCCTCGGGATTGAACGGGCCCGGCGAATTGGGGCGGCTCAGGCTGTCGGTGTAGCTCAGCGAGGCCCCGACCTCGGGGCGCAGGCCTGCGCGGGCCTGGACGGCGGTCTCGTCGAGCGCGCGCAGGTTGGCCCGCTGCTCGCGCAGCGTCGGGTTCGACTGATAGGCCAGCGCGATGGCGTCCTGCAGGCTTTCGGCGAAGGCGTTGGTCGCCAGGCCGGCCAGAAGTCCCGCGCTGCATATGGCGGCCACAAGGCCCGCCCGACGGCTTTTCGACATCAAACTATCCCCAGAGACGCGATAAGGAAGCGCGCGCCTTATATGATCGCCTGTAAGTGTCGCCGCCAGTCGCGGCCAGTTAAGCTTTTTTCACGCAGCAACATTGCCACAGGATTACAGACCTGCGGCCTTCCCGTCACAGTGGCGCCGGTGGACGACCGCGCGACGGTCAGAAGGCGAAGGCGGCCTTGGGCTCGAAGCCGGGCAGCCAGGGCGCGCCGGAATCGAACATCGGACGGCCGCCGACGCCGTCCTCGGCGTTGATATAGACCGTCGCCCGGCCAATGGGACCCCCGCGAACCACGACGCCCAGCCGGCCGCCGGTGTTCAGCGCGGCGAGCCAGGACGCGGGCACTTCCGCCACCGCGCCCTCGCTGACGATCAGGTCGAAGCGCCCCTCCGGCGACGAAGACAGCGCCTCGCCATCCTGGCGAACCACCCGGAGCCCCATCGCTTCCAGAACGGCGGCGGCATAGGGCGCGCCGATGGCCAGCGCCGATTCGCCCGGCTTCGGCGCAAGCGCCTGCAGCAGCTTGGCGATATCGCGCGGACGCAGCAGGTAACAGCCCGGGGCGTACTCGACTTCCGTATCGGCATAGGCCGCGTGGGCCTTGCCCGGCGCGACCAGCGTCTCGCGCGGCACCGCGCGGATCGCGTCCTGCAAGGCGTGGTCGGTGACGTCCGCGGTGCGGACCTGGCTCTCGAGCATGTTGTCGCGCGCGGCGGCGAAATCGACGGTCATGCGGGCTCCGCGTGGCAAGGCGTTCAGGCGTGCGGCTTATAGGTCCGGAGGGGGCCATTAGGCAATGCGGCCAACCTAGCCATTGCGACGATCCCGCCGCTCTGCTAGCGACACGCCCTCCCCCGGCGCGCCGCCAGCGCCGGTGCGGCGAAGGCCTGGTGGCGGAGTGGTTACGCAGAGGACTGCAAATCCTTGCACCCCGGTTCGATTCCGGGCCAGGCCTCCAACTTCCCGACATGATGTCGCGACCGATGGGCTGCGCCGATCTCATCGTCAGGCCAGCCGGACCGGCAGGCGCAGATAGACATGCCCCTCTTGCGTCGGCGGCGGCAGGGCGCCGGCGCGGATGTTGACCTGCAGCGACGGCAGAATCAGCACCGGCGGCTCCAGCGTCGCGTCCCGGGCCTGCCGCCGCGCGACAAACTCCGCCTCGCTGACACCTTCGCGGGCATGGACATTGGCCGCCCGCTGAGCGCCCACAGTCGTCTCCCAAGCGTAGGCGGTGCGCCCCTCGGGCAGGTAGTCGTGCCCGACGAAGATGCGCGTTTCCTCCGGCAGCGCTAGGATCCTGCGGATGGACCGGTACAGCGTGGCCGCGTCGCCCCCCGGGAAATCAGTTCGCGCCGTTCCGAAGTCCGGCATGAACAGGGTGTCGCCGACGAAGGCGGCGCCGTCGATCAGGTAGGTGACGCAGGCGGCGGTGTGGCCGGGGGTATGCAGCACCCTCACCTCCAGTTCGCCCAGCGCGAAGCGTTCGCCGTCAGCGACAAGCCGGTCGAACACCCCGCCGTCCGGCGAGACATCGTCCGCCTCGAAGATCGGCGCGAAGTGACCCTGGACGCTCCGGATATGATCACCGATCACGACCTTGGCCCCGGTGCGCCGCCGGATCAGATCGGCCGCCGACAGGTGATCGGCATGGGCATGGGTCTCCAGCACATAGTCCAGCGCCAGCCCGCGTTCCTCGATCGCGGCCAGCAGCCTGTCCGCGAACGGGGTCGAGATCACCGCGCCCTTGGGCTCGTAGTCCAGCACGGGGTCGACCAGCGCCGCGCGCCGGGTCGCGGGATCCCAGACGAGATAGCTCACCGTTGAGGTGTCGTCGTGGAAGAAGGCCTCGATCTGGACGGTCATGTGCATCTCCTTGTCGCCAATATATTCCATATTGCTAAATTAACAAGTGAGAATATAAAGAGACCATGCCCGCCACCATGCCGCTCATCGAGATCGAACAGAACGCCCAGGGGGCGGCCGACCTCCTGCGCCTTCTGGCCAACCCGCACCGGCTCCAGGTCTTGTGCGCCCTGCGCGCAGGCGAGGCGTCCGTGGGCGAGATGGCGGGCCATGTCGGCCTGTCCCAGTCGGCGCTGTCGCAGCATCTGGCGAAACTGCGCGCCGACCGGATCGTCGCGACCCGAAGGGACGGCCAGTCGATCTACTACCGGATCGCCGATCCGGACGTGCTGGCGCTGATCGAGGCGCTTTCCCTGGTCATCCAGCGGCGGGCGCGCAGGAGGGGACCGTGATGACCGACCTGTCGCTTCTACAGGCGCTCCTGGCCGTGGCCAGCGGCGCCGTCGTGGGGCTTCTGCTGGCGCTGTTCGGCGGCGGCGGCTCTGTGCTGGCCACCCCGCTGTTGCTCTATGTCGTGGGAGTGCGCGATCCGCACGTCGCCATCGGCACCTCCGCGGCGGCGGTGGCGGTGAACGCCCTGACGGGACTGGCGGGCCACGCCCGCGGCGGCCGCGTCAAATGGCCCTGCGCCATCGTCTTCGGCCTCGCCGGCCTCGCGGGGTCCTTCGCAGGGTCCAGCCTGGCCAAACTGGTCGACGGACAGGTCCTCATGGTCTTCTTCGCCGGAGCCATGGCCGCCATCGCCCTGTCGATGCTGCGCAAGCCGCGCAGCGAAGGCGACCCGGCGGTCCACATCGACTGGCGCAAGACCCTGCGCCTGGCGCCGATGGGTCTTGCGACCGGCCTCGCCGCCGGCTTCTTCGGCATCGGCGGCGGCTTTCTCATCGTGCCCGGCCTGATGGCCGCGACCGGCATGACCCTGGCCAACGCCTCGGCCTCGTCCCTGGTCTCGGTCGCCCTCTTCGGCGCCGCGACGTCCGGAAACTACGCCCTGAGCGGCCAGGTCGACTGGGCCATCGCGGGACTGTTCATTCTCGGCGGCCTCATCGGCGGCTTCTTCGGACTGCGCGGTGCGCCCGCCCTCGCCTCCCGCGTCCTGCTCGCCCGCCGCGCCTTCGCCGGACTTGTTCTGCTGGTGGCGGTCTATGTCGCCTGGCGAGGCCTCGCCGGCTGATCTGTCAGCTTGGCTTGCGACCGCCGCGATAGATGTCGCACAGCGTGTCGATCACCTTCGTGGCCGCCGGATCGGTCAGGCGATAGTAGATGGTCTGCGCCTCGCGCCGCGTGGACACCACCCCTTCCGCCCGCAGCTTGGCCAGGTGCTGCGACGCGGCCGACTGCGCCAGGCCGACGTACTCCGCCAGGTCGCCGACCGAACACTCGCCCTCGATGAGCCGGCAAAGCAGGATCAGCCGCTGCTCGTTCGCCAGCAGCTTCATCAGGCGCGTCGCCGCCGCCGCGCTGGCTTCCAGCTCGGTCAGCTCGGCCCGGTCGGGCCGCTCGAGGGTTTGGGTCTTCGCCATCTCGTTCCTGATATGAGGCGGGCCGCGCCGGTTCGCAATGCGGATCACGCCGCGCCGCCCGCCGGACGGCCATCGTCGCGCAGCACGACATAGATCGCCGGGATAACCAGCACCGTCAGCAGGGTGGACGAGGCCAGCCCGAACAGCAGCGAGATCGCGAGCCCCTGGAAGATCGGGTCAAACAGGATCACCGCCGCGCCGATCATCGCCGCCAGGGCCGTCAGCAGGATCGGCTTGAAGCGGATCGCGCCCGCCTCCAGCAGCACATCGCGCAGGGCCCGGCCGTCACCCTGGCTGTGCCGGATGAAGTCGACCAGCAGGATCGAGTTGCGCACGATGATCCCGGCCAGCGCGATGAAGCCGATCATCGACGTCGCCGTGAACGGCGCGCCGAACAGCATGTGACCGATGACGATGCCCACCAGCGTCAGCGGGATCGGCGTCAGGATCACCAGCGGGATGCGGAAGCTTTTGAACTGCGCGACCACCAGCACATAGATGCCCAGCAGGGCGACGCCGAATGCCGCGCCCATGTCCCGGAAGGTCACCCAGGTGATCTCCCACTCGCCGTCCCACAGCACGGTCGCACGGCTCTCGTCGTCCGGCTGGCCGTTGAGCCGCACCCGGGGCTTGCCGAGTTCGCCCCAGTCGGCCTGATCGATGGCCTTGTTGACAGCCAGCATGCCGTAGATCGGCGCCTCGTACTGGCCGGCCAGCTCGGCCAGGATCATGTCCGCGTCGCGTCCGTCCCGCCGGAAGATCTGGGTCGATCCCGGCTCCTGCACCGCGTCGGTGAGCTCGCCCAGCGAGACCAGCCGCCGGGCGCCGGCCTCCCCGCCCATGGCCACCGGCGTCGCCGCCAGCGTCTGGGTCCAGGTCCGGCTGGACTGAGGCAGCGCGACCCGGATCGGCGTCGGCTCGCGCCCCTGCCCCCGGTGCGCGTAGCCGACGACCTGTCCGCCCAGGACAGCACCGATGGAGTCCAGCACTTCGCCCTCAGACGCCCCGAACCGCTCCAGTTGCGCGCGGTTCGGCGTGATGCGCAGGCGCGGACGCGGGGCGCCATAGCTGTCGTCGACGTCGACGATGTACGGCACGCTGCGGAAGATGGCCTTGACCTTCTCGGCCGTCGTGCGGCGCGCCTCGGGCGTGGGGCCGTAGACCTCGGCCAGCAGGGTGGCCATCACCGGCGGTCCCGGCGGCGCCTCGACAACCTTCACCGAGGCGCCGGCCGGCAGACGCAACCCCGCCAGTTGTCGGCGCAGATCCAGAGCCACGGCGTGGCTGTTGCGCTTGCGGTCCGACTTGTGGCTCAGCGCCACGGCCAGATCGCCCTGCTCGGCCCTGCTGCGCAGATAGTAGTGACGCACCAGCCCATTGAAATTGAACGGCGAGGCCGCCCCGGCATAGCCGTCCACCGCGATCACCTCGGGCAGTCCGCGGGCGATGGCCGCGGCGTCCTGCAGCACCCGGTTGGTCGCCTCCAGGGATGTCCCCTCGGGCATGTCGACCACGACCTGCAGTTCCGACTTGTTGTCGAACGGCAGCAGCTTCACCGTCACCCCCCGGGTGGCGAACATGGCCATGGACAACAGCGTGGCGACGCCTACGACGATCAGGAAGGTCCAGGCGCTGCGCCGCGTGGCGATCACGCGGCTGGCCACGGCGCGATAGGCCGCGCCCAGCCGCCCCTCGCCATGATCGTGACTCTGTCCGCCGCTCAGCGTCTTGCGGGCGAACCGCACCATCAGCCAGGGCGCGATCACCATGGCCACGAAGAAGCTGAACACCATGGCGGCCGAGGCGTTGACCGGGATCGGCGCCATGTACGGTCCCATCAGGCCCGACACGAACAGCATGGGCAGCAGGGCGGCGACCACGGTCAGGGTCGCGACGATGGTCGGATTGCCCACTTCCGCCACCGCCTCGATCGCGGCCTGCAGCCTGGGTCGGTCATCGCGCATGCCCCAGTGGCGGGCGATGTTCTCGATCACCACGATGGCGTCATCGACCAGGATGCCGATCGAGAAGATCAGCGCGAACAGGCTGACCCGGTTGACGGTGTAGCCCATCAGGTTTGAGGCGAAGAGCGTCAGCAGAATGGTCGTCGGGATGACCACCGCGGTCACCCCCGCTTCGCGCCAGCCGATGGCGAAGCCGATCAGCAGCACGATCGACACCGTCGCCAGAGCCAGATGGTAGAGCAGCTCGTTGGCCTTCTCGTTGGCCGTCTCGCCATAGTCGCGCGTGACCGAGACGTTCAGTCCGGCCGGGATCAACTGGCCTTTCAGGCCGTCCACCCTCTGATGGATCGCCTCGGAGACCTGGACCGCGTTGGCGCCGGGACGCTTGGCGATCGCCAGGCTGACGGCAGGCGCCTGGCTCCAGCGCCCGTCCGCGCCGGCGGCCCAGCGCCAAACGCGGCTCTGCTCCTCCGCCGGCCCGCGAACGACGTCGGCCACATCGCGAACGGCGACCGGCTGCCCCGAAGCGTTGACGACGGTCAGGAGTCCCAGGTCCGTGGTCGAGGTCAGGGTGCGGCCGGCGATGGTCGCGACCGCGCGGCCGCCTTCACGGACCGTTCCGGCGGGCAGGCTGCGGTTGGCTTGCCGGATGGTCTCCATCAGCGCCCCCAACGAGACGCCGTTCGCCGCCATCCGGGCCGGATCGGGCTGCACCCGGATCTCCTCCGGCTGGCCGCCGACGATGAACGTCAGGCCGACGTCCTCGACCTTCGCCACTTCGGTCTGCAGCCGCGCGGCGATGCTGCGCAGCGTCGCTTCGTCCCAGCGGCCGGCTTGGCCGGCGTCGGGCGACAGAGTCAGGACCATGATCGGCACATCGTTGATGCCCCGCGCCTGGACCAGCGGCTCGGCGACCCCCTGCGGGATGCGATCCATGTTGGCGCGAATCTTCTCGTGGACGCGCACCACGGCGTCATCCGGATCGGAGCCGACCTTGAACCGGGCCACGACCAGGACCTGATCGTCCTCGACGAAGCTGTAGACGTGGTCCACGTCGGGGATCGCCTTGACGATGACCTCCAGCGGCTTGGCCACCAGCTCCGCCGCATCCGTTGCGGCCAGGCCGGGAGCGCCGACCATGACATCGACCATCGGGACGCTGATCTGGGGCTCTTCCTCGCGGGGGATGCTCGCCAGCGCCAACAGACCGACCGCGATCGCCGCCAGCAGGAACAGCGGCGTCAGGGGCGAGCGGATCGTCGCGGCCGTCAGCCGGCCGGAAAGTCCAAGGTTCATCGCGCGGCCTCCGGCAGGGCCAGGACATCGCCGGCGGCGAGGCCGGAAAGGATTTCAAGGCTGCCGGCGTCGGGACCCGGCGCGGTCTGCACCGGGGTCTCGGCGGCCCCGTCCCGTCGCACCAGCCGCACATAGTCGATGCCGAAACGCGTCGTGACATAGCGCCTGGGAATGACGATCCCCTGCCGCTCGCCGACCTGGACGCTGGCGGTCAGGCGCCGCCCGACCAGGTCCTCCGACAGGCCCTCGACCGTGACGTCCGCGACGACCAGTCCCTGATCGACGGCCGGATAGACCTGGGCGATGCGGCCGTCGATGGCCGGAGCGCCCGGGCCGTCGGGATAGACCCTGACCACCGCGCCGACCCGCAGGGCGCGGGCCTGCCCCTCGGGCAGGGTGATGCGCACCACCGTCGGGCCGGACGTGATCCGGGCCACCGATTGGCCCGGTTGCACAACCGACCCAACCGGCGTGTCGGCCGTCAGAACCCGACCTGATGTCGGCGCCAGGATCGCGCCCTGCGCCCCGACCTCGGCGCTGGCGGCGCGCCGGGCGCGGGCCGCTTCAAGATTGCCGTTCGCCGCCTTGGCCGCCGCCTCGACCTGGTCGAGCCGCGCCTTGGCGTAGACGCCCTTGTCGTAGAGATCACGGGTGCGCTTCAGGTCGGCGGCTGCCCGCGCTGCCTCGCCTTCCGCCGCGCTCACCATGGCGTCATAGGCTGACGTCTCCAGGCCGATCCGGGCGTCGGTGACCACGCCGATCAACTGGCCCGCCTTCACCATGTCGCCCTCGCGGACGAGCAGCCGGGTCAGCGTCCCGCCGATCCGGGCGCGAGCCTCCGCCATGTCGCGGGTTGTCACCTCTCCGGCCATCGGCTTCATCTCGGGGACCGGCGCCGGGGCGATTGTCAGCCGTCCCTGCACCGCCGCCGGCGCGGTCGCGGGCGCCTGCGGGGCGTCCTTCCCGCAGGCCGCCAGACCCAGCAGGCCGGCAGCCAGGACCGCGATCGTCGCGGATGTCTTCAGAACAGCCCCCATGGCGTCATGTCCCTTGTGTTGTCGAGGCGATCAGCGAGCGTCGCGCACCGCGCCGGTCGCGGCATTGATGCTGATCACGGGAAGCGCGGCCGCCTTCCAGGCGCCGATGCCGCCGCCGAGGTGACGATCGACCGCGAACCCGGCTTGCTGGCACTGGGCCGCGGCCATGCCGGAACGCTTGCCGGACCCGCACTGCAGGACCACCCGCGCCGGATCGAGCGTCGCCATCAGCGCGCCCGCATCAAAGGTGCTCAGGGGGAAGTTGACGGCGCCGTGGATGCGTTCGGCGGCGAACTCCGCCGGCTCGCGCACATCGACCAGAAGGATGTCTCCGGCGGCCAGCGCGGCGCGGACCTCGGCGGGGGTCATATCGGTGACGGGAGCGGTCATGGTGAGGGTCTCCAGAAGACGCCCGAAGGCGGCGCGGACGCGCTGAAAGTTCATAGTTGCGTATATGCGCTTATTCTTATATTAGTCAAGCCATGGAGCGGCCGACACGAGCGCTTCCCGGGGAAGGAGACACCGACCAGATGTCAGAGAAGCCGAACATCGTCGTTCTGGGCGCGGGCCTTGGCGGCACGATCGCCGCATACGAGATCAAGCTGGCCGTCGGCGCGAAGGCCGAGGTGACCGTGGTGTCGAAGGAAGACCGCTTCCACTTCGTGCCGTCCAATCCCTGGGTCGCGGTGAGCTGGCGCAAACGCAAGGCGCTGGAGGTGCCGCTGGCGCCGGTGATGGCCCGCAAGGGCATCGGGTTCATCAATGTCGCGGCGACGCGCGTAGATCCGGCCGCGAACCGCATCGATCTCGCCGATGGCCGGTCCATCGACTACGACTACCTGGTCATCGCCACCGGTCCCGAACTGGCCTTCGACGAGATCGAGGGCCTAGGCCCCCACGGCGGCCATACCCAATCCATCTGCCATGTCGCCCATGCCGAGACCGCCGCCGCAGCGTTCGATGCGCTGGCCGCGAACCCCGGCCCCATCGTCGTCGGCGCCGTCCAGGGCGCGTCCTGCTTCGGGCCGGCCTACGAGTTCGCGCTGATCCTCGACACCGAGCTGCGCCGCCGCAAGGTGCGTGACCGAGTGCCGATGACCTTCGTCACCTCCGAACCCTACATCGGCCATCTCGGCCTCGATGGCGTCGGCGACACCAAGGGCCTGCTCGAAAGCGAGCTTCGCGCCCGGCACATCAAGTGGATCACCAACGCCCGTGTTGCAGGCGTCGAGCCGGAGACGATGCACGTCGAGGAGATCGCGGCCGATGGCCGGGTCGCCGCGACCCACGCCCTGCCCTTCAGGTTCTCCATGATGCTGCCGGCCTTCCGCGGAGTCGACGCTGTTCGCGGCGTCGAGGGCCTGACGAATCCGCGCGGGTTCGTGCTGGTCGACAAGCACCAGCGCAACCCGACCTTCCCCAATGTCTTCGCCCTGGGCGTCTGCGTCGCCATCCCGCCGATGGGCCCCACTCCGGTTCCTGTCGGCGTGCCCAAGACCGGGTTCATGATCGAGAGCATGGTCACCGCCATCGCCCACAATCTCCGCCAGGAGATCGACGGCCAGGCCGCCACCCATGAAGCGACCTGGAACGCCATCTGCCTGGCCGACTTCGGCGACGGCGGGGTGGCCTTCATCGCCCAGCCCCAGATTCCGCCTCGCAACGTCAACTGGGCGGCCAGCGGCAAGTGGGTCCACCTGGCCAAGGTCGCCTTCGAGAAATACTTCATCGCCAAGGTCAAGCGCGGCGAGAGCGAGCCCTTCTACGAAAAGATGGCGCTCGACATCATCGGCGCCCGCAAGATCAAGGCCTGATCCACCCCAAACCCGGGGCCCGGATCGGCCGGGCCCCGACCTCGGAGCCTACCCATGAACATCGATCGCGCCGTTCTTGCCTTCGCCGGCCTTGTCGTGCTGGCCGGCGTTGTTCTCAGCCTGACCGTCCACCCCTGGTGGGTCGGCCTCAGCGCCTTCGCCGGCCTCAACATGCTGCAGGCCGCCTTCACCGGCTTCTGCCCCGCCGCCATGGTCTTCAAGACCATCGGCGTCAAACCCGGCAACGCCTTCCGCTGAGCCCCCGGGGCGACCGCTTCCCGCGCTGTCGCCCCGCTACGCTCCGCTCATCCAGCCGGCGCCGGCCGAAGAGTCGCGAGGTCAGATTTCAAAGCCGAATTCCTTGTAGAGAAACTCGGCGACCTCCGGCGTCGGCTCCGCGCCGTAGGAACTGGCGACCACGAAGCCGTAGTCTTCCAGATCGATCGTTCCGTCTCCGTCGATGGCTCCCAGGAACGCCGTCTCGCGTTCGGCTGGAACATAGACGAAGTAACAGGCCCAACGGCCTGTCGTGTCCTTGGCGCGGATCCGGTGGATCAGATGGCCCGACCGCGACAGCGAAAGACGCGGCCCGAACCAGGTCCGGAACTCCGCGTCCGGTTGGGTCTGGCTCTTGAGGGCCTGCTGATAAAGCGCCAGTTCCGGGTCATCGTCGGCGGGCAAGACAAGGTCCCCACGCCCGAAGAGGAAGGCGCCGATCATCGGCAGGTATCGCCAATGCGATGGGGCATGGCGAAAGAGGCCCGAGAGAGATTTGGCGGCCCAATCGGCCGAGGCGGTCGCGATGAGGCTCAGATAGTATTCCCGATCTTCCGCACTTTGGGCCGACAGCGCCGCCTCAGCCAGGACTGCTGTGGCCGACTCCTCCTGACGCCGGTAGGCGAGCGAAAGGGCGCCGGCAGCGACCCTTGCGCGCAGTGAAGTCCCTGCGTCGTTGAGCCTTCGCGACGCCTCCGCCAGGGCTGGCGCAACATCGGTCAGGGGCATCAGGGGCGAAAGCGAGGGGAGCGACAGGTGGGTTCTGGAGTCAAACGTCTCCGCCCAGGCCATCATCAGGTCGTCGGAAACGCGGGGGCGAACCACCTTGGCCAGACCCAGCACCAGTCGAGCCCAGGCAATGTCCTCAAGGTCCGGTTTGGCCGCTTCATTCGCCAGCATCCGGACGAACCAGGGGCTGAGGCGCGGCACGCGCCGCCCGAGGTCGAAGGCTCCGACAAGACTGTAGAAGGCCCAGCAACCCATTGATCGTTCTACGGGATCCTCAGACTTGATGGCGGCGTCCAGCTGTTGCTCGTCGAGCGGGCCGTTGGGATCGGCGACGAGATCGACCATCGCCAGCGCCCGCTGGCGCGGATGCCCCGATGGCACACCATCCGCGGCAAGCCCGGGGCGAGGCTTGTAGTCGGCCAGCCAGTCAGGCGGATCGGACCAGGCTCCGGCGCTCTCTGCAAACCGGCTTCCGAACAGACGATCCAGGAGCGCTACTGTGGCTGCGCGATCGCCCGCCCATACGGCGCTGTCGGCCAGAACCTGGAGGTCCTCCTCGATACGTGACCCGTGCAGGAGCTTTGCCAGCATGTGCAGCCCCGCGGCATGATGCTCGCGGCCACCGACTGCGGCGAGCGGCGGGATAAGCCCCTCCAGGGCGATGTCGAGGCCCCAGCCGCGCCAGGGCAGCCCCGCGCCATGCCTCGCCAGTGCCGCGTAGCAGTGCTGTCGTGCGCGGCATCGCGCCGGCTCGACCAATTCGGGAGCCATGTCCGTCGGCTCCGTCATCCCCCGGATCTCGCTCAGGATCAGATCCCGGGCATCGGTAACCGGCCCGGGACGCCCGACGCCCGGGTGAGCGCCATCGGCAAGTTCCCGCGCCAGCCCGGCCAAGGCAGCGTTGGTTTCGGCGGCCCTATACGCTGAGCCTGGCGAGCCGAGGGCGGATCGAGGCTTTATCATCCGCTCGAGCCGCGCGGCCGCCTTTTCGGGCGCCGCCGACAGGATCGAGGACAGCAGCGCCCTCTGGTCGGCTTCCTGCAGGGCGGTCAAGCTCTGGACAAGCAGTTCCTCGGCTTGGTCGTCCAGCGGGGAGCCGGGCGTCAGCAGGGACAGATCCTCCGCCGACGAGGCGAACACGGCTCCAATCCTCGACACTTCGATTGGACCGGGCACGACCTTCTGGCGGATGTCAGAACCGACCGGACCGCAAATGACCGACAGCGCCAACAGGGCCGGACCAGCCGAGCCCAGCTCGCGCGAGGCCGCTTCAACCTGCCAGCGCACCGCCAGGGCGGCGCCACGATCCAATCGAAGCCGCGACCAATCTGGGTCGCCATCCCCGCCGGAGCTGATGTAGCGGCTGGCCGCATCGATGTTCGCCATCAGCGCCTGGGGGTACCCCTCGCTCGACTCGACAAGGTGGTCCAGGAGGCGGGGATCGGCCGGCAGACCGCATTGGTGGGAGGCCGCCTCGGCAAGACGCCTGAACGGTTCCTTAGCCAGGGGCTGGAGACGCAGGGTCCAGGCCGTCTCGCCACCGGAACTCGTCGCGTTCTCGACCATCTTCGAGAGGTCTCCCACGCCCGCCGGATCGCCCGCGATTGGCTTCGCGGACACCCGAGCAGGCTCATGGGGCCTCTCGTTCGACGAGGGCACGATCCTTGACTCACTAGCCTCCATCGCGGGCCTGGTCAGGGGCGCCTTGCGCATCAGCCCCTCCGCGCGACTGCGCGCGGTGGCGTCGCGCGGACGCCATCGGTCGTTCGAGGTCTCGACCACCACTCGGACAGGCGGACCGCCGACGTTGTCCGTCAACTGATGAATGGACTCCCATACCGCCTCGCCCTCGCGGTCGAGGTCGATCCAGACGGCGGTCGGGCGCTTCGGCTTCCAGTCTGGCTGGACCGGCCCGCTCAGACAGCCGACATGCCAGCCCTTCCGCTTCAACGCCCGCAGCCAAGCCACGCCGAGGTGCGTCTTGCCCACCCCGCGAGGACCGGTGACGCACCAGAGCTTGTCTGAGCATCCGGCAGGGTCGGAAAAGGCCATGAGTTCGGCCAGCTCGGGCTCCCGACCCTCAAGCAACCGCGCGGTCCGCCATGGCTGGAAGCGGTCTTCCGGATCGTTCGGCCAAGAGAGGAATCCCGGAGGGCTTGGCCAGACAAGTTCTACGGCCAGCTTTGCGCCGAGGACGATCCCCGTCAGGAAGCTGGCGGACACGAGCCACACCAACGTGTAGACGAACGCCCCGATCGCCGGAATTCTTGCGAGGGCCTCGACCGCGCCTGCACTGAAGATCGGCAGATCATCGAACCATCTGCGGATGACCGCAGCGGAAGATCCCGCGCGCCCGGCCTCGTCGGTCCCCAAGTCGCCGACCGGCTGATAGGCGAGGCCCAGGAAGACTAGATACAGCAGAAGGAAGGCCAGCAACCCGGCGCCGATTGCACGGCCTTGCAGCTTCATGAGCCCCTCCCCAGAAGCTCACATTAACCCCAACGCGTCGCCTCAGAACAGCGCACACGCATCGCGCGAAGGGCGCGGGTCGCTACTCCCGCCCCTCCAGGATCGCCAGCGCCTGCCTGGCCAGCATCGGCGTGCCATTCTCGGCCGGCCGGTCGCTCGCCAGTTGGCCAGAGAGCGTGCGGCGGTAGACGCCCTGGCTGATCGAGGCCAGGCGGAAGATGCCGAAGGCCATGTAGAAGGGCCAGTCGGCGATTTCGGCGCGGCCGGTGCGGCGGCGGTAGGCGTCAACGTATTCCGCTTCGGTCGGGATGCCGCTGGTCGCGAAGTCGACGCCGTCGAGGCTGCCCCAGGTCGGCGAATGCGACCGCCACAGAAAGCCGTTGTAGGCCAGGTCGGCGAGGGGGTGGCCGATGGTCGACAGTTCCCAGTCCAGCACCGCGATCAGCTTCGGCTCGGTCGGGTGGAACATGACGTTCTCGAGCCGGTAGTCCCCGTGCGCGATCGAGACACTGTCGTCGGCCGGAATACGAGCCGGCAGCTTCTCGATCAGGGCTTCCATTTCCGGGATCGGGTCGGTCTCGGCGCCCCGGTACTGCTTGGTCCAGCGGGCGACCTGACGCTCGAAATAGCCGCCGGCGCGGCCGTAGTCGCCAAGGCCGACGGCCTCGTAGTCCACGGCGTGAAGCCGCGCGAGCGTGGCGTTCAGCTCGTCATACACCGCCGCGCGCTCGGACGGCGTCAGGTCAGGCAGCGTCGCGTCGCGGAAGATCCGCCCGGGCAGGAAGTCCATGACATAGAAGGTCGTGCCGATGATCGCCTCGTCGGTGCACAGCGCGCGCATGCGCGGCACGGGCACGTGCCCCTCAAGCGCCTTCATGACCCGGAACTCGCGGTCCACCTGGTGCGCGCTGGCCAGCAGCTGTCCCGGCGGCTTCTTGCGCAGGACATAGCGCCCCTTGTCGGTGGTCAGCAGGAAGGTTGGATTGGACGCGCCGCCCTGGAACTGCTGGACGATCATCCCCTCGCCGAAGTCCTCGACGTGGCGCTTGAGCCAGCCCTCCAGCGGGGCCGGGTCGAAGCGGTGGCCGGGGGCGACTTCGCGGACGGGCGGGTTGGCGGCAGCGGTCATGGACGATCCTCTTTTGCCCCATGATGGCCGACTTCCCCGGCGGCGCCACAAGAGGGCGTTGCGCCCGCCGCACGAGTTCGTGCGCTGACGCGGCGGCGCCGTTGAGCGCGGGCTCTCCCAGGGCGCATGGTCGGCCCAATGAGAAGACTGCGGGAGAACGACCTTGGCCGAGAGCATCCTCTATGCCGTGCGCGATCACGTCGCCACCATCACCCTCAACCGGCCCGAACAGCGCAACGCCCTGAACTTCGACGCCTACGACCGGCTCGAGGCGGCGCTGCGCCAGGCGGTCCGCGACGCCGACGCCCGCTGTGTCATCGTCACGGGGGCCGACCCGGCCTTCTGTTCGGGTGATGACGTCCGCGAGATCATGGCAGGCCCCAAGGCGGTGTCGGCCGACACCGCCCCGGTGGTGCGCCACAAGCCGACGCCCGCCGCCATGGCGGCGCTGGAGTGCGACAAGCCGCTGATCGCGGCGGTGAACGGGGCTGCGGTCGGCTGGGGCATGGAACTGGCGCTCTACGCCGACATCCGCATCGCGTCGGAGAAGGCCCGGTTCGCCGAGCTGTTCATCAAGCGCGGCCTGGTCTGCGATGTCGGCGGCTTCTACCGCCTGCCCTCCATCGTCGGCCCGGCCAAGGCCGCCGAGCTGCTGTTCACTGGCGACGTCATCGACGCGGCCGAGGCCCATCGCATCGGCCTGGTCAGCGAGGTGACGCCGCACGAGGCATTGATGGACCGCGCCCGCGCCCTGGCCGGGCGCATCGCGGTCAACCCGCCCCTGGCGCTGCGCTACATGAAGGAGGGTCTGCGTCGCGGGACCTACGGCGATCCGCGCGAACTGGGCGGCTGGGCCATCGAGACGATCCGCGCCCTCATGAAGACCGAGGACCACCGCGAAGGCGTCGCCAGCTTCCTCGAAAAGCGCGAGCCGGTGTTCCAGGGCCGATGACAGAATTGAGACCTACGTCCCCCACTCTGCAACACACATCGTCCCCACCAGACCCCCGCGTCGGCCCCACGGCTGTATAGCCACTTTCCCCACGCCGGGCCCCGCACGGCGAGCCGAAACGCCCGCCCGCCTGGGCGGGAGGCCGATACAGTGTGGGGCAACAGCGGCGAAAGCTGTTGTCGCCGCCTGCTAGAACTCCAGGCAGATCTTCCCGAAGTGCTTCTGAGACACCTGGTGGGCGAAGGCGGCGCTGATCGCTTCCAGCGGATGGGATGAGTCGATCACCGGCTTGAAGCCGTTGGCCTCAATGGCCTCGATCATGTCGATCTGGTCCTGGTGGGAGCCGACCGTGATGCCCTTGATGGCGACGTTCTTGGACATGGCCATGGCCGTCGGCACCTCGCCCGAAACGCCCGTCAGCACGCCGATCAGCGAGATATGGCCGCCGATGGCCGCGGCGCGGATCGACTGGGCCAGGGTCCCCGGACCGCCGATCTCGACCACGCAGTCAACGCCGACCCCGCCGGTCAGCTTCAGCGCCGAGCCGCCCCAGTCCGGGTCTTCCCGGTAGTTGATCAGATGGTCGGCCCCCAGGTCCTTCAGCCGCTCCAGCTTCTCACCCGAGGACGAGGTCGAGATGACCGTCGCCCCGGCCGCCTTGGCCAGCTGCACCGCGAAGATCGAGACCCCGCCGGTCCCCTGCGTCAGAACCACGTCGCCCGGCTTGATCCGGGCTTCGACCATCAGGGCGCGCCAGGCGGTCAGCGCCGCGCACGGCAGGGTCGCCGCCTCGGTCAGGCTCCAGCCCCTCGGCAGGCGGGTGAAGGCGCTGGCCGGCATGGCCACCAGTTCCGCCGCGAAGCCGTCGGCGCCATCGCCCGGCACGCCCAGCAGCCGCGCCAGAGTCGGCCCGCCCGCAGGCCAGTTGGGGAAGAAGGTCGACAGCACCTGGTCGCCGACCTTGAAGGCCGTGACCCCCTCGCCGACGGCGACCACATCGCCCGCCCCGTCTGACATCGGGATGCGGCCGTCCGGCGTCTTGATCATCCCGGCGACGACCGCGAAATCGTGGAAATTCAAAGAGCTGGCCCGGACCCTGACCAGGATCTCGCCGGCGCGCGGCGTCGGATCCGCCCGATCTTCGATGACGATCTTGTCCAGCCCACCGGGCGCTTTGACGGCGGCGACTTTCATGGCGCGCTCCTTGTGCTTCCTGTCCCTGCCCGCCCTTCATCGACGGCGGACAAGCAAGGGCTAACCCGCCTTACGCCACGGTGGCCAAGCGCCTTGTGCGAATGGATCAAGATTTTCCGCAAGCCCCCGCCAGACTTGCGAAAACGCCAACTTTCCCCAAGTTGAGGAACGGCGTTCAGGGAGCAGGCGGAGTGCGATGAAGGGGCCGGGCTGGAAGACCATGGCGGGCGGACTGGTCTGCGTCGGCGTGGCCGTGGCGGGCCAGGCCATCGCGGGCGCCGTCGGCGGGCCTGCGGGCGCGGCCGTCGGCGGGCTGGCCCTCAAGGCGCTCGGCGAGTTCATGGGCGACAAGGCCGGCGACCTCGTCTTCGATCACGGCAAGGAAGCGATCGCAGGCTGGCTGCGCAGCGCCGGCGACCGCGACGGCCGCCTGCCGATCAACCACGACCTGGCCCGTGCGGTCCGGCTGTCACAGCTGGACGCGCTCGACTTCATCGTCATCGAACACCTGAGGAACGGCGGCGCCGAACGCCTTGGCCGGCGCATCCGGGACTGGACCGACAGCTGCCGCCGCCTGGCCGAGGCCGACGACTTCCTCGAGCTGGAAGGAGACCAGGCGGCCGTTGACGCGCTGGCCACTGCGCTGGCGGAGCTGTCCGGCCAGGCCAACGACCCGGCCGCCCTGAACGCCGCGATCGAAGACGCCATGCTGGCCGAGTTCCGCGCCGCGGGCGCCGCGCGCGGCTGGGTGATGTTCGACCCTGCCGCCTTCGAGGCCCGTTTCCGCAGCGGGGCCGGACGCGCCGGATGGCTGGGCGCTGTCGAGGCCTTCTTCGCCGGCAGGCTGAAGCAGAAGGACGCCACGGCCCTGCGGGCGGCCTTCCAGCTCGAGCAGTTTCGCGGCCTGAACCAGTCCCTCGAAGCGCTGGGCGCTGCCATGTCGGCGCAACAGTCGACGATCAGCGACCGCCTCTCCGCGATCGAGGCCGGCATCGCCGAACTTGCAGACCGGACACATCCAGGCGCGGATTTCTCGCGCGCTGCCGCCCGGGGCCTCACCGCGGACGACATTGTCGCCGAGCTGCGCCGGAGCCAGTTGCTGGGCTCGGTCTGGTCGCGCACCGCGACCGCCGTCCAGACCCGGCTATCGCGGTTGGTGCGCACGCCTCTCTACGGTCGGGACGAAACGCTGGCGCGCCTGGACCAGTTCATCGCCGAGCGCGATCGGGGCCTGCTCCTCGTCACCGGGGCCGCCGGGTCGGGCAAGTCCAGCCTCATGGCGCACTGGCTGACCGGCGCGTCGCAGCCGCGTGTCGCCCGCCATTTGATCAGCGGCGATCTCCCCATCAGCACCGATACAGCGGGCATCGAGGGGCATCTGGCCGCGCAGCTTCGGGCGCTGCTCGATCCCGCCATCGATCGCCCGCCCGAGAGCCAGCCCGCCGGAGAGCAGATCCACGAGATGCTGGCCGGCTTCTCGCAGGCGCGGTCGCCAGGCGCGGCCCCGCTGGTCATTCTTCTCGACGGCCTCGACGAAGCCGCCCGCCGCATCGAGCCCTTCATCGACGCCGGGCTCCCCGAAGGCGTCTTCATCCTGGTGTCCTGCCGCGCCGAGTCGGCGGCCGAGCGCCCTGCCGCCCTGCGCCCATGGCTGTCGCTGCTCGACCAGACGCCGTCCCTCGGCGAACGCCTGCATGTCGAGGGACTCGATATCGCCGGGATCGCCGAATGGATCGGCGCCATCGGCGGCGACCTTTCCCCGGCCGAGAGGGACAGGCTTGCGCGAGGCCTCCATGATCGGATGGACGGCCTGCCGCTGTTCATTTCCGAGGTGCTGCAGGACCTTTCGGCCGCCGCTGCCG
Source organism: Caulobacter sp. (assembly GCA_046295055.1). Taxonomy (GTDB): domain Bacteria; phylum Pseudomonadota; class Alphaproteobacteria; order Caulobacterales; family Caulobacteraceae; genus Caulobacter. The sequence goes on along the minus strand of JBKBOD010000004.1, from coordinate 163,131 downwards.
CTGGCGAAGATCTGAGTCTGCCAGCCGGATTCTCGGCCTTCGTCCGCGACAAGCTGGCCGAGCTCGAGGACAGCGGCGAGGCCTGGAGCCTGGTCAACCGGCGCCTGTTCGCCCTCCTGTGCCAGACGCTCGGTCCAATCCGCCAATGGGAGATCGAAGCCATCTTCGAGGGCATGCGCTCGGCCCGGTCCCCGGAGCTGACAAGCCTGGATCCCCGTGTCTCCCGCTGGTTCGTGGTCTCCGGCGAGGGCGCTGATCGCCAGTTCGCCTTCCACCACCCGAGGCTCGCCGCGGCCTTCTCGGAGCATCTGCGCCCGGAGTGCGCGGTGACAGGCGAGGCCCTGTCCGCCTGGCTCGCGGAAGCCTGGCGGCCGACGCCACAGTGGCCCGGCGCACCCTATGCGCTCGACTGGGGTCCTGCCCAGCTGGCGGCGATCGGCGAGCCGGGCCAGGCGCGCGCCGCCGCCCTCCTGGCCGATCCGGCGTTCCTCGCCGCCAGCCTCCAGGATCACGCAAGCGCGCCGCGCAGGCTGGCCCGCTGCATGGAGGACTGGAGTCGCTTGCCCGACGGCCTTCGGGCCGATGAGCGTGCCCGGGCGCTCGACGCCTTCTGGGCCGACTTTGGCGATCGCCTGCTGAGAGCATGGCGACCGACGCCGCCGCGATCACGCTCCTACGCCAACGTCGTCATGGCCTGCCTCGCCGACGCGGACCTGGGCGTCCCCGGCGAGGGACGCGCCACGAGGTCCGCACGCCCGCCGCGCTCGGACCTGATCCGCTCGATCAGCCATCCGGACGTCCGCCACCTTGAAGTCGGCCATGGACTGGTCGCCACGGCCTGCCGTCGCGGCTGGGTGCGTTTCTGGACGATCGAGGGCCGCCCCGCCGGCGACCCCGACGCCGGTCCGGCCCATCACGGCGAGATCTGGGAATTGGAACGTCTCGAGTCGGGCTTCGCCTCGGCGGGCGAGGACGGAAGGGTGGTCCTCTGGAACGCCCAGGGCGCCCGCCTTTCGCCTGAAGGTGTCGCGCCCGCCCATCGCATTGGCCCCACAGGCATCACCCCGCTGCCGGGTGGCGGGGCCGTCTCTTTCGATGTCGAGGGCCGGGTGATCTTCTGGAATCCGGCCGGAGCCATCGTTTCCATCGAAGACCACACCCGCCCGGTCCGAAGCGTAGTCGCGGCCCACGGGCTGGTGCTGTTCACCTGCGACGACGGCGCCTGCCACCTGCGCGGCGAAGGCGGCTCGGTCGTCGCATCCTATCCCGGCGTCCACCCAGAAGGCGTCACACAGGCCCTGGCGACCCCAACCGGTTTCGTGTCCTGGAGCCGCGCCAGCGCCGGCCCCGCCTTCTGGGCGGCCGACGGAAGCCTGGCCAAGTCTCCCGAGCAGTGGAGCGCCGACGTCAATCTCGACCAGGTCGCCCGTGACGAGCAGAGCATCGTTGGCCGCCTGTCCGACGGGACAGTCCGCTTCTGGAGCCTTCAGGGCGAACCGCGCCCCGGATCGGGCCTGACGGCTCGCGCCGAAACCCAGCCGGAAGATGGGATCACGGCCATCGAAGTCGGTCACGGCCGCGCGCTCGGCCTGACCAAGACGGGGCAAGCACGGCTCTGGACCGAGAATGGCGAGCTGATTGCCCGGCAAGACCTCCCCATGACGACCCTCGACTGGCGTATCTGGGCGGTGGCTGGCGGCTGGCTGGTGACGGACGGCTGGCGCGAGTCCATGTTCCTCGACCTCGATGGCCGCCCCCGCACCTCGGTCCCGCTGGAAGGGCCGCAAATCAATGTCTGCCTCGCCCGCCCGCGCCTGACGATCACCGGCAATATCGAGGGGCGCATCAGGTTCTGGGGCGAAGACGGGTCAGCGCTCAGCAGCGAAGGCGCGGCCGAGCTCCACGCCAGCCACGCCTACGGCGTCCATAACCTGCGCGAGTCCAGCGGCGTTCTGATCAGCCTGGGCGGCGATGGCCGGGCGGCCTTCTGGAGACCCACCCGCCGCGACGGCCTGTTCGACCTCGTCGAGCCCGATCCCCTTGCCGGCGCGGGTGCGAACGGCGCCGCCCGAGCCGACGGCGCAGCCAGTTGGGATCACTATGGCCGGCTGGTCTTCTGGAATGATCAGGGCGAGATCCTGGGCCAGCACAGTCTCGGCGCTGATACGACCGTGGACGAGGCGCTGTGGTCGGGCCAGACCCTGGTCGCCAGGACCCGGCCCGGCCCCGTCGAGGCCTTCGACGCCGGCGGCCAGCGCCTGCTGAGCCTCTCAGGGGACGGCTACGACGACGGTGGCCATCTCGAAAGCGGCGAGGCAAATCTCGTGGTCTCCGTCAGCCGGGGCGGCGAAATAGTGGTCTGGCGCGACGGCGCGGTGACCGACCGTCGCGACCTGGGCCATTCCGGCAAGCGTATCCACTGGGAGTCTGGACGCATCGAGGATGGCCTGGCCCTCTGGCGCGAGGACATGCTCGTGCTGGTCGACGGAGCCGGCCGAGTAGCTGTCATCGAGCAGGAGTCATGGGCCGACGACCCGATCGTCGAGGCAGGCGTTGGCGCAGGCCGCGTATTCGTGGCGACGCAATCAGGCGCTCTTTCGGCATGGTCGGCGAAGGGCCAGCTCGACGCTGCGGGCCCGCCGCGCCAGCGCGGCCCGGAGGTGCGCGGCCTCTGCGCCCGCGGCGATCGCCTGCTGGTGTGGACCGGCAAGGGCCGCTTCGACATTCGCAACGCGGCCAACCTGTCGGCGCCGCCGATCGCGCGAAGGGTCGCGATGACCGACATCGCCGAAGTCGCGGCGCTCGACGCCGGCTTTGCCGTATTCGGCGTGCGTGGCTCGGTCATGTTCGTCGGTCGCGACGGCGAGGTTTCGCCGCACCCGCATGGCTGGCTTCGGGACCGGCCTGCGGCGGTTTGCGTCGCCCAGGACCGCATCTGCGCCGCCGACGAGAGCGGCGTGGTGATGATCTGGGATCACCAGGGCGCGGTGATCTCGCGACATGAGGGCCAGTCGCCAATCTGGCGTGTAAGGGCCTTCGGCGACTGCTTCGCCGCCGTCACCTCGGTCGGCGATGTCGCCCTGTTCGCCCGCAGGGACGGTCAACAGATCGGGGAGCCCGGCGCCCGACCGGCGCATGGTCAGGATGCCGACATCGACGTCCTGCCGGACGGACGCCTTCTGAGCCATGCTCCAGACGACGTGATCCACATCTGGGCGAAGGACGGAGCCCTGGACGACAGCATCGTGCTGCCGGGATCCACGCGGTCCGTCGAGCCGGGCGGTGAGGGCCTGTTCGTTTTCGGCTCGCGGCTCTGGCGCCTGCCCGGCGTCCTCCGCGCCGCGCAGCAACCACAGGCCGAAGCCGAGCCCGACTGGTAGGTCAGGCGGCCACCGGCTCGGGCGACCCCGAGAGACCCGCTTCCCGCAACAGCCGCTGCTGTTCCGTCGCCGAGCGGAAGGCGAAGTTGGCCGGCAGCCCCAGGCGTAGCGCCGCCTGCGTCGGCGGCGAGCCGGGAATGGGCGCACGATCGGCCAGACGCCCGGCAGCCTTCAGGGCGATGCGGTCCGCCAGGGTCAGATCAAACTCCCGACCAAGCTCCAGTCGCTCCCGGACCAGCGGCGGCAACAGCGAAACTGACGCCCGGGCGAGCGCGCGATGCAGGAACTTGGGAACTGTCGGCGCCGCCCTTCCCGACTGGATGATGTCCAGGAACTCACGGACAATCGGGTGCGGCTCGAAGCGCGGCGCGAGCTTCTCCATCATCACCATGAAGTCGGCCGTGGACGTCAGCGGCTGCTGAACGCCGTAGAGCCGCGCGATCGGGGCGCCTTCGCGATAGAACCGCGCCTTGTCGGCCTCCGATACCGGCTTCACGAACCGGTCATAGGCGTTGAGGAACCCGTAGGCGGCCGTGGCGGCGACCCAGTCCAGCAATTCCGGATCCAGCGCACGATAGGACTCTCCCGAAGGCGTCTCGCCGTTGACCCGCGCGTGCATGTTGCTCACGCCCTGGATCACGCGCCTTGCGGCCGTCTGGGGTCCGTAGACTCCCACCATGGCCGCGACGCCGGTCCGGCGCGAGCGCCCGATCGGATCGGCCTTGTAGGTCGAGTGATCCCAGACGCCCGATCTGATGCGCGCGTCAGCGAACTCCAGCAGCACCGCCGCGACCCCGCCGATGCCCAGCGCGATCGGGTTCTTGTAGATGCGCCACTGCACGGACCCCGGATGCACCAGGGCCGGCTCACCCGCCGGCTGGCTGAAGTCCATGTTCCAGCCGAGGTAGGTGGTCATCGTGTTCACGGTTCGCCTCGCAGGGTCTGTATCGCTCGATAGTAATTTAATTCGTATCGTGCGATATTGTTTCCCGCAAGCGGTCATCCGGCTAAAGCGGGGGCATGAACGATGTCGCCGTCCCATCGGCCGAACCGGCCGATCGTCCCGCCAGCGAAACTGGCGGCTATCGCAAGGGCGAAGAGGCCCGGCGGCGAATTCTCGACGCTGCGATCCAGGTCTTCGGCTTGGAAGGATACCGGGGCGCCACGACGCGCTGCATCGCCGGCAAGGCCGGAGCCAGCCTGCCCGCCCTGAAATACTATTTCGGCGGCAAGGAGGGCCTCTACCTCGCCTGCGCCGAAGAGATCGTCGACCGCTATCGCGCCCGCATGCTGGGCCCGATCACCGAGGTTCAGGACGCCCTGGCCGAGGACGCGACGCCCGCCAGAGCCCGCACCGCCCTGCGCCAGATTCTGTTCGCCCTCGCAGAACAGCTCATCGGTTCGGGCGAGGCGCAGCAGTGGACCGGCTTCGTCCTCAAGGAGATGGCCGAGCATGGACCCGCCTTTGCGATTCTCAATGAGAACGTCTGGGCGCCAGGCGTCGAACTGACAGCACGGCTGATCGCCCGCGCCCGGCAGACCGACGAAGCGGCCGGCCTGGAGACCGCGCGAATCGAGGCGCTGATGCTGATTTCCAGCCTGTCGGCCTTCAGCATCGCCCGTCCGGTCGCTCTGCGCTCCCTGGCCTGGCCCGACGCCAAGGCCGAGCGATTCCAGTCCGTCATGGCTGTGCTGGATCGTCAGATCGAGGCGATCGTCCCCGCGTGACGCACGCCGTTAAGGCGCGATTAACCATGAATCCCGATGCTGGAGATGTCTTTCTTGAAGACACCCCACCATCATCGACTTCGAACAGCCCGGCGCCCGCGTCGGGCTTCTTTTTTCCCTCCCGGACGGGCTTGCGCCGATCCGACCTGCGGCGTATACGGCGCGTCCTTCGATCGGAATGATCCTCGGTAGCTCAGTTGGTAGAGCAGGCGGCTGTTAACCGCCGGGTCGCAGGTTCGAGTCCTGCCCGGGGAGCCATCGAAGGCTTCACCTACTTCCGAAATTGCTTTCGCGCCGCGGCCGATCAGTCGACCGCGACGGTGTAGTTCAGCGCCAGCCGGCCGCCGTCCGGATAGAGCGTCTGGCCGGTGAAGTAGGCAGCGTCCTCGCTGGCCAGGAACACCGCGACCTTGCCGATCTCGTCGGGCTCGCCGAACCGCTTCAGCGGCGTGCGGGACAGGATTCCCCGGGCCGCGTCCGGGCTTGTCATCACGCCCTTCAGAATATCGGTGGCGATCGTCCCCGGGCCGATGGCGTTGACCCGGATGCCGTGCGGCGCGAGCCCCAGGGCCATGGCGCGGGTCAACTGGTTCATGGCGCCCTTCGAGGTGACGTAAGCCAACTGCGCCGGGATGGCCATCACCGCGTTGATCGAGCTCATATTGATGATCGCGCCCTTCAGCCGGGCCTCGACCATCCGCTGGGCGACCGCCTGGCCGATGACAAACGCGGCGCGCAGGTTGACCGACATCACGCGGTCGAAGTCCTCGACCTTGGCCGTGAGGATATCGCCGGCCGCCAGGATGCCGGCGTTGTTGAGCAGCAGGTCGATAGTCCCGATCGCCAGAGCCGCCTCGGCGGCCGCCTCCCGCGCCGCCTCGGCGTCGGCGATGTCGCAGGCCAGGCCGACAGCCTTCCTCCCGGTCTCCGTCGCGATCTCGCCCGCCGCAGCAACCGCCGCCTCGCCGTCGATGTCGATCAGGACGACATCCGCCCCTTCTCGGGCGAAGGCGCGGGCGCAGGCCAGGCCGATGCCATGCGCGGCGCCGGTGACGAGCGCCTTGCGTCCCTGAAGCTTCATGACCGCCCTTCCCTACCAGACGCCGGTGTTGGGCATCGAGGCCCAGGGCTCGGCCGGCGCCAGCCGGTCGCCCTTCTGCAGCAGCTCGATCGAGATGCCATCCGGCGAGCGCACGAAGGCCATGTGTCCGTCACGAGGCGGACGGTTGATCGTCACGCCGCCGTCCATCAACCGCTGGCATGCGGCATAGATGTCGTCCACGGCATAGGCGAGATGGCCGAAGTTGCGGCCGCCCTGATAGTCTTCCGGATCCCAGTTGTGGGTCAGCTCGACCATCGGCGCCTTGCGCTGCCGGGCCAGTCCCAAGTCGTCCGGCGCCGCAAGGAAGACGAGAGTGAACCGGCCGCCCTCGTTGTCGTAGCGGCTGACCTCGGCCAGCCCCAGCTTGTCGCAGTAGAAATCCAGCGCGGCATCGAGATCGGCCACCCGGACCATGGTGTGAAGGTACTGCATAGAGGGCTCCTCAGGTGACGGCCGAACGCTGACGATATCTGGGGTCGTCATAGGCGCGCGTCGAGACCACCTCGCCAAGGATGTCGGCGGCGCGTGCTGTTTCCGCGAATGACAGTGGCATGGGCGAAAAGCCGAACCGCGCGATATCCGGCGCCCTGAAGTCGCCAATCACGCCCTGCGCGATCATCGCCTGGACGATGGCGAAAGCGTCGGGATGGCGCCAACTGACGTGCCCGCCCCTCTCGGCGGTCTCGCGCGGGGTCGCCAAAGCCAGTTCGCCGCCGGCCGGACCAGCCTCGACGCGCCGGATGAAGAGATCGGTCAGCAAGCCTGCCTTGGCGCGCAGGGCAGACTTGCCGGCGCGAGCGGTCAGTTCAACACCGCACTCCAGCGCCGCGAGACCGAGGATGGGCGGCGTACCGCAGGCGAAGCGCCCGATCCCCTCCGCCGGCGCATAGGCGTCCGGGAAGTCAAACGGAGCGGCATGGCCCATCCACCCCGACAGCGGCGACACCAGGCCAGCCTGATGCCGGCGCGCGACGAACAGGAACGCCGGCGCCCCCGGTCCGCCATTAAGGTACTTGTAGCCGCAGCCGACGGCCAGGTCGGCGTTGGCGCCGTTTAGGTCGATATCCAGCACCCCGGCGCTGTGACTGAGGTCCCAGAGCACCAGCGCCCCGACGGCCTGCGCGGCCGCTGTCAGCCGGACCATGTCGCGGATGCGGGCGGTCTTGTAGTGGGCGTGACAGAGGACCAGCAGAGCCACAGCCGGCGACAGGGCGGCCTCGATCTCCGAGGCTTCCCGCAACTCCAGCCGCCGCCCTTCGCCCAGCGTCCGAACGGCGCCTTCGAGCATGTAGAGGTCGGTCGGGAAATCGCCCGGCTCGGACAGGACCATGGCGCGACCCGGTCGTGCCTGCATCGCTGCCACAGCCAGCTTGTAGATATTGGCCGAGGTCGAGTCGGCGCAGATCACCTCGTCGCTCTCCGCCCCGATCAGAGGCGCCAGCTTGGCGCCGACCCGGCGCGGGGCGCCGATCCAGTCGTGGTCGTTCCAACCACGGATCAGGCTGCGCCCCCACTCGCCCGCAACGACCTCGGAGAGGCGCACACGAGTCGCCTTGGGCAGCGGACCCAGGGAATTGCCGTCGAGGTAGATCAGGCCCTCAGGCAGTTCGAACGCGTCCCGAAAATGCGCCAGAGGATCGGCGGCATCGAGGGCGGCGACTTCTGCGTCCGTCATCGCGCCAACTCCCGGAGCACCGCGCGAACGGGTGATGCGTCTAGCCCCACCAACGGGAGCGGAAGGGCGATCAACTCGTAGTCTCCAGGCAGCGGATCACTCAGCACCAACCCCTCGAGGATGGCCATGCCCCGTTCGGCGACCATCCGGTGGGCGTCCATGGTCTTGGACGTCTCGGGGTCGAGAGAGGCGGTATCGACACCGATCAGCCTCACGCCGTAATCGGCGAGCAGCGCGATCGTCTCCGGCGCCACGGCCTTGAAGTCGCTGTCCCAGGTCTCGTGCGGAAAGGTGTCGTATGTCCGCAGCAGCACCCGGGGAGGAACGTTGGCGAGGCTGCCCGACAGGTCGTCGGGCTCGATACGCGCGCCGGCCATCCGAACGTCGATCAATCGGCACGGCCCCAGGTAGACGGCAAGGTCGACGGCTTCCGCGGTCGCGCCCGAGCCATCGTAATGAAAGGGCGCATCGCCATGGGTGCCGGCGTGCACCGACTGGCTGAATCTTCCAACGTTGACGGGACAGCCGGGGCCCATCGTCCACACGGGCGCGCTGTCGAATGGCGTGTCTCCGGGCCATGTCGGCATGCCGGGTCGGAGCGGCTGCGTCAGATCCCACAGGCGTTGCGTCATGGGCCGCTTATGGGCCGCGAGGCGCCGGAAGGGAAGCCGTGCCCAATCGGTGACGCTGGACGATCAGGTCCAATCTGTCCGGAATTTCATTTGCCCCCTATCCCCTGCGCGGGCATACGAACACTGTTTAGATTAAAGTTGGGGCAAAGGCGCGCTCCGCGCGACGGCGGCGCGCGCCCATTGGGTTCGGGCGAATGCAGATCAAGAATTCCTGGCTGGTCGCGGGCGGCATCCTTGGCGCGGTGCTGCTGCTTTTCCTCGTGGGCGGCCTGTTCACAGGCTCCGGAGCCGACAAGAAGAAGGCCGAGGACGCCAAGGCCAAGACGCCGATCGCGGCGCCTCTGGTGTCGACGCAGCTGGTCGATGAGACCATGCGCCCGGCGACGCTGGTCCTTCGGGGGCGGACTGAAGCCAACCGCACCGTGATCGTCCGCGCCGAAACGGCAGGGCCGGTCGCCTCCACGCCCACCCCGGAAGGCGCCTTCGTGCGCCGGGGCGCGGTTCTCTGCCGGCTGTCGGTGGATGCGCGCCAGGCGGGACTTGATCAGGCGCGGGCGAACCAGAAATCTCGCCAGCTTCAGCGCGAAGCGTCCGAGCGGCTGGCCAAGGACGGCTACCGCTCGCAGACCCAGGTGCTGCAGGACCAGGCGAACCTCGACTCCGCCACGGCCGCCGTTCGCGCCGCCGAGGTTGCGCTTGAGCAGGTCAATGTCCGCGCGCCCTTTTCCGGCGTGTTCGACCGGCGCGACGCCGAGATCGGAACCTATCTCGCGCCAGGCGGAGCCTGCGGCCTGATGATCGAGCTCGACCCGCTGGTCGTCATCGTCGACATCCCGGAGCGTCTGACGAGCCAGCTGCGCCCCGGCGACAGCGTCACGGCGACCCTGGCCTCGGGTGAGACGCTCGCTGGTCGCGTCCGATCTGTGGCCCGCGACGCCGATGCCCAGACACGCACCTACCGTGTGGAGATCCAGGTCTCCAACCCGGGATCGCGCGCGCGGTCGGGCGTCTCGGCCGAGGTTCGCATCACTTCCGGCGTCGCCGCGGCCCACCTGATCCCGCCCGCGGCCCTGGTCCTGGGCTCGGACGGCAAGCAGGGCGTTCGCCATGTGGTCGCCGGCGGCAAGGTCGCCTTCACCCCCGTCGAGGTGATGGATGAAACCGCCGAAGGCGTCTGGGTTCGCGGCCTGACCGGTCAGGTTCAGCTGATCACCGTCGGCCAGTCCTTCGTCAACGAGGGCCAGACGGTCCGCACGAAAGCCGCGCCATGATCTCGGCCCTTATCGACGGCGCCATCAAGCGCCGGAAGGTCGTCCTCGGCGTCGCCGCGGTAGCCACCTTCTTTGGCCTGCTGGCCTATATGGCGCTGCCCCGGGAATCGAACCCGGACATCCCCGTGCCCTTCGTCGGCATCACCGTGCCCTACCCCGGCGTGTCGCCCGAGGACGCCGAGCGTCTTCTCGTGCGCCCGCTCGAGACCGAGCTTCAGTCGCTGGAAGGCCTGAAGGAGATGAACGCGGTAGCCGTGCAGAACGCGGCCATCGTCTATCTCGAGTTCGAGGTGAACTTCGACAAGGACAAGGTGCTGCAGGACGTCCGCGCCAAGGTGGACATGGCCCGGGGCCGTTTCCCTCCCGACGCCGAAGAGCCGATCATTAGCGAGAACAACGTCAACGATAACCCGTTCATCGGCATCATGCTGTTCGGCGCGGCGCCGGAACGCACCCTCTATCAGACCGCGCGCGAGCTCCAGGACCGCCTGGAATCGCTGCCGGGCGTGCTGCGCACGGAGCTTGGCGGCGGGCGTGAGGAATTGCTCGAAGTCACCATCGATCCGGTGAAGATGGAGGCCGCCAATGTCTCCGCCAGCGAGCTGGCCCAGGTCATCGGCCGGAATAACCAGCTGGTTCCCGCAGGCAACCTGCGCACCGACAAGACCGAGTTCGCGGTCAAGGTGCCGGGCGTGGTCGAGGGACCCGAGGACATTCTCGCGCTCCCGATCAAGCGGAACGGCGACCGGCTGATCACTGTCGGGGACATCGGCGAGGTGCGCCGCACCTTCAAGGAGCCCAGCCGCATCAGCCGCTTCAACGGCCAGCCCACCTTCTCGATCGATGTGGTTAAGCGTTCGGGCGCCAACGTCCTGGACAGCGTCAAGGAGGTGAAAGCCGCCGTGGCCGAGGAGCAGAAGCGCTGGCCCGAAACGATCCAGGTCGATTACACCTTCGACGAGAGCGAGTTCATCGAGCGCAGCCTGACCATTCTGGAAAGCGGGCTGATCATCGCCACCATCCTGGTCATGACGATCATCGTCGGCAGCCTGGGCATACGTCAGGGCATGATGATCGGCATCTCGATTCCGGTCTGCTTCATGATCGGCTTCCTGCTGCTCACCGCCTTCGGCCTGACGCTGAACCAGATGGTCATGTTCGGCCTGGTGCTGGCCGTCGGCATTCTCGTCGATGGCGGCATCGTCGTGGTCGAGTACGCGGACCGGAAGATGGCCGAAGGCATGGACCGTGCGGAAGCCTTCGCCGCCGCGGGCAAGCGCATGTTCTGGCCGGTCGTCAACGGCACCCTGACCACCCTCTGCGCCTTCATTCCGTTCCTGTTCTGGAACAGCATTCCCGGGAAGTTCATGAGCTTCCTGCCGATCACCCTGATGATCGTGCTGTCCGCCTCGATCTTCGTGGCGCTGATCTTCACCCCGGCGTTTGGCTCGATCTTCGGCCGCAAGGCCGGCGTCGACAGCCACCACCTGGAGGAAATCCGCAAGTCGGAAGAAGGCGACCCGCGCGAGATGAGCGGGTTCATGGGCTGGTATGCCCGCACCATCTGGCTCATCGGCCACCACCCCATGCGGGTGACCATGGTCGCGCTCGCCATCATGTTCGCCATCGGCTTCTGGTTCACCGCCACCACCCACCGCACCGAATTCTTCCTCGACGAGGATCCGGAGTTCTCGACCGTCTGGGTCAAGGCGCGCGGGAACCTGTCGGCCGAGGCGGCGGACCTGCTGGTGCGCCAGGTCGAGCAACGGCTCGAAGGGGTGAAGGGCATCGAGTCCATCTACGTCTCGTCGGGCAAGTTCAGCGGCGGCGGCGGCTTCGGCGCGCCGCCGGCCGACAGTGTTGGCCGTATCCAGCTGGACTACGCCGACTTCGAGGAGCGCAAGGCGCTCGGCCTGCGCGGCACGGACATCACCGCCGAGGTCCGCAAGCGCGTGGCGGACATCCCCGGGGTGCTAACCGAGGTCCGACTGCCGCAAAACGGCCCGCCGCAGGGCAAGGACATCCAGGTCGAGCTGCGAGGCTCCAACCCGGACGCCCTCAACGCCGCGGCTGACCTCATCAAGGCAAGGCTGGCCCGAGACCCGCAGCTCATCGAGCAGGAGGACAACCGCGCCTCGCCGGGCATCGAGTGGAACCTGACAGTCGACCGCGAGGCGGCCGGACGGTACGGCGTCGACGTCCTCTCGGTCGGCCAGTCGATCCAGTTCGTCACGACGGGCATGCTGGCCGGCCGCTTCCGGCCGGACGACGCCGAGGACGAACTGGACATCCGCGTGCGCTTCACGCCGGATGCCCGCAACCTCGCCGCCTTTGACCGGCTGAAGATCACCACGCCGTTCGGCCCCGTGCCGGCCAGCTACTTCGTCAAGAACACCCCGGCTCAGCAGGTGACCAGCATCCAGCGCCGCGACGGCCAGCGCCTCGTGATCCTGCAGGCCAACACGGTCGATGGCGTCGCCGCCAACCAGAAGATCAGCGAGCTCCGGCCGTGGCTGGAGAAGGCTCCGCTCGATCCCTCAGTGCGCTGGAAGTTCACCGGCGCGGACGAGGAGGGCGCCGAAGCCGCCGCCTTCTTCGCCATGGCGATGGCGGCCACGCTGTTCCTGATGTCGATCATCCTGCTGTGGCAATTCAACAGCTTCTACGGGATCGTCGTAACACTTTCGGCGGTCGTGCTGTCGGTGTTCGGGGTGCTGCTGGGCATCCTGCTGAATATCGGCGGGACCTTCCCCTTCATCTCGGTCCTGATGCTCGGGACAGGGATCGTGGCGCTGGCGGGCGTCGTCGTCGGCCACAACATCGTGCTGGTCGACACCTTCTATCAGCTGCGCCGGCAGGGCTATGAGGCCGACGAGGCCGCGATGCGCTCTGCGGTACAGCGGTTCCGTCCGGTCATGCTGACCACGGTCGTCACCGTCGTCGGCCTGCTGCCGCTGATGTTCCAGGTCCACCCCAACTTCCGGGGCCTGCACCTGGAGTACAAGGCGCCGGGCTCGGAATGGTGGGTCCAGCTCTCGGCCGCGATGGTCTGGGGTCTCAGCTTCTCGACCCTGCTGACCCTGTTCCTCACGCCGGCCGCGCTGGCCGCGCCCAAGACCCTGGTCCGTCGTTTCCGCAACATCTGGCTGCTGCTGCGAGGCCGTCAACCTTGGAGCGAGCGCATGCGCGCCGGCGAGAAGGTGCCCCCCCGTCCCAAGGGCGGGATCGCGCCCGATTCCGCGGCCTGATCGTCAGCGGCCGCGGGTCTGCCGTCGCCACAGGGCGGCGTACTCGCCGGCGGCCGCCAGCAAGTCTTCATGGCGGCCGCGCTCGACTACGCGACCGCGCCGAAGCACGAGGATCAGGTCCGCGTCGGCGATGGTGGACAGCCGGTGTGCGACGACCAGTGTCGTGCGCCCCGCGCGCGCCTTGCGCAGGGTCGCCTGAATGGCCGCTTCGGTCCGGCTGTCGAGCGCGCTGGTGGCCTCGTCCAGGATCAGAACCCGGGGATCGGCCAACAGCGCCCTGGCGATACCCACCCGCTGGCGCTCGCCCCCTGACAGCTTGAGACCACGCTCGCCCACGCGCGTCTGCAGACCGTCCGGCAGGCCGGCAATGAAGTCCGTCAACTCGGCGGCGGCTGTCGCGGTCTCGATCTCAGATGCGCTGGCGCCCGGCCGGCCGAAGGCGATGTTCGCTTCCAGCGTATCGTTGAACAGCGCCACGTCCTGAGGAACCAGCGCGACCGCCTGCCGGAGTGCGGCGAGCCTCAACGCCCGGAGATCCACGCCGTCGAGCAGAACCCGTCCGCTCTGGGGATCGATCATCCGCAGGGCGAGGCGAACAAGCGTGGTCTTGCCCGATCCCGATGGACCTACAAGTGCGACCGTCTGGCCGGGATACGCAGTGAAGGTGACATCCTCCAGGCCTTGCGAGCGTGCGCCGTGGCGGAACGAAACGTCCTCGAACCTGACCTCGCCGCCGGGTTGGTCGAGCGCCGGGGGATCGACAGCCTCCGCCGCCTCGGCCACGTCCGGCTGCTGGCGCCGAAGGTCCATCATCGCTTCCAGATCGATGAAGCTCTGCCGGATCTCCCGATAAGCGAAGCCCAGGATGTTCAGCGGACCATAGAGATTGATGAGGATCAGGATCGCGGCGGTGACATCGCCGGGACCCAGACGACCCGCCTGCGCTTCAAAGCCGGCCAGCACCGCCATCACGGCAAGGCCCAGAGCCATGATGGCGGCCTGGGCCCCGTTCAGCAGCGACAGCGATGTCGTCGCCTTCACCTGCGCCTCGGCATAGGCCGCCAAGGCCCGATCGTAGTCAGCGGCGGCCCTGGCCTCCGCCCCGAAGGCCTTGACGGTCTCGTAGTTGAGCAGGGCGTCGACGGCGCGGCCGGCTGCCTCTGCATCGGCTTCATTCAGGGCCCGGCGGTGGGCGATCCGCCAATCGGAAATCGCGAAAGTCAGCACGCCATACACGAGCACCGTCGCCACCGCCGCTGCAGCGAACCGCCAGTCATAGGCCTTGGCCAGAACGCCGGCAGCGATGATCAACTCGATGAAGGTAGGGCCGAGATTGAAGACCAGCGCACGCAGGAGGAAGTCCATTGATCGGGCGCCCCGATCAATCACCCGGGACAGCGATCCGGTCCGCTTGGTCTGGTGGAAGTCTATCGACAGCGAGAGGGCATGGCTGAAGGCGTCGGCGGCCGCCTTGCGCTGGGCCGCCTGGGCGACCGGCGTGAAGATGACGTCACGGATCTGCGGCGCCACGCCCGAAAGGAACCGGATGCCCGCCCAGCCGACCGCCAGGCCGGCGAAGGCCGCCCCGACCTGCACCGCCGCGCCCTGCCCGGCCGCCAGGCGATTGACCGCCGCCCCCAGGAGCAACGGCGCGACGACACCGAGGACCTTGCCGCCCAGCGTCAGCACGACGGCCGCGCTCAGGCGCCAGACGAGGCCGGGAGCCTGGCACGTCATGATAAGTCGGAAGAGGTCTCCAAGGGCGGCCCATGCCTGAACAGGTCGCTCCGTGACCTCGGGCGCACCCTTGGCGCGCGAACGCTCAGGAACGGGCCTCACGAACCAGCGCCGACGATCAGGGTGCTCTGCAGTCCACCCGCCGGGGTCATCCAGTCGATCCGCCAATGCGGACCCAACTGCACGGCGCGGAAGGCGCTGGTCAGGGATTCAGCCCGGGCGACGGGCACCTGGACCACCTGTTCTCCGCTGTCTCCGGACACTTCAAAGAGATGGCCGCCGGCGGCGATAGGCCCCTCCACGACCAGATGGAACCGCCCTTGGTCGTCGGTCTTGCCCGCAGCGCGGGCTGCGCGGTCGATGCGCAGCGCAAGACCGCTTCCCGGACGCGCCGATCCGGCGATCGTCGCGGCGCCCCCCTCATCGAAGTCGATGCTCTGAAGCCGGGGCTTGTCGCTGCCCTCGCCCAGGACCAGCGCGGCGGCCCCGGGCCGCAGCACCACCGCCCGCCCGTCCGGCAAGATTGCGAGATAGCCCGCCGACTGAACCAGACGCCCGCCGGAGACGATCATCGACAGGCTGAAGATCCGAACCTCGCCCGAGCGGGGGAGCACCAGGGTCCAGTTGCCCTGCTCGTCCGCCCTGACAAGCAACGGCTGTCCCCCAGGCACCCCAAGGCGAACCTCCACGCCCGGAGCCGCCCGTCCCGACAAGGCGATCCCGCCGTCAGGCAGACGGGTGGTCGAGCTGAGAACGGGGGGACGCAGGTAGCCCGCCTCGGCCGCCGGATCGTCGGCGGCCTTGGGCGCGGCCGTCTTCCAGGCGCTGTCGCCCCGATCGCCGCCACAGGCCGCGAGGAAGAGAATGAGGGCCAGTGCCGGCGCCAGTCTGGTCACGATGCTTGAAGTCCCGGGTTCGAAGGTGAACATAGCACTTCGTGATTTTCCGGCGCGCCCGCAAGCGCGCCGTTTTCATCTGAGGCGACCATGTCCGAATCCGACGACGGCCAACCTTTCGAGATCAGGTCCGTCTGTGTCTATTGCGGCTCGTCCGACGACGCCGACCCCGCCTTCCTGGAGGCCGCTGAAGCGTTCGGCCGGCGGCTTGCGGAGGCGGGCATCCGCCTCATCTACGGCGGCGGCGGCGTTGGCCTGATGGGCGCCTGCGCCCGGGGCGCGCACGAGGCGGGCGGTGCTGTGCTTGGCATCATCCCCACCTTCCTCGTTGGACGCGAACAGCCTTTTTCAGACGTTGAGACGATAGTCGTCCAGAATATGCACGAGCGAAAGATGATGATGTTCGAGGAATCGGACGCATTCGTCGTGTTGCCTGGTGGCATCGGCACCCTGGAAGAGGTAGTTGAGCTTTTGTCCTGGCAGAGACTGGACTTGCACCGCAAGCCGCTCGTCTTCTATAATCCCCGAGAATTCTGGCGACCGCTGTTCGAACTTCTGTATCACACGATCACGGAGCGGCTCAGCCCACCGGAATTCGCCAAGGCCTGGCGCGCCACGCCCGAGGTCGATCAGATCGTCCCGCTTCTGCGTGCGATGGCCGCGGGCGAAGACGCTGGCGAAGTCGATCCCCGCACAAACCAGTTGACTTAGTAGTTAATAAAAACGCACATGGATTCGCGTCGGAGCTCCCGCCGGCGCGGGGATAACTCTGGAGATCATCCATGCGTGTGTTTTTGATCGCGGCCCTCGCCGCGGCCGGCATCGCCGGCGCCGCCAATGCCCAGGCCGAACGTCAGGACGGCTGGCTGACCCTCAAGGAAAAGACGACCCGGGGGAACATCATCCTCGACGGCGCCGTCTGGACCTGCAAGGTCGACGTCTGCCGTGCGCCCAAGGTCAAGGCCGTGCCGGCCGACCGGGCCTGCCGTCAACTGAAGGCCAAGCTTGGCGAAGTCACCGGCTTTGGCTATCGCGGCGTGAAGTTCGATGAAGCGGCTCTCGCCGCCTGCAACGGCGGCTGAAGCCCCCCGAACCGCAGTGACAAGCGGCCGCCGCCCTGACCGGGCGGCGGCCGTTTTCGTTACGGCTGGGGCGCCTTCAGGCCAAACTCGGCGAAGTCCTCGTCCACCTTCGGATCCAGCTTCCGCGCAGCCGCCAGATCGGCCTCGCCGCCCGCCTTGTCGCCGGCGCCGATACGGGCAAGGCCCCGCCCGAACAGCGACATCGGCTCGTCAGGCCGGATGCCCAGCGCCTTGTCATAGTCGGCGATCGACTCGGCGAAGCGGCCCATGCGCATCAGCACAAAGCCTCGGCTGTCGAGCATGTGCACACTGCGAGGCTCGAGCCGAAGGCCCGCGTCGCAGTCACCCAGCGCCGCTTCGAGAGCCACGTTGTTGGTCGCCTGAGCCCAGCACAGGTTGTTCAGCTTGGTCGCATCCTTGGCCGCCAGGGTCCGCGCGGCCGCGAAGTCGGCCATGGCCGCCTCCGCCTTGCCCTGACGCAACAGGGCCTCAGCGCGAGCGGTGTAGTACAGGCTCTCCCCCTTCTCGTGCTCGATCGCCTTGGTCAGGTCCGCCTCGGCCTTGTCGTAGGCCTTGTTCTCGGAATGCATCGAAGCCCGGCCCGCATACAGCTCCGCTTCCTCGGGGTGCTCCTTGATGGCCTTGTCGTAGGCCTCTATGCGCCCAGCGGTGTCGGCGGCAGTCCAGCGGTAGCCAGGCGGGGCGGCGAGGATGGCTTCCTTGCCGACCAGGGCCTTCATCGCGCGCTCGACCTCGGGCCCTTCCGAAGCCGGGAACTCGGGCTTCAGGCTGCGCGCGGTGTTTTCCATGATCGCCACATCACCCTCGATGCGCGCCTTGCGTACATACTGGGTCCCACCGAGGGTCGAGTTGATATCATCGCCCTCGATCCGGAAGCCCTCTCCGCCAAGGGGCAGCTTCACGGTCTGGCGCCAGCTCACATAGATCGGATGGACGTTGGCGTACGGCGCCGTCGTGTCCTGCCCCTCGCCCCGCTTGAGATTGACCTCGGCCCGGACGGGCGAAGCGCCCAGCACATACTTCACGCCGGCCGAGCTGTCCTTCTCGTCCCAGCCGAGGAAGGTCGTCCCGACCATGGTGAGGCGCAGCTCGCCTGTCTCCTTGTCAAAGCTGTACTCCGCTGTGTCGACATCGACACCGGGAATGATCGCCGCCCACAGCGCCTTGAAGCCGTCGGTGCGCTGCTTCTCTTCGAGCGCGGCAAGATTGCCCTGTGCGCCAACCGCCATATCGCCGCGCAGCACCTGGCTGGCGCTGACCTTCACCCGGCCGTAGATGCCGCCGGAAGCGTCCATGTCGATCTCGACCTGCATGACCGGAACCGCCATCGGCTCGACCACCAGGGCGACCAGATCGGCGCCACGCTCGCGCAGCGGCAGGGCCCAGTGGAAGTTCGGAACCTGGATCGCGTCCAGCCGGCCATCGCCCGTCCGGGTGCCGTCGAGCCAGTAGACCTTGCCGTCGATGACGGCCCGGACCAGCACATGATCGAACAGGCCGATCAGGGGCAGGCGCTCGTTCAAACCGTCGCCAACCTCGGTGTTGACGACAGCGGCCTCCGCCTCGATGCCAAGATCCCGCAGAATAGCCAGCAGCAGCGCCGTCTTGCCCTTGCAGTCGCCATAGCGCCGCGACCAGGTCTGTTCCGCGGATGCAGGGGTCAGATTGCCGGAATCCATGCCAAGGTAGACATAGCGGACGCGATCCTGGACCAGCGACAGCGCCAGCTCGGCCCGCTTTTTCGGGTCGGTGGTCGCGGCCTTGATCTTGTCGACCTCACCCCGCAGCCGCGATCCCGGCGCGATGACGGCAGCCTTCTCGTACAGGGGCCACATGCCGGTGGAGATCTCGCTCCAGGATGTGAACTCCGTCAGTTCGACGCCCAGTGGTCGCCCGTAGCGCGCCGGCGCCCCGACCGGCAGCTTGACGGCCTCGATCTTCGACACGTCGAAGACCAGCTCGGTGCGGCCCTTCGTCTTGATGACCTTGGGCGGCTTCATGCCGCCATCGAGCCGCCAGCGGATCGGACGATCGCCGTCCCAGGTCACGCGCAGGCTGCGGTCATCGACCGGCATGTCGGGGATGTCGCCGATGTAGTACTCCAGCTGCGTGCCGCCGATGTCGTCCTTGCGGGTCAGGGTGTAGGACAGCACCAGGACATCGCCGACCTCGACGCCTTCTGGCTGGATGGTCGCGGTCAGCATCCCGTCGAGCACGGCGTACTCGAGTTGCCCTTCTCGCCGCAGGATGGTGAAGGTCTGCTCCTCCAGCACGTCGATCACCTCGTCGCCGCGCCGCACCTCAAGCCTGTGGATCGTCAGCGTGTCGCTGTCCGGGCTCCAGGGGAGCGCGATCGCGCCAGTGACGCCGAGGCCCTGGCTGGTCTGGATCAGGATGACCGTCTCGACGTGCGTCGAGACGCCTTCGGGGCCGAAGTTGATCTGCTGGTGGAGCCGCAGCGACCGGAACGGCGCATTTGTCCGCTCCTTGGGCAGGACATAGGGGGCCGTCGGCTTGACCCATGCCGGCGCGGGCCCGATCACGGGCTCGGGCGCGGCCAGCGCCGGCCCGGCGCAAAGGGTCAGCCACGCCAAGGCGGCGGCGATCAGGAAACGCATTTATCCCCCCGAAGGAAAAGCCACTGCAGCAGGGCCGACAGGCAACCCTGACTGGCGCCTACTGTGCGCGACAACGCGTTGCGCAACAAGCGGCGCGCGAAGACTTCGGGAGACCCTTGGCCGCTGTCAGGCCGTCTCGCCCTTGAGGCGCCGAGCCGCCTTCTCGCGGCCGATCAGCGGCAACAGGGCGGCCATGTCGGGCCCGTGATCCAGCCCCGTCAGCGCCTGGCGCAGCGGCATGAACAGCGCGCGTCCCTTGGCTCCGGTCGCCTCCTTCACGGCCGTCGTCCAGGAAGACCAGCTGGTCTCGTCGAGGCTGGCGGGAAGAAGCGCCAGCGCCTGGTCAGCGAAGGCCTTGTCCTCGATCACGGGGGTCACAGCGCCGCCCACCACACGGGCCCACAGGCCGACGTCGGCGAACAGCTTGAGATTGGGCCGCACCGCCAGCCAGAAGGCTTCGCCCAGATCGGCGCCGATGTTGGCCAGGCGCGGCTTGGCGGTCTCGTAGGCCATGGCATGCAGCACGCCGGCGTTGATCCGCGCCATGTCGGCAGGATCAAACCGCGCCGGGTTCCGGCCCATCTTGGCGAAGTCGAAGCTCTCGCCCAAGGCCGCAAGACTTGGCGCCGCCTCGAGCGGATCGGAGGTGCCGAGCCTGGCGATGTGCGAGGTGATCGACAGCGGCTCCATGCCCTGCTCCCGCAGGTCGATGATCGACAACGAGCCCAACCGCTTCGAAAGCGCACCGCCCTCGGCGTCGACCAGGAGGCTGAAGTGGGCGAACACAGGGGCGGCCGAGCCCAGCGCCTCGAAGATCTCGATCTGGGCGCCCGTGTTCGTCACGTGGTCCTCGCCGCGGATCACGTGGCTGATGCCCATGTCGATGTCATCGGCGACGGACGGCAGGGTGTAGAGGAAGGCTCCGTCCTCGCGGATCAGAACAGGGTCGGACATCGAGGCAGTGTCGACCTCGCACGGTCCCCGAACCAGGTCGTTCCACTTCACGCGCTTGCCTTCGAGCCGGAAGCGCCAGTGCGGGCGCCGCCCTTCCGCCTCCAGCGCCGCGCGCTCGGCGTCAGTCAGCTTGAGCGCCGCGCGGTCATAGATCGGCGGCTGGCCGCGCGACAGCTGGACCTTGCGACGCCGGTCCAGCTCCTCGGCCGTCTCGTAGCAGGCATACAGCCGCCCCTGGCTCTTCAGCCGCTCCATCGCCTGATGGTACAGCGGAAAGCGGGCTGACTGGTTGTGCTTCTCGTCCCAGACCAGGCCCAACCACTTCAGGTCGGTCTCGATGCCCTGCTCATATTCCTTCGTCGAACGCTCCAGATCGGTGTCGTCGATACGCAGCACGAACTTACCGCCGTGCGACCTGGCGAAGAGCCAGTTGACGACCGCGGCGCGAACGTTGCCGACGTGAATCCGCCCGGTGGGGGACGGGGCGAAACGGACCTTGACGGTCATGCTCGAGTATTCCCTGACGAAGGCGCGGTAGGTCGTCTTTCAGGGGCGCGAAGTCAAGCGTTCAGCAATCGGTCGATGAAGGCCTGGTCGCTGTCATAGACCCAGCATTCCAACAGCTTGCGGCCGTCCGTGCGGTAGAGAAGAAGGCGCTCGACCTCGCGGCTTTCCCCGCCGCCCGACAGACGCTCTCGGGCGATCATCACCGCCCGGGCCTCGTCGGCCATGATGTGGTCGACGGCGACGAGTTGGCGAGAGGTCAGGCGGGTAAACTCGAGCAGAGCCGCCACCGCGGCGGCCTTGCCCCTGTGCACGCCCGCCAGAGCGTTGCATCCGCCCCAGTGCAGGACGAAATCGTCATCGTAGAGATCGATGAGGGCGGCGAAGTCACCTCGCGTCCAGGCGTCTCGATACAGTTGAAGCACCGCCAGATGCTCGATCCGCCCAGGCATGGTCATGCTGCTGTCCCCGCTTGTGCGGTCAGTGTGGAGAGCAGGCCCCGGCGGATCAATGACCCGCCGGGTAAAGGTCAATCGTCGCGATGCACCCGTTCGCGGCGCTCATGCCGCTCCTGGGCTTCGACGCTCAGGGTCGCGATCGGCCGGGCGTCGAGCCGGGCCAGCCCGATGGGCTCGCCGGTCTCTTCACAATAGCCATAGCTTCCGTCTTCGATGCGCCGAAGCGCCTCGTCGATCTTGGAAATGAGCTTTCGCTGGCGATCACGCGTCCGCAGTTCAAGAGCCCGGTCCGTCTCCGACGAGGCGCGATCGGCCAAGTCGGGATGATTTTCGGTCTCTTTCTGGAGGATCGCCACCGTCTCGCGAGATTCGCGGAGGATGTCTTCCTTCCAGGCCTGCAGCTTGTTTCGGAAATACTCGAGCTGACGCTCGTTCATGAACTCCTCGTCCTCGGAAGGACGATAGTCCGTGGCCTTGCTCAGAACCGCAGCCGTCTCCATTGACGCCTCACGCCCCACACTACCCCGCTCACCGCGAGCGGGGCCTTATAGCAAAAGCGGTATGCGGTTCAATGAACCTCGCGTTCACGTGGTGTTCAGGCCGCAAGTTTCGCCCGCTGGAGTTTGGCCAGTTCGACCTGGGCGCGGGTCTCGATCTCGTCGAGAAGGCCCTCGAGCCGGGAATCCTCTGTCGCCGCCCGCTCCTCACGGACCGCGCGCATCAGCCTGTCGAGCGAGGACGCCGGAACGCGTCCATCCAGCATCGCCAGCTTGAGACCGTCAAGCACATCGAGGATCCGCCCGGCGCGCCCGACCGAGCGGCGGCGGCGCTCCAGAGGATCTCCGGCCGCCTGCAGGGCTATCAGGGCGTCCAGACCGGCCATGCCGGCAAGGCCAACCGAAGCGCTCATCGGCGCGGCGCCGGTCGCCTGCCCCGCGCCCGGAAGTGAGAAGGCCTGGCCGGAAGCCGGAGCGCGCGCCGCGCCAGCCTGCGGCGATGCTGTCGCCGGGCCGCCTGACCGACCAACCTTCATCGGAAGCCGCTCCTGTTCATGGCGGCAGAATGCGCCGGGCGGATTGCAGCATGGTTAACGCCCGGCAATTTCTGCCGCGACCGACCGCGTCACGCCGCCAACATCCCATTGAAATTGCTTACGTTAACCATGTGGCCCGGTTCTCGCATGGGCGCGGGCGAGTTTTCCGCAGGTGGAGTTCCATGCCGCGCTTTTTCCTCATTGGCCTGATCGCCGCCCTGACGACCGCCCTCGCCGCCCCGGCGATGGCCAAGTCCCGCATCAAGGACATCGTCGAGTTCGAGGGCGTTCGTGAGAACCAGCTCGTCGGCTACGGCCTCGTCGTGGGCCTCAACGGCACCGGCGACAACCTGCGCAACTCGCCGATGACCAAGCAGAGCCAGGAATCGATGCTGGAGCGGATGGGCGTGAATGTCCGCGACGCCAACCTGAACTCCAAGAATGTGGCGGCGGTGATGGTCACTGCCCGCCTGCCGCCCTTCGCCGCAGCGGGAACCCCGATTGACGTCACTGTCTCCTCGATTGGCGACGCCAAGAGCCTCCAGGGCGGCACCCTGCTGGTCACCAGCCTCCTGGGCGCGGATGGCCAGGCCTACGCCCTCGCCCAGGGCACTGTTCAGACCGGTTCGGTGTCGGCGCAGGGCGGGTCCGGCTCCTCGGTCACCAAGGGCGTGCCCACCGCCGGCCGCATCGCCGGCGGCGCGATGATCGAGCGCGAGGTCGGCTTCCAGATGGCCTCGATGGGCCAGATCCGCATGACCCTCCGCAATCCGGACTTCACCACCGCCCGGCGGGTGGCCGACGTCATCAACGCCAAGTTCCCGGGCGCCGCCGTCGCCGACAATCCCAGCATCATCACCCTGCGCCCGCCGCAGGGCTACAACGTGATGAGCTTCGTCACCGTGATCGAGAACCTGGAGGTCGAGCCCGACTTCGGGGCCAAGGTCGTCATCGACGAGGTCGCCGGGGTCATTGTCATGGGCGAGAACGTCCGGATTTCGACAGTCGCCATCGCCCAGGGCAACCTGACGATATCGATCCAGGAAACGCCCCAGGTCAGCCAGCCGGCCCCGTTCAGCCGCGGCGAGACACAGGTCGTCAGCCAGAGCCAGATCGACGTCGACGAAGAGCGCGGGCGCGGCCTGGTGATGCTCCGCGGCGGGGCCAGCCTGTCCAGCCTTGTCGCCGGCCTGAACGCGCTGGGCGTCACGCCGCGCGACATGATCTCCATCCTCCAGGCGGTGAAGGCCGCCGGCGCCCTGCAAGCCGACATCGAGGTGATGTGATGAGCAGCCTGTCCCCGACAGCCGCCCCCGTCGACGTGCTCCTGGCCCAGGGGCGCGGCGCGCCGGGCCTCAACAGGGCCAACATCAAGGAGACCGCCCAGGCCTTCGAAGCCTCGTTTCTCTCCATCATGTTCAACGAGATGTTCAAGGGCGTCGAGCAGAGTGCGCCGTTCGGCGGCGGCCAGGGCGAGCAGATGTTCAAGTCGTTCTTCTCCGACGCCGTCGCCAAGCAGGTCACCCGCGCCGGCGGCATCGGCCTGGCGAGCACGGTCGAACGCGAGATGCTGAAGATGCAAGGTCTTTCCGAGGAGCCTGTCCATGGCGCTTGACGCCCGCAACGCCGACGACCGCGTCGAGCAGCTGATCATCCTGACCGAACGGCTGACCAGCCTGGTCGCCGAGCAGGCGCTGGCCTTCGAGCAGCGGCGGCCACAGGACGCGGCCGCGCAGTTGGAGGAGGCCTCCCGTCTGGCCAACCTCTATCGACATGAATCGGCGCGGATCAGGGCCCAGCCCGACCTCGTCATGGAGGCCCCGCTCGCCCGGCGCATGGCGCTGATGCGTGCGACCGAAGCATTCGACTCCGTGCTCGCGCGCCAGGGCCGCGCCCTGGAGGCGGCCAAGACCGTGACCGAAGGCCTGGTGCAGGCCATCGCCGAGGAGGTCGCCGGCCAACGGTCGGGCGGATCGGGCTACGGCCCCGGCGCGACAGCCAAGGCGGCCGACGCCCGCGCTATCGCCCTCAACCGGCGGGCCTGAGGGCTTCTTCCACCGTCGTCGGCCACAGGCGGCCGACGACATGTCGCCAAAGCCCGGCGATCTCCTGGTCCGCCGCGCTTCCGGGGGCGGTTTCCTGCACGGTCTGGCCGCTTCCCACCGCCTGCTGGTAGGCGATCCGGGAGCGAAGCCCGATCGGCAGGAACGGGCGCGCTGTGTCGGCCAAGGCCGCGACGGTGTCGCCGACGCATGCCATTTCCCGGCCCGCCCTCCGAGGCGGCGCCTGGTTCAGCACGAAGGCGCAGGGTCGCCCGAGCGCCGTCGTCAGGGCGACCGTCTCGCGCACAGCGCGCACATCGAGAAAGCTGGGGCGCAGAACGATCAGGCTGAAGTCGGCGCAACGCACCGCGTCGGCCACGTCCTCCGGACCGTTCGGACTGGTGTCGATGATCAACAGGTCCCGCCCGGCCCGGGCCGCGGCCTGCTGCGTGGCGAAAAGAGCGGCCGGCTTCGCCGAGAAAACCGCCGGGCCCGCGCCTTCGCGTTGCCGACGCCACTCGCTGGCTGACCCCTGCCGGTCACTGTCGATGAGCAGGACGCCGCGCCCTTCGGCCCAGGCGGCCATGGCGAGGTGGACCGCCACCGTCGTCTTGCCGGTGCCGCCCTTGCGGGAAAGGATGGCGAGCGTCTTCATCGCCTGCTCACGCCCCCTCCACGCTCGATGTCGTCAGACGATCGGCCCACGAGATCCCCCTCTCGAGCCTTCGCCTAACACGGTCATGTGTCAGCGTTAAACCCTCGTTCGGACGGTTAGTCCGAAGCCGTGACCCGCCAGTCACGCCAGACGGCGCCAGAACCTTCCTCTGCGTCCGAAATGGGCGACAACCGGCGCTCGATGCCTATCGCGTCTAGGAACGCCTCGTCGTGACTGACGACGATCAGCGCCCCGTCATAGTCCGACAGCGCCCGCTCGATGGTCTCCAGTGAGTCCAGATCAAGGTGGTTGGTCGGCTCGTCGAGAATCAGCAGCTGCGGCGGGCGCGCCGCACTCAGCACGCAGGCCATGGCCGCCCTCAGCCGCTCGCCGCCGCTCAGCGCGTCAACCCGCTGCTGCGCCGCGGTGTTGCGGAAGGCGAACCGCGCGAGCGCCGCATGGGCGCTGTTGGCGTCCGCTTCGGGGTTCAGTCGCCGGAAGTTCTCGAGGATCGTTGTATCCGGGTCGAGGATCGCCGCTGTCTGGTCGAGCAGCGCCGTCGTTACCCCCAGTCTCACGCGACCGGCCGTCGGCGAGAGGTCGCCGGCAGCCAACCGCAGGAAGGTGGATTTCCCCGACCCGTTGGGACCGGTCACCCCGAGACGTTCTGGACCGGTGATCTTCAAGCTGAGGTTCCTCAGCACACTCGCGCCGCTCGGCCAATCGAAGCTGACATCCTCGAACTCAAGCACCGTCCGCCCCGCCGGCAGGCCGGATGACGGCAGGGCGATCCGCAGCGTCTCGTACCGCTCGACCCGTCCTTCGGCCTGCTCCAGATCGGTTCTGGTCGCCTCCTCCCGCCGTTCCGCCAATCTGTCGAGGCGGCCCGCACTGGCTTCGGCGCGGCGGGCCTGGGCCCCCAGCAGGATCTTGGGCTCGCTCCGCTTGGCGGCAAAGCGCCGGCCCGCTGCATCCTTGCGGTCCTGGCGTTCGCGCATTTCCTGTGCCTCGCGGGCTGCCCGCGAGGCATCTCGCCGGGCCGCATCCAGGTCGCGCCTTGCGGCCTCGGCCTCCTCGTCCCGACGCTCGCGGTACAGGTCGTAGCCGCCACCGTACAGACGGGGGCCGACGCTTGTCAGATCGAGGATGCGATCCATGCCGCGCAGCAACTCGCGATCATGGCTGACCACGACCACCCCGCCGCGCCAGCGCTCGATCACCCCGCGAACAAGGCTGCGCGCGTCCGCGTCCAGATTGTTGGTCGGCTCGTCCAGCAGCAACAGGTCGGGCGCGGTCAGCAGCAGCGCCGCCAGCCCGGCCCGTGTCGCCTCTCCACCGCTAAGCGCCGCGGCGGGATGATCGAGGGAGAGGCTCGCGAGCCCCAGTTCGGCGATGATCACCTCGACGCGACCGGGCGCCTCCCAGTCGGCTTCGGCGAAGTCGGCTTCATCGCCCTCGCCCGCCTCGATCCGCACCAGCCGGTCTAGGACCTCGCCCATGCCGAGCAGATCAACAAGGCGAGCGCCGGGCGAGATCGCCGGCGTCTGCTGGAGCACGCCGACACGACCGTGAGTGGCGAGACTCCCGCGTAGGGGCGCCTGCACGCCCTCGATCAGCCTGAGCAGGGTCGACTTGCCGGAACCATTGCGGCCGACAACGCCCAGCCGCTCGCGGCCAAGGGAAAGGCTGAGGTCTTCGAAGAGGACGCGGCCGTCAGGCGTGGCTGCGGTGAGGCGATCCAAAGTGAGAAGGGCGGACATGGTGGCTCGCGATCGGTTGGTCGGAAAGGGCTCTGGTCTTTTCCGTCCGGTCGATCATCGCGGCCTCCTCAGGCTGTACGGCCCCATGCCGATCGACGCCATATAGGCCCGCTGAAGGCTCCGCGCAAACGCAGCAAGGATCGGGTGGAGACAGGGCCGCAGGGCCAACACTCTTGCGCTCCCACCTTGAGAACATCTCATGTCCTACCGCATCGCCGGACTTTCCCCCGCTTCCTTCAGCCATCTCTTCGGCCGGCCTGATGGCGAGCTCTCAGCCGCCGGCGCGATCCGCGTCGTGGTCGCCGAGGAGCACTCGGCCCCATGCCGCATCACCTTGGACGACGCCAGCCCGGGGGAGACTGTTCTCCTTCTCAACTACGAGCATCTGGCAGTGCGAACGCCCTATCGAAGCCGCCACGCCATCTATGTCCGCGAAGCCGCGAGGACGCCGAGTATCTACGAAGGCGAAGTCCCGCCGGCGCTGGCTCGGCGCCTCCTGTCGATCCGCGCCTTCGACGCAGAGGACATGATGGTCGATGCCGACGTCGTAGAAGGCGTCGACGCCGAAGGGCTGATCCTCAGGCTCCTGGCGGACCCTCGTGCGACCTACCTGCACGCACACTTCGCCCGTCGCGGCTGCTTCGCCGCGCGCATTGACCGCGCCTGACCCTTCAGCCGCCGTCCATCAACGCGGCGAGTTGCTCGCCTACCGCCAGGATCGGCGCATCCGAGCGCTCGGCCCTCGCCAAGACAAGCGCGCCCTCCAGGCCTGCGACCGACAGCAGCGCCAACGCCTCCGCACGCTCCCGGCCCAGCCCCGCTGCAACCAGCCTGTCGGCCAGCGCGGCACGCCAGGCGGCGAACGCCGCGCTCGAGGCTGCGGCGATCCTGTCATCATCCGCGGCAACCTCCAGAACGGTCGAGGCGATTGGGCAGCCGTCTCGGTACCCCGACGCCCGCATCCAGCCGGCCAGAAGTTGGGCATACTCACGCTGGAAGTCGCCCGGACGTTCCCCACTGGGCAAGGCGGCGATGGTCCGGGCGACCGTCTGCCCCGCAGCCGCGACAGCGGCGGCCCCGATCGCCGCCTTGCCCTCCGGAAAGTAGTGGTAGAGCGAGCCCTTCGGGGCCCCGCTGGCCTCGACGATGGCGGCGAGGCCTGTCGCCGCGAAACCTTGCCGGCGAAACAGCCGTACGGCGGCGGCGACAATGCTCTGTCGATGTTTCGGCTTGGCAGACATGGCTTGCGTGTCCCTCAGGTCGTCGCAATTATATAGACCGGTCTAAATGAAAGTTGAACCCATGGCCCCGGAAGGCTTCGAACGGCATTTCCGCAAGAGCGGACTCACCGATCCCTGGGAGCCCATCTACAGCCGGCGCCTGCCCGGAGAGGTCGTGGTCCTCGGGCTGCGCGTCACAAAGGCGCACGCGAACAGTCGCGGCCTGGCCCATGGCGGACTGCTGGCCGCCCTTGCCGACAACGCCATGGGCCTCTCCTGCGTCGAGGCCTCGAAAGGCGTGCTGACCGGGCTGCTGACCGCCAGCATGACAACGGACTACATTGGCGTCGCCCGTGTCGGCCAATGGCTCGAGTTCCGTACCGACTTCGTCAAGATCGGCCGCAGCCTCTGTTTCGCGCAGTGCTTCGTGACCGCGGACGGCAAGCCCTGCGCGCGGGCGAACGCCACCTTCGCCGTGGCGCGCGAGGGCTGAAGCCCGATTTGGCTAACCCCCTGCTGCCACATGATGTCAGCAAGTCAGGCACACAGGATTTGTTCGCATCTTGTTCTTGTGTTATCCGCCGCATCGGACACTAAATATGGCTGTTCGCGCCGAGACCTTCGGGCCGGCATCTGCGTTCTCGGGACATCATGGCAGACCAGCTGAACCACATCCGCGTGCGCGGCGCCCGCGAGCATAATCTCAAGGACGTCAGCCTCGACATCCCACGGGGCGAGCTGGTGGTGATCACCGGGCTTTCCGGCTCCGGCAAGAGCTCCCTGGCCTTCGACACCATCTATGCCGAGGGCCAACGACGCTATGTCGAAAGCCTGTCGGCCTATGCCCGTCAGTTCCTCGAACTGATGAGCAAGCCGGATGTCGACCTCATCGAGGGCCTGTCCCCCGCCATCTCGATCGAGCAGAAGACCACCAGCCGCAATCCGCGCTCGACCGTCGGCACCGTCACCGAGATCCACGACTACATGCGCCTGCTGTGGGCGCGCGTCGGTGTCCCCTATTCTCCCGCCACCGGGCTGCCGATCGAAAGCCAGACCGTCAGCCAGATGGTCGACAAGCTCACCGCGCTTCCCGAAGGCGAGCGCATCTACCTCCTCGCGCCTGTCGTCCGCGACCGCAAGGGCGAGTACCGCAAGGAAATCGCCGAGTGGCGCAAGGCCGGCTTCCAGCGCCTCAAGATCGACGGGACCCTGTACCCGATCGAAGACGTCCCCGACCTCGACAAGAAGTTCAAGCACGACATCGACGTGGTGGTGGACCGCCTGGTCACAAAAGCTGGCCTTGAAGGGCGCTACGCCGACAGCCTGGAACAGGCCCTGCGCCTCGCTGATGGCCTGGCTGTCGCCGAATGGGCCGATGTGAAGGAGGGCGAGACCGAGCCTCGTCGCATTCTCTTTTCCGAGAAGTTCGCCTGCCCGGTCAGCGGTTTCACCATCGCCGAGATCGAGCCCCGGCTGTTCTCGTTCAACAACCCGGCCGGCGCCTGTCCGGTCTGCGACGGTCTGGGCAGCAAGCTGGCGTTCGACGCCGACATGGTCATCCCTGACAAGGACAAGAGCCTGCACAAGGGCGCGGTGGCGCCCTGGGCCAAGGGCCCCTCCCCCCTCTACACCCAGACCCTCCAGGCCCTGGCGCTGCACTACGGCTTCTCGATGGACAAGCCCTGGCACAGCCTGCCGGAGAAGGCGCAGGAGGTGGTGCTCTACGGAACGGGCGCCGAGAAGATCAAGTTCGTCTACGACGACAACGCCCGCAAATACGAGGTGGTGAAGCCCTTCGAGGGCGTCCTGCCGAACCTTGAGCGCCGCTGGCGCGAGACGGACTCGAGCTGGGTGCGCGAGGAGCTGGGGCGCTTCCAGTCGGACACCCCCTGCGAAGCCTGCGGCGGTGCGCGCCTGCGGCCCGAGGCGCTGGCGGTCAAGATCGCCGGCATGAACATCTCGCAGGTGTCCGGCCTGCCCATCCGTCCCGCCCGCGACTGGTTCGCCGGCCTGGAGGGACAACTGACCGACAAGCAGATGGAGATCGCGCGCCGGATCCTGAAGGAAATCAACGACCGGCTCCGCTTCCTCGTCGATGTCGGGCTCGACTACCTCAACATGTCCCGCGCATCGGGAACGCTATCGGGCGGCGAAAGCCAGCGCATTCGCCTGGCCAGCCAGATCGGCTCGGGACTGACGGGCGTGCTCTATGTCCTGGACGAGCCCTCCATCGGCCTGCACCAGCGCGACAACACCCGCCTTCTGACCTCGCTGAAGGGCCTGCGTGACCTCGGCAACTCGGTGCTGGTCGTCGAGCACGACGAGGAGGCGATCCTCACAGCCGACTATGTCATCGACATGGGACCCGCAGCCGGCATCCATGGCGGCTCTGTCGTCGCCCAGGGCCGCCCCGACGACATCATGGCCAATCCGGAAAGCGTCACCGGCCAGTACCTCACCGGTGCGCGCGAGATCGCCGTCCCCGCGCAGCGGCGGCCCATCAGCAAGAAGAAGGTGCTGCGGGTCGTAGGCGCCAGCGGCAACAATCTCAAGTCGGTCACGGCCGAGATCCCGGTCGGCACCTTCACCTGCGTGACTGGCGTGTCCGGCGGCGGCAAGTCCACGTTCACCATCGAGACCCTCTACAAGGCCGCCGCCCGTCGGCTGAACAACGCCTCGGACGCGCCCGCCCCCCACGAGAAGATCGAGGGGCTGGAGAACTTCGACAAGGTCATCGACATCGACCAGAGCCCGATCGGCCGCACCCCGCGCTCGAACCCGGCCACCTACACTGGCGCCTTCCAGCCGATCCGTGACTGGTTCGCCGGCCTGCCGGAAGCCAAGGCCCGCGGCTACGGGCCCGGCCGCTTCAGCTTCAACGTCAAGGGCGGTCGCTGCGAGGCCTGCCAGGGCGACGGCCTGATCAAGATCGAGATGCACTTCCTGCCCGACGTCTACGTCACCTGCGACGTCTGCAAGGGCCGGCGCTACAACCGCGAGACGCTCGAGATCCTGTTCAAGGGCAAGTCCATCGCCGACGTCCTCGACATGACGGTCGAGGAGGCCGCCGAGTTCTTCAAGGCCGTCCCTCCCGTGCGGGACAAGATGGAGACGCTCAAGCGGGTCGGACTCAGCTACATCAAGGTCGGTCAGCAGGCGACGACGCTGTCGGGCGGCGAGGCTCAGCGGGTCAAGCTGTCGAAGGAGCTCAGCAAGCGGGCCACCGGCCGCACCCTCTACATCCTCGACGAACCGACCACCGGCCTCCACTTCGAGGACGTCCGCAAGCTGCTCGAGGTGCTCCACGAACTGGTCGACCAGGGCAACACCGTGGTCGTCATCGAGCACAACCTCGATGTCGTGAAGACGGCGGACTGGCTGGTGGACTTCGGCCCGGAAGGCGGCGACGGCGGCGGCGAGATCGTCGCCGTGGGCACGCCCGAACAGGTGGCGGCCGAACCCGCGAGCTGGACGGGCCGCTACCTCGACGAGCTTCTGAAGCGCCACCGCGACCGCGAGGCGGCGGCCCGGCGCAAGAGCGCCTGAGCCGCCAGTCGGCGCCTCAGTCGAATGCCGAAGCGTCCGGCGCCAGCTGCCGGTAGATCTCGGCGGCCGGGGCCGAAAGCAGGATGCCCGTGAAGGCCGAAAGCACCCCGCTGAACACGATGTAGAGCAGCGACAGCGGCGCCAGGGCGCTGGCGACGTCGACCATCTGCGCGCCCGTCGCGCTCGCCATCCCCTCGGCGCCTCCCAGCGCGAAGGCCAGGGCCATGTAGATCACGAAGGCCAGGATGCCGACGATCACAGAGAAGACGAAGCCCAGCAGGTAGGCGCCCAGCATCGGCCAGAACCGGCCGCGCGTCAGGGCGATGGCGCGCGTGAACTCGATACGGCCCTCCGTGAAGCTCGACGGCCCCGCCAGCGACAGCCGCACTCCGACCAGGAACAGGAAGCAGACACCGACGATCAGCGCCACCAGCGACACCAGCGCGCCGAGCGGACCGAGAATCCGGATGGCGCCCACCACCACGATGGCCGTGGCGAAATAGACTGCCGCCAGCGCCAGGCCCTGCAGCACCATGACGGCGATCTGCCGGAATTCCGGCGCGCCGATCGAGAAGGCGGGTCCGGCATGGCCGGGCCTCAGGATCGCCCGATAGAGCGCGACGTAGACCACGCCGTAGGCGAGGAGCGAGATCGGGATGGTGGCCAGTCCCGCCGGCACCAGTCCGGCCAGCGCCTCAATAACCGCCGCCGGATCCTCGTTCCCCCCCTGGCCCATGCTGTTCATCGCCGCCAGCGAGGGGCCTGCCATGGCTGCGAACAGGACGGTGCTGATGAGGTTCACCACCACCATGACCAGCACCCACACGCCGACAACCGCCGGACGGTTCCGGGTCACGGCGAAACCGGCCATGCCGGCGTCGGTCGCGGAAAACTCACTCATCGATTACTCCGGGTCGAAAGGCTTGGGCGCGGCGTCAGTCGAAGACGTCGGCCGCGGGGTTGAGCTGGCGATAGATATCCGCGGCGGGACACATGCTCACGGCGATCATCAGGGCGTACCAGACCGCGATCAGCAGGCCGAACACCAGCGCCGCGATGATCAGCGGGCCCGCCAGAGCCGCCAGCGCCGAAGGATCCTCCAGAGCCCCGCCGCCCAGCGCCAGGAAGCTGGTCACGCCCGTGAGCATGGCCAGCACGAAGGCGACGATGGCCATAACCACATAGAGCAGGATCGCGAAGATCACGACCAGCACCCAGGTTCCCAGCAGCGGCCAGAACCGGCCGGCCGTCATCGACCAGGTCTCGAAGATGCTGATCTTGCGGGTGGCGAAGGTGATGACCGCCGCCAGGCTGAAGCGCACCGCCAGGAAGATCGCCCCAGCGCAGGCCGCCAGGATCATGATGACCATCAGCAGGGCGCCGACGCCTCCGGACTGGTCGCTGCCCCGGGCCGCGAACATGGCTCCGCCTCCGATCAGCCCCATGACCAGCACTACGGCCAGGGCGACGACGGCGAACAGGATCGTCAGCACGACATTGACGACAAGGATGCGAAGCTCATCGCCGCCCAGCTTGAAATACGCCAGGCCCCGGTCCTCAGGACGGAGGATCGCGCGATAGGCTGCAGCCTGCGCCATCGAAGAAGCCAAAAGCGAGAGCGGCAGGGTGATCAGATTACTCAGCACACTTGCGCCGCTTGCAGCGGCCATGGCCTCGGGGGACGGCTCGGCGTCTCCGATCATACCGATCATCGGCAGCATGGTGACGCCGACAATGGCGAAATAGACGATGGTGAACACCAGGCTGATGCCGGCCCAGGCCAGAATCAGCATCGGCTTGCGCGCAGCCAGACGGAACCCCGACAGCGCCGCGTCGGTCGCGGAAAAACTGGACATCTGCACTCCCCGGCGCACAGGCGCCTACAGCCTGCGCCCATCTGACACCGATTGCCCCGACTGCGCCAGTGCCCGCCGGGAATCCCCCGTCACACGCTCGCAGGTAGTCTTCGCCGTAGACCCATGTTAGGGAACCATCACGCTTTCATGACAAGGCGTGCTCCTCGATCAGTGCTCGTGAGACAATCCATGAAGCTCCTCCTCGCCGCCACGGCCGCCTTCGCTCTGGCCGCCTCGGCCGTTTCGGCCCAGCAGGCTCCCGACACCAAGCCCGCCGCGGCGACCGAAACCGGCAAGTCCGACGCCAAGCGCGACCCGGGCAAGATGGTCTGCAAGAAGACCCCGGTCCTCGGCACCCGCTTCCCCACCAAGGTCTGCAAGACCCGCGGCGACTGGGACAAGCAGGCCGAGACCGACAAGCAGGCGGTCGATGACATGCAGCGCCAGGGCCTGGCGAACTGCGGCACCACGCCCTGCAACTGATCGCATGATCCTCTACGGCGAGCGCGATCCGGCGCCAAACCCGCGCCGGGTGCGCATCTTCATCGCCGAAAAGGGCCTCGACCTGCCCGAGACGCGGGTCGAGATGCGCCAGCGACAGCACAAGAGCCCCGAGCACCTGGCCCGCAACAGCCTGGGCCAGCTGCCGACCCTCGTCCTGGACGACGGCACGGCGATCTCGGAGAGCGTCGCCATCTGCCGCTACCTCGACAGCCTGTCGCCGGAGCCGCCGTTGTTCGGTCGCATACCGGTCGAGCAGGCGCTCGTCGACATGTGGATCCGCCGCGTCGAGTTCCAGCTGATGACGCCTGTTGGGATGTTCTGGCGCCACGCCCATCCCTTCACGGCCGCGCTGCTGACCCAGTTCACCGACTTCGGCGAGTCGAACCGCAAGGCCTACGCCCACGCCTGTCGCTGGCTTGACCGCGAGTTGGCTGCGGGTGGTCCGTTCATCGCCGGGGATGCCTACACGATGGCCGACATCGTCGCCCTGACGACGATCGACTTCGCCACTTTCACGGGCCTCGAGCTGCCCGACGACGCGCCTGCCCTTGCCGACTGGCGCGCGCGCGTGTCGGCACGTCCCAGCGCAAGCGCCAACAGCTAGCTCAGGCCTCCGAAGGCGTCGGCTCGGCCGCTTCGGGCTTCGCCAGCACTGCCTGACGGTGACGATAGGCGTGCACCAGCACGCCGGCGAGGATGCAGCCCAGCACGGCGGAAAGCGCAGAGTCGATAAGCTCCCGCACCAGGGGACCGGGCGCGAACTGCTCGGCCAGCGAAGGGCCGGCCGGCAGCAGCCATCCCGTCACGGCGTCCCACCCCTGGCCGCCGACCAGGGCGATGACGGCCAGCACCGACATCACCAGCAGCGTCGCGGCCACCCAGACCAGCAGGCACAGCAAGCAGGCCAGCAGCAGGCCGGCGACCAGCCGCCAGAAGATGCCCCGCGTGAGCTTCCAGGACGCCCTCAGGTCCAGATGATGGGTGTCGAGCGCCAGCGGCGCGCCGAGGCAAAGCCGGATGCCGACGAACACAGGCAGAAGAAACGTGCTGATGCCGGCCAGGGCGATGAATACCGGCGCGATGCCAAGGTCAGCCGTCACGCCCGCCAGGATTCCGAACACCACACCCAGAAGGACGGCGGCCACGAAGGTTATGCCGACGACAGCCATGAACAGGCCGAACATCCGCGCCTCGTCCATTCCCAGCCGCAGCACGGTCTTGCCGTCCTCTCGCAGCTGGGCCCGGATCATCGACGGGAAGATCACGCACAGTCCCGCCAGCGAAAGGAACACCGACAGTACCGCCGAAGGCGCAAGGCGCGGCGCCAGCGCCAGAACAGCCTGAAGGTCGATCGGCTGGATCGAGGTCAGGTCGCGCAGCTCGCCCAGCGGAGCCGCCCAGGGCGAGCCGCGGAAGGCCGCCGTCGCCAGGCTCAGCATAAGGATCGCGGCCATCCAGAGCGTGACCGACTGCGGCCGCTCGCGAAGGAAGTTGAAGCCCTGCAGCGCCGCCTGGACCGGCGAGAACGACATGAAAGCGACCTATCCCCTGAACCCTGTTGGAGCGGACCGTGGCCGGCCCGCAAGTCCTGCAGCCCGCCAGATCGCCCCCGGGTCCGGCCCCGACGATTCGGGACCGGCCGACGTTTTGGCGAGGTTATGCCAGCTTCAGACCAAAAGGCACGGGTGATTTCAGGCCGCCATCGCCATCGCCGCCGCCGCCTCGCCTTCGGGCGAAGCCGGCGATGCGGCGAGTTGCCTGTAAGCGTCAGCCCATGGCGCGGTGGCGATCGCCAGGAGATAGCCTCCGACAAGCGAGGCGATCAGGCCGACCCCGATGACCCAGGGCGTCAGGGTGGCGATGATCGTCTCCGGCGGCTGGGCCAGGAAGGCCTCCAGCGTCGCCTCGCTGAAGCCGCTGCCGAGCAGCCCGCCCAGAAGGATCAGGGCCGCCACGCCGCCGATGACCGTCTCGATCAGCATAACGAAGACGATGACCAGGATGGCCATCAGGATCAGCGGCAGCACCGAACCCTTGCTGAGCCGCCAGGCTTCGCCAAGAGCCAGCGTCCGGGTCGCGAAACTGGCGGGCACGACGAGCGACAGCCGCACCACCAGCCAGATCAGCGCCAGAGCCAGGGCCAGCCCCGAGAGCAGGCCGACGGCGATGGCGGCGCCGGTCGAGATATTGCTGGCCGTGGCCGCGAGGACGCCGACCACCACGCCGCCAAGGATCGCCGCGCAGCCGACAAGGATGCCCAGAACGATGCTGGCCACCGCGAGCAGCAGTTCGCCCACGCCGAGCCGGATGAAGGCCAGGCGACTCTGCGAAGGCTCCAGAACCGCACGGAACGTCGCGCCGGTGACCAGCACCCGCGCCGCCAGCGCGGTCAGGCTCAGCAACGGCGACAGCGCCATCCACTGGAACTGCATGGCCATCATCCGGTCCATGTCCGGCTCGGCGTCGGACTTTGCTGCCGTGACCACCTCGTTGAGGAAGGTCAGGATCTGCGGCATGGCGATCAGCAGCGGCCCGGCCGTCAGCACAAACGTCAGCAGCCCCCAGATGGCCGGCGACAGCGGATTGCGACGAATGAGCCGAAAGCCGGCAAGGGCGGCCTCGATGGCGTCCAGTTTGGGCATGGTGCGTGCTCCCCCGAGCGGTGTTCAGGGCCAACAACACCATAGAACGGCGTTCCGCGCCACCTTCCCCGGTTCCGTCCGAGGCCGGAACCGCCTATCTGTCGGCCCATGACCAAGCCTGTCCACGTAATCGGCGGCGGCCTCGCCGGCTCTGAAGCCGCCTGGCAGATCGCCAGCGCCGGCGTTCCGGTGCTGCTGCACGAGATGCGCCCCGTCCGCCCGACCGACGCCCACCATACCGACCTCTTCGCCGAGCTCGTCTGCTCCAACAGCTTCCGCTCCGATGACTGGCGGTACAATGCCGTCGGGCTGCTGCACGCCGAGATGCGCCGCTGTGACAGCCTGATCATGGCGTGCGGAGACGCCCATCAGGTTCCCGCCGGCGGCGCGCTCGCCGTCGACCGCGACGGCTTCGCCCAGGCGGTGACCGACCGGCTGTCGAACCATCCCCTCGTCACCATCCAGCGCGAGGAAGTCGCCGGACTTCCGCCAGTGGACTGGGACAGCGTCATCGTCGCCACCGGCCCC
The DNA here is from genome assembly GCA_046295055.1 of Caulobacter sp. Taxonomy (GTDB): domain Bacteria; phylum Pseudomonadota; class Alphaproteobacteria; order Caulobacterales; family Caulobacteraceae; genus Caulobacter. The sequence continues at coordinate 126,039 of JBKBOD010000004.1, read as the reverse complement.
CTCACCTCGCCGGCCCTGGCAGACGCGGTGCTGGCGCTGACCGGCGAGGACAGCCTGTCCTTCTTCGACGCCATCGCGCCCATCGTCCATCTCGAGTCCATCGACATGGACATCGCCTGGCGTCAGTCGCGCTACGACAAGGAAGGTCCGGGCGGAGACGCGGCCGCCTACATCAACTGCCCGATGGACCGTGACCAGTACGAGGCCTTCATCGACGCCCTGCTGGCTGGCCCCAAGGCCGAGTTCAAGGACTGGGAGAACGTTCCCTACTTCGACGGCTGCCTGCCCATCGAGGTGATGGCCGAGCGCGGTCGCGAGACGCTCCGCCACGGCCCGATGAAGCCGGTCGGCCTGACCAACCCGCGCAACCCGACGGTCAAGGCCCATGCCATCGTCCAGCTACGACAGGATAACGCCCTGGGCACCCTGTGGAACATGGTAGGCTTCCAGACCAAGCTGAAGCATGGCGCCCAGACCGACGTCTTCCGCATGATCCCCGGGCTTCAGAACGCCCAGTTCGCCCGCCTCGGCGGCCTGCACCGCAACACCTTCCTCAACAGCCCGCGCCTGCTGGATGGCCGGCTGCGGCTCAAGGCCGATCCTCGCCTGCGCTTCGCCGGTCAGGTCACGGGCGTCGAAGGCTACGTCGAGAGCGCCGCCATGGGGCTCGTCACTGGTCGCCTGGCCGCGGCCGAGCGCCTCGGCCGGCCGCTGGACGCACCGCCGCCGACGACGGCTCTGGGCGCCCTTGTGGGCCACATCACCGGCGGGCACCTCGACGGGCCCGGCGCCAGGTTCCAGCCGATGAACATCAACTATGGCCTGCTGCCTCCGATGGAAACGCCGCGCAAGACGGCTGACGGCGCGAAGATTCCCATGAAGGAGCGGGGCCGGGCGAAGAAGGCGCTGATGAGCGAGCGGGCGCTGGCCGACCTGGAAGCCTGGGCGGCGGCGCCGCAACCGATCGCGGCTGAGTAGCGTCTAGAGACGCCCCGTCATCACAGCCAGGGTGATCCGGAGCCGCTTGCCCAGCGCTCCGGGTTCGTGCCCTGCCGCGTAGGCGCGGGCCAGCGTGGCGTGCGCCACCGCCGCGAAGGCTGCCGGCGGCAAGGCCGACAGGGCCCCGCGTCCCCGGCTCAGCAGGTCCCGGACCGCTGCGGCGTCCGCCTGACCGCTGCGCCCCAGTCGCCAGGCCCGGGCGGCATCCGCCACCTGCTCCACCCTCGCATCCGGATCGAGCCTGAGTGCTGCGATGCCCATCACCACGCCGTCCGTCTCGTCGATCCGCGCCAACACGGCCTCGTCGTCTTCGGCGGGGTCCAGCGCATCGATGTAGCGATCAGGCAAGCCGGCGACGGGCCCGAGCGGCAGGCCGGAAGCCGTCAGCGCCTCGAGAAGCGGATGTCCCCGTCCGCCTCGCCCGGCCATCATTCCCTCAAGGGCGTCCCGCCACCACGCCAGGCGCATCTCGGCGACCAGCGCATCGCGGGCCTTGCCGCGCACGGCCGCAAGCTCGTTGTCGATCAGGTAGAGCAGAGCCAGGTCGGCTCGCGCGGCGGCGTCGGCAGCGAACCGGCTGGACAGCCAGCGGTCGGGGTCTTCGGCGGCGAGGCGGGATTCGAGTTCGGACATGGTGCTCAAAAGGAAGGGGCCCGCCGTCGCCGGCGGGCCCCTGGTCTTCTAGACCCGTCGGCGTCCTAGCCGAAGAGGGTCTGGTTCATCGCCATCGCGGTCAGCATCGGCAGCGACAGCAGGGTGTTGGTGCGCGAGAACAGCATGGCCTTCTTGGCCGCGGCCGCCTTGGCGTCGGCGTCGAAGCCCTCCTTGATGCCCAGCGCGATCTTCTGCGCCGGCCAGATGAAGGCCCAGACGTTGAAGAACATGATCGTGGCCAGCCACATGCCGATGCCGATCATGATGTTCTTCGGATTGGCGAAGCCCTCGCTGGCGCCCAGGGTGTAGGCCTCGACCAGATAGCCCCGGCTCATGGCCAGCAGCACGCCGAAGACGAAGGTCGCCAGCGCGGCCCAGCGGAACCAGAACAGCGCCTCCGGCGCGATGTACTTGGACACCGCCGGCTTCAGCTCGGCCGGGATATCCGGCATTTTCCGGATCTGGACGAAGTTGAAATAATACAGCAGCCCGATCCACAGGATGCCGAAGAACACGTGCAGCCAGCGCAGCAAGGCCTCACCGAACAGGTGACCGTTGCCGCCGCTATGCTGGAAATAGACAAACACCATCACCAGGGCCAGCACGGTGCTGACGATCATGGTGTTGCGGAAGTTGGACAGCAGAGCCGTCATCGATTTCGCCCCTTCGAAGAGTCCTACCCAGGCGGTCAGCTATAGGCCGCTTCGCCTTGGCTGCAAAGGCTCAGACGGCGATCAGGGCGGCCGCCAGCCGGCGGCCCTCGGAGGCCAGGACATTGTAGGTCCGCGCCGCCGCCTCGCTGGACATGAACTCGAGCCCGAGGCCCGCCGCCTTCAGACCGTCGCGGATCTGGCGCGCCGGCAGCGCCTGTGCCGCTCCGGTTCCCAGCAACACGAATTCAACGGCCGGGCCGGCGGCGATGATCGGTGCGAAGTCCGCCATCGACAGGCCGGCCAGCGACTGCACGGACCAGTCGGCGGGCGTATCGTCGACGATGAGCAGCGAGCCCGGACGCCAGACGCCGGCCACGCGAAAGCCGCCACCGCCCCAGGCGTCGATCGACGGCGGCTGTCGCGGCGTCTGGGTCATCACCTGCCCGGCGCGGGTTCCAGAACCTCGACCTTGGCGTCCTCGTCCTCATTCCGGCGCACGCCCACCCACATCAGGATCGGCGCGGCGACGAAGAACGAGGAGTAGGTGCCGACGACGATGCCGAAGATCATGGCGATCGAGAAGCCGAACAGCGCCTCGCCGCCGAATACCGCGAGGCCCGTCAGCGCCATCAGGCCGGTCACGCCGGTCATGATCGTCCGCGAGAAGGTCTCGTTGATCGACAGGTCGAGCAGCTCGTTCATCGGCATCTTCTTGTACTTGCGCAGGTTTTCCCGCACGCGGTCGAGGATGACGACGGTGTCGTTCACCGAATAGCCGATGATGGTCAGGATCGCCGCCACCGTGGTGAGGGTGAACTCCATCTTGGTCAGGGCGAACAGGCCGAAGGTGAGGACGACGTCGTGCATCAGGGCCGCCGCCGCGCCGAGCCCGAAGGTCAGGCCGAACCGGAACCAGATGTAGAGCATCATCATGCCAATGCCGAGCACGAGGGCCAGCAGACCCTTGCCGAACAGCTCGCCCGACACCTTGGGACCGACGACCTCCTGCTTGGTGAACTTTGTCTCGCCGAGCGCCTTGGTCAGCTCGGTCTTGACCAGTTCGAGCTCCTGGGTCGGGTTGATCCCTTCTGGAGTCTCGAACCGCACCAGGGCGTCGGTCGGATCGCCGAACTGCTGAACCTGGATATCGCCCAGACCCATGCCGCCCAGCGTGCTCCGGATCTTGCCGAGGTCCACTTCGCGCGGCGCTGTCGACAGCTCGATGACCGTACCCCCGCGGAAGTCGACGCCGCAGTTCAGTCCGCCGCAGGGCGGGGTGAACGGAAACACCGTCACGGCGATCGAACCGATGCTGAGGACCAGCGAAATGATCGCCAGCGGCAGGGCGAAACGCATCATCCGGAAATTGGTCCGGATCGGGATCAGCTTGATGAGGGGCCAGAAGCCCTTGGAGGAGGTGCTCATGGGGCCGCTCACACGATCGGAAGTTTCTTGGGACGGGCGCTACGGAACCACAGCGCCAGCAGGACCTGGGTGATCAGCACGGCGGTGAACACCGAGGTGAACACCCCGATCAGCAGGGTCCAGGCAAAGCCCTTCACCGGGCCGGCCCCGAGACCGAACATGATGACCGCCGCACCCAGCGTGGTGATGTTGGCGTCGAAGATCGTCACCATGGCGCGGGAGAAGCCGGCGTCCGCGGCCGCCAGCGGCGTTCGCCCTGATCGCACCTCGTCGCGCATTCGCTCGTAGATCAGCACGTTGGCGTCCACCGCCACCGCGAGGGTCAGGATCAGACCGGCGATACCGGGCAAGGTCAGCGTCGCCTGGGTCGCCGACATCGCCGCCACGATCATCATGCCGTTGACCAGCAACGCCGCCACGGAAATCCCGCCGAACAGCAGGCCGTAGGACAGGGTCATGAACACAAGCACCGAGACGAAGGCGATGATGATCGAGATCTTGCCGGCCTCGACCGCGTCGGCGCCCAGTTCGGCGCCGACCGTCCGCTGCTCTTCAACAGTGAGCGGCGCCGGCAGGGCGCCGGCCCGCAGCAGGATCGCCAGCTCGTTGGCGCCCCGGATATCGAAGTTGCCGCTGATGTAGCCGCTGCCGCCGGTGATGGCGCTGTTGATGACCGGCGCGGAAATGACCTTGCCGTCCAGGATGATGGCGAACGGCCGGCCGATGTTGGCCGAGGTCACCTGGCCGAAGCGCCGCGCGCCCTCGCCGTTCAGGCTGAATTCGACGACGATCTCGCCGGTCTCCGGATTGCTGCCCTGCTGGGCCCGGGTCAGCATCTCGCCAGACACCTCGACGCGGCGTCGCACCAGCGTCATCCCGGTTCCGTCCGAGTTCGGAAGCAGCTCGGAGCCTGGCGGAATCTGCCCCGACATCGCCAGCGCGAATTGCTCGCGGTCGGAGTTGACCATCTGGAAGGTCAGCTTCGCCGTCTGGCCGATGATGTCCTTAAGCTTTTCCGGATTGCTCTCGCCCGCCGCCTGTACGACGATGCGGTTGGAGCCCTCGCGGTTGATCGAAGGTTCACGCGTGCCCAGCTCGTCGACGCGGCGCCGGATGATTTCGATCGACTGGTCAACGGCGCCAGCGGCGATCTCGTTGATCGCCTGGTCGGTGTAGCGCAGCCGGATGCGCTGGTCGGACAGCCGGCTGATATTCATGTCCAGCGCGCCGGTCCGCGTCGGGCTCGGCAGTTGCCGGTTCAATACGTTGAAGGCGTTGGCGACCTGGGGCTCGTTGGTGATCGGCACGATCACGCCGTTGGTCTCCAGGACCACCTCGCCCTGGGCGATGCCTTCCTGCTGCAGGACCCGCACGACGTCCTCGGCCAAGTTCCGCACCCGCTCCTTCTGCAGGGCGTCGGTCTCGACCTCCAGCAGCAGGTAGGAGCCGCCCTGCAGGTCGAGACCTAGGTTCAGGGTGTTCTTGGGCATGAACGGCGGCAGGCTGTCCCTGACGCTGGCCGGCAGCAGGTTGGGAAGCGCGAACAGGGTGCTGAGGATCACCGCCGCGACAACGACGATGATCTTCCAGCGGGACATCTGCATCATGGAAGGAAGTCTCCGGGGCTGACCCTCGAGGGGGTCAGCGCTTGACCGTGTCGTTGGCCGGGGCCGGAGCCCCCTTGGTGCGGACCACGGCGATCATGCTCTTGACCACCTTGACCGTGACGCCCTGGGCGACCTCCAGGCCGACCTCGCCGTCCTCGACCCGCACCACCTTGCCGATCAGTCCGCTGGACAGTTCGACCATGTCGCCCCTCTTCAGGTTGGCGATCATGTTCTGGTGTTCCTTCATCCGCTTCTGCTGCGGACGGATAAGCATGAAATAGAACAGCACCAGCAACAGCAGGATGGGTGCGATGTTCATGATCAGGGCGGGATCCACGGCGCTCTGGTCTCCGAATTCGGGGTCATGGCCGGCGCCGCGCGGCGCCGGTTTTCAGGTCGGCGGAACCTAGGGCTTGACCCTGCGCATTGCAATGAGCGGCGCCGCTACAGGCTGGACCCTGTGACATTTCTCCGTCATCCCGTCCCCGCCATGACTGATCGCGACATCGCTCCGCTGCTCACCCGCATCGCCGAGGCCCTGGAAAGACTGGCGCCGGCGGCGCCGGCGTCTCCCGATTTCTCGGCCGCCCTGCTCTATCGCCATGATCCGGCCACCGGCGCCTTCGTCGCCGCGCCGGACTATCCCCTGGAGTTGGACATGCTGGTCGGCGTCGATCGGCAGAAGGCGCGCTTCGTCGAGAACCTCGACCGTTTCGCCCGCGGGCTTCCGGCCAACAACGTGCTGCTGTGGGGCGTGCGAGGCACGGGCAAGAGCAGCCTGGCCAAGGCCGCCTTCATGGTCGCTGCGCGCGAATCGGGGTCGCTTCGCCTGGTCGAGGTGGATCGCGACGAGGTCACCGCGCTTCCAGCCCTCTTCGACCAGTTGCGCGGCGGACCCGAACGCTTCGTGGTGCTGTGCGACGATCTCTCGTTCGAAGAGGGCGCCGCTGCGGCCAAGGCCCTGAAGTCGGCGCTCGAGGGCGGCGTCTCCGGCCCGCCAGAGAACCTTCTCTTTGTCGCCACCTCGAACCGGCGCCACCTGATGCCGCGCGACCATCATGAAGGCCGGGGCCTCGTCGCGGCAGCCGAGGACGCCGAGGAGGAGGTCAGCGTCTCGGACCGATTCGGGCTCTGGCTCGGCTTTCCGCCAATGGACCAGCCTGCCTACCTTGAGGCCGTGCGGGGCTATGCCGATCGCTTCGGGCTGGTGGCGCCAGACCTCGAGCGTCGCGCGCTGCAGTGGGCTCAGGCCCGGGGCTCGCGTTCGGGCCGCGTCGCCTGGCAGTTCATCCGCGACCTTGCCGGCGAACTCGGCCGCAAGCTCTGATCGAGTCTTCGCCGAGGACGCCGCCGCGCCTTAGCGCGGCAGCACCAGCGACGGATCGATGGCCTTGGCCTTGAAGCGCGGCGAGGGCGAATGACGCACCTCGAAGTGCAGCTGCGGGCGCGGCGCGGTGCCCGACTGGCCGACCAGGCCGATCTGCTGGCCCTGGGTGACGCGCTGCTGCATCTTCACATCGGCCCTTTGCAGGTGACCATAGACCGTCACCCAGCCGTCGGCGTGCTGGATCAGCACGGTGACGCCAAAGCCCGGAACATCGCCGCCTGAATAGACGACCGTGCCATCGGCCGCCGCTCGCACCGGCGTGCCGGCCGAGGCGCCGATATCCAGGCCGTCATTGCGCTGGCCGCCCGCCTTGGGCCCGAAGCCCGAAAGCACCGTTCCGCGCACCGGCCAGGCGAAACGGCCCTGGCCCATGCGGGCATAGTCGGCGTCGGTGAAGTTCGGCGGCCGGTCGTCCTGCAGCGGCGGCGTCGCCGGCGGGCGCACCGGCCCAGGGGCCGGGGTCGTCGCGGGCGGCTGCGCAGCGGGGGGCTGGGCCGCTGGGGGCCTGGTAACGGGCGGACGCGTCGGCTCAGGCCGGGTCGCCACAACCGGAGGCGTAGAGGCCGGGGGCCGGGTGACGGGAGGCGTCGTCGCCGGAGGCCGGGTCGCGACCACGGGCGGCGTTGTCACTGGCGGCGTTGCGACGGGCGGCGGGGGAACCGAGCGCGGTTCGCCGGCCAACGGACGCTGGGGCTGGGCCTGCGGCGACTGTCGCGGCGCCTCGGCCTGGCGGATTGGTTCCGGCTCGGGGTCCAGGGTCACCGTGACCGTGCGACGAACCGGCCCGCTGTCCTTGAAGCCGGCCGGCAGCGTCAGTCGCTGGCCCGGACGGATCGGATCGTCCAGGGCCATGTCGTTCTCTTCGGCGATGGCGCTGGCCGATACGCCGAAGCGGCGGGCGATGGCGTAGAGGGTGTCGCCGCTGCCGACCACATAGGCCTTGGCCTTGCTGGCCGGGCCCTTGAGCACCTGGCCCGGCTTGATCCGGTAGGGCTCCTTGAGGTCGTTGTCCTCGGCCAGCTGCTTGCGGGTGGTGCCCAGTTCGCGCGCGATGGCGTCCAGGCCCTGGCCCGACTTCACGGTATAGGTCTTCGGCTTGCCGCTGGCGTCGACCACCTTGCCCGACACGCTGACCACTTCCCGCGTCTCGGTGCGCGGCGGACGGGGCGGAGGCGGCGGCGCGGGCCGGTACTCCGGCTCGGGCAGGGGCGCGAGTTCGGTCGTCTCGACCGGCCCGTTGGCCGGCGGCGGCGGCAGGGCGCTGCTCTCGACGCCGGCGGACGGCGCCGCGCTCGGCGCAGGATCGTCGTAGGGATCAGCCTGGACCTGACCGTTCGGCGGCAGCCGCGTGGGATACTGCGGAGACGGCATCTCCGGCGCCTGCGGGCCCGTGCCGGGAGACGCGCCTTCCTCGGTCGGATAGCGAGGGGTCGAGGCGCAGGCGGCCAGGACAGCGGCGCTGGCCGCCAGGATCGCCGCCCGGGTGAGGAAGTGGGTCATCGCCGCTCCGAAACTGTAAGCGCCATCACTGCCGCGATGCGCGTTAATCCCGCGTTAAGCACGTGCGCCGAAGGGCCGCTCAGAGCTCGCGGGCCACGCCGTCCAGCAGGGGAACGAAGCGCACCTCGCACAGCAGTTCGCGGTTGAAGCCCCCTGCCCCGTCACCGGCGTAGCGGATCAGTTGCTGGACAGGCCCCTTGCCCACCGGCGCGACCAGAACCCCGTCCGGTTTCAGTTGCGCGAGCAAACCCTTGGGCTCATCCGGCGCCGCCGCCGTGACCATAATGCGGTCAAAAGGCGCCTGCTCGACCCAACCTTCCTGGCCATCGCCGAACCGGGTGATGATGTTGGTCAGCTCCAGGACCTTGAACCGCTCCTCGGCCTCGCGCATCAGCGTGCGGTAGCGCTCGACGGTGTAGACCAGCCGGGCCATCCGGCTGAGGATCGCTGTCTGGTAGCCCGAGCCCGTGCCGATCTCCAGAACTCGCGAGCGGCGATCCATGGTCAGCGCCTGGGTCATCAGCCCGACAATGAAAGGCTGGCTGATGGTCTGGCCGCAGGCGATCGGCAGCGCGGAATCCTCCCACGACCGCTCCTTGAACAGGTCCGGCGTGAACAGCTCGCGCGGCGTCTTCTCGATAGCCGTCAGCACCTTTAGGTCCGTGACGCCCTGCTCGCGCAGCGCCAGCATCAGCCGCGCGGCGCGGGTCTCCGGCGTGTCGGCCGCCTCGCTCATCCGGCCTTGGGCGGCGCCCCTCCCAGCACGCCCTTCAGGGCGTTGACCGTCTCCATGTGCGTGAGGTCGATATGCAGCGGCGTCACCGAGATGCGCCCCTCATAGATCGCCTTCAGGTCGGTGCCGTCAGCCGGCTTGGAGAGCTGGCCCGAAAAGCCCATCCAGTAGTAGTCGCGGCCGCGCAGGTCGGTGCGCTTCTCGGCCTGGCGGATATGGGCGTCGCGGAACCCCTGCCGCGTGACCTCGACCGTCGTCACCTGCTCCGGCGGCCGGGCGGGGAAGTTGACGTTCATGATCACGTCCTTCGGCCAGCCGATCTCCAGCAGCCGCTGCACGATCCCCGGGCCGAAGGCGACCGCCGTCTCCCAGTAGGCGCGGACCTCGTCGTGGAACGCCAGCATCGACTGCGACAGGGCGATCGACGGGATGCCCAGCGCCATGCCCTCGATGGCGCCGGCCACCGTGCCGGACATCGTCACGTCCTCGGCGATGTTCTGCCCGCGATTGACGCCCGACAGCACCACGTCCGGCGGCGGCCCCTCGATCAGGTTGCGGATCGCCAGCATGACGCAGTCGGTCGGGGTTCCGGTCACCGACCACTTCTTGTCCGCCACCTTCCGCACCCGCAAGGGATCGGCCAGCGTCAGCGCCCGGCTGGCGCCGGACTGCTCGTATTCGGGCGCCACGACCCAGACATCGTCCGACAGCGCCCGCGCGATCTCTTCCAGCGCCTCCAGCCCCTCGGCGTGAATCCCGTCGTCGTTGGTCAGCAGGATACGCATCAAACCTCGCCGCCGATGTGGGTCAGGCCGCCCATATAGGGCCGCAGGACCTCGGGGATGGCGATCCGCCCGCCCTCGTCCTGATAGTTCTCCATCACCGCCACCAGCGTCCGGCCGACCGCCAGGCCCGAGCCGTTCAGAGTGTGGACGAACCGCGTACCCTTCTCACCCGCCTTCTTGGTCCGGGCGTCCATCCGCCGGGCCTGGAAGTCGCCGCAGTTTGAGCAGCTGGAAATCTCCCGATAGGTGTTCTGCGACGGCAGCCACACCTCCAGGTCATAGGTCTTGCGGGCCGTGAACCCCATGTCGCCAGTGCACAGCAGCATGGTGCGGAACGATAGGCCCAGCTTCTTGAGAATGCCCTCGGCGCATTCGACCATGCGCTGGTGCTCGGCCTCGGAGTCCTCCGGCGCGGTGATCGACACCAGTTCCACCTTCTGGAACTGATGCTGGCGGATCATGCCCCGCGTATCGCGACCGCTGGTGCCCGCTTCCGACCGGAAACAGTGGGTGAGCGCGGTGAGGCGGAGGGGAAGCTCCTCCTCGGCCGTGATCTGCTCGCGGACCAGATTGGTCAGGGAGACTTCGGCGGTGGGGATGAGCCAGAGGCCATCGCCGGTCTGGAACAGGTCCTCGGCGAACTTGGGCAACTGGCCGGTGCCGAACAGGGCGTGGTCACGCACCATCACCGGCGGGCTGACCTCGGTGTAGCCGTTCTCGCCGGTCTGGACGTCCAGCATCCACTGACCCAGCGCCCGCTCCAGCCGCGCGACCTGGCCCTTGAGCACCACGAAGCGCGAGCCGCTCATCCGGGCGGCGGCCTCGAAGTCCATGCCGCCCAGCGCCGCGCCGAGATCGACGTGGTCGCGCGCCTGGTTCAACCGCACCGGCTCGCCCTGACGGCGCACCTCGCGGTTGCCCGCCTCGTCCTCGCCAAGCGGGACCTCGGGGTCCGGGATGTTGGGCAGGCTGGCCAGCAGGTCGCGAAGCTGCGCCCCGACCCGCGCCTCGACCTCGCTCTGGGTCGTCATCTCGCCCTTCAGCGCCTCGACCTCGGCCATCAGGGCCGCGGCGCCCGCCTCGTCCTTCTTCGCCTTGGCCTGGCCGATCAGCTTGGACGCCTCGTTCCGCCGGCTCTGCGCCGCCTGCAGCGCGGTGGTCGCCGCCCGCATCGTCTCGTCCAGCGCCAGGATGGCCGGCGTCTGCGCGGACAGCCCACGCGCGCTCCAGCCGGCGTCGAAGGCGGCGGGGTTCTCGCGAATGGCTCGGATGTCGTGCATGGGGTCGGCCGGTGTCTGTATGGAGGCGAACTGTCTAGTGCGCGTCGGGTGGAGGGGGAAGTGGAGTCCCCACAACTTCTGTCGCCCTTCGCTCGCCCCAGAGCCGCGAACGCCGGGCGCCTCAGTCCTTCTTGGCGAAGTAGGTCTCCGCCTCGCCGGGGAAGGTCCGCGCCTTGACGTCGGCGGCGTACTTCGCGGCCGCCTCGCCGATCTCGCCGCGCAGGTCGGCGTAGCGGCGGACGAACTTCGGCGTCCAGTCGAACAGGCCCAGCATGTCGTCGGTGACCAGAATCTGGCCATCGCAGCCCGCAGAAGCCCCGATGCCGATGGTCGGCGGCGCGATCGCGGCGGTGATCTCCCGCGCCAGCCCCTCGGCGACGCCCTCGACCACGACTGAGAAGGCGCCGGCCTCCGCCGTCGCCCGCGCCTCCGCCAGCACCTTGGCGCGTCCGTCCTCGTCCCGGCCCTTGGCCTTGAAGCCGCCGTCGACCAGCACCGCCTGCGGGCGCAGGCCGACATGGCCCATCACAGGGATGCCGCGCTGGACCATGTAGTGGATGGTGTCGGGCACCGTGGGGCCGCTCTCGACCTTCACCGCCTGGGCGCCGGTCTCCTTCATGATCCGGGCGGCGTTCTCGTAGGCCTGCTCGGCGCTGCCCTCGTAGGAGCCGAACGGCATGTCGACGACCACCATCGCCCGGCGCGCGCCGCGCATCACCGCCTGACCGTGCAGGATCATCATCTCCATGGTCACGCCGACGGTGTTGGGCAGGCCATGGACCACCATGCCGACGCTGTCGCCCACCAGCAGCAGGTCACAGTGCTCGTCGAGAATCTCGGCGACCGGCGCCGTGTAGGCGGTGAGGCAGACAATGGGTTCGCCGCCCTTGCGGGCGGCGATATCCGGCGCCGCGAGACGCCGGGCCGCTTCCTGACGATGAGAGGACACTAAAGCTCCTGGGTCACCCGGGTGATGGCGAAGGCCAGGGCCATAACACCCAGGGCCGCCGTCATCCACAGCACTTCGCCGCTGACCGGCAGGGCGCCGAGCGTGGCGTTGGTGCTGGCCGCGCTGGTCAGGCTTGCCCAGGCGCCTTCCAGCGCCTGCACCTGCTCGCCCGCCCGGTCGCCGGCCGCCCGCAGGAACAGCCCCGCGCCCATGATCTGGCTGACGCCGATCAGCCCGGCCACCGTCCCTGCCGCTCCGATCAGGAGCCGACGCACGGACCAGCCGCGCTCGAGGCGCGTCTCGACCTGCCGGGCGAACAGCTCGGCGTCCTGGAAGTGCGGCGGCTCGGCGAACATCCGGTCCAGCCGCGTTTCGAACTCAAGATCAGACATGACCCTGCCTTTCCGCTTCGCCTCGCGGGCCTTCAGGAGGCGCAAGTCGGAGCCGGAGCTTATCCAGACCACGTTTGACATGGGACTTCACCGTTCCCAAGGGGGCATTGAGGGTTTCGGCCGCTTCCGCATGAGATAGTCCCGCCCCGTAGCAAAGCGACACACACAGACGCTCCTGTTCGGACAGGGCCTTCATCGCCTCGTCCAGGTCGATGCGCGACACCGTGGCGGACTCCCCGCCGTGGCCTTCGTCATCGGTCTCCACCTCCTCGGTCAGCCGGCTGTCCTTGCGCCATCGACGCACGTAAAGCCTGGCGGCGATCCGCTTGACCCAGGCGGCGAAGGTGCCCTCGCCCCTGAAATCCGCGACCCGCTCGAAGGCGGTGAGGAACGCATCCTGCGCCAGGTCGTCGGCCAGCGCCGCCTGGGCGCCCATCCGGCGCAGCAGTCCCCGCACGGCCGAGCCGTGGCGGCGAACCAGCTCGCCGAAGGCCCGACGATCGCCCGCCGCCGCCAGGGCGGCGAGCTCGACATCGTGCAGTCCCGTTACAGCCCCAGACTGGGCCATGGTTCACACCTCCCCTGACAAGACCAACCAGGCTCAGGCCTTGTTGCCCTTGTTGGGGTTGAAGAAGCTCAGGATGACGAAGGTCAGCCCGATGATGGCCGGGATGGCGCCGATCCCGACGAAGGGATGGAAGGCCTCTTCCGCCTCGAAGGAGACGAAGTAGCCGAAGGCGACCAGGCCCAGGCCGATGGCGATCCAGATGAAGCCGACCCGCAGGTCGTTCACCGCCGTCGGCGGCGTCTTCACCGACTTGGTCATCGCATCGATCATCTCCTGGGGCACCGGCTGGCCCTTCTCGATGGCGGCGCGCAGCGTGTTCTGCATCTCGTGGCGCTCGCGGCTCTTCAGCCAGCCCGGAACGATGACGATCGCCGCGATCATGGCGAAGAAGCCCAGGGGAACCAGAATTTCCATTGTCGTTAGCCCTTCTCGAAACCTGTCGGCGCCGCGCCATTGCGTGCGCCTTTGCTCATGAGAGGCGCGGATGGGCGCAATCGGATGCGGGACGCCGGATGAATTGTTCGTAAGGCGTCTCCGACCACGACATCCAGGTCCGGCCGCCTCAGCGTCGGCGCAGGACCGCCTGCCCGAGGCCCAGGATCGACACCGTGGCCACCAGCACGCCAACCCCTGTCGACAGGGCCTGGGACGCGGGCTCCAGGGCCGCCATCAGCGCCGGCGCCGAGGCCCACAGCGCGACGCCCGCCGCCGCCGCCCCCAGCGCCGCCAGCGTCAGGGACCGCGCAAAGGCATGGACCGCGACCCGCTGCATCACCACCGCGTCGAAGGCCAGATCCGGCTCGGCAGGCCGGCCCGCAGCCAGGAAGGCGGCGATCTTCTCGTCGGGCGTCATGTCGTGTCTCCCGCCTGGGCTTGTAGCGCCGCCAGCAGTCTATCGCGTCCTCGCGCCACATGCGACTTCACCGTGCCGAGCGGAAGCCCCAGGGCGGCGGCCGCCTCCGCATGGGTCCAGCCTTCGCCGAGACAGAGCACGACGACCGCCTTCTGGTCCGGCGACAGGTCCGCCAGGGCCTGCTCCAGCCCCAATCGGTCCTCGACCGGCAGATCCCCCGCGGCGGTATCGGCCTCCGCCTGCAGCCACGCCCCGTCCCGCGCCGATGCCCGGCGCGCCGAACGGCCGGCGCTCATCGCCTTGCGCCAGGCGATGCCGAACAGCCAGGGGCGGAACCCCTCGTCGTCGCGAAGCCGGGCCAGTCCCGCCCAGGCGGCAACGAAGGCCTCCTGCGCCAGGTCGTCTGCGTCGTTCCAGCTCCCGGTCGTCCGGCGCAGGAAACCGCGCAGCCCCGCCTGGTGCATCGCCACCAGCCTGGCGAACGCCGCCTGGGATCCGCCGCGGGCCGCCCGGACCAGCGGCCCGTCCATCAGTCGCGTCCGCTCCGCATCAGGGCCGAGACCAGCGACGCCAGGCACATCGCGCCCATGACGAAGGTGACGATGATGAACGCCTCGCCCGCCTCATACATGTTCGACCAAGCCGCGTAGCCGAAGCCGGCCGCCATCACCCCGAACAAAACCACCGAGTACCAGTGGCCCTCGCGCCGGCGCCGGCCGCTGCGGGGACGCTCGCTGGTCGAGGTCGAGGCGCCCCAGATGGCCGCTTCGATGTCTTCCTGCTTGTTCAGCTTGGCCAGCAGCTCCGGCGGCGGGTCCTTGCCCTGGTCGGCGTAGCGCTTGATCAGGTCCAGGGTGTCGCGGTTGGCCCGGTAGCCCAGCCAGCTCTGGAACCCCGCATAAATGAAGTAGCCGATCGGAAACAGCAGCCACCAGTAGGATCGGAACAGGTCTTCCACGTCGTTGCCCTCCAGCCCGCGGCGATCATCGCGCGGTTTCGATGACTGGTCGCCGCCCAAGCCGCCCCTGGATGCAGGCCTCGCGAATTTTTTTCCAGCGCCGGGCGACGCCGTCAGTTCGCGCCCTTTGCCTGTTCCCGGATGGTCGCGATCTGCGCCTTGAAATAGGGCTGCTGGCCCTGCCGGATCAGGTAGCCGTCGAAGTCTTCCAGCAGCTTGATCGCCTCCTGCGTCTGGCCCTTGGACGCCAGCTGCCGGGCGAGATTGCCGCGCACGTCCACCAGATTGGGCACGATCTCCAGCGCCTTGCGGTTGGCCCGGATCGCCCCGTCCACATCGCCGGCCGCCTCGAGGCTGATGGCATAGCTGGCGAACAGGTCGTAGGTCACGATGCCGGCGGCCTCGGCCGCCTTGTAGGCGGGCAGCGACTCCCGGTGCTTTCCTGCGCGGGTCAGCGAGATGCCGAGCTTGGCCTGGGTCTTCCCGTCGGCGGGATAGGCCTTGAGATAGCCGGTGTAGTTGGCCGCCGCGCAGGTCCAGTCCCGCGACTGCATGCAGGCGTCGCCATCCTCCAGGCTGGCCGGTTCCGGCGCCGGCGGCGCGGGCTTCGAACAGCCGGCGACGGCGAGGCAGATCGCGCCCGCCAGCAAAAATCCGATCCGCGACATCAGTGAGCCTCCCCGGTTTTCGCTACCGCTACCAACCCCGGAACCGCCTCGCTAGCCCTTCATCGCCGCCGCCCAGGCGTCCGGCTTGAAGCCGACCAGCAGCGGCCCCGCCCCCTCGACCACCGGCCGCTTGATCATCGAGGGCTGAGCCAACATCAGCCCGATCGCCTTCTCGGCGTTCAGGTCGGCCTTGTCCGCATCCGGCAGCTTGCGAAAGGTCGTGCCCGCCCGGTTCAGCAGAACTTCCCAGCCCACCTCGCCGACCCAGCGCACAAGTCGCCCTTCGTCGGCGCCCTCGAGCTTGTAGTCATGAAAGACGTAGGCGATCCCCCGCCCGTCCAGCCAGCGGCGCGCCTTGGCCACGGTGTCGCAGTTCTTGATGCCATAGACGTCCATGGGAGCCTCTCTTTCAGCCCGCATCTGGCAGGATTCCGCCAGACCCGCCACTGGCCGGACGCCGTAATTGACATAATCTCATTTTTGACGTTATGTCATTTCATGACCAAACCCGACAAGCGCGCCCGCACCCGCGACCAGCTCCTCGCCGCCGCCCAGCAACTGCTGCAGGACCAGACCGCCGGCACGCTGGGCATCCGCCAGGTGACGGACCGGGCCGGCGTCGTCCACGCCACCTTCTACAACTACTATCCGTCCATCGAGGCGCTGGTTGAGGACCTTGCGGACCTGATCTTCGCGGCCCACGTCGCCCTGGTGGCGCCGATCCGGGCAGTGACGTCCGATCCGGCCGAGCTGTTCAGCCTGATCACCCGCCAGTCGCTGCGCTGCACGCCGCTCTATGGCCGGCTGCTGTTCGACGCCGGCCTGCCTATCGACCGGTTCCTGACACGGCTGCGTCAGGCCATGCGCCAGGATCTGGTCCAAGGAGTCGAGACCGGCCGCTTCGAGCGGCAGGACGTGGATCTGGCCCTCGGCATGACCAACGGCGCCATCCTGGGCGTCGCGCTCGACATCCATCGCGGCCACCTGACCGGAGCGGCGATCGAGCCGGCTGTCGAGCGCCTGCTTCGTCAGCTTGGCGTGGCAGCGCGCGAGGCCCGCGACCTGGCGACCGCCGAGGCAGCCTTCCTCCAACCCCAGCCCCTGCCGCTCGGCTGGATCACGCTTCAGGCCCGCATGGAGGAGATCGCCCGTGCCGCATGAGACCCTGCCCTGCCCCAGCTTCGCGCCCGGCGACGCCGGCTACGAGGCCGCCCGACGCGCCGCCAGCTGGAACGCCCGGCTGCCGGACCGCTTTCCCGACCTGATCGTCCATGCCAGCGACGCCCAGGACGCCGCCGCCGCCGTCCGCCTCGCCATAGCGCGCGGCTGGCGCATCGGCGTCCGGTCCGGAGGCCACAGCTGGCCGGCCAATCACCTGCGCGACGGCGGTATGCTGCTGGATCTCTCGCGGCTGAAGGCGATGGAGATCGACGAGGCCGCCATGACCGCCCGCGTCGGTCCGGGCGTAACGGGCGACCAGGTGAACGCCGCGCTGGCTCAACGCCGCCTGTTCTTCCCGGTCGGCCACTGCAAGGGGGTCGGGCTCGGCGGTTACCTGCTGCAGGGCGGCTTCGGCTGGAACAGCCGCGCCCTGGGCATGGCCTGCGAAAACGTACTGGGCATCGACTACATCGGCGCCGACGGCCTCGCCCGCCACGCCAGCGCCACCGAGAACAGCGACATATTCTGGGCGGCGCGCGGGGCGGGGCCGGGCTTCTTCGGCGTGGTGACCCGCTATCATCTGAAGCTGCATCGCAGGCCGCGCGTCATCGGCGCCAAGGTTGTCTCCTACGGGGTCGATCAGTTCGAGACCCTCTGCCGCTGGGCCCATCGCATCGGCCCGGACGTGCCGGCCAGCATCGAGCTGATGCTCATTCTCTCGCGCCACACGCCTGGCGTGGAGGGGCCCGGCGTCACCGTCATAGCGCCGGTGTTCGCCGACAGCTTCCGCCAGGCCTGGCGGGACCTGGGCTTCATGAAGACCCTGCCGAATGGGGCGCGGCGCAAAATGCCGTTCCTGCCGATCCCGCTGTCGAAGCTGACCGCCGCCTCGATGACCCACTATCCGTCCGACCACAATTTCGCGGTCGACAACATGTGGACCGGCGCCGACATCGAAGCGCTGGCGCCCGGCCTGCGCCGCATCGCCGAGACCCTGCCGCCGGCGCCGGCCCATATGCTGTGGATGAACTGGCGCCCACCGGCCAGCCGGCCGGACATGGCCTATTCGCTCGAGGATCAGGTCTACATCGCCCTCTATGGCGCCTGGCAGGGGAAGGACGAGAGCCATCCGGCCGCCGGCTGGGCCCAGGAACACATGGCGGGCATGTCGCACCTGTCCACCGGCATCCAGCTGGCCGACGAGAACCTCGGCCGGCGCCCGGCGCCATTCCTCGCGGCGGCCAACATGGCTCGCCTCGACGCCCTGCGGGCCCGGCACGATCCGGACGGGCGCTTCCATCCCTACATGGGCCGCATAGGCCAGGCGGCGTGAGCGCTCTTCCCAACGACCTCGGCTGGAGCCAGGCGGACCTGGACCGCTATCCCTGGGCTCGCTTCTGGAACCCTCGCCTTGCGGCGTTGCCGGCCGAGGTCATCGAGGCCCTGGCCGTCGGCGCCGTGGCGGCCCCACTGCTCCCCGCCTTCGAAGCCGCCCGTTCGGTTCTTTTCGAGGGTGCGTCGCTGCCGGATCACGCCTTTGCCCTGGCGCCGGGCGGCGAGATGCGGGTGGCCACCAGCACGGACATGCCGGGCGTCACGCCGGACATGATCGACTGGTGGTTCGGCTGGCACGGCGACAGCGCCGAACGCTACCGGCTGTGGCACCCCGCCGCCCATGTCCGTGCCCTTTGGTTCCCCGAGCCGCCGCCGGGAACTTCCGGCCGGGCCCGCTACGTCGGCCGGGCCTCGCATGTGGTCGAGTACATCGGCTCGCGCCTGATCGAGGGCTCCATCCACTTTGTCGATCCCGCCACCGTCGGCCTGGACCACCCCACCCTCCATGACGGCTCGGCCACCCTGGTCTGCGCGAGGACCGGCCCTGTCTCCCCGCCCGTCGACATCGGCTGGCTGGCCCATCATGTCGTCCGAACCCCCGAAGGCAGCCGCATGCGTTCGCTGTTCTGGTTTGGCGGCGCCCATCTGGCGGGCCGCTCGCTGGCGGGTGTCCTTGCGGCCCCGCTGGCGCGGCGGACGGTGCGGTTCGGCGAGACCGACGCCCGCGCCCTGGTCGTCCACTGTGTTCAGGAAATGAACCATCTGGCCAGCTTCCTGCCCGCGCTGTACGCCCAGGAGGGTCCCGTGCGAACCTGACTGCAACCCGATTGCTGGTCTCGCCGTTAGGCCGACATGAGGCTGTTGGGATCGATCATTCTGGTTTCCGCCGCCCTGTGCGCCACCGGCGCCCGGGCCCAGTCCTTCGACTTCGAGGATCAGCGCCTGCCGCCGGCCGACGGTCGGCTGACCTCGGCCATCCAGTCGCCCGGATCGCGCGGAGCCTGGACGCCGCCGGACGACGGCGTGCAGTCCTTCACGCTCCGCTGGAAGGGTGAGAAGTCCGACTGGGATGTCTCCAGCGCCACCCGCCTGGTCGAGGAGACCCGCGCCAACGCCGTGGACTTCCAGACCGCCGGCCTTTTTGAAGCCGAAGGCGCCATAGTCCGCCGGGTCGGCGACTTTCGCATCGGCGCGGTCGGCTATTCGGCTCGCACGGTCAATGACAAGGCCGCCAGCAAGCCGCGCCTGGGGCCCATGCGCTGGCAGGGCAGCGCCGTCGGCCCCGTCGTCGGCTACGACACCCAGGTCATGGGCAAACCCGCCACTCTGTCGGTGCGTTGGTACCGGGAGATAGACGCCACGGGTCCCGAGGGCGACACGATCTCGGCCTCCTTCGCGGTCCGGTTCTGAGGTCCGACAGGCGCTAGAAGTCGGCCGTCAGCGGATTGGGACCAATACGGCCGGCCTCGCTGTCCAGGCCTCCGATCGCGGCCAGATCCTCGGCGTCCAGACTGAAGCCGAAGACGTCGAAGTTCTCGACGATCCGGCTCGGAGTCACTGACTTGGGGATCACCACCAGACCATTGTCGATGTGCCAGCGGATGATCACCTGCGCCGGCGTGCGGCCGTGCCTGGCCGCGATGGCGCCGATCACCGGGTCGGACAGCAGCTGGCCCTGGCCCAGCGGGCTCCAGGATTGGGTCAGGATGCCACGCTCCGCATGGGCTTCCCGCAGGGCGCGTTGCTGGAAACGGGGGTGAAGCTCGATCTGGTTGAGCACAGGCGTCACGCCCGTCTCGCCGATGATCCGGTCCAGGTGCTCCACGGCGAAATTGGACACACCGATCGACCGGGCCCGCCCCTCTTCCTTCAGCCGCACGAAGGCCTTCCAGGTCTCGAGATAGCGGTCCTGCCGGGGGGCGGGCCAGTGGATCAGATAGAGATCGACATAGTCGAGGCCCAGCCGGCCAAGGCTCTTGTCGAAAGCCTGCAGGGTGCTGTCGAACCCCTGCTGCTCGTTCCACAGCTTGGTGGTGATGAACACTTCGTCCCGGGCCAGGCCAGAGGCCCGCAGGCCTTCGCCGACGCCCCGCTCGTTGCGATAGACCGCAGCCGTGTCGACATGGCGGTAGCCGGCGTCGAGGGCGGCCTTCACCGCCGCGCCGGCTCCGTCGTCAGGCGTCTGCCAGACCCCTAGGCCCACCTGGGGAATGACGCGGCCGTCGTTGAGGTTCAGGGTCGTCTGGTTCGTCACGGTTGAGCGTCCTGCGGATGGGGGGAAGGCCGAGGGGGTGGAGCGGTCCCGATCACATAGGCGCCCGAGCCGCGCGGCGACAGGGCGACAGCCTACACCCGCGCTGTCGCGGTCGAAATCATGGACATTTCCGCCCGTCGAAGGCATTTTCGCCCCGCCTCCCCGGCCCCGACGCGACCCTAGAGAAAAATCATGCCCGCATACCGCTCCCGCACCTCCACGCATGGCCGCAACATGGCCGGCGCCCGCGGGCTCTGGCGCGCCACCGGCATGAAGGACGCCGACTTCGGCAAGCCGATTATCGCCGTCGTCAACAGCTTCACCCAGTTCGTGCCCGGCCACGTCCACCTCAAGGACCTCGGCCAGCTGGTCGCGCGCGAGATCGAACGGGCCGGCGGGGTGGCAAAGGAGTTCAACACCATCGCCGTCGACGACGGCATCGCCATGGGCCACGACGGGATGCTCTACAGCCTGCCCTCGCGCGAGCTGATCGCCGACAGCGTCGAGTACATGGTCAACGCCCATTGCGCCGACGCGATGGTCTGCATCTCCAACTGCGACAAGATCACGCCGGGCATGCTGATGGCCTCGCTGCGGGTCAACATCCCGACCGTCTTCGTCAGCGGCGGGCCGATGGAGGCCGGCAAGGTCATCCTGAAGGGCAAGGAAGTGGCGCTGGACCTGGTCGACGCCATGGTCGCCGCCGCCGACGACGCAGTCAGCGACGCCGACGTCGCCACCATCGAACGCTCCGCCTGCCCGACCTGCGGGAGTTGCTCGGGCATGTTCACCGCCAACTCCATGAACTGCCTGACCGAGGCGCTGGGCCTATCCCTGCCCGGGAACGGCTCGGTCCTGGCAACCCATGCCGATCGCGAGCGCCTGTTCCTCGAGGCCGGCCACCTGATCGTCGACATCACCCGCCGCTTCTACGAACAGGACGACGCATCCGTCCTGCCGCGCAATGTCGCCAGCTTCCGCGCCTTCGAGAACGCCATGAGCCTGGACATCGCCATGGGCGGATCGACCAACACCGTGCTGCACCTGCTGGCCGCCGCCTACGAGGGCGGCGTCGACTTCACCATGGCCGACATCGACCGCCTCTCGCGCAAGGTGCCCTGTCTCAGCAAGGTCGCCCCGGCCAAGTCCGACGTCCACATGGAGGACGTGCACCGCGCCGGCGGCGTCATGGCCATACTGGGCGAGCTGGACCGCGCCGGCCTCCTGCACACCGACCTTCCGACCGTCCACTCGCCGACCATGGGCGAGGCCCTCGATCGCTGGGACATCGTCCGCACCGAGAGCGAGACGGTCCGCACCTTCTTCAAGGCCGCGCCCGGCGGCGTGCCGACCCAGACCGCCTTCAGTCAGTCTCGCCGCTGGGACGAGCTCGACCTCGACCGCGAGGCCGGCGTCATCCGCAGCGCCGAGCATGCCTTCAGCAAGGACGGGGGCCTGGCCGTGCTCAGCGGCAACCTGGCGCTGGACGGCTGCATCGTGAAGACGGCCGGCGTCGACGAGAGCATCCTGGTCTTTTCCGGACCGGCCCGTGTGTTCGAGAGCCAGGACGCCGCGGTCAGCGCGATCCTGACGAACAAGATCAAGGCCGGCGATGTCGTCGTCATCCGCTACGAGGGCCCAAAGGGCGGCCCCGGCATGCAGGAGATGCTCTACCCGACCAGCTACCTGAAATCGAAAGGCCTCGGCAAAGCCTGCGCCCTGGTCACCGATGGCCGGTTCAGCGGCGGCACCAGCGGCCTTTCCATCGGCCACGTTTCGCCCGAAGCGGCCGAGGGCGGCCTCATCGGCCTCGTCCAGGACGGCGACATCATCGATATCGACATCCCCAGCCGCGGCATCAGCCTGCGTGTCCCGCCGGCCGAGATCGACCAGCGTCGCGCCGCCATGCTGGCCCGGGGCGCCGAGGCCTGGAAGCCCGGTCATCGCGAGCGCAAGGTCTCCACCGCCCTCAAGGCCTATGCCGCCTTCACCACCAGCGCCGCGCGGGGCGCCGTGCGCGTCGTCGAATAGTCGGAACAGACCTCATGAACCTCAGCACCCTCACCCTCCCCGCCTATCGCCAGATGCTGGCGGGCCTGTCCCGCCAACTCGACAAGGCAGCCGCCCACGGCCTGGGCGACGAGGTCCTTCAGAAGCGGCTGGCCGACGACATGTTCCCGCTGGCCATGCAGGTCGCCTTCGTCTGCACCCAGGCGCGCGAACTGGTCCAGTATCTCTCCGGCCAGACCGCCTCGGCCTTCGAGGCGCCGACCGACACGCTGGACGCTGCCAAGGCCCAGGTCGCCCAGGCTCTGGCCCTGCTCGACGCCGCAGACCCTGCCGTGATCGACGCGGGCGCGGACCGGGTCATCGAGCTGAACCTGCCCAACGGCATGACCTTCGTCATGACCGGCGATGAGTATGTCCGCGACTGGGCCCAGGCCCAGCTCTACTTCCACCTGACCGCCGCCTACGCGATCCTGCGCAATCAGGGGCTGCCGCTGGGCAAGGCGGACTATGTCGGCCACATGATGGCCTACCTGAAGCCGCGCGCCGCCTGATTTTATAAAAGACTAGACTTATATAAGTGGATACGCCTAACTCCGGTCCTGACCGGAGGAAAAGCCATGACGTTCGATCCCATCTCCCACCTCGGCGCCGTGACCCGGCGCGTCGAAGCCCGCCAGTGGCAGGACAGGCCCGCCCGGGTCGTCGTCGCCGAGCGGTCCTACGACACCGACGCCGCCGATCTTTGGGACGCCCTTACCGACGCCGTCCGCCTGCCCCGCTGGTTCATGCCGATCAGCGGCGAGCTCAGGCTCGGCGGCCGCTATCAACTGGAAGGCAACGCCGGCGGGACGATCACCGACTGCGAGCCGCCCCGCCGCCTGGGCGTCACCTGGGAATTCGGCGGCGGCATGAGCTGGGTCTTCGTCACCCTGACGCCCGAGGGCGCCGACCGCACGCGCCTGCTGCTCGAGCACATCGCCCACGAGGACGAACAGTACATGGGCTTCTACCAGCAGTTCGGCCCCGGCGCGGTCGGCGTGGGCTGGGATCTGTCGATCATGGGCCTGGCCGAGCACATCGCGTCCGGCGGCTCCGCCAAGCCCCGCGACGAAGCCGCCTGGCTGACCGAGGGCGAAGGCAAGCCGTTCGCTCTCGGCTCCGCCGAAGCCTGGGGCGCCGCCGCCATCGCCTTCGGCGACGAGGCCGAGGCCGCCCGCAAGGCCGCCGCCGCGACCGCCGCCTTCTACACTGGCGGCGGCGAGGGACAGGGCGCGGAGCAAAGGGACTGATGCACGCCTTCGACGTCCTCGGCGATCCCGTTCGCCGCCGAATTCTGGAACTGCTGGCCGGCGGCGAGCAGTCGTCCGGGGACGTCGTCGCCGCCATCCAGGCCGAGTTCGGCATCAGCCAGCCCGCCGTATCCCAGCACCTGAAGGTTCTGCGCGAAGCCGGGTTCGCCACCGTCCGCGCCGAGGCCCAGCGCCGCATCTATGGCGTGGGCTCCGCACCGCTTGAAGAAATCGACGCCTGGCTCGCGCCCTTCCGCCGCTTCTGGGACCACAAGCTCGCCGCCCTCGACACCGAGATCGCCCGAGGAAAGCGCCAGCGGCGGGACGCTGACGACGCCTGATGGGCCGGCGCCGCGAATATCATCGCGGGCCGGCTCGCCTTGCGCCGCGACGGGACTAGGTCAGCCTGATCGTCGCCTTCCGGCATCGGATTGCCGGGCGCGATTCCTCGCTCAACCGGTCCGGAGTCCGATCCATGCGTCCAGCCGCCCTCGCCTTCTGCGCCCTGCTTGCGCTTCCCGCACAGGCCCTGGCCCAGGAGCCCGGCGCGATGACCGAGCCGGCCGACGGCTGGACCGTCACGCTCGGTGGAGCGGTGATCGCGTCTCCTGCATGGCAGGGCGCCGACCAGACCGCCGTTTCGGTCTTCCCCGACGTCCGAGCCAACTTTGGCGACACCATTTTCGCCTCGATTCCCGACGGCCTCGGCTGGAACGCCATCAACCAGGACGGCTGGAAGGCAGGCCCGATCGCCAAGATCCGCTTTGGCCGCGATGAAGAAGACGGCGGCTCGCCCTTCCGTGTCTCCGGCGACAGCGACGACCTGCTGGGCCTTGGCGATGTCGACGCCGCCATCGAGGTCG
This sequence comes from Caulobacter sp., assembly GCA_046295055.1. GTDB lineage: Bacteria > Pseudomonadota > Alphaproteobacteria > Caulobacterales > Caulobacteraceae > Caulobacter. Next base: position 101,716 of record JBKBOD010000004.1, on the reverse strand, counting down.
GCGGCTTTGTCGAAAAGCGCCTTGGCCAGGATGACCAATGGCGGGTGCGGGCCGAGGTTCGCCGCGGCTTCGGCGGCCACGAAGGCCTCCTCGGCGACCTGTCGCTGTCCTACCAGGCGCGCCTCGGCCCGGCCCGGCTCAGCGTCGGCCCACGTTTGGCGCTGGCCTCCGAGGACTACATGCAGACCTACTTCGGCATCGACGCCGCCCAGTCCCTCCGCTCGGGCCTGCCGACCTACAGCGCAAGCGGCGGTCTCCTCTCCTATGGCGTCGGCGCCGTGGCCGTTGCGCCCCTCAACCGCCGCGCTGCCCTCACCCTGTTCGCCGGCTACGACCGGCTCGCCGACGACGCCGCCGACTCCCCGCTGGTCCAGCTTCGCGGCGACCGCGACCAGGTCACCATCGGCATCGGCTTCGGCTACCGCTTTGGTCTTTAGCGGCTCGGCGGCTCGCGCCGGAAGCGGCTGAGGAACGCCCACATGGCGTCGTTGTCCGCCAGCCAGACATGGCCGCCGCCGACTGTGATCCTGCCGACCACTTCCGCGCCGTCACGGCAGCCCACATAGCGCTCCTCGTACAGGCCGGCCTTTACCCAGCTCGTGGTCGGCGGATCGGTGCAGCCGTTCAGCTGGGCCCAGCGCTGCTCGGCCGCCTGCATGGTGTATTGCCAGTAGCCGGCCCCGCCGCCCTCGATCGGGTTCACCGTGTCGGCATCGCCCGCGAAGGCGATCACCGGCATCGGCCGGTCCGGCCGGCAGGTCGCGGGATCCGGCCGACCCGGCTCCTCGGCCAGCGGGTTGCCGGCCCGCAATCCCACGACCGGCGCGATGGCCGCGAAACGGTCGGACGAGACGCACCCCAACCAGGACGTCATCCGCCCGCCGCCCGAAAGGCCGGTTGCATAGACCCGCGCCCCGTCGGCGCAGCCGGCCTCGACCAGCCAGTCGATCGCCGCGCCGACAAAGGCCACGTCGTCCGCGTCCTGCGGTCCTGGAACCGCGCCCGCCACCGTGGGAACGCCAGGAATGTTCCAGACGAACCCGCCCTGCACCGGAATGCCGCCGTCCGGCGCCACAACGATGAAGCCGTGCCGATCCGACGCCTCGGCCAGCCGCGAGGCCGCCAGCATGCGCTGGCCATCGCCCGTGCTGCCGTGGAACAGGAACACCACCGGAGCCGGCCGCGCCGGATCAAACCCGGCCGGCAGGTGCAGCAGCACGCTTCGCCCCGTGTTTCCCACAGCGACCCGCTCGGTCTGTCCAGCGACGCCGATCGCGCATCGTCCCGCCGCCTCGGCCACGCCGGCCCAACCCAGCATCGCCCCGAAGCAGGCCAACACAGCCAGCAGGGCGCCCGCCCGGCGCCCGCCGCTCCAGAAGCCAATCTCTGATCGAAACATGCGCCTCATCCTACAATGTCCTGTTGATTGCGACACGCGCCACGCCGTCCCGAGCTAGAGCTTCAAGCCGCACGCTTCGCGAATTGCCAACTGCACCGCCGACGGTGTCTGCGCCGGGTCGAATTCCGCGCTGGGCATCAACGGTGGCTGAGCCATGAAGCGAGGCTGGGCTCCACGGTGGGCCTGGGCTGCATGGACCAGGAATGGATGGCACAGGAAGACCGTGCCGGCCGATCCCGTCGCCAGTTCGACCTCGCAATGCCTGGTGGATGCGAACCCATCGATGGCGAGTTGCCTTAGGGAGGCGCCCTGTTCGCCACGAGGCAGCAGTTCACGCGCGATCGTCGCGTGAGAGCCCTTGCGAATGCGGGTCGGCGCATCATCCCGGCCCACGTCCGACAACAGGAACAGCATCAGCAAGGCGCGACCTCGGCTCATCACATTGACGCGCCAGTCCATGAAGTCGGCAGAGTCGCCAAAACTCACATCCACATGCCAGCCATCATCAAGCGGGGCCTCCGATGACGGAAAGCGGATCGGGAATGATCCGAGACCTCGCGGCCTCACCCAGCGGTCGACACCCGCGAGCTGAACGTAGGCGCGGTGGAGTCGCGGCGTGTTTGCGGCCTCGACAAATGGTGGAGAGGCCATCCATCCCACGCGGATGACCGGCTGTGTCCATTCGTTCGGCTCATCAGGGGAAAGGCCGATCTCGTCCCACAGTTCTTGCCTGCATTGCTTCGCGAGGTCCGGGCTGAAGGCGTCGTCAACCTTGACGAAACCATCGGCTATGAAGGACCTGACCTGACCATCCGTCAGGCCAAGGGGCTCAAGATCTGGCATGTACGTTCTCCGTTCGGCGGGCGCGCAGGCAACGCCGAATTGATCTGAAAAAGCGCGCGCAGGCGCACAGCGACAAGGTCGCTCAGATCAGCGGGAAGAACGTGGACTTGAACATCATCGCTCCGGTCTATGCCCGCGCTTGCCGCCGATCAAGGGACAGCAATGCGGACTGTCGCTTGCCTGGCCGCCGCCTGCGCCGACGAAACCACAGTTGGGCCTGATCGTCTGCCGCCCCTTATTCCCACTCGATCGTCCCCGGCGGCTTGGACGTCACGTCGTAGACCACCCGGTTGACGCCCCGGACTTCGTTGATGATCCGGGTGGCGGTCTTGCCCAGCACCTCCCAGGGGAACTCGAAGAAGTCGGCCGTCATGCCGTCGGTCGATGTCACCGCTCGCAGCGCCAGGACGTTCTCGTAGGTGCGCGCATCGCCCATCACGCCGACGGTCTTGACCGGCAGAAGCACGGCGAAGGCCTGCCAGATGCTGTCGTACAGCCCCGCCTTGCGGATCTCCTCCAGATAGATGGCGTCGGCGTCCTGCAGCACCGCCACCTTCTCCGGCGTGATCTCGCCCGGGATGCGGATGGCCAGGCCCGGCCCCGGGAAGGGATGGCGGCCAACGAAGTCCGGATGCAGGCCAAGCTCCACGCCCAGCGCCCGCACCTCGTCCTTGAACAGCTCGCGCAGCGGCTCGACCAGCTTCAGCTTCATGTAGTCGGGCAGACCGCCGACGTTGTGGTGGCTCTTGATCACCGCGCTGGGGCCGCCCCGCGCCGAGACGCTCTCGACGACGTCCGGATACAGCGTGCCCTGGGCCAGGAACTCGGCGCCCTCGATCTTGGCCGACTCCTTGTCGAAGACGTCGATGAATAGCTTGCCGATGATCTTGCGCTTGGTTTCCGGGTCAGAGACGCCGGCCAGCCCGCCGAGGAATTCCTTCGACGCATCAACATGCACCAGCGGAATGTTGTAGTGGTTGCGGAACAGCGACACCACCTGCTCGCTCTCGCCCTTCCGCATCAGGCCGGTGTCGACATAGACGCAGGTCAGCTGGTCGCCGATGGCCTCGTGGATCAGCACCGCCGCCACGGAGCTGTCGACCCCGCCCGACAGGCCGCAGATCACCCTGCCCTTGCCGACCTGCTGGCGAATGCGGGCGATGGCCTCGTCCTTGAACGCGGCCATGGTCCAGTCGCCCGACAGTCCCGCGATCCGGTGGGTGAAATTGCGCAGCAGCGTGGCGCCGCGCGGGGTGTGGGCCACCTCGGGGTGGAACTGCACGCCATAGATCCGGCGCGTCTCGTTGGCGATGGCGGCGAACGGGGCGCCGGCGCTGACGGCGATCACCTCGAAGCCTTCCGGAATGGCCGTGACCCGGTCGCCGTGGCTCATCCACACCGGCTCGGTCTGGCCCACCTCGGCAAAGCCCTCGAACAGCGGGCTGGCGCGGGTGACCTCGATCTCGGCCCGCCCGAACTCACGGTGATGGCCGCTCTCGACCTTGCCGCCCAGCTCGGCGCAGATGGTCTGCTCGCCGTAGCAGATGCCCAGCACCGGCACGCCCGCCTCGAACAGGGCGTGGTCGGCGGCGGGGCTCTCGTCCTCGGTGGTGCTCGCCGGCCCGCCCGACAGGATGATCGCCGCCGGCTTCATCGCCGCCAGCGCCGCGCCCGCCTTGTCGTAGGGATGGATCTCGCAATAGACGCCGCTCTCACGCACCCGGCGGGCGATGAGCTGGGTCACCTGGCTGCCGAAGTCGACGATGAGGACGGACTGGTGGTTCATGGCTTGCGATCCAACAAGGCTGCGAAGAAGCCGTCGGTGCCGGCGCTTCGGGGTGACAGGCGCAGGTAGCCCTGCGGCGTAAGGTGGTCGGCGAAGAGGTCGAGCGGCCGGACCTTGAACGCGGCGTTGCGGGCGACGAACGCCTCGACCTGCTCCTCGTTCTCCTCGGTGAAGACCGAACAGGTCACATAGACCAGCCGCCCTCCCGGACGAACGAAAAGGCTCGCCTGATCAAGCACCTTGCGCTGCTCATTCAGGCGACGCTGCAGGCTCTCGGGCGACAGCCGCCACTTGGCGTCCGGATGCCGCCGCCAGGTCCCCGACCCGGTGCAGGGCGCATCGACGAACACCAGGTCCATCGTCCCCTCCAGCCCCTCCAGGGCCCTCGGATTGAGCGGCGTGCGCAGGTCCAGGTTGGTCACGCCCGCGCGCGTGGCCCGGGGAATGACGTCCACCATCCGCCGGGCGTCGACGTCGTAGGCGAACACCGTGCCGCTGCCGCCCATGGCGGCCGCCAAGGCCAGCGTCTTGCCCCCGCCCCCGGCGCAGAAGTCCAGCACCCGGGCGCCGGCGATGTCGCCGGCCGCTGCTGCGGCCATCTGGCTGCCCAGGTCCTGCACTTCGAACCAACCCATCGCGTAGGCGGGATGAATCTCGACCGAGGCGGCCCGCTCCGCCGCCGCGGGCGCCGGAACCCGCAGGGCATCCGGCAGCACACCCGCCGGCTCGGCGCCCATGCCTTCCAGCGCCTTCAGCACCTCATAGGCGTCCGACTTCAGGCGATTGACCCGCAGGTCCACCGGCGCCCGGGCGGCGAACGCCGCGCCCTCCTCGGCGCGCGCCTCGCCAAAGGCGCGGATCATGTTCGGCTCTAGCCAGGCGGGATAGTCGCCCCGCACGTCGGGCCATGCCTCGTCCAGAGAAGCCGGCGCGTCCAGCCGGGCTGTCTCCGCCTCGCCCAGCGCGCCGGGACCGTGCGGGTCGGCCGCTGCTTCGGCGATCCGCTCGACCGGCCAGTCCCAGACCCACCGCAACGCCGCGATGGCGCGCGCGCGGTTGGTCTCCTCGTCCATCATCCAGGCCAGCGACCGCCGGCGGCGCAGGACATCGAGCACCAGTCCCGAGACCCAGGCCCTGTCCTTGGACCCGGCGTACCGCGCCCCGTCGCTCCAGGTCTTCAGCGCCTGCCGCACCGGCTTGTGGCGCAGCTCGATGTCATCCAGCACCTGGATCGCCGCCGCGACGCGTCCGCCATCCCTCACCGGAAACCCTCGCTCACTCAGTTGGAGCCCTGATAGTTCGGGGCCTCCCTGGTGATCATGACATCGTGGACGTGGCTCTCGCGCAGGCCTGCGTTGGTGATGCGGATGAACCGCGCCCGCTCCTGCAGGTCGGGAATGGTCGCCGCGCCGACGTACCCCATGGCGGCGCGAAGACCGCCGACCATCTGGTGGATGACCGGGGCGATCGGGCCCTTGTAGGGGGTCTGCCCCTCGATGCCTTCGGGCACCAGCTTGTGGGTGTCGCTGACCTCCTTCTGGAAGTAGCGGTCGGCCGAGCCGCGCGCCATCGCGCCCAGCGAGCCCATGCCACGATAGCTCTTGTAGGAGCGGCCCTGGTACAGGAACACCTCGCCCGGCGACTCGTCGGTGCCGGCGAACATCGAGCCCATCATCGCCGTCGAGGCGCCGATGGCGATGGCCTTGGCCAGGTCGCCCGACGACTTGATGCCGCCATCGGCGATCACCGGCACGCCGCTGTCGCGCGCCGCGCGGACGGCGTCCTCGATGGCGGTCAACTGCGGCACGCCCACGCCCGCCACGATGCGGGTGGTGCAGATCGATCCCGGTCCGATCCCTACCTTGACCGCGTCAGCCCCGGCGTCGATCAGCGCCCGAGCGCCGTCATAGGTGGCGACGTTGCCCGCGATGATCTGGACGCGGTTGCTCTCGCGCTTGACCCGGCGCACGGCCTCGGCGACCTGCGCCGAGTGGCCATGGGCGGTATCGATGACCACCACGTCCACGCCGGCCTCGACCAGCGCCAGCGACCGCTCGTAGCCGGCGTCGCCAACGGTCGAGGCCGCGCCGACGCGCAGCCGGCCCTTCTCGTCCTTGGCGGCCAGGGGATGGGCCTGCGCCTTCTCCATGTCCTTGACGGTGATCAGGCCGACGGCCCGGCCGTCCTCGTCCACGACGATCAGCCGCTCGATCTTGTGCTGCCGCAACAGCGCCTGCGCCTCGGACTGCGACACGCCCTCGCGCGCCGTGACCAGGCTGGTCGCGGTCATCAGCGCCGCCGCCGGCGTCAGCGGATTGCTCTCGAACCGCATGTCCCGGTTGGTCAGAATTCCGACCAGCTTGCCGCTTTCCGGCTCAACCACCGGAAATCCCGAGATTTTTCGCCGCGCCTTGATCTCGAGGATCTCGGCCAGCGTCGTCGTCGGGTTGATGGTCATCGGGTTGATGACCATGCCGCTTTCGTAGCGTTTGACCTCGCGGACCTGGTCGGCCTGCTCGTCGATCGTCAGGTTGCGGTGCAGGATCCCCATGCCGCCGGCCTGGGCCATGGCGATGGCCAGCCGGCTTTCCGTCACCGTATCCATGGCGGCGGACACCAGCGGGATGTTCAGCCCGATTTCACGCGTCAATCTGGTTTCGGTCGAAACCTGGGTCGGCATCACTTCGGACGGACCCGGTTCAAGCAAAACATCGTCGAAGGTGAGCCCTTCGCGAATCTCCATGAGACTCTCCGTTTTGCGGGCGCGGTATCGTCGAGCCCGGCGGCGGAGTCAACCGGCGTCGGGGCTGCCGCGCAACGAAGCGGCGAAATCGGGCTCGTCCCGAGATATCCGGACGCCGCTAGGGATCCGCCCGCGACCAAAGAGGCTCCGCAGCCGGCTACCGCCCCCTGAACCCCGTCGCGGCCAGGAAGACTTCCGAGCTGTCCGCCCGGCTGGCCCGGGGCTTGATGTGCTGCACCTTGTCGAAGTGCTTCTTCAGCATGGCGATGACCTCGGCCGTCTCGCCGCCCTGGAACGCCTTGGCCACGAAGGCCCCGCCCGGCCGCAGCACCTGGATGGCGAAATCGGCGGCCATCTCGATCAGTCCGACGATGCGCAGGTGATCGGTCTCGCGGTGACCCACCGTGTTCGGAGCCATGTCCGACAGAACAAGGTCCGGCGCCCCGCCCAGCATCTCGACCAGCAGCGGACCGCAGGCCGGGTCGGTGAAGTCCATCTGGATGATCTCGGCCGGCGGGGCCGGATCGACCGGCAGCAGGTCGACCCCGACCACCTTGCCGGCGCCCCTCTGCAGGGCCACCTGGATCCAGCCGCCCGGGGCGCAGCCGAGATCGATGATCCGCGAGCCCTTGCGGATCAGCTTCAGCCGGTCGTCGATCTCCGTCAGCTTGAACGCCGCCCGGCTGCGATAGCCGAGCGCCCTCGCTTCCGCCGAGAAGGGGTCGTTGATCTGCCGCTCGAGCCAGGCCTGCTGCGAGGGCGTGCGCCCGCGCGCCGTCTTCAGGCGTGCGGGCTTGCCCCGGCCGCCTTCGAGTCCGCCGCTTGGCGGCTTGACCATCCGCTTGCGCGGGGGTGGCTGTTCGTCGCTCATGCGGCCTCCACAGCGCGTCTTCCCCGTCCGCCGCGACGGCGACGGCGCGGGGGCTGGCGGCTCATCAGCGTCAGCAGGATGCCTTCCCGAAGTCCCCGGTCGGCCACCCTCACCCGCTCGCACGGCCACAACTCCTGAACCGCCTGCAGGATCGCCGCCCCGGCCAGGACAAGATCCGCCCGGTCGGGGCCGATGCAGGCCTGGGCCGCCCGCTGCGCCGGGCTCAGCGCCATCAGCCGCCCCGCCGCCGCCTCGCACTGGTCGCGCGTCATCCACAGGCCATCGACGAGATTCCGGTCATAGCGCGGCAGGTCCAGATGCAGCCCCGCCAGGCTCGTGATGGCCCCGGAGGTGCCGACCAGATGCGCCCGGCCGGTGCTGAACACCTCGCGAAGGGGATCGGCGTGCCGGAAGGCCGCCAGCCGCTCCTTGACCGCCTCGACCATGCGTCGGAACCAGGCTTCCGTCGTCGCCGGTTCCTCGGGGAACCGCTCGGCCAGGGTCACCACCCCGATCGGGATCGACAGCCAGGCCTTCACCGGCAGCTTCCAGGGGGCGAACTGCCGGGGTCCGGCGTTCAAGCCCTGGCCGCCCATATCGACCCAGGACAACTCGGTCGACCCGCCGCCGACGTCCACCACCAGCGCCGCCTCGGCCTCCCGGTCCAGCAGATTCAGGCAACCGGCGACCGACAGGTGCGCCTCTTCCTTGGGGCTGATGATCTGCAGCCGAAGGCCCGTCTGCTCGGCCACCTGGTCGATGAACGCCGGGCCGTTCTCCGCGCCGCGGCAGGCCTGGGTGGCGATGGCGCGGACCTTCACGCAGCGGCGGCGGCGAATCTTCTCGGCGCAGACCGAAAGCGCGGCCATCGCCCGCTCCATCGCCGCATCCGACAGCCGGCCGGTCTGGCTCAGGCCCTCGCCCAGGCGAACGATGCGGGAATAGGCCTCGACGACGCGGAATCCGCCCTGCGTCGGCGTCGCCACCAGCAGGCGGCAATTGTTCGTGCCAAGGTCGAGCGCCGCATAACACGGCTGCCCGCCCGGCCCGCGCCGCCCCTGATCCGGGCGGCCCGGCGCACCTGGCGCCTCCGACATGGTTGTCACCCGTCTGCGCAGACGTTCGACAGAACGCCTCATTTCGAGGCTGACCTTAGAGCGGGTTCCGATTGCTGGGAACCGCTATTCCTTCCGGGAGCCTCATCGGCCGGCCCGGCCTTGCCACGAGCGGACTGTCGATTACGTTCAGCTTTCAGTCAGGCGGGAGGCGTACGATATGCAGGCTATGAACACCCGGCTCGCCAAATTCGCCATCGGGCAGGTGGTCCGCCACCGGATCTTCCCCTTCAGGGGCGTGATCTTCGACGTGGACCCCGTGTTCGCCAACACCGAGGAATGGTGGCAGTCCATCCCGGCCGACATCCGGCCGCGCAAGGACCAGCCCTTCTACCACCTGCTGGCCGAGAACGATCAGAACACCTACGTCGCCTACGTCTCCGAGCAGAACCTGCTGCCCGACGACTCGGGCGAACCAGTCGGTCACCCGCACACCGCCCTGATCTTCGACGGCTTCCAGGACGGCCACTACAACATGCGGCCCCGCGTGGCGCACTGACGTCGGCGGGCGCGGCAGGGCGCAACTTCCTGCCGCGCAGACCACGAAACGCCGTTGAAATCGGCCGGAAATTCCCGAAACACGCGCGCACTCTGCCTCCATGAGCGCAGATGGCTTTAGCGGCGGCCCGCCTCCCGGCGCGGCGGCGGACTGGACGATTGACCAGGGCTGGTCGGCCTATACGGCCGAGGAGCACGCCACCTGGGACATCCTCTACGAGCGCCAGACCGCGCTCCTGCCGGGCTATGCGTGCGATGAGTTCCTGCACGGCCTGGATGCGCTGGACCTGCATCGCGGCGGCATCCCGGACTTCAACGTCATCAATCCCGAGCTCGAGCGGCTGACCGGCTGGAACGTCGTCGCCGTACCGGGCCTCGTCCCCGACGATGTCTTCTTCGACCACCTGGCCAATCGCCGCTTCCCGGCCGGCCAGTTCATCCGCCGGCGCGATCAGCTGGACTACCTGCAGGAGCCGGACATCTTCCACGATGTCTTCGGCCATGTGCCCATGCTGACCGACCCGGTCTTCGCCGACTACATGGAAGCCTACGGCAATGGCGGCCAGCGCGCGCTGGGTCTGGGCCGGCTGCACAACCTCGCCCGCCTCTACTGGTACACCGTCGAGTTCGGCCTGCTGGAAACGCCCAAGGGCCTGCGCATCTACGGGGCCGGGATCGTCTCCTCGCGCACCGAGTCGATCTTCGCCATCGACGATCCCTCGCCCAACCGGATCGGCTTCGACCTGCTGCGCACCATGCGCACCCCCTACCGGATCGACGACTTCCAGCAGGCCTACTTCGTCATTCCCTCGGTCCAGACCCTGCTCGACGCCACCCTGCAGGACTTCGCGCCCATCTACGCCGCCCTCGACGAGGGCGAGGACATCCCGATCGACGCGATCCTGCCGACGGACCGCGTCTTCACACGGGGAACCCAGGCCTACGCCGCTTCCGGCGGACGGCTGGCCGGCGCCTGAGTCTCCCGCGCCGCAGCCTTCAGACCGAACAGCGGCCGCAGGATCGCCACGCGGCTGACCACCTCGTAGGTGAGCAGACACCCCGCCGCCGTCACGCCGATCAGCAGCACAGCCTCCAACCCCTGCGGCAGTCCCAGCTTGGCCAGATGGTGGCCGGCCACGACGATGATCGTCTGGTGGACGATGTAGAAGGGGAACACCGCCAGGGTCAGCCAGGTCAGCACCGGACCGCCCCGGTTCAGATGCCGGGCGCCGAACCCCAGAGCCGCGGCGATCGCCGCCCACTGGTCGACCGCATACACCGTCCGCATGACCAGCCGCAGGGCCTCCGGCGGGACATTTCCGTCGCCGCGATAGGCCCAGGCATAGCTGGCCCACGCCGCCCAGGCGGCGATCGCCAGGCCAAGCGCCGGCCAGCGGATGGCGATGAAGCCCGCCTTCAGCCGCTCGGACCGCGCGATCAGGTAGCCGAACAGGAAGGCGCTGAACGACAGGGCGTGGTTGTACCAGTCGTCGACCAGGGCATGGGTGATCTCGAACCGGGTGACCAGCGCGAACCGGATCGCCGCCAGGAAGACCATCGGCGCCAGCAAGAGCCCCCAGGCCGGCAGCCGCTCCACTCCCCGCTCCGCCGCCGCCATCAGGCGCGGCGCAACCTTGATCAGCAGCGCCAGCACCAGTGTGTAGACGAGCAGATAGGCCACGAACCACATGTGGTTCCAGGTCGGGGTGATCAGGCAGTCGCCGTCCTTGCACCAGTTGCCGGAGGCGGTGACGTACTTGCCGTAGAACTCCATCGGCGAGCCCAGCAGCTGGGGCGCCTTCTCCAGGATCTCGTAGTAGCTCTGCGGCGGCACGATGACGAACATCGCGAACACCAGCGGCGGCAGCAGACGCCAGGTCCTCTGCCCGGCCAGCGCCCCGGCGCTGATCTTGTCGGCCATGAACCGCGTCGCAGCCCCGCTGACCAGGAACAGCAGCGTCAGCCGCCAGGGATTGGTCAGCTGCATCACCGGCTCCAGCCATTCGACGGGCCGGGGGGTCTTCACGTGCCAGTCCCAGGGCACGTAGAACATGCCGACGTGGTAGAGGATCAGCAGTCCGAAGGCGATGACGCGAATCCAGTCGAGGTCGTGTCGCCGGACAGACGGGATCGAGGACGCGGCGGGGATCGAAGTCACGCGATGGCTCCAGCAGGGTTGATCAGCTTGCGACCTGTCTCGCCTGGCGGCGCCCGGCCGCGCTACATCACCGTGATTCCCGGCGCGCGCCCGGTGACGGACGGCGAGGCCCCGTGACGAGCGGCGCGCCATCAGGGACGGGCGGCATGTCCGAACGCCAGGTCTTCTGGATCTGCCTTGGCGGCGTGGCCCTGTTCGTGTTGGCCATGAACACCGTCAACGCCCTCACCTGGCTGCAGGACGATCCGAACGCCAACCCCCTGCGCGTGGCCCTGGCGGAGGCGACCAGCGGCGTCTCGGGCCTGGCGCTGATCTGGCTGCCCTGGCTGGCGCTGCGCCGCGTGCCCCTCGACAGCCGGCCGCTCTGGCACACCCTTCTGTTCCACGGGGTGGTGCTGCTGGTCTTCTCACTGCTGCACGTCGCCGGCTTCGTGCTGCTGCGCCACCTGGCCTGGGCGGCCATCGGCCAGACCTACGACTTCGGAAACTGGTTCGAGCGCTTCCCCTACGAGCTGCGCAAGGACGCCCTCTCCTACATCTCGATCCTGCTGATCTTCTGGCTGCTGCGCGAACGGCTGCTCCGCCCACCAGTCCGCGAGGCGCCCGCAGGCGAGCCGGCCAGCTTCGACATCCGCGACGGCGCCCGCATCGTCCGCGCGCCGCTGGCCGAGATCCTCGCCGTCTCCTCGGCCGGCAACTACGCCGAGTTCCATCTGGCCGATGGCCGCAAGCCGCTGATGCGCGCCTCGCTGGCGAGCCTCGAGGCGCGGCTGGGCCCGCTGGGCTTTGTCCGCACCCATCGCTCCTGGCTGGTCAACACCGCCCGCGTCACCGAACTGACCCCCGAGGGCAGCGGCGACTACGCCGTCACCCTCGGCGGCGTCGTCGCGCCGCTGTCGCGGCGGTTTCCCGACGCCCTTGCCCGACTGCGGGGCGGCTGACGCCCCCTACCGCTGGAACGGATAGAAGCCGCTCCCCAGCCCCAGGATCTGCGTCAGTTCGTCCAGCGCCGCATGGCTCTCGACCAGCAGCATCGGGTCGGCCAGGTCCGCCGGCAGCAGCCGGTCGCGGTAGCGCGCCCCGGCCCAGGCCTCCAGCCGCGCCTGCAGCGCCGGACTGAACCGCTGCGCGGGATTGGCCGCCGCCAGCTCCTCGTCGGTCAGCACCACACGCAGCCTCAGGCAGGCCGGCCCGCCGCCGTTGCGCATCGACTGGCGCACATCGACGTATTCCACCCGCCCGATCGGGCCGTTGCCCTGCACCAGTCCCTGCGCCACCGCATGGGCGCGCGGCGTCTCGGCCGTCTCCATCGGCGCGATCAGCGTCAGCCGGTCCTCGCCCGGCAGCGCCACCAGCATCGAGTTGAACAGATAGCTGCGCACCGCCTCGGCCAGCGGCAGGTCGGCCTCGGCCACCTCGACGAACACCGGCTCGAACGCGTCCTCGCCCAGCGCCCCGGCGGCGGCGCGCACCGCCGCCTCCATCCCGGCCCGGTCCTCGAACGCCGCCTCGTGGAAGAACAGGCAGGCCTTCGCCCCCACGCAGACGACGTCGTTGTGGAACACGCCCGCCTCGATCGCCGCCCGCGCCTGCCGGACGAACACCGCCCCGCCCGCGCCATGCCGTCGCTGGATGGCCTCGAACGCCTGCCGCGTCTGGCGGGCCGGATAGCGGCCCTGCCAGCCCTCCCAGGCGTCGCGCCCCCAGACAAACAGGTTCACCCCCGCCGCCCCGTGCTCGGCGCACAGCCGCACATGGTTGGCCGCGCCCTCGTCGGCGAAATGGCCCTGCGCCGGCAGCGGGTCATGCACCGCGAACCGGCGCTCGTCCGGGAACAATCGCCTCAGCGCCCGGGCCGTCTGCGGCCCTTCCAGGCTGCGGTGCAGGTTGGTGATCAGATTGGCCGGGGTGAAGTGCACCCGCCCGTCGTCGGCGTCCGCGCTCGGCGTCACTGTGGCGGCGTTGGCGGCCCACATCGGGCTGGCCGAGCAGGCGGTGTTCAACAGCTCCGCCGCCGTGCGCGCCGCCGCCTCGATCACCGCCGCGTCCGGCCCGCCGAACCCCAGCGAGCGCAGGAATCCGACATCCGGCCGCTCATGCGGCGGCAGCACGAACTGCGGCAGCCCCAGGTCATGCAGCCGCCGCATCTTCGACAGCCCCTCGATGACCGCCGCCCGCGGGTTGGACGCCTCGCCCTTGTGGATCTCGCTGGCCAGGTTGCCCGGCGCCAGCCCCGCGAAGCTGTGCGTCGGCCCGACCAGCCCGTCGGCGTTGGCCTCGATAGCGGGAATCACCCCCGCACCCCCTTCATCTCGCCGATCGTCGGCAACACCCGGTCAGCCTCGAAGCTGGCCACCGGATAGGCGCAGTAGTCGGCCGCGTAATAGGCGCTCGGCCGATGATTGCCGCTCTCGCCCAGCCCGCCGAACGGCGCCGTGCCCGCCGCGCCCGTGGTCGGCCGGTTCCAGTTGGCGACGCCCGCGCGGATACGCTTGCCGAACCGGTCCCACAGCGCCGGATCATCGCTGATCAGCCCGGCCGACAGGCCATAGCGGGTGTGGTTGGCCAGGCTGATCGCCCCGTCGAACGTCGCCGCCCGGCGCAGCTGCACGATGGGGGCGAAGATCTCCTCGTCCGGCGTCTCGTGGTGCCCGACATCGATGATGCCCGGCGTGATGAAGGCGTCGCTCAGCCCCGCGACCTTGCCGGCCTCGCGGATCGCCTGGCCGCCCAGCGCCTTCGCAGCCGCCCGCGCCGCGTCCGCCACCCGCGCCGAGATCAACGGCCCCATGAACGGCTCCTGCGCGCCGTTCCAAGGCCCGATGACCAGCCGGTCGGTCAGCGCGACCAGCGCCTCGACGACCGCATCGCCCGCCCGCCCTTCCGGCAGGATCACCCGCCGGGCGCAGGAACAGCGCTGGCCGGTCGTGATGAAGCTCGACTGCACGATCAGCGCCGCCGCCGCCTCCGCGTCCACCGCGTCCCAGACCACCAGCGGGTTGTTGCCGCCCAGCTCCAGCGCCAGGATCACCTCAGGCTTGTCGGCGAAATGCCGGCGGAAGAACCGTCCCGCCTGGGCCGAGCCTGTGAACAGCAGCCCGTCGATGTCCTGGTCGATCAGCGCCGCGCCGGTCTCGCGCCCGCCCTGCACCAGGTTGACCACGCCTGCCGGCAGCTCGGCGGCGGCCAGCGCCTCGACCAGCAGCTCGCCCGACAGCGGCGTCTCTTCCGACGGCTTGAACACCACCGTATCGCCGGCCAGCAGCGCCGGCACGATGTGGCCGTTGGGCAGGTGGCAGGGGAAATTGAACGGCCCCAGCACCGCCATCACCCCGTGCGGCCGATGGCGCAGCACCGCCCGGCCGAACGCCGTCGCCGCCTGCTTCTCGCCCGTCCGCTCGTCATAGGCGGCGATCGAGGCGTCGACCTTGGCGATCATCGAGCCGACCTCGGCGGTGGTCTCCCACAGCGCCTTGCCCGTCTCACGGCTCAGGGCCTCCGCGATCGCCTCGCGCCGTACCTTCAGCGCCTCCTGATAGCGGCGCATGGCCGCCACCCGCTCGCCCCGCTCCAGGTCGGCCCAGCCGTGGAAGGCGGCCCGCGCCGCGGCCACCGCCTCGGCGACCTCTTCGCTCGTCGCCGCCGGCCCGGCCCAGACGCTCTCGCCCGTCGCCGGGTCGATCGACTGCATGGCTTCGCCCGGCCGCCGGTCCCAGCGCCCGTTGATGTACTGACCCCGACTCATGCCTTGACCCTCACCGTATCGCCCTCGCGCACACCCAGCACCTGCGCCGCCTCGCGCGACAGCGTCGCCCGCGCCCCGTCGATCATCGTCGGCGCCCGCACGGCCCGGAACCCGCGGATGGAGGTGGTCGAGACCAGCGCCTCCTCGCCGAAACCGTCCGCAGACGCCTCGTCCGACAAGGTCACCACCAGCCGCCGCGCCTCCTTGACCGTCTTGATGTCGTCGCGGTGGCAACTCACCGTCGGCCCGGCGTCGAACAGGTCGATCAGCCCGTGGAAGCGGAAGCCCTCGCGCTCCAGCATCGCCCGCGCCGCCTCGCCCTCGCGGTGGCACTTGCCGATCACCGCCCGCGCCTCCTGCGGCAGCAGCCCGACGTAGATCGGATGGCGCGGCGCCAGGTCCAGGATGAACTGCCCGTTGGTCGAGGCGCTCATCCGGTCCGCCTCGTCGAACGCCAGCGGGAAGAACCGACCCGCCACATGCTCCCAGAACGGACAGGTCCCGTCCTCGTCGAACCATCCGCGCAGCTCGGCCAGCACCATCTCGGCGAAACGCTCCGGCTCGATGCCGATCAGCATGTAGCGCGACTGCGCCAACAGCCGCCCTGCCCCGCCCTTGCGCCACTCCGGCCGCAGGAACAGGCTGCCGACCTCCGACCAGCCGGCGCATTCGTTGACCATCACCAGCGCCTGGTGATCGAACCGCAGCTCCAGCGTCGGGCTCGACTGGGCCAGCGTCACAACGCGGAACGAGAAGTGCGGCCGCTTCAGCCCCACCCCCGCCTTCACCCCGGCCACTCCGGCCACGGTTCCGCTGGCCGCGTCCTCCAGCATGGTGGTGTACCAGGCCTCGGGCGCCGCCACCTCGCCGGCGAAACTCGCCGCCGACAGCTCCAGCCGCTGACGGATCGTCGGCTCGTCCTCGGGCAGGCTGGTGAACCCCCGGCCGGACAGCACCGCCAGCTCCATCAGCGTATCGAAATCCTCAGGCCCCGCGGGGCGAACAACCAGCATTCAGGTCAATCCAGTCTCGAGAAATGTCATTCGAAGTGTTCCTTCTCCCCTTGCGGAAGAAGGTGGCGCGAAGCGCCGGATGAGGGGTTGAAGACTCGTTCGGCTGCGATGCGGCGGTTGGTACAGCCGTCGTCCGACGCCGGCGCGGCCCCTCATCCGACGGCCTCCGGCCGCCACCTTCTCCCGCGAGGGGAGAAGGAAACCGCGTTCGGTACCACCACCCCCCGTCATCCTTCTTGGCCCGCCCCGTCCATCATCGCCCGCAGCCCCGGCCCATCCACCTCGCCCGACGCCAGCTTCATCAGCATCAGCGCCGACAGCCGCGCCCGCTCGGCGAAACTGTCTGGCCAGGCGAACTCGTCTTCGCTGTGGATGTCCCCGCCGCGCACGCCCAGCGTATCGACGTTGGGCAGGCCCACGGCGAACAGGTTGTTGCCCTCGCACACCCCGCCCGACGCCTTCCAGGCGATCTCCTGGCCCAGCAGCGCGCCCACCTCGCGCAGCTTGCCCAGCAGGGCGCCCTGGGCGGCGTTCATCGGCTTGGCCGGCCGGGTGATGCCGCCGAACAGGCGCACGCCCAGCCCGTCGCCCCGGCCACAGCCGCAGGCCCGCTCGATGCCGCCTTCCAGCCAGCGCGCGCCCTCCGCGTCGGGGAACCGCACATTGAACCGCACCACCGCCAGGTCCGGCACGACGTTCAGCGCCGACCCGCCGTCGATCCGGGCCACATTGACCGTCACCCCCTCGCGCGTCCCGTTCAGCGCATCCAGCGCCCCGGCGATCCGCGCCGCCGCCGTGATCGCATTGCGCCCCTCGTCGAAGGCCCGCCCCGCGTGGGCCGCCCGGCCGGTCACCTTGACGTGGAAGTTCCCGCTGCCCTTGCGCGCGCCGGCCAGCGTCCCGTCGGCCAGCGCCGGCTCATAGGTCATGCCCACATGGCCAAGGCGCCCGATCCGCGCCAGCACCGGGCCGGACCCCAGCGAGCCGATCTCCTCGTCCGGGCTCAGCAGCACGCGCCAGCCGACCGCCTCGCGCCCCGCAAAGCCCTCGAACGCCTCCAGCGCCGCCATCATCACCGAGATGCCGCCCTTCATGTCGGCGATCCCCGGCCCGTTCAGCGCCCCGTCCGCCCGCGTCCGCACCGCCTGGAACGAACTGGAGGCCGGAAACACCGTGTCGTAGTGGCCGGTCAGCACCACCTGCACCGGCGCCTTCGGCCGCATCTCGACCAGCAGCGCCGGCGGCGGCCGATGCTCGCTCTCACGCCCGTCAGCCCCGACCTCGATCATGGGCGCCATCGCCTCGTGGCTCACCGCCGCCCCGGGCAGCGCCGCGCTCCAGGCCCCGGTCAGCGTCTCCAGCGTCGCCGCCAGCCCGTCCAGGTTCCGGCTGCCGCTGTTGGTCCCGCACCAGCCCACCGCCCGCGCGACGATCTCGTCCCCGCGTTCGGCGATGGACTCCAGAACCAAACGCTCCTGCGGCGTCACCAGCATGCAAGCCCCTCTGGACCAGACTTACGCCATTGCCCCGCGGACCCATGCCCCAACCAGGAGCGTCGACGCGGGAAAAACTGCGAGCGCGGCTCCCGGAATGGCGCAAGACGGGAGTCGCGTATCGCTGTCAGTCGTAGCCCACGCCTCACGCTGCGTGAACCCCCTCCCGAACGGCGTTCCCGCTCCCGGGCGGCGCTAGCCGTTCTCTCCGGACCGCTTCGTCGTCAAGGCGGCGCCGCTCCGTGCAAGATGCAGGATCTTCTCCAGGAGGGCTCTGACCATCAAGGCGGGCAGGAAGCCATAGCTCACCGTACCGGCGCAGCGCCGCACGGGCCGCAGGTCCACGCCGGGCCAGACGAACTGGTTCAGCTCAGACGCCAAGGCCCAGGACCGCTCTTTGTCGATTTTCCAGCCGGCGCTTCGCCAAGCCGCCCACCCCCTCCCATGGGATAATGCTCCGGCCGCTTCGAAACGCGGCTTTCCCGGAGCCAACATGACCCGCAACGCCTCCCCGGCGGACAAGCCCCTGTCCGTTCGCCAACGCCGTTTCGTCGATCACCTGCTGCAGAACCACTCCGCCGCCGAGGCCGCGCGGCGGGCCGGCTACCGGCCGGTGGCGGCCAAGCAGACCGGTTCGCGCCTGCTCAGGCGGGCCGACATCCAGGCCGCCCTGGCCGCCGGCCGGGCCGAGGCCCAGGCGCCGCTGACGCGGGCCGCCGTTATGGCCGAGCTGCGCGCCGTGGCCTTCTCCAATCTGGCCGACTTCATGCGCGTCTATCCGGGCCAGAAGGGCGGCGTTGACCTGACCCGGATCTCCCGCGCCCAGGCCGCCGGCCTGCGCGAGATGACCATCGAGGATCACTGGACCCCGGCCGGCGCCCACCGTCGCGTCGTCCGCCTGCGGCTTGGCCCCAAGACCTACGCCCTCTCCCGCCTCCTCGCCGGCCTCCCGCCCGACCCGCCCGAAGGCGACGGCGCGGGCTGAACATCCCTCCTGTCATCCTTCGGCCGCGCAGCGGTCCGGAGGACCCATTCCGGACGCCATGCTCCCAAGCCGGCCGGATGCGCGCCCCCTCCCGCCAGGCGCTCGCCCCGCCCATGGCTCCTCCGGATCGGGCTGCGCCCTACCGAAGGATGACAGCGGCATGTTCGGAGCCGGGTGAACACCCGCCCCATCCACCGATCGCCCTCGCGAAGGCGGGGGCCCATGCGGTGCCCGCCGCCTCACCCGCGCCGGCCGTCCGCCATCGCTTGGACGCCCGCCTTCGCGAGCGTGAGCGGTGAAGCTGCACCCCCTGTCATCCTTCGGCCGCGCAGCGGTCCGGAGGACCCATACCGGACGCCATGCTCCCAAGGCGACCGGACGCGCGCCCCCTCCCGCCAGGCGCCCGCCCCACCCATGGGTCCTCCGGATCTGGCTCCACCCGACCGAAGGATGACAGGCGTGAACGAGGGACCCGACCCTCACCCGGCGCCGACCCGGCCACAACCAGACCCTCCCCGTCGCGGCGCCCCGCACTGACCGAAGACTCACCCCCTGATGACCTCACCGAACGCCCAAACCCCTGACATCCTTTAGGAAACCCCGGAAATGGCTACTTCCGCGCTGTCACATGACGACAGAAACGGCGACAGCCGTCGCAACGCGGCCGCGCAACCGCTCCTTAAGCGGCCCCGTGGTACACGCCGCGACATGGGGGAAACGAAAACAACAACACCCAGCCAGGCCGAGGCCTTCGCGGTCATCGCCGCCACCCGGGGCAAGGACCTGGGCGCGCGCATTGGCTTTGCGCTGTTCATCGGCACGATCGGCTGGTTCCTCGCCCCCGGGGCGGCGCCGCTGGTCTGGTTCGGGGCGGTGGTCGCCTTCCAGGGGCTGGACCATCTGATCTCCGCGCCGCTGCGCCGCCCCGGCCCGCCCGCCGGCGCCTTCCGCGTGCGGCTGTACGTGGCCAGCATGACGCTGAACGCCTTTCTCTATTCGGCCCTGGCTGTGTTCCTGTGGTTCAGCGGCGAGGCGTTCGGCATGGCCTTCGCCCTGCTGTCGATCTGCGGCTCGATCATCAACAACGCCCTGCAGATGGCCCAGACCCCGCGCGGCCTGCCCGCCGTGCTCGGTCCGCCGGCGCTCTACATCGTCGGCATGCCCGTCGTCGGCGCCGCCCTCAGCCCCGAGCCCGACATGGTGCAGATGGCGCTGATCTCGGCCGGCGGGGCGGTGTTCGTCCTGCACGCCCTGATGGCGGTCAAGCGCATCTGGAGCACCGGCCGCCAGATGGAGGCCGCCGTCGAGAGCGCCGAGCGCGCCAACGCCGCCAAGAGCGACTTCCTGGCGACCATAAGCCACGAGATCCGCACGCCGATGAACGCCGTGGTCGCCGCCGGCGGCCTCCTGCGCCGCACCGAGCTGACGCCGCAGCAGGCCGGCCATGTCGAGATGCTGGGCCATGCATCCGAGGTGCTGCTGGGCCTGCTCAACGACGTGCTCGACCTGTCGCGCATCGAGTCCGGCAAGCTGGAGGTCGACGCCGCCCCGTTCGACCTGACCGACAAGCTGGCCTCGGCCGTGCGCATGTGGAGCGCCAAGGCCGCCGACGGGGTGACGCTGCGGTTCGAGCCGGACGGCCTGCCCGAGCGCATCCTCACCGACCCGCTGCGCTTCCAGCAGATCGTCTCCAACCTGCTGTCCAACGCCACCAAGTTCACCACCGCCGGGACCATTCTGGTGCGCGGCGGCCAGTCGGCCGGCGCCGAAGGGCCAATGCTCTGGATCGAGGTCGAGGACACCGGCTGCGGCATGGATGGGGCTACCGCCGAGCGGGTCTTCATGAGCTTCGAACAGGCCAGCAGCGGCGTCACCCGCCTGCACGGCGGCACGGGCCTGGGCCTGGCGATCAGCCGTCGGCTGGCCGAGCTGATGGGCGGCGGCCTGTCGGTGCGCAGCCAGCCGGGCGCCGGTTCGGTCTTCCGCTTCGAGACGCCCTTGCAACTGGCGCCGGCCGCCCCCGCCGCCGCTCCGGCTGAGTCCGACGAGAGCGGGCGGCTGACCCTGTCGGTCCTGCTGGCCGAGGACCATCCGGTGAACCAGCAGATTGTCCGCATGATGCTCGAGCCGTTGGGCGCCGGCGTCACCGTCGCTGCTAATGGCGCCGAGGCGGTCGAACTGGCCGCGCACCGGGCCTTCGACGTCATCCTGATGGACATGCAGATGCCGGTCATGGGCGGGGTCGAGGCTGCCCGGCTGATCCGCGCCGCCGGCGCCAACACCGCCACCCCGATCCTGGCCCTCACCGCCAACGCCCTGGCCGAGCACCGCGCCCAGTGGGCGGCGGTCGGGGTCGATGTCTTCCTGACCAAGCCGATCGAGGTCCAGACCCTGATCGATCAGGTCGCCGCCGCCGTCTCCCAGTCCCGGGCGCCCGCTGCGGCCAGAGCCGTCTAGTAGTCGCGCCGCCAGCGGATCGACAGCCTCGCATCGCCCTGGCCGGCGACCCGCGAGACGACCGAGAAGTTGCGGCGCACCCGCCATTCGACCTGAACCGCCGTGCCTTCGCGTCCGCCGCCGATGATTTCCAGATAGACGTCGTCGGTCAGGTACTTGCCGCCGGCCACCGTCATCAGCCCGCCGTCGCCGCCGAACGTCAGCCGGTCCAGCCCGGCCAGTTCGCGGACGTTGCCGATGACGTCGAAGCCGCCGCCCCCGGCCAGGGCGGCCAGGGCCGAGGCCAGCTGCGCCGCTTCCAGCGGCGAAAGCTGCGCCGCCGACGAGCCGAACAGCACGCGGCTCAGCACCTCGTCCTGCGGCAGGACGGGGCTGGAGGTCAGGGTGATCTCGGGCTTGGCGGCGGTGCCGCCGACCTTGATCACCGCCGTCAGCGAGGGGTCCTCGCGCGTGGCGGTCAGGTTCAGCCGGATCTGGCTGGGGTTGGTGGACAGGGTGATCGAGCCGCGCTCGTCGAAGTCGAAGCGCTTGCCGGCGAAGTCGTACTCGCCCTGAACGATGTTGGCCTCGCCGGTCAGGATGGGCCTGTTGACCGTGCCGGTGACCCGGGCGTCGAGCGACAGCTCGATGTTCAGCCCCCGGCCCTCGACATGGATGCCCCGGGCCGCCTTCAGCCCGACGTTCAGGTTGATGGCCGGGCCGGACTGGCCGTTGGCGGCGGCGGCGCGGGCCGCTTCCTGCCGGGCGATGCGGCCGTTGGCCGGCGGCGGCTTGTTGCGCTCGATGACCGCCATCGGCGTGACCCCGGACGGGCTCAGCGGCTCGGCGGCGATGTCGGCCCGGTTGATGGTCAGGTCGCCCTCGATCCGGATGTTGCCGTCGGCGGCCCGGTTCAGGGTCACCGCCCCGGTGGCCCGGGCGGTGGCGATGTCGTTGTCGATGACCTGGAACCGTTTCAGGTCCAGGCGGAAGCTGCCGGTGCCCTCGCGCTGCAGGCTGATCCGGCCCGAGCCGCTCACCGTGCCGCCGCCAGGGTCCTGGCCCTGGGCCTGGCTGACGTCGATGGCGTTGTCGGCGAAGCTGGCGGCCAGGGTGACCTGGCGCAGCTTGAGGCCGGTGGCGCCGTCCTCGAACGACCCGTTCTCCAGCCGGGCCTGGCCCAGCAGGCGCGGGTCGGCCAGGGTCCCGCCCAGGCTGCCGCTGGCGGCCAGCCGGCCTGACAGGGCCCGGTCGCCGCCGGCCAGCAGGTCCCACAGCGGCTGGATCTCGCCGTCGGCGGCGAACCGGCCCTGGACCTCGCGCCGCCGGTCGATGGCCAGCCGGAACGGCTGCGCCGAGGCCTCGGCCGGCAGCACGAAGGCGGCCTCCGCCTTCAGCCCCTGGGCGCTGGCGGCGTTGGCCTGGATGGTGATGAAGCGGTCGTCGAGCCTGGCCGTGACGTCGCCGTCGAGGGTGAAGGTGCGGCCGGTGCCGCGGGCCCGCACGTTGCGGACCGCCGCCTTCAGGTCCCCGGTCAGCCGCTCGCCACGGCCGCTGAGGACCACGGTGGCGTCGAACCGGCCGACCAGGTCCTCGTTCAGGGCCGCCAACGGCAGGTCCTTGAGGGTGGCGTTCACGTCGGCGAGGCCGGGGGCCAGGGTGGCGTCAAGATCGACCGAGCCCTCGCGGTTGCCGGCGGTGGCCAGCTTCAGCTGGACCTGGGTGGTCTTGCCGCCGAAGACCAGCCGGGCGGTCTGGGTGGTGCGGAACTCGCTGCGGGCCAGCTTGCCCGAGCCGTCGAAGGCGAAGGCCCAGCCGTCGGCCTGCTCGGCCAGGGTCCCGGTGAGGTCCACGGCGTAGAGGCCGGGAGGCGCGTCGCCCTTGGCCTGGATGCGCAGCGGCAGCCGCTCCAGCGGCCCGTCCGCGGTGATGGTGGCGTCGTCCAGCGTCAGGCCGCTGGCGTCGCGCAGAACGGCGTTCTTGGCGGTCAGGTTCAGGACCGCGCGGGACCCGCCGGCGCTGTCGGTGATCTTCGCCGTGCCCTGGATGGCGCCGGAGGTCAGCAGGACGCCCGGCCCCGCCGCGACGGTCAGGTCTGCCGCGCTGGGCCGGCCCCGCCGCAGGGCGACCGAGCCCTGCGCCTTGACGCCGCCGGCGTCGGCGTCGAGTTCCGACAGGTTCACCCCGCCCTGGGTGAAGCCGAAGTCCGTGCTCAGCCGGGCCGGGCCGTAAGGGCTCTGGGCCGTGACCGCCAGGGCGCCGTCGCCGCCGCCGGCGCGCTGCATGAAGGTCAGGGTGACGTTGGCCCGGGTCAGCGGCAGCCTGGGCAGGTCGATGGCGTCGAAGGCCGCCTTGAGGTCCGCGCGGGGGGCCGAGATCGTACCGGTGATCGCCCCGTCGCCACGGGCCTTGCCGCCGATCTCGACCGGCCCGGCGCGGAACGGCCCCTCGGCGTTCCAGTCGAGCTTGAAGGCCAGGCCGCCGTTAGCCGCCAGCTTGCCGGCGGCGCGGGCCTCGGCCTTGTCGGCGTCCAGCCGCAGGTCGGCGACGTCGACCGCGCCGTTCAGCAGGCTGGCCCGGCCTCGCAGCCTCGGCGCGGCGCCGAGCAGCCGGTCCAGTTCGCTGACGCCGAACGCCAGCCCGGTTCCCCGGGCGTCGACGGTGAAGACCCAGGGCTTGCCGACCCCGCCCTGGTCGGCGGACCAGCTTCCCCGGATGCGGCCCTTGCCGCCGATCCGGGCCGCTTCGAGATTGGAGAGATCCGCCGTGCCCTTGAACGACAGCCCGCCCAGCAGTCCCCGCGACCCGCTCGCCTCGACCTTCAGCCCGGCTCCGGTCGCCTCGGCCGATCGGACCAGCAGCCGCCCGTCCGTCAGGCGAGCGGCCTCCAGCCTCACCGCCGGCCGCGGACCCAGCAGCGCGGCGAGGTACCCCTCTCCCCTCCCGCCGGCGCTCGTCAGGTCGGCCTTCAGGGTCAGTTCGCCCTTGCGTCCGCCCAGGCTGAGCGGCCCGCGCGCCTGGGCCAGGCTGTAGCCGGCGGCTGCGATGTTCGAGCCGTTGATGGTGCCCGCCAGGGTCCAGGTCTCGGCATTGCCGTTCAGCCGGCCCTCGAACCGGGCCGCACCCGTCGCGGCCTCGCCGGTCAGACGCCCGAGCGAAGGCGTCGCCAGCACCACGCCGACCCCGCCCGGGCCGGTGTACTGCTTGCCAAGGTCGGCCGGCCCCCGCGCCTCGACCAGCAGCGTCTCGGTCTGGAGCCTGGCGTTGAGATCGTAGTAGTCGCCCCTGCCCTTGGCGCCGTAGATGTTGAACAGCACCTGCGGCCCCAGTTGCCCGGCCAGTCCCCGTGTCAGGCTGGAGGCGTCCAGCCGAACCAGTCCCTCGGCCTGGCCGCCCTGCCCGTTCCAGCGTCCAGACGCCTTCGCCGGCTGGGTCTCGCCGGACTCGACCAGCAGGGTGAACCGGCCGCTCGAAATCGTCCCGCTGGCCTGGGCGTCGAGGCTGAATGGCTGGTCGGCCGCGAGGCCAAGAGCCCCGGCCAGGGCGCCGCCGCTGGCTTCGGACGCTTTGGCGTTCAGCAGGATGGCTTCACCCTGGCCAAAGTCGAACTGGATGTCGGCGAAATCGCCCTGGTGCAGCAGGCTGCGGGCGACCACCCGCCCCCCGGCGCCGCCCTTTCGCTCCACGGCCAGCCTGGCCTCGAGATCGAACAGGCCGCGCTGGACCGAGAATTCGGGCAGGGTCTCGACCTGGACCCGAAGGCTGTCGATCCGCACCGAAACCGGCGCGGCTCCGGACTTCTCCTTCGGCGTCAGGGTCGGCCGCCGGATGACCTTGAGGGTGCGGGCGGTGATCGCGTCGGCGCGGAACCGCCGGGCGAAGAGTTCGTGGTAGCGCCAGCGCATGTTGAGGTCGCTGGCCTCGAGCCAGGTCCCCTTTTCATCGTAGATGATCAGGGACTTGATGCTGACATTGCGCCAGATGTCGCCGCTGACGCCGCTGATTTTCAGCCGGCCGAAGCGTCCGATCTTCAGGCCGTTGAGCTGGGCCTCGACGAAGGCGAGTCCCGGGACCGTGTTGACGCCATAGCGCAGGCCGACGCCGACGCCGGCGACCAGGAGAACCGCCAGGACGGAGACGAGGATGATCCAGCCCTGCGGCCCGCGCGGCAGCCAGCCAGGACGGCGCGCGGCGGTCTTGCCTGCAGGCTGCTCCGGCTTCGCCGCCGGGGTCGGAGTGTCGGTCGGATCGCTCAAAACGCCTGGCCGATGCTGATGTAGATCTGGAAGGAGGGATCGTCGTCGCGGGGATCGAGTGGGAAGGCGATGTCGGCGCGGATGGGACCAAAGCCCAGGTCGTAGCGCACGCCGAAGCCGACACCGGCGCTGAAGTCCTCGCCGCCGGGGAATTCGTCCGTGCCGACGGCGCCGCCATCGATGAAGCCGACCACACCCCATTGGTCGGTCAGGTCGTAGCGGACCTCGAACGACACTTCGGCCAGGCTGGCGCCGCCGAGCGGCGTCCCGCCCAGCCTCGGCCCCACGGCCTGGTAACCGTAGCCGCGCACCGAGCCGCCGCCGCCCGCATAGAACCGCTTGCCAGCCGGCACGTCGAAGGCGTCGGCGCCATAGATCGTCCCCGCCCTGGCGCGCGTCGCCAGAACCAGTCGCTCATCTTCGCCGAAGGGAAAGTAGAAGCTCACCTGCCCCTGAACCTTCAGATACGCCAGGTCGGCATCGCCCCCTGTCAGGGTCGGCTCTGCCCGCAGTTCCCAGCGCCAGCCGCTCTTCGGGTTCAGCGGGTCGCTAGATCCGTCGTAGGCATAGGCGCCGAGCAGGGAGAGGTTCACCAGGTCCCGGTCCTGTCCTCGCAGGATCACGTTGCCGATCTTGAGGATCTCGGCCACCCGGCCGCCGTCCAACTGAACGCCGACGGTGGCATAGCTGTTGAGGCCGGTGCGACGGGTGACGTCGACGAATACCATGGCGCCGGTCTGGTCGTAGGCGTCGGTGATCTCGTTGTAGACGCCCGCGCCGAACGACAACGTCTGTCGCGGCTGGAGCCAGTGCGGCAGCGAGATGCGGTAGTCGATACGCTGCTGGATTTCGGCCAGCTTCAGGTCGATCACCCGGGTGTCGGCGCGACGCCAGTTGTTGTAGCGCGTCCAGCGCACGTCGAGGCCGACGCCGTCGGAAGTCGAATAGCCGGCGCCGATCTCGATCGTGCGCGGCGCCCGGTCGATGATGGTCAGTCGCACCGGCCGCGTGCCATCGGCAAGCGTCGTCTCAGGTCCTCCGAGGGCGACGGATACGCTGTCGTATGCCCCCGTTTCGGCAAGGCGGCGTTCGAGTTCGGCAAGGCTGTCGGGGGCGTAGACTTCTCCGGCCTTCCACGGGCGCAGCGCCTCGATCCAGTCGTTCCGCGTCCGGCCCTGGTTGTCGATCACCAGCCCGTCCAGCCGCACCAGCGGGCCGGCGATGATGCGGAATGTCGGCTGAACCGTGTTGTCGGCGTGGTCGACGATGACCTCGCGCTCGCCGGCCTCGGCGTCGGCATGTCCCCGCTGCTGGATGGCGGAGACGATGCGCCCTTCGGCGGCCAGAACGTCCGCGGCGCGACCGGGGGCGCCACGGCGCAGCGCCATCGCCAACTGGCCGGCAGAGCGAATCTCGGGCGCCGGCGCCTCGCCCTGCCAGTCGATGGCGGGGCGCGCGATCCGGAACTGCGGGCCGGGCTCGACCCGGACGATGGCGCGGGGCGCGGCCTCGCTGTCCTCGTCCTGCTCGGCGAGTTCGCTGGTGACTTGGTTGCCGTAGAAGCCTTCGGAGCGAAGCACGGCGATGGCCGTCTCGGCTGCTTCGCGCCCCCTCCGGCGCGCTTCGAACCGGGTCTGGGCAGGCTTGTCGCTGCGACCGATGGCGGCGCGGATCAGATCGCGCAGCGCCTCGTCCTCGACGCCCTGCAGGCCGGCCTTCGGCTCATCGGCCCGGGCGACAGTGGTCGCCAGGCTGGCCACGACGACGGAGATGAGCGCGAGACGGTACGGCGCCAAAATTCCTATCCCTGCCAAGCGCCCCATCCTTGTCCTAGCGGGGTCCGGGTGAAGTGTCACCCCAACTGGCGCTTTGCATGGCGAAGGAAAGTTGCACAAATGTCGGGCAGGCGTGCTTCGCCCGGGCAGAGTCGGTTCGAGGCCTGTCCAGCGGGCGCCGCCACCGGCTAGGAATGTCGAATAACTACAGGCGCGAACGCCTGACGAACTGGGGATGACGAACACTTGGCGCAGACGCCCGCAGCAGACCAGACACAGGCCCTGCCCATGGCCCAGCCGGCCTACATCCCCGGCCAGGCCTTCGACGAGATGTATCATCCCGACGGCCAGGTCCGACCCAATTACGCGGTGATGCACCAGCGGCTGACCACGCTGTCGTCGGACGATCTCGCCTCGCGCCAGTCGACGCTTGAGCGGTCGTTCCTCCTGCAGGGCATCACCTTCACCGTCTACGGCGCGGAGACGACGACCGAACGCATCATTCCCACCGACCTCATCCCCAGGATCATACCGTCTCGGGAATGGGACCACATCGAAGCGGGGCTGACCCAGCGGCTTCGCGCGCTGAACATGTTCCTGGCCGACATCTACGGCGACCAGCAGATCCTGCTGGACGGCATCGTGCCGCGTGAACTGGTGCTGGCCGCGCCAAGCTACCGGCGCGAAATGCAGCACCTCTATGTGCCGCACAAAGCCTATGCCAACGTCTGCGGCTCCGACCTGATCCGCGGCCAGGACGGGCAGTTCGCGGTCCTCGAGGACAACCTGCGCGTCCCCTCGGGCGTGTCCTACATGCTGGCCAATCGCGACGCCGCCCGCCGCACCTTCCCGGGCTCCTTCCGGGCCGCGAACGTCAGGCCGGTCGAGCGCTACCCCGACCTCTTGCTTGCCGCGCTCAAGAGCATGGCGCAGGAGTGGCGGCCCGACCCTCAGGTCGTGGTGCTGACGCCCGGCGTCTACAACTCGGCCTACTACGAGCACGCCTATCTTGCCCGCCTTATGGGCACGCCACTGGTCGAAGGGCGCGACCTCGTCGTGCATGAGAACCTCGTCTACATGCGCACCACGACCGGCCTTCGCCGGGTGGACGTGATCTATCGCCGGGTGGACGATGACTTCATCGACCCGCTTACCTTCCGCCGCGATTCCTCACTTGGCGTGGCCGGCCTGTTCAACGCCTACCGCGCCGGCAACGTGATGATCTGCAACGCACCGGGGACCGGCGTGGCCGACGACAAGGCGGTCTACGCCTACGTGCCGGACATCATCCGCTACTACCTCGGCGAGGACGCGATCCTGCCCAACATCGAGACCTTCCTTTGCCGCGAACCGGCGCAGCTGTCCCATGTGCTGGCGAACCTGGACAAGCTCGTGGTCAAGGCGGTGGGCGCTTCCGGCGGCTACGGCATGCTGGTCGGTCCCCATGCCACCCAGGCCGAGCGCGACGACTTCGCCACCGCGCTGCGCGCGGATCCGGAAAACTACATCGCCCAGCCGACGATCCAGCTCTCGACCGCGCCCTGCCTCATCGACAGCCGTATCGAGGCCCGCCATGTGGACCTGCGCCCCTTCATCCTGTCGGGCGAGAAGATCGTCGTCACGCCCGGCGCCCTGACCCGCGTCGCCCTCAAACGTGGATCGCTGGTGGTGAACTCCAGCCAAGGCGGGGGGTCGAAGGACACCTGGGTCCTGGCCGACGAGGGGACGGCGCCATGATGCTCGCCCGGGTCGCCGACAGCCTCTACTGGATGGGGCGCTATGCGGAGCGCGCCGAGCATGTATCGCGCCTCGCGGACGTCATGCTCAACGCCACGCTCGACCGCTCGAACGCCGCCAACGAGACCGCTCGCATCGGCCTCGCCGCGCTCGGCGACGACACCATGACCGGCGATGGCGTGTTCGAGGCCGCCAAGACGCTGGCGTTGGGCCGCAACGACGCCAACTCCGTCGTCATGTCTCTGGCGCGCTGCCGCGAGAACGCCCGGCAGGTTCGCGACCAGATCACCACCGAGATGTGGGAGCGGCTTAACATGCTGTTCCTGCGCGCCACGGGCCCGACCGCCGGCCGGGCTTTTGATCATGGACCCTCGGCGTTCCTCCACGAGGTGATCGCCGACCTGCATCTGTTCCGTGGCGCCGCCGACGCGACGATGAGCCATGGCGAAGGCTGGCGCTTCTTGTTGCTGGGCATGCATATCGAGCGGGCCCAGTTGATCGCGCGGCTGCTCAATGCCGCCTTCGGAGACCGTCGCCGGGCGACAGACCACGTCACCCTCATGAACGTGCTTCGTATGGGCTGTGCGCTGGAACCCTACCTGCGGACGCACACCGCCGAGATCGAGCCGCGCTACATTCTCGACTTCCTCCTGTTCGACGAGGATTTCCCCCGCTCGATCCGCTTCGCCACCGCGAGGATCGAGGAGCATATGGCCGACATCACCAGCCACGCCGCCTTCGCCGGCCGCGCCCGCCCGGAGCGACTGGCCGGCAGGCTGAAGGCGCGGCTCGAATTCGCCGACGTCGAAGAGCTGGAAGTCGTCGGCGCGGGCGAGCTTCTGGCCAGCGTGCTGGCCGACTGCAGCAATATCCACGAGGCGATCTACCAGACCTTCGTGGCCTACCCGATCGAGATGAGATTGCCCGCCTGATGCTGCTCGAAATCCGCCATGTCACCCGCTATCACTACGAGCGCCCGGTCCGGGAGAGCGTCATGGAGCTGCGCATGCAGCCCCAGAAGAGCGTGCGCCAGCGCCTCATCAGCTTCGACCTTGAGCTTGACCCGCGCGCCCAGCTGTTTTCCTACGCCGACCCGTTCGGCAGCGCCGTCCATCATTTCGATGTGCCCCAGCCGCACGACGAACTGACCATCGTCGCCCGCTCATGCGTCGAGACACAGGAGCCGCCCGAACCGCCCCAGCAGCTCGACATGGGCGAGTGGGACCGGCTCAAGAGCGGCTTCATCCAGGCGGAATGCTTCGACTTCCTGCGCATGGGCGGCTTCATTGTCAGCTCCCCGGCGCTTGAGGCCTTTATGTCGGCAAAGGGTCTCGACGCACCCAGGCTTCGCGATCCGATGACAGCCCTTCGCGCGCTCAACCAGACGATCTACGACAGCTTCGCCTATCGCCCGGGCGTGACCGACGCAGAGAGTCCGATCGACCAGGCCCTGGAGCTTGGCGCCGGCGTCTGCCAGGACTTCACCCACCTGATGCTGGCCATCTGCCGCACCTGGGGCCTGCCGGCGCGCTATGTGTCGGGCTATCTCTACAACGACCGCAAGCACGGCGACCGTTCCGCCCCGGATGCGACCCACGCCTGGGCCGAGGTGTTCCTGCCGAGCTGTCGGTGGGTGGGCTTCGATCCCACCAACAACATGCTGGCCGGCGAGCGTCACGTGGCGGTGGGCGTTGGCCGCGACTACGACGACGTTCCGCCCTCGCGCGGCGTCTACAAGGGCGACGCCCAGAGCCAGGTCGCAGTTGATGTCGCCGTCACCCGCGCCAAGGCCGCCGTCGGCGAACCCGAGTTCTTCAATCTGCCAAGACCCGCTTTCAGGGGCGGCCGGCGCAGGGCGTTCGACGCGTTCCGGGAAGAGCAGCAACAACAGCAGCAGCAGCAGTAGGACTGCGCTTCATCCGACCAGGGCCGAGTCCTTGCACCGCAGGCCGGACACCTTGACATCCGCCTCGCCAAGACCGACGCCCAGCAGGTCGAGAAGCGCATTGAGCACGCCGTCCAGCGGCTGGGCCGCGGCGCCCAGGATCTGGCCGACCGCGCTGAGGATGCCGGACTTTCCAAGACCCAGGCCGAGCCCGAGGATCGACACGTCCAGCGAAAGATTGCCGAGCAGACTGCTGGTCGTCGCCGCTGCGACATCGTTCGTCCTGACGGTCTTGATGGCGCCGGAGCTGATGTCGGCGGCGGAGAAGCCGACCTGCTGCCATCCGGCTCCGCCAAGCTTCACACTGGCCTTTCCCTGAACCTTCAGCAGGAGGGTCGAGACAAGGTTTGCCTGCTGGACGTCGAGCGCTGTCTTGAAGTCGTTGAGCTTGCTCCGGTCGATCTCTCCGACCGACAGTTCGCCGATGCTGGGGCGAACGTCGAGCACGGCCGAGCCCCCTGCGCAGTCCATGCTGGACAGCCTGGCCTCGGCGGCGGCGACATCAGCGGCCAGCGGCACCTTGATCTGCGCCACCGACCCCAGGAGGCCTCCGGCCCCGACCTTCGCCTCGACATAGAGCCGCGTCTGGGCCGTGCGGAGGACGACCGAGTTGTCCTTGGCGACGGTCAGCCAGGGGGAGTTGTTGGGACGCTCGCCAATCGCCAGCCAGACGTCCACATCGGCAAGACCATGGACGCCTGCTCCCAGGTCCAAGGCCAGTTGGCGGCCGCCGTTGGCCAGCTGGAGCGTGGCGGTGGCCAGGTCGAGCGCGGAGACCGCGATGCCCGCGCCCGACCCGCCCATGGCCTTGTCCTGTGGTCCGTAGGGGCCGAGGTTCAGCAGCTCTGACAGGGTGACGCGAGTGGTGGCGCCCGCCGCGACGGCCAGGTTGTTGACGGCGGTTGCGGCGCGATCCTCGCCGCGATCATTGAGCAGGCCTCCCAGAACCGAGAGGGCCGCGCCGGTCGTCACCTCGCTTTTCAGCACGCGGTCATAGGACGCGCCTTCAAGGCTGAGGTGGGTTCGGAGCGCATCGACATAGTCCAGCAGCGAGACATCGGCTGCCAGCAGCGCCTCATAGTCCATCACCGACAGATTGACCGAACTGCCCGTCAGCGCAGTCAGCAAGCCGTTGGCGATGCCGCCATTCAGCGACGCCAGCCTGGAGCCGAGGGAAAAGGCGGCAAACTCCGCCCGGGCGGCGGTCGCCGAGCGGCTGATCGGGGTGGTGTCGCGCCCAAGGATGGCCCGACCAAAGAACAGGTGCGCCTCGCTGTGGAGGGTCACCTGGACGGCGTTGGCGGGCGCGTTCCCCGCGCTGAACCGGGTCGCGGCGGACGCTCCGGGGTTGGCCGAGTAGGACCCCGGGGTGACGGTCACACGCAATGCGCCGCTCCAGCCGTTGGCGCGCGCCGTGGCTTCGGCGGCTGCCTGGGCATTGGGAATGTCGCGGGCGGCTGCCATCGCAGCGAGATCGGCCATTCCCTGGAGTTGGCGTGACTGGAGGAAGATCGAGCCTAGGTCGACCGCGACCGCGGCGAACCCCAACAGCGCGCCGCCGCACATGGCGATGACGACGGAAGCCGCGCCCCGCTCGTCGCGAAGAAAAAGGCCCGCCCGGCGCATCAGTAGCCTCCGAGGCGCACTGTGGCCGAGCGGGCAATGGTCGATGACGGGAGGGGGACGATGCCCTTCATCGACCAGAACGGCGTGTGGCTGGCGTCATAGGTGACCATGACCCTGACGGTCTGGTCCTCGTTGGTGACGGACACCTGGGCGGCCGCGGCCTTCAGCCAGGCGTAGTCATCGATCTCGTCGGCGAGAACCTGTGCGGCGAGCGCCTGGCGTTCGGCGGCGTCCAGCCCGGCGATTGCCGCGCGCGCTGCGTCGTTCGCCACCTGCTGCACCGCATGCGAAATCCAGAAGAAGCCGCCCCATCCGGCGATACCCAGGACCAGAACGACGAGCATCGGCCCGACGATGGCGAATTCGACCGCCGCCGCGCCATCCTGGCGGCGGAGAAGCCGTGTGAAGGAGCGTGTGAACCAGCGCATGCCGCCTTTCTAGTGCGGCGACGTAAATTACGCGTAAAAGTTGTTTTTGTTCGTGACGGTTCGAGTCGAACGAAAAAAAAGGCCCGGAAGCCAGGCTTCCGGGCCCTTGATCAAACGCTCAGGATCGCCGGGTCAGGCGGCCTTGCCGAAACTCAGGGTCTCGTACCGGCGCAGGTGGTGATCGACCGAACCGAACAGGCCTTCGATCATCGTGGCGCGCTTGAAGTAATGGCCCACCGCGAGTTCGTCGGTCATGCCCATGCCGCCGTGGATCTGGATGGCGTTCTGGCCCACGAACTTGCAGGCCTTGCCGATCTGGACTTTGGCGGCGGACACCGCCTTGGCCCGCTCCGCGTCGCTCTCGTCGAGCTTGAGCGTAGCCATGTAGGTCATCGACACCGACTGCTCGACGTTCATGAACATGTCGACCATGCGGTGTTGCAGAACCTGGAAGCTGGCGATCGCCACGCCGAACTGCTTGCGCTGACGGGCGTAGTCCAGGGTCTGCTCATGCATCTTGCGCATGGCGCCGACGGCTTCGGCGCAGACGGCGGCGGTCGCCTCGTCCAGAACCTTGTCGACCAGCGGCAGGGCCTTGCCTTCGGCGCCGATCAGCGCCGATGCCGGAACGGAGACGTTCTCGAAGTAGACTTCCGACGCGCGCTGGCCGTCGACGGTGGGATAGTCGCGGGTGACGAGCCCCTTGGCGCCCTTCTCGACCAGGAAGAGCGAGATCCCGTCGGTGTCCCGCTGGCCGCCGCTGGTGCGCGCGGTGACGATCAGGTGGCTGGCCCAGGGGGCGCCGATGACCACGGCCTTGTGGCCGTTCAGCACATAGCCGTCGCCTTCCTTCTTGGCGGTCGTCTTGATGTCGTTCCAGGTGTAGCGGGCCTGCGGCTCGGCATAGGCGAAAGCCATCGTCACCTTGCCTTCGATGATCCCGCCGATCAGGTCGGCCGCACCGGCGTAGCCCGAGTGCTTCAGGAAACCGCCGCCGATGACCACGGTGCCGAGGTAGGGCTCGACAACCAGGTGTTTGCCGAACTCTTCCATGACGATCATGTTCTCGATGGCGCCGCCGCCGAGGCCACCATGATCCTCCGAGAAGGACGCCCCAAGAATGCCAAGCTCGTTGGCGAAGGCGCTCCAGACTTCGGGGCTCCAGCCCGCTTCGGTCTTCAGCAGCTTCTGGCGCTTTTCGAAGTCGTAGTTGTCCTGGAGGTAGCTGGCGACGGTGTCGCGCAGCATCGATTGCTCTTCGGAGAAATTGAAGTCCATCGGGCGTCCCTGAACAAGAAGGCTGTTGTCGTTGGCTTGGGCGGCGCCCGGGCTTAGAGCCCGAGCACCATCTTGGCGATGATGTTGCGCTGGATTTCGTTCGACCCGCCATAGATCGAGGTCTTGCGGGTGTTGAAATAGTTCGGCGCCGTGCGGTGGGCGCTGTCCGGGCCGATCGGGTGCATGTTGTCGCCGTCCGTCGGGAAGCCCCGGAAATAGGGCGCACCGAAATGGCCCGCGGCTTCGAGCGCCAGTTCGGTCAGGCGCTGCTGGATCTCGGTGCCCTTGATCTTCAGCAGCGACGATTCCGGACCGGGACCCTTGCCGGCGCTCTCGGACGCCAGGGTACGCAGCTCGGTGAACTCCAGCGCCGTCAGGTCGATCTCGAGCTCGGCGACCTTGCGCTTGAAATCGGGATCCTTCAGCAGGTTGTCGCCGTCATCGCCGAACTCCGTCGACGCCATCTGGCGAATGCGCTCGATGCCGCGTTTGGAGCGGGCGACGCCGGCGATGCCGGAACGTTCGTGGGCCAGCAGGAACTTGGCGCAGGTCCAGCCCTTGTTTTCCTCAAAGACGCGGTTCTCGACCGGCACCTTGACGTTCTCGAGCCAGACTTCGTTGACCTCGTGGCCGCCATCGATGGTGATGATGGGGCGCACGGTGATGCCCGGCGTCTTCATGTCGATCAGCAGGAAGGAGATGCCTTCCTGGATCTTGGCGGTCGGGTCGGTGCGGACAAGGAAGAAGCCCCAGTCGGCGTGCTGGGCCAGGGTCGTCCAGGTCTTCTGGCCGTTGACGAGGTAGTACTCCTTGCCATCGTCGCCGGTGATGCGCTCGGCCTTGGTCTTGAGCGAGGCGAGGTCCGATCCCGAGCCCGGCTCGGAATAGCCCTGACACCACCACTCCTCGCCGTTGTAGATCTTCGGAAGGAAGCGGTCCTTCTGGGCCTGGGTGCCGAAGGTGTAGATCACCGGGGCCACCATCGCGACACCGAACGGCAGCACGGGGATCGCGTCGGCCCGGGCCATCTCCTCGCCGAACAGATACTTCTGGGTCGGGGTCCAGCCGCAGCCGCCCCACTCCTTCGGCCAGGACGGAGCCACCCAGCCCTTCTTGGCGAGAATCTTGTGCCAGGACAGGTAGTCTTCCTTGGACAGCTCCTCGCCCTCGTCGATCTTGCCGCGCAGATGCGCGGGATAGTTCTCGGCGACAAAGGCGCGGACCTCGTCGCGGAAGGCGAGGTCTTCAGGGGAAAAGTCGAGGTTCATCAGGGGCTCCCGGCGCGGCTCTCGATGGCCGTTTGGTCTTCTGCGGGATCATAGGGGCCGAACACTTGTTTGGAAAGATGACGCTTGCGTCAACGTAAGCGCGATGGCTATCGCGACATGGCTCCAAGGCAGATGCTGGGATGCAGGGGCGACGCCTCGAGCCACGCAAACGTGGCCTCATTGCCGGCGAGGGCGACGCTCAGGTCCGCCGCCTTCCGCTCCGGGGCGATCCCCTCGACCGAAGCCTGCGATTCAAGCAGGCGGCGCGACGGGGCGAGGTTTGCCCTCGACACCTCATCATCCGGCAACAGCTTGAGTCGCATCGTGTGGACGCCCACGCAGTACAGGGCCTGCTGATAGTCAGCGGGAGCGCCAAGGTCCTGCGTCACCTGGAACCTGACCGGCGCCCGGACAACCGCGCCCGAGACTTCAACGCCGTCGTCCTTCATCGGATTCATGCGGAAACCGCGCGAAAGGCGCAGCGCGGCGACACCGAACCCGAACCCTTCGGGGGCCTCGGAGACGACCTCGCATTGCCGCAGCTCGCCCGAAACATGCACCAGACAGGAGATCACAGCGCGGCCTCCGATGCCCAGGACGGACGCCCGCCGAGGATACGCCCTGGCCATCTGCTCGCCGGTCGGAGCGACACGCCAGGTCGGACGCGTGACCTCGCCCTTGGGGGTGTATGGCGTCATGGGCTCGACGGCGACCGGAAGGCGTGCGTCGGACTGCACCATAGGCACAGGCGCGAGTTCCGCCGGCAGAGGCTCCTGGCCCAGAAGAAGAAGCGAATGGAGCAGGGCCGCGACCATGAACGCACTCCGGTAACGGACCCACCTTGGCGCACGGCGCCGCCTCTCGAAACACAAAAAAGACGCCCCGTCGGGGGTGACGGGGCGCCAAGGGGCTCTGGGTGCTCGAACGAGTGCGGAATTTTCCTACTGGACGAAGGTCCTGCAGGCGCCGTCCCGCTCGGCGATCAGTTCGGCCTTGCGACCTTCGTCGGCCCGACGGGCTTCGGAAGCGGCCATGTCGGTGGCGGTGTTGGCCTTGTCGACGATGTGGTCGGCGCGGCCGCGGCGATTGTCCTTGAGCAGGACGTCGAGCGCCGCGGTGTCCATCGCGCCCAGCACTTCGGACTTGGCGAGGCCCTTGCAGCGCGACGCCTTGACGAATTGCGAGTCGCTGAGGCGAGCGGCCGGCTGGGCGGCGACAGCCGTGGCGGACACGGCGGTCATCAGCGCGGCGGCGAGAAGCATGGTCTTCATCTGGGGTTCCTCCGTCCCGGTCAAATTCGATGACTGAAGGATGCTTCGGCGGCAGCGTATTCTCAAATTAAACTACTGAAAGATTCGAAGTATTACGTCGAATTCATATCTTACATCAATGTAATGTAGATGGCGAAATCATGTCGCAAATCTGCGCAACCATGACCTCTTGTGAATGCTCCCGCTGGCCTGCGACACTGGCCGCGATGACCTCCTCCCAAGGCTCCTCCGCGAACTCTCTGCGCCTCGACGCAGAGGCGTTGAACGCCTTCCTCCACCGCGCCTTCCCCGCCGCGGACGCCGGGCAGCTGCCCCGCGTCGTCGACATCGCGCCCGGACGCGTACGGATGCACGCTCCGACGTCCGAGCGGAGCCTGCGTCCGGGCGGCGTGATCTCGGGCCCGACGTTGATGAGCCTCGCCGACTCCACGGCCTATGCCTTGATACTTGGCCACATCGGCGAGGTGGCCATGGCGGTGACGACCAGCCTGAATGTGCACTTCCTGCGGCCCTGCCCTCCTGGCCTCCTTGTCGCCGAGGGGCGCCTGCTGCGCCTGGGTCGACGCATCGCCACGGTCGATGTCCTGATGTGGACCGAGGGCCCGGATCGACCCGCCGCTCAGGCCACGGTAGCCTACGCCATTCCTGAGAGCCCCGGACCATGACGCCGCAGAAGCCGCCCAAGGCCATCGCCACGCCCTGTGTGAAGGTCTGCATCGTCGACGCCGAAAGCAGCCTCTGCCTGGGATGCTTCCGAACCCTGCCCGAGATCGGCGGCTGGGCGCGGTTCTCCGATGAGGAGCGGGCTGCCTTGATGGCTTCCCTGCCGTCGCGACGTGAGCGGATCCGGCCTGAAAAGCTCGGCCTGATGGGATGAGCGAGACCCTGCGGCGGATTCACGGTCTGCAAACCGCCCTGCCCTAGTGTGCGTCTCGAAGGGCCGGCAAAACGGTCCGCGAAGCCAAAATGGCGGGGTGTCGAATGCTCAAGTTCGCGGCCGTTGTGGTCATCGGCGCGCTGTCGGCCGTGGGGGCCGCCAGCGCTGTGGTGTCCTATTCGGAGTCCGGGGCCCTGGCTTCCGAACCGAAGGTGCAGCTTGCCTCCGCCCCGGCGATGACGCCCACCGTTTCCCAGGTCGTCAAGGCCGCCGACGGGCACTATTGGGCCGAGGCCGATGTCGAAGGGCGCGCCGTGCGCTTCCTGGTCGACACCGGCGCAACCGCTGTCGCCCTGACCGCCGAGGATGCCCGCAGGTTGGGGCTGGATCCCTCGCGCCTCGACTACCAGGTCGATGTGACGACTGCCGATGGCAAGGCGCGCGCGGCCAGGGTGCGGCTGTCGCACATCACCATCGCCGGCGCCCGTGTCGAGAACGTCGAAGCGCTCGTGCTCGAGAAGGGCCTCCAGGTGTCTCTCCTGGGCATGAGCTATCTCGGCCGGCTGTCTTCGTTCGAAGCCACACGGACAGCCTTGATCCTGAAACCCTGATCAGGCCGCGCGCACGCTCGCTGCAGCGTCCTCGACCGCGGCCAGGGCGCGATCCACGACTTCCAGCCCGGCGCCGGCCCTGACGCCCTCTATGGTCAGTATCCGGCGCCACGCCCGCGCCCCGGGAACCCCGTGGTAAAGGCCCAGCATGTGCCGGGTCATCGCCGACAGGTGCACGCCGCGATCCAGTTGGGCGCGCATGTAGGGCAAGTAGCGGCGAACGGCCTCCGAAGGCGTGACATCGTCGACGCCTTCCCCAAACAGGCGCCGATCGACCTGACCCAGCAACGCCGCCTCGTGATAGGCCGCCCGGCCCATCATCACGCCGTCCACGTGGGCCAGGTGGGTCTCGGCCTCGTCAAGCGAGCCGACA
Source organism: Caulobacter sp. (assembly GCA_046295055.1). Classification (GTDB taxonomy): domain Bacteria; phylum Pseudomonadota; class Alphaproteobacteria; order Caulobacterales; family Caulobacteraceae; genus Caulobacter. Next base: position 63,186 of record JBKBOD010000004.1, on the reverse strand, counting down.
CCGCCATTGATGACCACCGTTAGTTCCGGCCGCTCGCGCTTCAGCCGATAGACGAGCGGATAGTCGAGTGGCGGGACGTCCCGGTTCTCCTTGGGCGACAGCCCCTTGAGCCAGGCCTTGCGCGCATGCACCACAAAGGTCTTCACGCCGGCGGCGGCGCAACGCTCGACCAGATCGAACAGGCTGACTTCCGGGTCCTGATCATCCACGCCGATGCGGCACTTGACGGTGACCGGCACGTCCACGGCTTCGCCCATGGCCGACATGCACTCGGCCACCAGCGCCGGCTCCCGCATCAGGCAGGCTCCGAACCGCCCGGACTGCACGCGGTCCGAGGGACAGCCGACATTGAGGTTGATCTCGTCATAACCCAGCTCGGCGCCGATCCTGGCGCTGGCCGCCAGGTCCGCGGGATCAGAGCCGCCCAGTTGCAGGGCGACGGGGTGCTCACTGTCGTCGTAGCCCAGCAGGCGTTCCCGGTCGCCATGGATCACCGCTCCCGTCGTCACCATCTCGGTATAGAGCAGCGTCCGCGACGACAGCACCCGGTGCAACGCCCGGCAATGCCGGTCGGTCCAGTCCATCATGGGGGCTACGGAGAAGCGGGGGTTCGGGGCGGTCATTGTTTGAGCAGCGGGGCGATCAGGTCGCCAGGGTGGGCCGCCACATAAGGCCCCCGACGTTTCGGTTCAACAAGGGTCGGTATCGGCGCCAGCAGCAGAGGCAGCGCTTGACGCATCAATCTGTATTGATGAAATCTCACAGGATGGTTCCATCGACGCCAGAAGGGGATGTTGAACCGCCCCGCCTTCTGCAGTTGGCCGCTCACCCTCTGCGCTGGCGGTTGCTCCGGGCGCTCGCCAATGGCGATCTCATCGTCCAGGAGCTGACGGAGCGGGTGTCGGCGCCGCAGAACCTCGTCTCCTATCACCTCGCCAAGCTCCGCTCGGGCGGGGTTGTCTCGGCCAGGCGCAGCTCGGCGGATCGGCGGGACACCTACTACACGCTGGACCTGGAGCAGTTCGAAAGCGCCCTCTCGGCCACCGGGCGCGCACTGCATCCAGGCCTGGAGACGACAACGAAGCTTCAGGTCCTCCCGGCTCGTCAGCAACGCGTCCTGTTTCTCTGCACAGGCAACAGCGCCCGCTCGCAGATGGCCCAGGCGCTGATGCGTTACCTTTCCGGCGGCAAGATCGAGGCGACGAGCGCAGGAGCGCAGCCGCGCAACCTGCATCCTCTGGCCATCTCAACGATGCGAGAAATGTACGGCCTGGATATTTCCGACCAGAAATCCCGCGCCATCGGCACAGTGACTGACCAGGAGTTCGACTGGGTCATCAGCCTCTGCGACCGGATGCGCGAGACCTGCACCGAGTTTGCGAACGTCTCCGGCGTGACCCACTGGAGCATCGCCAATCCGAGCGATGAGCCGTCCGCGGCGGACGCCCCTAAACACTTCAGGCAGATGGCGCGACAGCTGGAGACTCGCATCCGCTTCTTCCTCGCGCGCCTGGCGGCGTCCAGCGCATCATTAACAGATGGCGGAGAGCAGACCGATGACGAAACCCGGTGAACTCGTATGCGTGCGCTACTTGGTCGATGATGTGGAGGCGGCCGTCGACTTCTACACCGACGTGCTCGGCTTCGAGCCGCTGAACCTCTACTACCCCGCATTCGCAGATGTGAAGCGGGGCGGCCTGCGCCTCTTGCTCAGCGGGCCCAGAAGTTCCGCCGGGCGGCCGATGGCCGACGGGGCCGTGCCGGGGCCGGGCGGATGGAACCGGATCCACCTCATCGTCGATGACCTGGACACCGAGATCGAACGGCTGCGTACTGCCGGCGTGCGTTTCCGCAATGAGGCAGTGGATGGTCCGGGCGGACGGCAGGTTCTTGTGCTGGATCCGGCCGGCAATGTGGTGGAACTCTTCCAGCCGGCGCGCTGACGGCTATTGCGGCGTCAGCCCACGAAAGCGGCCCCTGAAGGTTTCGATCAGTTCGGTCAGGGTGTCCTGCGGGATGGGCGTGCTCCAGAGCTGATCTGTGCCCGCCAGTTCGGCGGCCTGTTCGAACATCCGCCGCATGGCGGCGGTGTCGAAGTTCATCATGCTCGCCCCGTCCGGCTGGGGCGGTATCGAGGCGACGCTGAGCGGCAGGCTGTGGCTGGCGCAGTAGGCGCCGGCGACCTCCAGGGCCTGGCGGTAGGAATAGCGCAGCATGGTGTCGAAGCTGCGGACCAGCACGGACGGCAGACCCGTGGGCGTGGTTCGCGGTGCCTGATCGAGCATGGTGTTGACCAGGACGTAGACCCGTCCCCGCTGCAGCCGACGGCCGAGCTTGTTCCACCGCAGCAGCGCATCCGGCATGACGAACAAGGGCGTCGAGACCCCGCCATCGGCATGCATCTCTTCGTAGAGCGCGCCTTCGTGCTCGCAGACGAAACGGCGCGGCGGAAAGATGCCTGGCAGGCTGGAGGAAGCCACCAGAACGTCGCGAAACAGGCTTACTGCCGCTTCGCCGCCACGCGTGGCGATGGCGCCCATGTCCCAGATGCAGGTCCGCTGCCGGTCCAGGTCGGTGGTCGCCACCAGGAGCCGCCGGCCCAGGGCATGCTGCGCCGCCACGGCGTCGATCATCGCTTCGTCCACGAACGGCGAGATCAGACTCTCCAGCGCCTCTGTGCGGAACAAGGCTCCGCTGAAGGCCCCGCCCAGGCGGCTGATGCTGAGCATCTTGGAGGCGTACCCGCCGGTGTAGGCGTCGATCATCCGCTCGTCCCACTCCGGGCCGAGAAAGGCGAAGGGCGCGATCAGGGCCCCGGTCGAGACGCCGGTGACGATGGCGAAATTCGGCCGCCTGCCCGCGCGGGTCATCCCGGCCAGCACCCCGGCGCCGAACGCCCCGCCCGCGGCTCCGCCCGAAATGGCCAGGATGTTGAAGTCTTCGCGGGCCCAGATCGAACGTGGCAGCGCCAGGCGGTCCGCGGCGGCGTCCAGCGAGTCCTCGGCCTGCTCGGCGGTCAGTCTGACGTCTTCAAAGCCGGCGATACGCGCCGGCACATCGATGGGAGCGGGCAGCCTTGCGCTGTTCAGCCAGCGTCGCCTCGGCCCTTGCGGATCGCTCACGGGATATCGTCGTCGGCCGGGACGCCCCCCTCGTCTTCCCAGGCGCCGACCGCCCGCGTCTGGGCCCGACTGAAGCGCAACCGCACCCCTGCCCCATCAGCGCCCTGCTCGTCGATGAAGATAGCCCCAAGCGCCTCCAGTTCGGTCCTCGCCGCCGTGAGTTCGTCACAGGGCGCGATGGGGTCCGGTCCCGACGCCTCGAGCCGGGCGATCGCTTCGGGCGTCAGCTGGCAGCGACGCGCCAACTTCTCCCGGCTGGCGCCGACAAGTGCGCGGGCAGCGGCGATCTGGGCCCCGCTGGTGGGCGATGCGGTCATGGCATTGGCTCCGTCATGCCTACAGTGTCGTGGCCCGCAACCGCCGGTTCAAGGCGCCGTCGCCTGCCACGTGGCGCGGCGCCGCAACTTTCGCCATCCTGCGATGTCGGATCACGTCCGGCTCATCCGTCCTGAGTACGAACCGAGAGGCCACAACGATGCTCTACGCCATCTTCTGCTACAATCAGGAAGACCTCGTCGGGGCGTGGTCAAAGGAGGAAGACGACCGCGTCATCGGCGAATTGATGAAGGTCGAGGACAGGCTGGCCGCCGCCGGACGCCTCGGGCCGGTCGCCCGACTGGTGCCGACAACAGCGGCCACGACCCTTCGCAAGAGCCCCGAGCCCATGGTGATCGACGGACCGTTCGCCGAGACCAAGGAGCAGTTGCTGGGCTTCTATGTCGTCGATTGCGAGGGGCTCGATCAGGCGATCGAGACAGCCCGGGAGCTGGCCGTCGCCAACCCGGGCCCCGGCTGCTACGAGATCCGCCCCCTGGCCATCTTTCGGCCGGGCGGCGACGTCGGCACGGTCGGTTCATGACTGATCCTGCCTGGATACAGGCCGCCCTGACCTCCGCCAGGCCGCAGGCCATGGGCGCCCTGCTCCGCTACTTTCGTGACCTCGACACCGCCGAGGAAGCCTTCCAGGACGCCTGCCTTCGGGCGCTCAGGTCCTGGCCCCAGAAGGGACCGCCGCGCGATCCCACGGCCTGGCTGATCATGGTCGGGCGCAATGCGGCGATCGACGTCGTGCGCAAGACATCGCGGCTGACCGCGCTGCCCGACGAGGAAAGCCTGTCGGACCTCGACGACGTGGAACCCGCGATGGCTGAACGGCTCGACAGCGCCGACTATCGCGACGACGTCCTCAGATTGCTGTTCATCTGCTGCCACCCCGAGCTTCCGCCGACCCAGCAGATCGCTCTTGCCCTCAGGATTGTCTGCGGGCTCTCCGTGCGCCAGATCGCCCGCGCGTTCCTGGTCACCGAGGCTGCCATGGAGCAGCGGATCACTCGCGCCAAGGGCCGCATCGCCAAGGCTGATGTTCCATTCGAGGCTCCGGGGCCCGTCGAACGCTCAGAGCGCCTGGCCGCGGTCGCGGCCATGGTCTACCTGGTGTTCAACGAAGGCTATTCCGCAGGTGTTGAAGCGGGCGGCCGGGCCCAGCTCTGCGACGAAGCCATCCGGCTCGGCCGCCTGCTTCTGCGTCTCTACCAGACCGAGCCGGAGATCATGGGCCTGGTGGCGCTGATGCTTCTGCAGCATGCCCGCTCGGCCGCACGGTTCGACGCCGAGGGCCAGATCGTCCTGCTGGAAGACCAGGATCGATCGTTATGGAACCGGGCCATGATCGCCGAGGCGCTTGCCCTGATCGACAAGGCCATGCGCCATCGACAGCCGGGCATCTATCAGATTCAGGCGGCCATCGCGGCCCTGCACGCCCGCGCGGCGCGCCCGCAGGATACCGAGTGGAACCAGATCAGCCTGCTCTACGCCACGCTCGAACACCTCCAGCCCTCCCCCGTCGTCACCCTGAACCGCGCCGTTGCTGTGGCCAAGGCCGAGGGACCGGAGGCAGCCCTGGCGATGGTCGACCCCCTGGGCGACAAGCTGGCCGGCTACTTCCATTTCCATGGCGTGCGCGGCTGGCTGCTGATGCAGCTGGGTCGCCGCGCCGATGCGCACATCGCCTTCGATCGGGCGATCGCCCGGGCCAACACACTCGCTGAAGCCGCGCACATCCGTCAGCAGATCGACAGGCTGAAGGCGGACGCCACCGCAGGCTGATCCATCAGCGACATGTCGGCGGGACGCGTACTGAAACGTCCTTGGACAGGAACCATCAGGGGAGGAACCCATGCCGAAGATCATCGGCGGAGTCGCCGGCGTCATCGTCCTGGCCGCGGCTGTGGTCATCGCCATCGCCGCCACCAAGCCCGACCGCTTCCAGGTTACTCGCAGCATTGACATCGCCGCCCCGCCGGAAGCGATCTACGTCCACATCGATGACTTCCCGTCATGGCGAGCCTGGTCGCCGTTCGAGAAAGCCGACCCGGAGATGGCGCGGCAGTACGGCGGTCCGGCCAGCGGGCCCGGCGCGTCCTATGCCTGGGAAAGCAAGAAGGTGGGCACGGGGCGGATGGAAATCGTCAAGGTAGAGGCCGCCCGCCTGGTCGAAATCAGGCTCGACTTCATCAAGCCGTTCACCACCACCAACACCGCGACCTTCACAATGGCGCCAGACGGCGATCGTACGCGGGTGACCTGGACCATGGCCGGCCCAAACTCGTTTGTTTCCAAGCTGATGAGCGTCTTCTTCAGCATGGACGCGATGATCGGAAAGGACTTCGAGGCCGGCCTGTCTGACCTCAAGGCGATCTCGGAGAAGCCTGCGAAATCAGCAGAGTAAGCGCGGCATTCACCACTTACCTTCGGGTCATCAGTCGGATTGCACTGGCGTTCTCGGCAGGCTGTGGCTAAATCGCCGCCGCTATCCCGTCACTCTCGGCGGAACTCAAGGCCGCCGAGGCGGCGCACTCAGGACGACTACATGGCTCGCGGTATCGTTAAGTGGTTCAATTCGGCCAAGGGGTTCGGATTCATTCAACCTGATGAAGGCGGCGCGGACGTCTTCGTTCACGTGTCGGCGGTTGAACGGGCTGGCCTCGCCGCCCTGAACGATGGCGACATCGTCGAGTATGAACTGGAACAGGATCGTCGCTCGGGCAAGCTGTCCGCCGGCGGCCTGGTCGTGGTCGGCAGCGGTCCAGCTCCTGAACGCCCGCAGCGTTCGGGCGGCTTCGACCGTGGCGGCGGCGGCGGTTTCGATCGCGCTCCGCGCAGCTTCGACCGCGCCCCGCGTCAATCGTTCCAGGCCAGCCGTGATCCGGTGGGTCCCGGTTCGGGCACCGTGAAGTGGTTCAACACCACCAAGGGCTTCGGCTTCATCCAGCCCAGCGACGGCGGCGGCGATGTGTTCGTGCACATCTCTGCGGTCGAACGCGCCGGCCTGCACAGCCTGAACGAAGGCCAGTCGGTCAGCTACGACCTCGAGCAGGACCGCCGCACGGGCAAGACCTCGGCGACCAACCTTCGCATCGAAGGCTGAAGCCTGGATGCCCGGACCCGCTCCGGGCTATCCCCAGTTCCATGACTTCCAGTCAGCCGCGCCGGTCCTGAGGACCGCGCGGCTGATTTTGCGTGGGCATACGCCCGCGGACTTCGAGGCGTGCCTGGCGCTGTGGAGCGACCCGGACGTGACGCGCTTCATCGGTGGCCGCCCCTCCACCGGGGAGGAGGTCTGGGCCCGGCTGCTTCGCTACATCGGCCACTGGACCGCCTTCGGCCACGGTTTCTGGGTCATCGAGGACGCAGACGACGGCCGCTTCCTGGGAGAGCTCGGGTTCGCCGATTTCCATCGGGCGATCCAGCCCTCGCTTTCAGGCATGCCAGAGATGGGCTGGGCCCTGGCGCCTCACGCACACGGACGCGGCGTCGCCAGCGAGGCGCTGGGGGCAGCGCTGGCCTGGGGCGACGGCAATCTGCCCGCGCCGTTCTGCTGCATCATCAGCCCGGAAAACACCGCTTCGATCCGGGTGGCCATGAAGGCGGGCTTCGAGCAGCTCGCCCTGACCACCTACCACGACAGCCCGACGATCATCTTCCGGCGCGAGCGGCCCTGAGCCACCCGCGCCGCCGCGAGATCAGAGGCCGAGCACCAGCTTGGCCATGATGTTCCGCTGGATCTCGTTGGACCCGGCGTAGATCGAAGTCTTGCGATAGTTAAAGTAGGCGGGAGCCGCCGGCGCCGCATAGTCCGGACCCGGTCGCGGCGTGTTGGTCTCGCCCCGCATCTCGGCCCAGGTGTCGGCGATGAACGGCTGGGCATAGTGACCGACGGCCTCGACGACGAGCTCCGAGATCGCCTGCTGCGCCTCCGACCCCGCGCACTTCAGCATCGAGGAGGCGGGGCCCACCGGCTGGCCGGAGCCCATCGCCGAGAAGATGCGAAGCTCGGTGGCGTTCAGCGCCTCGACCCGGATCTCCAGCTCCGACAGCTTGCGACGGAAGTCGTGGTCCTCGATGAGCGAGGTCCCGGCGTCCGACGTCTCGAGGCTGGCGATCTTGCGAACCTTCTTCAGCGCGTTCATCAGGCCCGGCGCGTAGGCGTTGCCGCGCTCGAACTCGAGCAGATACTTGGCGTAGGTCCAGCCCTTGCCTTCCTCGCCGATCCGGTTGGAAACCGGCACGCGGACGTTGTCGAAGAAGACCTGATTGATCTCCTGCTGTCCCTCGACCGGGCCGTCCAGCGTGGGCAGCGGCTTGATCTGGATGCCGGGAGTGTCCATCCGCAGCAGCAGGAAGGAGATGCCGTTCTGCGGCTTGTCTTCCTGGCTGGTGCGGACGAGGCAGAACATCCAGTCGGCCCATTGGGCGTGGGTCGTCCAGATCTTCGAGCCGTTCAGGACATAGTCGTCACCGTCCCGGTCGGCGCGCATCTGCAGGCTGGCGAGGTCCGAGCCGGAACCGGGTTCCGAATACCCCTGGCACCACCAGATGTCAGAGGTCAGGATCGGCGGCAGGTGCTGTTTCTTCTGCTCGTCCGAGCCGAAGGCCATGATGACGGGCGCCACCATCTTCAGCCCCATCGGCGAGGAGGTCGGCACGCCCGCCAGGCTCATCTCCATGTTGAAGATGTAGTGCTGGGAGGGCGTGAAGCCCGGACCGCCGTACTCCACTGGCCAGTTGGTGGCGGCCCAGCCGCGCTCGGCCAGCTTCTTCTGCCACTTCACCTGGCCAGCCTTGTCCAGATAGCCGTTCTTGGACTGCGCCATCTGGCGGCGCAGGTCCTCGTCATAGTTTTCGGCGATCCAGTCGCGGACTTCCTTCTGGAAAGCCCGATCTTCCGGCGAGAACGACAGGTCCATGGCCGCTACTCCACCGCGTCGAGGTACTCGATTTCGGGACGACCGGCCATGCAGGGGCCCATCTGGGCGCCGGCGGCCTTGAAGTAGTCGGTGCCGCCGTGATGCTTCAGGGCCTCCTCGTTGGCGTAGAGCTCGAGCACCTTATAGACGCCGGCCTCGGTCCGGCTCTTCGTCAGCTGGTAGACGATGCAGCCGGACTCGTTGGCCTTCACCTTGGCCGCCAGATCCGTGAAGATCTTCTCGAACTCGGCCGCCTTGGCCTCCTGAACGAAGAGTTTCGCCACAACGCCGATCATCGCATTCCTCCCGAGGGTTCGCCCAAACGGTTGTTTGAGCGGCGAAGATGGACCGACGCCCACCCGGCGGCAAGGGTGACGTGGCGCAAATGGCGCTGCCGCACTTGTTACCGGGCCCATCTTTCCCATTTGGCCTTTGACGAACGTCATCTGTTACAGTTCGGCAGAATCCCTAGCCCCGGAGACCCATGCCCCACCATACGCCCCTGATCGCCACCATCGTCGCCGGCATCGTCGTCGCCTTTCTGCTGGGCGCCGTCGCACAGCGTTTCCGCCTTTCGCCGCTCGTGGGCTACCTGCTGGCGGGCGTCTTGGTGGGCCCGTTCACGCCCGGATTCGTGGCGGATCAGGACCTGGCGACAGAGCTGGCCGAGATCGGTGTGATCCTGCTGATGTTCGGGGTCGGGCTGCACTTCTCGATCAAGGACCTGATGAAGGTCAGGGCCCTGGCCATTCCCGGGGCGCTGGGCCAGATGGCGGCGGCGACCCTGATGGGCGTGGCGCTGGCGCTGGCGCTGGGCTGGTCGCTGGTGGCCGGTATCGTCTTTGGTCTGGCGCTGTCAGTCGCCTCGACCGTGGTGCTGCTGCGGGCGCTGCAGGAGCAGCGCATCGTCCAGACCGACCGGGGAAAGATCGCCGTCGGCTGGCTGATCGTCGAGGACCTAGCGATGGTGCTGGCGCTGGTCATGCTGCCGGCGCTGGCCGGGGCCATGAGCGGCGAGAACGCCGGCGGCGCCGCCTGGGTAGGGGCGCTGGGCCTCACCCTGGCCAAGGTGGCGGCCTTCGTGGCGCTGATGCTGATCGTCGGTCGCAAGGTCGTGCCCTGGATGCTCCACTGGGCCGCGCATACCGGCTCGCGCGAGCTGTTCCGGCTGGCCGTGCTCGCCATCGCGCTTGGCATCGCCTTCGGGGCCGCGGTCCTGTTCGACGTGTCGTTCGCCCTGGGCGCCTTCTTCGCCGGCATGATCCTGGCCGAGTCCGAGCTGAGCCACCGGGCGGCCGAGGAGACGCTGCCGCTTCGAGACGCGTTCGCGGTGCTGTTCTTCGTGTCGGTCGGGATGCTGTTCAACCCGGCGGTGCTGATCGAGCAGCCGCTGGCCCTGGCGGCGACGGTGCTGATCATCGTGGTCGGCAAGTCGCTGGCGGCCTGGGGCATCATCCGGGCGTTCGGGCACAGCCAGACCAAGGCCCTGACCATCGCCGCCAGCCTGGCGCAGATCGGCGAGTTCAGCTTCATCCTGGCGGGGCTGGGCATCGGCCTGAACATCCTGCCGCCGGAGGGTCGCGACCTGATCCTGGGCGGGGCCCTGATCTCGATCATGATCAACCCGCTGCTGTTCGTCTTCGCCATGCGCAAGGTTCCCGAGCCGGCGCTGCCGGCCAATGACGAGGAGCCGCAGCCGGCGAAGGTGACGCCTACCGCCCTGGTCGGACACAGCGTCGTGGTCGGCTTCGGCCGGGTCGGCGGCGCGGTGTCGGCGGGCCTGGCGGCGGCGGGGGAAACCCTGCTGGTGCTGGAGCATGACGACGACCTGGCGCTGGCCGCCGAGCGGCAGGGAATCGAGGTGTTGCAGGGCAACGCCGCCGATATCCGGGTCCTGGATGCGGCCGCCCTGGACAAGGCCGCGCGGCTGTTCGTGGCCATTCCGGACGCCTTCGAGGCCGGCCGGATCGTCGAGCGGGCGCGGCATGTGAACGCCAGCCTGGACATCGTGGTGCGGGCGCACTCGGACGAGGAGGTGACCCATCTGGCGTCGCTGGGCGCCAGCGAGATCGTCATGGGCGAGCGGGAGATCGCGCGGCGGATGCTGGAGCGGTCCAGCGCCCCGACGACGCCGCCGGTGATCGCCGATCCGGTTCCGGACGGGGCGGAGGCCGAGCGGCCGATCCTGGAGGACGCGGAACTGGCCCTGCTCAAGGCCATCCGGCGGCTGGGCATCTGGCCGGGCGAGGCGGTCTCGCGGGGACAGGTCCTGGCCGACGGCGAGATCCGGCTGTTCTCCATGGAGCGGCTGGACCAGGCGTTCGACGGGCTCAAGGCCAAGGCCTGCCTGCAGGACTGGGGCGATGGCCGGGTGTCGCCGACGCGGGCCGGGTTCCTGGCCGCGCTGGGAGCCTGACCGCCACAGCCGCCCGCCCCCTCCCCCACGCGAAAAGAAAAGCCGCGACAGGGGCTGCGGCGGTTTCGCCCGGCCCGCGTGGGGAATGTGGCGATACAGGCGTGGCCCGAATGTGGGTATCGGTGTGACAGCCGTGGGCCAAAGGAGGGATACAATACCCACAGGCCCGCCCCACGGCCTGTCGTCATCGAAAACTGCGGCGCCCCAAACGAAAAACGCTCCCCGTTGGGGGAGCGTTTCGCAAACCGGATTGCGGTGAGGGCCTAGCGGCGCTCGTTCCAGCCGTAGGCGACCCAGTGATGGCCGCCGACGTTGCGGGCCTCGATGACGCCGTTGTCGGCCTTGCGGGCGCGGGCCTTGCGGCCGGCGCGGGCGGCCATGGCGGCGAGGCCGAGGGTGGCGGTGGTCATGATCGCCAGGATGACGACGGCGGTCGCGGCGAACACGGCAAGCACGGCGCCGACCACGACGGCCGCGGTGGCGGCCAGAGCCCCGCCGATCCAGGCGAGTCCCTTCCAGGTCGTTCCGGCGGCGCCCCCGCGAGTCGACATCTGATCCATCTCTTCCTCCAGACGCGGTGAGCGCGTCCTTCACCATCCATATTTCGGTCGCCGCGCCTGAACGTCAACCGAATGTGCCGTTCAGGCGAAACGAAATCGTCAGCGCGCGATCAGGCGGCGCCGGCCATCGCCAGGTCGCGACGCTCCTTCATGACCGTGTCGAAAGCGGCGTTGATCGACGCTGATTTGGCCTCGGCGATGACGATGAACTCGTCCGGCAGCCCGCGCGAGCGGGCCCGGTCCGGATGCGACTGCGACAGCTGCGAGCGCCAGGCGCGCCGCAGCTCCTCGTCCGGCGCGTCGGGCAGCACGCCCAGGATCACATAGGGGTCGTCCGCCCCGGTCCCCAGGTGCGTCGCCTTGAGGCGGCGAAGGGTCAGGCGCGACAAGCCGAACAGGTCGGAGACGCGCTCCAGATAGTCGAGTTCGTCGCCCGTAACCGCGCCGTCCGAGCCGGCGATATGGAACAGGCCGTCCAGCACGTCCTCGAGCAGTTGGGGGCACGCCCGGTAGCGCTTGGCGAGGCGCCGGGCATAGCTTTCGAACCCGTGCGGGGTCTGGCGCGCCAGGTCATAGAGGCGTCGAATGTTGCGCTCGGCGCCCTCGTCCGGCTGGAAGACGGCGGCGAAGGCGTCGAACTCACCCGAATCGGCGCGACCATCGACCTTGGCCAGCTTGGCGCCCAGGGCGACGACCGCCGTCGAGAACGCAGGGTCCTCGCCGGGCGGCCCTGCGGGGCAGTCCGGGCAATCGGCGTCGTCGACACGTCGCGCCGCCAGCCTTGCAATGTTGCGCCAAAACGTCATGGGAGAGGTATCCAAGGATACGATCATGGCGGCGCGATGACAACGAGCGGGATGACGCAGGGGAAATGGTCCTTCTGGATCGACCGCGGCGGCACCTTCACCGATGTCGTGGCGCGCACGCCCGACGGCGAAGAGCGGACGCTGAAACTGTTGTCCGCCTCACCCGCCTATCCCGACGCCGCCGTCGAGGCGATGCGCCGCCTGCTGGGCGCCGAGCCCGGCGCGCCCTTCCCGGCCGACCGGGTCGAGGCGATCAAGATGGGCACCACCGTCGCCACCAATGCGCTGCTGGAGCGCAAGGGCGCGCCGACCCTGCTGGTCACGACCGAAGGCTTCGCCGACGCGCTGATGATCGGCGACCAATCGCGCCCGCACCTTTTCGCACTGGAGCTGGTCAGGCCCGATCCGCTCTATGGCCGTGTGATCGAGGCCGCCGGCCGACTGGGCGCCGACGGAGGCGAGGTCGCGCCCCTGGACGAGCAGGCGCTGGCGCGGTCGCTGGAGGAGGCGCGGGCGGAAGGCTGGACGAGCGTCGCCATCGCCTTCCTGCACAGCGACCTGAACCCCGCGCACGAACTGGCCGCCGGCCGGCTGGCGGAAACGGCGGGGTTCGCGCATGTGGCGCTGAGCCACGAGGTCTCGCCGCTGCCAAGGTTCATTCCCCGCGCCGAGACGGCGGTGGCCGACGCCTATCTGACCCCGGTTCTCCAGGCCTATGTCGACCAGGTGGCCGGCGCCGTGGCGGGGGCGCCGCTGTGGTTCATGACCTCGGCCGGCGGGCTGGTGCGGGCAGACGCCTTCCGGGGCAAGGACGCGGTCGTGTCCGGCCCGGCCGGCGGGGTGGTCGGCGTGGCGCACACGGCCGAGCAGGCCGGATCAGCCGCCGTGCTGGGCTTCGACATGGGCGGGACATCGACCGACGTCTGCCGGTTCGCCGGGGTGCTGGAGCGGCGCGACAAGGCCGATGTGGCCGGCGCCCGGCTGCGCAGCCCGATGCTGGACGTGGAGACGGTGGCCGCCGGCGGCGGGTCGATCCTGGACTTCGACGGGTTCCGCGCCCGGGTCGGGCCCGACAGCGCCGGAGCCAACCCGGGCCCGGCAGCCTACGGGCGCGGCGGCCCGGCCACCGTGACCGACGCCAACCTGGTTCTGGGACGGCTGGATGCCCGCTTCTTCCCGGCCATCTTCGGGCCGGGCGCCGACGCGCCGCTGGACGTCGAGGCCGCCCGGTCGCGGCTGGCCGAACTGGGGGCGCGGATGGGCCTCGAGACCGCGGAGGCGGCCGCCGAGGGGTTTGTCGCCGTGGCCGTGGAGCACACGGCCCAGGCCATCCGGAGAATCTCGACCGAACGCGGGTTCGATCCGCGCAATCACGCGCTGGTGGCGTTCGGCGGGGCGGCCGGGCAGATCGCCTGCGAGGTGGCCGACGCCCTTGGCATCGGGACGGTGCTGTCGCCGCGCCATGCCTCGCTGCTGTCGGCCTGGGGCATCGGCCAGGCGCGGGTGCGGGCCTTGCGCCAGGCGGGCCTGGAACAGCCGCTGGACACCGCTGGCCTGTCGGCGGCCGGCGAGCTTGCCGCCCGGCTGGAGACCGAAGCCCGCGACGCGCTGGCCGCCCAGGGCGCCGACGCCGGCGCGGTGACGCCGCGCCTGATGCTGCGGTACGACGGGGCCGATGCGGTGCTGCCGATCGCGCCCGGCGACGCCGGAACCGTCAAGTCGGCCTTCGAGGCCGCGCACCAGCGCCTGTTCGGCTTCATCGAGGCGGCGCGAACCATCCTGATCGCCAGCGTCGAGGTCGAGGCCGAGGCCTCCGGCGAGACGGTCCAGGGACGCCCGCGCGACGCGGGCCCCGAGGCAGGCGCCGCGCCGGACGGCGTCCACTTCGCCGAGGACCTGGAGGGACCGGTGACGGGTCCGGCCCTGGTGATCCGGGGCGACACCCAGATCGCGGTTTCCGCCGGCTGGACCGCCGCGCGCGAGGCGGACGGGCTGATCCGCCTGCGCCGCACCCAGGCGCGCGAGGTCGCCGCTTCCGACGCCGACCGCGCCGATCCGGTGACGCTGGAGCTGTTCAACCGCCGCTTCATGGGCGTGGCCGAGGCGATGGGCGCCGCGCTTGAGCGGACGGCCCATTCGGTCAACATCAAGGAGCGGCTGGACTTCTCCTGCGCCCTGTTCGACGCCGAGGGCGGGCTGGTGGCCAACGCCCCGCACATGCCTGTGCACCTGGGCAGCATGGGCGCCAGCGTCAGGGCCGTGCAGGCCCGTCATGACAGCTTCCGCCCCGGCGACGCCTTCGTCCTGAACAACCCCTATTTCGGCGGCACCCACCTGCCCGACATCACCGTGGTGATGCCGGTCTTCATGGACCCGGGCGATCCCCAGCCGGCCTTCCATGTCGCCGCGCGCGGCCATCACGCCGACGTGGGCGGGGTGCAACCGGGATCGATGCCGCCCTTCTCGCGCACCATCGACGAGGAAGGGGTCATGCTGGACGCCCTGCCGCTGATGCGCGAGGGCGTCTTCCTGGAGGCCGAGACCCGCCAGTCGCTGGCGTCCGGACGCTGGCCGGCGCGCAGCCCCGACCGCAACATCGCCGACCTCAAGGCCCAGATCGCCGCCTGCCAGGCCGGAGCCTCGGCGGTGGCGCAGATGATCCAGGACCACGGGGCCGGCACGGTGGCCCGCTACATGGGCTTTGTGCAGCAGAACGCCGAGGGCGCGGTGCGCCGGGCGATCGGCCGGCTGACCGACGGCGAGGCCAGGGTTCCGCTGGACGGCGAAGGCGAGATCGTCGTGCGCGTCACCGTCGACGCGAAGGCCCGGGAGGCGGTGCTCGACTTCACCGAGAGCGCCGGCCAACTGGCCAGCAACTTCAACGCCCCGGCCTCGATCGTCAGCGCGGCGGCCCTCTATGTCTTCCGCTCGCTGGTCGACGACGAGATTCCGCTGAACGCCGGATGCCTGACGCCGCTGAAGATCCTGACCCGGCCGGGATCGATGCTGGACCCCGCGCCACCGGCGGCGGTCGTGGCCGGCAATGTCGAGACCAGCCAGCATGTGGTCGACGCGCTGTACCAGGCGCTGGGGGTGATGGCGAACGCCCAGGGGACGATGAACAACTTCACCTTCGGCGACGAGGCGCGGCAGTACTACGAGACGATCTGCGGCGGGTCGGGGGCCACCGCCGACCGCGACGGGACCAGCGCGATCCACACCCACATGACCAACAGCCGGCTGACCGATCCGGAGATCCTGGAGCGGCGCTTTCCGGTGCGGGTCGAGGGTTTCGGCGTGCGGCCGGCGTCCGGCGGAACCGGTCGGCGGCGCGGCGGCGACGGCGCGCGGCGGCGAATCCGCTTCCTGGCGCCGATGGAGGCAGCGTTGCTTTCGAGCCGCAGGTCGAATGTTCCGCGCGGAATCGCCGGCGGCGGGGACGCGCTGGGCGGCCAGCAGCGTTTGATTACCGCGGCGGGCGAGGTAAGAACCCTCTCCGGCTGTTTCTCGGTAAACGTCCAGCCGGGCGACGTCATCGAGATCGAAACCCCGGGGGGCGGTGGTTTCGGCGCTCCGGTGAATGACGGCGTCTGATCGGCCCTTCGCAAGGACCCCTGAATGTCCCCTGCCCTCGCTCTGCTCTTCTTCCTCTTCGCCGGACAGGACGCCGCGCCCGCGCAGCCGACGCCGACCCTGGAGGAACAGTTCCCGGTTCCGGCCGGAGCGCCGTCCGATGACTATGGCCTGGTGGCCTGGTGCTACGGCGCGCTGGACGGCCACATGCGCCTGTACGACTCGGTGATCGGCGAGGTCGAGGTCATCGAGACGCAGATCGCCAAGATCCCCGGCGCGCCGCCGCCGGACATGGAAAGCTACAAGACCCAGCGCCAGAGCGGCGTCGATACGCTCAAGCAGTTCCGCCGGGCGATGGAGGCGGCCGAGAAGGCCAGCGCCACGCCGATCGCCCCCTACGGCGCCGACAACCTGCGCAAGGGCGCCTCGGTCTGGCAGACGGCGGCCTCCAAGGGCGACAAGCGCTACGTCGCCCGCGAGTGGATGAGCTGGGGCCTGCCGGGCCGCTGCATCCCGACGGCCGAGCGCCTGGAAGCCCGCTCCAGCCTGTTCGGCCAGGCCATCGGCTACAACGCCAAGGCCGCGCCTGTCGTGGCGCCGCCGCCGGAAGTGGTCGAGGCCGAAGCCAAGGCCAAGGCCGAGGCCGAGGCCGCCGCCGAGAAGGCCGCCCAGGAGGCCGAAGCGGCCGCAGAGAGCGCCGGCGAGGAAGGCCAGCCGGCCGAAGGGGTCGCGGCCGACGCGCCGGACGCCGCCCTGGCCGAGCCGATGGACGAAGCCGCCGCAGGCGAGGACGGCGCGAGCGAAGACGGCTCGGCCAGCTCGATCGACGACCTGCTGCCGGGCGAAGGCGAGCCGGCGGACGCCGAACAGGCCGCGCCGGAGCCCGATGAGGCGGTCGCCGAGGAGGCGGCGCCCGAAGATGCTGACGGCGAGAGCGAGGACGAAGAGACCGCGCCGCCGATGGTCAGCCTGCGCGGGCCCCAGACGCCGGAATAAGGCGGGGCGCGGGTGCGTCCTTCGACACGCGCTTCGCGCTGCTCAGGATGACGAAGAGGGACGCGGCCCCCTCCACCATTCGCTTCGCGAATGGTCCCCCTCCCCCTGTTCGCCCGCAGAGCGGGCGGGGGAGGATCTCGAGTGGGGGCGGCGGCACAGGTGCAAGATGCTCCCCCGCTGCGAAGCAGCGAACGGGGGGAGCTGTCGGCGAATCCGACTGAGGGGGCCGCCCTGCGTCCTTCGACACGCGCTTCGCGCTGCTCAGGATGACGGGCTTTGGTGGGCGGCCATACCCCTTCGTCATGCTGAGCAGCGATCCGGCACGGATCGCGTGTCGAAGCACGCACCTCCCTTCCCTCTCAATGGGGGAAGGGTTGGGGATGGGGGTGTATCCCCGGTTGTAGCGCGCCACTTGGTTTCGGAGTCTCGGACACATGGTTTCGGAGTCCCTCCAAAAATAGCGGCGCGCTGCCAGGCCCCCGTCAGCCCGCCCGCCGGCTGACGATCAGCTCTCCCGCCTTGGCCATCCCGCCCTGGACCGAATAGTGGGTTGAGACCGCCTCCACCTCGAAGTCGGCGAACAGCTCACGCGTCGCCGGGACGTCGTTGATGGTCAGGATGAAGGCCCCGCGAAGCGCCTTCAAAGCCTCTACCAACACCCCGAAATCCGCCTTCGAGAACAGCTCGCGGCCATAGTCGCCTTCGCTGCCCCAATACGGCGGGTCCAGGAAGAAAAGGGTCTCTGGGCTGTCGTAGCGCGCCATGAACGCCTGGAAGGGCAGGCGCTCGACGATGACGCCGCTCAGGCGCTCGCGCAGCTCTTCCAGCAGGGTCGCCACCTTGGACATATCGAACCGGCCCGGGCGGTGCAGGCTGACCCCGAAGTTGCGACCCGTGACCTTGCCGCCGAAGGCCGTGCGCTGGAGGTAGAGGAACCTCGCCGCCCGCTGCATGTCGGTCAGGGTGGCCGGGTCCACGGCCGCCAGGCGCTCGAACCCGGCGCGGGTGGTGATCTGGAAGCGCAGCATGTCCAGGAACGCCGCATAGTGCTCCTGAAGGACGCGGTAGAAGGTCCAGACGTCCTGGCTCCAGTCGTTGATGACCTCGGCCTTGGCGCGCCGCCGGCGCCGCAAGAACACCCCGCCCATGCCCACGAAGGGCTCTGCATAGGTGAGGTGGTCAACGGCCTCGATCCGGTCGACCAGGCGAAGCGCCAGGTTCTTCTTGCCGCCGATATAGGGCGCCGCCGGCTTCACCGGGCGGACCGCCAAGTTGGGGGGACTCGACTCCATCTTCGTTCAATCCTACTGACCCCCGCCGCCGCGCGCGGTGGGGGGACTTAGCGCCGGCGCGCCGGCGCGAGGTACGGGCTGCTACCCGTGGTTCGAGGCGTCACATCCGCCTCGGCCCCCCGCTCGGGGGGATTTCTAGTCGCCGCTCATCCAAGCTGCCCTGGGCCGGAACGGCGGCGTGACGTCCTCGACGGTCAGGCCCAGCCAGGCGAAGGTCACGTTGCCCGAACCGGTGCCGGTGATCTCGACGGACACCTTGTCGCTGCTGTTCACGCTCACCGGGCCGTCGGCCTCGAACAGGCCGCTGGACCCGGACGGAATGGGGATGCTGAGCACGCCGACGCCATTGACCCTCAGGGTCAGGGTCGCGGTGTAGGCGGCGGCGGTGACCTGGGCCCGCAGCTTGGTCAGCCGGGCCGGAAAGCCCAGGGCGACCTGGCGCTGGTCCTCGTTCACCCCGGGCAGCATCTGGCCGTTGATCGCCACATAGGACGGCGTCGCCGAGGCGGACCGGTTCACCGTCCCCGTGGGGCGGCTGAAGATGTCGCTAAGGCCTGGCGCTGCGCCCACCACGGTCAGGCCGAAACTGCCGAACACGATCGTCGCGCTGTCCGACCCGGTCACCCGCCAGGCGAGATCGTCGCCGGCGACGAAGGCGGCCTCGCCCGTCCCGGCCAAGAGGCCCGTGGCGCCGGCCGGGACCGTCACGGTGACGGCCGTATCGACGTTGTTTACCGCCAGGGTCAGCACGACGTCGGCGGTCCGGGCATTGCTGATGACCTGGACGAACGGCGCCTTGGCCGTGCCGGCGGCTCGCATCACCATCCGTCCGTTGGTCGAGGCGTTGGCGTGGGCCAGCGTCGTTCCATGGACCGAGAAGGTCCGGGCCGACGACACGCCAAGCGCCAGCCCGTTCACCGAGGAGGCCTGCAGCAGATAGGCGTGGCCCACGGCCGCCCGGAAGATCGCCAGGGCGTTGGTCGCCCGGCCCTCATCGCCGGCGGCGTCCATCTTCAGCGCGACCAGGTCGCCCGCCGCCACCGCCGCCTGGCCCGTAATCCCGAACAGCGGGCCGGTGATCCCGTCCGGGGCGATGTGCGCCAGCCGATCGACGCCGTTGACCCTGGCGGTCACGCGGCGCGACACACCGCCTGGCAGCGCCGTCATGAACCCCGGGCGCTCGATGCGGCCGGCCACGCCCATCCGGAACTGGCTCTCGATCTCGGCGGTGACGTTCGATCCCAGCGGACCGCCCAGCGGCGCGTACCAGGGCGTGGTGGTCATGGCCTGGCCGACCGAGTTGCCGCCTGGGGCCAGGGGCGCCCTATTCAATGGGCCAGAGCGCCATCAGACGCCCCTCCTCGATCGGACCGGCGCAGGCCTCGGTCAACGCCTCCACCACCGAGCTGGCCGCCCAGGAGCGCTCGGCCGGCAAGAGCAGGAACACCACGCCATGCTGGTCGATCCGCTCGAACGGCGCCGCCCCGAGGACGCTCTGAACGGCGCGACAGGCTTCCTGGGCGATGGCGTCGCGGTCGCGCTGGGCGGCCCATGCCGCCGCCGTCTCGGCGTCCGTCAGGGGAACCCCGTCCTGGATCGCCGCGACCGGCTCGGCGGTGACGGGATCGAGCGCGAAGGTCACCGCCGGGATGGCGGATGGCGTCAGCCTGACGGTCATGGCGCGGTGAACCTGAAGGTCAGCACCAGGCCCTTGGCGGCCGTTCCAGCGCCGTCGACATCGACCCGCAGAAGATCGCCGGTCGACACCGTCTTGTGCGCCGGCGTTCCCGAAGGCGCGCCGGTTCCGGTCAGGGCGGTTGCAGCGATCGTCACCGGGGTGGCCAGCATGTCGACGGCGTCGGTGACGTTGCGCAGCTGGACGGCCACGTCGCCGGCCGACGACGCCGACGCGAGCCCGCCCAGCGCCTCATCGAGCAGGTAGCCGTTGAGGCTCGACGGGATCACCAGCCAGGCCTGCCCGTCGCCCAGGACCAGGGCGTCGCCCAGCGGATCGGTGACCTGCAGGCTGACCACCGGATCAAACGCCGGCCCCGGATCGCCGGCGGGGCCCTGCACGCCCTGCGGCCCCTGGGCGCCCTGAGGACCGACATCGCCCTGCAGGCCCTGGGCGCCGGCCGGCCCCTGGATGCCCTGGATGCCTTGTGGGCCAGGTTCGCCCTGCGGGCCTTGCTCGCCTTGCGGACCGGTCGCGCCGGCCGGCCCCTGAATGCCCTGCGGACCCTGAGGACCAGGCTCGCCCTGCGGCCCGGCTGGCCCGGCCGGCCCGGCCGGCCCCTGCGCCCCGGGAATACCGCCGGCAGAGCGCAGGACGCGGGCGCCGGCGGGCGCCCGGATGACCGTGGCGCCGCCGGCTCCGGTGGAGACCGCACGGGCATGGACGTCCAGCAGGTCGACGACGGCCGACTCTTCCAGTCCGCCGGGCCAGTCCAGGACGATCTCGGCCGTCGTGACGCCAGCCGGCCATTCGGCGTGCGTCAGCCGGTCGACCAGCACGTCCAGGGCGTTGGCGGCGTCCATCGGCTTGGACAGTCCCGTCGCCATGGTCAGGATCAACACCGCGCCGCTGGCCTGGTGGGTCAGGACGATCTTCGGCGTCGCCGGCGAGATGTCCTCTTCCTGGCCGTCCTCGGTCACGAAGCTGTAGCGATAGGCCCAGTCGGCCAGGGCCGAGAGCGGATAGGGCCGCGCCATCAGTAGCCTCCCACCTGCCAGTAGACCGTTGCGTTGAGGGAGCCGCTGATTTCGTCGAGGCCGACGTTCATGCCGGCGCCCGACAGGTTGCGGAAATACTCCTTCACCCCGCCGCCGATCGCGCCGGCGTTCTGCACCACCTGCAGGGCGACGGTCGCGCAGCCGATCGGGAACGTCAGAGGGAAGGCGACGGGCTGCTCCTGACTGGTGCCCGAGCCGACCGAGTTGACCAGCACCTGGCCCCACTGCTCGATCCAACCATCCTCGTAGATGCGATAGCCGGTGAAGCCGAGCGAGCTGGCCACCACGCCGCCGCCAGCCAGCAGCTGCCAGAAGGTCCCGTCGTAGACGAACTTGCTGATGACGCCGTCCTTCAGCGCCCCGGCCGGCAGGTTCGCGCCCTTCAGCTTGATGGTCACCGCCCCCAGGCCGTTGACGTTCAGCGTGGCCGGGCCGGTGTTGGTGCCCTGGACCTTGACCAGCACCGCCATGCCCGGCTCCAGGGCCGCCGGAGCGGGCGTCAGGGTGATCACCACCGTGTCCGCCCCCGCGCTGCTGTCGTCCGCGTAGAGCTGGACGCCGGACTGCAGCGCGGCCGCCAGGCCGGCCGGCGTGACCGCCTTGTCGGCCACCGTGCCCGCCTTGGCCTCGGTGGCGCTGGCCAGCGCCGAGGCCGGCGCCTTGCCATCCGCCCGGTGGAAGCTCAGCACCCGCCAGTTGCCGCCGCCGAGGTAGAGAGCGACGGCGCTGTCCCCGGTGGCGGTCACGATGTTCGCGCCGCCGGGCAGGATGAGGCTGACGGCGTTGTGGGTCAGGGTGAGCGCGCCGGCGAACCGGAGCCGGTAGAGGGGGCGGGCGGCGGCGGCCGACGCGCCCAGGCTGGTGATCGTCGTCGTGCCGGTGATGTTGATCAGGGACGAGGCCTGCGCGCCCAGGTCCACCGTCGCGGCCGAGGCGACGCTGACCTCCGCGCCATAGGGGTTGATGGTCAGCGCCTCGCCGTTGGCCCGCATGAACATCGCGCAGCGCCACTGGCCGGAGCCCAAGTACTGCATCAGCGCCACGTCGCCGGCGGCCGTCACGATGTTCTTGCCGCCGGGCAGGATCAGGTTGGCGGCGTGATGGGTCAACGTCAGGGCGCCCGCGAAGCGGACCAGGTAGCTGGGGTTCGTTGTCAGGGCGCCGGTCGAACCGAAGCTGGTGATCGTCGTCGCGCCGGTGATCTCGACCAGCCGGCTGCCGGCGCTGCCCAGCTGCGTCGTGGCGGCCGAGGCGAGCGTGTTCTCCGCCCCGAAGGCCGTATCGGTGAACGCCCCGGCCGTGGTCAGCTCGGTCCACGCCTGCCAGGTCCCGGCCACGCGGTGGCGCTTGTAGATCTTGCCCGAGGCGCTGGCCAGGAACAGCTGCGCGCCGTCCTGCTGGGTCGCCCCGTCGGACACCGCAAACACGAACCCGTCGGTCTCGCCGCCGGGCCGGCCGGTGGCGGTGGTGGTCGAATAGAACCAGCCGCTCTTGTTCAGATTGTTGAGGTTGGTGATCTGGGCCCGGCCAGGCATGCCATAGGTCGCCAGCCCGGCGATGACCGGGCCGGCCTGGGCGGTCACCTGGGCCAGCATGTTGGTGACGCTGATCTCCGCCGCCAGCACCGCCGGCGCGTCGATCACCGCTTCGTTCAGGTCGTTGGCCACGGCCGCGAAGTCCGCCAGGCAGAGCGGGAAGTTGATGACGTGGCCGCCGTTGCCCAGGCCGCCGGGATTGTTGTCGGCGTGGTAGGGCTGGGAGTTGTAGTAGCCGCTGGTCAGGCGTTCGAGGGCGCTCATGCGATGATCTCCCGGAAGACCGCCTGAGCGCTGTTCAGGCCGTCATAGGTGAAGGTGGGCGACGGCGAGGCCTGGAAGGTCGCCGGATAGGCCTCGCGAAGGAGGCTCTTGGGGTTGTCGCTGTCGGGCAGGAACAGCACCGTTCGGGTGGTGCGGGCCCTGGCGAAGGCGTCGAGCTGGCGCAGGGCCTCGTCATCGGTGAGACGCGACCAGGAGACGGTCATGATCCGCCTCGGCGTGCGCTCGTCGCCGAACTCCCGGCCGGAGGGCGATTCCTCCTTCTGGTCTCGCGTCTCGGCGCTGGGCTGCCGCCCGCGATTGAAGTTGAACGCCGGCGACCAGGTCCGGGCGATCCAGAGGCCGCCGATGTCGAAGTGGCCGGCGGCGTTGTCGGCGTCGTCGAACTCCAGCCGGATCTGCTCGGCGATCAGCGTTTGGGGCAGGCTGATCCAGAGGTGGCGCGGATACAGGTCCAGGTCTTCGGCCGCCAGCTGGCCGGCCCACCAGTTGCTGTCCTCATAGTCCAGCTCGGCCTGGTCGAAGACGGCCGGGAACACGTCCTTCCAGCCGCTGTCATAGGTCGGGGCCTCCAGGGTCGCGCCCGGGCTGGCCAGGGTCAGCCGATACCGGGCGGCCAGGCTCATGGTGTGGAACAGGACCGCGACCAGGTTCACGGCCCGGGCGGCCAGCAGCACCGCGTCGAACTGGCTGGCGGCCAGGTCGCCGGGGGTCTCCTGCCTTGCCGGCGCGCCGACATAGCGGCGGCCGTCCTGGACGTTGGCCAGCGGCCAGTCCGGCGACCAGCTGCCGCCGGAGAGCGCGGCGGTCCTGGCCAGGTTGATGTCGGCGAAACGTCCGAGCGCCATTGTCAGCCCCAAACCGTCCAGATGCAGAGATCACGACGCGGGCGCATCGGCTCCTCGGCGATCAGCAGATAGAGGCCGTCGAGAGCGTCGCTCTCCACGGCGATCGTCGCGCCCAGCGGCACGGCCAGCACGGCGGCGGTCAGCTCGATGACCAGCCGCCAGACGCGGCGCGGGCGGCCGTCTGGCCGAAGCCCGAACAGCGCCTTCAGGTCGCTCGCCAGAGCCAGGGCGTCGGCCTCGCCCCGAAGGGCCGTCGTCACCTCGATCGTGCGCCAGGTGCGGGGGAACCGCGCCTTCACCGTGGCGTCCTCGGCCACGGCCCACCGATACTCCTCGGTGAGCCTGGCTTCCTCGGGCGAGCCCCTGAGGGCCGGCGCGATCTCCGTCCCTCGGAACACGGTCCAGATGCGCCCATAGCCGACGCGGACCTCCCCGGCCGGGGCGGGCGTTGTGGCGTCCGGCTCGACGTCGACCAGCTCGTCCGCCGAGATCGTGTGGACGGCGATCGCCGCCGGCGGCGCGAGCCGATCGGCGGCCCAGACGCCGGCCCGGTCGGGCGCCAGCACGGCCATCGCCGAGCGCGCCACCCAGCCCAGCGCGTCGCGCCCGCTGACCTGGTCGCCGAACCACGCGCCAATGACCGCCGGCGCGGCCAGGCCGGAGACGCTCGGGCCGATCCGGTCGGCCGGCACGCCGGCCCGGCCGAGCATCCTGGCCAGCACCGGACCGGTGGTTTCCGCATAGCCGCCGGCCGCGTCGCCCAGCAGGCCGAAGGTCAACCGGCCGACCGGGTCGCCGTTGATCTTCACCAGGCCCCTGCCGAGATCCTGGCAGTGCGACGCGGGATCGGGCTCGAAAGCGTCGAAGGCGGCCCCGACGAGCGCGCCTTCATCGACAAAGCCGGCGTCGTCGCCCCGGTCGAACACCTCGACCTGGCCGGCGATCTCCCCATCATGAAGCTGATGCGCCAGCACCCCCGCGTTCACCATCGGGGCGGGAATGTGGGCGTCTTCCAGCCGCCCGAAGGCAAGCGGCTTGGGACGGTTCTTCAGATCGTCGGCCGTGCCTTCGTAGAGGACGTCCTCGCCGTCGTTGTCGCCGGCGTATCGCGTCTCCTGCAGCGGGCGCTCCAGCTCGGCCCGGTAGTCGTAGAGCGACACGCGCACCTGGGCTGGACTGCGGCTCGGCCGGCTGAATTCTGGCGGCGAGGTGAGGCCGCGCGTCACGGGAAGCGCCGCCGAGAAGGGCGTGCCGTCCGTCCATAGCCAGATGCGCATCTCGCCCCAGGTGAACGCCTCCCAGGGATCGAGGCCGCCGTCCGCGTTGGCCAGGATCGCCGCGCCGAACCCCAGGCCTGGCGACAGGCTGGCCAGATCGTCGAAGAAGGCGCGGCGCAGGGCTGGCGGATAGTTGAGGCGATCGTCGAAGCCGATGTTCGGCCGCAGCGGATCGGTGGGGGGGAACGGCCGCACAGCCCGGTCCGAGAACCGCAGGACGCCCGGCTCGCCGTCCGGCGAGAGGACGTCGACCTCCATCAGCACCGCGCGCACCGGTTCGGTCATTGGGTCACCCGCGACTGGGCCGCCCGGTTCCAGGCGTTCGAGGCGATCAGCTCGCGGAGAACCTCCTCGGTCGTGACCCGTTGCTCGGCCGCCTGCTCTCGGATGCGCTCGAGCAATTCGCCGAGGCCCTCGCCCATCACGCCCATGGCGGTCGGCACGGTGGTCTTCAGCGCATCGAGCCGCTGGACGACGTCGAGGCGCAGCTGGTCGACGGCCGCGACCACCTCCCCGCCGGCGGTGACCACCACGGTCTCGCCGCCCGACGTCGTCACCACCGTCTCGCCGCCGGCTCCGGTGGTGACCGTACCGCCGCCCGCCAGCGACGTGGTCGTGCTCTCGCCGATCGGCGCGGTCTGGCCGGCCAGGGCGGTGATCTGCGACATGATCAGGTTGAACAGCGCCAGTCGTTCCTGGGCCGAGCTGGTCGCCTCTGCGTCGGCGGCCAGCAGCCGCTCGGCATAGGCTGTGATGTCGGCCAAAGCCTCGGCGTCGCCGGCCCGCGCCTTCTCAAGCTGGCGCTCGTACTGGGCATAGGCCAGCTGGCGCTCCTCGAACGGATTGAGCTGGGCGGCGTCCGAGAAGCCCATGGCGTCCAGCCAGTCCCGCAGCCGGGGGGCGGCGTCCGCCAGGGCGCGCGCGGCGTCGGTCGCCGCATCGCCCAGGCTCTCCAGCACCGCCGCCAGCTCCTCGGCCTCAAGGGCCGCCAGCTGGTCCTGGATCGTCGCCCACTGGACGTCGGTGTAGAGGCCGTCGGTGTTGAAGCCTTCGAAGGCGCGCCGGCGTTCGGCCTGGCTGCGTTCAAGCCCCAGCAGCGCGGCGGCGCGCGGATCGGTGTAGCTGAGCAGCTCCAGCTCCAGGTCCTTGCGCGCCTCCTGGGCGGCGACGAACCGCTCCATCCGTTCGAGGATCTGTTCCCAGTTGCGGTTGGCGTCCAGCATCTGGTCGACGATCGCCTTCAGCGCCGGGTCCTCGTACTCCGCCTCCGACAACAGGGCCGTGGTGATCAGCTGCATCAGGGCTTCGACGCTGCGACGCGGGTCCGAATAGACCGTGCCGTCCGCCGTCGTCACCCGGGTCGGGTCGCGGTCGCCCAGCTGCACCTTGGTGATGATCCCCCGGGCGCTGATGCCGATCGCCTCCAGCCCCGCGATCAGCTGCTCGATGGCCTCGCCGGCCCCGGCCAGCCGTTCCTTGGTCTGCTTCGACGCCTTGTTGCCGCCGACCGTCCAGAAGCCGTCCTCGAACAGCAGCCGCCCGCCGTTGTTGCTGTTGCCGTTGCCAAGCGAGGCGACGATCGGCCGCCAGCTGTTGGGGATCAGCTGCATCTCGGCGACGCGCTCGTTGCCGCCGATCGCCTGGATGCGCTTGCGGCCGTTGTCGACGAACGACTGCAGGATCTGCTCATGGTTCGCCAGGGCCATGGCCGCCGCGCCGATCCACCCGGCCGGGGTCGCCATCAGCGCGCCAAGCCCGCCGAACAGCCCGCCGCCGACGGCCGTCGCCCCGGTCGCGCCCGTGACCCCGCCCAGGAAGCTGGAGGCCAGCCCGCCGCCGGCTGCCGCGCCGCCGCCGCCGAGCATCATCCATGCGCTCATCAGGGCGCTGGCCGCGCCGCCCGAGCTGGAGGTTCCGCCCGTCGGCTGGCCGAACAGGGCGGCCCAGTCCAGGCCGCCGCCGCCACCGCTGCCCACGCCGCCGCGCCCGCCGATCGAGGCCGCCGCGAGCACCTGGCGCAGGAAGTCCTCCAGGCCGGCGGTGAGCACCTTCACGGTCGCCTCGATCACCAGATCGATCGGCTCCTTCAGCAGGGCGTCGTAGACCATCTCCCGGAGCTTGCGCTCGCCGTATTCGGCGATGTCGTCGAAGGCCAGCTCGCCGCCGTCGATGAAGCCGGTGCGGTAGCTCTCCTTCAGCTGGGCCATTTCCTCGGCCTGGCCGCGCAGAGCCTGTTCGCGAGCGGCCCGCACCCGCGCGATCGCCAGCGCTTCGGCCTCCGTCATCTCCGCATGCTGTGCCAGCAGGCCGGACTTCAGCTCCAGCGCCCGCTGTTCCCGCTCCCGCTCCTCGGCGGTCAGGCGGGCCAGCTTCAGCTCCTCCTGGAAGGCCCGCTCGCCGGCCAGGTCCTCGTTCACCGCCTTGAGCCGGAACAGGGCCTCGGCGCGCTCGGTGATCGCCTGGGTCTGCTCGGCCGTCAGGTTCTTGCCGGCGCGCTCCAGCTCCTGGCGGACGAACTCGGCGCGCTCATGATCGACCAGCGCCTTGGTGCTGCCGGTCAGCGCCAGGGCATAGGCCTGTTCGCCGGCGATCTGCTCGTCCAGGGAGTCGGTCACCGCCCGCACCTGGCTGGCCTTCTCCAGGACGATGAGCTGGCGTTCGCGCGCCTCGGCCGACGTCCGCACGGCCTCCGCCGCCCTGGCCTCGGCGGTGGTGAGCTTGTCGGTCTCGTCCAGTCCGGCCTGGACGACGGCCTGGCGGCCGGCCTCGGTGATCCGCCAGGCTTCCAGGGCGGCCTCGCCCTTCGCCATGGCGATGACCTGCGCCTCCATCGCCCGCGTCTCGGCCTCGGTGATGCGAACGCCCTCGGAGGCCTGGGCGAGGCGGCGTTCCCGCTCGCGGGCGGCGGCGTCCTGGGCGCTGCGGCCGGAGCCGCGCGAGGTGCGGCCCTTGCGGCGTTCGCCCTGGACGATGATCTCTTCGACGTCGGTGGCCGGTTCCGGGCCCAGCACGGCGCTTCGACGTAGCTCTTCGAGATAGGCCCGGTCGGCGGCAATCACTCTGTCAGTGCCGGCGAACTGTTCTGCCGCGATCTTGTAGTCAGCCACGGCCGCGCGTTGTCTGGCATCGAGACGGCCGGCGTCGAAGCGCCGGTAGGCCTCCTCTGGCGTGGCGGTGCCGTCCAGCCGCTCGCGGGAGCGGCCGTTGCCGAACACGGCGGTCAGCATCCGTCGCTTGGACGCCGCCAGGCGCTCGTCATCCTGGATCGTGACCGGGTCCCAGATCCCGCCGCCGCGCTGGCGGCGCTCCATGTTCTCGATGCGGGTCTCGACGGCCTGGATCTCGGCGCCCACCTCGGCCGCCGACTTCTCCCGGATCGCCTTGGCGGCTCGCAGGGCCGCCAGCGCCTGAAGATCGTAGGCGTCGGCGGCCATCAGGGCCTCGTGGGCCGAGGACGCGGTGGAGATCTTCAGAGCGTCGGTGACGCTGGCCAGGTCCTCCGACTCGCCGGTCAGGTCCCGCAGCTCCTGCGCCAGCTCGGAGGCGCGGCTGGCCGCGGCCGCCTGGCCCTCGATCATGCTCTCGTTGTAGGCGTTGTACTCTCCGATGACGTAGTTGACGGCCGCCATCGCCGCCGCCACGCCAGCGCCGCCGACAAGCGTCCGCACCAGACCGGCCATCATGCCGCCGGACCGGCCGGCCGCCCCGCCCATTCCGTCGACCGCCTCGCCCGATCGGCGGGCGCCATCGGTCACCCGGCCCAGCGCCTCGTTGATCGCCTGGTCGCCCAGGCCCTTGAGGCTGTCGCCGAGATCCTCGCCGGCGCTAGCCGATTCCGCCGCCTTGTCGCGGAACCGGTCGGCCGCCTCGCTGGCGGCGTCCAGGGACTTGGCCGCGCGGTCGGCGGCCTCGCCGGCCTTGGCCGCCGGCGGGGCCAGCTTGTCGGCCGCCTCACCCGCCTTCTGCAGCCTGTCGGCGGTGCGCTCGGCCGACTTGCCGAGGGCGTCCACCTCCTTCTCGACCGACCCGACCACCTTTGGCGCATCGCCGGCGGTCGCCTCCAGTCGCAGCCTGGCCAGCAGGTCCACGCTCATCGCCGGGCCTCCTGCCAGGCGGCCAGGCACTCGGCCTCCATCAGCCGCAGGCGGCGGAACACGTCGGGCTCGATCGGCGGCAGCCCCTCAAGCGCCGCCACCCGGTCCAGCACTCCGTAATCCAGGCCGGTCTTCACCACCTGGGCGCTGGCCATGGTCGAGAGGGCGGCGCACCGCCACTGCGTCGCGCTGGCCAGCAACAGGCGCAGGGGCGCGCGGTTGGCGGGATGCACCGCGATCGGCTCGTCCAGCGACGCGCCGTGGCGCGCCTCCGCCTCGGCGCGCGCCTTGGCGATCTCGGTCGCCGGCATGCCGAATGCGGCCAGGTCGGCGCACAGCCGGTCCAGCTCCGCCAGCGTCAGGGCGTCGGTCGCGCGGCGGCCGGTGGCCCAGGCCCGCGCGACCTCCGTCAGTTTTTTCCCGGCACCCCGGTCATGAACTTGCGATAGGCGTCGATCAGCCCGCGCCGGATATAGGGGCGACCGAGCATCTTCTCTCGCAGGGCGTCGTCCAGCTCGCGCTCCTCGGTCTTGCCGAACCCCAGCCAGTAGCTGTTGACGAAGGCGTCGAGCGTCTCGCTCTTCTGCAGCGCCTCCAGCTGGCCCGTATCCAGCAGCCGGAAGCGCGCCATGAAGGTCTGCTCCTGCACCTCGCCGCCGTCCTGCGGCACATGGACGGTCACCGGCCAGTCGGCCTCGAAGGGCGCTTCCAGCGCCCCGAAATCGAATTTGATGGTCATGGGTCACGCGGCTCCTCTTGGCGTTGGGCGTGGTGAGAGGAGACCGCCGGCCGACTGCCCGGCCGGCGGCCGGAAGTCAGGTCAGGACGAGGGTGAACTCGTCATCCAGGTTGAGCGCCGAGGGCGTCAGGTCGAGCGCCGAGGTGAACACGTCCTCGCCACGGTCATCGCCGTAGTCAGGCTGCCCCAGCTGGGCCTTCAGGTTCACCGTGCAGATCCTGCCGGCGGCCGTCTCATGGACGACGACGGCGGTGGTGATCGTCCCGGCCGTCCAGGGCGTCTCCAGGCTCAGGGCGCTGGGCAGCGGGGTCGTGCCGCGAACCTGGCCGCTGAACGTCCGGGCGCCGCGCAGGGTGACGTTCTCCTGGTGCGGCAGGTCGTTGAACAGGACGTTGTCGCTGGCCTCGATCGACAGCTCCCTGAGCGGGACGTTGACGCCGCCGAGCGTGAAGGTGGTGCGGCCCTGGGCGATGGGGTTGGCGTCGTTCCAGCCGGTGAAGGTCGCATCGGCGTGGACCGGCAGCGCCCGGGTGGTCACCGGAACGTACAGACCCAGGAAGGTGAACGTCAGCATCGGCCGCTTGCCGGCGGCCAGGCGCAGGCCCATGCGGCCCCGGCAGCCGGTCATCTTGTGCAGGCGCCGGCCGTCATTCCAGATCAGGGTCAGGCTGCCGGCGGCCTGAGGGTCCGCCGCCAGGCTGTAGGTCACCGAGACGCCCGCCGAGACGACTTCGCCCCAGCCGCAAGCCTTGGGAAGCACGCCCCACTTCGGCGCGGTGCCGGCCGTCCCCGAGGCGGCCAGGGGCACCTCGAACGTCAGCTGGGCATGCTCGCCGTAGACCTGGCCGGGAACCTGGCCGACGCCGGGCTTGGCCGGGGCGCCGCGCTCGCGCGCGCCCATCAGGCGATACTGGACGTTTTCGGCCAGGACGAAGTCGACGGCGGCCGGCACGGGGTCCGTGCCATAGGTCACTTCGGCTTTGGCGAGGAGGAAGCTGCGATCGGACAAGGTCTACTCCTGGGGCTCTGGGTTGGCCGGGGGTTCCGGGCTGGCCGGGTCCGGCGGGTTGTCGGTGGCGGCGGCGGCGGACAGGCGGGCGGCTTCGGCCCGCGCGGTCAGCTCGGCGCGTGCGGCCTCGATCTCGCCCGCCTCGGCGCGCTCGATGGCGGAGACGGCGGCGATCGGCGTCTCGATGCCGGCGGCCTTCGAGGCGGCTTCCAGCGCCAGCGCGCCGACCAGGTCGAGCACCGGGGCGCGGCCTTCGGCGACGGGAAGGGTCGTTTCGAGGGCGACGGCGGTGGAGGGCGCGGGCTTTCGGCGGGACATTCGGGGCCTCAGGTCTGGTGGGGGTAGGTTTCGCGGGTGGCCAGGCTGAACCGCATCAGGAACAGCCACCGACCGCCGTCCTGGGCGATCGAGTACTGGAGCGTGGCGCCGCCGACGTAGGCGACCGGCTGGGCCAGTCGCTCCTCCCAGGTCCAGCCGCGCAGCGCGGCCTTCACCTGCGCCTTGGCCGGCTCCCACTCGGCGAAGCCGCCGGGGTAGGTCAGGGCCAGCATCACCCCGAAAACCCAGGCCTCGCGCTGGCTCACCAGGAGGGAGGCGTGATTGACCGGGTCGGCCGCCTCGGACAGCGGATGGACCAGGGCGCTGACCTCCTGGCTCAGCGTCATGGTCTCGACCAGGTCGCGGCTCATGCCCGTCTGGACCTGGAGCAGCGCCGGGCAGCGCTGGCGCAGGCGCTCGGCGGCGGCGTCGAAGAACCCCTCCATCAGCCGGCGCTCCCCAGCTGGGCGGCCTCGGTGATATGCCGCGAGACGATGTCAAGGATCTCGGCCTGGTCGCCGGTGCTCAGGCCCAGATAGGGCCGCGCCGGCATGGTGACCTTCTCGACCACCACGTACTGGCCGGTCGCGAGGGTGAAGGCCAGGGCGCCGCCGTTCCGGGCGCGGATCTCGCCGCCGCCCTGGTGGATCGCCGCATAGATCATGCCCGAACCCCATTCGACCGCGTCGGGGCCATCGAGCTGGTAGTTGATGCTGTACTGCAGGTCGCGGTTCAGGACGAGGGTCCGGCCGCCTTGCTGCTGGACGCGGAGCGACGGGGCCCAGGGCGTGCCATCGGGCGCGATGTTGGTATCGAAGCGCTCGACGGTCGAGGCCTCGCCCTCGGCCCCGATGTTGTCGAGGATCGGGGTCAGGTCCTCGAACAGCTCGCGCACGGCGGCCAGGCCGCCCTGCACCGGGGCCAGCTCGATCGAGAAGCTGAAGGCCGCGCCGCTCATGACAGGAAGCCCGCCAGGCCGTCGTCGTCGAAGACCCGGTCCGGGCCGTCGTACACGGGCCCGGCGCCGTCGCCGGCGGCCGGCGCATCCTCGCCGACGACGCCGCCGCCGATGACGGCCACGCCCTTCGCCACGTCCTTCGCCCAGGCGCGGGCGCGGGCGGCGGCGGCCTTGACCAGGTCGCGCCCTTGCCGGTCGAGAGCTTCGCGGGCGATGGCGATCGTCGCGTCCAGGACGGGACGGGGCACGGGATCGACCGGGGTCGCGTAGCGCGCGGCGAAATAGGTATCCAGCTCGGCGGCGGCCGAGGCCAGGGCGCGGCCGATCAGGGCGCTGTCATAGCCGCCAGCCGGCGACGACGGCGCAAGCGCCCGCGCCTCGGTCTCGGTGACCTGGTCGACGAAGTCCTGGACGGTCGCGTAGCTCATGTCAGGCCGTGATGCCCTTCACAGCCCACATCACCGCTTCCTCCACCTTGGTCCGCGCCAGGGCCTGTTCCCGGCTCCTGCCCTCGCCGATGCAGCGCAACAGCTCCTCGGCGGCGGCCTTGATGGCGGCGATGTTCTCCTGCTCGATGGGGAGCAGCTCGCGGTGTGTGATGCGCGTGTGGGTCATCGGGTCCTCGGAAAAAGGCGGCGGGGCTTGGTCACCCCGCCGCCCTGGTCATCGGCTTCAGGGAAAGGTCAGACAGCCAGCTGGGCGCTGGCCAGGGACCAGTGGCCCCGCCGACCCCGCTCCTCGCGGCTCGCGCGGCGGGCCAGGAAGGCGTCGGTCTGGGGGCGGCCCAGCTGGGCCGGGGTGTTCCAGGCGGCAGCCGGCGGGAGCATTTCGGGCGAAGCGGGGAACGCCGCGCTGAGCAGTCGCAGGCCGGCCCCGGCGAGGCCGAGAACCACGCCGAGGGCGAGGCCGACCACGATAGCGACGGCGTCGGGAGTGAAGCGGGAGAAGGTCGATCGGTTCATCAGTCAGCCTTGGCTTTGGAACCCGCCTTCCGGACGGGCTTCGGCTTCGCCGACGGGTCCGCCGGCTCAGGGGGGTTGACCGGGTCTGCCGCCTCGGACGTCCCGGAGGCCTGATCCTCCGGGACGGTGGCGGTGGGCGCAGGATCGGGCTCGCCGCCGCCGGCCGGGGCCGGCGGCGGGTCATCCGGTCCTGCGCCCTGCTCTGCGGGGTGCATTCCGGTTTGAACTTCGGCGCCGGCCGCCACGCCCTCGGCCGACGCCTCGGAGGCCGCCTCGGGGGCGCCGTCCGCTTCGTCGCCGGCGGCGGCCGGCGCGAAGTTTTGTTGTGCCAGGGCCACCACGTCCTGGACGCGCTCGGCCATGCAGGCGCCGGCCTCCGCCGAGGCCTGTAAGGCTTCGAGCAGGGCGGCGGCGGCTGGCGGTCCGCACTCAAGGGCGAGATCGAGCAGGCGGCCGATCTCGTAGGTGCGGCGCGGCATGTCGTCCAGGAAAGCGGCGAGCGCCTCCTGGAAGACCTCCGGAAGGCCGCCGGAGGCGCCGGCATCGCCCTCCTCGATCAGCTCGGCCGTGCCGGCCTGCAGACGCGCGCCCAGCACGACGGCCAGGCTCGCGGGGGTGTCGTCGTCCAGGACCACCACATCGCCCTCCTCGAACCGGCGGTCGCCGGCGTCGAGCGCGATGTGGGTGATCCGGACCTTCCTGGGAGCGAAGCGCATGGCGGGTCTAGGCCACCGCGTCCTGGAAGAAGTAGGCGCAGTCGGCGGCGGTGATCAGCTCCTTCACCGTCTCGCCGACACGCACCCGGACGCCGCCGCGCAGGCCGATGTCCGGATCGGGCCGCGAGCCGGCGATCCGCTGGCCGTAGGGCACGCTGTAGCCGAACGTCAGGCCGCGCTTGGTGTCGGCCAGCTTGTTGCGGTGGACGAAGGCGGCGTGCTTGCCCCAGGCGCGGGCAAGGGTGGCGGCCTGGCCCTTCTTGGCGGTGTTGACCCAGGCCTCGCCGACCAGGACCTCCTCCAGCTCGAAGATCTCGGCGAACGCCTCGCGGCTCACCAGACCGGTGTCGCCGGCCGTCTTGTTGGCCGCCTTGACGATCTTCGGGTGGGCGCGCAGGCGCGACCAGGTCTGCTGGCCGAAGGTTGCCAGGTTCGGCCGCATCACGCAGGCGTCGAGCGCGGTGTTGATCGCCAGGATCGGGTCGGAGTTGGCGTAGTCCGACCACTGGGCGTTGCCGGCCAGCTGGGACTTGTTGTTGGCGCCGTAGGTCGCCGGGTTGAACACCACGTTGGCGATGCGCTGCTCGGCGTCCAGCTCGATCAGGTCGGTCAGCCACTCGACCGCCCGCTCCTCCGGACCGGCCAGGGCGGCGTTGCCGGCAGCGCTGGGCTGGTCGATGTCGTCCTGCGGGATCTCGTCCTCCAGGCCGTAGTCGAGCGCCGTAGCGGTCAGCTCGACGCCGCCGGCCTCGACCACGTTGGGACGGCCGCGCCGGCCGACACGGGTGTCCGGCAGGGTGAAGGCGTCTTCCTTCGGGTAGGAGGTGTAGCGGAACTCCTTGGTGCCGACCGCCGCGATCAGCGGCAGGATGCTGCGGCCGATCAGCCGGGTGTTCCGATAGGCGATCGCGATCGCCGACAGGGTGGGATTGATGGTGAAGGGCGCGTCGCCGGCCATGATCAGTGCGTTCCTTGAGGATTGAAGGGGAGCGGGGCCGGATCAGCCCTGGTGGGAGCCCTGGGCGAGCAGGACATCGAGGACGTCGCCCGAGACCGCCGAGACGAGGGCGATGCCGAGGACGCGGACGTTGGCGCCAGCCGCCGGGGCCGCCGCCACGGCCTTGCCGTTCGCGTCGGAGACCACCAGGCCGCCGCGCGTGATGTTGCCGCCGGCATCGACCTCGGCGACGCCGGTCAGGCGGACGTCCACACGGCCGCCGCTCGCGACGTCGGCGGACATGTCGGAGACGCCGATGATGGCGTCTGCGGCGGCGGCGCCCTGGACGACGGTGAAGTCCGCCGAGAGCTTGACGATGCGGCGCTTGGCGATCGCGCCGCCGGCGGTGAAGGTCTTGGTCAGTCCGGGATGCATGACAGCTCCGAGGGGTTGGGAAGTCAGGAAGCGCGGGCGCGGCGGACCGCGTCGGCCGTGGAAAGGGTCTCGCCGTTGCGGCGGGCTTCGGCGACCAGGGCGCGGGCCCTCTGGGCCAGGGCGGCGGCGTCGCCGCGATCGACCAGGGCGCCGTCGTCGGCCGCCAGCTCGGCGAAGGCGATCGAGACGCCGAGACCGCCGAGCAGCTCGCGCAACTGGCCGTGAGCATCCGCGCCTTCGGCGAAGGCCGGCCCGCCATCGTCGCCCCGGGCATGGGCCAGACTGGCCAGCACGCCGTCGCGGCGAGCCGGCGGCAGCCTGCCGGCGGTGACCAGGCCGTCGACGAAGGCGACGTCCTCGGCGCGGCGACGATCGGCCTCGGCCTGGGCGAAGGCGGCGGTGCGGCGCTGAAGGTCCGCCTCGCGAGCGTCCAGCTCGGCCTGACGCGCGGCGGCGGCAGGATCGGCGACCGGAAGTTCGGGCGCCGGCTCGGTCTGGGCAGCCTCGGCGAACATCGCCTTGCCGTGCTCGAAGATGGCCGCGACCAGCTGCTCTTCGCTCCAGACCGCGCCGTCGGACTTCGGCTGCTCGGCGCTGACCTTGGCGGCGATCTCGGCGGGCCATTCGTCGGACCAGGCCGGCATGACGCGGTCGGCCTTTTCCTGCCCGAACTCGTCCAGGAAGAAGTCGCGGATGCGCCGGAAGGCCTGGGCCACCGCGCGGGCCAGCCAGCCGATCTCCGGATCGGGAGTGGAGAAGGCGACCACCTCGCCCGCCTCATCGCTGAACGCGGCCTTCAGCCCTTTGACTGACGGCGGCTGCGCGCCGAGGTAGCCGACGTGGCGGGGATACCAGCAGCCCGGCTTGGGGTTGCGGGCGTCGGTCGGCTCATAGAGCGCCATCGACACATAGCGATAGCGGCCGGCCTCGACCCCTTCGGCGAAGGCGGGGTCCACCTTCTCGGGCATCGCGATCAGGACGCCCTGGTCGTTGACACTGAACGAAGCCGCCCAGCCCCAGGCCGGATCGTCGGTCTTCGGGTGCCCGAGGACGATGGGCGCGGCGCTGACGGCCGGATCGTAGCTCGCCGCGATCTGCGCGATGTCCGCTTCGCTGAAGGTGTAGCTCTTGCCATTCTGGGCCGTGTGGGTTCCGGCGCGGAAGACTTCGATCGACGTCAGCATGGGCGGTGCGGGCCTGGTCAACTTTGGGGGCTGGACAGCGTGTCCGTGGAGCCCCCATCATCGGGTCGACCGCCGGGGGTTTCGCCCCTGACAGTTGTCAGGGTGAGCGGGCCGCCGTTCGGGCCCGGCGGTCATCCCTCCCCAGAGATCGAGCCCGCCGATTGGAAGCCCTTGGAAGCCCGTGGAAGGCGCTTGCGGGGGTGGGCCGCTAGAACGGGGCGCGGTCGGGCCGCGAGGGCCTGGCGGCCGTTTTTCCGCGAAGGGGCCGGGTCTTGATCCCGGCGACGTCAGGCCTCATGTTCCAGGCGCGATCGACATGCCGGCGGATGCGGCGTCCAACAGATCGCCATGACGGCCGGAGGCGCCCCTCGCGGCCGTTTTTCTTTGGGGTCAGCGGCCGAGCCGGCGATAGACCAGGGTTCCCACCCGGCCGCCGAAGTCGAGCGTGCGCCGCTGATTGTCGGCCGACCGGCGTTTGCCCGGCCCGTAGGCGGTCGTTCCCCACCAGACGCCGTCCCGCTCATGGTAGCTGACCAGGAACCACACCCGGCCATCGCCGCTGTCCCAGCCCGCCACGTAGTAGCGAACCAGCTGCGATGATCCGTCCTGCCGCGTCTGCATCGAGTGCCAGATCTCGTCCGGGTCCTTCAGGGTGGCGGCGAACAGGCCAGCGTAGCGCGCCCGGCCGGCCAGGGCGGCCTTGCCCCCGTCCGACGCCCCGGAGGCGTCATGGGCCTCGAACATGCGCCGGCTGATGACCACCGGCAGCTGGGCCCGGTCCAGGAACACTTCGCCCTCGCCCATGCCCAGGGCGGCCGAGAACGCCTCCCAGACCGCGTCGACGGTCGCGGGCAGGTCCGGCATCAGCTCCATCCCCTGCGGCGGCGGACGGGGCTCGGGCAACTCGGGCAGCGCGGCCGGCTGACGCTCGCCCTGGACGTAGGGCCGGATGGGCTCTGGCGCCGCTGGCGGGGCCAGCGCCGACATCCGAGCCATGCCGACGTTGTAGCCGAACCCGGGGTCCACGCCCTCCGGCGTCTCGACAACGCGGCCGGTCCGCTTGTCCCGCCAGGTGCGGGTCCGGTAGACGCCCAGCCGCTTCAGCTCGTCCTCGCTGGTCACCGCCTCGGCCCGGCGCAGCGACTGCGTCCAGCACTTGCAGTGCCAGCCGTTCGGGCACCAGTGCGTCGTCCAGAAGACATGGTCGACCGGCAGGGTGATGCCGTCCCAGGCCTGGTGCTGCTCGCGCGGGTTGGGCTGGGGTGTATGACGGTAGCGAAGGAACGGCCGGTCGGCCTTGTTGCGCTGCAGCCGCTCCCAGCGGCCGGCCGAATGGGCCATGCGCATGTTGACGTTGTAGATGGTGTTGAGCCGGCGCGGCGAGCCCAGTTGGGCCAGCACCTGGGCGCCGGTCACCGGATCGGTCATCCGCTTGCGGCCCCACCAGCCGCGCGCCTGCAGGATCGGCGTCAGCTGGTCGATGAACTGCTGGCGGCTCCATCCCTCGCGGGCTCCCTTCAGCAGCCCGCCGTGGACGTCCTCCAGGATTTCCCGCTCGGTCACCTTGGCGATCAGCTGGGCGTGGAGGTGCTCCTCCTGCCAGGCGTCGCGCCAGTTGAACACGAACCGGCCGCCGACGGATTTGCGCTGAAGGTAGTCGATCGCCTCGACCGCCGGCCGGCCGCGGAACACCACCGTCATTGGCCGGACGCCTTGTCCTGGTCGGCCTCGTCCTGGTCGGCTTGGGCGGTCAGCTGCAGGCCCGCCGCGCCGGCCGCTCGCGCCTCGAACAGCACCCGGGCCAGGTGGTCAGCCAGCGGGCCGGCGTCGCTCCCGGCCAGGAAGCCCTCCAGGGCGTCGGCCGCGTCCTCCAGGCTGTCATGGGCTTCGACGAAGGCCACGATGCGGTCCCGCAGCGGGGTCATCAGGGGCTCCCAGTCCATCGCCTCGGTGAAGTCGTCGATGGCGTCGGGCGCTGGAGCGCTGGCCTCCGCGAACGCGGGCTGGGTCAGACTGGCCGCAGGAGCTGGCGTCATCGCCGGCGTCCAGCCCGGCCCCACGATCCTCTCCAGCGTCTCCTGGGTCGGCGCCAGCCCGACATCCATCATCGCCTTCAGGGCTTTGCCCTTCTTGGCGACCAGCTCGGCCGCGACGCCCTCGTCCTCCGGCGACGGCCGCCGGATGATCGGCGTCGCCGCCCCTGGGAAATTCCAGCGCGTCAGCCAGGCGGCCGGCCCGTTCTGGAAGCTCTCGCACTGCAGCTCGGCGTCGGCGTCGACCAGCTCCTCCTTGACGTTCTCATGCACCTTGCCCTGGGCGAGGCTGGAGCCGTCGTCGGTGGTCATGGTCTGGCCCAGGATGATCTTGGCGATGGCCGCCTGCATCTGCCGATGGAAGGTGGCCTGGTCGACCGTGCCGCGCGTCGCCTCGAGGAGATCGAGCACCATGGTGTCGGGCACCGCCGCCGCGCCGTCGATCCGCAGGCGGCGGGCGATGTCCAGGGCCTTCTTCGTGACGTCCTCGCCGCTGCCCGCCGGATACTTCACCACGGTCGAGGGCGCGCCAAACTTCTCCAGGGCGCGCAGCCAGAAGCCCAGTCCCTGCTTCTTGAAGTAGACGGGCCAGTAGAGCTGGTGAGCCAGGCCCAGGCCGTAGGGATCGTCGTCGTTGTCCGAGCCGCTGGAGATCGTCCAGAACTTCCGGTCCGGCATCAGCTCGCCCGTGGCGGTGTTGGATCGGGTCAGCAGCCGAAGCCGGCCGTCGCGATCCCAGCGGAACCGCCAGGGCGTGCGCACCTTCACCGCTTCCAGCCAGATCCGGCCGTCACGCTGGCCCCACATGCACTCGGCGACCGCGAAGCCGTAGAACTCGCCCCACAGCATCTTGCCGCAAGCGCGGTCGAACGGGATGGCGGCCAGGTTGGCGCGCAGGTGGTCGGCCGCCGCGATCGAGGCGGCGTCGTCCGCGCCAGGCTCCACGATCAGCTGCCTGGACGTCAGCGCCAGCCGGCGCTGGCCAAAGCAGGCGGTGACCTGGTCGTCGCGGCGCAGCTCGCGGTAGACGTCGTAGTTGGAGCCCAGCCGGCGCAGGACCGAGTCCTGGACCTCGCGCAGGGCGCCCATGAAGGGCACCGTGATGTCGAGGCCGTCACGGCTGGCGGCCATCTCTTCGGGAACGGGCTTGCCAGGCGGCGGGCCGGCGGGGATTTCAGGAATGTCCATGGTCAGTATCCCGACAGGTCCAGAGGATCGTAGGCGGCCTCGGCGTCGCCGCCGCTGAAGCCGGCCGGCGCGCCCGTTCCGCCGGCGGTCTCGCCGCCGACCTCCACCGCCTCGCCGGCGCGCAGGGCGGAGTTGGCGTGGAACAGGGCCGAGGCGGCGTCGGCGTGGCGCTTGACCTTGCCGGCGGCTGCGGCGGCGTCCTCGCCCTTGGAGGTATTGCGCTTCTCGGGGATGCGCGGCGCGCCGGCGATCACCTGCACCTGGCGCAGGTCCGCCGCGACGTCGGCGTCCATCGGAATGGTGATGCGATCATCCTCGAACCGCGATTTCAGCGGCGGGCCTTCGTCGCGCCACCAGTCGGCGCGGGCCTTGACGCCCTCGACGCGGGCCCGGCCGTAGATCTGCATCAGCCGTTCGGCCAGGTGGGCGCCGAGGCCCTGCTCGTCGAGCCTGGCCCGCCAGCGGCGAATACGGTCGAGGATATAGCGCCAGACGAACAGCTGCTCGTGAAAGGGCACGTTGCGCATCTCCACCACGAAGGGGGTGGTCGCACTACGGTTCTGCTCCTCCTTCAGCGGCCAGATCACCGACAGGTCGGTGGTGCGGGCGACGTCGCCGCCGATGCCGAACAGCGACCCGTCCAGGCGCTCCAGGAGCGGCTTGAGGTTGACCTCGCACCATTCGCGGACCTCGGCCTGGCGGATATGGTCCGGCTTGAAGGCGAAGGCGTCATCGAAAGCCAGGCGCAGCACCGGAATGTCCGACCGCTCGGCGCGCTCGATCAGGTCGAACGGCAGCCAGGCGCCGCCCGATCGGGCCGGGATGCAGTCCAGCTCCTGCGAGGAGCCGCTGCCGTACATGCCGTAGGTCTTGGCGATGAACTTCGCCTTGCCCTCGGGCGTCGGCTCCTGGCGGGTGACCAGGCAGATGCGCTCGTACAGTCCCGCCTCGATCGCGCCGCTGAAGGTGATCCGCAGCGGCGTCAGGCCCAGGCGCTCGCCGGCGCGGATCTTCTGCAGCTCGGTGTTGAAGGTGTTGTCGACGCCGTAGTGCGTGGAGATCACAGTCACGTCGCCGCCCCAGATCGTCAGGGCGATGGCGGCGTCCAGCAGCGCTTCCAGGTCGCCGACGAAGGCCGCCTCGTCAACGATCACGTCGCCCTGCTTGCCCCGCAGCGAGCGCGGCGCCGACGACAGGGCGCGGATGTAGAAGCCAGAGGCGAAATCGATCCGGAAGGCCTTGATGTGCTTGGTCTCGCCGGTCTCCGGGTCCTGGTCCTCGAAGAGATACTCCTCGGGCGCGCTGGCCGCGTAGCCGAACGCCCGCGCCCACATGGCGCAGTAGTCGATGAACTCCCGGGTCATGTCGAAGGCGTAGGAGATGTAGAGCTGGCTTCGGCCGCCCTGGCTTCGCGCCCGAGCCGCGCGCAGCACGCAGTAGGCGGCCACGCCCCAGGTCAGGCCGATGCGCCGCGACTTCTCGACGAACAGCAGGCCCGGCTCGGACCGGGCCTTGTGGAAGTCCTGCTGGTAGCTCAGCAGAAGGTCGCCCCTGGGCAGGTCGAGCAGCTCGGGGGCCATCTGCTCGCCGTCCTGCGGTGGCATGGGACCGCCTGGTCCTGGCGGGCGCAGCTTCACCGCTCGACCCCCAGGATGACCTTCTCGATCTTCTTGACCTGGTCTTCGGTCAGGCCGAGCGCCTGGCCCTCGGCCTTGGCCGACTGGGCGGCCTTCTTCAGCGCCGTCTCCTCGATGCGCAGGGCCCGGTCGGCGTCGGTCTTCAGCGCGCCGGCGACCGACTGGATGGACTTGGCGAAGAACATCAGCTGCTCGGGCGTGAAGGTCTGGCCCTCCTCCATGCCCGCCAGCATGTCGTAGACCAGGCTCTCGAAGGCCTGGGCCATCACCTGCAGCCCCTTGCCGTCCGCCACCTGGGGGCCGACCTCGCGGACCAGCACCTCGCGGAACTGCTGGGCCCGCTTCATCCGGTCGGCGACGGCCGAGAACTTCTGGGCGTAGCGGCCGACCGCCGAGCGCGAGGGCTTGTCGTTGACGCCGTTGAACACCAGCAGCGCTTCCAGGCGCTCCATGACCTCGTCCAGGCTCATCCGCCCGGCCAGGAACTCCTGCAGCCAGTCCTCAAGGGATTTCCGGGCGCCTTCCGGCAGCTTCTCGACCTTCGATCTGGCCATGGTCAGCCCCTCGGCGAGGGACGCTTCACGCCCGGATAGGTGATCACGCCAAGGCGGGTTTCATCGCCCCGCGTCGTCAGGGTCGCGACGTTGACGCCGGGGTTGGGGGTGGCCAGCGTCACCAGCCCATTGCGCTCCAGCCAGGCCAGCTCGCCGGCGAGGACGTCGCGCGGCTCGTCGAACCCCAGGTCGCGCAGCACCTGCGCCAGAAGGCTGTCGTTCATCCGGTAGCCGTTGGCCTCGGCCAAGAGGCGCAGGATGCAGAGCCGCATCGATTCCAGGAGGCGTTCGCGCAGCGTGGCCATCACTCGCGCTCCAGGATGTGGTCGCGGATCGTGCGGGTCAGCTCGGTCTGGGTTTCCATCCGGACTTCGACCGCCGCCATTCCAGCCTCTACCCGGCCCAGCCGGTCGATGAGTTGGGCCACCTGGTCGGCGGTGGGCAGGTGCCGGATGGTCTCCTCCACCTTGGTCAGCCGGATGGCGACATCGAGGCTGGAAGCGGCCTGGGCCGAGCCCAGTTTGGCGACCTCGGCCTTCAGCTCGCGCTCGACGCGGGCGATCTCCGCCCGGGCGTTGGTGTCGATCCGTTCGATACGGCCGGTATCGCGGGCTTCGCGGGCCTCGCGCTGGTCCTGGCTTCGCCAGAAGCCGCTGCGCCAGGCCACGAACACGGCGGCGCACAAGATGCCGGCGGAGATGATCACCGGCGCCCAATCAGGAATCACAGTCCACGCTCCCGGCGCTCACGCGCCTCCGCACAGGTCAGACAACGCCGCGCGCCGGGCAGCACCCGGCGGCGGTCAGGATCGATTTCGTCGCCGCAGTCGATGCAGTCGCCGTCGGACGCCGGCGGCAGGCATGCAGCGCTGCGAACCCGGGCGATCGAGGCGTGCCGCTCGCGCTCCTCGACCGCCTGGGCCGCGTCCAGGACGTCGCTCATGGCGGGGCGGCCCCGGCCGCGCGGCAGGCGGCCTGGGCGCTCTCAAGGGCGTCCAGCGCCGCGTCGCCGCGCTCGAACTTGCCGTCGATCCAGAGGCCCCCGGCGTCGTTCCAGGTCACCTCCGCGTCGGGCGCTGGCGTCGGCTCCTCCGGCAGGGGTCGCCAGATCTCGTCCGGACAGGTCAGCCGAACGATGGTGCGCGTCTCGATGACCGGATCAGCGGCGGGCGCGGTCAGCGACGACGGCTCAGCGCCGCTTGTCGCGCAGGCAGTCAGCGTCGCAGATGACGCGACCAGCAGGATCGCGAGGCGCACGGGCGTCAGCGGCTTCACGGCGGAGTTTCCTTTCGGCTTGGGTCTTGGCGTCGGCGCTCGCCCGGTCGATGGCGGCCCGGCGACCCGCCCGCTCCTCGGCGAGCTGGCGGGTCAGGTCGGCGATGTCGGCGGCGGCGGCCCCGTGCTCGGCCTGAAGGCGCTTGACCGGCGCGCTGCAGCTGGCCCGGGCGGCGTGGAGATTGACCGGCGAGGCCGCCAGCGCCTCATCGCAGGCGCGGGCCTGGATCGAACGCGCCCAGTGGCCGGCGATCGCCGGATCGCACAGCGCCTCGGGCCGCCGATCAGCCCGGGCGTTCGGACCGATCGCGGCCACACAGGCCCGGTGCGCCCGGTCCAGAGCCTCGAACCGGTCGGCCCTGGACTGGGCCAGGGTCAGAGCGCCGCCCAGGACGGCGCAGGCGATCGCGCCGATGCCGGCGGTGATCAGGACAGCTCTCAACTGGGGTCTCCCTTCGGAGCGATGCCGGCGCGCGCGGCGGCCAGGCGGGCCAGGTCGGTGACGGTGGCGCCGGTGAGGTAGAGGACGGCCAGGAGCGCCTGCAGGCCGACCAGGGCCAGAGCGACGCAGCGCAGATCCTCGGCGCTATCGATCTTGGCGATGGCCCAGCCGATGCCGACACAGGACAGCAGGGTGGCGACGTAGGTGAAGATGCGCCGCCAGGTCCATTGGATCTCCGGCAGCCTGAGCGGTTCAGACACGGCCCAGCTCCCGGGCCCGGCGCAGCCAGCCCTTGCGGTACTTCGTCTGGCTGGGATCGGCGCGGACGATTGCCTCATAGCGCTCGGCCGCCACCAGGCGGTATTCGGTCAGCAGGCGTTCGCCCGGCCTGGCGGCGACGGCGGCGCGGGTCTTCGGCCCCAACTGACCATCGACAGTGAGCACGGTTCCGGTCACCCGCGCTGTACGATTGAGCGCCCTCTGCAGCAGCTTGATGGCCGCCGTCGTCCCGCCGTTGACGGCCTGGTCGAAAACGGCGGCGTCGATCGGCCGGGGCAGCGACCAGAAGCCGGGTTTGATCCAGAAGTGTTCCAGATACAGCGCCTCGGCGATCTCGCGCGTCAGCAGCTTGATGTCGCAGCCGTCGATCACCGTATCGAAGTTGAGATCGAGATCGCCGAACCCGTCCCGGTTCGTGTCGATCTCTCCGATCGCCTTGGCGAAGCGCAGGCTGATGCCGAACTTGGTCGCCCCGCCCCGGTCGGCCTTGTCGTCGACCCAGCCGCCCTCGATCACCAGGATGTGGTGGAACACCTGCGCCCAGCGGCTCTCGTTGAGCGCCGTCCAGCCGACCGGTCGGCCGGGAACAGGAAACTTGGCGGTGGTGGTCATCTGCGCCCCTGCGAAAAGGCCGGCTCGCGCCGGCTCAACTCTCACGGGTCACATTGATCGAGAGGCGGGGCGGCTTCGCCCCTGACAGTTGTCAGGCCTCGTCGGCGGGCTCGGGAAACAGCGGCAGGGGTTGGGGCTCGTCAGCCCGGGCGCGCCAGGCGGTCCGCTCGTGAATGTCGCAGGCCCTGGCCGCCTGCGTGACGGTCGCGCCGGCCGCCATCATGCGGGCGGCGGCGGCTCGGCGCCCTTTCTGCCCGCGAAGATGCGCCATGGGAACCGTGATCTTTTCCGGGCCGAAGGCGTCCGCGATCGCGGCGGCGGCCTCGTCGCCGACGATCCTGGCCAGCTTGCCGCCCGGCCGGCCGGAGATCTTCAGCTCCTGGCCGCCCAGCTCGCGCGCCAGGTTGAGGGCGGCGGCTTCGCCGGCGATCTCGGCGATGCGGCCCAGCAGACCCGGCAGGCTCATGAGCGGCCTCGCAAGGCGCGCGCTGCGGCCAGCTCGGCCGCCAGCGCCCTGGTCGTGGCCGCTTCCAGCCGACGGCGGCGGACGGTGATCTCGCCGGGCGGCGCGAGGCGCACCGCCTTCAAGGCGCGCAGGCGATCGGCCTCGGCCGCCTCGGCGGCGTCCATCAGGGGCTTGACGTCGGGCCAGGACAGCAGGTCCGGACCCGGCGCGCCCTTATGGCCGCCGGTGGCCATCATCAGGCCTCGGCCGCCCTGGCGTCGATCAGGTCGACCAGCCGGCGACGGAGAAGCGTCGCCGCCTCCTCGCCCTCCAGCTGGCCCACGTCCT
Source organism: Caulobacter sp. (assembly GCA_046295055.1). Lineage (GTDB taxonomy): Bacteria > Pseudomonadota > Alphaproteobacteria > Caulobacterales > Caulobacteraceae > Caulobacter. Next base: position 18,336 of record JBKBOD010000004.1, on the reverse strand, counting down.
GGTCCCAGCCGTGGCGCTCGGCGATCGCCTTCAGGCCCTCGATCAGCTTGAACCCCTGGCCCTGGTCCATGAACCGCATCGCCGCGCAGCCCACCTGGCGTCGGGCGAAGGCCTCCAGGGCGGCCTCGGACGGATCGCGGATCGCGCCCAGCTGGTGCAGCGACAACCACAGGGCTCGGGCCTTGCGGGCCACGGGATGATCGGCGGGCTGGCGCGACGGCCTGGCGACAGGCGCGGGCTTGCGGACGGTGCGCTGGCCGGGACGCCAGCCCCTTGCACGATACTCGTCCAGGACACGGCCCAGCTCGGTCGGGGTCATCTCGGCGGCCGACCGCTTGCCGGTGACGCGGGCCATCAGGTCGCGCCGGGTGTCCTCGTCCAGGCCCAGCTCCTTTGCCCCCAGATGGACCTTGGCGATCATCAGGCGGACGTTGGTGGTCGTGGCGGCGCCGTTCATGGGCGGGCCTCCTCTGTGCGCTGCAGGTGGGCGACGATTTTCGAGATCCAGCGATCGACGCCGGGGCTGGACGCGGAGCCGGCCAGCAGCCGCCGGATCGCCGCGTGGAGATCCTCGCCCTGGTGGCTGGCCCAGACGTAGGCCCGCGCCACCCGGCGACTGACACCCCAGGCGACCAGCTCGCCGTCCAGGCGGACGAGGCGATCGGCCGCCGCGTGCAGACGCTCGGCCCGTTGCCGCAGGAGGGCGGCCGTGGTCCGGTCAAGGCGGCTCATTGGCCGTCTCGCTTCGGAAACCAGCTCGCCGGCACATGGTCCAGGCACCAGGCCTCCAGGTAGACGGGCCGATCGACCGCGCCGATCCGGACGTCCGCCCTCAGCCGGAAGCTCGATTCCGCGCCGCAGCCGGGATGGCGGCAGGTCGGGGCCCGGACATTGGTCGGCGGGCCGCCATCCAGAAGGGTGCCGAACAAACGCGTCATCCGCGCACCACCAGGTGGATGGAGATCGATCGCTCGACGATCGACCAGGATTTGGAGTGCCTGTCCTGTTCGAGCCGGACCCTGGCTGTTTGCGGCCCGGACGGCGTCTGGAACCGCCCGAGAACGGTGATGCCGCGCTTGCCCCCATACAGTCGCACACGCGATGGCGGCGACCAGTCTTCGGGGACCAATCCGAAGAGCCGCTCATGGTCGGGTGTCCAAGGCAGCCAAGCGACGTTCGCGCGGCGCTTCTTGCGGGGGCGCGCCATCAGCGGTCTCCCGCCTTCAGGACGTTCACCACCCGGTCCTCGGCCAGGCGATAGGTCAGGCCGTCAACGGTCACCGAGGTGGCGCCGAGCGCCAGGGCCCCCACCACCTCGTCCCGCAGGATCGACTGGCGGATCAGCTCGATCGGAAAGCCTTGCGCCCGCTCCAGGAACCGTACGACGGCATGGTCCGATACCCGGGCCCGGCGCCGCGTCGCTTCCAGGTCGATGAGGCTCTGGTCGAACCCTCTGGGAGGCCGCCGGCTCATGCCGCCAGGCCCCGGACACGGATAGCCAGGGCGTCGGCGTCGACGGCGATCAGCCAGGCGGTGTCCTCAAGGGTCCAGCCGGCGTCCAGGAATCGGCGGCAGTAGCGCAGGCGGCGCCCTTCGAGCGGCTTGAGCTGAAGCACCTGGGCGCGGCGCACCGCGCCATGTCCCGATCGCCGGCGGGGCGCTCGGGTCGGCAGCGGCGCGGGAACCGGCCGGGGCGTCGGCGTCGGCGTTGGAACAACGGACTTGGCAACCATGGGCGCAGGCTCCGGGCTCTGCGGCTGGGCGGGCGGCGTCTCGATGCGCGCGGCTGGCGGCGGTTCGATCGCGCCGCCGATCGCCAGCAGCGCCGCCTCGCTGGCGGCCAGGAAGGCCGGGCTGCGCCGGGCGCGGGCCTGGTGCAGGACCGTGTCCCGAATGCCGAGAGCGCTGCAGACCACCACGGCAGGCTGCAAGGTATGGCGGACCAGCGCGTCGGCGGCGGCGGTGACGCTCCGGCCAAGGGTCCGCGCTGCGCCCGCCTGGCGCTGCAGCGCCGCCAGCGGGTCATCGCCGACCGCCCGGGCGGCGGCCACGACCGCCTTGGCGATCATCTCGGGGGTCATGGGGATGCGGCGGCCGGCGCTGGGCATCGGTCAGTCCTTTCGGTCAACGGCCCAGTCGACGGGGCCGAGCTGTTGGCGGATGGCGCTCCCCCAGCGCCGCTCCACCTGGTTGAGGGCGAGGCCGGTCCGGCCGACGATGGTCGTGCGACCCTCGCGGATCTCGACGCGCAGCTGGGCGATCCAGGCCCCGAAGTCGGCGGGACCGGCTTCGGCCAGGAGGAAGGCGAGCGGGTGGTCAGGGCCATCAGGGCTCGGCGCGGCCTCGGCCGGCGCGGAGGCCTGATAGTCCTCGAAGCGCCGTTGGCGCAGGAAGGTCTTGGCGTGGACGATGAAGTCGTTTTCCACGCCCAGAGCGGCGCACTCCTGGGCGTAGCGCTCGGCCGCGGTGATGAGCTGCTCGGCGTCCTCGCCCTTCCGGACGAGGCGCTCGAACAGGCTCAGCGCCATGGCCTTCGGGTTCGGGCGGCGCTTGGGATAGGCCGTCCAGAACCGTTCGAAGGCCGTTTGAAGGGCTTTGCGGTCCATCACGCTGCCGCCTCCAGCCCGACGGCCATGGCCGCGACCGCCGGCTCCAGCGCCGCCCTCTCATCACGGGTGATCACCAGGCCGGCGGGGTCGGCGCTGAACCGGTCGAGCACCTCGAACGCCAGGTCGCGCTCGAACGCGGACAACCGGCCGGCCCGCTGCGGAAGCAGGAGGGCCAGCTCGGCGACCAGATCGAAATCGATCTCGCGGGTCGGGCTCATGTCAGGCCTGCCCCTGGACGGGGGTCACGGCGATGTCGGCCGCGTCCGGCTGGGCATCGATCGCGGCCTGTGCGGCCTTTGCCTGGCCGATCGCGATGGCCAGCATTGCCCTCGCCAGCTCGGCCTGGGCCGGGGTCAGGTAGACCACCGGCTTGGGCGCGGCCCACTCGATGAGCACCTGGACCGGAGCGTCGGCCTCCATGCGAACGGCGGAGGCCGTCACGCGGATCGTGCCGCCTTCCGTTTGACCGAGGGCCGCCATCAGACGCTCGCCACGTCGATCGAGACGCTGGTCCAGGCGTCGGTCGGCTTGGCCCGGCGGTAGAACCGGCAGTAGCGCTTGGAGCCGATCACGCGCATGGAGTCGCGCACGGCGGCCATGGCCGACTTCCAGCGCTCGTCATCGACCTCCAGCCGCAGGAGGTAGAGCAGGTTGGCGCGGTTGACCCGGCCTTCCTTGTCAACGGCGAAGGCGCGCTGGACGATCGCCTTCAGCTCGGCCCGGGCGTCCGAGGCCCACTCGTTCAGGCACTCGTCCACGAGGGTCTTGGCGGTCTGCAGCGAGGGCCCGAAGCTGACCAGGTCAGCCACCTGCACCTGGACCTTCACCAGCCCGTCGAAGGTGGTCAGGGTGACGTTGCCCTTCGGCCCGCCGGGCGCGGCGCCGTATTCCTGGTCGAGCAGGCCCAGCAGGCCGTCGACGTCGTCGAAGGTGTGCTGCTTGAACCGGGCGACCTGGGCCGACAGCTCCTCGGCGTAGCCGAGCACCTTGCGGACAACCTCGTCCTCCAGCTTGTCCTGCGGACGGATCATCTCGTCCGGGACCAGGAAGCCCTTGGCGTCGCGTCGGTGCGGGACGCCTTCGACCAGGATGATGCCCGGAGGCGGCGGCGCGGGTTCCGCCAGCTGGTGAGCCTCGGCCATGGCGGTATCGATATCGGTCACTGAACATCTCCGAAGTGGGGTGCGAGCAGGGCTCGCTGGTGGTGGGTGGGAAGGTCGGACAGGAAGGCTTCGCGCGCGGCGAGCTGCTGCATGCGTCGCCGGCGGGCGTCGTCGTGGCGGAGGACGCGCCTGGCGGGCTTGGACCAGATGATCCGCAGCCAGGTCAGCCACCGCCGGACGAACCCGGCCGGCTTCACGGCGGATCTCCCGGCTCGATGGCGCCCAGGGCCTGCGTCGCGCCTTCGACCAGGATGTCCAGCTCCGGGGAGGCCTGCTGGGCCGTGGCCGGAATGCGGGCGACCAGGGCGCGCAGGAAGAACGCCAGGACCGGGGACGTCGCGAACAGCAGGGCGTGGCCGCGCTGTTCCTCCGGGCCGTGGTCAGGCGTCCGGCCGGCCAGGGCGGCAATCGTGTCGCCGGCGCCGTCCAGGATGCGCCAGTCGCCCGAAGTGGTCTGGACGGCGCGGTAAGGTGGTGCGCTGTAGGCATGCTCGGTCACGGCCGGTCTCCATCGATGGCGATCAGGTGGCCGATGACGCGGGCGCGACGCACCGTCGCCGGCAGGTCCGCCAGGCGCTGCAGGTGGTCGAGCACCTGCTGGTCCACCGCCGGGGCAACCTGGCGGGCGTCGGTCAGCTCCAGAGGCGCGTCGTCGTCGGCTTGGTTCCGCCCGCCGGCCGGCCCCGGATCGCCGTCCAGGGCGGCCTGCAGGCCGCGCTGCGCCTTGCCGATCAGGCGGCGGGCGTCGCCCAGCGTCAGGGCCGAGCATTCGGTGAGGTTCGACAGGAACCGCAGGGCGTTGATCCCGTCGCGGATGGCGCGGACCTTGTCGCTCATCAGGCCGCTCCCTGCAGGTCGGTGATGGCCGAGAACGCGCCCTGCAGGTGCTGCAGCTGCAGCGGCTCCTCGTTGCCGAACGCTGCGATCAGGGCGCCCTCGAACGTCATCTCGACGTTGCGCAGCCCGCCGGGCCGCTTGGCCACCCGGATCAGGAAGTCCACCTCGGCGGGCCCGATCACCTCGCGGTTGGCTTCGGCATAGGCGCGGGCGAGCTGGGCGACGTCCTCGGCGGCCGGCTCGATGATGTAGCGGCGGTTGGCGATCCGGCTGGAGACCTGGGCGAAGGCCGCCCGGTTGCCGGTCGGCCCGATCTTCGAATAGGCCGCCTCGTTGCCCAGCAGGGCGATGCCGACCCGGGCTCCCATGGCGCGGGCCCGGTCGTTGATCGCGCGCAGCTGCTCGACGGCCTGGTCCGAGAGGTGCTGGGCTTCGTCGATCAGGATGATGCTCTCGGCCTCCACGGCCTTGGTCACCACCTTGCGGGCGAGTTGCTGGGGCGTGCCGCGCGCGTCGTCGATCCCCATGGCCGCCAGCACCTCCAGCAGCATGGTGGGCACGCCGCCCGAGGCCGGCTCGATCGTCGCCAGCCAGGCGCGCGGCGTCTCCTGGCAGTACTGGCGGGCGGTTGCGGTCTTCGAGACCCCGGGGACGCCGGCCAGCACCACCATGCGGCCCATGGCCCTGGCGTAGTGCAGCCGCGAGAGGATCATCTGGCTGGTCGCCAGCGGCTGGAAGGTCGGCGAGACCGGCAGGCGGCGGCGCAGCTCGGCCTGGACCTTGCGGGCCTCCAGCCAGCGGTGAAGCGACTGGGCGACCGGGTCGTTCTGGCCCTGGTAGCGCCCCTTCAGATAGCTGTTCAGGGTCGAGGCCGGGATGTCGGCTTCGCGGGCGATCGCCGCCTCGGTGAGGCCGTCGTTCGCCTTGATGGTCTCGACCGCCTTGCGGATGGCGGTGTGCTCGCCGTCCGTGAAGCTGGTCTTGCCGGGGTTGAGGTTCATGGTAGGTAACTCCTCGTTTGACTGCTGAGTGTTCCGGCCGGTCGGGGTTGCAGCCCCGGCCGGCCGATCTTCATCCGCCGCCGGAAAGCCGGGCTGCGCCCCGCTCCCAGGCCGCGTCGAAACCGTTTGGACTGGCCTGGTCGGCCGTGCGGGGCGTCCCGAACGCGGGCCGCACGACGTTGCCGGGGTCCTTCTTCTTCCGGGTCTTGGCGCCCGCTGGGTCCGGCGCGGGAAGCGCTGCGGCGACGTCGGCGGGCGACAGCCGCACCAGGGCCGCCGCAGCCTCCTTGACCTGCCTCATCGCCTTGCGGCGGTCGCGGCCGTGCGCCTGGGCGGTGGCGGCGTCGTCGAAGTTGCCGGCCCGGATGCGCGGCGCGGCGCAGAGGTAGCGGCCGTCGAGGCTGTAGATGTGGGCGGGGTTCGCGAGGTTCTCCGGATCGAACCTGACCACCACCTGCTGGGGCTTGATCGCCATCAGCTCGGGGCCGCCGTAGCGATGGTCCAGGACCCGCACCGAGTGGTCGCGCGGGTTCATCCGGACCGGCTCGGAGGCCAGCAGGGCCAGGCGCAGCTGCTCGGGGGTCGCGCGCCGGGGCGGCCGGCGCTCGGCCAGCGCCTCGTAGACCTGGTCGAAGGACCGGCCGGCCATGCCGATGCCGGTGCGGCCCAGCTGGGCGTTGTAGTGGATCAGCTCTTCCCGGACCCTCGCCTCGAACTCCGCGATAGGGATGGCCCGCTGGCCATAGTTGGCGGGCTTGGAGGAGGTGTCCTTCCCGGTGTAGCTGCCCTCGAACGCCGGGTGGCGGGCGATCTCGTCCGCCCAGTTGCGGAACATCCGCTCGACAGGCTTGGCCTGGCCCCAGTACGGCGTGGCGAACACCGCCTCGATCCCCAGCGACTTCAGGAGGCCGGCGGGCTCCTGCGGCTTGACCTTCCACCGCCAGCGGGTCGACTGCCCGCCCGAGATCGACCTGGCCGCGTTCTCGCGGCCGTTGTCCATGATGACCGTCTCCGGGAGACCATGTTCGCTGAACACATCCGCCAGCGCCAGCCGCACCAGGTGCTGGTTGAGCGTGCCGTCGAAGCGGACGGAAAGCACCTTGCCCGAGGCGATATCCTGGACCGCGATGCACCAGGGCCGGCCCGTCGAGCCATCGGGCCAGAGGACCTGGTTGTCCCAGTGGTGGCCGTCCAGGTTGATGATCTGCAGAGCCCCGATCCCGGCGCGGGTCCGCTCCATGTGCGGCACGGCGTGAGCCAGCGCCTGCTCGCCTTCGCGCAGGAAGGTCTGGACGCTCTGCGGGATCTCCGCGTCCAGCCGGCGCTTCAGGGACTTCTCCGAGGGCACGGTCCAGCCGCGATCGGCCGCCACCCTCAGAGTCCGGCGGTAGCTGGCCGAGATCGTCGGCTTCGACAGCCGCAGATACTCGGCCGCGAAATGGTCAAACGCCGCGCGATCGACGTCAGAGCGGACGGTCCTGCCGGTGTAGTCCGGCGCCAGGTAAGCCAGCCGGTCGCTGGGCTCGACGTCGGCGATCCGGGCGAACCATGACCGCAGCGTGCTGGCGCTGAACGGCGCCGCCTCGCCCTTGGCCTCCGCCAGGCGGCGGGCCTGGCTCACCACCGTCTCCAGGGCGCGTTCCTTGCCGAGCCCCGCCCGCATGAAGCTCTCGACCTCCTGGATGACGTCCAGTCGGCGCGCCGCCTCGGCCTTCAGGCTCGGCGCCAGGCGCTCGAACCGCATCCAGGCGCTGTCCCGGTCCGGGCGCTCCTGGGCCGGCCGGGACACCTCGGCCGCCAGGGCCAGGCGCGCCGCCTCGGGGAGCAGGCTGACGTGATACTCCACCCCGCCGCCGCGCCCCTTTCGCGCCCGCGCCAGCGGCCGGCCCTGGCCGTCGGCAGCCTCGGCCCAGCCTTCGCGGTCGGCGGCCATCTGCACGCCGCGCTTGCTGCCGGGCAGGCCCGGAAGGCCGCGCGCGGCCAGCTCGGCGGCGGTGAACCACTCATGGGGAAGCACGCGCCGATCGCTCATTTGTCCTCGCGGAAACGGATGGGGGCTGCGGCTTCCAGCTCGCGAGCGCGGGCGGCCAGCTCGGTCGCCTGTTTGCGCATCAGGCTGGCCTGGGCATGCCGGGCCTCGGCGCCCTGCAGGAGGGTCAGGCCTTCGTCGGCCAGCACCACGTCCCACAGCCAGAGGCAGCCGGTGGCGCGGACGAAGGCCTTGAACCGCACCAGGCTGATGGTGTGCGTCTCGCGGCTGGGCGCCGTGTAGGCGTAGAGCTGCGAGGGGGTGACCGCGCTGTCCTGGTAGCCCAGGATGTCGGTCATCTCGGCGGCCAGCTGCTCGTTGCTCTTGCCGCTCTCGGTCCGCGCCCGGGCCATCGCCTGGGCGACCTGTCGGTTGAAGTCCAGGGCGCGCGGCATCGCCTCTGGCGCGCGGACGGGGAAGTACCGCTCGGCCGAGAACAGGTCATCGGTGTTGGGGTCGCGGGGGCGGCGGCTCATGGCTTGCCCGCCTCGCGCGCCCGGCGCGCTTTCCGGTCAGCCCAGGTCTCGACCAGGTGCTTGTCCCAGTTGTTCGGGACGCTTCGGCCGGGCTCGATCTCATGAGGCCAAAGATCGGCGGCGTTCGGGGCAGGCTTGCGCACCCTACCCCTGGCCGTGGTCAGCGCGTGGGCGGGGCGTTCACTGGGCATCGCCGCCCTCCCGCTTCACCTTGAACCCGCCGGGCAGCGCCTGGCCCTGCAGCCACTGCAGAGCCAGCGCCTTGTGGGTCGCCGGGGCGCCCTTCCAGTGCTTCTCGAACGCCGCCATCCAGGCGTCGGCCGGCGTCGCCGCTTTCTGGATCGGCTGGTTGCCGGCGTTCAGGGCCATGGCGTTGGCCACCGACTTGGTCTCGCCCTTCAGTAGGTGCTCCAGGACGCCCGCCTGCTCGGTCTTGTCGGCGACGTTGGCGAGCTGGCGCAGCACCCCTTCGCTGCGGGCGATCCAGGTGCCGGGCAGCTTGGCCCGGACGGCCGGGGCGAGGCCGCGATAGACGGCGAGGGATTGCTCCACGGACCGCTTCGAGAGGCCGATCTCGCCGGCCGTCTCTTCGGTGAAACCCATCCCCATCGAAAAATGCGCAAACTTTGCGGATTTAGAGGGACGTCCACGCTTCGGCGCGATTTGACCATCCGCCGCCGTGGCCCGATCCGGATACTTCGCCGCCCAGGCCTCCAGGCGGGCGTTGATGAACACGGCCCGGTCCAGCGGCGACAGGTCGGGGCCGAGCAGGTTCTCGTCCACCTCGGTCAGCAGCGCCTCGGCGTCGGTCATCTCCCGCACCATGGCGTCGACCGGCACGCCCATCCGGCGGCAGGCCTCCAGCCGGTGCAGGCCCGCCACCAGCATCACCACCGGCAGATCGCCCGACAGGTCGTGCGGCCGGGTCAGGATCGGCGGCAGGGCGCCGGTCTCCTCGTAGGAGACGATCAGCGCCTCGACCTTCGCCGGGTTCAGCGGGCGCAGCCGCGTCCCGATCTTCACCTGGTCGACGTGCAGCCGCATCCGGGCCGAGGGAAGGCTGCGCGCGGGGCCGCCGGGGGTGGGGGGGCTGGCGGCGGCCCCGCGCGCCTTCGCCGCCTGCGGGCCGTTCATCGGCTTGGCGGTCGAAGCTTGTTTCTTGGTCGAAGTGACGCCCCCGGCAGCCATGTCTAAGCCGCCCGTGCGTTTTGACGGTGCGCGTTCGCTGCTGCGTCGCTATTGTCCACCTTGGCGGACGGAGAGTCGGCTTTTGCAGCGTATCGGTGAGGGAAGAGCCTATGCAGCGGCTCGTTGATTTCGGTGGCGATTGCCAGCTCGGCCTGGGCGACCGAGCGCCCCCTGAGCACGTCCTTCACGCTGTTTCGCGGCAACCCCTTGGCGCGCTCGAAAGCCAGCAGGCTGCCGTGGCGCATCCGCAAAACGGCCTTCAGCTCTTCCCGGTGATACTTGGCGGCAGTCACGTCTGATGGCCCGAGCTTCCAATTTATCCGCTAAAGCGGACATTAAGAGCAGCGATGGCGGGCGTCAACGGTTGTCGCCGGAAGGCTTCGGCGAGCGGCTGCGGCAGGCGCTGAAGGAAAAAGGCTTGAAAAATGCGGACCTTGCGCGACTTTCGGGCCTCGCGCCGCAGCTGATCAGTGAATACGCCTCGGGAAGAAAGATCGCCGGGGCGGACAATCTGTTCTCAATCGCTGATGCCCTGGGCGTCTATCCGCGATGGTTGATTCGTGGGGAGGGGCCCGCATACGAGATCCCGGCGGACCCCTCAGAGCAGATCGTGGACCTGGAGCGGTACAACGTCTTCTACTTCGATGAGTACAGCAAAGGCCCCGTCATCGATCACATCGCGCTGCCGGCAAAGTGGCTGTACGACGCAGCCAGGACGACTTCCGGCCTATGGCTGGCCGAGATGCCCAGTGACGCCTTGCCCAGCGTGGCGCGGGAAGGCGAGACGATCATCTGCCGGGACCCCGAGGTGCCGCTGCAGGACCGAAGGGTCTACATCTTCCTGCTCGGCGGCCGGCCAATCGTTCGGCGCTTCTTCCTCTTACCCGACAAGGTCTCATTGCGCGGCGACGTTGAAGGCGACACAATCGAGATACCGCTGGTCGAATTCGATGATCGCGTCATGCCAGTTGCAAGGGTTGTCGCGGCGCTGTCGCTGAGCCCGGCCTAGGAGGTTCCGCTGAACAGCAGTTCGATCCTCGCCCCAGTGGTGATGTGCGTGCTCCTCATCGGCGCGGACGCAGTGGCGCAGAACAGGTCGCTCGACCAGCTGGTGAGCTGCGATCGCTTTGCCGCCAAGGCCGATGCCACGGTCAGGACCGTGGCCAGCTGCTCGAATGCGGCCTTCGAACGGCGCGATATCGCTGAGGCCGACGCAATCTGCAGCGCGGCGGCATCCCAGATCTCGGACACGATGGATGCCTTTCGCGAGGCGAAGGGCGCTGCAGCGCGCTTCGCAGACGCCTGCCCAGACCAGACGGGTGCGGCCGATCGACTGGTCCTGGCCATCCAGTGGCATATCGACTGGCTGGAGTTCCGACAGCGCAATCCCAAAGGACCGCCCAAGCCCTTCTCGCCGCCGCGCGCCAATCGCTAGCCACCCAGAGGGGCCGATGAGTTACACCAAGAAGACGAAGAAGAACCGTGTCCTCCCGCCGTTCCCCTACACGATCGCGATGGAGACCGCTTGGCTTGTAGTAGCCGGCCTCGCCTTCGCCGGTTGCCTCCTTACGGCAGTCGGGTTCTTCGGCAACTTGGAAAGCGGGGCCGGCTGGCTGGCGCTGATCTGCGCGCCCTTGGCAGCGCTCGTACCCTTGACAGTCGGAGTGGCTCTTCGCCGTTCGGCCAGAATCGAACACTTCCTGGAGCAGCTGGCCACGCGGGAGCCCGCGAACGACCAGTAGTCAGTTCCCAGTTCCGGCCTCGGAAAATCGGTCCCTCGCGTAGCCGCGGAGGCCCGATTTCGCTTTGTGATCAATGCGTTGTGCGGAAGTGGGAACTGGGAGGCGAAGTGGGAACGCCAGTTCCCAGTTCGGTTCCCAGTTCCGGCCCTGTTTTCGGCCTGGTTTCGGGCCGCCGGCGGGCGCGTTTCCGGCCGTCTTCCAAAGTCTTCCAGACCGCTTTCAGCCCCGCGCCACGGGCGTTTCCGCCCCATCGCCTGGAAGCCCCCAGGATGCCTTCTCGAAGCCCCCTCGAATGTCTAATGGCGTCTCCGGATTCAACTGTCTAAGATCGCCCCAGGCGGCGCCCGAGCCCAATTTTCTCGGACAGCCGCCTAAATTTGAAGCTGACGCCGCGAACCCAATTTTTCCTTGAGGGATAAGGGTTTTGTCCCAGTAGGTCCCGCCCCATCCCGCCTCATCCCGGGACTCCAGTATCAAGTGACCGAGCACACCGGTGCTTCCGGAGAGTTGAAGGAGGGCGCCGTCGCCCCTTCATGATCCACCCGAACCTCCTCCACGCACACCCCCACCCAACCCTCCCCCATCGAGGGGGAGGGCTATTGAAGGGGGCGGCCGTCGCTCACGCGGCGGCGGTTCGGTTGGCGAGGGGGTCGTAGGCGAGGATGGGGGCTAGCCAGCGTTCGGCGAGGGGGATGTCCCAGCCCTTGCGGGCTGCGTAGTCGGCGACCTGGTCGCGGTCGATCTTGCCGACGCCGAAGTAGTGGGCGTCCGGGTGGCTGAAGTAGAGGCCCGAGACGCTGGCCGGCGGGGTCATGGCGAAGCTCTCGGTCAGGGCCATGCCGGTGTTGGCCTCGGCGGCCAGCAGATTGAACAGCGTCGCCTTCTCGGTGTGATCGGGCTGGGCCGGGTAGCCGGGCGCGGGGCGGATGCCGCGATAGGTCTCGCCGATCAGGGCGTCGATGTCGAACGGCTCGTCGGGCGCGTAGCCCCAAAGCTCGGTGCGGACCTTGCGGTGCAGGGCCTCGGCGAAGGCCTCGGCAAGGCGGTCGGCCAGGGCGGTGGCGAGGATGGCGCTGTAGTCGTCGCCGGCCTCCTTGAAGCGGCGGGCGATCTCGAGTTCGCCGTGGCCGGCGGTGACGGCGAAGCCGCCGATCCAGTCCGGCGCGCCGCCCAGCGGGGCGACGAAGTCGGACAGGGCGAGGTTGGCCTTGCCAGAGGTCTTGTCCATCTGCTGGCGCAGGGTGTGGAGGCGGGCCAGTTCCACGGTGCGGGTATCGTCGGCGAAAACGATGATGTCGTCGCCGTCGGCCTGGGCCGGCCAGAAACCGACGACGCCGTGGGCGGTGAGCCACTTCTCGCCGATCAGCCGTTGCAGCATGGCCTGGGCGTCGCGCCAGAGGTCGCGCGCCGCCTCTCCGACCACGTCGTCCTCGAGGATGGCCGGATAGCGGCCGACAAGCTCCCAGCTGGCGAAGAAGGGCGTCCAGTCGATATGGCGGGCGAGGTCGGCCAGGTCCCAGTCGCGGAAGGCGCGTACGCCGGTGAAGGACGGCCGGGGCGGCGGGCTGCCGGCGAAGTCGGGCAGGAAGCGGTTGGCGCGCGCCTGGGCGATGGGGGTGCGGTTCTTCTGGTCCTGGCCCCGGGCGAACTGCTCACGCACGCGGACGTACTCGTCGCGGGTCGCCGCCTCGATGCGGGGCCGGTCGTCGGACAACAGGCCGGAGACGACGCCGACCGCGCGGCTGGCGTCGAGGACATAGGTGGTCGAGCCCCGGCGGTAGGCCGGCTCGATCTTGACCGCCGTATGGGTCTTGCTGGTCGTCGCCCCGCCGATCAGCAGGGGGATGTCGAAGCCCTGGCGCTCCATCTCGGCGGCGACGAACACCATCTCGTCCAGCGAGGGGGTGATGAGGCCGGACAGGCCGATGATGTCGACGTTGTGGGCGCGGGCCTCGGCCAGGATGCGGTCGGCCGGGACCATGACGCCAAGGTCGATGACCTCGTAGTTGTTACACTGCAGCACGACGCCGACGATGTTCTTGCCGATATCGTGGACATCGCCCTTGACGGTGGCCATGAGCACCTTGCCGGCCGACTGGTGCGGCTGGCCGTCCTTTTCGGCCTCCATGAAGGGCATCAGCCAAGCCACGGCCTGTTTCATAACCCGCGCCGACTTGACCACCTGGGGCAGGAACATCTTGCCCGCGCCGAACAGGTCGCCGACGACGTTCATGCCGTCCATCAGCGGGCCTTCGATGACGTGCAGCGGCCGCTCGGCGGCCAGGCGCGCCTCCTCGGTATCGGCGTCGATGTATTCGGTGATGCCGTGGACAAGGGCGTGGGTCAGGCGCTCGCGCACCGTGCCATTGCGCCATTCGAGGTTGGCGACCTTCTGCTGGCCGGCGTCGCCCTTGTACTTCGGCGCCAGATCGACCAGCCGCTCGGTCTGGGAGCCGCCCGCCCTGGGCTTGCGATTGAGGATGACGTCCTCGACTGCCTCGCGCAGTTCGGGGTCGATGTCGTCGTAGACCGGCAGGTCGCCGGCGTTGACGATGCCCATGTCCATGCCGGCGTTGATGGCGTGGTACAGGAACACCGAGTGGATCGCCCGCCGCACGGGCTCATTGCCCCGGAAGCTGAACGAGACGTTCGACACCCCGCCCGAGACGCGGGCATACGGCAGCGTATCCTTGATGACCCGCGTCGCCTCGATGAAGTCGACGGCGTAGTTGTCGTGCTCCTCGATCCCTGTCGCGACGGCGAAGATATTTGGGTCGAAGATGATGTCCTCGGGCGGGAAGCCGACCTTGTCGACCAGGGTGCGGTAGGCGCGGGTGCAGATCTCGACCTTGCGGGCGGCGGTGTCGGCCTGGCCCTGTTCGTCGAAGGCCATGACGACCACGGCGGCGCCGTAGCGCAGGCAGAGGCGGGCCTGGCGCAGGAAGGCTTCCTCGCCCTCCTTGAGGCTGATCGAGTTGACGATGGCCTTGCCCTGAACGCACTTCAGGCCCGCCTCGATCACCTCCCACTTGGAGCTGTCGATCATGACCGGCACGCGGGCGATGTCGGGCTCGGCCGCCATCAGGTTGAGAAAGGTGACCATGGCCTGCTTCGAATCCAGCAGGCCCTCGTCCATGTTGACGTCGATGACCTGGGCGCCGGCCTCGACCTGCTGGCGCGCGACGGCCAGGGCGGCGGTGTAGTCGCCCTCGACGATCAGCTTGCGGAATTTGGCGGAGCCGGTGACGTTGGTCCGCTCACCGACATTGACGAAGACAGGTCTCAAGGCAGCAGTCCGTTGTCGAGGGCCGGCTCACGACCGGCCAGCGCGAGGCGGCGGCTGATCACCGCCTGGGGGAGGCCATCGGCGAGGGCCTTGAGCGAAGCGGCCGGCCCCCTGGCGTGGAGCTGGCGCAGATGGGCGATGGCGGCGCGCAGGCCCGCCATGTCGGCGACGGCGACGGCGGCCTTGAAGGCGGCGGGGTCGGCGGCCTCGAGCGGCGCCTCGCCGGGGGCCGGGGCGATGTCGACGCGGGCCGCCAGCTGGAAGCAGGCGTTCAGCAGCACGGCGGCGGCCTTGTCGCTGGCGGGGCGGCCCTGGCGGTGACGCAGGTCGCGCAGCAGCTCGGTCTCGGTGGCGGTGAGCGCGTCCGCCTTGTTCAGCTTGCCGGTCATCACGCCAGCTCGAACGGCTCCAGCCCGGCCAGCCGCATGGCGCGGGGGCGCTCGGGGATGGCGCGGGGGGCCTTGCCCTTCACCGCCTCGGCGACGTGGCGGATGTGGTCGGGCGTGGTGCCGCAGCAGCCGCCGAGGATGTTGACCAGGCCGCTCTCTGCCCATTCATGCAGGTGGCAGGCGGTCTCGTGCGGCTCCTCGTCGTACTGGCCCATGGCGTTGGGCAGGCCGGCGTTGGGATAGGCGGCGACCAGGGTGTCGGCGACGCGGGCCATCTCGGCGATGTGCGGCCGCATCAGGTCCGCGCCCAGGGCGCAGTTGAAGCCGATGGCGAACGGCCTGGCGTGCTTGACGCTGTTCCAGAAGGCCTCGGCCGTCTGGCCCGACAGTGTGCGGCCGGAGCGGTCGGTGATGGTGCCGCTGATCCAGATCGGCAGGGGCTCGAGACCCTCGTCCTCGAGGTCGAGGATGGCCTTGATGGCCGCCTTGCAGTTGAGGGTGTCGGTGATGGTCTCGATGAGGAAGAGGTCGACCCCGCCGTCATGCAGGGCGCGGACCTGTTCGCGGTAGGCGTCGTAGACCTGGTCGAAGGTGACCGACCGGGCGCCCGGATCGTTCACGTCCGAGCTCATCGACAGCATCTTGTTCAGCGGGCCGATCGAGCCGGCGACGAAGCGCGGCTTGTCCGGCTCGGCGGCATTGAAGCGATCGGCGGCGGCGCGCGCCAGGCGGGCGCCCTGCAGGTTGATGTCACGGACGGCGGCCTCGCAGGCGTAGTCCTCCTGGGCGATCGAGGTGGCGCTGAAGGTGTTGGTCTCGCTGATGTCGGCGCCGGCGGCGAAATAGGCCTCGTGCAGCTTCTGGACGAGATCCGGCCGGGTCAGGCAGAGGATGTCGTTGTTGCCCTTCAGCTGGACCGGATGGTCCTTGAAGCGCTCGCCCCGGAAGTCGGCCTCGGACAGGCCCTCGCGCTGGAACATCACGCCCCAGCTGCCGTCGAGGATGAGGATGCGTTCGCGGGCGGCGGCCCTGAGCGCGGCGATACGGTCCTGGCGGGTCATGTCAGCCTCCCCTCTGGCGGGCCAGCTGGGCCTTGAAGTCGGTGTCGAGGGCGACGGTCACGCGGCCCAGCTCGGTCGGGTCGACGAAGGGGTTGGGCTTGCCCGGACCCATCGCCGCGCGCTTGCGGGCCATGTCCATCTGTTCGGGATGCGGGGCCAGGAAGACATCGGCCTTCATGCGGCCGAGCTTGACGAAGGTCTTCTGGTAGTCCTCGACAATGCCCGGATACTGCGGGTTCGGCGCCAGGCGATTGGCGGCGACGGTGGCGCTGCAGAAGAAGATCACCCGGTAGGTCGCCGAGCCCTCCTTCACGCTGGTGGTCCAGCTGGTGCAGCCCTTGGAGTGGCCGGGCGTGAGGTTGGCGGTCATGGTCACGCCGCCGAGCGAGACGGTCTGGCCGTCGCCCACGACCTGGTCGACCTTGACCGGCGGGAAGTTGAGCGAGGCGTCCTGCTCCGAGCCCGGATACTTGCCGTTCTCCAGGGCCCACTTGTCGCCTGCGCTGGCCAGCAGGATGCCGCCGGTGGACTTCTTCAGGGCCGCCAGCCCGCCGGCGTGGTCGATGTGGGCGTGGCTGTTGAGGATCAGCTCGACGTCGGTCGGCTTGAAGCCGAGCGCGCGGATGTTGGCCTCGATGATGGCGGCGTTCTCGGGCATGCCGCCGTCGATCAGGATATGGCCCTTGGCGGTCGTGATCAGCCAGGCCGAGAGGCCTTCGCTCCCGACGTAGTGGATGTTGCCGACGACCTTGAACGGCGCGGCGGGACGGGTCCAGCTGGCCGGGAACTGGGCCGAGGCGGTTGTGGCGAACAGGGCTGCAGCCGCGGCGACGCCCAGGGCGAGCTTGCGAACGATCTTCATGCCGCGGCCTCCTGCTGGTCCGATCCGGGTTCGCGCAGGCCCAGCACGCGGCAGATGGCGTAGACGAGGTCGGCGCGGTTGAGCGTGTAGAAATGGAAGTCCGAGAAGCCCTGCTCCTCGAGCTTGGCGCACATCTCGGCGGCCACGGAGCAGGCGATCAGCCGGCGGGTCTCGGGATCCTGGTCGAGGCCGTCGAAGAGGTTACCGAGCCAGGACGGGATCGAGGCGCCGCAGGCCCCGGCCATCCGCACCAGTCCCTTGAAGTTGGAGACCGGCATGATCCCCGGCGAGATCGGAATGTCGATGCCGGCCTTGCGGGCGCGATCGACGAAGCGGAGGAAGGCGTCGAGGTCGAAGAAGAACTGGCTGATGGCGCGGGTCGCGCCGGCGTCGACCTTGGCCTTGAGGACATCGATGTCGTGGTCGAGGCCGGGGCTCTCGGGATGGCCCTCGGGATAGACCCCGACCAGGACCTCGAAATCGCCGATGCGGCGGACGGCGCCGGTCAGCTCGGTGGCGTTGGCATAGCCGTCGGCGCGCGGGGCGTAGACGCCGCCGATGCCGCTGGGCGGATCGCCGCGCAGGGCGACGATATGACGGACGCCCGCCTCCCAGTAGTCGCGGATCACCTGGTCAACCTCCTCGCGGCTGGCGTCGACGCAGGTCAGGTGGGCGGCCGGGAGCAGGTTGGTCTCGTCGAGCAGGCGCTTGACGGTGCGGTGCGTGCGCTCGCGGGTCGAGCCGCCGGCGCCGTAGGTGACGGACACGAAGGTCGGGGCCAGCGGCTCCAGCCGCCGGATGGCCGACCAGAGGTTCTCTTCCATCTCCGGCGTCTTGGGCGGGAAGAACTCGAACGAGATGCCGAGGGGGCGCTGGGCGCGTTCGCCCGAACGGGCGATGGGGCCGATGACGCGGCGGGCGGCGGGCGGGCTCATGCGGCGGTCCTCTCGGCGGCGGCGGGGCGGCGGCCGGTCCAGATCTTGATGGTCAGGCCGGCGTCGCCCTCGCTGGGCAGGCTGGCGGCCACGCGCGGCTCGAGGCCGGCGGCGGACAGCCAGCCGGAGATTTCCTCGTCAGAGAAGCCCAAACGCCGATGCTGGTGCTGGGCGCGAAGGAACTCCAGCGCGTGCGGGGCGAAGTCGATGATCAGCAGTCGGCCGCTAGGCGCGACCAGCCGGCCGGCCTCGGCGACGGCCGCCGCCGGGTCGCCGAGGTAGTGCAGCACCTGGTGCACGGTGACGAGATCGGCGCTGGCGGCCGGCAGGCCGGTGGCGAAGATGTCGCCGTGACGCAGTTCGCAGGCGGCCAGCCCCGCCTCGCCCACATTGACGCGGGCGATGTTCAGCATCTGCTGCGACAGATCCAGGCCGAGCGCCCGGCTGGCGCGACCGCCCAGCAGGGTCAGCATGCGACCGGTGCCGGCCCCCAGGTCGACGAGGCGGCCGAGATCCCCCTCGCCGGCCGAGGCGAGGATGGCTGCCTCGACCTTGCTTTCGGCGGCGTAGAGGTTGCGGATTTCGTCCCAGCGAGCGGCGTTGCGGGCGAAGTAGGCGGCTGCCTCGGCCGAGCGCTCGGCCTCGACCGCGGCCAGCCGCTCGCCGTCGCGACGCAGGATCGGGTCCGCGTCCTCGATCAGGTCCAGGGTAGCGTCGACAAGCTGCCGGGCGGGCCCTGCGGCCTTGAGCCGATAGAA
>JBKBOD010000003.1:673542-681042 GCA_046295055.1 Caulobacter sp. | reverse complement strand
CGGGCCCGGGCGGGGGAGCCTGCCGCCAGGGAGACCCGTCATGCTGATCCGATCGATCCTGGCCTGCGGCGTTGCCGCGATGCTTCTGGCCGGCTGTGCGACGACCTCGCCGGACGCCGGCGGCGATGACCTGTTCAGCGGCGGGCGTGTTTCGGCGGCGGAGACGACGCGGCGCGCCAAGGCCGCCGCCAGGCACCCGCTGGGCTCGCGGGAGAATCCCGTGCGGGTCAACATGCCGGCCGGCCAGCGCAACTACCTGACGAGGCTGCGCTGTTCGGATGGAGCGGCCCCGGCCTTTGTCCGTGTCGGCAATTTCGGCGCCGGAATCTATGGTTCGATCATCGATGGCTACGAGGTGACCTGCCTCGGCGGCCAGCCCGCGCGGTCCCTGATCTTCATGGACATGTACCACCCCGACCATGTCGAGACCGCCGCCCCGCCCGGGTTCACCCTGGCCCGCTGAGCCGGCGCGACTTCACGCGAGCGTAACGCGAAATTTCCCGACGCATCCGGGGCTTATCCCCGGCCGTGGCGCCCCTGCGGCTTGAATGCGCTGGCGAAGCGCCCAACTATCTTTTTCAAGGCTCCGGTGTGTGACCCGGAGCGCGCGGCGCCGATCCCGGGCCGCGCCGAGGAGACTGAATATGTCTGAACTACGTACTCTGCCGGTGTTGCCGCTTCGGGACATCGTCGTGTTTCCGCATATGGTCGTGCCGCTGTTTGTCGGCCGCGAGAAGTCCGTGCGCGCCCTCGAGGAGGTGATGCGCCGCGACAAGCAGATCGTGCTGGCCACCCAGAAGAACAGCGCCGACGATGATCCGGCGCCGGAAGACATCTATGACGTCGGCGTTGTCGCCACGGTGCTGCAGCTGCTGAAGTTGCCGGACGGCACGGTGAAGGTGCTGGTCGAGGGGCGCACGCGCGCGGCGATCAACCAGTTCGTCCGCCACGAGGACTTCCACGAGGCCGAGGTCAGCATCCTTGGCGAAGAGGAAGGCGAAGCCAACGAGGCCGAGGCGCTGAGCCGGGCCGTGGCCGAGCAGTTCGAGGCCTACGTCAAGCTGAACAAGAAGATCCCGCCGGAGGCCCTGGCGTCGATCCCGCACATCTCCGAGCCCGGCAAGCTGGCCGACAGCATCGCCGCCCATCTGTCGGTGAAGATCGCCGACAAGCAGGCGCTGCTGGAGCTCTTCAACATCGTCAAGCGCCTGGAGAAGGTCTTCGCCCTGATGGAGGGCGAGATCAGCGTGCTGCAGGTGGAGAAGAAGATCCGCTCGCGCGTGAAGCGCCAGATGGAGAAGACTCAGCGCGAGTACTATCTCAACGAGCAGATGAAGGCGATCCAGCGCGAGCTGGGCGACCAGGACGACGGCCGCGAGGAGCTGATCGAGCTCGAGAAGCGGATCAAGAAGACGCGCCTGTCGAAGGAAGCGCGGACCAAGGCCGAGGCGGAGCTGAAGAAGCTGCGCAACATGAGCCCGATGTCGGCCGAGAGCACCGTCGTGCGGAACTATCTCGACTGGCTGCTGTCGATCCCGTGGGGCAAGGCCAAGCAGCGCAAGATCGACATCGCCAAGGCCGAGGCGATCCTGGAAGAGGATCACTACGGCCTGGAGAAGGTGAAGGAGCGCATCCTCGAGTACCTGGCCGTCCAGGCCCGGACCAACTCGCTGAAAGGGCCGATCCTCTGCCTCGTCGGCCCGCCCGGCGTGGGCAAGACCTCGCTCGGCCGCTCCATCGCCAAGGCGACCAGCCGCGAGTTCGTGCGGCTATCCCTGGGCGGCGTGCGCGACGAGGCCGAGATCCGCGGCCACCGCCGCACCTATATCGGTTCGATGCCCGGCAAGGTCATCCAGTCGATGAAGAAGGCCAAGGCCGTCGATCCCTTCTTCCTGCTCGACGAGATCGACAAGATGGGCGCCGACTGGCGCGGCGATCCCTCCAGCGCCCTGCTGGAGGTGCTCGATCCGGCCCAGAACAGCACCTTCGCCGACCACTACCTGGAAGTGGACTACGACCTCAGCCAGGTGATGTTCGTCACCACCGCCAACAGCCTGAACATGCCCCAGCCGCTGCTGGACCGCATGGAGATCATCCGCATCCCCGGCTACACCGAGGATGAGAAGGTCGAGATCGCCAAGCGCCACGTGCTGCCCAAGCTGATCAAGGACCATGGCCTGAGCGACGCCGACTTCGAGGTTCCGGAGAAGGCCATTCGCGATCTGATCCGCTACTACACCCGCGAAGCGGGCGTGCGGTCGCTGGAGCGCGAACTGGGCAACCTGGCCCGCAAGGCGGTCCGTGACCTGATGCGCGAGGAAACGACGAAGATCGTCGTCGATGACGAGCGCCTGGCCAAGTACGCGGGCGTCAAGAAGTACCGCTATGGCGAGACGGACGAGGAGGATCAGGTCGGCATCGTCACCGGTCTGGCCTGGACCGAGTTCGGCGGCGACATCCTGACCATCGAGGCCGTGCGCATGCCCGGCAAGGGAAGGATGTCGATCACCGGCAACCTGAAAGAGGTGATGAAGGAATCGATCTCGGCCGCGAACTCCTACGTCCGCGCCCGGGCCACGACCTTTGGCATCAAGCCGCCGCTGTTCGAGAAGACCGACGTCCACGTGCACGTGCCGGAAGGCGCGACGCCCAAGGACGGCCCCTCGGCCGGCGTCGCCATGGCCATCGCCATGATCTCGGTGCTGACCGGCGTGCCGATCCGCAAGGATATCGCCATGACCGGGGAGGTGACCCTGCGCGGTCGCGTCCTGGCCATCGGCGGCCTGAAGGAGAAGCTGCTGGCGGCCCTGCGGAGCGGCATCAAGACCGTGCTGATCCCGCAGGAGAACGAGAAGGACCTGGCCGACGTGCCGGCCTCGGTGAAGGACGGGCTGGAGATCGTGCCGATCTCGACCGTCGACGAGGCGATCGCCCGGGCCCTGACCCAGCCGCTGACCCCGATCGAGTGGAGCGAAAGCGACGAGCCGATTGTTGCGCCTGCGAAGAGCGATGAGAGCGATCCGGAGGCGGTCATTACCCACTGAGGGTAATGAGTTCCAACTAATCGGTGATAATATTGGCGCCGCGGGGTTTCCCGCGGCGCCTTTGTTTTGACGCCCCCCGCTCAACCTCCATAATCCTTGGCAGGCCGGGACGTTCTCCTGTCGGGCGAGCGCCGCGCCGCACAAAAACATGGCTGGGAGACATCGATGACCAAAGCCGAACTGGTCGCCGCGATCGCGGACGGCGCCGGGCTGAACAAGACCCAGGCCAGCGCCGCGCTGCAGGCCTTCACCGACGCGGTCACCGCGTCGCTCAAGAAGGGCGAGGATGTCAGGCTGGTCGGCTTCGGCACGTTCAAGTCCGTGAAACGGGCGGCCGGCACGGCGCGCAACCCGCGCACCGGGGCGACGGTCCAGCGGCCGGCGTCGAAGACCGCCCGCTTCCAGGTCGGTGAGGGCCTGAAGGGCGCGCTGAACGGCTGACGCCGGGCGAGGCAAGATCGACAGGGGCGGGGCTTCGGCTCCGCCCCTTTGTCGTTCCGGACCATCGACGGCGCGGCGCGGCTGACGCGATGGAAGGTTTCCAGCCACCGCAATGCGCATTAAGACCGCCACGACGGGCGGCTAGCTCAGCTGGTCAGAGCATCTCGTTTACACCGAGAGGGTCGGGGGTTCGAACCCCTCGCCGCCCACCACCCATCGTCCCGGCAGAGGATCGGCGTTGAGCGCTGCCGCCAGCCTGTTCATCCTCGCGACGGCCTTCGTCACGGCCGTGCTGACCGGCATCTTCGGCCTGGCCGGCGGGCTGGTGCTGATGGGCGCCCTGGCGCTGGTGCTGCCGGTTTCGGCCGCCTTCGTCACCCATGGCCTGATCCAGATCGTCGCCAACGGATCACGCGCCATCCTGCATCGCCGCCACATCCGCTGGTCGGTCGTCGGTCTGTATGCGGTGGGCGCGGTCGCCGCCGGCCTGCTGATCCTGCTGGTGCGCTATGCGCCGTCCAAGCCGGTGCTGTTCCTGCTGCTGGGGCTGAGCCCCGCGCTGGTCTGGCTGCCCCGCCGTATGCTGGCGATGGATGCGGCGCGCCCGTTCCACGCCCTCATCTGCGGCTTGTCTGTGACCGGGCTGAACCTGCTGGCGGGGGTGGCCGGGCCCCTGCTCGACCTGTTCTTCGTGCGCACCGAGATGACACGCCACCAGATCGTGGCGACCAAGGCGGGTACGCAGGTGTTCAGCCATCTCGCCAAGGTGATCGTGTTCGGCGCCCCCATGCTGGCGCTCGGCCAGGCTGGCATGCCGCCAGCCTGGGTGTTCGTCGCCGCCATACCGCTGTCGATCCTCGGCACGATGGTCGGCGGCCGGCTCCTCGACCGCCTGAGCGACCAGGCGTTCCTCAGGTACACGCGCTGGCTGGTGACGGCGATCGGCGGGATCTATCTGTTCCAGGCCTGGAGGCTCTGGCAGAGCGGTTGAGGCGGGCGCGATCCGATCGGCGTGACGGCGCGTATAGCGGGCATGATCGGCCTCGCCCTCGGCATAACCGTTTTTCTCTGCGCCTGGATGGCGGCGACCTGGGCCTGGCAGAAGGCGGTCCGCAACGGCGGCTGGACCGACGTCTTCTGGAGCTATGGCATGGGCGTCGCCGGCGTGGCCGCCGCGCTCTGGCCGGTTGGGGGCGACGAGATTTCCGCTCGGCAATGGCTGGTGGCGGCCTTCTGCGCCGTCTGGTCGCTTCGTCTCGGGACGCACCTGGCGCTCCGCGTCCGCGGCTCGGCCGAGGACGCCCGCTACGCCCAGTTCCGCAAGGAATGGGGCGCGGCCTTCGATGGGCGGATGTTCGGATTCCTGCAGGCCCAGGCCCTTTCCGGCGCCCTGCTGGCCGTCGCGATCCTGGTGGCCGCGCGCAACCCCGCCGAGGGCCTGGTCTGGAGCGACGCACTGGCGGCCGTGATCCTGCTGACGGCGATCGGCGGCGAAGCCCTGGCGGACAGCCAGCTGAAACAGTTCAAGGATGACCCGGCCAACCGGGGCAAGGTGTGCGACGCCGGCCTCTGGGGCTGGTCGCGGCATCCCAACTACTTCTTCGAATGGGTGCTCTGGCTGGCCTGGCCGGTGATGGCGCTGGGGCCGGACCTGTCCTGGACCTGGGGCTGGCTGGCCCTGCTGGGACCAGCCTTCATGGCTTTCCTGCTGATCCGCGTCTCGGGCGTGCCGCCGCTGGAGGCGGCGATGCTGCGCTCCCGGGGGCAGGCCTATGCCGACTACCAGTCGCGCGTCTCCGTCTTCGTTCCGCTGCCGCCGAAAGGGGCCCTGCCATGAACCTGATCAAGTCCGCCCTCAACGCCGCCGAGAGCCTGCCGGCGCCGGACGCGGTGCGCCGCGCCGCCATAAGCTGGCTGGTCGAGCGCCAGCGGCTGGACCTGCTGGGCCAGGGCGAGGCGGCGCGGCGCGCTTTCGCCCGCGACATGCGCGAGCGGGCGATCGCCGAGCACACCGAGGCGGCCAACGACCAGCACTACGAACTGCCGCCCGAGTTCTTCGGCATCGTGCTTGGGCCAAGGCTGAAATACTCGTCCTGCCTCTATGACGACGCCTCGACCACCCTGGAGGAGGCCGAGGTGCGGGCGCTTGACGAGACCTGCGCCCATGCGGACCTGAAGGACGGGCAGACCATCCTGGAATTGGGCTGTGGCTGGGGCTCGCTGTCGCTGTGGATGGCCGAGCGCTATCCGTCGGCGCGCATCATCTCGGTGTCCAACAGCCATGGCCAGCGGGGGCATATCGAGGCGCGCGCGGCCGAGCGGGGGCTGACCAACCTGACGGTCATCACCGCCGACGCCAACGCCTTCGAGACCAGCGAGCGCTTCGACCGCGTGGTGTCGGTGGAGATGTTCGAGCACATGGCCAACTGGCATGCCCTGCTGGGTCGGGTTCGCGGCTGGCTGAAGCCGGACGGCCGGCTGTTCCTCCACGTCTTCAGCCACCGGACCTCGCCCTATCGCTTCAGCCACGAGGACGCCGACGACTGGATCGGCAAGTACTTCTTCACGGGCGGCTTCATGCCCAGCCATGACCTGATCCAGGACTTCGGCGAGTTGTTCACGCTGGAGAAGGACTGGCGCTGGAACGGGCGGCACTACGAGCGCACCGCCCTGGACTGGCTGTCCAACATGGACCGCGAGGACCTGGCCGTGCGCCGCATCATGCGAGACGTTTATGGTGAGGAGGCCGGCGTGTGGCGTCGGCGCTGGCGTCTGTTCTTCCTGGCGACCGCCGGGCTGTTCGGCCATCGCGGCGGCGAGGAGTGGGGCGTCAGCCACTATCTGCTGAAGCCGGTTCCGGCCGCCTAGAACGCCGTTCGATTTCGCTTGCCGAGGGCTTGCAAGGTGATATCACTTTGCAAGCTTTATCGGAGGGCGACATGAGCGACCACAAGGCCATCAACCAGACACGGGAATTCCCCGGCAAGGGCGCCAACGGCATCCTGATGCTTCTGCTCACGCTGGCCATGCTGGCGGGCGGCATCGCGCTGGTGACCCAGATCAAGATCACGCCGCTGATCGGCGTCCCCGGCATCATCCTGCTGACCCTGGCGATGGTGGTGATGGCGGGCTTCTACTCGATCCAGCCCAACGAGGGCGCGGCGATCACCCTGTTCGGCGAGTACAAGGGCACGGACCGCAACACCGGCCTGCGCTGGGTGCTGCCCTGGTACGGGCGCAAGAAGATCTCGATGCGCGTGCGCAACGTGACCAGCGAGACGCTGAAGGTGAACGACAAGCGGGGCAACCCGATCGAGATCGCCGCCAACGTCGTCTGGCGGGTGGCCGACAGCGCCCAGGCGCTGTTCGACGTCGACGACTACCAGGCGTTCGTCAACATCCAGATCGAGACGGCCCTGCGCGAAGTCGCCCGGCACTACGCCTACGACCACGCCGAGGACGAGGAACCGACCCTGCGGGCGGACGCCGAGATCGTCGGCGAGCGGTTGCGCGAGGACCTTCAGGGCCGGGTGTCCGTTGCCGGCGTGGTGGTCGACGAGACCCACCTGATGCACCTTGCCTATGCGCCGGAAATCGCCGGCGCGATGCTCAAGCGCCAGCAGGCCGAGGCGGTCCTGGCCGCGCGCCAGAAGATCGTCGCCGGCGCCGTGTCGATGGTCGAAAGCGCGCTGACCCAACTGGGCGAGCGCGGGGTGGTCGACCTGGACGAGGAGCGGAAGGCTTCGATGGTCTCAAACCTGCTGGTCGTGCTCTGCGCCGACCGCGAGGCCCAGCCCGTGGTGAACACCGGCACCCTCTACGGGTGACCCGGTGGCCAGTCCGGGCAAGCGCGCGTTCCTGTTGCGGATGAAGCCCGAGGTGCTTGAAGCGGTCGAGCGCCTCGCGGCGGAGGAACTGCGCTCGGTCAACGCCCAGTTGGAGGTGCTGGTCCGCGAGGGCCTTCAGAAGCGGGGGGGGGGGGGGCCGCCCCCGGCGCGGGAGGAATAGGGCGGCG
>JBKBOD010000003.1:0-673532 GCA_046295055.1 Caulobacter sp. | reverse complement strand
GGGGCGGGTGGGCGCGGCCCTTGCGAGGGGGGGGCGGCGGCGCCCCCCCCCGACTTCGAAGGATGAGGCCGGCTGAGGCTCAGTCCTCGGCCCGGTCGTTGCCCAGCGGCTTGACGTCCTCGTCCGCGCAGTTGGGATCGACCTCGCGGCGGCGCGAGGCGAAGGCCAGCACGACGGCGGCCATGATCGCCGACAGGACCGAGCCGCCGATGACCCCAAGCTTGACCTCGACCTGTTCGGGCGAGTCCACGGCGCCCGGGAAGGCGAGGACGCCGATGAACAGGCTCATGGTGAAGCCGATGCCGCAGAGCAGCGAGACGCCATAGACCTGCATCCAGCTGGCGCCGCTGGGCCGGGCGCCGATCTTGAGGACGGAGGCCAGCCAGGCCGCGCCCATCACCCCGATCTGCTTGCCGAAGAAGAGGCCGAGCGCGATGGCGATCACCAGAGGGGCGAACGCCTGTTCCAGCGACAGGCCGGCGAACGACACGCCGGCCTTGGCGAAGGCGAACAGGGGCAGGATGAAGAAGGCGTTGTAGGGATGCAGGTCGTGCATCGCCTCCTTCAACGGGCTCTGGCCGTCCTCGCTGCGGGGGCGGATCGGCACGATGGCGGCGAAGGCCACGGCGGTCAGAGAGGTTGAAAGCTGTGCCTGCACGGTCAGGTACCAGACCGCCAGGAACGCCGCGATCCAGATCGGCGCGGTGATCCGTACGCGCGAGCCGACGATCGCGGCGACCACCAGCAGGACGGCGACCCCGATCAGCGGGACGATGTTCACGCCGCCGCTGAACAGAATGGCGATCAGGGCGATGGCGCCGAGGTCATCGACGATGGCCAGGGTCAGCAGGAAGATGCGGAGCGATGAGGGCAGGCCGCGTCCGACCAGGGCGAACACGGCCAGGGCGAAGGCGATGTCGGTCGCCAGAGGGATCGGCCAGCCCTGGTGCGGAGCGCCCATCGCCTGTCCCAGCGACAGATAGACGAGCGCCGGACCCACCATGCCGCCGAACGCGGCCAGGACGGGGGTCGCGAGCTTGCGCGGATCGCTGAGCTCCCCGCGCAGGATCTCATATTTGATCTCGAGGCCGACGATCAGGAAGAAGACGGCCATCAGGCCTTCCTTGATCCAGTCGGAGGTGGTGAGCTCCAGGCGCAGCGGCCCGGCCTGAAGGACGTGATAGCTCTTGAGCCAGGCGAAGTAGTCGTGGCTGAGCGGCGAGTTGGCCACGATCAGCGCCGCCACGGCAGCCAGCCCCAGCGCTGAGCCGGCGGCGGCTTCTGTCTTCAGGAAGTCGAGCGTGAACCTTCGGGTCATGAGGTCTCCGGATCAAAGAGCAGATTGTCACGACGCCAGGTTATCGACGGACGTCCGACCGGATTCGCATTGACCCCGAGGGGTGCGCCGGCCTGGCGGTGCGGCCGGAACCGCGCTGCCTGATCTCTGCCGCGGAAAATGCTGCAAGAGGCGTTGCGGATCAAGGCTAGCTGGCCGGGGCCTGCACAGAACCGGCGCCGGAACAGCGCAGGGGGCGACTTGTTGCCGGTCCAGCGGTCTGGCCTATCGGCAAGACCCGGCGGGGAGGCGGGGCCGATGTCGCTGTTGCCGCTGTTCCTGGTCGTCGCCGCGGCGGTGATCCACGCGACCTGGAACCTGCTGTCCAAGCAGGCGGCCGAGGCCGGGGCGGTCTTCGTGGCGGTGAACAACG
The DNA here is from genome assembly GCA_046295055.1 of Caulobacter sp. GTDB lineage: Bacteria > Pseudomonadota > Alphaproteobacteria > Caulobacterales > Caulobacteraceae > Caulobacter. Next base: position 671,823 of record JBKBOD010000003.1, on the reverse strand, counting down.
GGATCATCACACTTCTCTATGCGCCGTGGGTGATCTGGCTGCTGCTGAGGGACGGCATGACCTGGAGCCCGGCCATCATCGCCTGCATCCTGGCCAGCGCGGTGGCGAACCTCGCCTACACCCTGTGCCTGCAGCGCGGGTACCGCGTCGCGGACCTGTCGGTGGTGTATCCGGTCGCTCGCGGCGCGGGACCGGTGCTTTCAACACTGGGTGCGTTCCTGATCCTGGGGGAGCAGGCCAGTCCGGCCGGTCTTGCGGGCCTGGCGGCGGTGGTCGTCGGGATCGGCCTGATCGCCTCGAACGGCAGGCTGGCGGCCTTCCGGGAGCCGGCAGGCATGGCCGGCGTAGGCTGGGGCTTGGCGACCGGCGTCCTGATCGCGACCTACTCGGTGATCGACACCTGGGGCGTGAAGGTGCTGGAGCTGTCGCCGGTCCTGCTGGTCTGGTTTTCGAACCTGATGCGATTGCCGATGCTGGCGCCCGTGCTGCTGCGGGATCCGGCTGGGGCCATGGCGCGGATGCAGGGGCGGTGGGGCCTGGCGCTGGGCGTCGGGCTGCTGGCGCCGCTGTCCTACATCCTTGTGCTTTGGGCCCTGGCGCTTGGCGGGCCGCTCAGTCTGGTCGCGCCGCTGCGCGAAACCTCGATGATGGCGGCGGCCCTGCTGGGCTTCCTGGTGCTGCGCGAGCGGGTCGGGCCCTGGCGGCTGGCCGGTTGCGGCGCCGTGGTGCTGGGCGCGGCGCTGCTGGCCGGGGCGTGAAACGCCCGCGCACGACGCCGCGTCGGACCGCTGGACAGACATGATGGGGAGAAGGGAAGTGGCGCGAATGACGGGGCTCGAACCCGCGACCTCCGGCGTGACAGGCCGGCGCTCTAACCAACTGAGCTACATCCGCGTTTTGTCCGCTCGAAGCGGCGCGAGGCGTGCGGAATAGGGGTCCGCCCGCCTCCTGTCAAGCGCCGCCTGACCGCTTTATGGCGTCACCCCCGGCAGGCTGTAGAACACGCCTTCGCCGGGGCCCAGCGGCAGCTGCAGCAGCATCCAGGCGCCGGTCATGATCAGCCCGCCGATGAGGAAGGCGAAGCTGTAGGGAATCATGGTGGCCATCAGGTTGCCGATGCCGAAGCTGGGCGTCCAACGCTGGCAGAAGGTCAGGATCAGCGGGAAGTAGACCATCAGCGGGGTGATGATGTTGGTCACCGAGTCGCCCATGCGGTAGGCGGCCGTGGTCATCTCGGGCGAGATGCCCAGCAGCATCAGCATCGGCACCAGGACCGGCGCCAGGGCGGCCCACTTGGCCGAGGCCGAGCCGATGACGAGGTTGATCAGGGCCGCCAGCAGCACGATCAGCATGAGCAGGATCGGGGCGGGCAGGCCGGTGGCCTTCAGGCCCTCGGCGCCGCCGATGGCGAGGATGATGCCGAGGTTGGACCAGTTGATCATGGCCACGAAGTGGGCGGCCATGAAGGCCAGGACGATGTAGCCGGCCATGTCCATCATCGACCCGGTCATCATCTTCACCAGGTCGCGGTGGTTCTTGATGGTGCCGACGGCGATGCCGTAGGCCGTGCCGCAGGCGAGGAAGAGAACGAAGAAGCCGGCCACGAGCGACTGGTAGAATGGCGTCAGCCGCTCTTCCGGCGGGGCGTCGGTCTTCACGAAGGGGGCGTCGGGCATCAGGGTCATGACGGCCCAGGCGACGACGACCATGAGCGCCGCGATGCCGGCCCAGGCCAGACCCTTGCGCTCGACCGGCGCCAGGGAGGAGCCCTCCATCGTCTGGTCGGCGTGCATGGCCGCCGTATTGGCGGCTTCACCGCCGCCGCCATAGACGCCCAGGCGCGGCTCGATGATGCGGTCGGTCACGAACCAGCCGATCGGCACGAAGACGAACGCCATGGCCGTGATGAACCACCAGTTGCCGGCGATGTTGGCGGTCCAGGTCGGATCGAGAATCTGGGCGGCCGGCTCGGTGATGCCCAGCAGCAGAGCGTCGAGGTGCCCCGGGAAGATATTGGCCGAGAAGCCGCCGGAGACGCCGGCGAAGGCCGCGGCGATGCCGGCGATCGGATGGCGCCCAACCGCGTGATAGGCCGCGGCGGCGAGCGGGATCAGCACCACGTAGGCCGCGTCAGCGGCGTGGTTCGAGACGATGGCGACGAAGATGATGACGGGGGTCAGCAGGCCCGCCGGGGCCTTGGACACGCCGCCCCGCATGGCGGCGCCGAACAGACCGCTGCGCTCGGCGACGCCGGCGCCGAGCATGACCGTCAGGACATAGCCGAGCGGCGCGAAGCCCGTCAGGGTCTTGGGCATGTCGACGAAAAGTTTGCGCAGGTTCTCCGGCGCCAGCAGGCTGACGGCCGCGACTGTCTCCTGCGTGGCGGGATTGACCGCCGAGAGCCCGGCCAGGGCGGCGACCACGCTGATCACCACCAGGGCGGCGATGAAGTAGACGAAGATGAAGACGGGATCGGGCAGGCGGTTGCCGAAACGCTCGACGCCGCCAAGGAAACGGGTGGTCAGGGACATGGTCGCTCTCGATCAGGGGCGGCCGCTCTGGCCGATGTCGCTGGGAATTGACCTTAATAAATTCGGAAGGGCAAGCGTTCGGGGCGTCAGGGCGCCGTCGCGCCCGGCAATGCCGCGGGCGCCTGGTAGTGGAAGGGCGCCGCCGGGCCGGTCGGCCATTCCATCACCGCCCAGAGGCCGGTCATGCCCAGCGCAACGCACATGAAGGCGAAGCTGTAGGGCAGCACCGAACTCATCAGGCCGCCGACGCCGATGTCCTTGGTCCATCGGTGGCAGAACGCCAGCACGAGCGGGAAGTAGGGCATCAGTGGGCTGGCCATGTTCACCGTCGAGTCGCCCATGCGGTAGGCGGCGGTGGTCATCTCGGGCGAGACGCCCAGCAGCATGAACATCGGCACCAGCACCGGCGCCAGGGCCGCCCACTTGGCCGAGGCCGAGCCGATGAACAGGTCGAGGATCGCCGTCATCACCACCACGCCCAGCAGCAGGACGACCAGGGGAAGGCCGGTGTCTCGCAGGAACTCCGCGCCGTTGATGGCGACGATGGCGCCGAGGTTCGACCAGGTGAACAGGGCGATGAAGTGGGCGGCGGCGAAGGCCAGGACGATATAGGGCGCCATGGCGGCCATCGACTCGCCGGCCAGGCGCACGACGTCCCTGTGGCTTCGGATCGTTCCGTTCGACACGCCAAACGCCACGCCGGCGGCGAGGAACAGGACGAAGAAGGCGGCGATCAGCGAGCGGAAGAAGGGAGTCCACTGGGTCAGCCCTGGCGAGGCGGCGTCGCGCAGCGGGGCCGCCGGGGCCAGTGTGATCCAGGCCCACAGGGCGATCACGGCCAGAATGGCGACGCCCGCCCAGATCAGACCGCGCTTTTCCTGTGGCGTCAGCGGCGCGCTGGACGGCATGTGGCCCTCGGGCGGCGTCCAGGGGCCGAGGCGCGGCTCGACTACCTTCTCGGTGACCCACCAACCCACCGGAACGAACACCAGGGCGGCGGCGGCGGTGAACCACCAGTTGCCGACAAGGTTCACGCGCCACTCGGGGTTCAGCATGTGCACCGCCGGCTCGGTGAAGCCCAGGATCAGGGCGTCGAACTGGCTGGGGGTGGGGTTGCCGGCGAAGGCGCCGACGCAGCTGGCGAAGGCGCAGGCGATGCCGGCGACGGGATGACGACCGGCGGCCGCGAACGCCGCGCCGGCGAGCGGGATCAACACGATGAAGCCGCTGTCGGCGGCATGGTTCGAGAACAGGCCGATCAGGATGATGACCGGCGCCAGCAGCCGGGCGGGGGTGCGGCGCACCAGCCCCCGGATCGCCGCCGACAGAAGGCCGACCCGCTCGGCCACCCCGGCGCCCAGCATCACCAGCAGGACATAGCCCAGCGGCGCGAACCCGGTCAGGGTCTTGGGCATCTCGACCAGCAGTCGCTGCACCAGCTCGGGCGCCAGCAAGCTTTGCGCCTCGAGCACCTGGCCGGTGCCCGGGTTGGTGACCGAGACGCCGAACGCCGCGCACACCGCGCTGGCGATCACAAGGGCGCCGATCAGCCAGGCGAAGATGAAGACCGGATCGGGAAGCTTGTCGCCCAGGCGCTCGACGCCGTCGAGAAAGCGGAGGGCCAGAGGGCGTTTGCTCATGGCCGGATATCGGCACGGACGCGGCAGCGGAGCAAGCGGGGATGGCCTGATGCCCGGACAGGCAGGCCTGGCGCCCGATGTTTGGCGTCTATCGGGAGTCGAGCGAGGAAGCCGGATGACGCCTTGGCGCAGGCCGTGTCCTCCGCCTCGTCGCAGCTATGATCCGAGGCAGGAATCAGGGTGCGCCGCCGAGCGCCGCGGCGGCTCAGATGAGAACCCCTCTCAACAGGGCTCAAGGGCTTTGAACCCCCGACGGGCTTGGTCTACAAGGCGCCCGACTCCTTCCCGGGGAAACCATGGACGCCTTCCTTCTGGAATACCTGCCGATCGTGATCTTCATCGGGATCGCGGCGGTTCTTGGCATCGGATTCATCGTCGCCGCGGCGGTCATCGCGCCCAAGGCGCCGGATCCGGAAAAGCTCTCCGCCTACGAGTGCGGCTTCAACGCCTTCGACGATGCGCGGATGAAGTTCGACGTGCGTTTCTACCTGGTCTCGATCCTGTTCATCATCTTCGATCTCGAAGTGGCCTTCCTGTTTCCCTGGGCGGTCAGCCTGATGAACCTGCCGCCGGACGTGTCGAAGTTCGCCTTCGTGTCGATGATGATCTTCCTCGGCGTCCTGACCGTCGGCTTCATCTATGAGTGGAAGAAAGGCGCCCTGGAATGGGAGTGATCGTTCCTTCCGGCCCGACCTCGGCGCTGGCCGCCGGACGCAGCAGCGTCGAGGGCTATGACCCCAAGGTCCACGACCCCTTCTTCGACGCGGTGTCCGACCGGCTGGCCGACAAGGGCTTCGTCGTCGCGGCGGCTGATGACCTGATCACCTGGGCCCGCACCGGCAGCCTGATGTGGATGACCTTCGGCCTGGCCTGCTGCGCCGTCGAGATGATGCACTCGGCCATGCCGCGCTATGACCTGGAGCGCTACGGTTTTGCGCCGCGCGCCAGCCCGCGCCAGTCGGACGTCATGATCGTCGCCGGCACCCTGACCAACAAGATGGCCCCGGCCCTGCGCAAGGTCTACGACCAGATGCCGGAGCCCCGCTACGTCATCTCCATGGGCAGCTGCGCCAACGGCGGCGGCTACTACTACTACAGCTACAGCGTCGTGCGCGGTTGCGACCGCGTGGTGCCGGTGGACATCTACATCCCGGGCTGCCCGCCGACCGCAGAGGCGCTGGTCTACGGCGTCCTGCAGCTGCAGAAGAAGATCCGGCGGACGGGGACCATCGAGCGATGAGCGACACCGCCCTCGAAGCCCTCGGGCAGAGCATCGTCGCCAACAGCGCCGGCGCGATCGTCGCCTTCAAGGTCGCGTTCGGCGAACTGACGCTGACGGCCCAGGCGCCGCGCATCGTCGAGGCCCTGAGCCAGCTTCGCGACCACCCCGACACCCGCTTCCAGCAGATGATCGACCTGACCTGTGTCGACTATCCCGAGCGGGCGCAGCGGTTCGACGTGGTCTACCACCTGCTGTCGATGGTGAAGAACCACCGCATCCGGGTGAAGATCGCCACCGACGAGGATACGCCGGTCGCCACGGTCACCAGCGTCTATCCGGTGGCAGACTGGTACGAGCGCGAGGCGTTCGACATGTATGGCGTCTTCTTCGACGGCCACCCCGACCTGCGCCGCATCCTGACCGACTACGGGTTCCACGGGCATCCGCTGCGCAAGGACTTCCCGATGACCGGCTATGTCGAGGTCCGCTACGACGACGAGCTGAAGCGGGTGGTCTACGAGCCGGTGAAGATCGCCGAGTTCCGCCAGTTCGACTTCCTCAGCCCGTGGGAAGGCGCCCAGTACGCGCTGCCGGGCGACGAGAAGGCCAAAGATCAAGCGAAAGGGGAGGGGCGCCAATGACCGAGACCATCGCCCCCGCCGAGCCGTCGTTCGTGTCCGAGACAAACCCGGCCGTGCCGGAAACGCCGGTGCGCAAGTTCAACATCAACTTCGGCCCGCAGCACCCGGCCGCGCACGGCGTGCTGCGCCTTGTGCTGGAGCTGGACGGCGAAGTGGTCGAGCGCGTCGATCCGCACATCGGCCTGCTGCATCGCGGCACCGAGAAGCTGATGGAGGCGCGCACCTACCTGCAGAACGTGCCGTACTTCGACCGCCTCGACTACGTGGCGCCGATGAACCAGGAGCATGCCTTCTGCCTGGCCATCGAGAAGCTGCTGGGCGTCGAGGTCCCGATCCGGGGCAGCATCATCCGGGTCCTGTACTCGGAAATCGGCCGCATCCTGAACCATCTGCTCAACGTCACGACCCAGGCCATGGACGTCGGCGCCCTGACCCCGCCGCTGTGGGGCTTCGAGGAGCGCGAGAAGCTGATGGTGTTCTACGAGCGCGCCTGCGGCGCTCGACTGCACAGCAACTATTTCCGGCCGGGCGGCGTCCATCAGGACCTGCCTGACCAGCTGGTCGAGGATATCGACGACTGGGCCAAGGGCTTCCCGAAGATCTGCGACGATATCGAGGGGCTGATCACCGACAACCGCATCTTCAAGCAGCGCAACGTCGACATCGGCGTGGTGACCAAGGAAGAGGCCTGGGCCTGGGGCTTCTCGGGCGTGATGGTGCGCGGCTCGGGCATCGCCTGGGACCTGCGGCGTAACCAGCCCTACGAGTGCTACAACGACTTCGATTTCCAGGTGCCGCTGGGCAAGAACGGCGACTGCTATGATCGGTACCTGTGCCGGATGCAGGAAATGCGGGAATCGACCCGCATCATCCGCCAGGCCTGCGAGATGCTGCGCAAGACGCGCGGCCCGGTGATGAGCACCGACAACAAGGTGACCCCGCCGCGTCGCGCCGAGATGAAGCGGTCGATGGAAGCACTGATCCACCACTTCAAGCTCTACACCGAGGGCTTCCGCACGCCGGAAGGCGAGGTGTACGCGGCCGTCGAAGCGCCCAAGGGCGAGTTCGGCGTCTATGTGGTCAGCGACGGCACCAACAAGCCCTATCGCTGCAAGATCCGGGCTCCGGGCTTCGCGCACCTGGCGGCGATGGACTGGATGAACCGGGGCCACATGCTGGCCGACGTGTCGGCCATCCTGGGCAGCCTGGACATCGTGTTCGGCGAGGTCGACCGGTGAGCGAGCGGCCCTTGAGCGAACAGCTCGCCAAGGGCTGGGCGGTCGCCCACTACTCCACGACGCTGGGAGAGAACGGCGTGGTGGAGCACTGCTTCCATCTGCAGAAGGGCCGCGAGAACAAGGTCCTTCGGATCCGCAAGAAGATGCTCGGCGCGGGTGTGGTCGCCGAAGAACTGGAAATCTGAATGTCCGTCCGCCGCCTCGCCAAGGAACAGCCCGACAGCTTCGCCTTCAACAAGGCGTCGATGAAGGATGTCGAGTTCTGGCTCGCCAAGTACCCGGCCGCCCGCAAACAGTCGGCGTCGATCCCCCTGCTGTGGCTGGCGCAGAAGCAGGAGGGCTGGGTCTCCAAGCCGGCGATCGAGGCGATCGCGGCCATGCTAGAGATGCCGGTCATCCGGGTGCTGGAGGTGGCGACCTTCTACACCATGTTCCAGCTGGAGCCGGTCGGGAAGATGGCGTTCGTGCAACTGTGCGGCACCACCCCCTGCATGCTGCGTGGCGCGAACGAGCTGAAGGACGTGCTGAAGGACAAGATCGGCCCGAAGAACACCGTCAGCGCCGACGGCAAGTTCAGCTGGGAAGAGGTCGAGTGCCTGGGCGCCTGCTGCAACGCGCCGATGGCGGCGATCAACGACTACTACTACGAGGACCTGACGCCGGAATCGCTCGGCCGCATCCTCGACGACTTCGCCGCCGGCAAGTCGCCCAAGCCCGGCAGCTATGATGGCCGCAAGTCCTCCGAGCCGAAGGACGCGGTCCATACCCTGACCGATCCCAAGCTCTACGACGGCAGCTACGCCAAGAAGATCAAGCTGCCGAATGCCCCGGCCAAGGCCGGCAAGGCCAAGGAAAAGACGTCCTGATGCAGCAAGGGCCGACGCTCAAGGAGATGATCGCGCACCGCCCCCTGGTGATCGCCTGGGCGTGGGAGCTGGTCTGTATCCTGGGCGCGGTGGCCGTGATGCTGACGACCGAGCGCGTCGAGCTGTTCGTGGCGCTGGTCCTTGTGGGCGCGGCGCCGTTCGCCTTCGTATTGCTGCGCTTCCTCAGGCTTCACAAGGCCGGAGCCCTGCCGCACCAGCGTGGCGGAGGCATCGTGCAATGATCGACGAGGCCGAACTGCTGCAGAAGCGCATCGCCTATATCGACACCCTGCGCGGCCTATACCGCAAGGAGCGGCTGGTCGCGTTCGGGCTGGTGCTGGCGGGCGCGGCGATCCTGATCGGCTCGGCCTATGTGCGGGCCCTGCCGCAAGCGGCGATCTGGGCCGGATACGCCTTGCTGGCGGTCGGCTGGGTGCTGATGATCTATGTCGTATGGCGGCGCTCGCAGTGGCGCCGCGCCAATCCCTTCAATCCGAACAGCTGAGCGTCATGGTCGGTATTCTGCAAGACAAGGACCGCATCTTCACCAACCTGTACGGGCTCCATGACTGGGGCCTCGAAGGCGCGAAGAAGCGCGGCTGCTGGAACGCCACGAAGGACATGCTGGACGCAGGTCCCGCCTGGATCATCGACAACGTCAAGAACAGCGGCCTGCGCGGTCGCGGCGGCGCCGGCTTCGGCACCGGGCTGAAGTGGTCCTTCATGCCCAAGGAGGTCAAGGAAGGCCGGCCGCACTACCTCGTCGTCAATGCCGACGAGAGCGAGCCCGGCACCTGCAAGGACCGCGAGATCATGCGCCATGATCCGCACCTGCTGATCGAGGGCTGCCTGATCGCCAGCTTCGCGATGCAGGCCCACGCCTGCTACATCTACATTCGCGGCGAGTACGTTCGCGAGCGCGAGATCATGGAGGCGGCGATCAAGCAGGCCTACGAGGCCAAGCTGATCGGCAAGAACAACATCCATGGCTGGGATTTCGATCTCTACATGCACCATGGCGGCGGGGCCTACATCTGCGGCGAGGAAACCGCCCTGCTGGAAAGCCTCGAGGGCAAGAAGGGCCAGCCGCGCCTGAAGCCTCCGTTCCCGGCCGGAGCCGGCCTCTACGGCTGCCCGACGACGGTGAACAACGTCGAGTCGATCGCCGTGGTCGGCACCATCCTGCGCCGGGGCGCCGAGTGGTTCGCGGGCTTCGGCCGACCGAACAACACGGGCACCAAGCTGTTCTGCGTTTCGGGCCATGTGAACCTGCCCTGCAACGTCGAAGAGGCGATGAGCATTCCGTTCCGCCAATTGATGGAAGACCACTGCGGCGGCATCCGCGGCGGCTGGGGCAACCTCAAGGCGGTCATCCCCGGCGGCTCGTCGGTGGCCATGATCCCGGCCGAGCAGTGCGAAGACCTGCCCATGGATTTCGACGCCCTGCGCGAGCTGAAGTCCGGGCTGGGCACCGCGGCGGTCATCGTCATGGACAAGTCGACCGACCTGGTCCGGGCGATCGCGCGCCTGAGCTACTTCTACAAGCACGAGAGCTGCGGCCAGTGCACGCCCTGCCGTGAAGGCACCGGCTGGATGTGGCGGGTGATGGAGCGCATGGCCTCCGGCGAAGCCGAGATGAGCGAGATCGACACCCTGCTGGACGTCGCCAGCCAGGTGGAGGGCCACACCATCTGCGCGCTGGGCGACGCGGCGGCCTGGCCGATCCAGGGCCTGTTCCGCCACTTCCGCCACGAGGTCGAGGACCGCATCACCAGCTACCGCGCAAACCGCCCGCACGTGCAGGGCGCGACGCTGGTCGCGGCGGAGTAGGCCTTGCGCCGCTCGCGCCGCGTGTAACTATCGGATCGGGACGCGGCGGGCGTCCGGGATGACGGGGCGAACATGCGGGGCAAGGTTCTATCCTACGCCGACCTTGAAGGGTCCGGCCTGATCAGCGGCGACGACGCCAGCCGCTATCCGTTCACGCGGGGCGACCTGCAGGGCGGGGTGCGCAGCGTGATTCCCGGCACCGAGGTCGATTTCGAGATCGTCGAGGGCGCGGCGCGGAACATCTATGTCACCACGCCGGCTTTCGGCGGGCTGGGCGGGGACAAGAACCGCATCGTCGCGGCGCTGCTGGCCTTCTTCCTGGGCTGGCTGGGCATCCACAAGTTCTACCTGGGCAAGACCGGGCCGGGGATCATCATGCTGCTTTGCGGCACGATCGGCTGGCTGCTGCTGGCGATCCCGCCCCTGGTGATCGGCCTGATCGCCTTCATCGAGTTCATCCTCTACCTGGTGAAGTCGGACCAGCAGTTCCACCAGGACTATGTCGCCGGCGACCGGGGCTGGTTCTGAGGCCATGAGCGGTTCGGGACTGTCCAGCCGTCGCGGGGTCCTGGCGGGCGTCGCCGGTCTGACCCTGGCGGGCGGCCCAACTCTGGCCGCGCCTGGAAAGGTTCGCGCCCCGCGCGTTCCCCTGACGCTGGCGCAGCTGCCAAAGCCGCTGCCCAAGCCCTATGACGAACAGGCGACTCCGGCCCAGGCAGCCGCCGCCATCGATGGCGCGCTGGCGCGTGCGGCCAAGGCCAATCGCCGGGTGATCGTCGATCTCGGCGGCAACTGGTGCAGCTGGTGCCGCATGCTGGCGGCGGTCATGGAGCTGCCGAACGTGCGGCCGTTCATGGCCGAGAACTTCGACGTGGTGATGATCAACTTCTTCGGCGACAAGCCGTTGAACAAGCAGAACCAGGCGGCGCTCAAGCGGCTGAGCATCGCCGATCTCGACGGGGTCCCCTGGCTGGTGGTGATGGAGCCGAACGGCAGGATTCTGGCCAGCTCCTACGAGGTCACCGACGAGGACCACGAAACGCCGCAGCTGATGATCGACTGGATCGCCCAGTGGGCGCTGCGGGCGCCCAGGGCCTAGGCTGCACCGGGGCCGTTTCGCCCACGACGCCCCCATGAACACGGGTTTCCCGAGGGCAGTTTCTGCGAGCGGTTCTCAATCCGCCCCGACCCCTTGAACCAGCGCGGAAACTGGTCCACTCACCGCCGCAATTAAGGGTCCCGGACGAGCAATGCCCAAAGCCAAGGTCAACGGCGTCGAGGTCGATTTCGAGCCCGGCATGACGGTGCTGCAGGTGGCGGAACTGGCGGGGGAGGAAATCCCGCGCTTCTGCTACCACGAGCGCCTGTCCATCGCCGGCAACTGCCGCATGTGCCTGGTGGAAGTGAAGCCCGGGCCGCCCAAGCCCCAGGCCAGCTGCGCGCTGCCGGCCGCCGAGGGCCAGGAGATCTTCACCAAGACCCCGATGGTCAAGAAGGCCCGCGAAGGGGTGATGGAGTTCCTGCTCATCAACCACCCGCTGGATTGCCCGATCTGCGACCAGGGCGGCGAGTGCGACCTGCAGGACCAGGCCATGGGATATGGCCGGGATGATTCCCGCTATGACGAGAACAAGCGGGCCGTCGAAGAAAAGGAAATGGGCCCCCTCATCAAGACGGTGATGACGCGCTGCATCCAGTGCACCCGCTGCGTGCGGTTCATCACCGAGGTGGCGGGCGTGCCGGAGATCGGCCTGATCTCGCGCGGCGAGGATGTCGAGATCACCACCTATCTCGGCGCCGCGGTGACCAGCGAGCTGTCGGGCAACGTCAACGACCTCTGCCCGGTGGGCGCCCTGACGCACCGGCCCTGGGCCTTCAACTACCGGCCCTGGGAACTGAAGAAGACCCAGAGCGTCGATGTGATGGATGCGCTGGGCAGCGCGATCCGCGTCGACAGCCGGGGCGGCGCGGTGCTGCGCGTGCTGCCGCGCGTCAACGAGGACATCAACGAGGAGTGGCTGAGCGACAAGAGCCGCTACGCCGTCGACGGCCTCGGCCGCCAGCGCCTCGACCGTCCCTACGTCCGCAAGGGCGGCAAGCTGCAGCCGGCGAGCTGGCCGGACGCCTTCGCGGCCGTGGCCGAGAAGATCAGCCAGACGGCGCCCGAGAAGATCGGCGTCATCGCCGGCGACCTGCAGGACGCCGAGTCGATGAAGGCGGCGATGGACCTGTTCGCCAGCCTGGGCGTGAAGAACCTGGACTGCCGCCAGGATGGTTCGGCGCTGGGCGCCGGGCCGCGCGAGAGCTGGCTGTTCAACTCCACCCTGGCCGGCATCGAGAACGCCGACGCCGTGCTGATCGTCGGCGCCAACCCGCGCCTGGAGGCGCCGGTGTTCAACGCCCGCCTGCGCAAGCAGTGGGTGGCCGGCAAGATGCGGATCGGCGTCATCGGCCAGCAGGCGGACCTGACCTACGGCTACGACTACCTCGGCGCCGGGGCTGCGACCGTGGCGGGCCTGTCCAAGTCGAAGTCCGACTTCGTCAAGGCGTTCAAGGCGGCCGAGCGGCCGGCGATCATCATCGGTCAGGGCGCTCTGGGCCGTGAGGACGGGCCGGCGGTGCTCAAGGCGCTCGCGGGCCTTGCCAAGACTTTCAAGGTCGTGCGCGAGGGCTGGAACGGCTGGAACGTGCTGCACACCGCCGCCGCGCGCGTGGGCGGGCTGGACATGGGCTTCCTGCCGGGCGAGGGCGGCCTCGCCACGCGCGACATGCTGAAGCCCGGTGCGCTGGACGTGCTGTTCCTTCTGGGCGCCGACGAGTGCGAAGCCTCGGCCAGCGGCGCCTTCACCATCTACCTCGGCAGCCACGGCGATCGCGGCGCGCACAAGGCCGACGTCATCCTGCCGGGCGCGGCCTACACCGAGAAGGCCGGCCTCTATGTGAACACCGAAGGCCGGGTCCAGATGGGCGAGCGCGCGGTGTTCCCCAAGGGCGAGGCCCGGGAGGACTGGGCGATCCTGCGGGCGCTGAGCGAGCGCCTGGGCAAGACGCTGCCCTACGACAGCCTGGATCAGCTGCGGAAGAAGCTGTTCGCCGATCATCCCACCTTCGGCCAGGTCGACTTCGCTCCGGGCTCGATCCCCGCCGTGTTCGACCTGTCGGGCCTGGGCGGCGAGGGCGAGGCGGGCGAGGCGCCGTTCACCAGCGCCGTGGAAGCCTTCCACCTGACCAACCCGATCGCGCGCGCCAGCGTGACCATGGCCGAATGCGCGGCCGTGGCCAGCGGCGCGGCCAAGATGGCGGCGGAGTAGACCGTGCCGACTGACTTCTGGACCACTCCTGTCGGCTGGACGCTGATCTCCGTCGGTCAGATCCTGGCCGTGACCAGCTGGATTCTGCTCAGCCTGGCCTTCCTTCTGCTGGCCGACCGGAAGATCTGGGCCGGCGTGCAGATGCGCAAGGGACCCAACGTGGTCGGTCCGTTCGGCCTGCTGCAGTCCTTCGCCGACTTCTTCAAGTTCGTCCTGAAGGAGATCGTCATCCCGGCCGGCGCCGACAAGACGGTCTTCCTGCTGGCGCCGCTGCTGACCTTCATCCTGGCCTTCGCCGCCTGGGCCGTGGTGCCGCTGGCGCCGGGCTGGGTGATCGCCGACCTGAACGTAGCGGTGCTCTACATCTTCGCGATCAGCTCGCTGGGCGTTTACGGCATCATCATGGGCGGCTGGGCGTCCAACTCGAAGTACCCCTTCCTCGGGGGCCTGCGGTCGGCGGCTCAGATGGTGTCCTATGAGGTCTCGATCGGCTTCGTCATCATCACCGTGATCCTTCTGGCCGGGACGATGAACCTGTCGAAGATCGTCGAGCTTCAGGGCGGCTGGTTCTGGAACTGGAACGTGCTGGGCGGCGGGCTCCAGAACCTGCCGATCGCCCTGGTGATGATCCCGATGGCGGTGATCTTCTTCATCTCCGCCCTGGCCGAGACCAACCGCCCGCCCTTCGACCTGCCCGAGGCGGAGTCGGAGCTCGTGGCTGGCTATCAGGTCGAATACAGCTCCACGCCCTACCTGCTGTTCATGATCGGCGAGTACGCCAACATCGTGCTGATGTGCGCCCTGATCACCATCCTCTTCTTCGGCGGATGGCAGCCGGGCTTCCCCCTCATCGAGTTCCTGCGCGACAGCTGGGGCTGGGGTTCGACCGCGCTCAGCTTCGTGGGCTTCGCCTTCTTCTTCGCCAAGACGATCTTCTTCTTCTTCATGTTCGCCATGGTGAAGGCCATCGTCCCGCGTTACCGCTACGACCAGCTGATGCGGCTGGGCTGGAAGATCTTCCTGCCGACCTCTCTTGTCGCGGTGGCCCTGGTCGCGGGCTGGAAGGTCTTCTTCGGAGCGGCGGCATGATCCGCCTGCTGGCCATCGCCGCCCTCGTGGTCGGGGCCGCCCCGCTGGCGGGTTGCGCCACCGACGGCGAGGCCAATCCCGGCAGCTATACGCTGGGCCGTGGCGTAGTGAACTACGACGAACTGCGGCGCGCCCGCGAACAATGCGTCGCCTCGGGCGGCACGGTCGAGTTCAAGGGCGCCGGCGGCGACCAGTACCAGATGAGCAACTACGTCTGCGTGATCGGCAGGAAGCCGGCCGCGGCGGCCCAGCCGAAGGAGGCCGGACAATGATGCAGCGCATCGGCCAGGCCCTGAAGGGCGCGGCGCTTCTCGATTTCGCCGGAGCTTTCGGCCTGGCCTGGAAGTACATGCTGGCCCCGAAGAAGACGGTCATCTACCCGAACGAGCGCGGCCCCCAGTCGCCGCGCTTCCGGGGCGAGCACGCCCTGCGCCGCTATCCGTCGGGCGAAGAGCGCTGCATCGCCTGCAAGCTCTGCGAAGCGATCTGTCCGGCGCAGGCCATCTACATCGAGGCCGAACCGCGCGAAGACGGCAGCCGGCGCACGACCCGCTACGACATCGACATGGTCAAGTGCATCTACTGCGGCCTGTGCCAGGAGGCCTGCCCGGTGGACGCCATCGTCGAGGGACCGAACACGGAGTTCGCCACCGAGACGCGCGAGGAACTCTACTACGACAAGGAGCGGCTGCTGGATAACGGCGACCGCTGGGAACGTGAGATCGCCAGGAACCTGGAGCTCGACGCGGCCTATCGCTAGGCCCGCAGCGAAATCCACTCAGCGATCTTGGGCACTTTGAAAGGGGTGAGGGCCGCATGGCTCTGCAGGCGATAGCCTTCTACGTATTGGCGACTGTGACGGTGCTGTCGGCGTTGGCCGTCGTGCTGTCGCGCAACCCCGTGCACTCGGTGCTCTTCCTGATCGCGGCCTTCTTCAGCGCGGCGGGCCTCTTCGTGCTGCTTGGCGCGGAGTTCCTCGCGATGCTGCTGGTGGTGGTCTACGTCGGCGCGGTCGCGGTGCTGTTCCTGTTCGTCGTGATGATGCTGGACGTCGACTTCGCCGCCCTGCGCCAGGGCTTCGCGCGCTACCTGCCGATCGGCGGGCTGATCGCAGGCGTCCTGACCATCGAGATGATCTTCGTCGCCGCCAATGTCGCGGCCAACGGGGCGGCCTCGAAGACCAGCGGCCCGCAGGCCTCGCTGCCCGACGTCACCAACGCCGAGACGATCGGCCGGGTGCTCTACACCGACTACATCTACATGTTCCAGGCGGCCGGGCTGGTCCTGCTGGTCGCCATGATCGGCGCCATCGTGCTGACCCTGCGCCACAAGCCGGGCGTCCGCCGCCAGAGCGTCACCCGCCAGACCGCCCGCTCGCCGAAGACCGGCATGGAGATGGTCGACATCAAGCCGGGCGAGGGGATTTCGGAATGATCGGCCTGACCCACTATCTGACGGTCGCCGCGATCCTGTTCACCATCGGGGTGTTCGGCATCTTCGTGAACCGCAAGAACATCATCGTCATCCTGATGTCGATCGAGCTGATCCTGCTGGCCGTCAACATCAACCTGGTGGCCTTCTCGGTGTACCTGCAGAACGTCGCGGGGCAGATCTTCGCCATGTTCGTACTGACGGTCGCCGCCGCCGAGGCCGCGATCGGCCTGGCCATCCTGGTCACCTTCTTCCGCAACCGCGGCGACATCGCCGTGGACGACGCCTCGATGATGAAGGGCTGACGGCGCGATGTCCCACGAGCTCCTCGTCACCGTCCTGGTCTTCGCGCCGCTGCTTGGCGCGATCGTTGCCGGGCTGTTCGGGCGTCGCATCGGCGACATCCCGAGCCAGGCGATCACCACCGGCCTGCTGTTCCTCGCCTGCGCGCTTAGCTGGACGACCTTCCTGGGCGTCGCGCTCGGCGACTGGGCGGACTTCACCGTGCGCCTGGCGCCGTTCATCAACATCGGCGAGTTCCAGTCGGCCTGGTCGATCCGCATCGACACCCTCAGCTCGGTCATGCTGATCGTGGTGACCAGCGTCTCGGCGCTCGTCCACCTCTACAGCTGGGGCTACATGGCCGAGGACGACAGCCGTCCGCGGTTCTTCGCCTATCTGTCGCTGTTCACCTTCGCCATGCTGGCCCTGGTGACGGCCGCCGACTTCATGCAGCTGTTCTTCGGCTGGGAAGGCGTGGGCCTGGCCAGCTACCTGCTGATCGGCTTCTGGTGGAAGAAGCCGAGCGCCGGGGCGGCGGCCATCAAGGCCTTCGTCGTCAACCGCGTCGGCGACTTCGGCTTCGCGCTCGGCATCATCACCTGCTTCTGGATGTTCGGCTCGATCGAGTTCGCCGAGATCTTCCCGCAGATCGCCGCCAAGGCCGGAACCGGCTGGTCCTTCATCGGCCACGAGTTCAGCGCCATCGACCTGGCCTGCTTCCTGCTGTTCATCGGCGCCATGGGCAAGTCGGCGCAGTTCTTCCTGCACACCTGGCTGCCCGACGCGATGGAAGGCCCGACCCCGGTGTCGGCCCTGATCCACGCCGCGACCATGGTCACGGCCGGCGTCTACATGGTCTGCCTGCTGTCGCCGATGTTCGAGTACGCGCCGATGACCAAGACGGTGGTCACCGTCATCGGCGCCGTCACCGCGCTGTTCGCCGCGACCGTCGGCCTGGCGCAGAACGACATCAAGCGGGTGATCGCCTATTCGACCTGTTCGCAGCTGGGCTACATGTTCTTCGCCGCCGGCGTCGGGGCCTATCAGGCGGCCATGTTCCACCTGTTCACCCACGCCTTCTTCAAGGCGCTGCTGTTCCTGGGCGCCGGCTCGGTCATCCACGGCATGCACCATGAGCAGGACATGCGCCGCATGGGCAATCTCTGGAAGGCGCTGCCGATCACCTATGCCGTCATGGTCATCGGCACCCTGGCGATCACCGGCTTTGGTCTGCCGAACCTGCACCTGGGCCTGGCGGGCTTCTATTCCAAGGACATGATCATCGAGGCCAGCTGGGCCGCGGGTCAGCAAGATCCGGCCGCACAGTTCGCCTTTGTCGTCAGCCTGCTGGCCGCCGGCCTGACCGCCTACTACAGCTGGCGCCTGGCGTTCATGACATTCCACGGCACGGCCAAGTGGGGCGACGGCGCTCACCACGACGACCACGCTCCTGCTCACGCGTCGGCCCATGGCCACGACGACCATGCCAGCGACGCCCAGATCGAAACGCATGACGAACCGCTGGCCGGTCATCACGATGATCACGGCCACGGCCACCACGACCACAAGCCGCACGAAAGCCCGTGGGTGATGCTGGTCCCGCTGCTGCTGCTGTCGATCGGCGCCATCGCCGCCGGCTTCGTCTTCAGCGAGCACTTCGTCGGCCACGACGAGAAGACCTTCTGGGCCGGCTCGATCTTCAACGCCGCCACCAACCACGTCCTGCACGAAGCGCACGACGCTCCGGGCTGGGTGCTCTGGGCTCCGCTGGTGGTCAGCGCCATCGGCCTGCTGGTCGCGGTCTACGTCTACCTTCTGCGTGAAGGCCTGGGCGCGCGACTGGCCGCCCAGGAGGGACCGCTCTGGCGTTTCCTCTACAACAAGTGGTTCTTCGACGAGATCTACGACTTCGTCTTCGTTCGCGGGGCCAAGGCGCTGGGCGACCTGTTCTGGAAGGGCGGCGACCAGAAGATCATCGATGGCCTCGGACCGGACGGCGTCGCCGCCGCATCGGTCGTCGCCGGCAAGGGGGCGGGCAGGCTGCAGAGCGGCTATGTCTACCACTACGCCTTCGTCATGCTGTTGGGCGTCGCGGGTCTGCTGACCTACGCCCTGTTCCAGTTCCGGGGTTAGAGCAGGGCCATGAGCGGCATCCTTTCCCTCATCACCTTCTCGCCCCTGATCGGGGTGGTCGCGATCCTCGCCCTGCGCTTCGTGGGCCGGACCGGCGAGCGCGCCGACGAGGCCGCGCGCTGGATCGCCTTCGCCACCACCATGGCGACCTTCGCCCTGTCGGTGCTGATGGTCGTGCAGTTCGATCGCGCCGAGGCCGGGTTCCAGTTCGTCGAGGAGTTTCCGCTCTTCGCGGGGCTGTTCTACCGCATGGGCGTCGACGGCATCTCGGTGCTGCTGGTCCTGCTGACGGCCTTCCTGCTGCCGATCTGCATCGCCTCTTCCTGGAAGTCGGTCACCAACCGCGTGCCGGAGTACATGATCGCCTTCCTGATCCTGGAAGTGCTGGTCATCGGCATCTTCACCGCGCTGGACCTGGTGCTGTTCTACGTCTTCTTCGAATTCAGCCTGGTGCCGATGTTCCTGATCATCGGCATCTGGGGCGGCAAGCGGCGCATCTACGCGGCCTTCAAGTTCTTCCTCTACACCCTGCTGGGCAGCGTGCTGATGCTGGCGGCGGTGCTGGCGATGATCGGCATCTCGGGCACGGCCTCGATCCCCGAACTGATGACCTTCAAGTTCGACCCGATGCTTCAGACCTGGCTGTGGCTCGCCTTCTTCGCCTCGTTCGCGGTGAAGATGCCGATGTGGCCGGTCCACACCTGGCTGCCCGACGCCCACGTTGAGGCGCCGACGGCGGGCTCGGTGATCCTGGCGGGCATCCTGCTCAAGCTCGGCGGCTACGGCTTCATGCGCTTCTCGCTGCCGATGTTCCCGCTGGCGTCCGAGGTCTGGGCCCCGCTGGTCTTCGCCCTTTCGGTCATCGCCATCATCTACACCTCGCTGGTCGCCTTCCGGCAGACCGACATCAAGAAGCTGATCGCCTACAGTTCCGTCGCCCACATGGGCTTCGTGACCATGGGCATCTTCAGCGGCAACGCCCAGGGCGAGCAGGGCGCGCTGTTCCAGATGATCAGCCACGGCGTCATCTCCGGCGCGCTGTTCCTCTGCGTCGGCGTCGTCTACGACCGGATGCACACCCGCGAGATCGCCTTCTACGGCGGGCTGACCAAGCGCATGCCCTGGTACGCGGCGGTGTTCCTGCTGTTCACCATGGGCAACGTCGGGCTTCCCGGCACCAGCGGCTTCGTCGGCGAGATCCTGACCATGACCGGCGTCTACCAGGCCTCGACCTGGACGGCCCTGCTGGCGGCGAGCGGCGTCATCCTGTCGGCGGTGTACGCCCTGACGCTGTACCGGCGCGTGATGTTCGGCGAGATGACCAATCCGGCCCTGGCCGGGATCACCGATCTCGACGGGCGCGAAGTGGCGATCTTCCTGCCGCTGATCCTCTCGACGCTCTATCTGGGCTTCCAGCCGGACGTCATCTTCAACATCACCGGCGCCTCCGTGGATGCGCTGGTCGGCGCCTATCGCGCCGCGACGGGCGGGTGAGGCTCTAGCCCATGATCTGGACTGATCTTTCCCTGGCTCATCCCGAGCTTCTCCTGGCGGCCTCGGCCCTGGTGCTGCTCGTCGTCGGCGCGTTCCGCGGCAAGTCTGGCCCCGTCTTCGACGGCGCGGCCATCCTGGCGCTCGTCGGGGCGGCGGTCCTGGCGGCGACCGGACCGCACGGCCGGGGCTTCGCCGGCGGTCTCGTCGCCGACGGCCTGGCCAGCTTCGCCAAGGTGTTCATCTACGGCTTCTCGGCCCTGGCAATTCCGATGACCCAGTCCTGGCTGAAGCGCCGGAACGAGGCCAAGTTCGAATTGCCGGTGCTGATCATCTTGGCCGCCCTCGGCATGGGCATGATGGTTTCGGCCGGCGACCTGATCTCGCTGTACATCGGCGTCGAGCTGCAATCGCTGGCGCTGTACGTGCTGGCCGCCTTCCGCCGTGACGACGCCAAGGCCTCCGAGGCCGGGTTGAAGTATTTCGTGCTCGGCGCGCTGTCGTCGGGGATGCTGCTGTACGGCGCGTCGCTGATCTACGGCTTCGCCGGTTCGACCCAGTTCACCGCCATCGCCGAGGCCGTGCAGGGCCAGGCGGGCGTGGGCGCCCTGTTCGGCCTCGTGTTCCTGATCTGCGGCCTGGCCTTCAAGGTCTCCGCCGCGCCCTTCCACATGTGGACGCCGGATGTCTACGAGGGCGCCCCGACCCCGGTGGTCGGCTTCTTCGCCGCCGCGCCCAAGTTGGCAGCCATGGTGCTGCTGGCCCGCGTGCTGACCGAAGGGTTCGGCGACGCCATTGACCAGTGGCGGCAGGTCATCGTCGCCGTGGCGCTGATCAGCGTCGCCGTCGGGGCCTTCGCCGGCCTGGTGCAGAAGAACCTGAAGCGTCTCTGGGCCTACAGCTCGATCGCCAACATCGGCTACGCCCTGCTGGCCATCGCGGCCGGCGGTGAAGCCGGCGGCCAGGCGATGCTGCTGTTCCTGGTCCTCTACATGGCTGACGTGACCGGCTTCTTCGCCTGCCTGGGCGCGCTGCAGCGTGACGGCCGGCCGATGGAAACGATCGACGACATGGCCGGGCTCATCAAGGAGAAGCCGGGCCTCGCCCTGGCGCTGACCGCCTTCTCCCTGTCGGCCCTGGGCCTGCCGCCCTTCGCCGGCTTCTGGGCCAAGTTCTATGTGTTCAAGGCCGCCATCGGCGGTGGTCTGACCTGGGCCGCCGTGGCGGCTCTGGTCGGCAGCGTCGTCGCCGCCTTCTACTACCTGCGCCTGATCAAGGTGATGTGGTTCGACCCCGCTCCGGGCGCGGTCGAGAAGCCGGCCCCGACGTCGAACGCCATCGCCATCAGCGCGGCGCTGTTCAGCTTCCCGCTGGTGCTGGTCGCGCTGGTCTGGCTCGATCCGCTGGCGCGCGTGGCTGCGGCGGCGCTGGGCTAGGCCGATCGTCCCGATCCTCGCTTTCGAGGAGCTCGACTCCACCAACGCCGAGGCGCGACGCCGCGCCGAGGCAGGGGAAACGGGCCCTGTGTGGATCACCGCCGGCCGCCAGACGGCCGGCCGGGGGCGGCGCGGGCGCGCCTGGGAGACCGGCGCCGGCGGCAATCTGGCCGCCACCCTGCTGATGACGACCGACCGGCCGCCCGGTGAAGCGGCGCAGATCAGCTTCATCGCCGCCATGGCGGTCGCGGACCTGGCCGACGCGCATGTGCCGGCGTCCAGGGTCTCGCTGAAGTGGCCCAACGATCCGCTGATCGCCGGGCGCAAGGCCAGCGGCATCCTCGTGGAATCGGGGCCTGCGCCGGCCGGCGGCCTTTGGCTGGCGGTCGGTATCGGGGTCAACCTGGCCGAGGCGCCGGTCTCGCCCGAACGTCCGGCCACGACCTTCGCCGAGCACATGACGGCCCCGCCGCCCAAGCCGATGGAAGCGCTGGGCTTCCTGGTTCCGGCGTTCGAGCGCTGGCTGCGCCTTTGGGAAGCCAGCGGCTTTTCCGCTGTCGCAGACGCCTGGACGGCGCGCGCTCATGGCCTGGGCCAGGCCTGTACGGCGCGCCTGGGCGCCGAAACGATCGAGGGCGTGGCCGAAGGGCTCGACGCCGACGGCGCCCTCAGACTTCGCTTGCCAGACGGCGGGCTGCGCCGCATCACCGCCGGCGACGTCTTCTTCGGAGGGACCTGATGCTTCTGGCCATCGAACAGGGCAACACCAACACCCTCTTCGCGGTGCACGACGGCGAGAGCTGGATCGCCCAGTGGCGCGCCGCGACCGAGAGCCGCCGCACCGCCGACGAGTATGCCGTCTGGCTGCAGCAACTGCTCGCCATGGCCGGCATGAAGATGGCGGATCTCGACGCCTGCATCATTTCCAGCGTCGTGCCGCAGTCGCTGTTCAATCTGCGGAATCTGTCGCGCCGCTACCTGCATACCGAGCCGCTGGTCATCGGCGAGAATGCCGAGCTGGGCATCCCGGTGCGCATCGACAAGCCGTCCGAGGCCGGCGCCGACCGGCTGGTCAACGCCATCGGCGCGCACATCGCCTATCCAGGACCCCTGATCGTCGTCGACAGCGGCACGGCCACGACATTCGACGTCATCGGCGCCGACGGCGGGTTCGAGGGCGGAGTGATCGCCCCCGGCATCAACCTTTCCATGCAGGCCCTGCACGAGGCGGCGGCCAAGCTGCCCCGCATCGCCATCCAGCGGCCCGAACGCAACCGCGTCGTCGGCACCGACACGGTCACGGCCATGCAGTCGGGCGTCTTCTGGGGCTACATCGGGCTGATCGAAAGTCTCATCAACCGCATCAAGGAAGAGCGCGGCGATCATCTGACCGTGGTCGCGACCGGCGGTGTCGTGTCGCTGTTCGAGGGCGCTACCGACGTGATCGACCATTTCGATCCTGACCTGACCATCCGGGGCCTGTTGGAAATCCACCGCCGCAACACCACATCCGCCGCCTGATGCAAGCTGATCCCCAAGACGAACTGGTCTTCCTGCCGCTCGGCGGCTCCAACGAGATCGGCATGAACTTCAACCTCTACGGCTACGGGCCGGAAGAGGACCGCAAGTGGATCGTCGTCGACCTGGGTGTGACCTTCGGCGACCAGACGACGCCTGGCGTCGAGGTGATCCTGCCCGACCCCGCCTATATCGAGCCCTACGCCGCGGACATCCTCGGTATCGTGCTGACCCACGCCCATGAGGACCACATCGGCGCGGTGGCCTGGCTCTGGCCTCGCCTCCGGGCGCCGGTCTACGCGACCCCGTTCACCGCCTTTCTCCTGCGCGAGAAGCTGCGCGAGGCCGGCATCCTCGACGAGGTGGACATCACCGAGGTCGCGCTGGGCGGCGACATCCAGTTGGGGCCGTTCGCGCTAGAACTGATCACCCTGACCCATTCGATCCCCGAGCCGAACGGCCTGGCGATCCGCACGCCGCTGGGCACGATCCTGCATACGGGCGACTGGAAGATCGATCCGGACCCGCTACTGGGTTCGGTCACCGACGCCGACGCGATCCGCCGCCTGGGCGACGAAGGCGTGCTGGCCATGGTCTGCGACAGCACCAATGTCTTCGTCGACGGCGTCGCCGGCTCGGAAGGCGACGTTCGGCTCGCCCTCGGCAAGCTGATCGGCTCGCTGAAGGGCAAGATCGCCGTCGGCTGCTTCGCCTCCAATGTCGCCCGCATGGACACGGTTATCCGCGCCGCGGAGGATGCCGGCCGTCGTGTCTGCCTGGTCGGGCGGTCCATGCACCGGATGGCCGCTGCCGCCCGGTCGGTCGGGCTGATGGACGGGCTGAGCGACTTCGTTTCCGAGAAGGAGGCGGGCTATTTCCCCGAGGATTCCATCCTCTACCTCTGCACGGGCAGTCAGGGCGAACCCCGGGCCGCGCTGGCGCGCATCGCATCGGGCTCCCATCCCCACATCACCCTGGGCCAGGGCGACCATGTGATCTTTTCCAGCCGCGTGATTCCGGGAAACGAGGTGCCGATCCGGGCGCTGCAGAACGCCCTCGCAGACCGGGGCGTGCGTCTCTACACCGAGCGCGACCATCCCGGCATCCACGTGTCCGGCCACCCCTGCCGGGACGAGTTGAAGGAAATGTACCAGTGGGCCCGTCCCGCAATCGCCGTGCCGACGCATGGCGAGCGCAGGCACCTGCTGGAGCATGTCGCCTTCGCCAAGGATCTCCAGGTGCCGCAGGCCCTGGCGCCGCGCAACGGCGACATGGTCAAGCTGGCCCCAGGTCGGGCCGAGATCATCGACGAGGTGCCCGCGGGGCGGCTGTTCGTCGACGCCGGCGTGCTGACCCCGGCCAACGGCGAGGCGCTGAAGGCGCGGCGACATGCGGCCTACAATGGCGTGCTGGCGGTGTCGCTGGTGCTGGACGGTCGGGGCAAGCTGGTGGCCGGACCGCAGGTGAGGGCGCTGGGTCTTCCGGGCGACGAAGAGTTTCCGCTGGAGGAGGCGCTCGACGACCTCGCCGAGGAGGCCGAACAGGCCCTGCGCAAGATTCCCGCCGAAGAGCGCGCCTTCGACAACGTGGTCGAACAGGCGGTTTGCCGGGTGATCAAGAAGGGCGCCTATCGCATCTGGGAACGCAGGCCGGTCGTGGAAGCGATCGTCCTGCGCCTGTGAGCGGCCGGTGAAGCGCCTCTGGCCGACAATGGTTCTGGCCGGGCTGCTGGCAGCCATCGCCCTGGCCCAGCTGGCGGTGGAGATGAGCCAGGGCCGTGACTGGTTGTTGATCTACGGGGCGGCATCGAGCCTCGCGCTCGCCCACGGACTTTGGTGGACGCCGCTGACCAGCATGTTCCTGCACGGCGGCCTGCTGCATGTGGCCATGAATGTCAGCGGCATGGTCGCCTTGGGACCGGCGGTGCACTACCGCTGGGGCGTCGGCGTCAGCGGCGCGGTGAAGTACCTGATCTTCTTCATCCTGACCGGCCTGGCGGGCAGCGCCGTCTTCCTGCTGCTCAATCCGGCGGGCCAGGTTCCGATGGTGGGCGCGTCGGGCGCCATCTGCGGCCTCTGGGGCGCTGCGGCGCGGATCTCGCCCTACAGCGACCGGCTGTTCCCGATCCTCTCGGGACCCGTCTGGCGCCAAGCGCGCGCCTTCCTGCTCATGAACCTGATCCTGGTGGCCCTGTTCTTCGTACCGAGCCTGCTGGTCGGCGGGGGGCTGGGCGGAATCGCCTGGGAGGCCCACCTGGGCGGTTTCCTGGCGGGACTGCTGCTGATCGCCGCGCCACCCTTCCGTCCGCCGCCGGCGCCTTCTGGTCCGTGGACCGATCCGGTATAGCAGCGGCCATGCAGCGCCAGCGCCCAGCCTTCGTCGCACCCATCCTCGCCGCTCTGATCGGCGGTCTCGTCGCCCTCGGCGCCATGGGCGGCGCCCTGGCGACAGCGAAGGAGCCCTGGGTTCCCTCCGAAACCTTCGTCGAGCGCATCTACAGGGAAGGCGGGGCGGTCATCCCGCCGGCACGGCTTGCCGCCTACTACAGCGCCGACCTCGCGCCGGCGCTCGCCCGGGACCAGGCGGCCGACGGGGTCGGCGCGATCGGCTTCGATTGGCTCTGGTCGGCCCAGGACATGGAGATCACCGGCCTCAGCTTTGTCGAGACGGCCGGCGGCCCCGACGGCGCGCTCGTCGAGGCGCGCTTCGACAACTTCGGTCAGCCGACCGTGGTGAACTGGGAACTTTGCCGGCGGCCGGACGGCCAGTGGCGCGTCGTCGACGTGCGGGCGGGCGATGGTTCCTGGAGCCTGCGATCCCTGCTCGAGCTTCCCCAAACCCCAAAGTGCTAGGACCGGACTGACCATGATCGGCAAGCTGAACCACGTCGGCGTCGCGACCCCCTCCATCGACGAGTCCGTCCGGATGTATCGCGAAGTGCTTGGCGCGACCTCGATCACCGACAAGTGGGCCATGCCCGAGCAGGGCGTCTGGGTCTGCTTCGTCAACCTGCCCAACAGCCAGATCGAGCTGATCGAGCCCTACAGCGAGACCTCCCCGATCCGCGCCTTCCTGGAAAAGAATCCCAAGGGCGGCCAGCACCACGTCTGTTTCGAGGTCGAGGACATCATCGCCGCCCGGGATGCGATGAAGGCGCGGGGCGCCACGGTGCTCGGCGAGCCCCGCATCGGGGCCCATGGCACGCCGATCATCTTCGTCCATCCCAAGGACATGGGCGGGGTCCTGGTCGAGCTGATGGAAACGCCCAAGGACGGAGCGCACTGATGGGCCCGATCACCTCCTTCGCCGTCTTCCTGACCCTTTGGTGGACCGTGCTCTTCGCCGTGCTGCCGATCGGCGCCCGGTCCTATTCCGACGCAGGGATTGAGGTGAAGGATGGCGGCGATCCGGGCGCCCCGGTGAACCCCAACCTCAAGAAGAAGTTCATCACTACGACCTGGATCGCCGCGGTGCTGTGGGTGATCCTGATGGCCGTCATCAAGTTCGGCCTCGTGACCCTGCCGCCTCTGGCGCAGACCCACTAGGGTCACCGGCGCCCGGAAACGAGGCGCCGGTCAGCTCGGCGCCCAGTATCCGGGCAAATCGCCATGGCGCGGCCGGCTGCCGGGCCGCGCCCTTGTCCGAGACCGCCATCGGTCCATCCTCAACCTCACCTAGGGCGGTTCGCCGCCTGACGGCTTTCGTGGCGTATGTTCCCCGACGATCGAACTTGAGGGCCGCTGGAGCATTCCGGCGGCCTTCTTTTCGCCCTGTGCATTGTCAATCCAAGGCGCCACCGGCTAAGTCAGCGCCGAAGTTTCTCAGGGGATGACATGCGCCTGTCGCGCTTTTTCCTGCCGGTGCTGAAAGAGGTTCCGGCCGACGTCCAGATTGTCTCGCATCAGCTGATGCTGCGCGCCGGCATGATCCGCCAGGAGGCGGCCGGCATCTATGCCTGGCTGCCGCTCGGGCTGCGGGTGCTGCGCAAGGTCGAGCAGATCGTGCGCGAGGAGATGAATCGCGCCGGCGCCGTCGAACTCCTGATGCCGACCCTGCAACTGGCGGACCTGTGGCGCGAGAGCGGCCGGTATGATGACTACGGCGAGGAGATGCTGCGCATCACCGACCGCCACAAGCGCGACCTGCTGTACGGCCCGACCGCCGAGGAGGTCGTGACCGACATCTTCCGCGCCTATGTGAAGAGCTACAAGGCGCTGCCGTTGAATCTCTACAACATCCAGTGGAAGTTCCGGGACGAGCGCCGCCCGCGCTTCGGCGTCATGCGCGGTCGCGAGTTCCTGATGAAGGACGCCTACAGCTTCGACCTCGACGAGGCCTCCGCGCGGCGCGCCTACAACCGCATGTTCGTGGCCTATCTGAACACTTTCGCCCGCATGGGGCTCAAGGCCGTTCCGATGCGCGCCGATACCGGACCGATCGGCGGCGATCTCTCGCACGAATTCATCATCCTGGCCGAGACGGGCGAGAGCCAGGTGTTCTGCCACAAGGATCTGGTGGAGATGGGCGCGCCCGGGCCGGGCGTCGACTTCGACGGCGACCTGCAGCCCCTCGTGGACGCCCGCACCGCCCTCTACGCGGCGACCGAGGAGATGCATGACGAGGCGGCGTTCAACGCCGTTCCCGCCGACAAGCAGCTGTCGGCGCGCGGCATCGAGGTCGGCCACATCTTCTATTTCGGCGAGAAGTACTCGCGGCCGATGAAGGCCGTCGTCGCCGGCCCAGACGGGCAGGAGCGGCCGGTGCACATGGGCAGCTACGGCGTCGGGGTCTCCCGTCTGCTGGGCGCCATCATCGAGGCCAGCCACGACGACGCCGGCATCATCTGGCCGGAGGCGGTGGCGCCGTTCGATGTCGGCATCGTCAACATCAAGCCGGGCGACGCCGCCTGCGACGAGGCCTGCGCCAAGGCCTATGCCGCGATCGAGGCCGCCGGAAAGTCGGCGCTGCTGGACGACACAAACGAGCGGCCGGGCGGCAAGTTCGCCACCATGGACCTGATCGGTGTGCCCTGGCAGATCGTCGTCGGGCCCAAGGCGCTGGCCGAAGGGGCGGTGGAGCTCAAGAACCGCGCCACCGGCGAGCGGTCGACCGCATCGCTGGATGCGGTGCTGGCCCGGCTGGCGCCGAAGGCCGCCTAGGATGGCGAGCAAGGCGGCCCCGTTCGGACTTTGGGAGCGGGCGGTCGCCTGGCGTTATCTGCGCGCGCGCCGCAAGGATGCGGGCGTCGCCCTGATCTCCATTCTCGCCTTCATCGGCATCACCCTGGCGGTGATGGCGCTGATCGTTGTCATGAGCGTGATGAACGGCTTCCGCAGCGAGATCCTCTCGCGGATGCTGGGCTTCAACGACCACGTCTACGTCGGCGGCGACCTGCCTCTGTCGGACGCGCAGTCGCCGCTGGTGGTCCAGCGCCTCAAGGCCTTGCCCGAGGTGACGCATGTCACCCCCATCGTCGAGGCCCAGGCGATGATTATCGGCCGGGACCAGATTACCGGCGGCATGGTGCGCGGGATCTCGCCGGCGGATCTCCAGGCGCTTGAGATCGTCTCGGACAACGTCACGCCGAAGTCGGCGCTCAAGGGCTTTGGCGAGGGCGAGTACGGCGGCGACATGATCCTGCTGGGCGAGCGGATGGGCGCCGCGCTCGGCGTGCGGCCCGGCGATATCGTCACCCTTATCTCGCCCAGCGGCTCGACCAACGCCTTCGGCATGGCGACGATCGAGAAGGACTTCATCGTCTCGGGGTTCTTCACGGTCGGCATGAGCGAGTACGACCAGGCCTACGCCTACATGCCGCTGGAACAGGCCAAGCTCTTCTTCGGCAAGGAGGGGCGGGTGGACAGCATCGGCGTGCGCCTCGCCGACCCCGACATGGCGCCCTACGTGAAGAGCCGCGTCGCCGAGGCGGCCGGCCCGGGGGCCATGGTCAACGACTGGACCCAGCGCAACCAGAGCTTCTTCAGCGCCCTGCAGATCGAGCGCAATGTCATGCGCCTGATCCTGATGTTCATCGTCATCATCGCCGCCATCAACATCATCTCCAGCCTGATCATGCTGGTGAAGAACAAGGGGCGGGACATCGCCATCCTGCGGACCATGGGGGCCAGCCGCTCGTCGATCCTGCGCATCTTCTTCATGGCCGGCGCCGCAATCGGCGTGCTGGGCACCCTGATGGGCCTGACGCTGGGCGTGCTGTTCTGCCTCAATATTCGCGGCATCCAGGAGGTGGTCGAGCGGGTGACCGGCGCCCAGGTGTTCAATGCCGACATCTATTTCCTGACCCATATCCCGGCCCGCATCGAATGGTCGGAAGTGGCCCTGATCGTCGGCTGGTCCCTGCTGGTCAGCTTCCTGGCGACCCTGCCGCCGGCGCTCCGGGCGGCGCGGCTCGATCCGGTGGAGGCCCTTCGCTATGAGTGAGCCGACGCTGTCCCTGCGGGGGGTCTATCGCACCTACCACACCGGCTCGGGCGAGCTGGAGGTGCTCAAGGGCGTCGACCTCGATGTCATGCCCGGCGAGATCGTCGGGCTGATCGGCCCGTCCGGATCAGGCAAGTCGTCGCTGCTGCATGCGGCCGGCCTGCTGGAGCACCCGACGCGTGGCGAGATCACGATCGCGGGCCAGGCCTGTGGCGATCTTGGCGACCGGGCCCGCACCCTGACCCGGCTCTCGAAGGTCGGCTTCGTCTATCAGTTCCATCACCTGCTGCCCGAGTTCACGGCGCAGGAGAATGTCGCCATGCCGGCGTTGATCGCGGGACGCGCCAAGTCCTGGGCCGGCGAGCGGGCGGCCGACCTTCTGACGGGCCTGGGACTTGGCGAGCGCATGCACCACCAGCCCGCCCAGCTCTCGGGCGGCGAGCAGCAGCGCGTGGCGATCGCCCGGGCGCTGACCAACGAGCCGTTGCTTCTGCTGGCGGACGAGCCGACGGGCAATCTGGACCCGGATACGGCGGCGGCGGTGTTCCAGTCGCTCTACCAGCTAGCGCGCGACCAGGGCGTCGCCGCCCTGATCGCCACCCACAATCTCGAACTGGCCCGCTATATGGACCGGGTGTTCGCGCTGCGGGACGGGCACCTCGAGGAACGCGCCCTCTAGCGTTGCGACGTCTGTCGGCGCCTCAGGCGACGCAGGCGAAGGTCGCCTTCACAACGCGGTCGGTGTAGGGACGCAAGCCCTCGCCGGGGCGCGGACGGGTCGCCAGCACCGAGGCGACGGCCCGGTTGGCGAACTGTTGCTCGTCGTCGGGCGCGCAGACACCGGGTTGGCTCGCGCGGCCGAACAACGCCCCGAAGCAGAAGCCCATCTCGCCGGGATCATCGCTGGCGCAATAGCGGCGCAGGGCCGCGGCGTCGGCGTCGCGGTACTTGGCTTGGGATCGAGTCCAGTTGGCTTCCGATACGCCCGGAGGCGGCGGGGGCGCGGGCGGAGGGGCCGGGGGGTTCGGAGCCGCTGAGGGCGCCGGCGGCGGCGGAGCGGGAGGAGCGGGCGGCGCCTCTGGCTCGGCCGGGGGAGCCGGCGGCGCCTTTGGTGCGCGGGCGGATGGCGGCGCCGGCGGGGCGGGCGGGGCCATCACGAGATTGACGACCGCGACGCCTTCGCCTGGCTGGGCGGGCGAGGTGATCTCGATGCGATCGATACGCTCCGGCGGAACCGAGCGAGGTTCGAAGCCGCGCGGCGCCGGAACGCCGTCGATCTCGAAGCGCACCTTGGCGAGATCCGCATCCTTGCCCCGGTCGCCGGTGGCGGCGAGCAGTTCGACGGTCGGGCGACCGCGCCAGACGCTGATGTTGCCGGGGCGCTCGTCCACCATCTCGGCGGCCACGGTGATGCCGGCCTTGGGCGCGAAGCTCGTCTCCTGGCTGGTCTGCCGCCAGACCGCCTGGCGCGACGCGGTGTCCGGCGCCGCCTGGACCGCGACGGCCAGGGATGTGATGCCGACGCCGAGCGCCAGGGCGACGCCGACCGCCATGATCGCCAGCCGGCGGGATTGGCCCGGCCGTGACGGCGGGTTGAGGATCGACTTCAGACGCATGGCGACGTTCCTTCCTGCGCCGATCAGCGCGGTGTGCGGATCTGGACAGGCGCCCAGCCGCAGGGTCTCGACGAGGGTTTCGGCATACCGGCGGCGGGCGCCGGCGTCGGCCCCGGCCAGGGCCTGGGCGTCGCACTGTTCCTCACGCGCGGCCGAAAGCCGCTGGCGCAGGATGGCGACGAACGGGTTGAACCACAGCGCCGCGCCGATCAGGTCCTCGGCCAGCCCGCGCA
The DNA here is from genome assembly GCA_046295055.1 of Caulobacter sp. Taxonomy (GTDB): domain Bacteria; phylum Pseudomonadota; class Alphaproteobacteria; order Caulobacterales; family Caulobacteraceae; genus Caulobacter. The sequence continues at coordinate 640,874 of JBKBOD010000003.1, read as the reverse complement.
GGGTGTCGCGGCGGGCGAGGTGCGCCAGTTCGTGGCCGAGCACCCGCGACAGGGCTTCGCCTGACAGGCCGCCGCTCCGCGGCAGCAGGATCGCCGGGCGGCGCCATCCGGCGAGCAGTGGCGTGGTCAGGCGGTCGGAGATCAGCAGGCGGGGCGGCATCAGGCCGCGGCCCCGCGCCAGCGCCGCGAGCTGCTCGACCTGGTCGTCCGGCGCCGGTGAAGCATGCCTGACCAGTTGGCCCAGGCGCAGGTGTCGGCGGGCCAGATTGACGAGGCCAGCCGCCGCGCCGGCGGCGATCACGCCCGCAAGTACGCTAGGGGCGAGGTCGGAGGCCCTGACCAGCACCGCTTCCAGGAGACCCGGCTCCACGATCCGAACGGGGGCCGCCGCCAGGATCGCTGGCGGGGCGGCGGCGATGACCTCCGGCAGCAGCTGGACCGTCTGGGGAACCCTCAGGTTCGGAGCCAGGGCCATGACCGCCATACCCGACGTGGGCGCAAGGCCAAGGCCGAGCGTCCAGGTGCGAAGCCGCGGCGCCGGATCACGGGTCAGGGCGTCGACGGCGGCGCCAGCCGACAGACCAAGGGCGGCGGCGGGCAGGGTGGCCGCCGCCCCGGCCAGCAGCATTTGGGTCAGCGCGCTCATGCGACCCGGTCCTTGCTGGCGTCCTTCTCCGTCCCGGCGTTCAGCATCGCCTCGATCTCGGCCAGTTCATCGGGCGACAGGATCTGGCTGCCCGAGAACGCGGCGGCGGGCAGGGGGCCTTCGACCTCCAGCATCTGTCGCATCACCCGGCGAAGCATGCCGCCGACCACATCCGCCTTGGCGCGGGCCGCCTCGTAAACCGCGAGGCCGTGAACCGAGCGCCGCACCAGAAGGCCCTTGCCGCGCATCCGCTCCAGGACCGTACGGGTTGTCGAAGCCGACCAATCCAGGCCAGGCGGCAACTGGTCCTGGATCTCGCGCGCGCTCTGCGGCCCCTCGCGCCAGAGGATCTTCAGCAGTTCCAGTTCCGTCTCGGACGGCGGGGAGTTCATTCGTCGCTCCTTCAGTCGTACATACGCTACAAATGTCACGCACGCACGTCAATGGTCGAAAACGCGGGTCGGAAGAGGCCCCGACCAAGCCGCATCAGCGCCAAGGTTTCGCCATCAGGCAGGGGGAACAGGGTCCGTGTTCGGATCAAGGGAGCGTGGCGTATGGCCCAAACGATTGATTTCCAAGGCCAGTCCGGCCAGCAGTACCGCTATCTCTCCCTGGAGGAGGCGGGCCCGCTCTCGCCGACCGGCGCCAACTATCTCTTCGTCAAGGCCAAGCCGGGCGAGCTTACTGTCGTCTATGCGGGCGAGACCGAATGCCTGCATCGGGGCGTCCATGACGGTTGGGAAAAGGCCAGAAAGGCCCACGGCGCCAACACCATCTTTGTCCGCCTGAACGTGACCCGCTCGGTGCGGCGGGCCGAGCTCGACGACCTTGTCGCCCAGCACCAGCCGCCGATGAACGGCGAGGCCTGACCACCTGTGGAACGAATGTTGGCGAACCGGTGATCGATGGGGCTTGCCATGAGAACAAAAGGGGAATAAGAACAAAGAAGGAACTCAAGGGAGGCTCGAATGGCCCGCATCGCTCGTGAAACCCTCGCCCTGGCTTCGGTCGTCGGGTTTGTGTGGATGATGTGCTCGGTGGCCTATCTGGCGGCGTGAGTCGGGCTTAGGCTGGCGGCTCAACCGGGCGAAAGGCGGCGGCGCACATGACGGATCTGTCGAGCGGCTTTGTCCATTTGCGGGTCCGCTCGGCCTATTCGCTGCTCGAGGGGGCCATCAAAGCCGGTGATCTCGGCAAGCTTGCGGCGGGGCAGGGGATGCCCGCCGTGGGCATCGCCGATCGGGCAAACCTGTTTGGCGCCCTGGAATTTTCCGTCGCCGCCAAGGATGCAGGCGTCCAGCCGCTGATCGGCTGCGCCCTTCCGGTCAAGGGAATCGGGGAAGGCCCCCCCGAGCGGTGGGCGCGGCGACCGACGGTCATGCTGCTGGCCCAGAACGAGACCGGCTATCTCAATCTCTCCATCCTGTCCTCGTCGGCCTTCATCGACGCCGAGGCGACCGAGGAGCCTTCGGTCGCCTGGTCAAAAGTCGCCCAGCACAGCGAAGGCCTGATCCTGCTGACGGGCGGGACCGACGGGCCTGTCGATCCGCTCTATGCCGCCGGCAAGACGGCCGAGGGCGACCGGGTCCTGGCCGAGATGCACCGGGTCTTCGGCTCGCGCCTCTATGTCGAGCTCCAGCGCCATGGCCTGCCGCAGCAGGCGGCTGCCGAACCGGGCCTGGTGGCGTGGGCCTACGCGCACGACGTGCCCCTCGTGGCGACCAACGATGCCTATTTCGCCGAAGCCTCGATGCACGAGGCGCATGATGCGCTGCTGTGCATTTCCGACGGCGCCTATGTCGGCCAGGACGAGCGTCGGCGCGTCACCGCTGAACACTATTTCAAGACGCCCGAGCAGATGCGCGCGCTGTTCGCCGATCTGCCCGAGGCCTGTGACCAGACCATCGAGATCGCACGCCGCTGCGCCTTCATGGTCAACAAGCGCGATCCGATTCTGCCCCGGTTCGATACCGGCGCCGGGCGGAGCGAGCCGGACGAGCTGGAGCATCAGGCTCGTGAAGGTCTGCGCCGGCGGCTGGAAGGCCTGGAGCTCGCCGCGCCCGAGGAAGACTACTGGAAGCGGCTCGACCATGAGGTCCGGGTCATCCAGACCATGGGGTTCTCGGGCTACTTCCTGATCGTTTCGGACTTCATCAAATGGGCCAAGTCTCACGGCATTCCCGTGGGGCCCGGCCGGGGGTCGGGCGCGGGCTCCCTCGTCGCCTGGGCCCTGACGATCACCGACCTGGACCCGCTTCGCTTCGGCCTGCTGTTCGAGCGCTTCCTCAATCCCGAGCGGGTCTCGATGCCCGACTTCGATATCGACTTCTGCCAGGAGCGGCGCGAGGAGGTGATCGCCTACGTCCAGCAGAAGTACGGCGATGACCGGGTGGCGCAGATCATCACCTTCGGCACCCTGCAGGCGCGGGCCGTGGTGCGGGATGTCGGGCGGGTGATGCAGCTGCCGCTGGGCATGGTCGATCGCCTGGCCAAGATGATCCCGAACAATCCGGCCAACCCCACGACCCTGGCCCAGGCGATCGAGATCGAGCCCCGCCTCAAGCAGGCGCGGGACGAGGACGAGCAGGTGCGGCTGTGCCTGAACGTGGCCCTGCGGCTCGAGGGCCTGTTCCGCAACGCCTCGACCCACGCCGCCGGCGTCGTCATCAGCGACCGCCCGCTGGTCGAGCTGACGCCGCTGTACCAGGACCCGCGGTCGGAGCTGCCGGCGACCCAGTTCAACATGAAGTGGGTCGAGAGCGCCGGCCTGGTGAAGTTCGACTTCCTCGGCCTGAAGACGCTGACGGTCATCGACCGCGCGCTACGGCACATGGCCAAGCGGGGCGCCGCCATCGACATCGGGGCTCTGCCGCTCGACGACGCCGCCTCCTACGAGCTGATGAGCTCGGGCCAGACGGTCGGGGTGTTCCAGCTGGAAAGCCAGGGCATGCGCGACACCCTGCGCAAGCTGCGGCCTGGCAGCCTTGAGGAGGTGACCGCCATCATCTCGCTCTATCGGCCGGGCCCGATGGAGAACATCGACAGCTTCGTGGACTGCAAGTTCGGCCGCAAGCCGATCGACACCCTGCACCCGACGCTCGAGCCGGTCCTGAAGGAGACCTACGGCATCGTCGTCTACCAGGAGCAGGTGATGCAGATCGCCCAGATCCTGGCCGGCTACAGCCTGGGTGAAGCCGATCTGCTGCGGCGGGCCATGGGCAAGAAGAAGCCCGAGGAGATGGCCCAGCAGAAGGTCCGCTTCGTCGCCGGGGCCGAGGAGAAGGGCGTCGATCCGGCCCAGGCGAAGTCGATCTTCGATCTGGTCGAAAAGTTCGCCGGCTACGGCTTCAACAAGTCGCACGCGGCCGCCTACGCCCTGATCAGCTACCAGACCGCCTGGCTCAAGGCGAACGCGCCGGTCGAGTTCATGGCCGCGTCCATGAGCCTCGACATCTCCAACACCGACAAGCTGGCGGTCTTCTACCAGGACGCCCGCCGCAACAGCGTGCCGGTCCGCGCCCCTGACGTGAACCGCTCGGGCGCCGACTTCGAGGTCGAGGACGGCGAGGTGCTCTACGCCCTGGGCGCGGTGCGCAACGTCGGCCTTTCGGCCATGGAACACCTGGTCGAGGTGCGCCGCGAGGGCGGGCCGTTCCGCGATATCTTCGACCTCGTCGAGCGGGTCGATCCCAAGCAGGTCAACAAGCGGGCCCTGGAAAACCTGGCCCGGGCAGGGGCCCTGGACACCATTCACCCCAACCGCGCCCAGATCGTCGCGGCGGCCGATGTGCTGATCGCCTATGGCCAGAGCCTGGCGGCCGATCGCGCCTCGGCCCAGGTCAGCCTGTTCGGTGGCGAGCAGGTCGAAGCCCAGCGCCCGCGCCTGGCCAAGGTCGAGCCCTGGGACCAGATTCGCCGGCTCGACGAGGAACTGTCGGCCGTCGGCTTCTACCTCACCGGCCACCCGCTGGAAGACATGGTGTCGGTGCTGCGGCGTCGGCGCGTGACCCTGCTGCAGGACGCCCTGCCCGAGGCCGAGGCCGGGCGGGACGCCTTCAAGATGGCGGGCATCGTTCGTCGCCGTCAGGAACGGGCGAGCCAGAGCGGGGACAAGTTCGCCTTCGTCTCGATGTCCGACCCGACGGGCGAGTTCGAGGTGCTGTTCCCGCCGGAATCCCTGCGCAAGTGCCGCGAGGTGCTCGAGCCCGGCAAGGCCGTGGTCATCCGCGTGCGAGCCAAGGCGCGCGATGGCGAGGTGCGCTTCTTCGGCGACGACGCCGAGCCGGTCGACCAGTCCATCGAGGCGGTGGCGGCTGGGCTTCGGGTCCACGTCTCCTCGCACTCGGCCGAGATCGAGAGCCTCAAGCAGCGCCTGACCCGCGCCGCCTCACAGCGCGGCGGCGAGGTCATCCTGGTCGCCGGCATCGGCGGCGGTCGCGAAATCGAGATGAAGCTGCCCGGATTCTATTCGCTGGACGCATCGCTACGCGGTGCGCTCAAGACGGCGCCGGGCGTCGTCTTCCTCGAGGACGTCTAGCGCGACCTTCGCAGGCTTTCCCGGCGGCGAGGGCGAGATTGCCTCGTCCGCTTGCATTTTGCGGCAATTGCTCCTATTTGCCCGGCGCATCACGCACGCGGGCGTTCGGGCCTGCCGGGGAGACATCCCGGCTGATCCGTTCCGGTCCGGACCAGAGGTCCGGGTTTGCCCGCGGAGGCGATAACCGGAAGAAGGACCTGATACAGACATGGCTCTGCCTGAATTCTCCATGCGCCAACTGCTCGAAGCCGGCGCCCACTTCGGCCACCAGACGCACCGCTGGAACCCGAAGATGGACCGCTACATCTTCGGCTCGCGCTCGAACATCCACATCATCGACCTGTCGCAGTCGATCCCGCTGCTTCACCAGGCCCTGGTGAAGGTCCGCGAAGTCGCCGCCGCCGGCGGCCGCGTGCTGTTCGTCGGCACCAAGCGCCAGGCCTCCGACCCGGTGGCTGAAGCCGCCAAGCGCTGCGCCCAGTACTACGTCAATCACCGCTGGCTCGGCGGCACCCTGACCAACTGGCGCACCATTTCCGGCTCGATCGCTCGCCTGCGTGAGCTGGAAGGCGTGCTGGACGGCGAGGGCCATGGCCGCGGCAAGAAGGAACTGCTGCAGCTGACCCGTGAGCGCGAAAAGCTGGAGCTGTCGCTGGGCGGCATCAAGAACATGGGCGGTATCCCCGACATCATGTTCGTGATCGACACCAACAAGGAAGCGATCGCCATCCAGGAAGCGCGCAAGCTGAACATCCCGGTGATCGCCATCCTCGACACCAACTGCGATCCGGACGGCATCACCTTCCCGATCCCGGGCAACGACGACGCAGCCCGCGCCATCCAGCTGTACTGCGACCTGATCGCGGACTCGGTTCTGGACGGCATGGCCGCCGGCGCTGTCGCCTCGGGCGTGGACCTGGGCGCTTCCGTCGATCCGGTGGAGCCGACCCTGGCCCGTGAACTGACCCCCGAACCGGCGGCCGCCGCCGAGGAGGCCCCGGCGACGGAAGCGGCTGAAGCCGCTGCCGCGCCGGTTGAAGATACGGCCGAGGCCGCCGGCGAACAGACCGCCGGCTGATCGCGGATCCCGCCGCCCGGCGGCGGGGCCCTCGATGCTTCAAACCCTTGTCACAGCCGGGCTGCAAAGCCCGGCTGCACCCCTATACGAACTGGAGGACTACTATGGCGGAGATCACCGCTGCCCTCGTCAAGGAACTGCGCGAAAAGTCCGGCGCCGGCATGATGGACTGCAAGAAGGCGCTGACGGAAAACAACGGCGACATGGAAGCGGCCACCGACTGGCTGCGCTCCAAGGGCCTCAGCAAGGCGGCCAAGAAGGCTGACCGCGCCGCGGCCGAAGGCCTCGTCGCCGTGGCTCTGCGCAAGGACGGCGCCGGCATGACCGGCGCGGTCATCGAGCTGAACGCCGAGACCGACTTCGTCGCCCGCAACGAGCTGTTCCAGAGCGCCGCCCGCAAGGTCGCCGCCGTGGCTCTCGACACCGACGGCGACGTCGAGTCGATCAAGGCCGCCAAGACCGCCGACGGCGAAGTCGTGGCCGACATGGTCACCAACCTGATCGCCACCATCGGCGAGAACATGACCGTGCGCCGCTCGGGCAAGTTCACCGTCGAGAAGGGCGCTGTCGCGGCCTACGTCCACAACGCTGTCGCGCCGGAACTCGGCAAGATCGGCGTTCTCGTGGCCATCGAAGGCGACGGCGACCAGACGGCCCTGCAGGAGCTCGGCCGCAAGGTTGCCATGCACGTGGCCGCCACCAGCCCGCTGTCCCTGTCCTCCGAGGACCTGGACCCGGCGGCGGTGGAGCGCGAGCGCGCGGTCCTGACCGAGAAGGCCAAGGAAGAGGGCCGGCCCGAGAACATGATCGCCAAGATCGTCGACGGCCAGATCTCGAAGTTCCAGCGTGAAGTCGTGCTGCTCGAGCAGCCCTTCGTCATGAACCCCGACCAGACGGTCAAGGCGCTCGTCGCCGAGGCCGGCGCGACCATCAAGGGCTTCGTGCGCCTGGGTCTGGGTGAAGGCGTCGAGAAGGCCGATGCGCCAGACTTCGCCGCTGAGGTCGCCTCCATGACCGGCGGCGCCTGATCCCTTCACGGATCGACGAATTGAGGGCGCATCCGGCTGACGCCGGGTGCGCCCTTGGTCTATGTTCGCCCGACTCGAAGAGGGCCATTCGGGAAGCTCGATGACCAAGCCGCGCTACAAGAGAATTCTGGTCAAGGTCTCGGGCGAGGTCCTGATGGGCGAGACGCCCTTCGGCATCGACATGCCCACGGTCGAGGCCGTCGCGGCCGACATCAAGCAGGTGGTCGAGGAAGGCATCGAGCTGTCGCTGGTCATCGGCGGCGGCAACATCTTTCGCGGCATGGCCGGCGCAGCCAAGGGCATGGAGCGGGCCAGCGCCGACTACATGGGCATGCTGGCCACGGTGATGAACGCCCTGGCCATGCAGGACGCGCTGGAGCGCATCGGCGTCCAGACCCGGGTCCAGTCGGCCATCCCGATGCCGACCGTCTGCGAGCCCCTCATCCGCCGGCGCGCCCAGCGCCATCTGGAGAAGGGCAGGGTGGTGATTTTCGCCGCCGGCACCGGCAACCCGTTCTTCACCACCGACAGCGGGGCCGCACTGCGCGCCGCGGAGATGAATTGCGACGCCCTGTTCAAGGGCACCAGCGTCGATGGCGTCTACACGGCCGATCCGAAGAAGGACAAGTCGGCCACCCGCTTCGACAAGCTGAACTATCTCGATGTTCTCGCTCGGGACCTGAAGGTCATGGACGCCTCGGCGATCAGCCTGATGCGCGAGAACCGGATCCCGATCGTCGTCTTCTCGATCCGCGAAAAGGGAAATCTGCTCAAGGTCGTGCGCGGCCAGGGCGTGCACACTGTCATCACGGAAGAAGCGGCCTAGGATTTCGCCGCGATATCGTTGAACTTACGCGCCTTCTCCATCCGGTCCTGCCAGGCGGGCGATAGGGAGAAGGGGCTGATTGGGAGGAATGGTCATGGCCACCGGCGAGAAACCGCAGATCTCGAGCTACCGCAGCCGCATGGACAAGGCGGTCGCCGCCCTGAAGGAAGAGTTCGGCTCGCTCCGCACCGGCCGCGCCTCGGCCAGCCTGCTCGACCAGATCATGGTCGACGCCTACGGCTCGACCGTTCCGCTGAACCAGGTCGGTTCGGTCAGCGTGCCCGAGCCGCGCTCGATCAGCGTCAACGTCTGGGACCGCGGCGTGGTGGTCTCGGTGGAAAAGGCGATCCGTTCGGCGGGACTCGGCCTCAATCCGGTCGTCGAAGGCCAGAATCTGCGCATTCCGATCCCGCCGCTGACCGAGGAACGCCGCAAGGATCTCGCCAAGCTGGCGGGAAAGTACGCCGAGCAGCAGAAGATCGCCGTTCGCAACGTGCGCCGCGACGCCATGGACGACCTTAAGAAGGCCGAGAAGGACGGGGTCATCACCCAGGACGAGCAGAAGCGCATGGAGGGCGAGGTCCAGAAGATCACCGACGAGCATGTCGGCCGGATCGACGAGGCCTTGAAAACCAAAGAACAAGAGATCATGCAGGTCTGATCCGGTGGTCCGCGAACGCGGACACGGTCTTCGCAGAGGAGCTCAAAGCCGGATGCCCCCCCAGGATGGCGACCAGCAGCGCACGGCGCCGACGACCGCCACCGGCGGGCCGGAGGACGGACTGCACGTCGCCATCATCATGGACGGCAACGGCCGTTGGGCGAAGCGGCGCGGGCTGCCGCGCACCTTCGGGCACCGCGAGGGCGTAAAGGCCCTCAAGCGCACGGTCGAGGCCGCCGCCGACTGCGGCGTCCGCGTCCTGACCGTCTTCGGCTTCTCGACCGAGAACTGGCGGCGCCCCGTGGCCGAGGTGTCCGAGCTGATGGGGCTGCTCAAGAGCTATGTCGAGAGCGACCTGGCGCGGCTGGAGCGGGAAGGTGTTCGCGTCCGTGTCCTGGGCCGGCGCTCGGGCCTTCGTCCCGACATCCTCGAGATCATCGACCGTGCCGAGCGTCGCACAGCCCACAACGATCGCTTCCTGCTGCAGGTCGCCTTCAACTATGGCGGGCAGGCTGATTTGGTCGACGCCGCCCGCCAGTTCGCCGAACGCGTCGAGCGGGGCGAGGCCCGGGCCCAGGACCTCGACGAGGCCCTGTTCGAGGCCCAGCTTTCCACGGCCGGAACCCGCGCTCCGGACCTGATCGTCCGCACCAGCGGGGAACGCCGCATCTCCAATTTCCTTTTGTGGGAATGCGCCTACGCCGAACTTGTGTTCCAGGATGTGCTCTGGCCCGACTACGGTCGCGAACACCTGGCTTCGGCCATCAGCGAGTTCCAGTCCCGCGAGCGCCGCTACGGCGGAGTGACAGCCGATGACGTCCTCGCCGCGGGCTAGACGCTTCGACTGGAACAATCTCCGCATCCGGTTGATCTCCGCCTTCGCGATCATCCCGGCGGTTGTCGCGGGTGTGACTCTCGGCGGATGGTGGTACGTCCTGCTCATCTCCATCGTCGGCGTCCTCCTGGCCCGCGAATGGGCGCGGCTGGTCGCGCCCGGCGCGCCGATCCGTGTCGGCGTCGCCATCGGGCTGCCGGTCATCGGCGCGATCGTGCTCAGCCACCTGTCCGGTATGGCCTCACGCGCCGGATCGCCGGACGCCGCGACCTGGTGGATGGCGACCTGGGGTGTGGTCGTGGTCGGGGCGGGCCTGTCCGCCCTCGTCGCGCGAGGGCTGACGGCCAAGGTGCCCGACGCCGCCTATGGCGTCATCTACATCGCCCCGGCCGGCATCGCGATGATCTGGCTGCGCGACATGCCGGGCGGCGCGCCCTGGACGGTCTATCTGTTCGCGGTCACCTGGTGGACCGACATCATGGCCTTCGCCGTCGGCAGCGCCCTCAAGGGGCCCAAGCTGTGGCCCAGCGTCTCGCCAAAGAAGACCTGGAGCGGCTTCTTCGGGGGCCTTTTCGGCGCCGTCCTCACCGCTGTCATCGTCCTGCTGATCGCCAGGGCCTTCGACCAGGGCTTCATCGGCCTGCCGGGGGCCATGCTGGTCGGCCTGCTAACGGGGCTGGCGACCATGGCCGGCGATCTGTGGGAATCGATGCTCAAGCGACGTTTCGGGGTCAAGGACACCGGCGGGCTCATTCCAGGCCATGGCGGCATGCTGGACCGGGTCGACGGCCTGATGTTCGCCGTCATGGTCGTCGCCGCGGCGCGGCTGATCCAGCATTGGGGCCGGGGCATTTGACCAGAACCGTCACAGTGCTGGGCTCGACGGGCTCAATCGGCGTCTCCACCCTCAGCCTGTTCGAGGAATCGGGCGCTGACGTCGAGGTCGTCGCCCTGACGGCGGGCCGCAACGTCGCCAAGCTCGCCGAGCAGGCGCTGCGTTGGCGCCCAGCGAGCGCCGTTATCGAGGACGAGAGCCTTCTGGGCGAGCTCCGAGAGCGGCTTGCCGGCAGCGGCATCGCCTGCGCCGCCGGAGCCCAGGCGGTCCGCGAGGCCGCCGAGGCGCCGGCCGAATGGGTGATGTCGGCCATCGTCGGCGCCGCCGGCCTGTCGCCGACGCTCGCGGCCGCCCGTCGCGGCGCTGTCGTCGCTCTGGCCAACAAGGAAAGCCTCGTCTGCGCTGGCCCCGACCTGCTGGCGATCGCCAGGGCGGCCGGCGGCAAGGTCATCCCGGTCGATTCCGAGCATTCGGCCATCTTCCAGGTGCTGCAGGACCCCTGCCGCGACAAGGTCGCCCGCCTGATCCTGACCGCTTCGGGCGGTCCCTTCCGGACCTGGACGCATGAGGCCATGGCCGCCGCCACTCCCGAGCAGGCCGTCGCCCACCCCAACTGGAGCATGGGCGCCAAGATCTCCGTCGACTCCGCCACCATGATGAACAAGGGGCTGGAGATGGTGGAGGCCTCCTATCTGTTCGCCTGTGAGGAGACGGCCATCGACGTGCTGGTCCATCCGCAGTCCATCATCCACTCGATGGTGGAATACGCTGACGGATCGACCCTGGCGCAGCTTGGCCCGCCCGACATGCGGAGCCCGATCGCCTGCGCCTACGCCTGGCCGGATCGCCTGGCCTGGCCGGCTCCGCGTCTTGATCTTGCCGCCATGGGCCAACTGACGTTCGAAGCGCCGGACACGGAGCGTTTTCCCGCCATCGCCATCGCCCGCCAGGCCCTGCGGGCCGGAGGCCGCGCCCCGGCGGCGATGAACGCCGCCAACGAGGTCGCGGTGGCCGCTTTCCTTGACCGGCGTATCGGCTTTCTCGATATTGCGCGGGTTGCGCAGGACACCCTCGACCGTATGAACGGATCCTGGGAACTGGGCAGGGAGACGGGGGGCGACGCTCTGGAGGCCGCCATGATGACCGACGCCAGCGCACGCCGCGTTGCCGCCGCCGTCGTGGACCGGTTGTCCGGCGCCGTCTGAGCAGAAAGAGTTCCAGATGTCCGGTCTCGCGTCCTTCCTGCCGATCGCCCTGATCGCCTTCGTGTTCGTGCTGTCTCTCGTGGTGGTGATCCACGAGCTGGGCCACTACTGGGCGGCGCGGATGTTCGGCACGGCGATCGACCAGTTCTCGATCGGCTTTGGCCGTTCGCTGGTCCACTGGCGCGACAAGCAGGGCGTCGAATGGCGGATCGGCTGGCTGCCGCTGGGCGGCTTCGTGCGCTTCTCGGGCGATGACAACGCCGCCAGCGTACCCGACCAGGATGACCTCAAGGCCCTGCGCGCCGCCGTCGTCGCCGAGCGCGGCGAGGAGGCGGTCAACCGCTACTTCCAGTTCAAGCCGCTTTGGCAGCGGGCGATCATCGTCGCCGCTGGCCCGATGGCCAACTTCATCCTCGCCATCGTGCTGTTCGCCGCCCTTGCGATGAGCGTCGGCGAAATGCGTTACGAGGCGCGCGTCCGCATCTCCGAGCCCACTGGGCCTGCGGCCCAGGCCGGCATCCGCGATGGCGATGTCATCAAGCGGATGAACGGCACGGCCATCGGCGGCTTCGACGATCTGGTGAACTTCACCCGCACCCACGCTGGCGTGCCGGTGCGGATCGAGGTCGATCGCGGCGGCGAATCGGTCGCCATGACCGCCACGCCGGTGCTCACCGAGATCGAGGATTCCATCTCCGGCCGCCTCAAGGTCGGCATTCTCGGCCTGGGGCCGCACCCCGAGATGAAGGTCGAGCGGGTCCGGCTCAATCCCTTCGAAGCGGTCGGCTACGGCGTGGTCCAGACCTGGAAGGTGCTGGACTTGACCGTCACCTACCTTGGCCGCGTGATCACCGGCCAGATCCCCGCCGACCAGATCGGCAGCCTGCTGGGAATCGGCAATACCGCCGGCAAGGTGGCCCAGGCCGGGGCTTCCGGCGCGCCGAGCGTCGCCTGGGGGCTGCTGGGTTCGGTCGTCGCACTGCTGGGCCTTGCGGCCTTCCTGTCGATCAGCGTGGGCTTCATGAACCTGTTGCCGCTGCCCGTTCTGGACGGCGGACACCTGCTTTTCTATGGCTATGAAGCCGTTGCCCGCAGGCCACTTCCGGCGGCGGTCCAGGCGGTCGGATATCGCCTTGGTCTTGCCTTGCTCGTCGGTTTCATGTTGTTCGCGACCTGGAACGACCTCCAGCGGCTGCGTGTGTTCAATTTCCTGGGCGGCCTCTTCTCTTGAGTCCCGCTCACTCCTCGATGGCAGATCTCATGATGCAAACCCGCCACCGTGGCGCCGCCTTCGTCTCCGGCATCGCGATGCTGTTCGCCTCCACCGCGCTGATGGCGCCGGCGGCGGCCTATGCCCAGGTGCAGTCCGGGGGCGTGATCCAGCGCATCGTCGTCACCGGCAACGAGCGGATCGAGGCCTCGACCGTCGCCTCCTATCTGCCGATCCAGCCTGGCGACACCGTTGATCCGGCCCGGCTCGACCTGGCGCTGAAGACCCTGTTCCGCACCGAGCTGTTCTCGGACGTGAAGATCGAGTTTCAGAACGGCGACCTGCTGGTCCGCGTCGTCGAGAACCCGATCATCAACCGCGTCGTGTTCGAGGGGAACAGCTCGATCAAGGACGACAAGATCCGCGACGAGCTGACGATCCGCCCGCGCGGCATCTTCACCAAGGCCAAGGTCCAGGCCGACGTCCAGCGCATCATCGAGCTCTATCGCCGCGCCGGCCGCATCTCGGTCACCGTCACGCCCAAGGTGGTCGAGCTGCCGCAGAAGCGCGTGGACCTGATCTTCGAGATCAGCGAAGGGCCCAAGAGCGGCGTCCTCGACATCAACTTCCTCGGCAACGCCGAGTACTCTGACGGCGATCTGGCCGGCGTGGTCGTGACCGAGGAGAGCGCCTGGTACAAGTTCCTGTCGAGCAACGACAACTACGACCCCGATCGGGTCGAGTACGACAAGGAACAGCTGCGCAAGTTCTACCGCAACCGCGGCTACTACGATTTCCGGATCATCTCGGCCGTGGCCGAGCTGGCGCCGAACCGCAACGGCTTCGTCATCACCTACACCCTCGAGGAGGGGCCGCGGTACCGCTTCGGCAAGGTGAGCGTCGAGACCGAGCTGAAGAAGCTGGACGGCGCCGTCCTGGAGCAGCTGCTGCCGATCCGCAGCGGCGAGCTGTACCAGGACACCAAGATCGAGCAGGCGACCGACGCCCTGACCTTCGCTGCTGGCGCGGCCGGCTTCGCCTTCGTCGACGTGCGTCCGCGCTATGTCCCGAACCGCGAGAACAACACCGTCGACGTCGTTTTCGTCGTGCGTGAAGGGCCGCGCGTCTACGTCGACCGCATCGACATCGTCGGTAACAACCGCACCCTCGATTCGGTCATCCGTCGCGAGATCAGCGTTTCCGAAGGCGACGCCTACAACCGCGTGCTGGTCGACCGTTCGCGGAACCAGATCCGCGCCCTGGGCTTCTTCAAGGAAGTGACCATCGAGGAGGTGCCGGGCTCGGCCCCTGACCGCACCGGCCTGCGCGTCACCGTCGAGGAGCAGCCGACCGGCGAACTGACCTTCTCGGCCGGCTACAGCTCGGTGGACCAGCTGATCCTCGACCTCGGCATCAGCGAGCGGAACTTCCGCGGCCGTGGCCAGAATCTGCGGGCCCGCGTTTCCGTCGGCTCCCTGCGCCAGCAGGTCGACTTCTCGTTCACCGAGCCGCGCTTCCTTAACCGCGACCTGCGCGCCGGCGTCGATCTCTACACCTACCGCTATGACTTCAGCGAGCAGACCGCGTTCGACACGGCCACCACCGGCCTGAACCTTCGCGCCGGCTTCCCGCTGACCGCCAACGCCTCGATGGGCGTCCGCTATGTTCTGCGCAGCGACGACGTGCAGGTGGATGACTCGCTGTGCAACGCCGGGGCGGTCTCGACCATCCTGTGCGCCCAGCGGGGCAGCAACATCACCTCGGCGATCGGCTACACCGTGCGGTACGACCGCCGGAACGACCCGATCAACCCGACGCGCGGCTTCTATGTCGAACTGAACCAGGACCTTGCGGGCGTGGGCGGCGACGTCAACTACCTGCGGACCGAGGCCTCGGGCGGCTGGTACTACGGCTTCAACAAGGACTTCATCTTCAGCGCCACCGGTTCGGCGGGCTACATCGACGGCTGGCGCGGCGACAACGTCCGCATCAACGACCGCTTCTACAAGGGCGGCAACACCTTCCGCGGCTTCGAGACCGCCGGCCTTGGCCCGCGTGACACCTCGCTGGGCCGGGGGGACGCCCTCGGCGGCAAGATGTTCGCCATCGGCACCTTCGAACTGACCGTGCCGACCTTCCTGCCCGAGCAGTACGGCATCAAGGCCGCCCTGTTCACCGACTTCGGCACCCTGGGCATGCTGGACGATATTGACCGCCAGGTTTCGCCCGGCGTGTTCGATCCGGACATCGAGGATGGGCTTGGTCTGCGGGCCGCCGCCGGCATCAGTATCTTCTGGCGATCGCCGATGGGCCCGATTCGTTTCGACTTCAGCCAAGTTTTGGCCAAAGAAGACTACGACAAGACCGAAACGTTCCGTTTCTCCACCTCCACAAGGTTCTGATCTCGATGTTCTCCAAGAAGACGGTGGCCAGCGCCATCGCGCTCGTCGCCGGCATGGCCGTCACCGTCGGCGCCGGCGCCCAGACTCCTGCCCAGCCGGCGCGCCCCGCGCCGCCGCCGGTCACCCATGGCCCGCCGATCACCGGCGTCTGCGTCTATGACGTGAACCGCGTGTTCGCCGAATCGACCGTCGGCAAGTTCGTCGCCTCTCGCCTCGACACCATCGCCAAGACGGTGAACGCCGAGCTGCAGGCCGAGGAAACCGCCATCACCAACGAGGAAAAGGCGATCCTCGACGCGGCCAAGCTGCCCAACGCCGACGAAACCGCGCTGCAGAAGCGCGCCGTCGACCTGCAGGCCCGCGCGCGCCGCCATAACCAGAAGACCGATCTGCGCCAGCGCGAGTTCATGGCGACCCAGCAGAAGGCGCGTCTGCGCATCCTGCAGGAAGTCGATCCGATCGTCGTCGCCGCCTATCAGCAAAAGGGTTGCGCCATCCTGCTGGACCGCAGCGCCTATCTGCTCGTGAACCCGGCCATGGACATCACCCCCCAGGTGATCACCGGCCTGAACGGCAAGATCCAGCAGTTCCCGTTCGATCGTGAACGTCTGGACCAGCCCGCTCCGGGCGCGCAACCTGCCGCGCCCGCTCCCAAGCGCAACTGATCCGATTCGATGCCTTGAGCCGGGGTCGGGTTGGAGGACTCCATGCCCGACCCTCGCTTCTTCATCACCCGGGAACCGATCACTCTCGCCGCCGCGGCCGAGCGGATCGGTGGGCGTATCGTCAGGGGTGATCCCGGCCAGCTGATCGCCGATGCGGCGACCCTGGCCCGCGCCACCGCTTCCAGCGTGGCCTTCGCCGCCGACGAGAAGTGGAAGGCTCAACTCGCCGCGACCCAGGCGGGCGTGGTCCTTGTTCCGCCCCGCCTCGTCGAGGGCGCTCCCCCCCACTGCGCCGTCCTGGAATCCGCCTGGCCCCAGGCCTCTTGGGCCACGCTGGCCGCCGGCCTGCACCCGCCGCGCCCCTTCGCGGGCGATGTGGCGATGGTCGATCCTTCGGCGGAGCTGGAAGAGGGCGTCTCCATCGCCATCGGCGCCATCGTCGGGCCGGGTGCGCGCATTGGCCGGGGCTCCAGCGTCGGCCCGGGCGCCATCATCGGCGCCGGCGTCAGCATCGGCCGCGGCTGTCGCATTGGCCCGCGCGCTGTAATCGGCTTCGCCCTGATCGGCGACAGGGTCACAATCTCGGCCGGGGCCGTGGTCGGCGAGGCCGGCTTTGGGGCTGCCGGCGGACCGTCCGGCGTCGTCGACGTGCCGCAGCTTGGCCGGGTGATCCTTCAGGACGGCGTCAGCCTCGGCGCCCAGACCTGCGTCGATCGGGGCGCCTTCGAGGACACCGTGGTCGGCGAGAACACCAAAGTCGACAATCTGGTTCACATCGCCCACAACTGCCGCATCGGCCGCAACTGCGTCATGGCCGCCTTCACCGGAATCGCGGGCAGTGTGGAGGTCGGCGACGGCGTGGCGTTCGGCGGCCGGGCTGGCATCGCCGACCATGTCGTCATCGGTGGCGGCGCCAGCATCGCGGGCGGAGCCGGCGTCATCGGGAATGTTCCGGCCGGGGAAACCTGGGCCGGCTATCCCGCGAGGCCGATCCGGCAATGGTTGAGGGAATCGGCGACGGTCGCGCGTATGACCCGCCGGAAGGGGCAGAAGAATGAGTGAGACTGAAGTCGATATCGGCATCGACGAGATCCTGTCGCGGATCCCCCATCGCTACCCCTTCCTGCTGCTCGACCGGGCCGAGGACTTCCGTCCTAACGAGCGGCTGACGGGCATCAAGTGCGTCACCTTCAATGAGCCGTTCTTCCAGGGGCACTTCCCTGGCCATCCGGTGATGCCGGGCGTGCTCATCATCGAGGCGCTGGCCCAGACCGGCGCGATCCTGATGTCCAAGTCGCTCGACATCGATGTCGCCGGCAAGGTCATCTACTTCCTGTCGATCGATGGCGTCCGTTTCCGCAAGGCCGTGCGTCCGGGTGATGTGCTGCGCCTGCAGACCGAGGTCACGCGCAAGCGCGGCGATGTCTACAAGTTCAAGGGTCAGGCCTTTGTCGGCGACAAGCCCGCCGCCGAGGCCGAGTTCGCCGCCATGGTCGTGGAGACCGGCCAATGAGCCGCATCCATCCCACCGCCATCGTGGCGGAGGGGGCCAGGCTGGATCCGACGGTCGAGATCGGCCCCTTTTGCATGGTCGGGCCGGACGTGACCCTGGGCGCGCGCACGCGCCTGATCTCCCACGCGGTGGTCGACGGCGTCACGACCCTGGGCGAGGACTGCGTACTTCACCAGTTCGTCTCTCTCGGCGGCCCGCCCCAGCATTCCGGCCACAAGGGCGAGCCGACCCGCGTCGAGATCGGCGACCGCAACGTGTTCCGCGAGGGTGTCACGGTCCATGCCGGCACTGTCATGGGCGGCGGCGTCACTAGGATCGGCTCGGACGGGCTGTTCATGGTCAACACCCACATCGCCCACGACTGCATTGTCGGCGACCGCGTCACCATGGCCACCGGCGCGGCGATCGGCGGCCACGCGGTGATCAACGACTTCGTCTTCGTCGGTGGCCTAGTGGCGGTCCACCAGTTCAGCCGCATCGGCCGCTACGCCTTCCTCGGCGGCGGCGGCATCATCACCAAGGATGTCATCCCCTACGGGTCGGTCTGGGGCAATCACGCCCATCTCGAGGGGCTGAACCTGGTCGGGCTCAAGCGCCGCGGTTTTGATCGGGAGACGATCAGCGCCATGCGCGCCGCCTACCGTCTTCTGTTTGCAGACGAGGGCACTTTCCAGGAGCGTCTTGAAGACGTGGCTTCCACCTACAGCGCGGTGGAGCAGGTGATGGAGATCGTCGCCTTCATCCGCGAGGACGCCACCCGTCCGCTCTGCCTGCCGTCCCGCGAGGTCTGATCCGTGCGCAAGCTGGGGCTGATCGCCGGCGCCGGGGGGCTCCCGGCCGAAGTGGCCAATCACTGCCGTCAGGCCGGCCGGCCATATTTCGTGGTGCGCCTGCGCGGCATCGCCGACGACGCCACCCTTGGCCATCCCGGCGAGGAGTGTGGCATCGCCGAACTCGGCAAGTGCTTCAAGCTGCTCCGCCGCGAGGGCTGCGAGGCGGTCTGCTTTGCCGGCATCGTCCAGCGGCCTAACTTCTCGGCCCTGAAGCCCGACATGCGCGGCGCCGCCGCCCTGCCGGGGATTATCGCCGCCGCCCGTCACGGCGACGATGCGCTGCTGCGCAAGGTGCTGGACGAGTTCCGCAAGGAAGGCTTCGCCGTCGAGGGGGTGCATGAAGCCGTTGGCGCCATGACCCTGCCGCTCGGGCTGCTGGGCCGCCGGGCGCCCGACGCCGAGCACAAGGGCGACATCGCCCGCGCCCTTGATGTCGCCCGCGAGATTGGCCGTCTCGACGTGGGGCAGGGGGCGGTCGTCTGCGACGGCCTGGTGCTGGCGGTCGAGGCGCAGGAGGGCACGGACGCGATGCTGCGCCGGGTCGCGGACCTGCCCACGGCCGTCCGTGGAACGCCGGAGCATCCGCGCGGCGTGCTGGCCAAGGCGCCCAAGCCCATCCAGGAAATCCGCGTCGATCTGCCGACCATCGGCGTCGCCACCGTTCGCGGCGCCGCACGCGCCGGGCTGGCTGGTATCGTCGGCGAGGCGGGTCGCCTGCTGATCGTCGACCGCGAGGCGACCATCGAGGCCGCCAACGAGATGGGCCTGTTCATCCTCGGCGTCGAGCACCGCGAGGCCTGAGGACGATGGCGGGCCGCCCCCTGACCGTGATGCTGGTGGCCGCCGAGGCGTCCGGCGACGCGCTGGGCGCCGGTCTGGCGAAGGCGCTCCGCGCGCGCCTGGGCGATGGTGTCCGCTTCGTCGGGGTCGGCGGGGTCAAGATGGCGGCCGAGGGGGTGCAGAGCCCCTTCGACATCGCCCAGCTCTCGATCCTCGGCATCATCGAGGGCGTCCGCGCCCTTCCGATGGTGCGCAAGCGGGTTCGCGAGACTGTCGCCCTGGCGGCGCGCGAAAAGCCGGACATCGCCGTCCTGATCGACAGCTGGGGCTTCACCCTGCGGGTTGCGCACGGCCTGCGCCGCCTCGATCCGAAGATGCCGCTGGTCAAATACGTGGGGCCCCAGGTCTGGGCCAGCCGGCCGGGCCGCGCCAGGACCCTCGCGCGTTCGGTCGACCACCTGCTGTCCATCCACGGCTTTGACGCGCCCTGGTTCGAGCGAGAGGGGCTGCCGGTCACCATCGTCGGCAATCCCACCCTCATCCGCGACTTCGGCCAGGCTGATCCCGCCCGCCTCCGGGCGCATATCGGCGCCGAGGCCGATGATCCGATCCTGCTGGTCCTGCCCGGGAGCCGGCCTGCCGAGATTCGTCACGTGTTCCCGGAATTCGAGGACGCCGTCGCAAGGCTCAAACCTGACCGACCAAACCTGCGCATCGTCATCCCGCTCGCCGCCACCGTCGCCGAGGCGGTGCGGCAGCGGGTCGCCGCCTGGCCGTTCGAGGCGCACATCATCGAGGACGGCCCCCTCAAGGACGACGCCTTCGTCGCCGGCACGGTGGCCCTGGCCTGCAGCGGCACGGTGACCACCGAATTGGCGCTCGCCGGCTGCCCCATGGTGGTCGCCTACAAGCTGGGACCGCTCAGCTACCGGCTGGCCATGCTGGTCTTCCGTTCGCCCTGGGTGACGATGTTCAACATCGCGTCCCAGGACATGGTCGCGCCGGAATTGCTGCAGGATGACTGCACCGGCCCGAAACTCGCCGCCGCCATCGCCCAGCGGCTCGACGACCCCGCGCTCCGCGACGCCCAGACCGACGCCCAGTTCGAGGCTGTCCGCAAGCTTGGCCGCCCCCAGGTCGATCCTGCCGAACTGGCCGCTGACGCTGTGCTCAAGGTGCTGGCGGAGAAGGGGCGCTAGAGCCGCTTGTACATCAGGCAGGTGGGCTCCAGCGGGCCCGCGCTGGAGCGGGCATAGTCCGGGATCACCCCGGCGGCAGTGTAGCCAAGCCGCTCGTACAGCCGCTGCGCCGGGTTGCCTGCCACGGTGTCCAGGACCACCAGGGACCGGCCCAGCGACCGCGCGCCGTCCTCGGCCGCCAGGGTCAGCGCCGCCCCGATGCCGCCGCCGCGCGCCGCTGGCAGGGTCATCAGCTTCACCAGGTCGACGCGGTGCTGCTGGTTGGCCGGCATGCCCACGACGATCTGCACGGTTCCCACCAGGGCGCCGTCCAGCCATGCGCCCCACATGCGCCGCTCGCCGCGCTCCAGGGCGCCCAGGCACCCGCGCCAGAAGGCGCGCGCCTCCTCGAACGACAATGGGGCCAGGAACCCGACACTGGCTCCCAGCCTCACTGTTTCAATCAGGATTTCACACAGCGCCGGCTCCAGGGCCGGGAAGGCGTCGGGCGTGATGGGAGCGATGGTTGCGCCCGTCACGCCGCAGGCCTCAGCGCTTGTCGATGGCGACGTAGTCGCGCTGCGTCGGGCCGGTGTAGAGCTGACGCGGACGGCCGATCTTGCGGCCCGGATCCTCGAACATCTCTTTCCACTGGCTGATCCAGCCCACGGTGCGGGCGAGGGCGAACAGCACGGTGAACATCTTCGACGGGAAGCCCATCGCCCGCAGGGTGATGCCCGAATAGAAGTCGATGTTGGGGTACAGCTTGCGCTCGATGAAGTAGGGGTCGGAGAGGGCGATCTTCTCCAGCTCCATGGCCACTTCCAGCAGCGGGTCCTTGATGCCCAGCTCGCCCAGCACCTCGTGGCAGGTCTTCTGCATCACGGTCGCCCGGGGGTCGAAGTTCTTGTACACGCGGTGGCCGAAGCCCATCAGCTTGTACTTGCGGGCCTTAACCCCTTCGATGAACTCGGGAATCTTGTCGACGGTGCCGATCTCCTCGAGCATCTCGAGGGCTTCCTGGTTGGCGCCGCCATGGCTGGGGCCCCAGAGGCAGGCGATGCCGGCCGCGATACAGGCGAACGGGTGCGCGCCCGAGCTGCCTGCCAGGCGGACCGTCGAGGTCGAGGCGTTCTGCTCGTGGTCGGCGTGCAGGATGAAGATGCGGTCCATGGCGCGCGTCAGCACCGGGTTCGGCTTCCAGTCCTCGGCCGGCACGGCGAAGCACATGCGCAGGAAGTTCTCGGAGTAGCTCAGCTCGTTGCGCGGCGACACGAAGGGCTGGCCCATGTGGTACTTGAACGCCCGCGCCGCGATGGTAGGCATCTTGGCGATCATGCGATGGGCGCTGATCTCCCGCTCGCGCGGATCATCGACGTTCATGCTGTCCGCATAGAAGGCTGACAGCGCGCCGACCGCTCCAGTCATTATCGCCATCGGGTGGGCGTCGCGGCGGAAGCCCTCGAAGAAACGGTCGAACTGGGCGTGCAACATCGTGTGGTAGGTGATGTTGTGCTCGAAGGTCTCGAACTCGCCGGCCGTCGGCAGCTCGCCGTGCAGCAGCAGGTAGCAGACTTCCAGGAAGCTCGACTTCTCGGCCAGCTGCTCGATCGGATAGCCCCGGTGCAGCAGCACGCCGGCGTCGCCGTCGATATAGGTGATCTTGCTCTCGCAGCTCGCGGTCGAGGTGAAGCCCGGGTCGAAGGTGAAGACGTCGGCGTCGCCATAGAGCTTTCGCACGTCCAGCACGTCAGGCCCGGTCGAACCCTTGACGACCTGCAGGTCGTAGCTCTTGCCCCCGATGGTCAGCGTCGCGTTTTCCGCCATGCCCCGTCCTTTCAATCACTCTGCCCAAACGGGCGTTTCAATGCGCCTTATAGCGTCTGATCCGCGCGGTTAAAGCGCATCGTCCATGCGGCCCAGCGTCTCCGCCCGGCCGAGCGCGCAAATGGTGCGTCCCATGTCGGGCGATGGACGTCCGCCAGTCAGCAATGCGCGGAGCGGCGGGCCGATCTTGCCAAAGCCGACGCCCTCCGCCTCGGCGAACGCCTTGAGCAGCCCATCCAGCGTCTCGACGTCCCAGCGGGCCTCGGCCGCCAGCGCCGCGCGCAGCCGCGTCAGGCGCCCGATCGTCTCCCCGGTCAGCTGCGCACGCGCCTTTTCTTCAATGGCGACAGGACGTTGCGCGAACAGGAAGCCACACTGGTCGGCCAGTTCGACCACCGTCTTGCCGCGATCCTTGAGCAGGCCGATGGCGCCGTCCAGCCGCGCGCGGTGCTCATCCGACAACTGCTCGCCGCGCCGCGCCATCGCCTCGGCCACCAGCCCGGCCAGGCGGCTGTCGTCGGCCTGGCGGATATAGTGGGCGTTGACGTGGTTCAGCTTGTCCCAGTCCAGCCGCGCTGCGCCCTTGTTCACATCTGCGATATCGAACCAGGCGGCGGCCTGGGCGTCATCGAACAGTTCGTCGTCGCCATGGCTCCAGCCCAGTCGCGCCAGATAGTTGCGCAGCGCTTCGGGCAGATAGCCCAGCGCCTCGAACTCGCCGACCGCCTGCGCCCCGTGCCGCTTCGACAGCTTGCCGCCGTCCGGCCCGTGGATCATCGGGATATGGGCGAAGGCGGGCACGGGCCAGCCCAGCGCCTGGTACAGCAGGCTCTGGCGCGCGGCGTTGTTCAGGTGATCGTCGCCCCGGATGATATGGGTCACCCCCATGTCGTGGTCATCGACCACCACGGCCAGGTTGTAGGTCGGCACGCCGTCCGAGCGCAGCAGGATCAGGTCGTCGAGGTCGCGATTGCGGAACACCACCCGGTCCTGGACCAGGTCTTCCAGCACGGTGTCGCCGTTCAGCGGCCCGCGGAAGCGCACCACATGCGGCTGCGCCAGTTCCGCCGCCGTCGGCTCGCGATCGCGCCAGGGCGACCGCAGCGCATGGCCCGCCGCCCGCGCCGCCTCCTTGGCCGCGGCCAGGTCGTCCCCGGCCAGCCAGCAGCGATAGGCCTTGCCCTCGTCGAGCAGGCGCTGGACGGCGGCGCGGTGCAGTTCGCCGCGCGCGAACTGGAACGTCGGCTCACCATCCCAGGTCAGCCCCAGCCAGCTCAGCCCGTCCAGGATCACCTGGACATTGGCCTCGGTCGAGCGTTCGCGGTCGGTGTCCTCGATGCGCAGCAGGAACTTGCCGCCGGTGTGGCGTGCATACAGCTGGTTGAATAGCGCCGTCCTTGCCCCTCCTATGTGCAGGGAGCCGGTGGGAGAGGGCGCGAACCGCGTGACGACGGGGGTGGAGGCGGACATCGGAGCTCGGGGTGGTCGTTTGGGCGCGCTCCTTAGCACGCTCGTTCCGACGGCTCCTAGCCTGCGGGAGGAGATCGCCGCCCAGGCCGGCCGCTGGCGGCTGTGGGCCCCGGTCGCCTTCGGCTTCGGCGCCGCCTTCTACATGACCCTCCGGGTCGAGCCGCCGCTATGGCTTGCCGCGGTGCTGGCCCTCCTGGCGGGCGCAGCCGTCTGGGCGGCGCGGCTTCGAGGCGGCGTGCTGACGGTATGGGCCGTCCTGGCCGCCTGCCTGCTGCTCGGCTTCTCCGTCGGCAAGCTGCGCACCGAGAATGTCCGGGCGCCGGTCGTGCCCGATTTCGCCGCTCCGGTGATGGTCGAGGGCTTCGTTGTCGATGTCGCCAGTCGCGGAGCCAGCGGCGGCCGGCTGGTTATCGCTCCGGTCCGCGTCGGCGACCTGCCGCGCGAGGCGCTGCCGCACCGCATCCGCGTGACCGTGCGCGACGGTTCGGTCACCGGGCCGGGCCAGGCGATCCGCCTTCGCGCCGGTCTGGGGCCGCCGCCGCCGCCCGCCAGCCCCGGCGCCTACGATTTCGCCCGCGACGCCTGGTACGACCGCATCGGCGGTGTCGGCTTCGCCGTCTCCCGGGCCGAGCCGGTCACCCTCGCGCCGCCGCCCTGGCGCCTTCGGCTGGTCATGCACGTAAACGCCATGCGCTGGAGCCTGGCCCGGCGCATCGTCGATCGCATGGGGCCGCAGTCGGGCGGCATCGCCGCCGCCATGGTCACCGGTCACGAGGCCTGGATCACGCCGGAGCAGAACGAGGACATGCGCGCCTCGGGCCTGGCCCACATCCTGTCCATCTCCGGGCTGCATATGGCCATCGTCGGCGGCTTCGTCTTCGCCGCCGCGCGGCTGCTGATCGCCCTCTGGCCCTGGCTCGCCCTGCGCGTGGACGGCAAGAAGACCGCCGCCCTCCTGGGCCTGGCGGCGGTGGGAACCTACCTGGTCGTCTCCGGCGCGCCGTCGCCGGCGATCCGCGCCGCCGTCACCGCCTCGGTGGTCTTCCTGGCGGTCCTCGCCGACCGCCGCGCCATCAGCCTCGACGCCCTCGCCGTGGCGGCCATGATCATCCTGATCCTGTTTCCCGAAGCGGCGATCGAGCCGGGCTTCCAGATGAGCTTCGCCGCCACCGCCGCCCTCGTCGCCCTGGTCGAGGCCATGCCGACGCCCGTGCGCGAGATCGAGGCGCCACTGTGGATCCGCGCGCCCCAAGCGGTCGGAACCTGGGTGCTGGCCAGCATCGCCATCAGCCTGGTGGCCGGCATGGCGACCGGCCCCTTCGCCATGCACCACTTCAACCGGGTGGCCAGCTACGGCCTGATCGCCAACCTGCTCGTCGCGCCGATCTCCAGCTTCG
Source organism: Caulobacter sp. (assembly GCA_046295055.1). Classification (GTDB taxonomy): domain Bacteria; phylum Pseudomonadota; class Alphaproteobacteria; order Caulobacterales; family Caulobacteraceae; genus Caulobacter. The sequence goes on along the minus strand of JBKBOD010000003.1, from coordinate 615,948 downwards.
TGATGATGCCCGCCCTGGCCCTGGGCGCGGCGCTCGAGCCGCTGGGGATCGGCGGGCCGTTCCTCGCCGCCGCCGGCTGGTCCATCGACATGATGGCCACCATCGCCGCCCGCACCGGCGATGCGCCCGGCGCGGTGGTCACCGTCGCCACCGGCCCGGACTGGACGCTGGCGGCCGCCTTCCTCGGCATCCTGATCCTCTGCCTGTGGCGCGGACGGCTGCGATGGCTGGGTCTGCCGCTGGCGCTCTGCGTCGCCCTCTGGCCGCGCCCCGAGCCTCCGGACCTCTGGATCAGCCGTGACGGCTCGTCGCTGGCTGTGCGTCGGGGCGAACAGGCCGTGCCGGCCCGCGCCGGGGCCGGGTCTTTCGCCCTCGACATCTGGTCGCGGCGGCGCGGGCTCGGCATCGACGAGACGGCCTCACCCATGCTGTTCGACTGCAACCGCCGACGCTGCTTCGCCGCACCTGACGGCTTCGTCGCGCAGTGGAACATGCGCCGGCCTCCAGGCGAGGCCGACCGCCGCCGCCTCTGCGAGGCGCAGGTCGTCGTCCTGCGATCGCCGGGGGAGGGCCTCTGTCCCGGCCGGTTGGTCGTCGACAACGAAAAACTCCGCCGCGGCGGGGCGGCGGAGCTCTACAGGACTGCCAGTGGCTGGCGGATCGTCTGGGCCCAGCCCCTGCGGGGCAGACGGCCCTGGGTCACAGAGCCAGAGGTCCGCTGATCAGGCGATACGTGTCCGGATCGCTAGTGATAGCGCCGGATCAGCCCGACCAGCTTGCCCTGCACGGCCACCTGGTCCGGGCCATAGATCTGGGTCTGGTACTTGGCGTTGGCCGCCTCCAGGGCGATCGAGGCGCCCTTGCGCCGCAGCCGCTTCAGCGTCGCCGTCTCGCCCTCGACCAGGGCCACCACGATCTCGCCGCTCGACGCCTGGTCCGTGCGGCGGATGACGACATAGTCGCCGTCCAGGATGCCGGCCTCGATCATCGAGTCGCCCTCGACCTCGAGGACATAGTGCTCGCCGGCGCCCAGCATGGCCTCGGGCACCTGCAGGCGGTCGCGCTCATGCTGGATGGCGTCGATCGGCACCCCGGCGGCGATCTTGCCGAGGATCGACAGCTCGCGCACATCGTTGGCCGGCTCGAAGGCCGGAGCGGCGGGCCGCGAGCCCTCCACGACCTGGGGCCGGAAGGCCTGGCGTCCGCCCGCCGGCGCCGCCGTCGTTGCTTGCTGCGGCAGCTTCACCACCTCCAGCGCCCGCGCCCGGTGCGCCAGCCGACGCAGGAACCCGCGCTCCTCCAGCGCCGTGATCAGCCGGTGGATGCCCGACTTGGACGCCAGGTCCAGGGCGTCCTTCATCTCGTCGAACGAGGGCGAAACCCCGGTTTCCTTGATCCGCTCATGAATGAACATGAGAAGTTCGTGCTGCTTGCGGGTCAGCATGGGCGGCGTCTCCAGAGCGACTCAAGTTGGAACAAATCGCAAACTCTGCGGATGTTCTCTAGGTGTTCTGGGTTAATGTCAAGCTAACCAGCCGGGCGAACGTGGCGGGAACGCACGGGCCATTTCCGCCGTTGTTCAGACCTCGAACAACCCCGTGTGCGACATGGCCTTTACCCAACTTGATCCCTGTCTTCCGGTCACCGTCGAGGGCAAGGGCGCCGGCTATGCTTTCGCGGTCATAGACTACGGCCAGGAACATCATCTGATCTGGGTCGTGGCGCTGAACGACTCCGGAGAAATCTGGTCCGCGCCCAATCCCAAGGTGCGCCTCAGCGCCAACTGGACCATGGGCCGCAAGACCGGCGCTCCGGGGACCGGCGCCGGCGTCGCGCCCCTGCGGCCCGCGGCGGTAGCTGGCTAGCCCAGCAGGGCCCGCGTCGCGGCCGTGACGTCCGCCTGGCGCATCAGGCTTTCTCCGACCAGCATGGCGCGGGCGCCGCTGGCGGCCATGCGCGAGACGTCGGCCGGGGTGAAGATCCCGCTTTCGGTGACCAGCAGCACGTCGGCCGGGAGGCCCGCCGCCAGCCGTTCGGTCGTCGCCAGGTCGACCTCGAAGCTGCGCAGGTCGCGGTTGTTCACGCCCAACAGCCCGGCGCCAAGCGCCAAAGCCCGATCCCGCTCCGCCTCGTCGTGGACCTCGACCAGGGCGTCCATGCCCAGCCTCGCGGCCTCGGCCATCAGGTCCCGCGCCAACCCGTCGTCGATCATCGCCATGATGACCAGGATCGCGTCGGCGCCCAGCGCGCGGCTCTCGGCCACCTGCCAGGGGTCGACCAGGAAGTCCTTGCGGATGCAGGGCAGGGCGACCTCGGCCCGCGCCGCGACCAGATAGGCGTCGTCGCCCTGGAAGCTCGGTCCGTCGGTCAGCACCGACAGGCAGGCAGCGCCGCCGGCCTCGTAGGCCCGCGCCAGCACCGGCGGATCGAAATCGGCCCGGATCAGGCCCTTGCTTGGCGATGCCTTCTTGATCTCGGCGATCAGCGCCAGCCGGCCGCCGCCGCCGGCTTCCAGCGCACGCCGGAAGCCCCGGGGCGGGGAGGCGGCCCGGGCGGCTGCCTCGACCGCATCCTGCGACCGGGCGGCCTTGCGCGCCGCGACATCGACCCGCTTGTAGGCGGCGATCCTGGCCAGCACATCGGCCATCAGCCGTTGGTGGCCCGAACAAGGCCCTCCAGCGCGCCCTTGGCCCGGCCATCGTCGATCACCGCCGTGGCCAGCTCGACCCCCTCGCGCAGGGTCTCGACCCGCCCGCCGACCAGGAAGGCCGCGGCGGCGTTCAGCAGCACCACGTCGCGATAGGCGCCGGTCTCGCCATCCAGAAGCCGCGCCAGGGCGGCGGCGTTGAAGGCCGGGTCGCCGCCGGTCAGCTCATCCAGCGAATGCTTGGCCAGCCCGACCGCGTCGGGCGTGATGTTGAAGTTACGCACCCCGCCGTCGCGCCACTCGCAGACCATGGTCGGGCCGGTGACGGTCATCTCGTCCATGCCCGAGCCGTGGACGGTCCAGGCCCGTTCGGCGCCCAGAGCCCCCAGCACCCGCGCCAGCGGCTCCAGCAGCCGGGGGTCATAGACGCCCAGCACCTGCCGCCGCGCGCCGGCCGGGTTCGACAGGGGGCCCAGCAGATTGAAGATGGTCCGGAAGCCCAGGTCCGCCCGCACCGGCAGGACGTGCCGCATCGCGCCGTGGTGCGCCGGCGCGAACAGGAAACAGATGCCCGCCTCGTCCAGCGCCCGGCGTTGCTGTTCCAGCCCCGCGTCGATCTTCACGCCCAGCGCCGCCAGCACGTCCGACGAGCCGGACCGCGACGACAGGGCGCGCGTGCCGTGCTTGGCGATCTTCAGCCCGCCGCCCGCCGCTACCAGGGCGCTGGCCGTCGAAATGTTGAAGGTGTGCAGCCCGTCGCCGCCGGTGCCGCAGGTATCGACAACCTCATAGGGATGGTCCAGCGTGATCGCCGCCCGCCGCATGGCCCGCGCGCAGGCGGTCAGCTCGCCGACCGTCTCGCCGCGCAGGCGGATGGCGGTCACCGCCGCGGCGATCTGGGCCGGGGTCGGCTCCCCTCGCAGACAGGCCGTGAAGAAGGCGTCGGCGTCATCTTCCGACAGGGTCTGGCCGTCCGCGAGGCGGGCGAGAAGGGGCTTGAAGGCGTCGGACATGGTGTGGGTTTCTGGCGATCAGACGACGGCCGTGCGGGGCACGTTGGCCAGGTCGAGGAAGTTGCCGAGCAGCTGGTGGCCGCAGTTGGTGGCGATGCTCTCGGGATGGAACTGCACTCCGTGAACCGGCCGGGTGCGGTGGGCCAGGCCCATGATCTCGCCGTCCTCGGTCCAGGCCGTCACCTCGAGTTCGGCCGGAAGGGTGGCGCGGTCGACCGCCAGGCTGTGATAGCGCGTGGCGGTGAAGGGGCTGGGCAGGTCCTTGAACACCGACCGGCCCTCATGGAGGATCGGGCTCGTCTTGCCGTGCATGATCTGCTTGGCCCGGATGACGTCGCCGCCATAGGCCTCGCCCATCGCCTGATGGCCCAGGCACACCCCGAAGATCGGCATGTCCTCCGGCGCCCCGCGCAGCAGCGGCAGGCAGATGCCCGCCTGCGCCGGCGCCTTGGGTCCCGGCGAAAGCAGAATCGCGGCCGGCCGAAGACCAAGGGCCTCCTGCACGGTCAGCGCGTCATTGCGCCGGACAACCGTCTCCGCCCCAAGCTCGTTCAGGTAGTGGACGAGGTTGTAGGTGAAGCTGTCGTAGTTATCGATCACCAGGATCATGACGTCGCTTCTAGCGGGGCCGCATGCAAACGCCAATGCGCATGCGCGTAGCGCGCGGCGGCGGGCGCCGAGAAATCCTCGGGCCGGGATCAGGAGAGCGCGACCCGCATGGCGACGATGATGCGTCGGTCGGACGAGGCCTTGCACCGCGCCGGCGGCGAGGCGACCCTGCGCCGGTGACCGATTCCCGTCCCACCGCCATCGAGCCGGAAGCCATCGCCTACGCGCGCGGGCTGCTGAAGCCGCCGGTCGAGCGCGAGCAGACCTGGCCGGCGCTCGGCGCCATGGCCCTGCTGGCCCTGGCTGCCCTGGGGCTGGCCTTCGTCATGCTGCTGACCCCGGCGCCCGACGTCGAGCGCGCCCCGATCGGCGATCCGGTCGCTACCCAGGACTGATTGCCGGGGCAAAGCGTCCGGCCTTCGCCAGCCGCGGCCAGTTCCGGCTCTAGCGGTCGCCGGCGTCACCCAGGATCGAGGCCTTCCGGCCGATCAGGGCGGCGCGCGCCGCGTCGTCCGGCGCGGTGTCGAGCGCGGCATTGAGGCGCAGCAGCAGCCTGGTCCTGTCGTTATGCCAGTCCGGCCGCGCCGCCGCGTCGGGTGCGATGCGGCGCGGACCAGCCGGCAATGCTTCCAGCGCCGGACCGTGCAGCGCGAAGCGGTCGCCCATCTGCGGGATGACCAGCCGGTCGGGTGCGATCCCTGCCTCGCCGAGCCGCGTCTTCAGCGCCGCGGACGCCGAGGGCTCGCCATGAACCAGGAAGACGTGACCGCCGATCGGGCGGCGCGCCAGGGCCCAGTTCGTCAAGCCGGCCGCGTCGGCGTGGCCCGAGTAGGCGTCGAACATTCTGATCCGCGCCCTGACGCGCACTTCCTCGCCCTGGATGGTGATCCGCTCCGCACCCTCGGCCAGGATGCGCCCCAGGGTGCCGGCCGCCTGGAAGCCGCTGAGCAGGACCGTGCATTCGCGCCGCCAGAGCAGGCGCTTGAGATGGCGCCGGATGCGGCCGGCGTCGCACATGCCGCTCGCCGCCAGGATGACGTGCCAGCCCTTCAGGCGCTCGAGCCGGTCGCTCTCGGCGGGTTTCTCGAGATAGCGGAGGCGCCCCGAGCGTCTCAGCGCTTCGAACGGGTTGCGTCCTGTGGTCGGGTTCCAGCCGCGCTTGAGGAACACCTCCGTGGCGCGGATCGCCAGCGGGGAGTCGAGAAAGACGTCGCCTGCCGGCGCTTCCCCGCTGTCCATGACAGCCAGGATGTCCATCAGCAGTTCCTGGCTGCGCTCGATCGCGAAGGCCGGGATGAGAAGGGGCCCGCCCGCTGCGTGGGCCTCGCGCATCTCCGCCGCCAGCTCGCTACGCCTTGCGACAGCGTCGGCGACAAGCCGTTCCCGGTCTCCGTAGGTCGACTCCAGGATCAGGTAGTCGCAGCCGGCCGGCGCTCGGGGTTCAGCGACGAAGTCGCTGCCCCCCGGGCCGAGATCGCCCGAGAACAGCAGTTTCAGCGGCCCCGTCTCGCTGGCGATCTCGACCATGATCGAGGCGGCGCCCAGGATGTGTCCGGCCGGGCTCCAGGTCGCCGTCACGCCGGCGGCCAGATCGCGCGGCTCGTCGAACCGGACAGTCTCGAACTGGGGCATCAGCCGCGCGGCATCCCGGGCCGTGTAGATCGGCTCGACCGTCGGCCGTCCGCGCCGCTGGTTGCGCCGGTTCAGCTCGCGAACCTCCGCCTCCTGGATGCCGCCTGCATCCGCCAGCATGACTTCGCAGAGGTCCCGCGTGGCCGCGGTGGCGAAGATCGGGCCCTTGAACCCGGCCCGCATCAGCTTGGGCAGCAGGCCCGAGTGATCGATATGCGCGTGGGTCAGCAGCACCGCGTCGATGCGTCGGGCGTCGAACGGAAAATCCCCATAGTTCAGGGCCTTCAGCGTCTTGGAGCCCTGGAACATGCCGCAGTCGATCAGCAGCCTTGCCTCGCCTGTATCCAGTTCCGCGCAGAAGCCGGTGACGCAGCCGGCCGCGCCGTGGAAGGTCAGGGTGGGGCGCATCGACGGGCTCAGGCGTGAGTGCGACGAAGGTTGCGCACCGCCTCGGCGATGTCATGCGCGCTTGCGGCCAGCCTGTCGTGCGGCTCCGATAGGGAAAGCCGCCTGCGAAGCGTCTCGTCCAGCGCGGTCCGCAGCACGCCAAGGGCCTTTGGCGGCGCGATGAGGATAAGCTGATCGAAGCCCCCGCGGGCGAAGACGCCCTCCAGCCGATGGGCCAGGTCGTGCAGGAAGTCGGCTTCGGCCTTTTCCCGCCCGCCGTCGCGCGCGGCGTGGCCTGGAGCGAGGCCGGACAGCCATTCGGGATGCTCGCTCAGCGGACCGCCCAGCCGGGCCTCCGCAAGGACGCGCGCGCGCCGGCCATCGGCCAGGACGATAAGGGTGCTCGCATCTTGGATCATCGGCTTCCTCCGTGTGGCCCCATCATGGGGCATGCGGAGGCGGGCGCGCCTTGATCGAGATCAACGGTCGGCTGACACCTTTCGGATGTACGGCCGACGCTGCGGCGTCAGTGACTGTCCTTGAGGCCCTGGAACTTGGCCGCCTCGGCGTCGCCGATGTCCATGAAGCCCGGGACGATCTCGTTGTAGGCGTCGCGCTTGCCCAGATCGACGACCACGTCGCGGTGGCCTTCCCACATCATGTGGAGGGCGACGTACAGCACGATCAGCAGGCCGACGTAGCCGATCCAGCGGTACTTGTGCAGCAGGCGGGCGATCCAGGTGGCGGCGACGCCCATCAGGGCGATCGACAGCAGCAGGCCGAAGACCAGGATCGAGGGGTGCTCGCGGGCCGCGCCGGCCACGGCCAGCACGTTGTCGAGGCTCATCGAGACGTCGGCGATCAGGATCTGGATGAAGGCGGCCTTGAACGACTTGGCCGGCCGCACCTTGGGTTCGGTGGTCGGGTCGCTGTCGAGCGCGGCCTGCGCCTGTTCCTCATCGTGCGCCGCCTGGTCGCGCAGCTCGCGCCACATCTTCCAGCAGACCCACAGCAGCAGCACGCCGCCGGCGAAGAGCAGGCCGATGATGGCCAGGAGCTGGACCGTCACCAGGGCGAAGGCGATGCGCAGGACGACGGCGGCGATCAGGCCGTAGAGGATCGCCTTCTTGCGGTCCTTCTCCGGCAGGGCGCCGGCCGCCAGGCCCACGGCGACGGCATTGTCGCCCGCCAGCACCAGGTCGATCATCAGAACCTGCAGCAGCGCCGCGCCGGCGCTGGCGAATTCCGGTCCAAACAAGCTTTCCAACTGGAGACTCCCGTCGCTCGGCGGCCTAATGCGTCAGGCCGCCGCCCGTTGCAAGGGGCCGGCGCGGCGCCGGCTCCCCCGCATTGGCGCGTCAGGCGTGTTCCGGCTCGCGATGATGCGCATCGGTCCCGTGGCCGTGGTCGTCATGGGCGTGCGCATCGGCCGCGCCATGACCGTGATCGTCATGGCCATGGGCCTCGGCATGTTCGGCTTCGCCTGCCGCATGGGCGTCGTGGCCGTGTTCCTCGTGCCCGTGATCCTCATGCCCGTGATCGGGGGCATGAGCCTCGGCGCCGTGATCGTCATGAGCATGGGCCTCATGGCCGTGATCGTCATGCGCCTCATGGCTGTCGGCTGCCGGCGCGTGATGATCGTCGTCCGAGGCGAAGGTCATCATCGCCGAGCCGGCCGCGAAGCCGCCCGCCGCTGCCAGCATCGGATTGACCGCCGGCGAGGCCTTGTGATCGTCCTCGGCCTTGGCCGCCGGGGCGTCGTCCTCGTTGCGTCCGTAGTCGGTCATGGTGCGGAACTTGCGCCGGCGCGCCTCGCGGCCGCGACGGGTGGCCGCCGCCCGGCCGAGCGCCAGGGCGACCAGCAGCGCGATGACGGCCAGAATGATGGCGGTGATCTGTCCGGGGGTGACCTCGGCGCCGCCCAGCCGAACCGGCTTGAGGCCGGGGATGGCGATGGCGTCCAGGCTGGGCAGGCCCAGCTTCGCCGCCTGCGACTTGCCGGTCTCGACCACCTTGGCCACAGCCTGTTCGACCGCGCCCAGCGAGAAGGGCTGCGGCGCGCCCTTGGCGCCGCGAAGGGCGCCGTCGATCTGCGCCTTCAGCGGGCTCTTCTCGCCGTCGCCCGGCGTGACCTGCCAGTTGAAGGTCGCCGCCTCGCCCTGGGCCAGGGCCTGGGTCTGGGCGCCGTTCGGGGTGATCTCGTAGCCGTCGCCCGTCAGGGTGGCCGACACATCGGCCTTGCGGGCGGCGCGGGTCAGGCCAAGCTTGGCCGCCTCGCGCTGGATGATGTCCAGCAGGTCCGGCGCGAGCGACAGGGTGACCTGGCCGGGCTGGCCCTGGGTCACCGCGTCCGGAACGTTCAGCGTCGCGCCGGCCACCGCCAGCGGACCGGCCGCGGCGCCCAGCTGCTCGACCTTGCTCAGCGGCTTGGCCGGCGGCGGGGCGGCGGGAGCGACCACGGGGGCCGGCGCCTTGGCGACCGGAGCGGCCGGCTTGGGAGCGGGGACCACGGGCGCCGGCTTGGCGACCGCCTTTGGCGCGGGCGCCGGAACCGCCGGCTTCACCGCGGGCGCGGCGGCCTTGGGAGCCGCAGGCCGGGGAGCCTGAGCCACGGGAGCAGGCTTGGGCGCGGCATAGGTCGGCCGGCTGGCGGCGCGGCGCGGAGCGGGGGCTCCATAGGCGCGCGGCGCATAGCGCTTGCCATAGACGCGGCGGCGTTCGGCCGGGGTCATGTCCTCGGGATTGGCGATCGGCCGCATGGCGACGATCATCTTGCCGTCCTGATCGCGCCAGCTGCGCAGCGGCTGGGTCGCGCGGCCGCCGGTCTTGCCGGACGCCTTGGCGCCCGCCGGGCCGACATAGCGGAGGTGATCGTAGCGGTTGCCGTAGTAGCGGCGACGTTCCTCCAGCGGCAGGTTCTCGGGGTTGGGGATGGCCGCCATGCCGCCATAGCCGGGTCCGCCGGCCAGTCCGCCGTCGTCGCGGGGGCGAGCCGGGGGCGGGGCGCCGCCCATCAGCACGTCCGAGCCGCCGTCGCGCTCGTAGCCCGAGGACTGCGGCTGGCTGTAGCCGTCGTCCGGCGAGCCGGCGCTACAGCCCATCAGCGCCAGGAAAGCGGCGGCCGACGCGGACAGAGCCGCGATTCTTACCCTACTCGTCGCCATTGGAACCCCCGATCCGAATGTCGAAATCCTGCGGAATATCTCACCCCGCCGGGAACAGGACCGGGAGGAAATCACGCCTTGACCCGAAGTCAAAACGGTAAATTCACTTTTGGGTAACCTGTTCACCCAAGGCGCGAACCCTGTGCGCCCAGGGTGTGGGCGACGGCCCGAAACGCGGCGAAGCCGAGCCGCTCAGCGCCGCCGCGCGGCCTCGTAGAAGGCGATCGCTGCCGCGTTGGAGACGTTCAGGCTCTCGAAGCCGCCCGGCATCGGGATCTTCGCCAGGGTGTCGCACCGCTCGGCCACCAACCGCCGCAGGCCCTCGCCCTCCGAGCCCATGACGATCACCGTCGGCGAGCCGTCCAGCGCCGCCTCCAGTTCGGTCTCCGCCTCGCCGGCCAGCCCGACCACCCGCCAGCCCAGGTCCTTCAGCTCGTCGATGGCCCGGCTCAGGTTCACCGCGCTGGCCGAGGGGATCATGTCCACCGCGCCGGCGGCTGCCTTGGCCAGCGCCCCCGAGAGGGCCGGCGCGTGCCGGTCCTGCAGGATCACGCCCCGCGCGCCGAACGCCGCGGCCGAACGGAAGATCGCGCCCACATTCTGCGGGTCGGTCACCTGGTCCAGCATCACCAGCAGCCCGGTCGGCTCCATGGCGATCTCGAAGATCGACAGCGGCTCGGCCGGGTCGATGCGCAGCGCCAGCCCCTGGTGGACCGCGCCGGGCGGCAGTTTGCGCCCGATCTCCGCGCCCTCCGCGACCTGCAGCGCCGGCAGCCGTCCGAAGCGCGCCTCCAGCCGCGCCGCCCGGTCGGCGGTGGCCAGGATCAGCTTGGGCCGGGGCCGTGAGGGATTCGCCAGGGCGGCTTCCACGGCGTGCACGCCCCACAACCAGTCGTTCGCCCCGCTGCTCGCCGCACGTCCGCCGGGGGCCTCGCGCGGCCGTCCCGAACGGCCCGGAACCCCCGGCGGGCCGGGGCGTTCGGCCTTGTTGGAGCCCGTTTTGCCGCCCTTGCGAAAGGCTGATTTACGGTCGTTGCGTTCGCTGGGGGACGACACTATAAGACGCGCTCCGATTTGGGGCCCTGGTCCCTTCCGTTACGACGGAGGGGCCGCGCCGCCAAGGAAAGCCTGCATGCGCAAGGGGGAATGTCCCGAGCGGCAAAGGGGGCGGACTGTAAATCCGCTGCGAAAGCTTCGAAGGTTCGAGTCCTTCTTCCCCCACCATGCGCAAGCGGCTCTCCGATGGCGACGGGCCGGGTCCCAGGCGAACCAGGGAGAACAACGGCGTCCCCGCCGGAAGGCGCGGGTATAGCACAATGGTAGTGCAGCAGCCTTCCAAGCTGAGGATGCCGGTTCGATCCCGGCTACCCGCTCCAGTTCCCTTCAACCCCACACGACGCCGCCGGCGCTAAGGTACGAGACGATGGCCAAGGAAAAGTTTGAACGCACGAAGCCGCACTGCAACATCGGCACCATCGGTCACGTTGACCATGGCAAGACGACGCTGACGGCGGCGATCACCATGGTGCTGGCCAAGACGGGCGGCGCGACGGCGAAGTCCTACGCGGACATCGACGCGGCTCCGGAAGAGAAGGCCCGCGGCATCACGATCAACACCGCGCACGTGGAATACGAGACGGCCAACCGTCACTACGCCCACGTCGACTGCCCCGGCCACGCTGACTATGTGAAGAACATGATCACGGGCGCTGCGCAGATGGACGGCGCGATCCTGGTGGTTTCGGCCGCTGACGGCCCGATGCCGCAGACCCGCGAGCACATCCTGCTGGCGCGCCAGGTCGGCGTTCCGGCGCTGGTGGTGTTCATGAACAAGGTCGACATGGTCGATGACGAGGAGCTGCTGGAGCTCGTCGAGATGGAAGTGCGCGAGCTGCTGAGCAGCTACCAGTTCCCGGGCGACGACATTCCGATCACCAAGGGCTCGGCCCTGGCGGCGGTCGAAGGTCGTGACCCGAAGATCGGCGAAGAGGCGATCCTGGCCCTGATGGCGTCGGTCGACGACTACATCCCCCAGCCGGACCGTCCGATCGACCTGCCGTTCCTGATGCCGGTGGAAGACGTGTTCTCGATCTCGGGCCGCGGCACCGTGGTCACCGGCCGCGTCGAGAAGGGCATCGTCAAGGTTGGCGAGGAAGTCGAGATCGTCGGCATCCGTCCGGTCCAGAAGACGACCTGCACGGGCGTCGAGATGTTCCGCAAGCTGCTGGACCAGGGCCAGGCGGGCGACAACGTGGGCGTGCTGCTGCGCGGCACCAAGCGTGAAGACGTCGAGCGCGGCCAGGTTCTCTGCAAGCCGGGCTCGATCACCCCGCACACCAAGTTCGTGGCCGAAGCCTACATCCTGACTAAGGAAGAGGGCGGCCGTCACACCCCGTTCTTCACCAACTACCGCCCGCAGTTCTACTTCCGCACGACGGACGTGACCGGGATCATCAAGCTGCGCGAAGGCGTGGAAATGATCATGCCGGGCGACAACGCCGAGCTGGACGTCGAGCTGATCACCCCGATCGCCATGGACCAGGGCCTGCGCTTCGCCATCCGCGAAGGCGGCCGCACGGTCGGCGCCGGCGTGGTGAGCAAGATCGTCGAGTAACCCCGACGATCAGCCACGGCTGAACAAAGCGAAGGCCCCGGTGGAAACACCGGGGCCTTTTGCTGTGCGGGTGGCGGTCTGCGGCCCTCTCGATCAGCCGAACCCGCCGTTGGCGAACACCAGCTGGCCGTTGATCCATTCGCCATCGCCGGAGCACAGCGCAGCGATGGCGTTGGCGATATCCTCGGGCTCGCCCAGCCGGCCATGGGGCGTCGCCTCCGCGACCAGTCGGCGCTGTTCGGGGGAGGCGCGGAAGAGCTGGGTATTGGTCGGCCCCGGCGCGAGGGCGTTGACCGAGATTCGCCGCCCGGCCAACTCCCGCGACAACGCCGTCGAGAACATTTCCTGGGCGGCCTTGGTCGCTGCGTAGGGGCCCTGGCCCGCCCGCTTGGCGAGCACAGAGGTCGAGCTGAGGCTGACGATCCTGCCGCCGTCGCGGATCCGCCTCGCCGCCTCGCGGAGAACGTTGAAGCCGCCCTTGAGGTTGGTGGCGACCATCCGGTCGAAGGCTTCGTCGGTCATCGACGCGAAGGGGCCGGTATTCATTATGCCGGCGTTGCTGATCACCACGTCGACCCCGCCGAAAGCCTCGTCGTTGGCGTCGAACAGGGCCGCCACGGCGGTCGGATCGGCTACGTCGCCCTGGCGGAAGATGGCGCGCCCGCCCGCCGCCTCGATGTCGCGCACGACCTGCGCCGCCAGGTCGCGGTTTGTCAGGCAGTTTACTGTCACGGCGAAGCCGTCCCTGGCCAGTCGTCTGGCTGCGGCCGCCCCGATGCCCCGCGAGGAGCCGGTGACGATCGCCACCCGGCCGGCGCCGGGCAGGGTGCGCGCCGCGGCCGAGTCGGCCTGGGCTGACGCCCTGCCGACGGTCGCGGCGATCGGTGCGGCGGCGGCGAGCGCCAGCACGGTGCGGCGGGATGAGCGGGTCATGATGGGGATCTCCTGGACTGCGAGGGGTCAGGCGGTGCGAAGGATCGCGGCGATGCGGCTGTTGGCGACGAGGCAGGCGAGGCCGGTCAGGATGCTGGCGACGGGCACGATCAGCAGGCCGAGCCCAAGGCTGTTGCCCGCGTCGGCCCCTGCGGCCGCGTCGCTGACCGCGCCGACGATGACGGGTCCCAGCGCCGGCCCGATCAGCCCAGAGCCGATCATCATCAGACTGGTGGCCATCGCCTGCTTGCCTGGGCCGGCGACGAGGTGCGCCGCGCCGAACGCCCAGGGCAGAAGCAGGGCGAAGCTGAACATCGTGGGGACGAAGAGAGCGATCGACATCCACGCGGCCGGAGCGAACAGGCCAGCGGCGGTGGTCAGCGCGGAAATCAGCAGCAGCCAGCCCGGCGGCCCGATGATGCGTCCCCGGCCCGAGCGGACCGCCCGGTCAAATCCCCGTCCGCCCAGCAGGGCTCCCGCGATCCCCAGTCCGCCCTGCAGCAGGCCGAACGTCAGCCCCACCTCGCCTGCCGTAAGGCCGTGGGTGCGGATCAGGAAGGGAGCTGAGAAGGCGTAGAAGGGCACGGACGCAAAGCCGATGAAGATGGCGGCCACGAACAGCCAGCGGAATCCGGGCGCCGACAGCAGCCGCAGGGCCTCGCGGAGGAAGGGCTCGCGATGGGTGTCCGCCCGGCGCAGCGCGGGGGTCGGGCGGATGAGCAGGAGCGCGAGAACGAAGGCGACCCCGCCCAGGGCGCCCGCGCCGGTCAGGGCCGTCCGCCAGCCGACACTGTCGGCCATGGCCCCGCCGGCCGCGAACCCGACCATGGTTCCCAGCGGGATGCCCATGGAGAACAGGCCGAGCGCCAGGCCCCGCCGTTCAGGCCGGACCTGCCGGGCGATCAGAGCGTGACCGGCTGGCATGCCGCCGGCCTCGCCGAAGGCGACCCCGAACCGCGTCAGGGCCAGGACGAAAAAGCTCGCCGCCAGCCCGCCCAGCGCCGTCATGGCGCTCCAGACCAGCAGGCATGTCAGCAGCACCATCCTGGGCGATCCCCTGTCCGACAGTCGCGCCAGGGGCAGGGACAGCAGGGTGTAGCAGACGGCGAAGGCCGCGCCGGTCAGCAGGCCAATCTGGGTGTCGCTGAGCCCGAGATCCGCCTTGATCGCTTCGGCCAGGATAAAGGGCAGGATGCGGTCGATCTGGCTGACCGCGTTGATCAGCAACAGAACCGCCAGCAGGCCCCAGAGCCGCCAGCCGCTCGCGTAGCCGGCTCCCGTCTCGGCGGCGCTCACAGGGCGGCCCCGAAGCGGACGCCTGTCAGGTCTTCGGACACTGTCCACAGCCGGTCGCGGTCAGCGGCGCTGGTCGCCGGACCGGGAACGCGGGCGCCGGTCGGAAAGCCATTGAGTTCCGCCATCCCGTCCGGCCCGTAGTATCCGCCGCCCGCTGCTTCCGGCGCGGTCGCGGCGAACAGCTGCGGCAAGGCGCCCCGCGCGACCGGCTGGAACATGAACCAGAGCATTGCGCGCATCGCGCGGCGCATCCCGCCGGGACCGCCCGGTGTGTTGTAGAGCAGGCCTGTGCGCGAAATCCCCGGATGGGCGGCCATGCTCTCCACGCCCCAGCCTGCGGCGCGGCTCCGGCGCTGCAGCTCGATGGCGAACATCAGGCAGGCCAACTTCGATTGGGCGTAGACGCTCATCGGCTGATAGCGGCGCTGGGCCTGCAGATCCGCGAAGTCGATCCGGCCCTGCCGTGCGGCGATGCTCGATACGGACACCACCCGCGCGCCCTGCGTTCTGGCCAGCAGCGGCAGCAATCGGCCCGTCAAGGCGAAATGGCCAAGGTAGTTGGCGCCCAATTGCAGCTCGAAGCCGTCGGCGGTCTCCATCCTGCGCGGCGGCGTCATTACCCCGGCATTGTTGATCAGCAGGTCCAGCCTGTCCGTCTGCTCGCCCAATCGCCCGGCGAACGCGGCGACCGACGCCAGACTACCAAGGTCAAGCGTCTCGAACCGGACGGAGGCCGACGGTGTCTCGGCCTGAATGCGGGAAACCGCCTCCTCGCCATTGATGGCGTTGCGGCTGGCCAGAATGACCCGCGCTCCTGCGCGGGCCAGCGCCCGCCCGGTCTCGAACCCCAATCCGGCGGCCCCGGTGACGACGGCCGTGCGGCCTCTCTGCGGCGGGATGCTCGCGGCGGTCCAACGGGTCATCAGGGGCTCCGGCTACGGGACCGCGACGGCGGTCTGTTGATGCCCCCAGCTTGGGGCGCCGACCGGAAAAGCGAATGTCGGATGCCCCGCGTTTCTTGCCTGAAACTCCAGGCCACCTTGTCGGCGCCGCCGCAAGGGCGTAGCCCTTGTCCTCGAACCACGGAGACTCCCGATGACCAGCCGACTGACCGACGCCATCGCTGGAGTCCTTGACCGGCAGGGAGTGGAGAACGGCGGCCTCGAGACGGCCGTGCCGGGGCTGCGGCTGATCCGCACCTATGGCTGCGTTCCGCCCCGTCACATGACCTACCGCCCGTCATTGTGCCTGATCGCCCAGGCGGCCAAGCGGGTCATGGTCGGCGACAGCACCCTGACTTACGGCCACATGCAGTCGCTGGTTATCACCGTCGAGGTGCCGGTCCTCAGCGAGATCATCGACGCCACGCCGGAAAAGCCCTTCATCGGCGCCACCCTGGGGCTGGACCCGGACATCGTGCTGGACGTGGTGACGCGCATGGACAGGGCCCCGCGTCCGGCTGGGCCCGCGGGCCTCGGACTGGTGGTCGAGACGGTCGACGAACGTATCGCCGCCGCCATGCTGCGGCTCATCGAACTGGCCGAACAGCCCGAAGCGATCGACATCCTCTATCCCGGCGTGATGCGCGAGATCGTCTACTGGCTGATGACGGGCCGCGCTGCCGCCAACGTCGCCCGCATGGTCCTGCCGGACGGGCCCGCGCAACGCATTGCCGTAGCCATCCACCACCTGCGGGAGAACTTCGACGCGCCGGTCAGCGTCATCGCGCTGGCAGGCCTCGCCGGAATGAGCCCATCGGCCTTCCACCAGCACTTCAAGGCCCTGACGTCCATGTCGCCGCTGCAGTACCAGAAGCACCTGCGGCTCCTGGAGGCCCGTCGTCTCATGCTGACCGAGGGCGAACAGGCCGGGGCCGCCGCCTTCTCCGTCGGCTACGAAAGCGTTTCCCAGTTCAGCCGCGAGTATGCGCGCCTGTTCGGCGCCCCGCCCCGCCGCGAGACCCGCCAGGCCCGCGCCCGTTTGCCGACCGCCTGGACCGCTGGCGGCGAAGCACTCGCCGAAGGATTCTAGCCGTCGCGCCGCTACGGCGGTCAGGCTGGCCCATAGTGGACCCGCCTAACCCCCGCGCCCCCGCCGCCACCATGTCCACGCCCGCGGAACCCACGCCACGACGTTCAGCGCGATGATCGCGACCAAGCCGGCCTTCACGGCCCAGTCGGGCAGATCCACCCACCGCATCACCTGCGTGCCCGCCCAGAAGACGCCGGCCATGCCCAGTACGGCGCCGACCGCGATCAGCGAATTGCGCGCATCCTCTGAGAGCGATTTCCACATCGCCGCCAGCCTACGGCAATCGCGGGGTTCGGCGCCAGTCAGCGCAGCCTTCCGAGAGCATGGTGGTTACGACCGCAGGCGCTATCCTCACCATCCATGACCACCCCGCCCGCTTTCCTTGAGCACCAGCGCTTCTCGCCCTGGTTCCTCGCCGTCATCCTGTCGGTGCTGGTCCCCATCGGCGGGGTCATTCTGTCCAGCATGCCGGCCGACGCCGCGTCGGGGGAGCAATGGGCCGCCGTCCTGGCGCTCGCCGTGGCCGCCGGGCTCAACATCGCCATCTTCGCGGGGTTCCGCATGACCACCCGGGTGGGCGACGGCGAGATTACCTTCGGCTTCCCGCTCGGCCTGTCGCGCCGCGTTCCGCTCGACCGGATCGAGGCGGTGGAGGTCTTGCGCTACCGGCCGCTGCGCGACTTCGGCGGCTGGGGTCTGCGGATCGGCGGCAAGGGGGTGATGTACAATGCGCGGGGCGACCGGGCGGTGCGGCTGACGTTGCGTGGCGGGCAGTCGGTCTTCATCGGCTCGCAGCGGCCAGAGGCGCTGGCGGCGGCCCTGCTCGCCGCACGCTGAGCCGAGCCTGCTCCAGCCGATGTCGGCGCGCCGCCGCCCCGCGCGTCCTTGGGGCAGAGCCACAGCCAGGGAGCCCGCCATGACCCCGACCCTCACCGTCTTCGAGCGGTCACCGGACCAGGGGCGGGGCCTGGCCCGCGACATGCGGGTGCGCTGGGCGCTGGAGGAGGCCGGCCGCACCTGCGAGGTCCGCACGGTCGGCTTCGAGGCGATGAAGGACCTGGCGCATCTGGCCCGCCACCCCTTCGGCCAGATCCCCGTCTGGGAGGAGCTCCGGGCGGACCGGCCGCCGCTGGTGCTGTTCGAGTCCGGTGCCATCGTCCTGCACATCGCCCGCGACTGCCCCGTCCTGCTGCCGGCCGATCCCGACGCCCGCGCCCGGGCGACCGCCTGGGTCTTCGCCGCCGTCGACACCGTCGAGCCGCCGGTCTTCGACCACGCCCTGCTGGGCATCCTGGATCGCGACCAGCCCTGGTTCGAGGCCCGCCGCGCGGCGCTGGAGGCGGCCATCGCCGAGCGGCTGGACCGGCTGGCCGACCGTCTGGGCGAGGGCGAATGGCTGGACGGCGCCTTCAGCGCCGGCGACCTGATGATGGTCACCGTCCTGCGCCGCCTGAACGGCTTGCCGCTGCTGGCGGACCGGCCCTCGGTCGCCGCCTATGCCGCGCGCGGCGAGGCCCGCCCGGCCTTCCGCCGCGCCTTCGCCGCCCAGCGGGCGCAGTTCGAGAACGCGGGTTAGGTGCCCCGGCGCGTCAGGCCGCTTGATCCGGCTGGCCCGCCGTCCGATCCTGCGGCGACCGCCAGCTGGAGGAGCGCCGCCATGGCCGAGCACCGCATCTACGCCATGAGCGTCGCCAGCGTGTATCCGCACTATATCGCCAAGGCCGAGAAGAAGGGCCGCACCCGCGCCGAGGTCGACGAGATTTTCCGCTGGCTCACCGGCCACAGCCAGGAAAGCCTGCACGCCGCCCTGGACGCCCGCGAGACCCTCCGCGACTTCTTCGCCGCCGCCCCGCGCCTCAACCCCGACCGCGCCCTGATCACCGGCGTCGTCTGCGGCGTTCGCGTCGAGGCCATCGAGGACCCGCTGATGCGCGAGATCCGCTACCTCGACAAGCTGATCGACGAGCTGGCCAAGGGAAAGGCCATGGCCAAAATCCTCCGCGCGCCTGCGCCGGCCACTCCATAGGACAGCCGCGCTACCGCCCGCCCTGTCCGGCGAACAGGTCGGCCAGTTCCGAAGAGGGCTTCAGGACGTTCGCCGGGACGCCGAACAGGTTGGTCGCAAGGGCGATCGACAGGCCCAGTTCGGGATAGACCACCAGGCTGGCGCGCCCTCGTCGGCCCCTGCGTGGTGCCAGCGCAGTCGCCCTTTCTCGTCGGTGTCGATCCGCCATCCCAGGCCAAGCGGCGGGGTAGAGCCCGATCGCTCGGTCATGGGGCTGAACAGCAGCTTTCGCTCCTGCGTCGTGATGGGCGAGCCTGGCGCATCCAGATGCGCCGCCCCGAACCGCGCGATGTCCGACACGGTCATGATCAGCCCGCCGGCCGCCCATTTGTACGAGGGATCATCGCGCCGCGCATTGGCCAGGCCTTCGCCCGGCACGGGGTAGCCAAGGCTGGCGTAGAGGCGCGCGTCCGTATAGCCGCTGACCCGGCCCGGCTTGATCGCGAACGGACGGTCCCCCTCCAGACTGGCCAGGCCGAAGGGCGCCGCCACCTCGCTCGCCACCAGCTCCAGGAAGGGCTGCCCGGCGGCCGTCTCCATGACGATCGAGGCCAGGGTGTAGCCGAACGAGGAATAGGCGATCTGCGCTCCGGGCGGTCCGACCAGCGGGTCGTCTATGAAGATGTCGAGGATCTCGCGGTTCGAACCATAGGCGCGCTGGCCGATCGCTCCGCCGGGCGCCCGGGCGCCGAGGTCGCGCTGAAGGTCGTAGTGCCGGATGCCGCCCCGGTGCGTGAACAGCTGGCGCAGCGTCGTCTCGCTGTGCTGTGCGGGCAGGTCCGGAAGCCAGTGCGCGATGGGGCGATCAAGCTCGATCACGCCCCGGCTGACCAGCCTGGCGGCCGCGGCGGTCGTGACAACCTTGCTGATCGAACCAAGCGCGAAGCGATGGTCGACGCGGGCGGGCGCCTCCAGCTGGAGGTCCGCCAGGCCATAGGCGCCGGCCCACAGAAGCGCCCCGGGGCGGGCGACCGCGATCGACAGGGCGGGGGCCTTGTTCTCGGCGAGCAACGCCCGGGCCAGGGCCTCCGCTCTCCTGCGCGTCGCCGCATCGGGGCGGGCCATGGCTGATGCCGGCGCGCCCGCCGCGGCGGCAAGGGCGGAACCGCCCAGGATCAGCTGGCGGCGACTGGCCGTGGGTATGTCTGGCATGGGCTTGTCCTGATTGCGGGCGCGCGAAAGGCTTGGAACGGGCGTCGTTCCCGGGCGGACGGGATGCTTCGGCTGGACGGCCTGCGCCGGCGTCAGACCGGCGTTGTCTCCGGGGCGGGGCGGCCGAGCCGCCAGATCAGGAGGATGAAGGCCAGGATCGCCAGGTTCTCGAGCGACCAGGCCAGCGGCCAGACCGCGCCGGGACTCGCCAGCGCCAGGCCGGCCGCTCCGCCGCCGCCGCAGGCGAGCAGCCCAAAGGCGCCTCGCTCCGCCCTGAGCAACCGCACCGACCCGACGGCCAGCAGCGTCGCGACCAGCGGCAGGAGGGCGAGCGCCAGCCATGGATAGGACCGCACGAAGGTCAGGGTCGCCGCCGTGCCGGCGTCCGAGCCAAGGTCGCCCGGCGCCAGCCCGGGCGTCGCCTTGATCAGGACCATCAGGATCGCGGCCAGCAGATAGCCTGCCGCCCCGATCATCGCCCATGCCGCCAGCGTCAGGCGTGCGACGGACGACAGCGTCATCAGTTCGCGGGCTCTCAGCGCATAGCTGGCCTGGACGCAGCCCAGGGCGAACAGCAGGGCGGCCGGCGTCGATGGCAGGTGCGCCAGTTCCGCCTTCATCGCCTGGCCCCAGCCGCGCCGGGCGGCGGGCATCATGCGGTCCGCATGATCGATCAGAAGGCGGGCGAGGCGGATCATGCCGGCTGCTCGCTCAGGCCCGGGCCCGATTGCGAGGGCAGGGCGCTCGTCACCGCGCGGCCAAGGCTCGTCAGCCTGTAGGCATGCCGCGCCGGACGACCGGGTTGCAGCGGCTCTCGCCACTCCGCCTCCAGCAGGCCCTGGTCGGCCAGCCGCATCAGCAGGGGATAGAGCGTGCCGGACTTCAACCCCGTTTCCTTGGACAGGTCATAGCCGAACCGCCAGGCCTGCGGCTGGGCGCCCAGCGCGTGAAGCAGCCGGTGCGCCTGTGTCGAGAGGGGGCGGTTTCGTGCCATGCCGCTCAGCCTATATATGTAGAGTTAAGAGTCAACGACATATGTAGAGTTAAGCTGGGGTCCCAGTGGGCCTGGCCTCACCGGCTTGTCCCCACGCCCGGCCCCACCTGGCCCCACGGCCTCCCCCGCACTGGCCCGACCTGTACAACTCCAGAACCCCGCGCCTGTAACAGGAAACCCCGCATTGGCCCCCCGTCTGTATCCGTTTGCGTGGGGCTGTATCCGGCCGCTGTATCGGAATTCTCCGCGCCGCCTTAACCGCCCCTTTGTCACTCTCCGCTAGGGCGAGTTGGTACGCCTCTTGCGGGAGGCGAGGTCAGAACGACCGGAGGGCGCCGTTTTGGGCCGGGCACTATCAGCGGAGATCATCGGGGTCGGAGAGCTCAGCGCCTCCGAGCGGGACCGCTGGCTCGGCTGGATGGCCGCCGACCCGTCCCTGGCCTCTCCCTACTTCCATCCCGACTTCGCCGCCATCGCCGCCGGGGTCGCCCCGGGCGCCCGCCTGGCCGTGTTCCACCGGGGCGGCGAGCCCGTCGGCTTCTTCCCCCACCAGTGGCGGGGCGGGGCGGTCCAGCCGCTGGGCGCGCCCCTCAACGACTACCACGGCGTGGTCAGCGCTCCCGGCCAGACCGTGCCGCTGGAGGCCCTGGTCCGCCTGATGGGGGCCCGCTCGGTCGCCGTCACCGGCTGGACCGGTCCCGCCGCCGCCGCCGACACCCTGGCCCCCGCCCGCACCCTGCAGGCCGACCTCAGCGGCGGCTGGGACGCCTACATGGCCGACCGCCGCGCCCGCTTCGCCAAGTTCTTCAAGGACAAGGACCGCGTCCGCCGGGGCCTGGAGCGGGACCTTGGTCCCGTGACCGTCCAGGTCGACAGCCGCGATGGCGCCCACCTGGACCGCCTGATCGCCCTCAAGCAGGACCAGTACCGCCGCTCCCTGCGCCACGACATCTTCGACTGCGGCTGGACCGCCGACCTGCTCCGCGCCCTGGTCGCCGCCGAGGGCCCGCTGCGCGCCCGCCTGGCGGTGCTCGAGGCCGGCGGCGCGCCGATGGCCTACGAGCTGGGCCTGGCCGCCGGCGACCACTACCACTTCTGGTTTCCGGCCTACGAGGCCGCCGCCGCCCGCTACTCGCCCGGCATGCTGCTCAGCATGGACACCATGCGCGCCGGCGCGGAAGAGGGCTTCACCACCTTCGACTTCGGCTTCGAGGGCGAGCCCTACAAGAAGTACTTCTGCGACCTGTCCCGCGATGTGCTGGAGGGCGTGGCCCTGCGGCCCGGCCTGGTCCGCGCCATGGCCTCGGCCGCCCGCCCGGAGGCCGGACTGGCCCTCAGCGTCCGCCGCCGCTGGGCCACCATCGACGCCTGCGAGACCACGACCCTGGGCCGCGTCCGGGCCGTCGGCGCCGCCGCCTCGGCCATGCTCTCGCGTTCCCGTCCCCCTTCCGCCGCCGGAGCCGTGATGCTCGCGGCCCTCTGTCTATAAAGAGAAGACCCATGAGCTGGATCAGCGCCCCGCGCACCTATGATCACCAGATCCACCAGTCCGGCCTGGCCGATGACGACGCCCTGGCGGCGCTGCTGGACGCCTATCCGGCCGAGCTGCTGGACTTCAACGCCTACAGCTACGACGCCGAGGGCCAGGTCAGCCTGGAGACCGGCGAGCGCGGCCGCGCCTCGGGCGCCGACCTGCTGGCGGCCATCAAGGCCGGCCGCGTCTGGGTCAACCTGCGCGACGCGCACGAGGCCCATCCGGCCCTCTGGAAGCACATCAAGCCGGCCTTCGAGGCCATGGCCCGCGACATGGGCGTCCGCCCCATCAAGGTCACCGGCCAGCTGATCCTCTCCTCGCCCCAGACCAAGGTGCCGTACCATTTCGACGCCGCCGGCGTGGTCCTGTTCCACCTGCGCGGGGTCAAGAAGCTCTGGGTCTACCCGGTGGACGAGGCGCACATTCCGCAGGAGTCCGCCGAGAAGGTCATCATGCGCGTCCAGGCCGAGGAGCTGCCCTACCGCATGGCCTTCGACCAGGACGCCCAGGTCGTCGAACTGCAGCCCGGACAGGCCCTGACCTGGCCGCTCTACGCGCCGCACCGGGTCGAGAACCAGGGGGTGTTCAACGTCTCCCTGTCGCTGGACTTCCAGACCTGGGAGACCCGCCTGCTTCGCGGGGCCCACTACACCGCCGGCGCGATGCGTCGCTGGGGCCTGACGCCGCCGGACCTGGAGAAGACGCCTGTGCCGGTGCGCGCCGCAATGTGGCTGGCCTCGCTGGTCATCAAGAAGGCCAACCTGGTCCCCAACCTGATCAAGGACTACCAGCGCTCGTTCGACCTGTCCGACAACAGGGCGCGCAAGGCCGCCTGATCGTTCGGCCGGGCAGGGCGGGCGCCCCGCCCGGCACATGAACAACGCGTCATGACCTCGAATTAAAGTGTCTTGGCCGCCGGCCGCGCCTAGCGTCCCCTTACCGAACAGGAGGGACACCCCATGCGCGCCATCGCCGCCGGAACCATCGCCGCCGCCGCCCTGCTGGGCCTCGCCGGCGCCGCCCAGGCCAAGGAGCCGTCCGTGGACATCAAGGACGCGGTCGCCCGCGTGACCGTGGTGCCCTCGGACCGCGCCGACGTCGAGGTGGTCATCAAGAACGCCAATCCCAAGCTGCCCCTCAAGGTCACGCGCCGCGGCGACCGCATCGTCGTCGACGGTGACCTGCGCTGGAACAAGATCCGCAACTGCCGCGGCTCCTTCGAGCGCGCCGAGGTCGAGGTCCGCGACGTGGGCAAGGTGACCTGGGCCGACATGCCGGAAGTCATCATCTACACCCCGCGCAATGTCGACATCGGCGCGGGCGGCGCCGTGTGGGGCTATATCGGCCGGGCCGAAAGCGTCGATCTCGCGGCCGCCGGCTGCGGCGACTGGCAGGTCGGAAACGTGACCGGCAAGCTGGACATCAGCCAGGCCGGCTCGGGCGACGTCTACGCCGGCTCCGCCGGCATGGTCGACATCAGCGTCGCCGGTTCGGGCGACACCCGCATCAAGGCGATCGCCGGCGGCGCCGACATCTCGATCGCCGGTTCGGGCGATGTCGAGCTGGCCTCGATCTCCGGTCCCATGGACGTCTCGATCGCCGGCAGCGGCGACGTGCGCGTCCTCGCCGGCTCCACGCCCAGCCTCGACGTCTCCATCGCCGGCAGCGGCAACATCCGCTTCGCCGGAGAGGCGGGCAATGTCGACGCGACCATCATGGGCTCCGGCGACATCCAGGTGTTCAAGGTTTCGGGCTCCGTGGACAAGACCGTGATGGGCTCCGGCTCGGTCACCGTCGGCCCGTTCGACGCTCGCCGGAACTAGTTGCTGAGCCTCTCGACCGGCCGCGTCGCTAAGCCTTGACGCGGCCGGAATCGAAGGGTAGACACCGCGCCTCTGTTGGACTGGCTGTGCCCCTCGGGGCAGACGCAGGACGCGGAACGACCACGGGCGCCGATGGCGCCTTCGTCTGAAAGGCCCTCGCGGGGCGACCTGCGCGGGCCTGTCGTTTTTTGCGGACGTATGCGTATCCGGGGGCCTCGCGAGGGGCGACCGGGCTGGTCTTTGAAATGGTTCGAGATCACGCGGACGGCCGCCGTCTGTTGGGGAATGAAAGAGCGATATGGATCGTCAGAACATCCGCATCCGGCTCAAGGCCTTTGACCACCGCGTGTTGGACCATTCCACCCGCGAAATCGTCAACACGGCCAAGCGGACCGGCGCGACCGTGCGGGGGCCTATCCCCCTGCCGACGCTGATTGAAAAATTCACCGTCAACCGTTCGCCGCACGTCGACAAGAAGTCGCGCGAGCAGTTCGAAATCCGCACGCACAAGCGCGTGCTCGATATCGTCGATCCCACCCCGCAGACCGTGGACGCGCTGATGAAGCTCGACCTGTCCGCCGGCGTGGACGTCGAGATCAAGCTGTAAGGGGATCGGACCGATGCGTACCGGATTGATCGCCAAGAAACTGGGCATGACGCGCTTCTTCGATGAAGCCGGCCAGCATGTGCCCGTGACCGTGCTGTCGCTCGACGGCTGCCAGGTCACCGGCCAGCGGACCCAGGACAAGGACGGCTACGTCGCTCTCCAGCTCGGCGCTGGCGCGAAGAAGCCCAAGAACACCTCCAACGCCATGCGTGGCCACTTCGCCAAGGCTCAGGTCGAGCCGAAGCGGATCGTCGCCGAATTCCGCGTTGATGCTGACAACCTGATCGACGTGGGCGCGGAGTTCACCGCCGACCACTTCGTCGCCGGCCAGAAGGTCGACATCCAGGGCGTCACCGTCGGCAAGGGCTTCGCCGGCGCCATGAAGCGCTGGAACTTCGGCGGCATGCGCGCCACCCACGGTGTCTCGGTCTCGCACCGGGCCCACGGTTCGACGGGTAACCGTCAGGATCCGGGCCGCACCTTCCCGGGCAAGAAGATGGCTGGTCACCTCGGCCAGGAAACCGTCACCACCCAGAACCTGACGATCTGGAAGATCGACGCCGACCGGGGCCTTATCCTGGTCAAGGGCGCCGTCCCCGGTTCGGAAGGCTCCTACGTGAAGATCCGCGACGCGGTTAAGGCCGCCCTGCCGGCCGACGCCCCCAAGCCGGGCGCCTTCCGCAAGGCTGGCGAACAACCCGCGGCCGCTCCCGCTGAAACCCCCGCTGAGGAGGCCGCGGCCCCCGAAGCTTCGGCCGAGGGCGCTGAATAATGAAACTCGACGTCATCAAGCTTGACGGCGGCAAGGCCGGTTCGGTCGATCTCGACGACGCCATCTTCGGCATCGACGAAATCCGCGGCGACCTCCTGCAGCGCGTCGTGACCTGGCAGCTGGCCAAGCGCCGCGCCGGCACCCACAAGATCCAGGTGCGGAACGAAGTCTCCCGCACCTCCAAGAAGATGTACAAGCAGAAGGGCACCGGCGGCGCCCGTCACGGCTCGCGCCGTGCGGCCCAGTTCGTCGGCGGCGCCAAGGCCCACGGTCCCGTGGTCCGCAGCCATGCCTTCGACCTGCCCAAGAAGGTCCGCGCCCTGGCCCTGCGCCATGCGCTGTCCTCCAAGGCCAAGGCCGGCACGCTTGTCATCGTCGATGACGTGACGCTGGCCGAAGCCAAGACCGCCGCCCTGCGCGACACCCTTGGCAAGATCGGCCTGAAGAACGCGCTGGTCATCGCCGGTCCGGAAGTGGACGCCAACTTCAAGCTGGCCGCCCGCAACATTCCGAACCTGGACGTGCTGCCGAACGCCGGCCTGAACGTCTATGACGTTCTGCGTCGCGAGACCCTGGTCCTGACCAAGGCCGCGATCGAGGGCATCTCGGCTCGCTTCTCCGACAAGAAGGAAGCCGCGTAATGGCCGCCACCGCCCGTCACTACGACACCATCCTGGCGCCGGTGATCACCGAGAAGGCCACCGTTCTGTCCGAACAGAACAAGGTCGTCTTCCGGGTCTCGCAGGACGCCACGAAGGATGAGATCGCCGCCGCGGTCGAAGCGCTGTTCAAGGTCACCGTGACCAAGGTCAACACCCTGAACGTCAAGGGCAAGACCAAGCGCTTCCGTGGCCGTCCGGGCCGTCGCTCGGACGTCAAGAAAGCCATCGTGACGCTGGCCGACGGCCAGTCGATCGACATCACCACGGGGCTCTGAGACCATGGCTCTGAAGCAATTCAATCCGACTTCGCCCGGCCGTCGCGGCCTGGTGCTGGTCGACCGCTCCGAGCTCCACAAGGGCCGCCCGGAAAAGAGCCTCGTCCAGGGGCTGACCAAGAAGGGCGGTCGTGGCGGCGGTGGTCGCGTGGCCGTCCGCTTCCGTGGCGGCGGCGCCAAGCGCCTGTATCGTCTGGTCGACTTCAAGCGTCGCAAGTTCGACGTTCCGGCGACCGTCGAGCGCCTCGAGTACGACCCGAACCGTTCGGCCTTCATCGCTCTGGTGAAGTACGCCGACGGCGAGCTGTCGTACATCCTGGCGCCGCAACGCCTGAAGGTCGGCGACGAGATCATCGCCTCGGCCAAGGTCGACGTGAAGCCCGGCAACGCCGCTCCGCTGAGCGGTCTGCCGATCGGCACGATCATCCACAACGTCGAGCTGAAGCCCCTCAAGGGCGGTCAGATCGCCCGCTCGGCTGGCGCCTACGCCCAGCTGGTCGGTCGTGACGCCGGCTACGCCCAGATCCGCCTGAACTCGGGCGAGCTGCGGATGGTCCAGGACAGCTGCATGGCCACGGTGGGCGCGGTGTCGAACCCCGACCACATGAACCAGAACCTGGGCAAGGCCGGTCGCGTTCGCCACATGGGCTTCCGCCCGCACGTTCGCGGCGTCGCCATGAACCCGATCGACCACCCGCACGGTGGTGGTGAAGGTCGCACCAGCGGCGGCCGCCATCCGGTGACCCCGGCCGGCAAGCCGACCAAGGGCGCCAAGACCCGTACGAACAAGGCCACGGACAAGTTCATCATCCGTAGCCGTCACAAAGCCAAGAAGGCCCGCTAGAGATGACCCGTTCCGTCTGGAAAGGCCCGTTCGTCGACGGCTACCTGCTGAAGAAGGCCGAAGCGACGCTCGCGGGCGGCCGCAAGGACGTGATCAAGACCTGGTCGCGTCGCTCCACCATCATGCCGCAGTTCGTCGGTCTGACGTTCGGCGTGCACAACGGCCAGAAGCACGTTCCCGTGCTCGTGTCGGAAGACATGGTCGGCATGAAGTTCGGCGAGTTCGCGCCCACGCGCAACTTCCCGGGCCACGCGGCCGACAAGAAGGCCAAGAGGAAGTAAGGCGATGAGCAAGTCCAAGACCGAGCGTCGCCTGCCGGCCTCCGAAGCGATGGCCAAGGTCCGCACCCTGCGCACCTCGGCGCGCAAGCTGAACCTGGTCGCCCAGTCGATCCGCGGCCTGAAGGTCCAGCGGGCGCTGAACGAGCTGGAATTCAGCCACAAGCGTATCGCCCAGGACGTCCGCAAGGCCCTCTATTCGGCGATCTCGAACGCCGAGAACAACCACAGCCTCGACATCGACAGCCTGGTCGTCGCCGAAGCTTTTGTGGGCAAGAACCTGATCATGAAGCGTTTCTCGCCGCGGGCTCGCGGTCGTGCGGCGCGGATCGAGAAGCCCTTCTCCGAGATCACCATCGTGGTCCGCGAAATTGGTGAGGCCGCCTGATGGGTCAGAAAGTCAATCCGGTCGGGCTGCGGCTCGGCGTCAACCGCACCTGGGACAGCCGCTGGTTCGCCGACGGCGCCGAGTACGGCCGCCTGCTGCACGAAGACATCAAGATCCGTCGTGAGCTGAAGAAGCGTCTCGGCCAGGCCGGCATCTCGCGCATCCTGATCGAACGCCCGCACAAGAAGTGCCGGCTGACCATCTACGCCGCCCGTCCGGGCGTCATCATCGGCAAGAAGGGCGCCGACATCGACAAGCTCCGCAAGGATCTTGCCGTGCTGACGAACGCCGAGGTGCACCTGAACATCGTCGAGGTCCGCAAGCCGGAGACCGACGCCCAGCTGGTGGCCGAGAACATCGCCCAGCAGCTCGAGCGCCGCGTCGCCTTCCGCCGGGCCATGAAGCGCACGATCCAGTCGACCATGCGTCTGGGCGCCAAGGGCATCCGGGTGAACGTTTCGGGTCGCCTGGGCGGCGCCGAAATCGCGCGGATGGAGTGGTACCGCGAAGGTCGCGTGCCGCTGCACACCCTGCGCGCCGACATCGACTACGGCTTCGCGGAAGCCAAGACCACCTACGGCATCATCGGCGTGAAGACCTGGATCTTCAAAGGCGAGGTGCTGGATCACGACCCGATGGCCCTGGACAAGCGTCTGGCCAGCGAGTCCGGCCCGGCCGGCGAAGGCGGCGGTCGCGATCGTGACGATCGCGGTCCGCGTGGCCCGCGCCGCGACCGCGGTCGTGGAGCTGAGGCGTAAGAGACATGCTTTCTCCGAAGAAGACCAAGTACCGCAAGGCCTTCAAGGGCCGCATCCATGGTACGGCCAAGGGCGGCACCCTGCTGAACTTCGGCTCCTACGGCCTCAAGGCCGTCGAGCCGGAGCGCATCACGGCCCGTCAGATCGAAGCGGCCCGCCGCGCGATCACCCGTCACATGAAGCGTCAGGGCCGGGTGTGGATCCGCATCTTCCCCGACCTGCCGGTGACCGACAAGCCGGCCGAAGTCCGGATGGGTAAGGGCAAGGGCGCCGTCGATTACTGGGCCGCCCGGGTTCACCCCGGCCGGATCATGTTCGAGATCGACGGCGTCGCGGACGACATCGCCCGCACCGCTCTGCAGCTGGGCGCCGCCAAGCTGCCGATCAAGACCCGCATCGTCACCCGGATCGACGCCGGCGTTGGCGCGGAGCACTAGGCCATGAAGATCGATCAAGTCCGGGCGATGACCCCCGACCAGCTGGCCGAGACCCTGCTGAACCTGAAGAAGGAGCAGTTCAACCTGCGCTTCCAGGCGGCGACCGGTCAGCTCGAAAAGACCCACCGTGCGAACGAGATCCGCAAGGACATCGCCCGCATCAAGACCGTCCTGCGGTCCAAGCAGGCGGCCTGAGGAGACACAAGCCATGCCGAAGCGAATTCTCGAAGGCGTCGTCGTCTCCGATAAGGGCGACAAGACCGTGGTGGTGAAGGTCGAGCGGACCTTCCTGCACCCGGTGATGAAGAAGACCGTTCGTCGGTCGAAGAAGTATCACGCGCACGATGAGGCCAACACCTACAAGACCGGTGACGTGGCCCGCATCATCGAGTGCGCCCCGAAGTCCAAGCTGAAGACCTGGGAAGTCCTTCCCAAGGCTTCCGCTTAAGTCTGGAAGGTCTGAACCATGATCCAGATGCAGACTAACCTGGACGTCGCCGATAACTCGGGCGCCCGCCGGGTCATGTGCATCAAGGTGCTTGGCGGCGCCAAGCGCCGCTATGCCCACGTCGGTGACCGCATCGTGGTCTCCGTGAAGGAAGCCATTCCGCGCGGCCGCGTGAAGAAGGGCGATGTGCTGCAGGCCATCGTCGTTCGCACGTCCTCGGCCATCAAGCGCAAGGACGGCTCGGTGATCCGCTTCGACAAGAACGCCGCCGTGATCGTCAACAAGGCCGCCGAGCCGATCGGCACCCGGATCTTCGGACCGGTTCCGCGCGAACTCCGCGCCAAGAACCACATGAAGATCATCAGCCTGGCGCCGGAGGTGCTGTAATGGCCGCGAAGATCAAGAAGGGCGACCGCGTTGTCGTCCTGTCCGGCAAGGACAAGGGCAAGACCGGCGCCGTGACGCGGGTCATCCCCAAGGAAGACCGCGTGGTGGTCGGCGGGCTGAACATCGTCCAGCGCCACACCAAGCCGACCCAGGGCGATCCCCAGGGCGGCATCAAGAACAAGGAAGCGCCGATCCACGTGTCGAACGTGGCCATCGTCGACTCCAACGGCAAAGCGACCCGCGTCGGCTTCCGCATGGAAGGCGACAAGAAGGTCCGTTTCGCCAAGACGACCGGCGAGGTGATCAATGGCTGATCAGGCTTACACGCCCAAGCTGAAGTCCGAGTATCGCGAGCGCATCCGCTCGGCGATGAAGGAGCAGTTCGGCTACACCAACGAGATGCAGGTTCCCAAGCTCGACAAGATCGTCGTGAACATGGGGATCGGCGAGGCCGTGGCCGACTCCAAGAAGGTCAACGCCGCGATGAAGGACCTGGCCGCCATCACCGGCCAGAAGCCGATGCCGACCAAGGCCCGCAAGTCCGTCGCCCAGTTCAAGCTGCGCGAAGGCATGACGATCGGCGCCAAGGTCACCCTGCGCTCTGACCGCATGTACGAGTTCCTGGACCGTCTCATCACCATCGCTCTGCCGCGGGTGAAGGACTTCCGGGGCCTGAACGGCAACAGCTTCGATGGTCGCGGCAACTACGCCATGGGTCTGAAGGAACACATCGTGTTCCCGGAGATCAACTACGACGAAATCGATCAGATGTGGGGCATGGACATCGTCGTCTGCACCACGGCCCGGACCGATCAGGAGGCCAAGGCTCTCCTGAAAGAGTTCAAGTTCCCGTTCACCTCGTAAGCGGGAAGGAAAGAACACCATGGCTAAGAAAAGCGCCGTCAACCGCAACGAGAAGGTCAAGGCCCTCGTCAAGCAACTCGCCGCCAAGCGCGCCGAGCTGAAGAAGCTGGCCAACGACGAAAGCCTGCCGCTGGAAGAGCGCTTCGAGGCTCGCCTCAAGCTCGCTTCGCTGCCGCGCAACTCGTCGGCGACCCGCATTCGCAACCGTTGCGAAGTCACCGGGCGTCCGCGCGCCTACTACCGCAAGCTCAAGATGAGCCGGATCGCGCTGCGGGAGCTCGGCTCCCAGGGCCAGATCCCGGGCCTCGTCAAGTCGAGCTGGTGAGGACAGTCAGATGTCGATGAACGACCCCCTGAGCGATCTGATCGCCCGCATCAAGAACGCCGCCCAGCGCAAGCGCTCCAAGGTCTCGACCCCCGCGTCGAAGCTGCGCGCCCGCGTCCTGGATGTCCTGGCCGATGAAGGCTACATCCGCGGCTATTCCCTGGTCGAGAAGCCCGGCGCGTTTCCGGAATTCGAGATCGAGCTGAAGTACTTCGACGGCCAGCCGGTCATCGTGGACATCGCGCGCGTCTCCAAGCCGGGCCGCCGCGTCTACAGCTCGATCAAGGACCTGAAGCCGATCAAGAACGGCCTCGGGATCTCGATCCTGTCGACGCCCAAGGGCGTCATGTCCGACAACGCCGCGCGCGACGCCAACGTCGGCGGCGAAGTGCTCTGCAGGGTCTACTAAGATGTCCCGGATCGGTAAGAAAACCATCGCGGTTCCCGCCGGCGTCACCGTCACCATCGACGGCCAGGTCGTCTCGGTGAAGGGGCCCAAGGGCCAGTCCTCCTGGACCGTGATCGACGATGTCGTCGTCACCCAGGAGAACGGCGAGCTGACCGTCGCCCCGCGCGACGAGTCGACCCGCGCCCGCGCCATGTGGGGCCTGACCCGCACGCTGGTGGCCAACATGGTCCACGGCGTGACCGAAGGCTTCGAGCAGACCCTCGAACTGGTCGGCGTCGGTTACCGCGCCGCCATGAAGGGCGACGCGCTCTCGCTGCAGCTTGGTTTCAGCCATGAAGTCGACGTCGCGCCGCCGGCCGGCGTCTCCTTCGCCGTGCCGAAGCAGACCGAAATCAAGATCAGCGGCATCGACAAGCAGGCCGTGGGCGAAATCGCCGCCAAGATCCGCCGCATCCGTCCGCCGGAACCCTACAAGGGCAAGGGCGTGCGCTATGCAGGCGAGAAGGTGCGCCGCAAGGAAGGCAAGAAGAAGTAAGCCATGCCGCTCTCTCCCTCCGAAATCACCAAGCGCCGGGCGGTTCGCGTCCGCAACCGCCTCAAGAAGGTGGCGAACGGTCGTCCGCGCCTGTCGGTGTTCCGCTCGTCCAAGAACATCTACGCCCAGGTCATCGACGATGCCCGTGGCGTCACCCTGGCCGCCGCCTCGACCCTGGAAGGGGACGAGAAGGCGACCGGCGGCAACAAGGACGCCGCTGCCCGGGTGGGCAAGCTCATCGCCGAGCGTGCGCTGGAGAAGGGCGTCAAGGACGTCGTCTTCGACCGCGGCGGCTTCATCTTCCACGGCCGGATCAAGGCGCTGGCTGACGCCGCGCGTGAAGCCGGCCTGAACTTCTGAGGGATCGACCGATGGCTCGTGAACCCCAACGCGGCGATCGCCGTGACCGGCGGGACCGCCCGCAGGAAGACGGCCCGGAATCCGACATCGTCGAGAAGCTGGTCCACATCAACCGTGTCGCCGCCACCGTTAAGGGTGGTCGTCGCTTCAGCTTCGCTGCTCTGATGGTCGTCGGCGACCAGAAGGGCCGCGTCGGCTTCGGTCATGGCAAGGCGCGCGAAGTGCCGGAAGCCATCCGCAAGGCGACCGAGGAAGCCAAGAAGTCGATGGTCCGCGTCCCGCTGCGCGAGAGCCGCACCCTGCACCACGACGGCGCCGGCCGTTGGGGCGCCGGCAAGGTGGTCGTGCGTTCGGCGCCTCCGGGCACCGGCATCATCGCCGGCGGTCCGATGCGCGCGGTTCTGGAAACCCTGGGCGTCCAGGATGTTGTCGGCAAGTCGCTCGGCTCGTCCAACCCCTACAACATGGTGCGCGCCACCTTCGAAGCGCTGAAGGCTCAGTCTTCGCCCCGCCAGATCGCCGCCAAGCGCGGCAAGAAGGTGAGCGATGTCCTGGCCCGCCGCGCCGACGGTGCGTCGTCGCCGGAAGCTGTCGAGGGCTAACCCATGGCCGAGAAGAAGACTGTCACCATCCGCCAGACCGGCAGCCCGATCCGTCGGAACGCCGTCCAGCGCGCCACCCTCGCGGGCCTGAAGCTGAACAAGCTGGGCCGTGTCGCCACCCTGGAGGATACCCCCTCCGTGCGCGGCATGATCCACAAGGTCCGTCACATGGTGGAAGTGGTCGAGTAGGACTGCTAAGCAACCTGTTGAAACGCCTTCCCCGAAAGGGGAGGGCGCTTTCTCGTATCTGACAAGCCGAGTCCGGGGACGCCCCGGGCGCAGATCTCCAAGGAGAGGCATATGACCAAGCTGAACGAACTGGCCCCGCGCGAGGGCTCCACCAAGGGCCGCATGCGCGTCGGCCGCGGCCCGGGTTCGGGCAAGGGCAAGACCGGCGGCCGCGGCGTCAAGGGCCAGAAGTCCCGTAGCGGCGTCGCCATCGCCGGCTTCGAAGGCGGCCAGATGCCGCTGCACATGCGCATGCCCAAGCGCGGCTTCAACAATCCCTTCGCCAAGTCCTTCGCCGAAGTGAACCTGTGGCGCCTCGAGCAGGCGGTCGCCGCCGGCAAGCTCGACATCAAGAAGGCCGTCGACGCTGACGCCCTCCTGGCCGCCGGCGTCATCCGCCGCGCCAAGGACGGCGTGAAGCTGCTGGGCAAGGGCGAACTGAAGTCGAAGATCGACATCACCGTCTACGCCGCGACCGCCGGCGCCATCGCCGCCGTCGAAAAGGCCGGCGGCAAGGTCACCGTCACGCGTCCCGCCAAGGCCGAGGCCGAGGCCTGATCAGCGCACTGTCGATAGGGGCTCGCGCTTTGCGGCGCTGGCCCCTATCTGATGGCCTCATCTGAGTCAGGGGTATCGTCGATGGCTTCGGCCGCGGAACAACTCGCCGCAAACATGAACTTCGGCGCCTTCGCCAGGGCGTCGGAGCTGCACAAGCGCATCTGGTTCACCCTGATGGCGCTGATCGTCTATCGGGTCGGCACCTACATCCCGATCCCCGGCATCGACCCGGGCGCCTTCACCCAGGCGTTCGAGCAGCAGAGCCAGGGCATCCTCGGGATGTTCAACATGTTCTCGGGCGGCGCCGTCGAGCGGATGGCCATCTTCGCCCTGAACGTGATGCCCTACATTTCGGCGTCGATCATCGTCCAGCTGATGGGCGCGGTCTATCCGCCGTGGGAAAAGCTGCGCAAGGAAGGCGGCGAAGCGGGCCGCAAGCAGCTGAACCAGTACACCCGCTACCTGACTGTTGTGCTGGCCCTGTTCCAGGCCGCCGGCATCGCCTTCTCGCTTCAGGCCGCCAGCGGCGTCGTCGACGTGCCGGGGCCGATCTTCATCGTCTCGACCATCGTCTGCCTGACCGGCGGCACCATGTTCCTGATGTGGCTGGGCGAGCAGATCACCAGCCGGGGCGTGGGCAACGGCGTGTCTCTGATCATCTTCGCCGGTATCGTCGCGGCCCTGCCGACCAACCTCTGGCAGCTGCTCGAAGGCGCCCAGGTGGGGTCGGTCAATTCCGCCGCCCTGCTGGGCCTGGCGGTCATGGCCGTCGCCGTGGTGACCTTCATCGTCTTCATGGAGCGCTCGCAGCGCCGCCTGCTGGTCCAGTATCCCAAGCGCCAGGTCGGCAACCGCATGATGGGCGGCGAGTCCAGCTTCCTGCCGCTGAAGGTGAACACTGCCGGGGTCATCCCGCCGATCTTCGCCTCGTCGCTGCTGATGCTGCCGGCCACGGCTTCCGGCTTCATGCGCATGGACAACCTGCCGGGCTGGGCTCAGTGGCTGCCGGGCGTGCTGACCCAGCTGCAGCACGGCCAGCCGACCTACATGGTGCTGTACGGCGTCCTGATCATCTTCTTCTGCTTCTTCTACACCTCGATCGTCTTCAATCCGGACGACACGGCCGAGAACCTGCGCAAGTACGGCGGCTTCCTGCCGGGCATCCGCCCTGGCAAGCGCACGGCCGAGTATCTCGACTATGTCCTGTCCCGCCTGACGGTGATCGGCGCGGCCTACATCACCGCCGTCTGTCTGATCCCCGAGATCATGGTTTCGTTCACCGGCGCGCCCAACCAGGCGCGGGCCCTGGGCGGCACCTCGATCCTGATCGTCGTCTCGGTGACGATGGACACCGTGGCGCAGATCCAGTCGCACCTGCTGGCGCACCAGTACGAAGGTCTCATCAAGAAGTCCAAGCTGCGCGGCGGACGCAAGTAAGAGGGCAGGGGAGGCCTTCGCGATGAACCTGATCCTGTTCGGTCCTCCGGGTTGCGGCAAGGGCACCCAGGCCAAGAAGCTGGTCGACGGACGTGGCATGGTCCAGCTGTCGACCGGCGACATGCTTCGCGCGGCCATCGCCGCCGAGTCGGAGCTGGGTCTCAAGGTCAAGGACATCATGGCCCGGGGCGACCTGGTGCCGGACGAGATCGTCATTGCCCTGATCGAGGAGCGTCTGCCCGAGGCCGAGGCTTCCGGCGGCGCCATCTTCGACGGCTTCCCGCGCACGGTCGCCCAGGCCGAAGCCTTGGACGCCATGCTCGAGGGCCGGGGCAAGCGAATCGACCGGATCATCCGCCTGCTGGTGGACGAACCGGAATTGCTGTCGCGGGTGACCGGCCGCTTCGAGCAACAGGGTCGCCCGGACGACAATCCGGAGACCTTCAAGACCCGCCTGGCCGCCTACAACGCCCAGACCGCGCCGCTGCTGCCCTACTACGAGCGCACCGGCCGTCTTCGCGAAGTCGATGGCATGGGATCCATGGAAGCGGTGGCCTCGGCCATCGCCGCCAGCCTCGACGAAGTCGAGGTGTAAAGAGTTGCCGTCGGGGCGCGTTTGTGCGCTTCCGGCATTGACGGAAACAAAACGTTCCCTATAACGCTTCGTTTCCGCGAATGGCGCGACTCCCGCGCCGGCCCTGCAGGGGGCCGGGCGTGTGTCGCGTTTCGTTTTGTTTGCGCCCGAGGGGCGTAACAGGAGAGATCTGGACGTGGCCCGTATCGCAGGCGTCAACATTCCGACCAACAAGCGCGTGATCATCGCGCTGCAGTACATCCATGGCATCGGCCCCAAGTCCGCCCAGGATATCGTGACCAAGGTGGGCATCGAGGATTCGCGCCGGGTGAACGCCCTGTCCGACGCCGAGATCCTGCAGATCCGCGAGACGATCGACCGCGACTATCTCGTCGAGGGCGACCTGCGCCGCGAGACCGCCGTCAACATCAAGCGTCTGATGGACCTGGCCTGCTACCGCGGCCTGCGTCACCGCAAGGGCCTGCCGGTCCGCGGTCAGCGCACGCATACGAACGCCCGCACCCGCAAGGGTCCGGCCAAGCCGATCGCCGGCAAGAAGAAGTAAGAGACACCCTCGATGGCCAAGGAACCGGCTCGCGTCAAACGTCGCGAACGCAAGAACATCACCTCGGGCGTGGCGCATGTGAACGCCTCGTTCAACAACACCATGATCACCATCACCGACGCTCAGGGGAACACCATCTCCTGGTCGAGCGCCGGCATGATGGGCTTCAAGGGTTCGCGCAAGTCGACCCCGTACGCCGCCCAGATGGCGGCCGAGGATGCCGGCAAGAAGGCCGCCGAACATGGCGTCCGCACCCTGGAAGTGAACGTCTCCGGTCCTGGCTCCGGCCGTGAATCGGCTCTCCGCGCGCTGCAGGCGGCGGGCATGACCATCACCACCATCCGCGACGTGACCCCCATTCCGCATAACGGTTGCCGGCCGCCGAAACGTCGGCGCGTCTAGGCCTTTAGAGCTTTATTCCCCCCTTCCGCCGGCCTCGTCTTTCGGGGCCGGCGATCCCGTGTTCGAGGATATCCGCCCGTGATCGAAAGAAACTGGAACGAGCTGATCCGTCCCGAAAAGCCGCTGATCGAAGCGGGCGCCGACGCCAGCCGCAAGGCTCGCGTGGTGGCCGAGCCCCTCGAGCGCGGTTTTGGTGTGACGCTCGGCAACGCGCTCCGTCGCGTCCTTCTCTCCTCGCTGCAAGGCGCTGCCGTCACCGCCGTCCAGATCGACGGCGTGGTGCACGAGTTCTCTTCGATGGAAGGCGTTCGTGAAGACGTCGTCGACATCGTCCTGAACATCAAGCAGCTGGCGCTGCGCATGCACTCCGAAGGCCCCAAGCGCATGACGCTGAAGGCCGTGGGGCCTGGCCCGGTCACCGCCAGCCAGATCGAGACCCCCTCGGACATCGAGATCCTCAACGGCGACCACGTGCTCTGCACCCTGGACGACGGCGCCACCGTGCGCATGGAGTTCACGGTCAACAACGGCAAGGGCTACGTCCCGGCCGAGCGCAACCGTCCCGAGGACGCCCCGATCGGCCTGATCGCCGTCGACAGCGTCTACTCGCCGGTCAAGCGCGTCGCCTACCGTGTCGAGCCGACCCGTCAGGGCCAGTCGCTCGACTACGACAAGCTCATCCTGGAAGTCGAAACCAACGGCGCGGTGTCGCCGGTGGACGCGGTGGCCTATGCCGCCCGCATCATCCAGGACCAGCTGCAGATCTTCATCACCTTCGAAGAGCCCAAAGCCAAGTCGGAAGGCGAGTCCAAGCCGGACCTGCCGTTCAACCCGGCCCTGCTGAAGAAGGTCGACGAGCTGGAGCTGTCGGTCCGTTCGGCCAACTGCCTGAAGAACGACAACATCGTCTACATCGGCGACCTGATCCAGAAGACCGAGGCGGAGATGCTCCGCACGCCGAACTTCGGGCGCAAGTCGCTGAACGAGATCAAGGAAGTGCTCGCGGGCATGAACCTGCATCTCGGCATGGACGTGCCGAACTGGCCGCCGGAAAACATCGACGACCTGGCCAAGAAGTTCGAAGACCAGATCTAACTGTGATAGGAGCTTCCGCCGCCGAGAGGCGCCGGAGTTTTAGGAGAGAGCCATGCGCCACGGTTACGCGCACCGCAAGCTGGGCCGCACGACGAGCCACCGCCAAGCCATGTTCGCCAACATGGCCGCCTCGCTGATCAAGCACGAGCAGATCGTGACGACCCTGCCGAAGGCCAAGGAACTGCGACCCGTCGTCGAAAAGCTGGTCACCCTGGCCAAGCGCGGCGACCTGCACGCCCGCCGTCAGGCCATTAGCCAGATCCGCGACATCGATCAGGTCGGCAAGCTCTTCGCGACGCTGGGCCCGCGCTACAAGGACCGCAGCGGCGGCTACCTGCGCGTGCTGAAGGCTGGCTTCCGCTATGGCGACAACGCGCCGATGGCCGTGATCGAGTTCGTCGACCGCGACGTGTCGGAAAAGGGCAAGGACTCCGGTCCGGTCCAGGTCGTCGACGGTGACGAGGAATAGGATTTCCGCCGCAAGGCTGGAACATCGAACGGCGGCCGGACAACCGGCCGCCGTTTTTCTTTGCGCCGTCACGGCGGCGAGCGGATGACAGGCCCCGCGTGCTGACCCATGCTCCCCGCCTCAGCAGCGGGGGCGGGCATGGGACGCAAACCCAACATCATCGTCGTTCTGGCCGACGACCTGGGCTATGGCGACATCGGGGCCGACGGCGGCACGATCATCCGGACGCCGAACCTCGACCGCATGGCCGCTGAAGGCACGCGATTCAGCGACTTCTATGCTTCCGCCAACGTCTGTACGCCCTCGCGCGCCGGCCTCCTCACCGGGCGGTACGCGATCCGCATGGGTCTGGCCGAGCAGGTTATCCAGGCGTCCGAATCGCGGGGCCTGCCGACCAGCGAGGTGACGATCCCCAAGCTGTTGCGCCCCGACTATGCGACGGCCCTCATCGGCAAGTGGCACCTTGGGCATACGGGAGATGCCTGGCCGCCCACCGTCCATGGCTTCGATGTCTTCCGCGGCCTTCCCTACAGCCACGACATGCAGCCCCTGGCCTTTTTCCGGAAGAAAGGCGAGGTGCCGCTGACCGAGAGCCCGGTCGACTTTGCCAGGCTGACCGAAACCTTCTTCAGAGAAACGCTCGCCTTCGCCGAGGCCAACAGGGACCGCCCGTTCTTCGTCCTCCTCGCCCTGACGGCGCCCCATGTGCCGCTGGTCCGCAACGACGACGCGCCCTGGGACTCGCCCGGCGGCGCCTACGGCGATGTCGTCGAGGAGATCGACCGCAATGTCGGCGCCCTGCTGGAAAGGCTGGCTGCCCTGGGCCTGGCGGAAGACACGCTGGTCGTCTTCACCTCGGACAATGGCCCCTGGTTCGAAGGCTCATCCGGGCCATTCCGGGATCGCAAGGGCGGGGCCGGATGGGACGGGGGCTATCGCGTGCCGTTCATCCTGCGTCAGCCGGGAACCATTCCCGCCGGCGCGGTCACCAACGCGATCGCGTCAAACCTGGACTTGCTGCCGACGCTCGCCGGCATGGCCGGCGCCCAGCTGCCTGAGGGCTTGGAGCTTGATGGCCGGGATCTTGGCGGC
This sequence comes from Caulobacter sp., assembly GCA_046295055.1. Lineage (GTDB taxonomy): Bacteria > Pseudomonadota > Alphaproteobacteria > Caulobacterales > Caulobacteraceae > Caulobacter. The sequence goes on along the minus strand of JBKBOD010000003.1, from coordinate 576,683 downwards.
GTCATCTTCGATGGCCGGGACAGTCCGCACGACGCCATCATCCTGTTCGACAACGCCAAGGTCGCCGCAGTGAGGACGCCGGACTGGAAGTACGTCGTCCGCTCATACTTCCGGACCTTCGACATCCCTCTGGGCCGCTTCAATTATCCCCTGCTGTTCGACATCCGGCGGGATCCCGGCGAGAACTACAGCGTCGCCTCGCTTCACCCCGAAGTCGCCGAGGCCTTGAAGGCGCGCGTCAAGGCGGCCCGGGACTTCTACGAGCCCATGACCGCCGACTTCCCGGCCTATGTCCGCCCCGAGGCCGCCGACTGGCATCCGGACTAGGGCGACCTAGAGCTGGAACGTGGATGTCATCTGCATGCCGCCGCGCTCGATGGTGATGCTCCACCGGCGCGTGTTGGTGCCCAGCACCCGGGCGATATCGGCCTCGGTGCGGACTTCCTGGCCGTTGACGGCGCGGATGAAGTCACCCGGCCGCAGGCCTGCACGCGCCGCGATGCCCGGACCGATCCGCAGCACGACCAGGCCCCGGCCGATGAACGGGTCGAAGCCCTGCGCGTCGGCCAGAGCCGGCGTCACCTCGGCGACCAGGGCGCCCTGCAGCGGATTGCGCCCTTCGATGAGCCGGCCCTGGCTCGCCTTGCCCGGAGCCGGTTCGGCGCGCACCTGCAGGGTCGTCTCCCGTCCGTCCCGCAGCACAGCCAGCGGCACGGTGCGGCCCGCCGGCTGATTGCCGAAGTGATAGGAAACCGCGCCTTCGTCATTCACCGGCTCGCCGGCGACATTCAGGATGACATCGCCCTGGCGCAGCCCGGCGCGAGCCGCCGCTGCCCCCGGCCAGACGTCCGAGACCAGCACACCGCGTGGCGAGGCCAGGCCCAGGCTGCGGGCGATATCAGCCGTGACCGCCTGGGTGCGAGCACCCAGCCAAGGGCGAACGACCGCCTGTTCGCCGCCCAGCGCTGCGGTCACCACCTGGCGGGCGGTCTGTGCGGGGATGGCGAAGCCGACACCCGATGACTGACCCGACCGCGACAGGATGGCCGTGTTCACCCCGACCAGGTCGCCGTCCATGTCCACCAGCGGACCACCCGAATTGCCGGGATTGATGGCCGCGTCGGTCTGGATGAAGAAGCCGAAGTCGGTGATGCCCAGGTTCGACCGCGCCGTCGCCGAGACGATGCCGTTGGTCACCGTCTGGCCGACGCCGAAGGGATTGCCGATCGCCAGCACCAGGTCGCCGACCTCCAGCTCCTCACGATCATCGATGGCGATGACCGGCAGGCGCTCGGAGCCGACATCGATCTTCAGCACCGCCAGGTCCGATCGCGGGTCCGCCAGCAGCACCTTGGCCGCAAACTCGCGCCGGTCGGCCAGCTGCACGACGATCTCGTCGGCGCCTTCGATGTTGTGGTTGTTGGTCAGGATGACGCCGTCCGCCCGGACGATGGCTCCCGAACCCAGCGACTGCTGGGTGCGCTCGCGCGGCACGCCCCGGCCGCCGTAGAAGTCCCAGAAGGGATCGACCCGCTGGCGCACGGTCCGGCGGCTGGAGACGTTCACCACCGCCGGCGCGGCCTTCTTCACCACCGGCGCGAAGGAGCTCTTCATGGCCGCCGCGCTCTCGGGCGGCGCCTTGGCCGGCTCGGGAAGCCCCTGGGCCTTGGTCGAGGCGGCGGGATCGGAACAGGCGGCCAGCAGGGCCAGGGCCGGGATCAGGGCCTTGTACGCGCGCATGGGTCTCCGTCAGGTGTTCGTTACGCCCCTGCGGAATGTTGTGAGGTAATCGGGCGCAATCAAGGCGCGGAACCCGCCAGGCCGGCCTGGGGTTCCATGGGCCTCGCCACCCGCAGGGCGATCAGGAAGGCCGCGAGCATCAGGCCGGACGCGATGAGGATCGGCAGGCCCTTCTGCCCCAGCACCGCGTCATGGCGCACCGCCCAGGCGAAGCTCAGCCCGAACAGTGACGGGCCGATGATGCCGGCCAGGCCCATCAGCGCGCTGTTGGCCCCCTGCAACTGGCCCTGCTCGTTCGGTCCGACCCGCCGGGTCATCAGGCCCTGCAGCCCCGGGTTCGTGAAGCCCATCAGCGCGAAGATCGGGATGCCCGCCAGATAGATCAGCCCCGTCGGCGCCAGCCCGAAGATCATGAAGCCGATCGCCCCGCTCATCAGCCCGGTCAGCAGCGCGCCGCGCTCGCCGATCCGCTTGACCACCGGCCCGATCAGGAAGGCCTGCACGATGATGTTCGACACGCCGGTGCCGAGCATCGACAGCCCGACCATCTGGCTGGACCAGCCGTAGCGCTCGGCCGCGTACAGCACGAAGATCACCGGCAGCACGACATGGGCCAGGTTGAACAGGAAGCCCACGCCCGCCAGCCCCAACAGGTCCGGATGCGACCGCAGCAGCTTCAGCGAACCGATCGGGTTGGCCTTGCGCCAGTCCAGCCGCTTCTCGCGCCGCTCCGGCGGCAACGACTCCGGCAGCACGAAGAAGCCGTAGAGCCAGTTGGTCAGGGCCAGGGCCGCGCAGGCCAGGAAGGGAAGGCGGATGTCGAAGTCGGCCAGGAAGCCCCCCAGCGCCGGCCCGAAGGTGAAGCCCAGGCCGAACGCCACGCCCAGCAGCCCGAACGCCTTGGCCCGCTCGTCCGGCGGCGTCACGTCGGCGATGTAGGCGTTGGCCGTGGAGAAGCTGGCCGCGGTCGCGCCGTTGATCACCCGCCCGACGAACAGCCAGCGGATGTTCGGCGCGAAGGCCATGAACAGGAAGTCCAGCCCGAGCCCGAAGATCGAGGTCAGCAGCACCGGCCTGCGCCCGAACCTGTCCGACAGCAGTCCCAGCACCGGCGCGCAGACGAACTGCATCAGGCCGAACACCGTGGCGAACAGGGTGTTGATCTCGGCCGCCAGAGCCGTGTCGCCGCCCATCATCTGCTTCACCAGCAGCGGCAGCACCGGGATCATGATGCCCAGGGCGATGATGTCGATCAGGGCCGTCACGAAGATGAAGCCGGCGGCCGCCTTGCGCCGCCCGGCCGATACCGTCGCCTGTTCGCTCATGTCTCCCCCCGGAGCAATGTCTTCGGAGCGACCTGTCGCCATGCAAGCGCGATCAGGTCGGCCAGCCTGCCGTCATCCATGCGCGCGATCACCAGCTGCGTCCAGCCGCCGCGGTCCCAGGCGCCGGGCAGGGGAACCACCGCCTCGCCGTCCGACTGCCGCAGGCTCTCCTTCACCAGCTCGGGCAGCTTCAGCACCACCAGCTCGCCTCCAGTCGGCAGGGTCGCGAAGATCTTGCCCTTCACCCGGAACGCGCTGCGATCAAAGTGCGGCTGTTCCTCGGCCAGGGGCAGCGCCAGCGCGCGTGCCCGGATGTCTTCCGGCGTCATAGTCTCGCCTCCAGCGCCGCCAGCAGGGCCTGCCACCACTCGCCATGGCGTCGCATGAACAGCACCTCGGGGAAGCCGTGCTTGGCCACATGCTCGCCGGGCACGCTGTCCCATCCGGTGTGGGTCACGGTGATGCGGGTCTGGTCGCCCACGGCCTCGAACCGCACTTCGACCTCGGTCGTCTGCTCGGGCGTGAAGGTTGCCTGCCGCCAGCCCACCACCAGCCGCGATGGCGGCTCCCACACGCTGACCCGGCCCACCTCGAACACCTTGCCGTTCGCCAGCCGCTCGACAAGCCGCCGGCCCGCCGCGTCAGCCTCGAACGCCATCTCGCCCGGCGAGCGCGGGGTGAAGGCGAAGAAGGCGCTGGGCTTCCACCACAGCCCGATCTCTTCGGTGAACACCTGGAACGCCCGCTCAGGGCTGGCCTGGACGCGCAAGGCGACGACGACGCGGGACGCCATGTCAGCCGGCCTCGATATGGGCCTTGAAGGCCGCCAGCTGGTTGCTCCACAGCCGCTCGGTCTCTTCGAGCCAGTCCTTGAGGTAGGCCATGGGTTCGGACCTCAGTTGATAGACCCGCACACGGGCGTCGAACTCGGGATGGCTTTCCTCGGTCAGGCCGGCCTGGCGCAACGCCTTCAGGTGTCGGCTCATCGCCGGCGGCGAAAGGCCCAGCGCCTCGGCCAGTTCGCCCGCCCGGTGCGGCCGCCTGCCCAGCAACTCCACCACCCGCCGACGATGAGGGTCGGCCAGGGCGGCGAAGATCGCATCGATACGCGCCGGCTCCGCCATCAGAGCTTGTTGACCGTCGTCCTCAGGCCGGTCGCAGCGTCCCAGGCTTCAGACGCGACCTCCTCGATGGTCTGCCCGATGGTCCAGATGTGACCCTCAGGGTCTTTGCAGCGATAGGTCCGGTCGCCATAGAACTGGTCTTCAGGCTCGGCGATGATCTTCGCTCCCGCCTCGCGGGCCCGCGCGCAATGGGCGTCGATATCGTCCCCCGGCTGGTCCAGCTGCACATGAACGGTCTGGGTCATCAGTCCGTCGATGGATGCGGGGCTCTTGTGCTCGGCCGTCCATTCGGAGCCGACCATCACGATGGCGTCCCGGAACCGCATCTCGCTGTGTGCGACGGCGCCGTCCGCGTCTTCCAGCAGCAGGACCAGCTCGAAATCGAACGCTTGCTCGAGGAAGGCTATCGCGGCCCGCGGGTCGCGGTAGCAGAGGGCGGAAGTCAGGGCGGGGCGCTTGAAGGCCATGATGGATGCCTTATCCGTTTGATGAAGTTGCAATATTTAACGCATATCGAAATTAAATCGTCAAGCGGACGCCGGCCCTGCGCATTGAATGTGGTTCGCTTGGACCAGCCTGTTTGGCCTAGCGCAGCACTCCGGCCGGCAGACGGCCATCCACCCCATCCACCGGCTCCACCCCGATCAGCCGCATGAGCAGGGGATAGACGTCGACATTGACCATGCCCCTGACCGTTCCGCCGCGCCGGATATCCGGACCGACAGCCAGGAACAGCGCCGCCATCTCCGGGGCCTCGGGATCATAGCCATGCGCGCCGGTCATCCGCTCCGATGGCTTGCGACGGGCGACTGACTCCGCATTCGAGATGTACCAGCCCAGCTTCGCCAGGCACACGATCGGCGCCACGCGAGGGTTCCGCCCATAGCCATATCGGGCGGGAATGTCCTCTCGCCGCCAGCAGGTCATGTTCGGGTGCGCCTTCAGCAGCATCGCCTCGCCCTCGGCCTCCTTTCCCGGAACCAGGGCGAATCCCGCCGCCGCCCCGCCGGCGATCATCCGGACCGCGCCGGGCGCATCAGCGTCCGCCACGATCGTCTGGCCGGGCGGCACGGGCGCCATCCCGTGGTCGGCGACGATCACCAGATTGACCTTGCCGTCCAGGCCGCGGGCCTCGAGTCCCGCGAGCAACCGGGCGATCGCGGCGTCCACCTCGGCCACACTGGCGCGGACCTCGGGGCTGTCGGGGCCGTAGTAGTGGCCGGCCGTGTCGACGATGTCGAAATACAGGGTGGCGAAGCCGGGCCCCCCGGCCGGATCATCCAGCCAGCCCAGCAGGACATCGACCCGGGCGGCCGAGGGCATCGCCTGGTTGAACTCGGTCCACAGGCTGGGCCTCAGTCCGTTGATCTCGGCCTCCGACCCTGGCCAGAACATAGTGCCGGTCTTCACCCCGGCTCGCTCGGCGGTGATCCAGATCGGCTCGGCCTGCGACCAGAAGCGCCCATCGGTCACGGCGCTCTTGTTGCCCAGCGAGAAGCGGACGCCGGGGATGTCCGGCGCCTCGAAGGTGTTGTGCACCATACCGCTGCGGTCCGGCCTCACGCCGGTGACCAGGGTATAGTGGTTGGGGAAGGTGAGGCTGGGGAAGGAGGGCTTCATGCCCTCGGGGGCGAACACGCCCTTGCGCGATAGCGCATACATCGTCGGCGCATCCGCCTTGGTCAGGTAGTCGGGTCGAAAGCCGTCGATGGAGACCAGGATGGTCAGGGGCCGTGGTTGGCCTGCTCCGTCCGGCGCCGGCGCGCCTTGCGAGGCGCAGGCGCTCATCAGCAGCGCGATGGCGAACACCACGGATCGGCGGAGGGTAAGCATCTTCGGAATCTCCCGGCCCGCGCCGACAATGCCCCGCCAGCGCACGGCTTGCCCAGCGATAGTCCGCTCCGGCGACGGTTCCGCGACGCCAGCCCCGGCGAGCGGGCAGGGCGCAAGCATTCATTAAGCATGCCGGACGATTGTCGGCTTCGTCCATCGATCCGGAATCACAGCGCATGTTCGCGCGCATCCGCCCGTACCTGCCGACCGCCGCCCTGTTTGGGCTGGTGGTCTATTTCGTGTTCCACGGGCTGACCGGGGAGCTCGGCTTCATGCTGTCCGAGCAACGACAGGCCGAGCGCATCAAGCTGAAGCGCGAACTGGCCCTCGCCGAGCAACAGAGGATGGACCTGGAGGCCCGCGCTCGTCTATTACGCGATGGCAGCCTTTCGCGGGACCTTTTGGAAGAACGCGCGCGTTCTGTTCTGGGCTTTGCGGACCCAAGGGACTATGTGATCCGACTAGAGCCCTGATCCGGGTGGAACCTTTCGCCCGGTGACGTGCCGAGGGAAGGAAAAGGCCGCCGTTGAGGACGGATCTGGGAGAAATGCATGGCGCGGGCGAGTAAGGCCAAGGCTTCCGAGGGAAAAGCTGATGACACCGGTGTCAAGGCCGGGAAGGCGCAGCTTCTCAAGTACTATCGCGACATGCTGCTCATCCGCCGCTTCGAGGAGCGGGCGGGTCAGCTCTACGGCATGGGCCTGATTGGCGGCTTCTGCCACCTCTACATCGGCCAGGAAGCCATCGCCGTCGGCATGGAGGCGATCCGCAAGCCCGGCGACCAGATCATCACCGGCTACCGCGACCACGGCCACATGCTGGCCGCCGGAATGAGCGCCCGCGAGGTCATGGCCGAACTGACCGGCCGCGCCGGCGGATCGTCCAAGGGCAAGGGCGGCTCGATGCACATGTTCTCTACCGAGGCCGGCTTCTACGGCGGTCATGGCATCGTCGGGGCCCAGGTCAGCCTGGGCACGGGCCTGGCCCTGGCCAACAAGTACCGCGACAACGGCAATGTCTCGTTCGCCTACTTCGGCGACGGCGCGGCCAACCAGGGCCAGGTCTACGAGAGCTTCAACATGGCCCGGCTGTGGGATCTGCCGGTCGTCTATGTGATCGAGAACAACCAGTACGCCATGGGCACGTCCATCGAGCGCTCGGCGTCGGAAACCCACCTGCACAAGCGGGGTGTCTCGTTCCGCATCCCGGGCGAGGAAGTCGACGGCATGGACATCGAAGCCGTCGTCGCGGCCGGCGCCCGCGCGGCCGAACATGCCCGGTCGGGCGAGGGCCCCTACATCCTGGAGATGAAGACCTATCGCTATCGGGGCCACTCGATGAGCGACCCGGCCAAGTACCGGACGAAGGAGGAGGTGGACGAGGTCAAGAAGACCCGCGATCCCATCGACCACCTGCGCGAGAAGCTCGACAAGGCCAAGGTGTCCGAGGACGAGTTGAAGACGATCGACGCCGAGGTGAAGGCCATCGTCGCCGATTCCGCCGAGTTCGCCCGCACCAGCCCCGAGCCGGACCCTTCCGAACTCTACACCGACGTTTATCTCGAGGCGGCCGAGTAGATGACCGATATCCTGATGCCCGCTCTCTCTCCGACGATGGAGGAGGGCACCCTCGCCAAGTGGCACGTCAAGAAGGGCGACACGGTGAAGGCCGGCGACGTCATCGCCGAGATCGAGACCGACAAGGCGACCATGGAGGTCGAGGCGGTCGATGAAGGCGTCATCGCCGACATCCTCGTCGAGGCTGGCGCCGAAGGCGTGAAGGTCAACACCCCGATCGCCCGCCTGGAGGGCGAGGACGGCGGCGCGTCGCCCGCGCCCCAATCTCCTGAGGCCCCGACGGAGGCTCCGAGGCAAGAGGCCGCCGGCGATCCCGAGAAGAAGGGCCCAGAGGCCGCCCAGGTCCAGCCGGAAGGCGAGGGGCCCGCGCCTGTGACGCCCAAGGTCCAGTTGAAGGACCCGGAAGTCCCCGAAGGCGCGAAGATGGTCAAGATTACCGTCCGCGACGCCCTGCGCGACGCCATGGCCGAGGAAATGCGCCGCGACGACGCCGTCTTCCTCATGGGCGAGGAAGTCGCCCAGTACCAGGGCGCCTATAAGGTCAGCCGCGAGCTCTTGCAGGAGTTCGGTGAGCGCCGCGTCATCGACACCCCGATCACCGAGCACGGCTTCGCGGGCCTCGGCGTCGGCGCGGCTATGGCGGGCCTCAAGCCCATCGTCGAGTTCATGACCTGGAACTTCGCGATGCAGGCCATCGACCAGATCATCAACTCGGCCGCCAAGACGCTCTACATGTCCGGCGGCCAGATCAGGTCGTCCATCGTCTTCCGCGGCCCCAACGGCGCGGCCGCCCGGGTCGGCGCCCAGCACAGCCAGGACTACAGCGCCTGGTACGGCCAGGTGCCCGGCCTCAAGGTCGTGGCCCCCTACGACGCCGCCGACGCCAAGGGGCTGTTGAAAGCCGCCATCCGCGACCCCAACCCCGTCGTCTTCCTCGAGCACGAGATGATGTACGGCGTCGAGTTCGACATCCCCGAGGTCGACGACTGGATCGTCCCGATCGGCAAGGCCAAGATTCGCCGCGAAGGCTCGGGCGTCACCATCACCGCCCACAGCCGCATGGTCGGTCTGGCGCTGAAGGCCGCCGAGGAGCTGGCCGCCGAGGGCATCGAGGCCGAGGTCATCGACCTGCGCACCATCCGCCCGCTGGATCACGAGACCATCGTCGAGAGCGTGAAGAAGACCAACCGCATCGTCTGCGTTGAGGAAGGCTGGGGCCCGATGGGCGTCGGCGCGGAGATCGTGGCGCGGGTGATCGAACACGCCTTCGACTACCTCGACGCCCCGCCGGCCCGCGTCCACCAGGAAGACGTGCCGCTGCCGTATGCGGCCAACCTGGAGGCGCTGTCGCTGCCGTCGGTCGAGAAGATCGTCAAGGCGGCCAAGGCGGTGAGCTACAAGTGAAGTTGAAGACGTCGACAGTCGTCCTCGGGGGGCTTCTGGCAGTCTCCTTAGTGGGAAATGTCTGGCAAGGACTGTCGGCTGTCGGCGGGGGCGTGGGCCGGTTCTACACGGACATGTACCGGGAGCAGGAAATCCAGTCGCTACGGACCTTCGGTGAGCGCGTTGCGGCGGGCGAAGCGCCGCGAGCCGTGCTTGTCGAGCTCAGCGGCCCCGTGAGCGAGGAAAAAGGCTGGCTGGACAATCAGACCATCCGGGCAAAGTTCGACGGCGAGCGGTTGGTCAAGCTCTGCGGCTCCAAGAGCGTTGAGCCGGACACCTGCTCTGAGGCGGCGAAGTGAGCGTGCAACCGCAACAGGCCTGGCGTGCCGGCGGCTGCCACTGCGGCGCCGTGCGCTTCGAGGCGGCGCTATCAGCCGTCGTCGAGGCGCAGAGCTGCAACTGCTCGATTTGCCAGAAGGTCGGCTTCGTGCATGTCATCGTGCCGGAGAGCCGGTTCCGGCTGACGCAGGGCGCCGACGCGATCACCACCTACACCTTCAACACCGGCGTGGCGCAGCACACCTTCTGCAAGGTCTGCGGCGTCAAGGCGTTCTACCGTCCGCGCTCCAACCCGAACGGCTGGTCGGTCAACGCCCGCTGCCTGGACGGGCTTGAGGGCATCGATCTGCGGATCGAAGCTTTCGACGGCCAGAACTGGGAGGCGCACGGCGCGTCCCTGGCGCACCTCAGTCGCGAGGACGTCCATGCCTGACGTCATCACCTTCGACGACTTCCTGCAGGTCGACATCCGCGTCGGGGAGGTGATCGCCGCCGAGCCGTTTCCCGAGGCCCGCAAGCCCGCCATCAAGCTTCGCATCGATTTCGGCCCCGAGATCGGGGTCAAGAAGTCCTCGGCCCAGATCGTCAGCAACCATCCGGTCGAAAGCCTGGTCGGTCGGCAGGTCCTGGCCGTGGTCAACTTCCCGCCGCGCCAGATCGGCCCCTTCATGTCAGAGGTCCTGACCCTGGGCGTGCCGGATGCCAACGGCGAGGTGATGTTGATCGGTCCCGACCACCCTGTTCCCATTGGCGGAAGGCTCTACTGATGCGCCACGCCGCCCTCCAATGCAGAGCCAACAACGAGCCGCGCCATGTCTATTGAAATCCTGATGCCCGCCCTGTCGCCGACCATGGAGGAGGGCTCCCTGGCCAAGTGGCACGTCAAGCCGGGCGACACGGTCAAGGCGGGCGACGTGATCGCCGAAATCGAGACCGACAAGGCGACCATGGAGGTCGAGGCCGTCGACGAGGGCGTGGTCGAGGCCATCCTCATCGACGCCGGCACCGAAGGCGTGAAGGTCAACACCCCCATCGCCCGCCTGGCGGGTGAGGGAGAGGCGCCGGCTCCGAAGACCGAAGCCAAGGCTCCGGAGCCTGCCAAGCCCGAGCCCGCTCCCGCCAAGGCGGAGGCCAAGGCCGCTCCGCCGGCGGCCGCGCCGTCGCAGGCCGCCGGCGAGACCGGCGCCACGACCAAGGCGCCGCCGGTCAACGGTTCCGGTGAGCGGATCATGGCCTCACCACTGGCGCGTCGCCTGGCCCAGGCGGCTGGCCTCGACCTGTCTTCGATCAAGGGCACCGGGCCTCACGGACGGGTCATCAAGGCCGACGTCGACGCCGCACGCGGCAAGGCGCCCCAGGCGGCGCCGGCCCAGTCCGCGTCGAGCGCGGCCTCCGCGCCGCGTCAGGCCCAGACGCTGGAGCAGATGGGCATCGCCCCCGGCAGCTACGATCTGGTCCCGCTGGACGGGATGCTGAAGACCGTCGCCCGTCGGATGACCGACAGCTTCCGCGACGTGCCGCACTTCCCGCTGACCATCGACCTTGAGCTCGACAACCTGCTGGCGGCTCGCGCCAAGATCAACGCGATGCTCGACAAGGACGGGGTCAAGGTGTCGGTCAACGACATCGTCATCAAGGCTGCCGCCGTCGCTCTGACCCGCGTGCCGCAGGCCAACGCCAGCTACACGCCCGAAGGCCTGGCCATGCATCACCACGCCGATATCTCCATGGCGGTGGCTCTGGACCACGGATTGATCACTCCGATCATCCGCAAGGCCGAGACCAAGGGCCTGGCCCAGATCGCCCGCGAGACTAAGGACCTGGCCGAGCGCGCCCGCAGCAAGAAGCTGAAGCCCGAGGAGTACCAGGGCGGCACCTTCTCGATCTCGAACCTCGGCATGTTCGGCATCAAGACGTTCAACTCGATCATCAACGAGCCGCAGGGCTGCATCATGAGCGTGGGCGCCGGCGAGCAGCGGCCGGTGGTCAAGAACGGCGAGCTTGCGATCGCCACGGTGATGAGCGTCACCCTGACCTGCGACCACCGGGTGGTCGACGGCGCGATCGGCGCGCGCTTCCTGCAGGCGTTCAAGGCGCTGATCGAGGATCCGCTGACGATGATCGTCTGAGCCCGGCGCTGGCGGTGACCTCTCCCCAGTCCGCTCATCCCGGCGAACGCCGGGACCCAGTTCCTAGGGCGCCGGCTTGTCGGGATCGTGCTCGTGACAATCCCCGGGCAGCGAGATCATGCGGCTGCGTCCCGGCGTTCGCCGGGATGTGCGGAGGTGGGGCGTAGCATGGCCCTCGACGCCGCCGACGAGAGGGTCTGCAACGACTGCGGCATGCCGCTGGTTGGGCGGTACTGCCATGTCTGCGGCGAGGACAGCCAGCCGCCTCGGCGAGAGCTGAAGTTCCTGCTCAACGACGCCCTCGACAACGTCTTCAGCTTCACCGAGCACGTGCCGACCACGCTGAAGGACATGGCGGTCGATCCCGGCCGGGTGCTTCGCGGCCTGCGCGACGGCGACACCAAGCGCTACCTGACCCCGTTCAAGCTCTACGTCAGCGCCAGTGTGGTCTTCTTCCTGTTCCTGGCCATCAGCGGCGTCAGCCTGATGCAGTTCGAGGTCCGCCGCACTGGCGGGCCCGTCAGCGTGTTCGAGGACGCCGAGGGCGTGGTCGAGATGAAGGGCTTCTATATCCAGGCCCGCACCCTGATGCCGGAAGGGCGGGCGAAGCCTGACCCTGAGGTCGCCGCCGCCCTGCAAAAGGCCCGGACCAACCTGGCGGACGAAGGCAACCGCTCCTTTATCGCCTCCTTGCTGCTGGCCGTCGAGCAGCCCCAGGTCATCAACGACGACATCGCCACCTGGGCCCCGCGCGCCCTGTGGCTGCTGATGCCGCTGTATGCCCTGATGATCTGGCCGCTGTATCGGCGCGGGACGCTCGCCGTCGACCACTTCATCTTCTCGCTGTGGGGCCACACCACCCTCTACCTGCTGATGATCCTCGGCGGCCTGTGGAACCTGGTCCTGCCCAAGATCGGCCTGGGGCTGGTGTTGCTGGCCTACCAGGCCTACCTGACCGTTGGCCTCAAGACCTATTACGGCCGCAGCTGGGCCGGGGCCGTGGTCAAGGGGGGGCTGGTCAGCGCCGCCTACACCCTCGTCTGGCTGGCCCTCAGCTTCGTCTTCTTCCTGTGGCAGGCGTTCAAGTTCCTGCCGCCCGACTATTTCTTCACGGAGTGAACCGTTGAGCGATTTCGATGTCATCGTCATCGGCGCCGGCCCCGGCGGCTATGTGGCCGCTATCCGCGCCAGCCAGCTTGGCCTGAAGACCGCCATCGTCGAGCGCGAGAACCTCGGCGGCATCTGCCTCAACTGGGGCTGCATTCCCACCAAGGCCCTGCTCAAGAGCGGCGAGGTCTACGAGCAGCTGGGCCATCTCGAGGCCTACGGCGTTTCGGCGACCGGTCGGTCGTTCGACTTCGCCAAGGTCGTCGAGCGCTCGCGCGGCGTGGCCCGCCAGCTGGCCAGCGGCGTCGCCTTCCTGATGAAGAAGCACAAGATAGAGGTCATCGAGGGCACGGCCAAACTCGAGAAGGCCGGCCCGGCGCCGAAGGTTGTCGTCGCGCTGAAGGCCGGCGGCTCCCGCACGGTGACCGCGAAGCACGTGATCCTGGCCACGGGCGCCCGCGCCCGCACCATCCCCGCCATCGGCCTGGAGCCGGACGGCGACCGCGTCTGGACCTATCGCGAGGCCCTGACGCCCAAGGCCGCCCCCAAGTCGCTGGTGGTGATCGGTTCAGGCGCCATCGGCATCGAGTTCGCCAGCTTCTACCGGGCGCTCGGCTCCGAGGTGACGGTGGTCGAGGCGGTCGACCGCATCATGCCGGTCGAGGACGAGGAGATCTCCAAGGCGGCCCAGAAGGCGTTCGAGAAGCGCGGCATAAAGTTCCGCGTCGGCGCCAAGGTGCAGAAGCTGTCGAAGTCCAAGGCGGGCGTGTCCGTCGCCCTGGAGGCCGGCGGCAAGGCCGAGACCCTCGACGCCGACGTCGCCATCGTCGCCGTGGGCATCGCGGCCAATACCGAGAACCTGGGCCTGGAAGTCCTGGGCCTCAAGCTCGACCGCGGCCACGTCGTCGCCGACCGCCACGGCGCGACCAACGTGCCTGGCCTCTACGCCATCGGCGATGTCGCCGGCGCCCCCTGGCTGGCGCACAAGGCGATGCACGACGGCGTCCACTGCGTGGAGCATTTCGCCGGCTTCAAGTCGCCCAACCTGTCGGCTCCGGTGCCGGGCTGCACCTACGCCAATCCTCAGGTGGCCTCTGTCGGCCTTACCGAAGCGGCCGCCAAGGCCGCCGGCCACGACGTCAAGGTCGGTCGCTTCCCGTTCAAGGTGAACGGCAAGGCGATCGCAGCGGGCGAGACCGACGGCTTCGTGAAAACCGTCTTCGACGCGCGCACCGGCGCCCTGCTCGGCGCACACATGATCGGTCACGAAACAACAGAAATGATACAGGGCTACGCCATCGCCATGACGATGGAAGCGACCGAGGAAGACCTCTTCGCCACCGTCTTCCCGCACCCCACGATGAGCGAGGCGATGCACGAGGCGGCGCTCGACGCCTACGCTCGCCCCCTGCACATCTGATGATCCGGCGCGCAAGGGCGGACGACCATCCGGCGCTGGTGGCCCTGATGCGCGCCAGCAATGGCTATGAAGAGCCCGCCGCCAGAGCCATGATCGCCCGGTTCACGGCCACCTGGACCTATCATTGGTCCGACGAGGTCTGGGTCCTTGACGGGAAGTCGGGCCTCGCTGGCTTCTACCAGCTGATCCCGCACGGCGAGGGCGACCAGGAACTGGACCTGTTCTTCACCGACAACGCCGCCCAGGGGCAGGGCGTGGGTCGTCGCCTGTTCGAGCATATGGCGGAGCGCGCCCGCGCCCTCGGCGCCAGCAGGGTCGTGATTTCCTCCAACCCCGGAGCCGCCGACTTCTACCGCCGCATGGGCGCCCGGGATGCCGGGACCTCGCTGCCATCCGGGGACATCACCTGGGAAAGGCCCAGGTTCCGGCTGGACCTGTCGAACTAGCTGCGCACCTTCACGAAGCTGCCGGGCGCGTCCTCCAGCGGTTTCAGCGGGCCCTTGGCCGGGTCCCGGGCAGGGACCATGGGGCCGGACTTCTCGGCCAGCCAGGCGCCCCAGTGGGGCCACCAGCTGCCCGGGTGCTCGACCGCGCCGGCCATCCAGGCTTCGGCGGTCTCAGGCAGGGCATCATTGGTCCAGTGCTGATACTTGTGCGCGTCCGGGTGGTTGATCACCCCGGCGATGTGCCCGCTGCCGGCCATGGTGAACCGCGTCGGGCCGCCGAACAGCCGCGCGCCCCGGTAGACGCTGCGATACGGGGCGATGTGGTCGTCGCGCGACGATTGCACATAGACCGGCGTCCTGACCCTGCCCAAGTCCAGGCGCTCGCCGGCAAGGCTTAGTTCGCCGCGCGCCAGGGCGTTGTCCTTGTAGAAGTGCCGCAGGTAGAACAGGTGCAGCGCCTTGGGCATCCGTGTCTGGTCGCTGTTCCAGAACAGCAGATCGAACGGCTTGGGCTCCTTGCCCATCAGGTAGTTGTTGACGAAGAACGACCAGATCAGGTCGTTGCCGCGCAGGCTGTTGAAGGTATCGGCCATCGACTTGCCGGGCAGGAAGCCGCCCGCCTGGTCCATGCGCGCCTCGATCTCCTTCAGCCAGGCCTCGTCGACGAACAGCTTGAGATCGCCCGCCTCCTCGAAGTCCTGCTGGGCGGCGAAGAAGGTGGCCGACGAGATGCGCTCGTCACCCTTGGCCGCCATGTGGGCCAGCGCGCACGACAGCAATGTGCCGCCGATGCAGTAGCCGACCGTGTTCACCCGGCTCGTGCCGCATTGCTTCATCACCTGGCTGGTGGCGTCGTAGATGCCCTCGATCAGGTAGTCCTCGAAGGTCTTGGCGGCCAGCGTTTCGTCCGGATTGACCCAGCTGGTCACGAACACGCTGAAGCCCTGGCCCGTCAGCCAGCGGATCAGGCTGTTATCGGGCCGAAGGTCGGTGATGTAGAACTTGTTGATCCAGGGCGTGAACAGCAGCAGGGGGATCTCGTGGACCTGCTCGGTCGTCGGCTCGTACTGCAGCAATTGCAGGATGTCGTTCTGGTAGATCACCTTGCCGGGCGCGGTGGCGACATTCTCGCCGACGCGGAACTCCTCCATGTCGGTCTGGCTGATGTGCAGCTGGCCGCCGCCCCGCTCGAGGTCCTCGGCGAAGTTCTGCATCCCGCGGACCAGGCTTTCGCCGCCGGTGGCCATCACCTCGCGCAGCGCCGCCGGGTTGCTGAGCAGGAAGTTTGAAGGACTGACCGCGTCGGTCAGCATCTTCATGAAGAACTCGACCCGCCGCTTCTCCAGCGGATCCACGCCCTCCACGCCGGCGATCAGGCCGTTCAGCCATCCGGACGTCAGCAGGTAGGACTGCTTCATCACATCGAAGACCGGGTGGGCGCCCCAGTCGGGATCGTTGAACCGCTTGTCGCCCTTCTCGGGCTGGACCACGGGCTCCACCGTCTCGCCGGCCATCCGCCGCGCCGTGCTCTGCCACAGGTCGAGGTAGCGCGAGAAAAGGTCGGCCTGGGCCCGCAGCAGCCGGTCCGGCTCGGCGGCCAGCTTGCCCATGACCTGGGTCATCGCGGGGCCGACATGGAACGGGTCTGTGCTGAGAGCAGCCGGCGCGTCGGCCTGACGCAGGGCTGCTTCGGCGATCGCGCCCTGAGCCGTAATCGCCGCCCGCGCCAGATTGGCCGACAGCTTCTCGAGCTGCTCGCGCTGTTCGCGCGGAATGAAGCCTGCCGGGTCCGGCAGGGGAGGGGCCGAACCGAGCGGATCCCTTGCCGGGGCAGTGGCTTGCCGGGCTGCTTCGATCCGGTCGGCGGGCGCTGGGCGGGCCAACTTGGCCTTGGCGCTTTCCGGCTTGGCGACCTTGGCTTTGGCGGTCTTCGGGGCCTTGGCCTTGGGCGCGCCGGTTGGTGACTTGGCCACCTTCGCCGGCTTGGCGTCCGCATCCGTCTCGCCTGCCGGCGCCCTGGCGGGCTTGCGGGTGGACTTGGTCTGACGCGCCATGCACGGGTTCCTCACCTGAAGGGCGTGGGCTCGCCCTTTCGTTCGCCACGATCATCGCATATGACCGGACTTGAGATGAACGGCCAAGCCCGCGTTTTGTCCCCGATGAAGGGCCTGCTGCTTTGCAGCGCCGCCCTGGTCCTGTGCGCCTGCGCCCAGGCGCCCAAGGGGCTGCCGGGCGGGCAGACGATCGTCGATCCGACCTCGCCCGCCGCCGGCCGCATCAACGAGATCCTCGGCCAGCCGGGGGAATACCCGACCTTCGCGGATATTCCTGCCCGGCCAGAGGACCTGCCCAGCGACGAGCAGTTCCAGGCGATGGTCCAGGAACAGGAATCGCAGGGCGCCGATCTCGCCCGGCAGACCGCGCCCGAGACCTGGTATCTCGACGCGAGCGACGCCTTCGCCGCGCGCGCCGCCGCCGATGCCGCCGCCGGGGGCGTGCAGGCGCCGACCGACGCCGAGATCGCCGAATCGGAAGCCTTCGCCCGGGCTATGCGCGCCCGAGCTAACCCGCCTCCGCGGCCCCGGTAAGTCCCGGCCTCGGGGGCAAAATCTTCCAACAGCCTGCTTGGCGAGACCTGCTCCGAGGTCTATCCATGCGCGACATTCGCTCCGGACGCGCCGAAGGCGGCGCATGAGCCCCACATGACGTTCGAATTCCACCGTATCCGTCGCCTCCCGCCCTACGTCTTCGAGGAGGTGAACAAGATCAAGGCTCGCCTGCGCGGGCAGGGCGTCGACATCATCGACTTCGGCATGGGCAACCCCGACATGCCGACGCCCAAGCACATCGTCGACAAGCTGTGCGAGACGGCCCGCGATCCCAAGGCCGGGCGCTACTCGGCGTCCAAGGGCGTCATCGGTCTGCGTCGGGCCATGGCCGGCTACTATGGCCGCCGCTATGGCGTGAAGCTGAACCCCGACACCGAGGTGATCGCCACCCTCGGCAGCAAGGAGGGCTTCGCCAACCTAGCCAATGCCCTGACGGCGCCGGGCGATGTGATCATCTGCCCCAACCCGGCCTACCCGATCCACGCCTTCGGCTTCATCATGGCCGGCGGCGTCATCCGCCACGTGCCGGCCCTGAGCCCCGAAGAGTACCTGTCGGGCATCGGCCGGGCGGTGCGCCATTCTGCGCCGCCCCCCAGCGTCATGATCCTCAGCTATCCGTCCAATCCGACGGCGCAATGGGTCGATCTCGACTTCTACAAGGACGCGATCCAGCTGGCGAAGAAGCACGACATGCTGGTCATCTCCGACGTCGCCTACTCGGAGATCTACTTCGACGACAATCCGCCGCCGTCGGTGCTTCAGGTCGATGGGGCGAAGGACATCGCGGTCGAGGTCAACAGCCTGTCCAAGACCTACGCCATGGCCGGGTGGCGCGTCGGCATGGTCGTCGGCAACGAGCGCATGTGCTCGGCCCTGGCGCGCGTAAAGTCTTATCTCGACTACGGCGCCTTCACGCCGATCCAGGTCGCCGCCGCCGCCGCACTGAATGGCCCCCAGGATTGCGTCACCGAGATCCGCGCCACCTACAAGGCACGGCGCGACACGCTGGTCAAGGCGATGAAACAGGCCGGCTGGGACATCCCGGCCCCGCCTGCGTCCATGTTCGCCTGGGCCCCGATCCCCGAGCAGTTCCGCGAGGCGGGCTCGATGCTGTTCGCCAAGCTGCTGGTGGAGGAGGCCGGAGTGGCCGTCGCGCCCGGGGCCGGCTTTGGCGAGTATGGCGAGGGATATGTCCGCATCGGCCTGGTCGAGAACGAGCAACGCATCCGCCAGGCGGCCCGCAATGTGAAGAAGTTCCTGTCCAACGCCGACGACATCCTCGCTCGCGCGCACAACGCCCTGGCGGGGCAATAGTGGCTGATCATTCTCCCGGAGGAGTTGGCGTGTCCGACAAGACTTGGCGCATCGGGGTCGCGGGGCTGGGCACCGTCGGTGGAGGACTGCTTGAGTTCCTGGCCGAGCGGCCGGACTTCGCGCCGGCGGGCGACCGCGCGGTAATCACCGCCGTCTCGGCGCGCAATCGCTCCCGGGCCCGGAAGGTCGACATCTCGCAGCTGGCCTGGTTCGACGATCCTGTCGCGCTGGCCACCAGCCCGGACATCGATCTGTTCGTCGAACTCGTCGGCGGGTCAGATGGCCCGGCCAAGGCCGCTGTCGAAGCGGCGCTGAAGGCCGGCAAGCCGGTGGTCACCGCGAACAAGGCGCTGATCGCTGAGCACGGCGCCGAGCTTGCCGCCCTGGCCGAGGCCTCGGGCGTGCCGCTTCTGTTCGAGGCGGCTGTCATGGGCGGCACGCCCGCGGTGAAGATGCTGCGCGAGGCGATGGTCGGCGACGATGTCTCTGCTCTTGCCGGCATCCTCAACGGCACCTGCAACTTCATCCTCAGCGAGATGGAAGCCAAGGGCCGCGCCTTCGCCGACGTCCTGAAGGACGCCCAGGCGATGGGTTACGCCGAGGCCGACCCGACCACCGATGTTGGCGGGTTCGACGCCGCACACAAGATCAGCATCCTCGCGGCGCTGGCCTTCGGCTGCGCGCCCAACTTCGCGGCCGCCGAGATCGAGGGCATCTCGGGTGTCGAAGCCCTCGACATCGCCATGGCCAAGGACCTTGGCTACCGGATCCGTCTGATCGCCTCGACCGAGAAGACCGAGGACGGCGTCGCCGTGCGCGTGCATCCCAGCCTGGTCGCCTTCGGCCATCCGCTGGCGGAGACACGCGGCGCGACCAACGCCCTGTTCATCGAAGGCACGCGCATCGGCCGCATCTTTATCCAGGGACCGGGGGCGGGCGCCGGGCCCACCGCCGCCGCTGTAGCGGCCGACATCGCCGACGTGATGACCGCCGCCCGTCGCCCGGTTTTTCAGGCGCCGGCCGGGCGGCTGAAGCCGTTCGTGGCCGTCGCGCCGACGCGCCGAGTGGGCAAGGCCTACCTGCGCCTGATGGTGAAGGATCAGCCGGGGGTCATCGCTGCGGTGTCCGAAACCCTGGCGGAATGCGGCGTATCGATCGACAGCTTCCTGCAGAAGCCGGTCGAGGACTCGGCAGGCGTCCCCATCGTGCTGACCACCCACGCCATCGCCGAATCCGTGCTGACAGACGCCATCAACCGCATCGAGCGGCTGCCTGCCGTGCTCGAACGGCCCCGCCTGCTGCGCATCGCGCGTATCTGACACCCGGGGAGACCGGAGCGGCCCCAGGCAGGGAATCGGCTGAAGATGGTTTGAGGCTCGAAACATGGGGCCTTAGCCGCTATTCCAACGCGCTGGCCCCGCCCGACGCGGCGGAGTCGCGCCTGGAGACGCCTGGATGAGTGCTGAAATCCTTGACCGAGGTCTGGTCCTCGACGCCGTGCGCGTGACGGAAGCCGCGGCGATCGCTTCCTGGTCGCTCGTTGGCCGTGGCGACGAAAAGGCGGCTGACCAGGCTGCGGTCGACGCCATGCGCAACGCCCTGAACGATCTCGAGATCGAGGGCGTCATCGTCATCGGTGAGGGCGAGCGGGACGAGGCGCCGATGCTCTATATCGGCGAGGCCGTCGGCAAGGGCGGGCCGCGCGTTGACATCGCGCTCGATCCGCTGGAGGGCACCACGCTTACCGCTAAGGCTATGGCCAACGCTCTTGCCGTAATGGCCTGGGCGCCGGCGGGGACGCTGCTGAACGCCCCTGACACCTACATGGACAAGATCGCTTGTGGACCTGGCTATCCGAAGGGCATCCTCGATCTGGACCGTTCCGCAGCCGATAACGTCAAGGCGCTGGCGGAAGCCAAGGGGGTCAGCCCCGACCAGATCACCGTCTGTGTCCTGGATCGCCCCCGCCACGCCGAGATCATCGCCAGCCTTCGGACCGTCGGGGCCAGGGTCTATCTGATCACCGATGGTGACGTGGCCGGCGTCATCAACACCGCCGACCCCGACACCGGGGTCGATCTATACATCGGCCAGGGCGGCGCCCCCGAAGGGGTTCTGGCCTGCGCCGCCCTCAAATGCGTCGGCGGCCAGTTCCAGGGGCGGCTAGTCTTTCGCAACGCCGACGAGAAGGCGCGCGCCGAGCGCTGCGGGATCACCCAGCTGGATCGCAAGTATGATCTCGATGACATCGTCCGGGCCGACGCCATCTTCGCCGCCACGGGTGTCACCAAGGGAGCGCTGCTGGATGGCGTGACCTTCCGGGGCGGCTTCGTCCACACCCATTCCCTGGTGATGAACTCCTCGACCCGCACGGTGCGTGAAGTGCGGATGAAGCGGCCGCTCTAGTGGCGGACGGCTCGCCGACACCGGACTTCCTCGGGGTTCGCCGCTCTCTCGGCGGACGCGCCTGGCGGCGACGCCCTGCCGATGATCTGGTGACGCGCGACCACCAATTGAGGCTCGGCCTCTCGGAGCCCCTGGCGAGGGCGCTCGCCTCGCGGGGCGTCGACGCCAGCACGGCGGAGACCTTCCTTTCGCCGACGCTCAAGGCGCTGTTTCCCGATCCCTCCAGCTTCGCCGACATGGACCGCGCCGCCGAGGTTCTGGTCGACGCCGTGGAAAGCGGGCGGCCCACAGTGGTCTTCGCGGACTATGACGTGGACGGGGCTTCCAGCGCGGCCCAGCTTGTGCGGTGGTTCCGCGCCATGGGACGCGAGCTTGCGATCTACGTCCCGGACCGCATCAAGGAGGGTTACGGCCCAAGTCCGGCTGCGTTCCGCCGCCTCAAGGAGGATGGCGCAGAGCTGGTTGTCACCGTCGATTGCGGCGCGGCGGCGCACGACGCCCTGCACGAGGCAGCCAGGATCGGTCTCGACGTCGTCGTTGTCGACCACCACCTGATGAAGCCGGGCGAGGCGCCTCCCGCAGTGGCCCTGGTCAATCCCAATCGACCCGATTGCCAGTCGGGCCAGGGGCACCTGGCGGCGGCCGGCGTCACCTTCGTCCTGCTGGCGGCTCTGAACCGTGAGGCGCGGCGACGCGGTCTGTTCGAATCGCGGCAGGCTCCCGATGTCATGTCCTGGCTGGATATGGCGGCGATGGGAGCGGTCTGCGACGTCACCCAGCTTGTGGGTTTCAACCGCGCTCTGGCGGCCCAGGGCCTCCGAGTCATGTCTGGCTGGAAGAACATCGGGCTGAAGGCCCTGATGGATGTCGCCAAGAGCCAGGGCCCGGCGACGACCTTTCATGCCGGCTACATTCTCGGCCCCAGGATCAACGCCGGCGGCCGGATCGGGCGGTCCGATCTCGGCGCGCGGCTTCTGAGCACCGAGGACCAGCGAGAGGCCGAAGCCCTGGCCCAGGAGCTGGACGCACTCAACGCCTCTCGCAAGGAAGTCGAGAAGGCCGTGCTGGATGCGGCGATCGTCCAGATCGAGCAGGCGAGCAACTTCGACCCCGACGCGCCGGTGATCATCGTCGCCGGCGACGACTGGCACCCTGGTGTCGTCGGAATCGCCGCCAGCCGGCTGCGCGAACGCTATCGCAAGCCGGTCATCGTGATCGGCGTCGATCGGCCGGCCGATGTCGGGAAGGGATCGGGCCGATCCCAGCCGGGCGTGAATCTCGGCGTGGCGGTGCAGGCCGCCTATGACGAAGGGCTGCTGATGGCCGGGGGAGGGCACGCCATGGCGGCGGGCCTGACGGTCCGGCCGGCCGTCATTCCCGAGCTGCGCGCATTCCTGGAGCAACGCCTCGCGGGCGAGATGGCGACGGCTGCGGCCGAGGACGCCCTGGATATCGACGCCGTGGTTGCTCCGGCGGCCGCCACCCGCGATCTGCTGGCGCAGTTCCAGCGTCTGGCGCCCTTTGGCCCGGGAAATCCCGAGCCGGTCTTCGCTGTACCCGACGTTCGGGTCGAACGGCCGATTCCCATGCGTGGCGGCCACCTCCGGGTCACCCTCGTCGATTCGGCCGGCGCCCGGCTCAAGGCCGTCGCCTGGCGCGCCGAGGACACCGACCTGGGCCGCCGCCTGCTGGCAGGTGGTGGGGCGATGCACCTCGCCGGAAGGCTGAAACCCGATGACTGGCAAGGGCGCGAAAGCGTCGAGCTGGAAATCGAGGACGGCGCCGATCCGCGCATGGCGCGCGACTGAATTTCTGATCGGCGAGGGGGTTGCGCCCTCCGGAGAGGTTGGCTATATCGCCGCTTCCTCGCCGCGCGCCCTTCGTCTATCGGTTAGGACCCCAGATTTTCAATCTGGTAAGAGGGGTTCGATTCCCCTAGGGCGTGCCACGAGGCTCTTTCCGGAAAATTGGGCGTTTGCCCGTTTTGGGCGCGACGAAGTGTCGCGAACGCCCTCGTGCGCCGCGTTGCAGGCGAACGAAGTGATTGACGGCTCACCTCACAAGCGAACAGTGTTATACTGAGAGCGGAAGTCTCACGGGTCCGAGGCATCCGGAGGGGGCGAGTATGAGTGTCGACATGCATTCGGAGGATCTCAACGCCGAGAGCGTCAGGATCACCGGTCGGGTAAAGTGGTTTGATCTGGGCAAGGGCTATGGCTTCGTGGTGCCGGATCAGCCTGACATCACCGAACTGCGTGATGTTCTCTTGCACGTGACATCCTTGCGCAATCTTGGTCGGGATTCCGTCCTTGAAGGCGCAACGATCGTCTGTGACGCCGTCAAGCGCCCCAAGGGCTGGCAAGTGCTCGACATCGTCGATCTGGACGAGACCGACGCCCAGCGCCCCGACGAACGGCCGATGCGCCGTCCCGATGATCGTCGTGAGGCCCGCCCCTCATCGCGCCCACGCGCACAGCTTGTCGCCGCCGACGGGCCACTCGAGCATGCGACCGTGAAATGGTTCAACCGAACCAAGGGCTACGGTTTCGTGGTGCGCGACAGCGCGCCCGGCGATATCTTCGTTCACATCGAGACCCTGCGACGCAGCGGTCTGGAGGACCTTCAGCCCGGCGATGGCGTCATGGTGCGCTTCGCCGAAGGGCCCAAGGGTCTGGTCGTGGCGCAGATCGAGGCGGACTGATCCGCTTCGGAGTTCGGAGCGGAATTCTTGTCGTTCATCGTCGGTATGGGTCGCGCCGCAATTCTGGCCGCCGCCCTGACTCTCGGATCGCCGCTGCTGAGCGCCTGCAAGGGTGGCGCAGCGGCTGAAGAACAGCTGATCTCGGCGCTGGAGCCGCTGGTCATCGACACCTCGCGCGGTCCTGTCACCTTTCAGGTCGAGGTCGCTGATGACGAGATGGAGCGCCAGAACGGCCTGATGTTCCGCAAGAGCCTGGCGCCCGATCGCGGCATGCTGTTCGAGTTCCCCGACACCGCGCCGCGCTCGTTCTGGATGAAGAACACCTACATCCCGCTCGACATCATCTACATCGATCCCGAGGGCTACATCGTCAGCATCGCGGCGATGACCACGCCCCACTCCGAGGAGGGCATTCCCTCGCGGGGACTGGCCAAGGGCGTGCTGGAGATCGCGGGCGGCCGCGCCGGCGAACTGGGCATCAAGCCGGGCGACCGGATCCGGCATCCGTTCTTCGGCAATGAGTGATGCGAACGAGGCGGTTCCGCCGCCGCCCGAAGGGTTCTCGCCGTCGGCGCGCGGACCCTACACCACCCACAACGGCCCGATGTTCCATCGCAACGGACCTGACGGGTTCGAGCACGCCTTCTATGCGCTGCATCGCCACTGCAACAGCATGGGCATCGTGCATGGCGGCATGATCGCCACCTTCATGGACGGCGTCCTGGCCAGGGCCTGCCATGGCGCAACGGGCGGCCACGCCGCCGTGACCGTGCACCTGTCCCTGGACTTCCTGTCGGCGGGCCGCGCCGGCGAGTGGCTCATGGGCGATGGACGGGTGACGCGACAGACGCGCGACCTGGTGTTCGTCGAGGGCCGCATCCGCGTCGGCGACCGCGAGATCGCCCGCGCGAGTGCGATCTTCAAGCCGCTGCGCCGCAAGGCCGACTGAGCGGCTTCGACGATTCCACCCCCAGGTCCCTGAAGATGGTGCAGGACGGGCCTTTCGCGCACGGTCCTGAAATGGCAAACACCGCCTTCCGGTAATGACGGGGCGTAGCGCAGCCTGGTAGCGCATCTGCTTTGGGAGCAGAGGGTCGCGTGTTCGAATCACGCCGCCCCGACCATTATCGGACTGGATCTGGAGGCCCTCGCACCATGCTCGCCCGCATCTTCCGCCCCGCCAAGACCGCCATGCAGTCGGGCAAGGCCAAGACCAAGGATTGGGTTCTTGAGTTCGCTCCGGCGGCCGCCAAACGGGTCGACCCGCTGACGGGCTGGACTCAGTCGACGGACATGAACGGTCAGATCCGCCTGACCTTCGAGACGCGCGACGAAGCTGTCGCCTACGCCCAGAGCCACGGCATCGCCTTCCAGCTCATCGAGCCGAAGGAGCCCAAGCGGATCATCAAGGCCTATGCCGACAACTTCGCGGCCGACCGCAAGCAGCCCTGGACCCACTGAATCCCCTGAGGGGCCCCATAGCTCAACTGGATAGAGCAGCTGCCTTCTAAGCAGCCGGTTGCACGTTCGAGCCGTGCTGGGGTCGCCATTCCGGTCTGATTTTCTTCCTCCCATTGTCGGCTCGGCTCGCCTCCGCCCGTCCTCGGGCAAGATGGAGGAGCCTCGCATGCCCGAAGACATCACCCCGACACCGTACGAGCCGGTCAAGGGAGGCGTCGTGCCCTATTTGACCCTGGATGGGGCAGTCGCCGCCGCGCGGTTCTACGAGCGGGCGCTGGGCGCGCAGATCATGAGCATGGTCGAGCCGGATGCCGAGGGGCGGACCATGCATATCCACCTCTACCTGAATGGCAGCTCGATCATGCTGTCGGACGCCTACCCCGATCATGGCCATCCCTATCGACCGATGCAGGGGGCGACTCTGATGATGATGGTCGACGATATCCAGGCCGCCTATCAGCGCGCCGTGGATGCGGGCTGCGAGGCGACGCTGCGGCCCGACAAGATGTTCTGGGGCGACACCTACGGCGAGTTTCGTTGCCCCTACGGCGTCAGCTGGTCGATGAACCAGCCAGGCTAGACCGGGTGTAGACCTCAAGAGCGGCCTCGAGGTCGGCGATCAGGTCAGCCGGCTCCTCTAGGCCGATGTGCAACCGCATCAGCGGGCCTTCCAGCGCCTTGGCGAATGGCCGGGATCGAAGCTGCGGGTCGCACCGGATCGCCAGGCTCTCGAACCCGCCCCACGAAAAGCCCAGTCCGAACAGCTTCAGCGCGTCCAGAAAGGCATGCTCGGCCTCCTCCGGGCCCGGAACGAGGGTGAACCCGAACAGCCCGCAGGTCCCGGTGAAGTCGCGGCTCCAAATCGCGTAGGCGGCATCACCGGGAAGGGCGGGGTGCAGCACCCTGGCTACTTCCGACCGCTCCTGCAGCCAGCGCGCGACGGCCAGGCCGTTGCGCCCGTGCTGGTCCATCCGGGTCGCCAGGGTGCGTAGCCCCTTGAGCGCCTGGTAGGCGTCGTCCGGCGAGACGGCCCAGCCGATCTCGTGGCCGCTGGCCTCCAGCTTCGCCGCGAGCGCCCGGTCCGAGACGGCCGCCGAGCCCAGGAAGACGTCAGAGCCTCCGCAGACATACTTGGTCAGAGCTTGCACGCTCACGTCCACCCCGTGCGTCAGAGGCTTGAAGGTCAGGCCGGCGGCCCAGGTGTTGTCGATCATCGACAGAACGCCACGCGCCCGCGCGCCGGCGGCGATCGCCGGGACGTCCTGGAGCTCGAAAGTGAGGGAGGCGGGCGATTCCATCACGATCAGCCGGGTCTCCGGCCGGATCAGCCCAAGCGTCGCTTCCGCGTCCAGGCCGGCCGGATAGAACTCGACCCGCACTCCGAAACGCCGCAGGTGCCGTTCGCAGAAGACCCGGGTGGGCTTGTAGACGCCCTCGCTGACCAGGATCGCATCGCCCGCCGCCAGCAGCGCCATCATGGCGCCGGACAGGGCCGCCAGACCCGACGGGTAGAGCTGGACATGCGCCGCGCGCTCCAGCTCGCACAGCGCCTCGCAGAGCGCCATCTGCGCCGCCAGCCCGCCGCGACCGTAGCCGATCTCCTCTTCGTAGAGCGCCCGCGAATCGGGCAGCAGCACGGTCGAGCCTCGCTGGATCGGCGGCCCGACGGTGCGCGGGAGCTTTCGCTCGGTGCGACCTGCGTGGATCAGTCGGGTTTTCTCATCCATGCGGGTTGCCGTGACCGTGTCATGAGGACGAAACTGCGTGGGCTCAATAAAGGTCGCTCGTCCCTCCCGGATCAAGGAGTTCCGCCCGTGAAGCGTCTCGCCCCCGTCCTGCTGATCGCCCTCGCGGCGGCGGGCTGCGAGCGAAAGCCCGAGCAGACCCTCACCAAGCCGCAGGCCGACGAGGTGCTGATCGCCGCCGACAACGCCGTTCTCGCCGCCAAGAGCCCCACCCTGGCCGCCGTGCGCAAGCGCGGGGTCCTCCGCTGCGGCGTGAACCCCGGCCTCGGCGGCTTTTCGGTGCGGGATCCGCGCGGACGGTGGCGCGGCTTCGATGTCGATATTTGTCGGGCGGTGGCGGCCGCCGTGCTGGGCGACGCCGGTAAGGTGGCGTTCGTCGAGGTCGGCGCCGCCGACCGCTTCTCCGACCTCAAGGCTGGGCGCATCGACCTGCTGGTCCGCAACACCAGCTGGAACCTCAGCCGCGACGCCGCAGACGGCGTCGACTTCGCCGGCATCAGCTATTTCGACGGCCAGGGCTTCCTCACCCGCCGCTCGCTGAACCTGCAGAGCGCGACCGAGCTGTCAGGAGCCCGCATCTGCGTCCAGTCCGGCACCACCAGCGCGCTGAACGTCGTCGACTACTTCAAGGCGCTGGGCCTCAATGTCACCCTCGTGGAGGCGGCATCCGCCGAAGAGGCCCGCGACCGCTACCAGGCCGATGACTGCGACGCCCTGACGGCCGATCTCTCGGCCCTCGCCGCCGGTCGCGCGGTGCTGAACAACCCCGGCGGCCATGTGCTCCTGCCCGAGGTGATCTCCGAGGAGCCGATGGGCCCCGTCGTGCGCCAGGGCGACGCCGGATGGACCGACATCGTCCGCTGGAGCCTGAACGCCCTGGTCATGGCCGAGCACCTGAAGCTGACCAGCCGCGATGTCACCGCCCGGCGCGGCCAGCCGGCAAGCCCGGCCGAGCGCCGCTTTCTCGGGCTCGAAGGCGAGCTGGGCCAGAGCCTCGGCCTTGCGCCCGACTGGGCCTTCGAGGTGGTCCGTCAGGTCGGCTCCTACGGCGAGATCTTTGACCGCAACCTCGGCCCTTCGAGCGGCCTTCAACTGGCCAGGGACCGAAACGCGCTGTGGAGCGCTGAGCGACCAGGCCTCCTCTACTCGCCGCCGTTCCGCTGAAGTCCGGACCCCTCTACAGGGCCAGAACCATCGCGCACCGTCGCGCCGGATCGTGTCCTGCGGCCGCTTCGTTCGCCAGCATCTGGCGCAACGCATCCGACTGGTCCTCTTCGCCGACCTCGACGAAGCCGA
This sequence comes from Caulobacter sp., assembly GCA_046295055.1. Lineage (GTDB taxonomy): Bacteria > Pseudomonadota > Alphaproteobacteria > Caulobacterales > Caulobacteraceae > Caulobacter. The sequence goes on along the minus strand of JBKBOD010000003.1, from coordinate 548,728 downwards.
ACCGGGCGTACCATGGCGCATTCCACGCCACGTCGCGGTAGGTCGTCAGCGCCGCCGCTCTGGAGCCCGAGCCGGCGCCCGGCCTCCAGAGCGGCGAGCATCAGTCGCTTGCCCAGCCCCAGACCCTGAAGGTCAAGCGCGACCGAAATCTGGAAGAGGATCAGCTGGCTGCCGCGAGGGCCCGCAACAAGGAAGCCGCCGAGTCGGCCGGCGCCGTCCTCCACGACCCAGGCCGAGCCTGCGTCGCAGTAGGGGGCGAGCAGTTCCGATGGCGTGGGCTCCGCCTCTCCCAGCCAGTCGAGGTCACCGCCCTTGAACCGTGCGTCCGCGGACCGTTCGATTTCCGCCATCGCCGGCAGGTCGCCGCGGCGCGCATTGCGAAGGCGCCAGGCCTCGCTCACCCCGTGACCACCGGCGTGTCGTCCCGGCCGCCCCATTCCGCCCACGACCCGTCATAGACCGGGGTGCGGTCGCGGCCGAGCCGCGCCAGCGCCAGCGCCAGCAGCGAGGCGGTGATGCCGGAGCCACAGGTGGTGATGATCGGCCGGCCCAGGTCGACGCCGGCCTCCGCAAAGACCGCTTCCAGCTGCTGGGCCGACTTCAGCGTGCCGTCCGGGGCGATCACGCTCGAAGAGGGCACGTTCAGCGCCCCCGGCATATGTCCCCCGCGCAGCCCTGGCCGAGGCTCCGGCGCCTCGCCGGTGAACCGCGCCGCCGGACGGGCGTCCACCAGCTGCTCGCGGCCGCTGTCGATGGCCCGCCGCACCTGGGGCAGGGCGCGGACGAGGTCAGCGTTCATCCGGGCGGTAAAGTGGCGCTCGCGCGGCGGCGGCGTCCCGTCCTCGATCGGCCGGCCCTCGGCGATCCACTTGGGCAGGCCTCCATCCAGCACCACCACGTCCTCGTGGCCCATGGCGCGGAAGGTCCACCAGACACGCGGCGCCGAGAACAGGCCCTGGCTGTCGTAGACGACGATGCGGGCGCCGTCGCCGATGCCCAGTCGCCGCATCCGCGAGGCGAACTTGACCACCGACGGCAGCATGTGCGGCAGATCGCTGGTCTCGTCGACGATCTCCTCGATGTCGAAGAACACCGCGCCGGGGATGTGGGCCAGCGCGTACTCGGCCTTGGGATCGCGCGGGTCGCCGGGCAGGAACCAGCTGGCGTCAACAATGCGGATGTCCGGCGCGTCGAGATGCTCGGCCAGCCAGGCCGTGGAGACGAGCGGGTCCTGCGCCATGCGGGTGGCTCCTGCCAGACTGTGATCAGATCCAGTCCGGTATAGGCAGTCCCTTTTCCTTCAGGAAGTCCGGATTGAACAGCTTGCTCTGATAGCGGGAGCCATGGTCGCACAGCACGGTGACGATGGTGTGGCCCGGTCCCAGCTCCCGCGCCATGCGGATGGCCCCGGCGATGTTCAGACCCGCCGAGCCGCCCAGGCACAGGCCTTCGTCCCGAACCAGATCGAACAGGATGCGCACCGCCTCCTCGTCGTCGACGCGCCAGCTGTAGTCCGGCTTGAAGCCCTCGAGGTTGGCCGTGATCCGGCCCTGGCCGATCCCCTCGGTGATCGAGCCGCCCTCGGCCTTGAGCTCGCCGGTGGTGTAGAAGCTGTGCAGGGCGGCGCCATGCGGGTCGGCCAGGCCGATGCGGATCGAGGGCCGGCGCGACCGCAGGGCCGCGGCGACGCCTGCCAGCGTTCCCCCTGACCCGACGGCGCAGACAAAGCCATCGACCCGCCCCGCCGTCTGCTCCCAGATCTCCGGGCCGGTGGTTTCCTCGTGGGCCCTGCGGTTGGCCGTGTTGTCGAACTGGTTGGCCCAGACGGCGCCGGCCGGCTCGGTTGCGTCCAGTTCCTCGGCCAGTCGCCCGGAATAGCGGACATAGTTCATCGGGTTGGCGTACGGCACGGCGTCGACCTCGACGAGCTCGGCGCCCGCCAGCCGGATGGCGTCCTTTTTCTCCTGGCTCTGGGTGCGCGGAATGACGATCGTCGTGCGATAGCCCAGCGCCGAGCCCACCATCGCCAGGCCGATGCCGGTATTGCCGGCCGTGCCTTCGACGATGCGGCCGCCGGGCCGCAGCCTGCCGCTCTCGATGGCGTCCCGCACGATGTACAGCGCCGCGCGATCTTTCACCGACTGGCCGGGGTTCATGAACTCGGCCTTGCCCAGGATCTCGCAGCCCGTCGCCTCGCTGGCGGCGTGCAGCCGGATCAGCGGCGTGTTGCCGATGGCTTCGAGAACATTGCGGGCGATCGTCATGCTTGGGGCGTCCGGTGGCCTTGATGAGGGCTCAACATCAGGTCTGGAACGCCCAGCACAACCCCGCGGCCCTTCAGAAATTCTATAGACGCGCACCTGCGTTCCAGAAGCTCTGGCGCCGCGCGCCTCGTCGGCGTCATCGCGCGGCCTAGCTATCGCGGCCATGCATACGCCCATCCGGACCCTTCGCCTCGTGCTCGGCGACCAGCTGAGCCTGTCCCTGTCGGCCCTGCGCGACCTGGAGCGCGAAACGGACGTCGTACTGATGGCCGAGGTCGCGGACGAGGCGACCTATGTGCGGCATCACAAGCAGAAGCTGGTCCTGATCTTCGCGGCGATGCGCGCCTTCGCCGAACGCCTCCGCGCCGATGGCGTCGTCGTTCGCTATGTGGCCCTGGACGATCCCGCCAACAGCGGTTCAATCGGCGGCGAACTTGCGCGCGCCTGCGAGGAGCTGGCCCCGTCGTCGGTCGTGCGCACGCGGTGCGGCGAGTATCGCCTTGAATCCGCCCTTGACGCCTGGGGCGCGGTGGCCGGCCCGCCGGTCGAGGCGCGCGAGGATGACCGGTTCATCTGCTCGACCGCCGACTTCGCCGCCTGGGCCAGCGACCGGCGCGAACTGACCATGGAATGGTTCTATCGCGACATGCGCCGCCGGACGGGCCTGCTGATGGACGGTGACAAGCCGGCGGGCGGTGTCTGGAACCTGGATCGGGAGAACCGGGGCAAACCGCCCGCCGACCAACGCCCGCCCACCCGGCCGGCTCTTCCGAGGTCGCCGCAGGTGCAGGCGGTGATCGATCTCGTCGAGGCCAGGTTTCCGGACCACTTCGGGGAAACGGCCGCCTTCGGCTGGGCCGTCACGCACGAGGAGGCGGAGTCTGCCTTCGCCTGGTTCCTGAAGGCCTGCCTGCCGCGCTTCGGCGACTGGCAGGACGCGATGCGGCCAGGCGAGCCCTGGATGTGGCATGCCGTCATCTCGACCAGCCTGACCCTTGGCCTGCTTGACCCGCTCGACGTCTGCCGTCGCGCCGAAGCGGAGTGGAAGGCGGGGAGGGCGCCGCTCAATGCGGTCGAGGGCTTCATCCGCCAGATCATCGGCTGGCGTGAGTTCGTGCGCGGCGTCTATTGGCTGAAGATGCCTGAATACGCCCGTCGAAACGCGCTGGGCGCCGATCGCGAGCTTCCCTGGTTGTACTGGTCGGGCGAGACCGACATGGCCTGTGTGGCCGACGTGGTCGCTTCGGTGCGACACCATGCCTACGCCCACCACATCCAGCGCCTGATGGTCACAGGCAATCTCGCGATGCTGCTCGGCGTCGATCCGGGCCAGATCAACGACTGGTACATGGTCGCCTTCGCCGACGCCTTCGAATGGGTCGAACTGCCCAATACCCACGGGATGGCCACGTTTGCCGATGGCGGCATCGTCGGCTCCAAGCCCTATGCGGCGTCGGGCGCCTACATCAACCGGATGAGCGACTACTGCCGGGGCTGTCGCTACGACGTCAAAGGTCGACTGGAAGACGACGCCTGTCCCTTCAACGCCCTCTACTGGGATTTCCTCGACCGCAACGCCGTGCCGCTTCGCGCACAGGGGCGGCTGATGATGCCGTATCGGAACCTCGACAGGATGCCCGACGCCGAGCGTGCCCGCATCCGCGCCAAGGCCGACCGGCTGCGAACCGCCATGGGCGCCGTTCCGGTCAGGCCCGGGTCAGGCCCAGCTGGATGACATTGGTCCGCTCGGTGCGGAAGCCGGCCTCGCAATAGGCCAGATAGAACCGCCACAGCTTGCGGAAGCGGTCGTCGAAACCCAGCGGCCGGATCTGCGTCCAGGCGGCGTCGAACCGCTCGCGCCATTGGGCCAGGGTGTCGGCATAGCACTGGCCGAAGCGATTGATGCCCGTCCAGGACAGACCCCGTTCGTCCGTCTCTTTCCGCAGGCGGGCCTCGCTGATGAGCATCCCGCCGGGGAAGATGTACTTCTGGATGAAGTCCGCATGCCGCCGGTAGTGGTCGAACAGCTCGTCGCGGATGGTGATGATCTGCAGCCCCGCCCGGCCTCCGGGCGTCAGGACCTCGTGAATCTTGCCGAAGTAGGATGGCCAGTATTCTTCCCCGACGGCTTCGAACATCTCGATCGAGGCGACCCGGTCGAACCGGCCCTCGACGTCGCGATAGTCGACCAGCCGGATGTCGGCCTTCTCGGCCAGTCCCTGGTCGAACAGGCGCTTGCGGGCATAGTCGTACTGCGCCTGCGAGATGGTGATGCCGGTGACCTTGGCCCCGACGTCGCGCGCGGCGAATTCCGCGAAACCACCCCAGCCGCAGCCGATCTCAAGGACGGTCTGGCCCGACCGAAGGTCCATGGACCGGGCCAGCGCCGCGTACTTGGCGGTCTGGGCTTCCTCCAGCGGCTGACCCTCGCGCTCGAACCGGGCCGACGAGTAGGTCATCGTCCGGTCCAGCCAGGTCTCGTAGAAGCTGTTGCCCAGGTCGTAATGGGCATGGATGTTGCGGCGCGAGCCTTCCCGGCTGTTCCGCCTGACAAGGTGATTGAGGAAGTTCCAGGCGCTCACAAGGGGGTTCTGCGCCAGGATGCGGCCGATGTTGTCTAGGTTCAGCGAGAACACCGTCAGCAGGGCCGCCAGGTCGGGGGTGTCCCATTCGTTGGCCAGGTAGCCTTCGGCGAAGCCGATGTCCCCCGCCGACATGACCCGGCCGATGGCGCGATAGTCATGGATGGTGAACTCGGCCTTGGGGCCGGGCTCGGTTCCCGTGAACTCAAGGCGTCTTCCGCCCGGCATGATTAGGGTGAGGCCGCCGGCCCGCCAGTTGCGGCTCAGGACCTTCACGGCGGTCCTGAAAGAGGCTGGCGCGCGCCTGAACTCAGGCGTTTCCCACACGGACGGGGCGGCGTTTGCGGCGAAATCGCTCATGTTCGCTCCGGTCTTCCGCAATCAGACTATCACCGTTTTCCCGTTTCGCGAGACCCAGCGCCTCGCCTGCGCTCCAGCCGTGCGGCGGGGTGGGTGGCTGGGCTTCGAACGGGGCGCCCTTGATCCACAGCCTCAAGGCTTCCCAGTGGATGGCGGCGACGACCTTGATGGTCATCAGCGGCATGCCGAGAAAGAGCCGGAGAAGCGCCCGGTCGGTCAACGCCACGCGCTCGGCCTGCTGGGTGGCCACGAAGTCTGGCCGACCGGACCTGGCCTTGACGATCCGAAGCTCGAACCGCGCATCGGGCGGCGCCACGTCGAAGCGATACTCGCCTTCGACCCGGTAGAAGGGCGAGACATAGAACCGCTTCTCCGCCCGCTGGACCTGCCGCCGGCCGGGGCCGGCCGGCACGACATAGGCGTGCGTCTGTCCGAGGGTGTTGTTGACCTCGTAGATGATCGCTTCGAGGTCGCCCGCGCCATCGTGCACAAAGAAGATCGACAGCGGATTGAAGGTGAAGCCAAGAATGCGGGGAAAGGCCAGAAGGCAGATCGTCGCCGCCTCGCAGTCCATTCCCGCTTCGGAGAGCCGCTGCTCTACCCATCCCCGCAGGGGCGCGCCGCTGCGGTCTCCGTGATCGCCGGGATGAACGGAGAACAGGCCAAACCGGCCGACCCGCAGCAGGCGCAAGCCGCGAGCGGCCTCCTCGATGCGATCGACATCGAGCAGCAGTTGAAAGACCCGATATCGGAATTCATGGACCCTCGGCTCGAACCGCCGATGCCAGGTGTCGCCGACATAGAGGGCGGCCGGGTCGCTCATGCAGCGGCCCGACCAAAGGCAGGGTCGGCGCTTTCACCATCGAAGGCGGCGACCCGATGGTCGACGAACTGCCATTCGGTGCGCCCGCCAAGCGCCAGGGCTGCCTTCAAGCCCGAAGTGGCCCCGTCCTCGTGGAAGCCGTAGCCAAGCCATGCGCCGGCGTACCAGACGCCTCCTCGACCCTGAATCCGGCCAAACCTGCGCTGCGCGGCCAGGGCAGGCACGTCGAACTGCGGATGATCGTAGTCGAAGCTGGCGATCACCCGTTCGGGCGCCGGCTCGGGACCGTTCAGGGTGACGAACAGCGGCTCCTCGCACTCCAGCTTCTGGAGGTTGTTCATCCAGTAGGTCACGAACGGCTTTGCGGTCCGCGCATCGTCGGTGATGTGGTTCCAACTGCCCCAGGCCTGCCGGCGGCTGGGCATAAGGGCGGGATCGCGGTGCAGGGTCGCGCGATTGGCCGAGTAGCGGATTGCCGAGAGGAAGGCCCGCTCCTCGGGGTCGGCGTCGCTCAGCATCGCCAGGGCCTGGTCGGAGTGGCAGGCCAGGATGACGCGGTCGAACCGGTCGCTGTGTCCCGACATGTCCTCGACGATCACCCCGGCCGGCGTCCGGCGCACGCTGCGAACGCCGCTGGAGAGGCGCACACGCTCGCCCAGGATCGCGCCGATCCGCTCGACATAGCTGCGGCTGCCGCCCTTGATGGTCTTCCACAGCGGCGGCGTCATCTGCAGGAGGCCGTGGTTGGACAGGAAGCGCAGGAAGCTCTCGGCGGGAAAGTCGCCAATGCGTCCCTCGGTGGTCGACCAGATGGCAGCCCCCATTGGCAGGAGATACCGGTCGCGGAACGCCTCGCAGAATCCGCGCACCTTCAGATAGGCGCCGAGGCTGACGTCCTTCAGGTCCGCGCGCAGCAGGTCGCTCCGCGCCAGGTCGTTGAACCGCTTGATGTCGTGCAGCATCCGCAGGAACGACGGGTTCAGGAGGTTGCGCTTCTGGGCGAATACGCCCTTGGGAAAGTTGGACGACCACTCCACCCCGCCGCCGGCGCAGGCGAAGCTCATGTCGGTCAGCACCGTCTCCACGCCCAGCGTGTCGAGCAGTCCGACGAGATTGGGGTAGTTGGCCTCGTTGAAGACGATGAAGCCGGTGTCCACCGCGATGCGCCCCGAGCGGGTCTCGACATCGAAGGTGTTGGCGTGACCGCCCAGGCGATCGTCCTTCTCGTAGAGACGCACGTCAGCCACGTCGCGCAGCGCGAAAGCGGCGGCGAGACCGGAAACCCCCGAGCCGATGATGGCGATCTTCACGCGGGTCTCCTTCACGCAGCCTTGAGTTCGGCATAGGCCGCCAGCGCCCGTTCTCTGGCCTTGGCGTGGTCGACGATGGGGCGCGGGTAGCCGGCGCCAAGGGTCAGCCCGTAGCGGGCCAGTTCCGCGGCCGAGGCCGTCCATGGCGCATGGATCAGACCGGCGGGCAGCCGCGCCAGTTCCGGAACCCAACGCCGCACATAGGCGCCATCGGGGTCGAACTTCTGGCCCTGCGACACGGGGTTGAAGATGCGGAAGTAGGGCGCGGCATCCGCGCCGGAGCCTGCCACCCACTGCCAGTTGGCGGCGTTCTGGGCGATGTCGGCGTCAACCAGCGTGTCCCAGAACCAGGCTTCGCCGCGCCGCCAGTCGATCAGCAGATCCTTGATCAGGAAGCTGGCCACGATCATCCGCACGCGGTTGTGCATGAACCCGGTCTCCCAGAGTTCGCGCATGCCCGCATCGACGATGGGAAAGCCAGTGCGCCCGCGCGCCCAGGCCTCGAACCCGTCATCGTCGCCGAGCCATTCGAAGCCGTCCCACTCAGGGCGGAAGTTTCGCGTCGGCAGGTCCGGATTGTGAAACAGCAGGTGGTGGTGGAATTCCCGCCAGCCGACCTCGGACAGGAACTTCTCGATCTGCCGGCCGGGCGCGCCCCTGGCCTCGGCGTCATGTGCGGCGCGCCAGATCTGACGAGGTCCGATCTCGCCGAAATGCATGTGCGGCGACAGGCGTGAGGTGCCGGGGCGGTCCGGCCGGTCGCGATCCTCGGAATAGTCTCTGATCGCATTGTCCAGGAAATCGGCCAGCGCCTTCGCCGCGCCGTCTTCGCCTGGCGTGAAGATTCCGAAGCCGCTGGACCAGTCCGGCTTGGTGGGGTGCAGGGTCCAGTCGTCGATGTCCTCGGACCGGGGCCAGGCGGCGGGCGCGGGCAGGGCGGCAGGGGCGCGGTGAAGCACGAAGTCGCCGACCCGCCCGCGGGCAGCCCGCCAGTACGGGGTGAAGACCTTGTAGGGATCGCCCGAACCGTTGGCGATTTCCCAGGGCTCGTTCAGCAGCGCCGCATTGCAGGAACGGACCTCGACGCCCTTGCCGGAGAGATCGGCCTTGATCGCCTTGTCGCGCCCTATCGAGGCGGCGTCATAGAGGCGGTTCCACAGCACAGTGCCGGCGCCGGTCTCCTCGATCAGGCATTCCAGCACCTCTGCGGCCGGGCCGCGCCGCAGGATCAGGCGGGAGCCTCGCTCGCGAAGGCCGCGGTCGAGCGCACGCAGGGACTTGTCCAGCCACCAGAGACTGGCGCCGCCCATGGGCCGGACGCCCGGCGTCTCGTCGAGGATGTAGACCGGCAGGATGGGCCCTTCGGCCGCGACCAGCGCCGGATTGTCGGCGAGCCGCAGGTCCTGACGAAACCATACGATGGTCGGCGCTTCGGCAGGGGTCTTCGGGCTGGTCACGGCGGTTCTACGTCTCCTTGCCGGGATTGGATCATCGCGGCCCTTCCGTCGCTGCGGCGCAGTGGCGCGGGAACCGCTTGACCACCCCAGCGTCAAAGCCCACACCCTGCCGCCATGGACCTAGCCGCTCTCCAGAAGCTGCTCGATACGGTTTCGGGCGTCCGCGTCGCCTGTGTCGGCGACGTCATGGTCGACCGGTTCGTCTACGGCGAAGTCAGCCGCACCTCGCCCGAGGCTCCGGTGCCGGTTCTCGCCCTTGGCCGGGAAACCGTCATGCTCGGGGGCGCTGGAAATGTCGCGCGCAATGTCGCCGCCCTTGGCGGATCGGCGGCGCTGGCCGGCCTGATCGGTGATGACGCCGCGGGCCGCGAGGCGCTGGGCCTGATTGCTGCGGAATCGCGGCTCGAGAGCCATCTCGTCACCGATCGCGACCGGCCCACCACGGTAAAGACCCGCTACGTCGCGGCCGGCCAGCAACTGCTGCGCGTCGATTCCGAGGATTCGGCGCCGGCGCGTCGCGAACTGGAGGCCAGTCTTGCCGCCGCCGCGCGCTACGCCGCCGAGGGAGCGGGCGCCATCCTCCTGTCGGACTACGGCAAGGGCGCGGTTACCCAGGCGGTGATCGATGCCTGCCTCGCCGCCCGCGAGGCCGGGGTCGTGCTGATCGTCGACTCCAAGGCGCGCAGTTTCGCCCGCTACGGCGCGGCGGACATCGTCAAGCCGAACGCCTCCGAACTGGCCCGCGCCACCGATCTGCCGACCGAGACGGACGAGGAAGTCGAGGCAGCGCTGGCCCGCGCCCTGGACTTGTCCCGCTGCCGGGCCGTGCTGGTCACCCGCGCGGCCAAGGGCATGAGCCTGGCGGTGCGCGGGGAGGGCGTGACCCATTTTCGCGGCCGGGCGCGTGAGGTGTTTGACGTCTCCGGCGCCGGCGACACGGCGCTTGCCGCGCTTGGTCTTGCGCTGGCGGCTGGCCTCGACGCCGCCGGGGCGGTCGAGTTCGCCTTGCTGGCCTCGGGCGTGGTCGTGGGCAAGGCGGGCACCGCCGTTGCGACGCCGCGCGATCTCATCGAGGCCGAGATCGCCGCCCGCATGGCGCCGGCCGAAGCCAAGCTGGCCAGTCCGGCCGAAATGGCGGCGCAGGCGGCCGCCTGGCGCGCCCAGGGGCTCAAGGTCGGCTTCACCAACGGCTGCTTCGACATTCTGCACAAGGGCCACGTCGCCTACCTGGCCCAAGCCCGCGCCTGGTGCGACCGGTTGATCGTGGCCGTCAATTCCGACGCCTCTGTGCGCCGCCTGAAGGGCGAGGGCAGGCCCGTCAACGATCTCGAATCCCGCGCCGTCGTCCTTGCCGGCCTCGCCCATGTCGACCTGGTGACCGCCTTCGACGACGACACCCCGCTGGCCCTGATCGAGGCGGCGCGGCCGGACGTGCTGATCAAGGGCGCCGACTACACCGTCGAGGGCGTTGTCGGTCACGAACTGGTCCAGGGCTGGGGCGGCGAGGTGAGGCTCGCGCCGCTGGTCGACGGCTATTCGACCACCGCCGCCATCAAGCGCATGACCGAGAAGGCCTGACGAGTATCCCATGACCCGACGCATCGTGTTCGTGACCGGCGGCGCCGGTTTCATCGGCTCCAATCTCGTCGCCCGTCTGGCCGAGGATCCGGCCCTCGACGTGGTCGTCTGCGACTGGCTTGGCTCGGCTGAAGGCGGCAAGTGGCGCAACATCGCCAAGCACCCCATCGGCGACTTCGTGCCGCCGGAGGAGATGTTCGACTGGCTGGAGAAGCGCTGGCGCGATGTCGAGCTGGTGATCCACATGGGCGCGATCAGTTCGACCACCGAGCCGGACGCCGACAAGATCATGCAGACCAACTTCTGCCTGTCGCGCGATCTGTACCGCTGGTGCGCCGACCGCCAGCGGCGCTTCATCTACGCCAGCTCGGCGGCCACCTACGGCGACGGCGCCGCCGGCTTCGAGGATCGCGATGACCTCGAGTCGCTCAAGGCGCTGCAGCCGCTGAACGCCTATGGCTGGTCCAAGGCCCTGTTCGACGTCTTCGCGGCCCGCCAAGCGGCCCGCGACTACAAGCCGCCGCAGTGGGTCGGCCTGAAGTTCTTCAACGTCTACGGCCCCAACGAGCACCACAAGGACTCGATGAAGTCGGTGGCCGCCCAGATCTGGCCGAAGGTGAAGGCTGGCCACTCCGTCCAGTTGTTCAAATCACACAACCCCGACTACAGCCACGGCGGCCAGCTGCGCGACTTCGTCTACGTCCGCGACGTCGCCGACGTGGTCGCCTGGCTGCTCGACAATCCGCAGGTCAATGGCGTGTACAACCTGGGCTCAGGCAAGGCCCGAACCTTCGCCGAACTCGCCGAAGCCGTGTTCCGCGCCGCCGGCCGCGAGCCCCAGATCGACTACATCGACATGCCCCACGCCATCCGGGACAAGTACCAGTACTTCACCCAGGCCCGCATGGACCGGCTGCGCGAAGCCGGTTACCCCGGCCAGTTCACGCCGCTGGAAGACGGGGTGACCGAGTATGTGACGCGGTTCCTGGCGTCGGCTGATCCCTACCGCTGAGGGGGGCTGATTCCGCTCATCCCGGCGTTCGGCGGGATGAGCGGGATGGAAAGCCTACTTCGCCGCCTTGGCTCGCTCGATGCCTTCCAGCACCATGCGGCGGGCCTCGCGGACATCGCCCCAGCCCTTGACCTTCACCCACTTGCCGGGCTCGAGGTCCTTGTAGTGGGCGAAGAAGTGCTCGACCTGATCCAGGGTGATCTTCGGCAGGTCGGTGTAGTCCTGGACGCTGTCGTAGCGCGCCGTCAGGTGCGAGGACGGCACCGCGATCAGCTTCTCGTCGATGCCGGCCTGGTCCTCCATGAACAACACCCCGACGATCCGGCAGCTCATCACGGCGCCGGGCGCGATCGCGCGGGTGTTCAGCACGACCACGTCGCAGGGATCCCCGTCGCCCGACAGGGTGTGCGGGATGAAGCCGTAGTTCCCGGGATAACGCATGGACGTATAGAGGAACCGGTCGACGACCAGCGTGCCCGCGTCCTTGTCCAACTCATACTTGATCGGCTCCCCGCCAAGGGGGACCTCGATGATGACGTTGACGTCCTCGGGAGGGTTCTTCCCGATGGCGATGGCGTCCAGATTCACTAGGCGGGCTCCGCTTCCAGTCGTTTGTCGAGATAGGCGCCGACGTGCTGTTCGACGTCCGGCAGGTTTTCCGCCCAGAAGTGGCTGGCGCCATCGATCAGATCGTAGTCGATGACGATACCCTTCTGGCTGCGCAGTTTGGTGACAACCCGCTCGACCTCGGCGTGAGGAACGACCGTATCGGCGGCGCCGTGCAGGAAGAGCCCCGATGCCGGGCAGGGGGCCAGGAAGCTGAAATCGTACATGTTGGCCGGCGGCGAGACGGTGATGAAGCCGTCGGTTTCCGGGCGGCGCATCAGCAGCTGCATCGAGACCCAGGCGCCGAAGCTGTAGCCGGCGACCCAGCACTGGCTGGCCGTGGGATTGGTGGCCTGCAGCCAGTCCAGGGCGGTGGCCGCGTCGGCGAGCTCGCCAATGCCGCCGTCGAACTCGCCCTGCGAGCGGCCGACGCCGCGGAAATTGAACCGCAGGGTCGAGAAGCCACGCTTCATGAACAGGTGATAAAGCTGCACGGCGACCGGATTGTTCATGTGGCCGCCGGCGCGCGGGTGCGGGTGGAGGATCAGCGCGATCGGCGCATTCTCGCTCTTGCCGGGAGAATAACGCCCCTCGATCCGGCCGGCTGCGCCGGTCAGCACCACCTCTGGCATGGTTGTCCGTCTCCTCTGCGCGGCCTCGGAATACTTGACCGCTGCGCTTGGTCTTCCTAGATCAGACCCGTTTCGCGCCGGCCCGGCCGACGCGACGCGCGCCTTTAGCACAAGGCCCCCGTCGGACGCCAAGGAAACTCGACATGCGCCTGTCAACCAAGGGACGTTACGCCGTCATGGCCATGACGGACCTGGCCGGTCGTCAGGACGCGGACGGCGCTCGGGCCGTGTCGTTGGCCGATATCGCGGCGCGGCAGGAGATTTCCCTGTCCTACCTCGAGCAGCTCTTCGCCCGTCTGCGCCGGCGCGGGCTGGTCAAGTCGCTGCGCGGCCCGGGCGGCGGATACCGGCTGGCGCGCGCCGCCGCCGAGACTCATATCGCCGACATCGTGCTGGCCGTGGACGAGCCGCTCCGCGCCACACGGTGCGGCCACGCCCAGGGCAAGGGCTGCATGAAGGCCGGCACGCGTTGTTCGACCCACGACCTCTGGGAGGAGATGGGCCGGCAACTGCACAGCTACCTGGCGTCCGTCTCCCTCGCCGACGTGCTGGAGGGTAGATTGAGGCCTGACCAGAAGGCGGCGGCATGAGCGCGGTCTATCTCGATTTCAACGCCACCGCCCCGGTGCGGCCCCAGGCCAGGGAGGCCATGAACCGGGTGCTGGATCGCGTCGGCAACCCATCGTCGGTGCACGCCGCCGGCCGCGCCGCCCGCAGCGAACTGGAGCAGGCGCGTGAGGCCGTGGCTGCCCTGGTCAGCGTCGTGCCCGGTTCGGTCACGTTCACCAGCGGCGGCACGGAGGCCAGCGCCCTGGCCATCGAGAGCGCCGTGTCGGCGAGGTTCGAGCGCATCCTGCTGGGCGCCACCGAGCATGACGCGGTCTGGGAGGCGGCCCATGTCGCCGGACTGCCGGTCGAGGTCTGGCCGGTGGAGGGGAACGGCGTGGCCGATCTGGCCTGGCTCGACGAAGCGCTGGCTCGGCCGGGCAGGGCTCTCGTCTGCCTGATGATGGCGAACAACGAGACGGGTGTACTCCAGCCCGTGGCGGAAGCCGGCGAGCGGGTGCGCGCCGCGGATGGCTGGCTGCATGTCGACGCGGTCCAGGCCGCTGGCAAGATCGCCATCGATTTCAGCGGCTTGCAGGCAGACACCCTCGCATTGTCGGCTCACAAGATCGGCGGGCCCCAGGGCGTCGGGGCCCTGGTGGCGGGAACGCGCGCCACGTTGGCCCGTCGCCAGCACGGCGGGGGCCAGGAGCGCGGCCGCCGCGCCGGCACCGAGAACCTGCCCGGCATCGCCGCCTTCGCCGCGGCCGCCCGCGAGGCTCTGGCCGGGATCGAGGCGCTGGCCGCCCAGGCCGCCTGGCGTGACGCCCTGCAGGCCAGGCTCGAAGCCGCCGGCGCCACGGCGCTGGGCAAGGCGGTCGCGCGTCTGCCACAGACCCTTTGTGTCGCGGCCGATGGCTGGTCGTCGGAAACCCAGGTGATGGTCATGGATCTCGCCGGGGTGATGGTCAGCGCCGGGGCCGCCTGCTCGTCAGGCAAGGTCAAGTCGAGCCGCACGGTCGAGGCCATGGGCCGCCCCGATCTGGCGGCCTGTTCCATTCGCATCAGCGGCGGCTGGTCGAGCACCGAGGCCGACTGGGTCCGTGCCGGCGATGTCTGGCTGGAGGCGCAGGCGCGCCGCCGCCCCAAGATCAAGGAAGTTGCGTAAGTCATGGCCGCCGTTAAGGAAACCGTCGATCAGGTTGGTGAGCTGGAGGTCTACAAGCATGGCTTCATCACCGAGATCGAGCAGGAGTTCGCGCCCAAGGGCCTGAGCGCCGACACCGTCCGCTTCATCTCCGCCAAGAAGGAGGAGCCGGAGTGGATGCTGCAGTGGCGGCTTGAGGCCTATGAGCGCTGGCTGGCGCTCGAGGAACCGGACTGGGCCAAGGTCAGCTTCCCCAAGATCGACTACCAGGACGCCTACTACTACGCCGCGCCCAAGAACCCCGCCGATGGCCCGCAAAGCCTCGACGAGGTCGATCCGGAACTGCTGGCCACCTACGCCAAGCTTGGTATCCCGTTGAAGGAACAGGAAGTTCTGGCCGGCGTGGTCGGTGCGCCGAAGTATGCGGTGGACGCCGTGTTCGACAGCGTCAGCGTGGTCACCACCTTCAAGAAGGAGCTGGCGGCGGTCGGGGTCATCTTCTGCTCGATGAGCGAGGCGATCCGCGAGCATCCCGAGCTGGTCCGCAAGTACCTGGGCTCGGTGGTGCCGGTCAGCGACAACTACTTCGCCTGCCTGAACAGCGCGGTCTTCAGCGACGGCAGCTTTGTCTATGTGCCGCCGGGCGTGCGATGCCCGATGGAGCTGTCGACCTATTTCCGCATCAATGCCGCCGAAAGCGGCCAGTTCGAGCGCACCCTGATCATCGTCGACAAGGGGGCCTACGTCTCCTACCTCGAAGGCTGCACCGCCCCGATGCGCGACGAAAACCAGCTGCACGCGGCAGTGGTCGAGCTGGTCGCGCTGGAGGACGCGGAGATCAAGTACTCCACCGTTCAGAACTGGTACCCGGGCGATCCCCAGACGGGGAAGGGCGGCATCTACAACTTCGTCACCAAGCGGGCCGACTGTCGCGGCGACCGCTCGAAGGTCAGCTGGACCCAGGTCGAGACCGGGTCGGCCATCACCTGGAAGTACCCGTCCTGCGTCCTGCGCGGCGAGGGAAGCGTGGGCGAGTTCTACTCGATCGCCATCACCAACGGCCGCCAGCAGGCCGACACCGGCACCAAGATGATCCACCTGGGCGCCAACACCCGCTCGCGGATCATCTCGAAGGGGATCAGCGCCGGCAGGTCGTCGAACACCTACCGGGGCCTGGTCTCGGCCCACCCCAAGGCCAGGGGCGCCCGCAACTTCACCCAGTGCGACAGCCTGCTGATCGGCAAGGAGTGCGCCGCCCACACCGTGCCTTACATCGAGGCCCGCAACGGCCAGGCGGTGTTCGAGCACGAGGCGACGACCACCCGTCTGTCGGAAGACCAGCTGTTCTACGCCCAGCAGCGGGGTCTCGGTCAGGAGGAGGCGGTGCAGCTGCTGGTCAACGGCTTCGTCAAGGACGTGCTCCAGGAACTGCCCATGGAGTTCGCTGTCGAAGCGCAGAAACTGGTTGCAATCAGCCTCGAAGGCTCGGTCGGTTAAAGTCGAAAAGAAACAATGCTCTCCATCCAGAACCTCCACGCTACCGTCGCCGACAAGCCGATCATCAAGGGGCTGACTCTCGAAGTGCCGGCCGGTGAGGTGCACGCCATCATGGGGCCGAACGGGGCCGGCAAGTCGACGCTGTCCTATGTGCTGACCGGACGTGAGGGATACGAGGTCACCGACGGGACGGCGACGCTGGACGGCGAGGACCTGCTGAGCCTCGATCCCGACGAGCGGGCGGCGAAGGGCGTCTTCCTGTCGTTTCAGTATCCTCTGGAAATTCCGGGGGTTCCGGCGCTGACCTTCATCCGGGCGGCGATGAACGCCCAGCGCAAGGCGCGCGGCGAGGCCGAGATCGCCGCGCCGGCCTTCCTGAAGCTGGCGCGGGAGACGGCGGCGTCGCTGAAGATCGACTTCGAGATGCTCAAGCGCAGCCTCAATGTCGGCTTCTCGGGTGGCGAGAAGAAGCGGATGGAGATCTTCCAGATGGCGATGCTGTCGCCGCGCTTCCTGATCCTCGACGAGACCGACAGCGGCCTGGACATTGACGCCCTGAAGATCGTCGCCGGCGGGGTGAACGCGATGCGCGCGCCCGACCGCGCCATGTTGGTCATCACCCACTACCAGCGGCTGCTCGACTACATCAAACCGGACCGGGTACACGTCCTGTCCGCGGGTCGGATCGTCGCTTCGGGCGGGCCGGAACTGGCGCTCGATCTGGAGCGCGAGGGCTACGACAAGTACGTGAAGGCCGCCGCGTGAGCCTGAGCACCGCCATCCAGACGGGTGACTTGAGCCAACTGCCGTCGCGCCGCGACGAGGACTGGCGCTGGACCGACCTGCGCGGGCTGATCCGGGACATCCCGCCGAAAAGCCCGTGGATGAAGCCCCACACCGTCGACGGTCCGTTCTCAAACGCTGAAGGCGTCGAGCTGATCTGGCACGTCCACAACGGTCAGCACGCCAAGGATTTCCTGGGTGCAAACGGCACGATCGCCATGCGCCTACTGTCGATGGCGGAGAATGGCTCCCATGCCGCCAAGATGACCTTCCAAGTTCCGGCCGGGCAATCGCTGACCTTGTTGGAAAGCTACGAGGGCAGCGCGAACAGGTATCTCGCCGCCTATGACTTTGTCTTTGTCGTCGAGGAAGGCGCGGTGCTGGAGCGGGTTGTCCTTGCCGACGACGGCGCGGAAAGCGTTGCCGTTATCGATGCCGAAGTAGAGCTTTCGGCATATTCGCGGTTCTCCCAGACCGTCCTGACCACCGGCGCCCGCCGCCAGCGGATCGAGACCCGCATCGCCCATCCCGGCGCCGAGGCCAGCGTCCGGCTGGACGGCGCCTATCTTCTGGACGGCCAGCGCCACGCGGACCTGACCAGCACCGTCACTCATGGCGGCGTCGACGGGACCACGAGCCAACTGACCAAGGGCGTTGTTCGCGACCAGGCGCGGGGCGTGTTCCAGGGGCGGATCGTCGTCGAGCCCGGCGCCGACCGCACCGACGCCCGCATGCGGCACCAGGCGCTGATCCTGTCCGAGCGGGCCGAGATCGACGCCAAGCCGGAACTGCTGATCTTCGCCGACGACGTGCAGTGCGCCCACGGCAATACGGTTGGCGCCCTGGACGAGGAGGCCATCTTCTACGCCAGGCAGCGCGGCATCCCGGCCGATCAGGCGCGCGCCATGCTGACCGCCGCCTTCGTCGGCGAGGTCATCGACCGCATCGAGCATGATGGCGCCCGCGAGGTGGCCCGGCGCTGGGCCGAGCAGCACCTGGGGATCGTCTGATGGCCTTTGACGCCGAAGCGGTCCGTGGCCAGTTCCCGATCCTGTCGCGGCAGGTCAACGGCAAGCCGCTGGTCTATCTCGACAACGCCGCCAGCGCCCAGAAGCCAAGGGCGGTGATCGAGGCGATGACGCGGGTGATGGAAAACGGCTACGCCAACGTCCATCGCGGGCTGCATACCTTGTCGAACGAAGCGACCGATGCCTATGAAAAGGCTAGGGAATCGGTTCGCCGGTTTCTGAATGCCGACGAGGGCGAGATCGTCTTCACCAAAGGCGGGACCGAGGCGATCAACCTGGTCGCCAGCAGCTTTGGCCAGTCGCTGGGCGAGGGCGACGAGATTCTCGTCACCCAGATGGAGCACCACTCCAACATCGTTCCCTGGCACCTGCTGCGCGAGCGTCGGGGCGTCGTCCTGCGGTTCGCGCCGGTGACCGAGGCGGGCGAGCTGGACCTGCCCGCGACCCTGAACATGATCGGGCCCAGAACCCGGATGGTCGCGGTCACGCACATGTCCAATGTGCTGGGCACGATCAATCCGGTGCGCGCCATCACCGAGGCCGCCCATGCGGCTGGGGCGCTGGTGCTGATCGACGGCTGCCAGGGCGCGGTTCACACCCTGGTCGATGTGAAGGCGCTGGATTGCGACTTCTACGTCGCCACCGGCCACAAGCTGTACGGCCCGACCGGCATCGGCGTCCTCTATGGCAAGGCCGAGCGGCTGGCCGCGCTGCCGCCCTACCAGGGCGGCGGGGAGATGATCGGCGTCGTCAGCGAGGACCGCATCACCTACGCCGAGCCGCCCATGCGGTTCGAGGCCGGCACGCCGCCGATCATCGAGGCTATCGGGCTCGGGGCCGCGCTCGACTGGATGATGACGCTAGACCGGACCGCGATCGCGCGCCACGAGCGGGCGCTGTATGACCGGGTGGTCGAGCGGCTGGAGGGCGCCAACTGGCTGCGAATCCTCGGCACGGCCCCCGACAAGGGCGCCATCCTGTCGTTCACCGTCGAGGGCGCGCATGCCCACGACATCGCCCAGATCCTGGACCGACAGGGCGTGGCGGTGCGCGCGGGAAGCCACTGCGCCGAGCCGTTGATGGCCCGGTTCGGCGTCACCGCGAGCGCCCGCGCCTCGTTCGCCCTATATAACACCCTGGACGAGGCCGACGCGTTCGCCGACGCGCTGGCCAAGGCCCGCAGCTTCTTTGCCTGAGACCCATGACCGACACCGCCGAGACACCGTCCGCCACCGACAAGCCGCCGGCCCTGAGCCAGGCCGAGCTGGACGTGCTGACCGACCTGCTGGTCGAGAAGCTCAAGACGGTGTTCGACCCGGAGATCCCGGTCGACATCTATGAGCTGGGCCTGATCTACAAGGTCGACGTCTCGGACGACAAACACGTCGCCATCGACATGACCCTGACCGCGCCAGGATGCCCGGTGGCGGGGGAGATGCCGGGCTGGGTCGAGGACGCGGTGATGGAAATCCCGGGCCTTGCCGGCTGCACCGTCGAACTGGTGTTCGATCCGCCGTGGGATCCCTCGCGGATGTCCGACGAGGCCAAGCTTCAACTGAACATGTTCTGACCATGGAAACCGCCGTCACCCCCCGCCCGCGCCGCCCGCGCCCCAAGGTCGTCACCCTGAGCGACGCCGCCGCCGCGCGGGTGAAGGACATCATGGCCCGCAAGGCCCAGGACGAGCCCGACAAGCCCTATGCCGGGCTGCGGGTCGGGGTGAAGAACGGCGGCTGCGCCGGGCAGGAGTATGTCCTCGACTATGCGACGGAGGCGGCGCCGCTGGACGAGGTGGTGGAAGACAAGGGCGTCACCATCCTGATCGATCCCAAGGCCGTGCTGTTCCTGATCGGCACCGAGATCGACTACGAGGTCACGCGGCTGTCGGCCAAGTTCGTGTTCCGCAATCCCAACGAGACGGACGCCTGCGGCTGCGGCGAGAGCGTGACCATCGTGCCGGCCAGCGCCGAGGGCTGAGCGCCGCTCGGCGAAGCGCTACAGCAGTATACACCGCTCCCCCACGGCAGAACAAAGCCGCGCCAAGGGCTTACGGCGATTTCCCAAGGATTCCGGGGGATCTGTGGCTATACAGGCGTGGGAGGACTGTGGTGATCCGGTGGGTCGCAGGTGGTGCGTTATGTTACAGACCGGGGGCGGAGTGGGGGTACAAAACCCCACGCGCTTGTAGCGGTTTGTCGTCGTCCTGTTGCCGGCTGTGACAGTCGCCGGCGGCCGTGGCCGAGATTGTTGTCAATTATCGACAACAGAGCTGGCGAGAGGAATCCGGGCTTCCAGCGTGGTTAGAACGGCGGCGATGACGTCGGCGGCCTCGTCCTGGTCGGCTGCGGTTTCCAGCAGATCCTGCCGGACCTCCAGCTCCAGATAGTCCAGGCCTCGGGCGATGGCGTGGTGCGGCACGGTGAAGTCGATGCCGGTCATGCTGTAGGGCTGGTTGTCGCCGACGAAGTCTTCGCCGAGGGCGTCCCGCAGGGCGCGCAGGGCCGCGTTGGAGACCGGTGAGTTGTGCAGGTGCAGGACGCCATAGCGCCAGGGGCGGGCGTGGCCGGCCATCACCGGGGTGAAGGAGTGGAGCGCGACGAGGACCGTCGGCAGGCCGGCGGCCTGGCGACGGTCCAGCTCGGCGGCGATGAGGGCGTGGTAGGGGGCGAAGACGGCGTCGATCCGCGCCTGGCGATCGGCGGCGGAAAGACCCTGATTGCCGGGGATGACGGTCCGGTCGCTGATCTCGCATACCGAATCGGCGCGGGACGGATCGCGATTGCAGTCGATCACCAGGCGCGAGAAGCGCTGGGCGATGAAGGTGGCGTCCAGCCGAGCGGCCAGTCGTTCCCCCAGGCCCGCGACGCCAATGTCGATGGCGATGTGGCGGCCGAACGCCTCGGGCGGCAGGCCAAGGTCGCCGAGCGACATCGGGACCGCCGCGCCGGCGTGGTCGCCGATGAAGAGGAAAGGGGCGGAGCCGCCGGTCCCATACTCGACATACGGCGGCTGCTCGTCTTGTCGCAGCAGGCTCATGCGGCCGCCTCCGCCTGGCGGCGCAGTTCGTCCGGTGTCGGAACCAGGACGGAGGGGGTGAAGGGGGCGCCGGTGGCTTCGGCGATGAGTTGCTGGCTGCGGGTCTCGACCGCGTCGCGCAGGCGTTCGAGGAAGGCGGCCTTGTCGTCGCCGGCCTTGATCGGGTCGAGAAATTCGACGGTGGCCCGGCCGGGGGTCTTGGCGAAGTCCTGCTGGCGCCAGAAGAGGCCAAGGTTGGTGGCCACCGGCACGACCGGCAGGCCGAAGTCGCGGGCCATGAAATAGACGCCCGAGCGATAGCGGAAGTGCTCGCCCGGCCGGGCCAGGTTGCCCTCCGGATAGATGAGGATGCGGCGTCCCTCACGGTGGGCGATGGCGGCGCTTTCGCTGAGCGCCTTGCGCGCTTCGGGCCCGCCGCAGTTGTCGACGACGATGGCGCCCAGCTTGCGCAGGAGCCCGCCGACCAGCGGGAACTTCTCCAGGTGGTCGCCGGTGACGAAGGTCAGATTGGGGACGGTGGAGTACATGACGAAGCCGTCGCCCCAGCTGTGATGCTTGGCGGCGATGATGAAGGCGCCCCTGGGCAGCCGCTCCTTGCCGTTCACCGTGATGTCGATGCCGGCGATGGCGCGCATGCCCCACATCATCCGGTGGGTGTAGAGCTTGATCGCCCCGGCCACGGGCCGTCGCCCCGGCAAGATGGCGAGCAGGACCGCGCTGAGGGCGTAGAAGACCGTGGCGATCCAGTAGTAGGCATTGAAGAGGATGGCGCGCATGACGCTGGAGATCCTGCCTGGAATGAGGGTTTAGCGGGCGAACAGGACGGCCTGGACCGCCGCCGTCATCAGGGGGGCGTGGGCCGACAGGCTGTCTTCGCCCAGGCGGCCGTAGGCCTTGTTCTGGGCGGTCTGGGTGATGACGCCGATGGCCATGGCGGCCAGCAGGCGGGGGTCGGCCGGCGGCAGCTCGGCATTGATCATCGCCTGCTTGATCACCGTCTCGGTCACGGTGACCGGGTCGCGGCCGTCCTCCTGATAGAGGGGGATGAAGCGGTGCATCTGGGTCAGGTGGAAGGCGAAGGTCAGCCAGTCCTCGTCGGCCACCTGGCAGTAGGCGCGGACAATAGCCGCAGCCTTGTCGCGGATGCCGTCGGCGCCGGCGGCGCTCTCTTCGATCAGCGAGGAGAGGCGGCGATGGACGGTCATGAACAGGCCGGCGGCCAGTTCATCCTTGCTACGGTAATGGCGGTAGAGGGCGCCTTCCGAGACGCCGGCTTCGGCGGCGATGGCGCGGGTGGTGGCCCCGTCGACCCCATCGCGGACAAAGACTTCCAGGGCGGCGCGTTCGATGCGAGGCTTTGCGGACATGGCCGGCTCTCCGTGTGTGTGAGCATTTGCTCACATCATGCGGCGAGATGCAAGTGAACAATCACTCACATCAGGATGACCGATGGACCCCGAGTATCTGGCCGAGCTGTTCGAGCCGCTTGGCGCGGTGAAGGTGAAGCGCATGTTTGGCGGCCAGGGGGTCTGGCTCGACGGGATGATGTTCGCCCTGGTGTTCGGCGACACCGTTTATCTGAAGGTCGATGACGAGACCGTCGAGGCCTTCGAGGCCGAGGGCTCCGGGCCGTTCGTCTACAGCATGAAGGGCGGCGAGCGACAGGGCTCGCTGCGCTACTACCGGCTGCCGGAGGCGGCGGGGGACGATCCGGAGGCGGTATCGCGCTGGGGCCGGCTGGCGGTCGACGCGGCGCTGCGGGCCAGGGCGCCGAAGTCGAAAAAGAAGAAGGCCCGGGTCGATATCGGACCCGGGCCCTGGGATGGCTAGTGCGTCCTTCGACACGCGGCCTGGGGCCGCTGCTCAGGATGACGAAGAGGAGAGGCGATCAGGCCCCCTTGAAGGCCGCGGGGCGCTTCTGGAGGAAGGCGCTGACGCCCTCGATGAAGTCGTCGGTCTTGCCGGCGATCTTCTGGGCGCGGCGCTCGGCCTGGAGCTGTTCATGCCAGCTGTTGTCCTGGCTGTCCCAGATGAGCTGGCGGATCAGTCCGAGGGACGCGGGGCCGTTGGCCAGTTCCCTGGCCACGCCGATCGCCGTCTCGCGCAGTTCGGCGTCGGCGACGACGCGGTTGCAGAGGCCCCATTCCAGCGCCTTCTGGGCGCCGATCTTGTCGCCCATCAGGGCCATTTCCATGGCCCGGGCGCGGCCGATCATGCGCGGCAGCAGGTAGGTCGAGCCGCCGTCCGGCACCAGGCCGATGCGGCGGAAGGCCTGCAGGAAGTAGCCGCTTTCGCCAACCAGGATGTAGTCGCCCAGCAGGCCGAAGGAGCAGCCGATGCCGGCGGCCGCGCCGTTGACGGCGGTGACCACTGGGACGGGGCAGTTCTTGATGAGAGTGACGAGCGGATTGTAGATGCTGTCCAGCGCGTTGCCGGCGTCCGGCTTGCCGTCGACGTCCAGCTCGCGCCCGGCGGCGCCGCCGCCCGACAGATTGGCGCCCGAGCAGAAGCCGCGGCCTTCACCGGTGAGGACCACCGCGCGGGCCTTGATCTGGCCGCCGGCGATGCTGCGGAAGGCGTTGGCCAGTTCGGTCGCCAGGTCCAGGCCGGCGGCGTTCATGGAGCCCGGATCGTTCATGATCACCACGGCCACGCCGTCGACCAGTTCGACCTTGATCTTGTTGTAGTCCATCACGGACCTCCCTCTGACGAATTGCGAGGGAAGATGGGGGCGATAACCCCGGGGAACGCCAGTCCTTTTTTGAGGGGTTTCTGAGGGCTCCCTCACCACCGATCACGCCCGCGAAGGCGGGCGTCCATCCGGTGTGTCCCTGCGGGTCGCGTCGGGGCGACGAGCAGGGTTATGGGCCCCCGCCTTCGCGAGGGCGGACGGTGGGATGGTGGGGAGAGTGCGCTTGCTGGGCTCGCACGGGCGGGCTGTCCGCGAGGCTCACCCCTTACCGATCACGCCCGCGAAGGCGGGCGTCCATCCGGTGTGTCCCTGCGGGTCGCGTCGGGGTGGCAAGCAGGGTTATGGGCCCCCGCCTTCGCGAGGGCGCACGGTGGGGTGGCGGGGAGTGTGGCCTTGCTGGCTGGCACGGGCGGGCTGTGCGCGAGGCTCACCCCTTACCGATCACGCTCGCGAAGGCGGGCGTCCATCCGGTGTGTCCCTGTGGGTCGCGGCGGGGCGGCAGGCAGGCTGATGGGCCCCCGCCTTCGCGAGGGCGCACGGTGGGATGGTGGTCAGGCGGCGACGCTGGCGACCTTTTCGCCGTTGGTGACGCGGTTCCGGCCGGCGCGCTTGGAGGTGTAGAGGGCGGCGTCGGCGCGTTCCATGACGCAGGAGCCGGTCTCGCCGGCCTTGCGCTGGGCCAGGCCCGCCGAGACGGTGACGGTGCCCAGGTCCTCGTTGGTCGAGCGGCGCTTGAGCATCCGCGAGGCGACCTCGTGGCGGATTTCCTCGAGGGTGGTCTCGACCAGCGCGGCGTCCTCGCCGGGGAAGATCATGGCGAATTCCTCGCCGCCGTAGCGGGCGGCGAAGCGGGGCGTGGCGCCGATGCGGCCGATGACGCTGGCGACGAAACGGATGACCTGGTCGCCGGTCTGGTGGCCCCAGGTGTCGTTGAACGACTTGAAGTGGTCGATGTCGAGCACCGCCAGGGTCAGGGGCGCGCCCTGTTCGTCGGCGTCGGCGCAGGCGCGGGCCAGCTCGTCGTCGAAGGCCTTGCGGTTGGCCAGGTTGGTCAGGCCGTCGGTGGTGGCGTCGCGGCGGACCTGTTCGAGGTGCTCGCGCAGGCGGGCGACCTCCTTGGTCGAGTCCGACAGCTTCTTCTCGAGCGACTTGTTTTCCTTCTGCACCCGGCGCGTGGCCGAGGTCAGGGTGTCGACGACCGCGCGGATGGCGGTGGCGTCGGCCGTTTCGCCCAGCCCCTGGCTGGCGTCGGCCAGGGTCTCGCCATAGGCCTCGTTGGACTTCTGGGCGGTCTGGATGGCCTTGGCGACGGCGGCCAGTTCCTTGGACAGCTGGTCCCCGGCGTCGCGGATCTGTTCGTTGAGGCGGGCCTTGGCCAGGTAGGCGGCGGCCAGTTCCTCGCTGACCTGCTCGGTCATCGGCTCGCCGGCCGACAGAAGGCGGCCCAGTTCGAGGGCCAGGGGGCCTTCGGGGTCGGCGACGAAGTGGGACCACAGCTCGAAGTTCAGCGGCGTCGGCCAGACGCCGTGACGCTCCATCAGCTCAAGCGCCTTGCGCGCGATGGTGTAGGCCTGCGGGCCCCGCAGCGTCTGTTCGATCTCGACCGACATTGTCTTCTCTGTCCCCCTTGGCGGGCGTCGCTTCTGCGAAACCCTCCGACGTTCACGGCAGACTAGTCCCGCAAGGCCAAACGTCCGGTTAAAGGCGACGAACCATGTTCGCTTGCGGCCGGGCGCAAGCCTCGTCATTCTGAACGGCGATAACCTGAGCCGCGAACGGCGGCCGCCGGAGGGATGAGATGACGGACACGATGGGCGAGGCCGGTCACCGCGCCGCGATGATGGCCATTCTGGATCGGCAGAAGGCGGCGCATCTGCGCGATGGCGCGCCCAGCGCCGAGAAGCGCATGGAGCGGATCGACCGCTGCATCGGCCTGCTGGTCGACAACGCGCGGGCCATCGAGGACGCGCTGAACGCCGACTTCGGCAATCGCTCGCGCGAGGCGACGCAGCTGACCGACGTGGCCGGCTCGATCGGGCCGCTGAAACACGCCAAGGCGCATCTGAAGGCCTGGATGAAGGGCGAGAAGCGCAAGACCAGCCCGGCGATCCTGGGCCTGTTCGGCGCCAAGGCCGAGGTGGTTTACCAGCCCAAGGGGGTGATCGGGGTCATCAGCCCGTGGAACTTCCCCGTCAACCTGACCTTCGCGCCGCTGGCCGGCGTGCTGGCGGCGGGCAACCGGGCGATGATCAAGCCCAGCGAGTTTACGCCGCACACCTCCGAACTGATGAAGACCATGTTCGCCAGCGCCTTCTCCGAGGAGGAGATCGCGGTGATCACCGGCGGGCCGGAAATCGGCCAGGCCTTCTCGACGCTGCCGTTCGACCACCTGATCTTCACCGGCGCCACCTCGATCGCGCGCCATGTGATGAAGGCAGCGGCGGAGAACCTTGTGCCGCTGACGCTGGAACTGGGCGGCAAGAGCCCGGTGATCATCTCGCGCAGCGCCGACATGGCGACGGCGGCGGCGCGGATCATGAACGGCAAGACGCTGAACGCCGGCCAGATCTGCCTGGCGCCGGACTATGTGCTGGCGCCCGAGGAAAAGGTCGGCGAGTTCGTCACCCAGGCCAAGGCGGCGGTGACGCGGATGTTCCCGACCATCAAGGACAATCCCGACTACACCGCCGTGGTCGCCCAGCGGCACTATGACCGCATCATGGGCTACATCGAGGATGCCCGCGCCAAGGGCGCCGAGGTGATCGAGGTCAAGCCTGAGGGCGAGGACCTGACCCAGCAGGAGCATCGCAAGATCGCCCCGACGCTGATCCTCAACCCGACCGACGACATGAAGGTCATGCAGGAGGAGATCTTCGGGCCTGTGCTGCCGGTGAAGACCTACAGGGCCGTGGACGAGGCGCTGGGCTACATCAACGGCCACGACCGGCCGCTGGGCCTCTACTGGTTCGGCGCCGACGAGGCCGAGAAGCAGAAGGTGCTGGACGGCACGACCAGCGGCGGGGTGACGGTCAACGACGTGATCATGCACGTGGCCCAGGAAGAGCTGCCCTTCGGCGGCATCGGCCCGTCGGGCATGGGGAGCTATCACGGGGTCGACGGCTTCCGCGAGTTCAGCCACCGTAAGTCGATCTACACCCAGCTGAAGAAGGACATCGGTCCGCTGGTGCAGATGCGGCCGCCCTATGGCCCCGGCATCCGCAAGTTCCTGGCCGGCCAGATCAGCCGGTAGGGCTGTGAGACCTGAGGCGCGGAGGCCACGGTTTCCGCGCCGACACAGTCCCGCCCTTTCGCGGGCGCCTTTGGCTGCTTACATCGCGAGTGTCGGCGAATCCCTTCGCCGAGGATGTGATGGAGAGTTGCTCATGCGCGCCCCGGTTCTTCTGGGCGGGCTTTTCCTGGCGATCCTGGCCGTGCCGGCCCAGGCCCAGACCGCTGACTACCGCGCCCAGGCCCGTTGCCTGGCCGTGTACGAGGCCGCCGCCTCCGCCGTCGAGCAGAGCGGGGGCGACAAGGCCCTGGTTCGCAGCTTTGACCGCAACCGCGAGCGCACGGCGCTGGCGCTGGCCTCGCGTCGCGACATTCCCGCCGGCCAGGATCCGGCGGCGATCCAGAACGCCGAGGCCGACGGGCTGGCCCGCCTGAGCCGTGATGCGCTGGTGAACGAAGCCAAGGCCTGCGACAAGCTGCTCGGCTACTGACTTTCGGCCGAAAGGCCACAAGGAAACGCCCGCCCCGCGAAAGCGGCGGCGGGCGTTGTTGTTTCGGGGGAGCCGCGTGGTCGCGGCGCCGGATCAGTCCTTGGCGTCGGCGAAGGCCGGGACCGGGCGGGCCAGGAAGGCCGGCACATCGGAGCCGAAACCGACGACGCGGCGGTCGCCGTCATCGCGCGGCGGCGGGGCGCGCACGCCACGAACCGGCTGGGGCGGAGCCTCGCGGCGGGCGGCGGGGCGCTCGTCGCGGTTTGACTCAGCAGCGACCTCGACCGGCGCCTCGCGGGGCGTTCGCTCGGAACGCTCGCCACGGGCAGGGCGCTCGCGGCGGGCGGGACGCTCGGCGCGGGCCGGACGCTCGGTCGCTTCTGCCGGATCAGCCGCGACGATGGGGGCGGTGTCGGCCATCTCCTCGCGCGGCTTGCGCTCGCGGCGGGCGGGGCGTGCCTCCGAAGGATCGGCGGCGGCAATGGGGTCCATGCCGACAACCGAGGTTTCACCGACCGGACGACCACGGTCACGATCCCGGTCGCGCGGACGACGGTCCGACTTGCCGGTGCGCTTGTCGATCTCCTTGCGGCGCTGGTCCTTGTCCCGGGCAACGGCCCAGTCGAGGTCGAGCTCGACCTTTTCCGGCGTCTTGCCGATCAGCTTGAGAACCTTGTCGAGGTTCTTGTCGTCGGCCGAGGTGACGATCATGAACGTCTCGCCGAGCTTGCCGGCGCGGCCGGTCCGGCCGATGCGGTGGACGTAGTCGTCGGCATGATGCGGGACGTCGTAGTTGAAGACGTGGCTGACATCCGGGATGTCGAGGCCGCGCGCGGCGACGTCCGAGGCGACCAGGAGCTTGAGCTCGCCCTTGCGGAAGCGCTCCAGCGTCTTCATCCGGGTGCCCTGGTCGAGGTCGCCGTGGATGGGGGCGGCGTCATGGCCGTGGACGGTCAGGGACTTGGCGACGATATCGACTTCGCTCTTGCGATTGCAGAAGACGATGCCGTTGCGGACGTTCGCACGCTCGACCAGGGCCCGCAGGGCCATCCGCTTGGCCGCCGGGGAGACCACCGGCACCGGAACCAGATGCTGGGTGATGGTCTCGGCGGTCGTGGCCGGGCGGGCGACCTCGATCCGGGTCGGATCCTTGAGGAACTGCTGGGTCAGCCGGGTGATTTCCGGCGGCATGGTGGCGCTGAAGAACAGGGTCTGCTTCTTCGGCGGCGTCATCTTGAAGATGCGCTCGATGTCCGGGATGAAGCCCATGTCCAGCATGCGGTCGGCTTCGTCGACCACCAGCGTCTGCACGCCGGTCATCAGGAGCTTGCCGCGTTCGAAATGGTCGAGCAGGCGGCCGGGGGTGGCGATCAGCACGTCGACGCCGCGATCCAGCTTCTGTTCCTGGTCGCCGAAGGACACGCCTCCGATCAGCAGGGCCCAGGTCAGCTTCTGGTACTTGCTGTACTTCTCGAAGCTCATCGCCACCTGGTCGGCGAGCTCGCGGGTGGGGGCGATGACCAGGCCGCGCGGCATGCGCGCCTTGGTGCGGCCGGCCGCCAGCTTGTCGATCATCGGCAGGGTGAAGGCGGCCGTCTTGCCGGTTCCGGTCTGGGCGATGCCGAGAACGTCCCGGCCCGCGAGGGCGACGGGGATGGCCTGTTCCTGGATGGGGGTCGCGACAGTGTAGCCAGTCTCGGCCACCGCCTGGAGGGTGAGGGGCGACAGCCCCAGTTGGGAAAATTCTGTCATTACTCGCTTGGTCAGAAGCCGGAGCCGCCCGGTCTTGGGCGAGCGGACGGCGCGGATTCGCCAAACCTGCTCCAAGGCTGCCCGCTAGATAAGGATCGTGGTGGAAAAGTCAACGAGAACATTGATCTGCGCCAGTTGAAGGCCATGAAAACCCAACGCAATTTTGCGCGTTTACTCAACCATGACCCAGTTCGCGCGTACCTTGTCCGTGCTGATGCTGTCGCTCGCGATCGCGGCGCCGGCATCGGCGGCTTCCCCCATCGAGGCGGCGTTCGGCAACACCATCGTCTCCACCTATCCCAGCGGCCGCTCGACCAAGCTGTGGCTCAAGCGCGACGGCAGCTATGTGGGCCAGCGCACCAACGGCAAGCGCACCTCAGGCCGCTGGACCCTGAAGGGCGGGGAGCTGTGCCTGCGCCAGACGGGGCCGGTGGCGATTCCCCTGCGGTTCTGCAGCCCGATCCCGAGGGTGAAGGTGGGAGCGAGCTGGCAGGGGAAGAGCCCCAAGGGCGAGCCGCTGCGCAACCGGCTGGTGCGAGGGCGCGTCTGATCGCGTTTGGCCGAACAGTGGTTAACGAGCCCCGCCCGTTGCGCTAGGCTGGCGCGCCGGCCTGACCGGCGAACAACAACGGGTGGGAGCGAACAATGAGGAAGACCGCACTGGCGGCGGGCGTGGCCCTGGCGATGGCGGCCCTGGCCGGACCGGCGATGGCTGATCCGATGGCCTCGGCCTATGGCAACACGGTGGTGGTGACCTATCCGGGCGACGCCAAGGTCAAGCTGCACGTCAACGCCGACGGCACCTATGAGAGCATCGCGCCGGACGGGGCCAAGGCGTCGGGCACCTGGACGGTGTCTGGCGGGCAGACCTGCTTCACCCAGACCGCGCCGGCGGCGATGCCGGCCTCCTGCAGCCCGACCGTCGACAAGAAAGTGGGTGACAGCTGGACGGCGACTGGCCAGGGCGGCGCGCCGGTGACGGTGACGATCGTCGAGGGCCGCTAGGGTCCTTTGGACGGCGTGGGGGCCGGCATGGCGTCGGTCCCCATCAGCCTGTCCCACAGGCGGAAATGCAGGCCGAAGTTGGTCTGCAGGCGGCGGTGGTGCAGGCCATGATGCGTGGCGGTGATCAGCCAGCCGCCGACCGGGCCGCGCACGAAGCGCTCGGGCCAGATCTCGACACCGCAGTGGTTCAGGGTCGCCGTGGCCGTCATCAGGATCAGCAGCGCGACCAGCACGCCGATATGGATCGGCACGATCAGCGCCAGCACCGGAATGACCCAGGCCACCATCGCCGCCTCTGTGAGGTCGAAGGCGAAGGAGGCGAAGGCGGTCGGGGTGTGCGAGCGGTGGTGGCCGGCATGGAACCAGCGAAACAGCGCCCGGTGATGCATCAGGCGATGAACCCAGTAGTAGTGGGCGTCCTGCACGAAAAGATAGACGAGCGCCGATACGGGGACCCACCAGAGCGGCATGGCCGACCAGTCGCTGTAGAGGGCCGTGCCGCCGTGCTTCCAGGCCTCGAGCACCCAGGCAGCGGGAGCGGCATAGACGGCGGAGGCGGCGAGCGACAGGGTCAGCTCGTGGCGGATCGCGCCGGGCGGCGGACGCGGCCTGTCAGGCCGGCGCTGGACCAGCGCATGGATCAGCGCCGAGGTCGCCAGATAGCGAACCGCGATGATGGCGGTCAGGGCCAGGAAGGTGACGGCGAGGTCGGGCACGGCGACAGGATGGGCGGTCGCGCGCCATCCCGTCAATCGACCTTCAGGCGGCGTCGTTCGCCAGCTGGACCAGACCGGGGCGCGCGGAGCCGCCGCCCTCCAGAGCGGCGAGATAGCTGGTCCACCAGGCCTTGATGTCCTCCTGCTGGACGCCTTCCATCAGAGCCCGCCAGCGGATGACCCGCTCGGCCCGGTCCATCGTCAGGGCGCGCCGCAGGGCGTCGGCGCAGTCCTCGCGATCGTAGGGATTGACCAGCAGCGCCTCCTTCATCTGGGCGGCGGCGCCGGCGAAGCGGGACAGGATCAGCACGCCCGGATCGTCGGGGTCCTGGGCGGCCACATATTCCTTGGCCACCAGGTTCATGCCGTCACGCAGGGGAGTGATCAGGGCCACGGCGGCCGAGCGGTAGATGCCGGCCAGCTCGTCCTGGCGATAGCCTGTGTTGACGTAGCGCACCGGGACCCAGTCCACCGTGCCGAACTCACCGTTGATGCGGCCGGCCAGGTGGTCGAGGCGGGTGCGGATGTCCTGGTATGCCTCGACCGAGTCGCGCGAGGGCGTCGCGATCTGCAGCATGAAGACCTTCTCGCGCAGCGCCTCGTGGTCGGCGAGCATCTTCTCATAGGCCAGGAAGCGCTCCTCCAGGCCCTTGGAGTAGTCGAGGCGGTCGACGCCGATGATCATCTTGCGACCGGCCAGGCTCTCCTCCATGCGCGTCTGGGCCTCGCGGGAGGCTTCGGAGGCGTTGGCGGGCATGAACGGGGCCGGGTCGATGCCGATGGGGAAGACAGCGAAGCGGGTGCTGCGGCCATAGGCGCGGGCGACGCCGTTGTCATCGAGGCTGCTGCCGACCTCGCCCTCGATGTAGCCGCGGAAGGCCGCCAGCCAGTCGGGGGTATGGAAGCCGACGAGGTCGTACTCGAACAGGGCGGCGACCAGCTTGTCGTGGCCGGGAAGCGTGGTCAGCAGCTCGCGGGACGGCCATGGGATGTGCAGGAAGAAGCCGATCCGGTTCTTCAGGCCAAGCTTGCGCAGTTCGGCGGCGAGCGGGATTAGATGGTAGTCGTGGACCCAGATGACGTCGTCGGGGGCGACCATGGCCATCAAGGCGTTGGCGAACCGCTGGTTCACCCGCGCGTAGCCGGCGCTGTAGGCCCGGTCGTAGGCGGTCAGGTCGATGCGGTTGTGGAACAACGGCCAGAGCGAGCGGTTGGCGTAGCCGTTGTAGTATTCCTCGACGTCCTGGTCCTCGAGATCGACCTTGGCGACGGTCACCGCCCCGATCCGCTCAAGGGAGAGCTGGCCAGTGTATTCGGGGACGGTCTGGCCGCTCCAGCCGAACCAGACGCCCTGGTTGTCGCGCAGGGCGGCGGTAAGCGCCGCCGACAGACCGCCGACCGCGCCAGCGCCAACGTCGCGCGTCAGGCCGATCCGGTTGGACACCACGATCAGGCGGCTCATGACAGGGTCTCCTCGACGGCGGGCAGGGGCAGGGGGCGATGGTCCGGCAGGGCCGCTTCCAGCCAGGCCAGCAGGGCGGCCGGCGAGGAAAGGCGCCAGCGTGCGTGGCTCGGACGCGGCGGGCCGACGAGGATGGCTTGGCCGCCCGCGGCTATGGCCGCCTCGAAGGCGTCCTCGTCGGTGAGGTCGTCGCCGATCATCAAGGGCGCGCCGCCGCGGAATTCCGGTTCGGACATGAAGACGCGCAGGGCCTCGCCCTTGTCGGGACCAGGGGTGCGCAGCTCGGCCACCATGCGGCCTTCCTGGAGGTACAGGCCGTGCTCGCGCGACAGCCGTCGGGCGGCCTCCAGAACGGCGGGGCCGCATTGCGGAACCTTGCGGTAGTGGAGGGCGACGCTGGCGCCCTTGCGCTCTACCAGCAGACCGAACTGCGCCTTGGCCAGACCGTCGAAGACGGCGGCCGCCTCGGCCAGGGCGGCGTGCGGGGCGGTGCTGTCCAGGCTGCCGTCGGCCCGGCGGCGTTCGAGGCCGTGCAGGCCCGCGACGCTGGCGACCGAGCCTTCGAGGATCCGGTCGACCTCGGCGATGGACCGCCCGCTCAGCACGGCCAGGCGACCTTCCATCGCGTCGGCAAGCAGCTTGAGAACGGAGGTCCGGTGCGGGTCCGGCCCGACGGCGTCAGGCGTTTCCTCGATCGGCGCCAGCGTGCCGTCGAGGTCGAGAAACAGTGCGGTGCGGTTCAGATCAAATTTCGGGGGCGCCTCGGTCGGAATGTCCGGGCGCGCCTCGGCGATTGCCATCATCTTTCCTGTCAGCCCCATATCCCGGTGGCGCAAACAGACGCACGCCAACCTTGAATGTCGGGCCTAACGCTCACAGGAAGCTCCGGTTCCCGCGAGCAAACCTATTGTGATGACATTGTGGCGCGGGGCAGATCAGGGGAGGCATATATGCCCGCCGATTGCTCAATCGATGCTGATCGCCTGTGCGCCGAATTCAGGTTTCAAGACAGCGAACACAGAGTATCAGACGTCAAGCTCTCCGGCGAATTCCGCGTTTTCCTGGATAAACCTGAAACGCAGCTCGGGCTTGCGGCCCATCAGCGTCTCGACCAGGTCGGCGACGGCTTCTTCCGAACGGGGCAGGGTGACCCTGGCCAAGGTGCGGGTCGCCGGATCCATGGTGGTTTCCTTCAATTGGGCGGGCATCATCTCGCCGAGGCCCTTGAAGCGACTGATCTCGACCTTGCGACCCTTGAACTCCTGTTCGAGCAACTCGTCCTTGTGAGCGTCGTCGCGGGCGTAGACGATTTTCCCGGCGTTGCTGAGCCGGAAGAGCGGCGGCAGGGCAAGGTAGAGGCGCCCCGAGCGGATCATGTCCGGCATGGTCCGGTAGAAGAATGTGATCAGAAGGGAGGCGATGTGCGCGCCGTCGACGTCAGCGTCCGTCATGATGATCACGCGGTCGTAGCGCAGATCGTCTTCCTTGAACTTGGGTCCGGCCTGGACGCCCAGAGCCAGCAACAGATCGGATAGCTCCTTGTTGGCCGTCAGCTTCTCGCCGCTGGCCGAGGCCACGTTCAGGATCTTGCCGCGCAGGGGCAGAATCGCCTGGGTCTTGCGGTTGCGGGCCTGCTTGGCGCTGCCGCCGGCGCTGTCGCCCTCGACCAGGAAGATTTCCGAGCCGTCGGCGGCCTCGCCCGAACAGTCGGCCAGCTTGCCCGGCAGGCGCAGCTTGCGCGTGGCGCTGGCGCGCGCGACTTCGCGGTCCTTGCGCCGCTTGAGGCGCTCCTCGGCGCGTTCGATGACGAAGTCCAGCAGGCCGCGCGCGGCCTTGGGCGAGGCGGTCAGCCAGTGATCGAACGGATCGCGCAGGGCCGCCTCGACGAGGCGCTGGGCGTCGGTGGAACTGAGCCGTTCCTTGGTCTGGCCCTGGAACTCGGGATTGCGGATGAAGACGCTGATCAGCGCGCCGGCGTTGGCGATGACGTCGTCGGCGGTGATGATGCTCGCGCGCTTCTCGCCGGCCAGCTCGCCGTAGGCCTTGAGGCCCCGCGTCAGGGCGGCGCGGAAGCCGCTCTCGTGGGTGCCGCCTTCCGGGGTGGGCACGGTGTTGCAGTAGGACTGGACGAAGCCGTCGGCCTCGCCAAAGCCCTGGGGCGTCCAGGTGACGGCCCACTCGACGGCGCCGGCCTCGCCCTGGCGTTCAATGCGGCCGCTGAAGGCCTCCGGGGTGACGGTCGCCACGCCCTGGGTGCGTTCGGCCAGGAAGTCGGCGAGCCCGTTGGGGAAGTGGAAGACGGCTTCGGGCGGCGTCTTGTCGTGGATGCGCGAGGGGTCGCAGGACCATTTGATCTGCACGCCGCGGAACAGGTAGGCCTTGGAACGGGCCATCCGGTACAGCCGCGCCGGCTTGAAGATGGCGCCGTCGCCGAAGATCACCGGGTCGGGCAGGAACTTGATCGAGGTGCCGCGCTTGCGGGTCGGCCCGATCTGCTCCAGACGGCCCAAGGGCTTGCCGCGCGAAAACACCTGGCGGTGTTCGAAGCCGTCCTTCCAGACAGTGACCTCAAGGCGTTCCGACAGGGCGTTGACGACCGACACGCCGACGCCGTGGAGACCGCCGGAGGTTTCGTAGGCCTTGCCGCTGAATTTTCCGCCCGAGTGGAGGACGGTCATGATCACTTCGAGCGCCGACTTGCCGGGGTGCTTGGGGTGCGGGTCCACCGGGATGCCGCGACCGTTGTCGAAGACGGTCAGGGCGCCCTCGGCGTCCAGCGTCACCTCGATCGACCTGGCGTGGCCGGCGACCGCCTCGTCCATGGCGTTGTCGAGGACTTCGGCGAACAGATGGTGGAGGGCCCGCTCGTCGGTGCCGCCGATGTACATGCCCGGCCGCATGCGGACCGGCTCCAGGCCCTCGAGCACCTCGATCGAACTGGCGTTGTAGTCGCCGGCCTTGGCGGGCGCAGCCTTCGGCGTGGCGGCGGGCACGGGCTCGCTCGCCTGGGCCAGGGGCGCGGCGGCCGGCGGGTTCAGGGCGTCGTCGAAGAGGGAGGATTGCTGGACAGGCTGGGACATTACGCTGGGGAGTCTAGGCGGATTCTCGGCACGGGTATGCGTCCGCCCGGGAGGCGGGGCAAGGCCGGAGGCGGATCAGATGCGCCGGGAACTCAATCCTGGGCCAGATAGGCGAAGAGATTCTTCTCCATCCGCCCGCTGCTGGAGCAGGTGATCGGCGTCTTCTCGATGGTCGTCGGCAGGAAGAGGAAGTGATTGCGACGCGCGTTCACGGCATCGCCGTTCAGCAGGATGGTCACGGTGCTGCCGCCGCGCCGGGCTTCGTCGATCATCACGGTCAGGTCGAAGCTGATGGCCCGGATATCGCCCTTGCGGGCGCGGCAGTTGACCCATTCGCCCTGGGCGCTGGGGCCCCGGGCGCGGATCATGCCGGGACCGCCGGAGCCATCGACGCGAATGCGATGGGCGGCCATGAAGCGGTGGACCCGCGCGGTGGCTTCGGCGGCCGGTATGTCGAAGTAGCGGCTGGTCTGGGCCTTGGGCCTGGCCAAGCTGGGCCCGACCGCGAGGGCGGCTGTTACGGCGACGGCTGCGACGGCGACAACACGCGAGGCCATGGCTGTTCCCCCAAAAGCTACGAACACTGAGCGAATTCAACAGCCTGTCGCCAGCGATGTCGAGACCGGGGCCCGCATTGGGCGAGTCCCGGTCCCCCCATCAGGGTTTGGTGTAGGCCGGCGGATAGGCGGCCGGCGGGGCGGCATAGCGATCACGCAACTGAAAGGCGCGGTTGTCTTCCGGCTGCTGGACGCCGCCGACGAAGACGGCCAGGGGCCAGCTGGAGGTTTCCAGCGGATCGCCGTTCCACAGCACGATGTCGGCGTCCTTGCCGACCTCGATCGATCCCACCCGGTCGGCGATGCCCCAGACCCGCGCCGGATTGGCGGTCAGCGAAGCGAGGGCATCGGCGTACGGCAGGCCATAGGCGACCGCCGTTCCGGCGTTGAACCGAGCCTGGCGCAGGTTGCTGTAGTCGCGGCTGCCGACGATCACGACGGTGACGCCGGCGGCGCGAAGCCGGGCGGCGTTGTCGAGACGCGCGCCCAGGGTCTCGAAGCTCTGGGGCAGCGCGGCCTGGGGATCGATCAGCACCGCGACGCCGGCCGCCGCCAGTTCATCGGCGACCATCCAGCCCTCTTCGGCGCCTTCGATGATGATGCGGATGTTCTGCTCCTTGGCCAGGCGCAGGGCCTGGCGGATGTCGGCGGCGCGGCTGACCCGGATGAGCAGGGGCGTGCGTCCCTGGACGACTGGAACCAACGCCTCGAGATCGATCCGCGACAGGCCGAACTCGCGGGTGGAGCCTTGCTCGTAGGCGCCGCGATTGCGGGCATAGGCGCGGGCATCGTCGAGCGCCGAGCGAACCAGCACCAGCGCCGCGCCGCGCGAACCGCCGGCGTTGCGCGCGCCGGCCTCGCCGAGGTCGAGCACCACCGCGACCCGCGCCTTGCGGACGGGATCACGGCTCTGTCCCAGGGTGACGATCGCCGCCTGGCCGCCGAAGAGGTAGGGATCGGCCTCGCCGACCCCGCCGCCGCCGGTCAGGCCTGCGTCGGCCGAGCCGCCGTGGTCGTGGCTGTGCCCGCCGCCGCCACGGGTGAGGAGCGGGGTGATGACGGCGGTGGTCAGGCCGCTTTGCCGGGCGAGGGGAATGACCGCCGAGTTCGGGTTGACCCCGTACTGGATGTCGAAGCCGGCCGAGAGCTTGCCCGAGCGGTCGTCGCGCGTCTCGGAGACGGCCTCGACCTCGGACACGGTGAGGTTCGAGGAGGCGGCGATGAAGCCGGGCGTCACGACCCCGCCCTTGGCGTCGATCACCCGCGCTCCGGCGGGGGCGGCGACGCCCTCGCCCACGGCGGCGATCTTGCCGTCACGGATGACGACGGTCCCGCTGGTGATCGTGCCGGCCTTGCCGACGGTTTCGATGCGGGCGTTGACGATGGCGACCGTCTCGGCGAGGGCCGGGGTCGCGGTCAGGGCCAGTGCGGCCGCGAACAGGAGCGATTTCATGGATGGAAGGCTCCCTGGCCGGGCTGGCCGAGTTCGAAGTCGGACTTGGGTTGGTAGCGCGGATCGCGCCGGTCGTAGGTGAGGGCGCCGTCGATGTAGACCTTCTCGGCCACGGCGTAGACGCTGAAGGGGTTGGCGCTCCAGAGCACGACATCGGCGCGCTTACCGACGGTCAGGGAGCCGGTTTCCTTCTCGATGCCCAGGGCCTTGGCCGGGTTTGAGGTGATCCAGGAGATCGCCTCGGCCGGGGTGATGTTCAGGCCGATCCGGTTGCCGGCGGCCATGGCGATGGCGGCCTCCTGGTTCAGCCGCTGGGTGATCACCGCGTCATCGGAGTGGATGACGGTGCAGGCGCCGGCGCGATAGCCGATCGCGGCGCCCGCCTCGATGCCGTCCAGGCTCTCCATCTTGAAGCCCGCCCACTCGGCCCAGGTGGCGAAGCAGATCCCCTCCTTGGCCAGCAGCGGGGCGATCTTGTAGCCCTCGCTGGCGTGGTGGAACATCGTGATGCGGTAGCCGAACTCCTTGGCGATATCGATCATCACCGCCATCTCGTCGGCGCGGTAGCAGTGGTTCTGGACGATGATCTCGCCCTTGAGCACGCCGGCGAGCGTCTCGAGCTGCAGGTCGCGCTTGGGCGGATCTGCCTTCTCGCCCTTTTCCTTCTTGGCGCGGTAGTCGTCCCACTTGCGGGCGTACTCCGCCGCGTCGATCCAGGCCTTGCGATAGCCGGCCACATTGCCCATCGCCGTCGAGGGCGAGCGGTTGCGACCGCCGTAGACCCGCTTGGGGTTCTCGCCGCAGGCCATCTTGAGGCCATAGGGGGCGCCGGGGAACTTCATCCCCTGCATGGTGACGCTGGGCACATTGCGCACGGTGACCGAGCGGCCGCCGAACAGGTTGGCCGAGCCCGGCAGGATCATCAGGGTCGTCACGCCGCCAGCGCGGGCGCGATTGAAGCCGGGGTCCTGGGGCCAGATGGAGTGTTCGGACCAGACTTGTGCGGTGTTGGGATCGGTGATCTCGTTGCCGTCGGAGCGGGCGCTGACGCCCGGCGAGGGATAGACGCCCAGATGGCTGTGGGCGTCGATGACGCCGGGCGTCACCCATTTGCCCTTGCCGTCGATCACGTCATAGCCGGCCGGGACGGCGGTATCAGGCCCGCCGACCGCGACGATGCGGCCCTCGGCCATGACGACCACGCCGTTCTCGATCTGGCGACCATCGGCGGTCAGCACCGTGGCGCCGACAATGGCCGTGGGGCGCGAGGGCAGGGGCTGGTAGGTCGAGGGGAAGGCGTCGACGCCCGTGGGGTCGAGGCCGCGCGGCGTGGCCTTGGCCGGCTGTGCTTCAGCCTTCTGCGCGGGGGCCGCGCCGCCGGCGGTCGCGCAGGCGGCCATCAGCACACAGAGCGCCGAGGCGGCCAGCGCGGTCTTCAATCTGGATGTCATGAGCCCGTCCCGAAAATGAGGTGCGTAGATCAGACGAAACGGTGGCGGGGATCAAGTCGGCAGCTTCGAACGCTGTTAGGGTTGCGCCAGTCCCGGAGGTTTCGATGCGCCTGATCCTGTCCCTCGCCGCTTCGGCGGTCCTGATGGTTGCCGCCGCCTGCCAGACCGAGGGCGCCGAACCGCCCGGCCGCACAGCGGTGGCCGAAGGCGGCATGTGCGGCGGCATAGCCGGACTGCAGTGCATGTCCGGCCTTTATTGCCGGATGACGCCGGACATGCAGCGAACGGCCGATGGCTCGGGAACCTGCGTCCGGCGTCCCGAGGTTTGCACGCGGGAGTATCGGCCGGTCTGCGGCGCTGACGGCAGAACCTATGGCAATGCCTGCACCGCCGCCGCCGCAGGCGTCAGCGTGGCCAGCCAGGGCGAATGCCCGGCGCAGCGCGGCGAAGATTGACCACTCATAGCTGGCTGGCTATGGGTTGAGCCATAGCTGATCGGTTATGGATGGTGAGCGCCTCTCAGGACCTCCTCTTTCGCACCCTGGCCGACCCGACCCGTCGGGCGATCTTCGAGCGGCTCTGCCGGTCGGGAGAGCAGACGGTCGGAGCGATTACCGCCGGGGCGGGAATCTCCCAGCCGGCGGTGTCCAGGCACCTGGCGGTGCTGAAGTCTGCGGGGCTGGTCAGCGACAGGCCGGCGGGACGCCAGACGCACTATCGGCCAAGGCCCGAAGCGCTCGCCCCGCTGGCCGACTGGACCCAGCAGATGCAGGGCTTCTGGGCGGGCCGGTTCGATGCGCTGGAGGACCTGTTGAAGAGGATGGACCAGTGAGCGGACCGGAGAGCGAAGCGCTGTCGGTGGTGATCGAGCGGGAGATGCCGTTTCCGGCCGAGCGCATCTGGCGCGCCCTGACCCAGCCGCATCTGGTCGGCGAGTGGCTGATGGCCGCCGAGATCCGGCCCGAGGTCGGTCACGGCTTCCGCTTCACGGCCGACTGGGGATCGATCGATTGCGAGGTGCTGGTCGTCGAGCCCGGCGCCC
Organism: Caulobacter sp.; assembly: GCA_046295055.1. Lineage (GTDB taxonomy): Bacteria > Pseudomonadota > Alphaproteobacteria > Caulobacterales > Caulobacteraceae > Caulobacter. Next base: position 509,138 of record JBKBOD010000003.1, on the reverse strand, counting down.
GGCTGGCCTACAGCTGGGTGTCGCAGGGCCTCGACAGCGTGGTGACCTGGACGCTGGAGCCGACGGGGAACGGGACGCGGCTGCGCATGGAGCAGGTCGGCTTCCGGCCCGACCAGCCGCAGGCCTATCAGGGCGCCCGGTTCGGCTGGCCAAGGTTCCTGGCGCGGCTCGACGCCCTGCTGACGACACTGGACTAGGGAGGGAATGGCTATGGGACGCTGGATCCGCACGACGCACCGCTGGCTGTCGATCATCTTCACCGTTGCGGTGCTGATCAACATCGCCGCCCTGGTGATGGGCTCGCAGGCGACCTGGATCGGGTTTCTGGCGCTGGTCCCGCTGATCCCGATGCTGATCACGGGACTGTATCTCTTCTTCCACCCGTATCTGGCGAAGGGCGGGCGGTGAGCGCGCCGCCGAAGCTGCTGTCGGGCGGCAACCCGCAGATCCCCAAGGGCGACGGCGAGTCGCCGGTGGCTGCCTACCTTGACGCCATGCCGGAGTGGAAGCAGGCCATCGGCCGCCGCATCGATGCGCTGACCTCGGCGGCGGTCCCGGGCGTGCGCAAGGCGGTGAAGTGGAATTCGCCCTTCTATGGGGCGCCGGACCAGGAGGGCTGGTTCCTCAGCTTTCACTGCTTCACCCGCTACGTGAAGGTGACCTTCCTGAACGGGGCGCAGCTTTCGCCCCTGCCGCCTGGCGGTTCCAAGCATCCGGCGGTGCGGCATCTGGACATCCAGGAGGACGCGCCGATCGACGAGGCGCAGTTCACCGACTGGATCCGCCAGGCCGCCGCCCTGCCGGGCGAGAAGCTCTGAGGTTGACCATGGCCGAACCCGAGACGCCGGACGCCGGCGCGCTGATCGACGAACGCATCGCCTCGCTCGGCGACTGGCGGGGCGAGACGCTGGCGCGGATGCGCGGGCTAATCCGCGAGGCGGTCCCCGAGGCGGTCGAGGAATGGAAGTGGCGGGGCGTGCCGGTCTGGTCGAGCGGCGGCATCCTCTGCACGGGCGAGACCTACAAGGCGGTGGTCAAGCTGACCTTTGCCAAGGGGGCGGCGCTGGAGGATCCGGCGGGACTGTTCAACGCCAGCCTGGAAGGGAACCTCCGCCGGGCGATCGATATCCGGGAAGGCGAGACCGTCGACGCCGAGGCCTTCCGGGCCCTGGTGCGGGCGGCGGCGGCGCTGAACGCGGCCGGCAAGGCCCGGAAGCGGTAGGACCGCTCAGCCCTTCTGCGGATAGATGGTCTCGCCGCGTTCGAGCATCGCCACGAAGGCGGCGATCTTCTTCTGCTTGCCGGCCTCGGTCTTGAGGTTGTGGACGCGGAAGGCGAGGGCGAAGCGGTTCTGTTCGGTGAGCCTGGCGAGCATCGCCTTCGCCTTCGGGCTGGCGTCGATCGCCGCCTGGAAGTCGTCCGGGATCGGCATGCCCTTGCCGCTGCCGTAGGCGCGGTCCCAACGGCCATCGGCCTTGGCCGCCTCGACCTCGCGCAGGCCGTGCGGCGTCATGCGGCCCTCCTCGATCAGGCGGGCGACATTGTCGATATTGCGCTTGCTCCAGATGCTCTTGCGGCCGCGCGGGGTGTAGCGCTGCAGGAAGCTGGTCTCGTCGAGGCTCTTGCGGACCGCGTCGATCCAGCCCCAGCAGAGAACCACGTCGACCGCCTCCAGGGCGGTGATCGAGGGCAGGCCCGAGGCGGCCTTGCGGATCCTGATCCAGACCTCCGGTTCGGACGCGTGGTTGCGCGACAGCCAGTCGTGGAAGGCGTCGGCGTCGACGAATTCGTGGACGCGGGCGGGGTCGACGACGATGGCGGCCATGCGGTCTCCTGAGTGGGCGGGCGCCAGAGCGTCGCCTCCGTCGCCGCGCAGGCCAAGCAAAAAGGGCCGGAGATCGCTCTCCGGCCCTTCGCGCTGGTCAGCCTGGGCTGACTAGCACTTGTAGTACATGTCGAATTCGACCGGGTGCGGGTGCAGTTGCAGGCGCATCACCTCTTCCATCTTCAGCTCGATGTAGCTGTCGATGAAGTCGTCATCCATGACGCCGCCCTTCTTGAGGAAGGCGCGGTCCTTGTCGAGGTTCTCGAGGGCTTCGCGCAGCGAACCGCAGACTTCCGGAACCTTCTTCTGCTCGCGGGGCGGCAGGTCGTAGAGGTTCTTGTCCATGGCGGGACCGGGATCGATCTTGTTCTCGATCCCGTCGAGGCCGGCCATCAGCAGGGCGACGAAGGTCAGGTAGGGATTGCCCATCGGGTCGGGGAACCGGCACTCGATGCGCTTGGCCTTGGGGCTGTCGACGTGCGGGATGCGGATCGAGGCCGAGCGGTTGCGGCTGGAGTAGGCCAGCTTCACCGGCGCTTCGTAGCCCGGCACCAGGCGCTTGTAGCTGTTGGTGGTCGAGTTGGAGAAGGCGTTGATGGCCTTGGCGTGCTTGATGATGCCGCCGATGTACCACAGGCACTGTTGCGACAGGCCGGCGTAGAGGTCGCCGGCGAACTGCGGCTTGCCGTCCTTCCAGATCGACTGGTGGACGTGCATGCCCGAGCCGTTGTCGCCGAACATCGGCTTGGCCATGAAGGTGACCGTCTTGCCGTAGGCCGCCGCCACGTTGTGGATGACGTACTTATACAGCTGCATCCGGTCGGCCATGGTGATCAGGTCGCTGAACTTCAGGCCGAGTTCGTGCTGGGCCGGGGCCACCTCGTGGTGGTGCTTTTCCGGCTGCATGCCCAGTTCGCCCATGACGGCCAGCATCTCGCCGCGGATGTCCTGGGCGCTGTCGACCGGGTTGACCGGGAAGTAGCCGCCCTTGGGGCCCGGGCGGTGGCCCATGTTGCCCTCGGGGTAGGACTTGGAGCTGTTGCCCGGCAGCTCGGTGCTGTCGAACGAATAGCCGGTGTCGGCCGGCGAGGTGTTCCACTTCACGTCGTCGAACATGAAGAACTCGGCCTCCGGGCCGAAGTAGACGGTGTCGCCGACGCCGGCCGACTGGACATAGGCCAGGGCGGTCTTGGCGATCGAGCGCGGGTCGCGGTTGTAGGGAGTGCCGGTGTCGGGGTTCACGACATCGCACATCAGGCAGAGGGTGGTCTGCTGGTAGAAGGGGTCGATGATGGCGGTCGACAGGTCCGGCCGCAGCTTCATGTCGCTTTCGTTGATGGCCTTCCAGCCGGCGATCGACGAGCCGTCGAACATGGTGCCGTCCTCGAGGAACTCCTCGTCGACCAGGTCGATGTCGAAGGTGACGTGCTGCAGCTTGCCGCGAATGTCGGTGAAGCGGACGTCGACGTACTTGACGTCCTTTTCCTTGATCTGAGCCAGAATATCCTTGGCTTTGGTCATTGGCCTTATCCCCTAGGCTTTGGTGATGCGGTTAGTGGTGTCCGGCGTCAGATGGCCTGAGCCCCGGCTTCTCCGGTTCGAATCCGAATGACGTCGGCGACATCCGACACGAAGATTTTGCCGTCGCCGATGCGACCGGTGCGCGCGGCGGTCTGAATGGCTTCCAGCGCCCCGGCGAGCTGGCCGTCGTCGACCACGACCTCGACCTTGATCTTGGGCAGGAAGTCCACGACGTACTCGGCGCCGCGATAGAGTTCGGTGTGGCCCTTCTGGCGGCCGTAGCCCTTGGCCTCGAGCACGGTCATGCCCTGGACGCCCAGCTCCTGCAGGGCTTCCTTCACCTCGTCGAGCTTGAACGGCTTTATGATGGCTTCGATCTTCTTCATGACGTTTCCAGGTCGTTGCGGTGACGGAGCATGCGGGCGGGGGCGGCGACAAGTCCGCGGCGCCGCAGGGATCGGCTCGGGGCAGTTGACGACCTGCGGCGCCGCAAATCAAGGCGCCCGGCGCCCCTTATTTGGGCAGGCCCGGAAAGGGCTTGGATGCCCTCGCGTCAGGCCCCTAAGCGGGGTCATCGGAGCTTCCACGGAGACGAGAAGATGCGGGACGAGACGCCGGTTCTCATCGGAGCGGGACAATTCACGTATCGGGGAAAACCCGACACGGCGCCGACGCCGCTGGAATTGCTGAAGATTGCGGCGGATCGCGCCGCAACCGACGCCGGCCTGTCGATCGAAACCCTCTCGCAACTCGACGCCCTGGCGGTGGTCGGCTTCACCGTGGACGCGCCGGGCGCGCTGTCGGGCCTGCCGTTCCCGCGTCTGAAGAACCCGCCGGCCAGCCTGGCGCGCGACCTGGGCGCCAGCCCCGCCTACGCCGTCTACAGCCACATGGGCGGCAACAGCCCCCAGCAGGCGCTCAACATCCTGTGCGAGCGGATCGCCGCCGGCGAGACCGAGTTCGGGTTCGCGGTGGGGGCCGAGTTCCTGGGCTCGCTGATGAAGCGACTCAAGGGCGGCATCGGCTTCGACGGCTATGGCGACGACATCGACGAGGAGCCGGTCCGGATTGGCGATCCTCGTCCCGGCGCCACGCCCTACGAGGCGCTGCACGGCCTGGACCGGCCCATCAACATCTATCCGGTGTTCGAGAACGCCCTGCGCGCCCGCGACGGCCGCTCCATCGAGGACCACCAGCGACGGCTGGGCGAACTGTTCGCGCCCTTCACCAAGGTGGCGGCGAGCAACGAGCACGCCTGGTTCCCGGTCGAGAAGTCGGTCGAGGAACTGATCACGGTCAACGACCGCAACCGGATGATCGGGTTCCCGTATCCGAAGAACCTCAACGCCATCATGCAGGTCGACCAGTCGGCAGGGGTGCTGGTCTGTTCGGTGAAGAAGGCCCGCGAGCTGGGCGTGCCGGAGGACAAATGGGTCTTCCTGCACGGCTGCGCCGACGCCTCGGACCTGTGGTACCCGCTGGACCGCCAGAACTACCACTCCAGCCCGGCCATGCGGCTGACCGGCCAGCGGGCGCTGGAGATGGCCGGGGTGACCATCGACGACATCGACATCTTCGACATCTACAGCTGCTTTCCCATCGCGGTGGAGGTCGGGGTCGAGGAACTGGGCCTGAAAATCGATGATCCGCGCGGTTTCACCGTCACCGGCGGGCTGCCGTACTTCGGCGGACCGGGGAACAACTACGCCATGCACTCCATCGCCGAGATGATCGGGCGGCTGCGCGCCAGGCCCGGCGCCTGGGGGCTGTGCACGGCCAACGGCTGGTTCCTGACCAAGCAGTCCACCGGCGTCTACTCGACCCGGCCGCCCGAAAAGCCCTTCGACCGGCAGGACCCGAAGGTCATCCAGGCCCAGATCGACGCCCTGCCGCACCCCGAGATCATCGAGGCGCCCGAGGGCCCGGCGACGATCGAGGCCTATACGGTGATCCACGACCGCGACGGCTATCGCGGCGGCGTGGTCATCGGCCGCGACGCGCCGGGGCGGCGGTTCGCGGCGGTCACGTCCAGCGACCCGGAGGTCCTGAAGGACCTGGAGAGCCGCGAGGGCGTCGGCCGCACCGGGGTCGTCGGACGCCATCCGGACGGCAAGCGCAACCTCTTCACCCTGGACTCGTGAGGTCGCCGGACCTTCACGTCGAACGCGGGCGGGATAGGATAGGGGCGCTCTCGCCCCGACACCGGAGACTTCAATGCACGTCCAGATGATCCGCCATGGCAAGCCGGCGTCGACCTGGGGCGATGTGGACGAGGATCCCGGCCTGGACGAGACCGGTCATGCCCAGGCGCGCACCGCGGCCGAAGCGCTGCTGGCCCTGCCCGAGGCGCGGCGGCCGACACGGGTGATCTCCTCGCCGCTGCGGCGCTGTCGCGAGACGGCGGCCCCATTCGCCGCCGCGCTGGGCGTGCCGGTGACGATCGACCCTCGCGTCGGCGAGATCCCGACCCCGGCGGCCCTGTCGGCGGACGAACGGCCCGGCTGGCTGCGCGCCGCGTTTGGCGGGCTGTGGCGCGAGATGACCGGAGACCTCGACTACGACCAGTGGCGGCGCGGCGTCGCCGAGGCCGTCGCCGGCTATGGCGGGGCGGCGGTGTTCAGCCACTATGTGGCGATCAACGCGGCGGTCTCGACCGCGTTGGATGATGACCGGGTGATGGGCTTCCGCCCTGATCACTGCTCGATCAGCCACTTCGAGACCGACGGAAAGCGCTTGATTCTCAAGGAGAAGGGGCGCGAAGCTTCCACCCAGGTTCTGTAAGGGGCGTTGGGCATGGCTGGCCGCGAAATCCTTACGGTGGCGCAGATGGCGGCCGCCGACGCCGCGGCCGCGTCCGCTGGAACCCCGACCCTGGAGTTGATGGAGCGCGCCGGCCAGGCGGTGGCCGACACGGTTCGCGCGCGCTGGAAGGCCTGCCGGGTCGCGGTTCTCTGCGGGCCCGGCAACAACGGCGGCGACGGCTATGTGGTCGCGCGCCTGCTCAAGCGACGCGGCTGGCCGGTCTGGGTCGAGGCCGCCGGCCCGCCCACCAGCGACGACGCAAGGGCCATGGCGGCCCGGTGGCGCGGCCCCGTCTATCGACTGGGCAAGGGGCCGCCGGCTGACCTGGTCATCGACGCCCTGTTCGGCGCCGGGCTTTCGCGGCCGCTCGACGGCGAGGCGCTTGAGGCCGCCCGGGCCTCGCATGGACGGCCCCATGTCCTGGCGGTCGACGTGCCCAGCGGCCTCGACGGCGACACCGGCCGGTTGCTGGGCGACACCGCGTTCCGCGCCGATGTGACGGTCACCTTCCATCGCCGCAAGGTCGGCCATGCGCTGGAGCCCGGGCGCAGCGCCTGCGGCGAACTGGTGGTGGCGGATATCGGCCTCGGCGCCACCCCGACCAGCCTGTTCGAGAATGCTCCGGACCTTTGGGAGCGGGCGTTCCCCTGGCCGGGCGCGGCCAGTCACAAGCATGCGCGCGGACGGCTGGTGGTCGTCGGCGGCGACGCCCTGCACACCGGCGCGGCCAGGCTGGCGGCGCGGGCGGGCCTCCGGATCGGGGCCGGCGTCGTGACCGTGCTGAGCCCGCCTTCGGCCTCGGCCATCTACGCCGGCACGCTGGAAGCGGTGATGGTCCAGGCCTTCGACAGCGAGGCCGAACTTCAGCAGCAGGCCGACCGGGCGGACGCCGCCGTGATCGGGCCGGCGGCGGGGGTCAGTCCGGCGACACGGGCGAACCTCTTCGCCCTGATCCGCACCGGGGCGGCGCTGGTCGTCGATGCCGACGCGCTGACGGTGTTCCGCGACCGGCCCGAGGACCTGTTCGCGGTGCTGGACAAGGATGATGTGCTGACCCCGCATCCTGGCGAATTCGAGCGCCTGTTCCCGGGCCTTCTGGCCGCCAGCGCCAACCGGGTCGAGGCCGCCCGGGCGGCGGCTGCCCGCGCCGGGGCGGTGGTGCTGCTGAAGGGGGCCGACACCGTGGTCGCGGCGCCGGACGGCCGGGCGGCCGTGAACCTGGTCTCGGCGCCCTGGCTGGCGACGGCAGGCTCCGGCGACGTCCTGGCCGGCTTCATCGCGGGGCTGGCGGCGCAGGGCATGGACAGCTTCCTGGCCGCCTGCGCCGGCGCCTGGATCCACGCCGACTGCGCCGCGCGGTTCGGCCCGGGCCTGACGGCGGAGGATCTCCCGGGGCTGGCGCCGGGGACGCTGGGGCGGCTTTGGGCTGAACGGGGGTAGGGGCGGGGAACTCTCGCCCGCATGACACGAATTTAAGCCGCCTGTGGCCGCCGGTCATCTCGACGCCGTGACGGCGCTCGCCTACAGGGTCGGGGAACCTTGCGGATGTGGCGGAACTGGTAGACGCACTGGATTTAGGTTCCGCTGATCTTAGCGCGACTGGCTTTGATTTTCTTGGACTTCTGCGTTTCCTTTCCGCGATCTGTGCCGTAGGTGTGACGCAGAGCCCCAAGAACGTCCTCATCGTCGGCGTGAGCATAGCGCATCGTCGTGGAGATGTGGCGGTGTCCGAGAAGCCTCTGCGTCGCAGCCAGGTTGCCCGATCCCCGGACCAGCTCTGTTGCTGCATGGTGGCGAAGGTCATGCGCCGGCCGGGCGTCCGGTATCTTCGCCTTGAGCAGGGCTTGCCGCGAGGCCGACTGAAACGCCCGCCAGTGGATCGGCTCCAGCACCCCGCCGTTGTCCCTGAACCAGACCGTGGGCAGACCCGCCTCTCGCGCCCTCGCAAGCCTCGCCTGCATGGCCGGGCGGTCCTCCGGTATCAGCACGATCACATGGTCATCCCCGGCCTTCCTCTGGCGCAGGGTGAGGCGCCCGGTGCGCTCGTCGTAGGCGCTAGGGTGGAAGAACGCTTCCCTAAGCCGGGGGCCATAGCGCCGGTAGAAGTCGAACAGGTCTCGGTGCCATGGGGGCAGGGCCTCGCGCCATTGCTCCTGCTCCAGCGCCGTGATGGGCCGGTTCCGGGCCGCCGGCTCAGGAAGCCTCAGCTTGCCCCACGCGATGCGCCTGACCTCGATCTCGAGGATTTCGGCGCAGTAGGACAGGATCGGCCGTAGCGTCGTGTCGATCAGATCCCGGTTGACCGTGGTGTTGCTGGGCAGCTTGCGTTGCCGGGTCGGCTCAACCCGCCGCGCCTGGATCGCCGCCTCGATGTCCGCCGCCCCGATCTTCGACACCATCAGCCCGCCGTCCATGTGCCGAAGCATGATCTCCAGACGCTGGGCTATGGTCTTTTCGGACTTGAGCCCGGCGGCGCGCGAGGCGAACCACCGGTTGGCGGCGTCATAGAGGGTCATGTCCTTCGGAGCAGATGCCCCCAAGCGGAGTTCTCGTTTGCGGGCTTCCTCGTAGAGCGCGGCGTCCGCCTTGCGCTTGAACCCTGTGCTTTCCCGGTAGCGTTGACGCTTGACCGTGAAGTCGCACCACCAGATATCACCGCGCCTGTAGAGCGACATTGGCCCCTCGAATAGCTGTCCAGATCGTCAGACCGAATGCGCCACTGACCACCGACCCGCGCACCCGGAAGCTCGCCACGCGCCAGAATGGCCCGCAGCGTCTTGTCACTGACCCGCAGTTGGTCGCGGACCTCTGCGAAGGTCAACAGCATCGGCATGTCGGCGGCCCTGCTCACCTAGCCCTCCGTAGTGGGGGAGGGGGAGAGGCGTCCGGTGCGGCTATCAATGATGCCTTCGGCGCAAGCGCGCCATATCAGCACATCGACAGTGGCGACTCTCAGTCGGCAATGTTCGGACAGGCGCTCGCACAGGGATTGTGCGGTCTCGCCGGTCAACGCTGCCAGCCGGGCTAGGTGAACATCAGGCTTGGCAACATCGACCCCGAAATTCTTGGCGAGGTGGTACTTTGTGATGCCGCCGATCCAGGGCAAGCTTCCGCAGAACGACAACCGGTCTTCGTCGGTCTTCGCCGCCATGAAGCCGTTGAAGATCGACATCCGGTTTTCCCAGATGTGGTCTATCGCGGCGGCCTTGCCCTTGTGGCCGAAGCCTTCGACGGCCGATCTTCCGTTGAAGAGCAGGGGCATAACTCGATCATAGATGCGGCGGGCGACCTTGTTCTGCATGCCGCTGTTGCAGATCACGAAGATGGCCTCGGCAGCGAATTGCTGGGGATCATCCGGCGGCCGGGCGTTCTCAGACCAAGCAATGTCATCATCGGCGAACCCCGCTTCGCGCAGACGGTCCACGGCGGCGTCAAATGTGGCGGTGTCCATCACTTCCCCCCGTTAATGAGGGAGAGGATGGCGTCGCGAGCAAACGCCGCGCGATCCCGGTTGCGCTGGGCCTTCTCGGGGTCCGGCTTCGCAGCGTGATGGTCCGCATATTCGTCGAACCACTCGGCGAGCTGCGCCAGCGCCTTCACAGCCACTTCCTCCCCTCCCACTTGAGGGGAGCGGGCGGCGGACAGCATGGCGCGGTAAACACGGGCCGTCATCTCCTCGGATGACAGGTCGCTGCCGCAAAGGGCGTTCCCGCACTCGACGCCCGCCTCGATCATCTCCCGTGTCGGCTCCACGGGAACCGTCTTTGTCTCAGTCATTTCGACACCACGCTGAAGGTCAGCGCCTCAAGCCGTTGAACTTGCTTGCGCAGCGAGGCGAGGCGACGATCTCGCGCTGCCTTAGCGGCCTTTACCGCATCGCCTTCGGTAAGATGGGCGTCTCGCCCCAGCAGCAAGCTTTGGTACGTGTAGCGCCGACGAACATAGCCGTCTTGGTCATCCCAAACTTCCTCTTTGGTGATAATGCCGTTGGCAGCGTACTTGCTGACAAACACGGTGATTGGCTTTGTCTCAGTCATGGGTGGTCTCCGTGTTCCAGGCATTCAGGAAAGCCAGCAGCAGGGCCAGCGCGGGGGTGGGGGCGAAGGCGTCGGGCTCGTTGGGGACGGTGCCCATCCATGCGAGCCAGAGCTGCGTGTCCTTGGAGCGGCCTTCCATCGTCAGGCCCGGCTCGGCGTCCGCCAGCTTCTCCCCGATCAGGTCGAGGACAGCATCGACAGAGGCGGTGTAACGCTCCAGGCCGTCGTATCCCCAGCCGTCAGTCGGCCGGCGATACTTGCGCTCGTGGTAGTACCAGGGCTTGCGGTCGTTTCCGCGCTTCTCCAGGACATAGCCGCCGACCGTCGTCGCGATCAGGCCATCCACTTCCCTATCCGGCCCCTTGAGGGAGCGGACACGGGTGATGAGGGAGGGGAGGGTCATCAGATCATGTCCCTCAAGCCGCTCTCGAAAGTCCGAACGGCGTGGTCCCTCCACGCCGTAGCCTCGGCTTCGGTCACCCTTCCTTCGCGTTTTTCGCGGGCGATGAGACCCCCCATGAAGCCCCGAAACATCCAGACCGCTGCGTTGATTGCGGCGTCCCTATCCACCATCGTTGGCTCACCCATCGTTACCCTCCCCCTTGATGTGGGCTATGATGGCGCGGGCGATGGACACGGTTTGCTGGCGCTCGCTTTCGACCTCCGCGTCCCAAGGCACGTCGTAGCCGGTGATCCGGCACTCAGCCTCGTGCAGCACCCTCGCCAGCCCTTCCTCGTCGGTAGCGCGGGACAGGGCGTCGGCGGCTTCGAACGGGGTTCCGTCCTCGATGAAACCGCCCTCCACAGGATCGCGATAGCCCCACTCGTGCGGGCCATAGAGCCTTTCGACCAGCCCCATCATTGGCCGCCCTCCAAGGCTTGGCGGGCGAGGGCGAAGGCGCTTGCGTCCACATGCTCTCCGGGCGGCCGGCCTGAAATCGCGGCCAAGGCGCCGGCTTCTGCGAACGGGCGCACCAACTCCCTCAGCCTCTCGACCTCGTCGAGCAGGGCGGGGAGTTCGGTAAGGGCGGTGGACAGGAGGTTGACGGTCTGCTCGAAGTCCACGTCGCCGCCACTCGTCCCCGCCTCCACCAGCGCCCTCAGTTCCGCTATGCGAGCGGGGGTCATTGGCCGTACTCCATGACGTACTTCTTGGCCTCGTCCTTGGTCATGGTCTCGCCCGACCAGTCGTTGGTGATTGGCCCGTTGATGGCGTCGATCAGGTCGCAGATGGCCTGCTTTTGGGCGGGTGTGTCGTGCTGAAGCGCGGCGCTTCCTGACACCCCTTCGGCGACGTATCGCTCAAAGGCGGCGTACGACTCCTCGGTCCGCAGTTCCCACGCTTTAAGGGTGCCCCACTTCAAGCGCAGGCTCTCGGTGTTGTCTTCCGGGCTCATTGCTCATCTCTCCTGACAATGGTTCCGTCGAACTTCCGCCAAGCACGGAAGCCACGGGGGTTTCTGACCTTGGCCTGGGTAAGCTTCGACTGGCGCTTGGCCTTCGCGGCTCGGGGCGTGTCGATCTTCGCCGTCTTCACCCCATGACACCGGGTGTGGACCGCGAAGAAGTTGGACAGGTCTTCGTTGCCGCTCACCGCGTGGCCGTCCCGGTGGTCGAACTGGACATCAGGACCAGACGGGGGAACGGGCTTCCCGCAGAGCACGCACAAGCCGTTCTCCCGGCTCCAGACCTGAGCCTTCTCGTCCTTGGATAGGACGCGGCGGGGGCCGATCTCGACGGGCGGGCGGGTCATCAGCGGGTTGATGGTCATGCGGCGACAACACGCCTGTCAGACAGGGCGCTTAGGACCGCCGCAGCGACAGCACGGCCCATGAACAAGGGGACGCCGTTGCCGACGACCCTGTACTTGCCCTCGTTGGTCAGGGGAGCATGGGACAGGAAGTCGGGTTCCAGCCCCTGCAACTCGCAGAACCGGGACCAGGGTCGGCGCGGTAGGTAATGGGCCTTTCCGCGCTTTCGCATGATCCTGCCCGCCCCGCCCTCGGAGGCTAGGCAGGTGGTCTCGCTTACGGGGTGGGGCAGCGCACTGGTGACAATGTGGAGTGGGCGGCCGTCGCGCGTGCCAAACTGGAAGGCCCTGCGCCGCTCCTGCTCCTCACCTAGCCACCGGTTATCCAGAAGCGTGCGGGCTGTGACGTACCCTGGGACGAGCAAGTCCGGCACGGCGGGTGCGTTCTCCATGAGCCACCATGCGGGCTGTGCCTCCTCGACTACGCGGCCGAAGTCTGGCGTCTTGTCGATGGCGATGCTGTTTCCTTGCGCCCGGTTCATATGGGCGAAACTAGACCAGGCTTGGCAGGGCGGCCCGCCGATCACGCCGTCGAACCTTCCAGCAGGCGGGTGAAATCGATCGATATCGCCGCCCCACAGCAGGTCGGGTCCGCGCACCACGCAGAAGCCCGCCTCCTCGAAAGCGCGATCCAGCAGGCCGATGCCGGGAAAAACGGACAACACAAGACCTCTCATCACCCCCTCTCCCCCGCTTCTGCCTGATCCATCCGTTCTGAAATCCATTGGCGGGTCATGCCGCGCGCTCCTCGAAATGCTGGATCTCAAGACCCTCGCGGGCCGTCCATGCGATGATCAGTTCAATCAGCGACGACATCTCGCCGACCGTCAGGTGAGATGACCGATGGCCCACCGGGAACATTCCCCCGCCCTCCAGCTTGGGCAGGAAGGCCACTTCCGCGCCCCAGGCATCCATGAAGACCGCCTTCCAAAGCTCCGGGCTCATATCCACGCCGTTGTGCTTGGGACGCTGGCGATAGACCTGGTTCAGAAGGGACCAGAGGGCTGCGTTCTGCTCGCTTGATCTGGTCGGCTCCCGCAGTTCCAGCAGCCAGCCGTTCGGAGCCACCCGGACGCCGTGAATGGCCTTGTCCCGGTTGCTGGCGGACAGCTTCAGCACGTGGCGGCTCATGATGGTCGGCGCCGTTTCTTGGACTGATACGCCTCTCCTTCAGGGTGATCTTGGTTCCGGGGAAAGCCCTGAGGATTTCCCGGCAGAACTCGCGCATGGGTTCGAGGTCGTCGGTCACGCCGCCCGGCGGTCGTTCAGATCCACACCCAGTTCTCGCGCGTGCTCCTCGGCTTCGTTCCGCATCTCGACGCGCCACGCCCGGGGCATCTTGCGGATGTCGTCGGTCGCCGACCGGCACCAGGCCCGCCACTCATCGGCCGACGAGACGCGCGAAAGCTGCTCACGCAGGGCTTCATGAACATCACCCAGCCCTTCGGCCTTGGCCTTGTTGGACGACGGGCCGGAGCCTTCGCATCCCCACCAGTCGTTGCCTTCCGGGGCCACGGACAGGTTGGCGGGCCTGCTTGCGGGTCGGCTGGCCTCGTTGCCGTCGTCGTCCTCGGGGGCCGCGCCGCTCATCGCCAGAAGGCTGTAGCGGCGGCCGTAGGTGATGGCGGAGCCGACGCCTTGCGGGTCCAGCTTGGACGGCTTGAGGGACAGCGTTCCCCGGATGCTCGCCCCGCTCTCGTGGAGGAACAGGGTGGTGACGTGGACCAGTTCTCCGTCGAACGCGGGGAACTGCATGACGCCGATCTTGTTGGTGTTCAGGGCCGGAACAACCGCTTCCACCACGCCGGAAAGATCGGCATACTTGGACCGGAAGGCGGGGTTCGTGCTGGCCTTCTTCACGGCGTCGGTCGCGGCCTGAGCGGCGACGAAGGCCTTGGCGAAGGTGGCCTGTTCACCCTCGAAGGTGACAGTGAAGGTCTGGCGCTCCATGGGCGCGATCTCCTGTTGTTGGGTTGAAGGGCTCACCGCGTCACCCCGTAGGCGACGAGAACGAGAACGACCTGAGCCGCCACGAACACGAAGGCAGAGATGATCCAGGTCCATCCAAAAGGCTTGGACGTAACCTCCATCTCGTATGCCTTCGGAGGGAAGGTTGATCTGGTGTTGGGGTTGTCGATCATTGTCCGTCCTTCCTCGCCAGTTCAGCGGCTTCACGAAGGGCGGTGACGACTTCGGCTTGGGTGCGATAAGCACTATCGTTCCAGCGAACGGCGTCCTGTCCGATGTGCGCCTCAAACGTCGTGAACACCGGCCGGGCCGCGTCAAATCGCCAGCGACAAACTTCATTGATCGCGCCCGCGACACAGCGGCAGGTCACGTCGGGTTCGCCCCCGTCGCGCCATTCGCCCGCTGGATTGGAATAGCTCGTTCCCTGCGTCCAAGCCCCTTCCGGCTCGATCAGGTCCGCCGCCTTGTCCAGAATTTCAGAGGGTTTCATCCTAACCTCCTGCAGCAATAGCGATGCAGATGACGGCCCAGCAGAAGAAGGCGATCACCGCGAGGGAGAGGGTCGGGGCGATGGGGAGGGTCATGCGGCCCTCGCGCGGCGTTGCTCGACGGCCTCGGCAATCTTGGCCATGGCCACCGGGTAGTCGGCGCCGAATACCGTCTGGCAGTGCGTCCAGTAGGCCTCATCGATCCGCCAGCCGTAGTCGTACTGGACCTCGACGCGGCGGATGTATTGGCTTGTCGCGTCCTTGGCGCCGGGCTGAACCCGCTCGTTGGTCTTCACGTTGATGACTAGGGGCATGATGCCCCAAGCCGAAAGCAGGCTGCCGCCATTGGCCTCGGCCAACTTCAGGGCGGTTTCCATGGCCCAGTCGTCCTTCGGAACGAACGTGTGCCCGTTGGCCATGAAGTGCTGTGTGCGGGCGAGAGTGGCCCGCTCGGCCTCGTATGCGGCGGCCTCCTGGTCCGCCTCGGTCGGGTCACGGCGCAGGGTGGCCAGCAAGTGCGCGCCGAACTCGGGGCGGATGCCTGTGGCCAGCGGGTCAGAAAGGCCGCGAACGTCGGCGACGAACTCCGGCGGCGTTCGGAAGTAGAACGTCGCATAGGTGCTGTCGAAATCGTCGTCCTCATCGCGCAGATACAGCGGGGAGGAGGTCATGGCCTTTTGCGGGTAGCCCTCGCGGTTGCCGCCTCCGGTGCGGGCGTAGACGGCGATGGCCTCACCGTCGTCCATGACACTCACGTCCCGGAATCGCTCCACGTCCACCTTGCGGAAGCCGATGACGGCAAGGAGCAGATCGCTCTGCGAGTTCATGCCGAAAAGCATGTTGTAGAGGCTCATCACTGGATCCTTTCGAACATCGGCCCCGCCAGAACGGCGAGCCGGATAGCCACGGCAACGAAGGCCGTGACGGTGAAGAGGGAGAGGGTTTCTCGGGCGAGGAAGCGGATCATTCCGGCCTCCCGGCGAGGCCACAGAAGCCGAGCGGCTCGCCATCGCGATGCCAGAAGCCATGGGCGTCGGCGCCTGCACCGGGATCGTTGGGATAGCGAACGCTGGACGGCGATTGGCTGGACGCCCGCGACCAGCGCCAAGCCGTGCAGGCCGACCCGATGCAGCGAGCGCTCTCGGGGTTACTCGGGTCTTTGGCGCCTTGAAGGGCGATGCGCTCGCTGTTGGCGCCGCGATTGGCCCCAGCCACCCCGATCCACTGCTCCTGACCATGGACGGTCACGCTCATCGGGGAGGCAATCCGCGCGAACGGACACCACTTCTCTTTCGCTTCGGCTTCCGTCATCACCGCGCCTCCATTCGCTCAGCAGAGGACCAAGCCCGGTCCCATTCGGCGCACCGGGCCGCCTCCGCATGGATCGCAGCCGACCCAAACAGCGCCGCCAGATCGAAGCAGGCCATCTCAGCGTCATGGGCGAGGTTGCCGATGCGGGCGAAGGAAGCCCCGGCCGCCTTCATGTCCGCGACCTGCTCAATGAGCCGGGCAAGCTGGCGTTCGACGCCTTCAAGCGTGGCTCCGATCAGCTCGCCGGAATGGTGCGGGGCGGAGGACCGGGAGGGGTAGCCCTCCGCCCCTTCCGCGCCCTCTGTGGGGGACGAAGCCGGGTTAGCGGCCGGGCGCGGAAACTTGTGGATGGTGGTCATTGATCAGGCTCATCCGTCTGATTGGCGAACATCGCCTCGCCGCACTCGATGCAGCACACAGCGTCGAACACCTCGAAGGCCTCCACGGAGGGCTCCGGGTCAGGCTCGCCACAAACCGGGCAATACGCCTCGTCGGTGTCGCGACAGCGGGGGAAGGGTCCGGGGGTGGACTGTTCCAGCAGGGCGGTGAGTTGCACGCTCATTCCCCCGCCTCCCCGGTAGCCTTGGAGAGGGCGGCGAGAACTTGAAGCGCGTCCTCGCGAAAGTCCTCTTGGACGTCGCAGCGACCGGCGTGCAAAACCGGGCAAAGAAGGCCGCAGCCGCCCGATATTCCGACAACCATGCACTCGCTCATCGAGGCGAATGACAGCCGGGGGTCTATGGCCAGCGCGCCCGTGATCAGGTTCACGCCCGGGCCGCCGACCTTCCGAAGCAGCGCGATGGTTTCGCGGAGTTCGTCGGGCGCCATCACCCCGCCTCCCCGGTAGCCTTGGAGAGGGCGGCGCGGGCTTGCCCGACAATCTCCCAAACGTAGGACGAGGGACGGTCCGTCGACTTGTTGGCCGTGGCCAACAGGTCCGTTGTCTGGCGAAGCGCCGCCAGCAGTTCAGGCGCCGCCGCGATCAGCCGGGCGTTGGCCTCCCGCTCAGGAGGGAACACGCCCACGTCCGCAACCATCGTGCCGTTGTTGTCGGGATCGCCCATGCGATACCGGGTGCGGACGCAGTTGCCCGCGACTTCCCACGGTCCGGGGGTATGAGCCGCCATCACGCAGCCTCCCCGCCGATCAGGAACGCCCGCCCAACAGGTCCGACCACCCGGAAGGCGCGGTTCTGGATGACGACGAAGCCAGCCTTGGGGCCGTCTTTCATCAGCCGGGCGAAGTGGCGACCCTCAGCGTCGAAGCTGTAGCCAACCACATCGCCAACAGCGTCGTAGTAGTGGACCGTGCCATAGGCAGGATCGCGCGGGCTCACGTTGCCGGTGATGAACCAGGCGGGGTCGTCGCGGGTCACGGGCCGCGCCGGCGGCGCTGCGATCAGTTGTTCGGTGTGGCCGTCGGCCATGTCTCGTCTCCCTTGATGGGGAGAACGATATCGGGTCGCCCGATAAAGTCAATCGGCATATCCGATAAAATCGGAAATAATATCGGGCGCACTCATGGCGAAGTGGTGTTGACGGTTGGGGCCGAACCGCCCCATGTTCCACATGCGTTCCTGATTGGGAGCGTGAGAGGCGGGCCGTTTGCACCGGTCCCGCCTCCCTGAAGATCGATATCGCGGATCGAGCCCCAGGCGCTGGGTAGGGGATATACCCCCTGTGCGCTTTCCGCACAATCGACCTTCAGGCCCTCGATGAACCGGACGGTTAACGGTGGCGGCGCGAGGGTCTAGGCAACCACGGGTTAGAGGCCATAGCCAAGGGTAGTCCGAAAGGCAGAGACCCGGCCTCCGGCGTGACGCAACGCTGAACTTTAGCTGCTGCCGACCCAACACCGCGTCAGGATGTTGGGGCCTCTGAGGCGGGTCCGGCTCCGTAGAGCAGGTTTCGACTGACGAGCGCGTATGGACCGCCCCGAGGACGGCTACGGCCTACTCGGGAGCGGTCCTATGCCTCCTCGGACAGGTCCTCACCGAGAGCAGGACTTGGTTCAGAACTTGGCTCTAGGCATCCCCGAGAAGGCCGCCGGCTCGCAGTTGGCCTCAACGTCCATGTAGAGCGACCCGCTGGACACGTAGTGGGTCAGCTTGCCCGTCGTCCGGCTCACGCGGTGCCATTCGAGGTCGCGGCGTTGGCCTGGCGCATCGCGCTCAACGAACACGATCCGGGAATTGTCGGCCGAAACGAGCGGACGGGTTTCGGTGCATTCACCCTGGCACCAGATTTTCGCGGCGAGATCGACGCGGTATCGAGACGACCACGGTTCGGCCGCGCCGGTTGCGCGCCACTTCACCGTTCCCGTGCAGAGCAGGTCGAACTGGTCGGCCGCCAAAGCCGGCGCGGCGACGAGCGAGGCGATGAGCGCGGTGATTGCGACCTTCATGTGCCCTCCTACAGGCGGCTGATGACCCAGCGGACGCGGCCGACGATGTTCACGCGGTCGGCGGGAACCGTATACTCGCCGTGCAAGGGGTTGTCCGACTTCAGCTTGACCCGCTCTGTGTCCTCGCCGGGGATCCGCTCAACGCGCTTGCAGACGAGGGCGTCGCCGTCCCAAACGGCGAACACGCCGGGGTTTCCGATCCGCTTGTCCGCCAAGTCCAGCACGGTGAAATCGCCCGAGCGGAGGGTGGGCGCCATGCTGTCGCCGATCACCTCCTGAATGGTCGCGTTTCGTGGGTCTATGCCCAGTTGTTCGAAGAGGAAGCGGGGCAGGGGCCAGACGCGGCGGATCGTCTCTGCATCGACGATGAACCCCGGCCCCGCCGACAGTCGCACGTCGTATTCTCCGACGTAGACCAGCTCGACTTCTGGAGCCGGCAGCATCTCGACCTGGTCCGACACGACAACCTGATCCCGGATGTATCCGCGAGGGACCTTCAGCAGCCGCTCAACGTCAGCTTCGCAGTCGGCCCAGCTTTCCAGCGTGCCGGTTTCCCAGTCGGAAATGACCGACTGGGAGAGCCCCAAAGCCTCTGCCAACTGCACCTGGGTCAGACGTGGTTTCAGCGCCTTGCGGGCGGCCGCGATGCGCTTTCCGGCGTCTAGCTTCTCTTGGGGACTCATGCGGCGAGGGTTGCCGAAACGGCGTCGATAATCGTCCGATAAATCGGGCATTGCGATAATCGCCGAAACCGATAATATCGGGTCATGTCCGATATCAACGTCGTCGATCACCTGACCCGACCCGAGCGGTTCAAGACGCAGACGCGCCTCGCTGAGGCGGCGGGCGTCAAGCAGAACACGATCTCCGATCGGAGGCGGGCCAACGCCCTGACGCATGAGCAGATGCGGCGCATTCTTCGGAGCGCGAAGGAGATGGGTCTGGCGATAGCGCCGGATGACTTCTTCCCGGAGTTCAAGGCGCAGAGCGAAGGCGAGGCCGCCTGACGTGGCCCCGGCCATCCACCCCATTCCTGAGGCCCTGACGGGCGCCGTTCCTCGCGAACTGGCGGGGGCTTCGGCTCCCGCCGTTTTTCGCGCGGGTCCGTCGATTGAAAACACTCATGGCCCCAAGGCGAAAGCCGGACGACAAGCCGTTGCGTGGAGCGGTCGGGCTGAACCCCCCTCGCTGGTAGCCTCCCAGGCCGGCGATTGCCTTCCCGACCGCTCACCCCTTTTCCACGTCGGAAGGCCCGGAGGTGTTAGCAGCACCCCGGGCCAGAATTTCCGTCAGCAGTTCAGCGCACGCCGCGCTGGTCTTGGCGCGCATACGGTTCAGGCCGCGCGCCGCGTCGGGCTCTCTGCGAGCCCAGTATCCGTAGCTCCCGGCCAAGGCGGCCAGTCTGATCGCTTCGATGATCAGCGGGTCGTCCAACTCGTCCCTTTCGGCCTCCATCCGTCTGCTTCCGCCCTCGGTGAACTCCAATGAGCATGGAGATCACGATGCAGGAAATCGTCGGTCACGATGGGGGAAATCTACCCATCCTGAGCCTATCGCGTCAGACCAAGGACGCCCTCGCCGCATACTGCCAACGGCGGTGGCCGACCGGTCGGCGCAAGGCCATCGCGCGGGAATGGGACCTGTCGGACGATCAGGCCCGGAGTGTCGTGGAGGCCAAGCCCTCCGGCACGACCATTGACCAAATCTGGAAGCACCCGCGCGGCGGCTGGCGCGTGCTCCTCCCCGTCATGGGCGCCGTGATCGGCAAGCCCCTGCATGAACACCTCCGCGCCGAGATCGCCGTCGTCTCGCGTGAACAGGAAGAACTCGAAGCCCATGCGCGCCTCGCTGAACTGGCTCATCGCCGTGTGTCTTTTCCTCGCCCTGCATCTGGTGGCGCTGATCGGCGCCTTGCTGGTTCGAGTGGGTCGGCTGGGGAAGACCGGGATGAAGCTGGAGCGGTGGGCTCTGAAGAGGCTGGGCGTCTGGGCCGATTGACCGGCCGACGCTGACTGAGACGGGGACCGCGCCGGCCCCTGATCGGCGCAGAGACACTACGGGGCGGCTGATGCTGTTCATGTTCAAGTCGAAGAAGGACCGGGCGAAGGAGGCGTACGAGCGCGCTCTTGCCGCGTTCCGTGACGCCAGAGCCCGGAGAGACAGCCGGGACATGCACAGGGCTTCGGAGGCCCTGAAAGAGGCGCAGCACGCTCGCCTGAGGGCCGGGGCATGATCTCCGTCACCCTCCCGTTCCCGCCCTCGACGAACCGGCTCTGGCGGTCTGTGAACGGCCGCAACATCAAGAGCGCGGAATATCGCGAGTGGGAGGCGAGGGCGGTTGCCGGTCTGGGTCGCCGCAACGCCCCGCCGCTGACTGGTCCCTATTCGATCCTGTTCAACTGCGAGCGGCCCGACCGCCGCCGCCGGGATCTCGGAAACCTCGAGAAGGCCCTGAGTGACGCGCTCGTCACGGGCAAGGTCATTGCCGACGACTGCAACGCCGAGCGGATCACGCTGGCCTGGGTGCGGGCGGCCGACAGCAAGGCCCCCGTCGTGCGTGTCGAGATCGAGGCCCTTGCACCCCAACCCGGAGTCTCCGCATGAGCACCGCTGCGCTCGAAAAGATCGTCCCTCGCGAGGCATTCGAAGCCGCCGCATTGGAAACCGGCTGGACCGAGCGGCGCACAGCCGTCCTCGAAGAGCTGTGGATGGCCGGGGTGTCGGCGATCCTCATCGGCAAGGCCCTGTCGGTCACCCGGAGCATGGTGGTCGGCAAGGCTTACCGCATGAAGCTGACGGAGCGCGGCCGTGCCTCGCCGCCGATCGTTCAGGAGCGGGTTCAGATCGTGAAACCGGGGCCTAAGCCCAAGGCGGAATCGAAGCCCCGTGTGCGCCGGCCGCTGAAGGCCCCGCCCGTCAAGCCCGACCGCAACCAAGGCAACACCGCCAGCCTCAAGATCGCCAAGGCGGCGGCCCCCGAAGCCATCCGCCAGTCGATCCCGGACCAGCGCGCCGAAGACCTGAGCAGGACCGACCTGGTTCAACTGCTGGACCTGAAGGCCCATCACTGCCGCTGGCCTATCGGGAACCCCGGCGATGATCGGTTCGGGTTCTGCGGCCATGCCAAGCAGGGCGAGCGGCCCTATTGCTCCTTGCACTCGGCCACCGCCTTCCAGCCGACCCCGGTTCGCAACTCGACGAAGGAGCTGATCCGCTCTGTCCGGAGGTTCGCGTGATGCTGACCAGAGCGCAGAGGCAGCTTCTCGACTTCATCTCGGCCTATATCGCCAAGCATCGGATTGCGCCGACCTTGGTTGAGATGCAGGGCCACATGGGCCTTAGCTCCAAGAGCGGCGCGCATCGCCTTCTTGTGGCCTTGGAGGACGCTGGCCGGATCGTCCGCCTGCCTCACCGTCGCCGCGCGATTGAGGTCGTTGACCGCAGCCAAGGCAACACCGCCAGCCTCAAGATCGCCAAGGCGGCGGCCCCCGAAGCCATCCGCCAGTCGATCCCGGACCAGCGCGCCGAAGACCTGAGCAGGACCGACCTGGTTCAACTGCTGGACCTGAAGGCCCATCACTGCCGCTGGCCTATCGGGAACCCCGGCGATGATCGGTTCGGGTTCTGCGGCCATGCCAAGCAGGGCGAGCGGCCCTATTGCTCCTTGCACTCGGCCACCGCCTTCCAGCCGACCCCGGTTCGCAACTCGACGAAGGAGCTGATCCGCTCTGTCCGGAGGTTCGCGTGATGCTGACCAGAGCGCAGAGGCAGCTTCTCGACTTCATCTCGGCCTATATCGCCAAGCATCGGATTGCGCCGACCTTGGTTGAGATGCAGGGCCACATGGGCCTTAGCTCCAAGAGCGGCGCGCATCGCCTTCTTGTGGCCTTGGAGGACGCTGGCCGGATCGTCCGCCTGCCTCACCGTCGCCGCGCGATTGAGGTCGTTGACCGCAGCCAAGTGCTGAGCGTCCCGGCGCCGCATCTGCTCCGCACCGCCTCCGACGACACCCTTCAAGCCACCTTCTCCGCCATCTCCGCTGAGATCGGCCGTCGAATGACAGCCAAGGCCATCGCCCGTGCTGACGAGATCATGGGGAGGGTGGGGTGAACCACGCCGAGTCCCGCTTCATCACCCGCCTCGACCTCTCCCTTTCCAGAAAACAGGGACGCAGAGCCCGTGTTGAAGCCGAGCAAGAAAGAGCCCGTGCAGAGGTCGCCAGAGCCCTTGAGCAGGCCCGGAGCCAGGAGGATGCCGATATCGTCCTGAAGGCCCGTGTCGGGGCCTATGCGGACGCCGTGAGCGCCGCCAGCGGGCCTGCCTACGCCTTGGCCGTGCTGGGTCAGATCGCCAATCGGTTCGGGGCCGAGGTGAAGCCCAAGGACAAGGCCATCGCTCGCGCCAAGCAAGTCTTCGGGGGTCGCGAATGAGCTTGTCCAGCTACCTCCAATTGATCGAGGCCAAGCGCGTTTCCTTCACGCCTCGCGGGCTAGATCGGGTGCCGGCGCTCTCTTCCGCCCTGATGGATCATCAGCGCCACAGCGTGGAGTTTGCCCTCCGCGTCGGCTGTGCCGCCCTGTTCCTGGATACCGGTCTCGGCAAGACGTTGTGTGCGCTTGAGTGGGGCAGGGTGGTTGTTGAGCACACCGGACTTCCGGTCCTGATGCTCGCTCCGCTGGCTGTCGCCGCTCAACACGAGCGCGAGGCGGTGAAGTTCGGGATCGACGCCAAGGCCGTGCGCGAGCCTGAGCAGATCGATAGTCCACGCGTCTACATCACCAACTACGATCGCCTCGCCAAGTTCGATGCGGGGCAGTTCGCTGGCGTCATTCTTGACGAAAGCAGCATCATCAAGAGCTTCTCCGGCCAGACGACAAAGGCGCTGATAGCGGCCTTTCGCGAAACCCCGTTCCGGCTGTGCTGCACCGCGACCCCGGCGCCGAACGACCATGCCGAGTTGGGCCAACACGCCGAATTTCTCGGGGTGATGAGCCAGACGCAGATGCTCACCCGCTGGTTCATCCACGACAGCGCCGACACCGGCAACTGGCGGATGAAGGGCCATGCGGTTCAGGACTTCTGGAATTGGGTGGCGAGTTGGGCGCGGTGCGTTTCGAAGCCATCAGATCTCGGATTCTCTGACGATGGCTATGTCCTGCCTGCCCTGAACCTTCGGCGGCATATCGTGGAGGCAGATCGGTCCCTCGACGCCGGGGCTGAGAAAGATGGGCAAGCCCGTCTGTTCAGAATGCCCGACACGTCGGCCACGAGCATCCACCGTGAGAAGCGCATGACGACCCAGGCGCGCGCGGAGGTCATCGCCTCGCTCGTAAGGGCTGAACCTGACGAGCCATGGGTTGTCTGGTGCGACACGGACTATGAGGCCGACGCACTCGCCGTGCTCTTGCCCGAGGCCGTCGAGGTCAGGGGCTCTATGTCACCGGAGACCAAGGAGGCCAACCTAACTGCCTTCTCCACCGGTCATGCGAGGGTGATCATCACCAAGCCCAGCATCGCCGGATTTGGCCTCAACTGGCAGCACGCCGCCCGCATGGCGTTCGTCGGCCTCTCGTTCTCCTATGAGAGCTTCTATCAGGCCGTCCGCCGCTGCTGGCGCTTTGGCCAGGCCAGGCCCGTGAATGTGCATGTCGCCTGCGCCGACACCGAAGAAAGCATCTGGCAGATCGTCAGTCGAAAGGCCGGCGACCACGACGCCATGAAGTCGGAAATGGCCGCCGCCATGAGCCGAGCGAGCCGCTCCGTTCCAGAACAAGCTCCCTATCAACCAGCCAAGACGCTGGCCCTGCCGAGGTGGATCGCCGCATGACTTCCGTTCTCGATCAACATTCTGGCGAGCGTTTCACGCTCATCAACGGCGACTGTGTCGAGGTAGTGGCCGGCCTGCCGGACAACAGCGTCGACTTCAGCGTTTACAGCCCCCCGTTCGCTCACCTGTTTGTCTACAGCGACAGCGAACGCGACATGGGCAACGTCAAGGACGAGGCCGAGTTCAAGTCGCTATACGCTCACCTCGTGCGGGAGAAGTTCCGGGCCACCAAGCCCGGGCGGCTGACGGCGGTGCACTGCTCCGATATCCCCCGGACAAAGGCGATGCACGGCGCCGTGGGGCTCTACGATTTCCCCGCTGATATTCGGGAGGTCCATGAGGCGGCCGGCTGGACGTACCACAGCCGCGTCACGGTGTGGAAAGACCCCGTCGTCGAGATGACCCGGACCAAAGCTCTTGGGCTCCTCTACAAGCAGCTTTGCACCGACGCCACGCGCTCGCGTCAAGGTATGCCGGACTACCTGATGGTTTTCCGGAAGACGCCGGCCGACGAAAGCGAGGCTGAGAAGGTTGGTCAGGACTCCAACCTATTTCCGGTCAGCCAGTGGCAACAGTGGGCGTCTCCGGTCTGGATGGACATTCAGCAGACGAACGTCCTGAACGTGAAGGTGGCGCGCGAGGACAAGGACGAGCGCCACCTGTGCCCCCTCCAACTCGACCTGATCGAGCGGGCAATCCGGCTCTGGACCAATCCGAACGACGTGGTGCTTAGCCCCTTCGCGGGCATCGGATCGGAGGGCTGGGGCGCCCTGAAGTCTGGACGCCGCTTCATCGGGACCGAGTTGAAGGCCGCCTACTACAGGCAGGCGGTCAAGAACCTCATGGAGGCCGAGGCGACCTACGCTGGGCCATCACTTCTGTCTCTGGCAGGAGTCGCATGACCCTCAAGTCCGTAGACCTGAGACAGAAGGCCAAGGCGCCGGAGCTGCCCAGCAACATCGAGGCCGAGCAAGCGGTCATCGGCGCCGTGCTCTTCGAGAACGCGGCCATGGAAGCCTGCGAGGGGATCACCTTCGAGGACTTCCACGAGCCCGTTCACGGCCTGCTGTGGTTCGTCATTGAGAAGTTCATCGCCGCCGGGAAGAAGGCTGAGCCGATCGGTGTCGCGGATGGCCTTCGGGATGATGCGAACTTCGCGGCCTATGGCGGCCTGATCGCCCTTGCCGACCTGGTGGACCGCGCCCCGGCCTTGAACGCCGTCGCCCACTTCGCCGCCATCGTCCGAGATACCGCCATCAAGCGCAGGCTCGCCAAGCTGGCGTCAGAGATCGTTGAGGCGGCCATCTCCGGGGCGTCGGCTGCGGAGGTCATGGAACAGGCCGAGAGGGGCCTTGCGGGCGTCTCTGAGGCGCAGGACGGCGGCTCCGGGTTCATGGGCCTGTCTGACGCCCTGCAACAGGCCGTGGAGATGGCTGAGGACGCCTACGAGCGCAAAGGCGGCCTCGCCGGCCACAGCACCGGGCTGATCGACCTGGACCAGCGTCTGGGCGGCCTTGTGGACGGGAACCTGATCGTTCTCGCCGGCCGCCCCTCCATGGGCAAGAGCAGCCTCGCGCTCAACATCGCGTGGGCTCTGGCGAAGGCCGGGAAGCCGGTCGGGTTCTTCTCGCTCGAGATGACCGCCGCCGAGATCGGCCTGCGCCTGCTTGGCGATGTCACCGGCATCTCGTCCGACCGTATCCGCAAGGGCCAGATCGACGCCCACGAGTACGCCAAGCTCCGGGATGCACAGGACATGATCCGGTCCCATCCCCTGCACATCGACGAGACGGGCGGGATCAGCCTGTCGAAGCTGACGGCCCGGGCGAAGCGGTTGAAGCGCCGCTACGGCCTGGCCCTGGTCGTGGTGGACTACCTCCAACTGATCACCATCGGCCGGCGCGGGTCCAACGACGGACGGACGCAGGAAGTCTCCGAGATCACCATGGGCCTGAAGGCTCTGGCGAAGGATCTCAACGTCCCCGTGCTGGCCCTGTCGCAGCTCTCCCGCAAGGTCGAAGAACGCACCGACAAGCGGCCCCTGCTGAACGATCTCCGGGAGTCCGGGTCCATCGAGCAGGACGCCGATGTCGTCCTCTTCGTCTACCGCGACGCCTACTACCTGGCCCGCTCCGAACCCCAGCCCGGATCGCATGAACACCTCGCCTGGATCGAAAAGATGGATCAGGTCCAGGGCATGGCGGAGGTCATCATCGGCAAGGCCCGCCACGGTCCCATCGGCACGGTTCGACTGTCGTTCAACGAGGGCCTGACCCGGTTCGGCAATCTGGCGCGGGAAGGACGCTTTGAGCCCCAATGACCAGACCCCTGACGCCTCCGACCGCCGACCTTCAGGACTTCCCGTTCATGCCGCTGCACGTCGCCCGACTGCGCGACAGTGACCTTGCGTCCGAGGTAGACCCGGAGGCGTGCTGGTATGCCGTTCTGCTTTGGGCGGCGTCGTGGCATCAACTCCCGGCCGGATCGCTCCCCGACAACGAGATCGTGCTGACGAAGCTCTGCGGACTTGGCCGTGACGTGCGGACGTTCCGCAAGCATCGCGCCGGCGCCCTTCGCGGGTTCGTGCTCTGCGACGACGGCAGGCTCTATCACCCGGTCGTTGCGGAGCAGGTCAAGGCGGCGTGGGAAAGCAAGCTGCAACAGCGTTGGCGCAGCGAATTGGCCCGGATCAAGAAGGCCAATCAGCGCAATGGAACGACCATCGAGCCGCCGACTTACGAGGCGTTTCTGGCCTCGATTGGCGAGGGGACATCGCTTCCCAGTCCCCAGTCTGTCCCTGGGGACACCGAATTTTGTCCCCCGGGACATCGCCTCCAAGAGACAGGGACAGGGACAGGGATATCAGAAGAGGAAGCTAACGCTTCCCCTGTCGGATCGGACGCTCCGACCGAGGTCGGCCTGTTCGGCGATCCGGAAGCCGAGACCCCGAAGGCCAGGCCCAAGCCGTGGGAGGCCAGCCCGGCGCTTGAGGCGTTCTGGCAGGCGGCTGGTCCGCAGATGCGAACCCGGTCGTCGAAGGCCAAGGTCTGGCCCGAGTGGAAGCGGGTTAGCCGACAGACCGGCGAGGAGGCCCTGATCGGCGCGATGCGGCGCTACCTGGCCGGAGACGCGGACTACCAGCGCACCGGAGGCCCCGGCCTGCACATCTGGCTCAAGGACGCCAAGTGGGAGCACTGGCTGGCCGACATCCCCGGCGCCGCATCCGCCCCTGTCCAGGTGTTCCCTGACCCCGACATCCGGGCCGCTGTCGTCCGTGAGCACGGCGAGGACTTCGCCCGGAGATCGCTGGACTACTGCGACTACCGGGACGGGGTTCTGATCGCTCCGAACGAGTTCACGCTTCGCCGGGTGAAAGACCACGCGGCCAGCCTGTTGAAGACCCTGGGCGTCAAGTCCGCCCGCATAGCCAAGACCGAGGTGGCAGCATGAGCAAGCGCCTCAGTCACCAGCGGATCGAGTTTGCCGATGCGGCGGCGTTTGTGTCGCAGCATCACCGCCACCACACTCCGCCCCAAGGCCATCTGTTCAGCATCGGCGCCTTCGAGGGTGAACGGCTATGCGGGGTCGTCATCGTCGGTCGCCCGGTGGCGAGGGCGCGGCAGGACGGGCTTACGGCGGAGGTGACCCGGCTTTGCACTGACGGGACGAAGGACGCGTGCAGCTTCCTGTATGGGCGCGCCGCGAAGGCCGCCTTGGCGCTCGGGTATCGCCGCCTCGGAACCTACACGCTGAAGAGCGAGAGCGGTGCAAGCCTGCGTGGAGCTGGGTGGATCGTGGTGGCTGAGGTCAAGGGCCGCAGCTGGGACACACCATCTCGCCGCCGCACGGACAAGCATCCGACCGAGGACAAGCTTCTCTGGGAGCCGCCCTCTAATCAACCCGCCGCCACCAAGGAGCCAGCATGACCCAGACCGACATCCGCCTCTTGCTGGCAGAGCGTGCCATGGCCGGGTTTGAAGGCCCTCGCTCTGGTCCTGATTTCGAAGCTGTGACGCGGGAATGGGAGTCCTCGACGGTGGCGGTTGTGAAGGCCGCGAGAGCCCGAGCCGAGGCTGCGATTTCCCTGTTGGAAACCATTGGCCGTGGGCTGGCGGTTATCGCTGTCCCGGTTGTTGAACTCGAACACGAAGGAGCCGCCTGATGGGCGAGACGACAGGGATTAGCTGGGCCGACATGACGTTCAACCCGTGGATCGGGTGCATGAAGGTCTCACCGGCCTGCGACGGCTGCTATGCGGAAGCCCTGATGGAAACGCGGATGGGACGCGCCGTCTGGGGCGCGCCCGGGAAGGGTGTCGGCACTCGGGTTCGGACATCGGAGGCGAATTGGCGCAAGCCTCTGGCCTGGAATCGCAAGGCGGCTAAGGACGGAACCCGGCCGTTCGTGTTCTGCGCCAGTCTGGCCGACGTGTTCGACAATGCCGTTCCGCCCGAGTGGCGGCGCGACCTGTTCGACCTGATCCGGGCGACGCCGCACCTGACTTGGCTGCTGCTGACGAAGCGACCGGGGAACATCGACAAGCTTTTCGTCGAGGCGATGCGCCTTGGCGAGGACGCGGACGACTTCAACGAGTTCGTCGGCGGCAACTGGTCGGCGCTATGGCCCCGCAACGCCGCCATCGGCTGCACCGTCGTCACCCAGGACGAGGCCGATCGGGACATCCCCCGGCTTCTGTCCGCCAAGGCCGCGCTCGATCCGGCTTTCGCCTTCGTCAGCATGGAGCCGCTGATCGGGCCGGTTGACCTAACCGCGCATCTCTGGGGACGCGCGAAGCCTTGCAGCGACTGCAGTCTAGACGCGGATTGTGGCTGCGGCTTCTTCCCCCGTGGAGCGGTCCCTGACGAGCCGTCGCTGGACTGGGTCATCACCGGCGGTGAAACCGACCAGGGATCTCACAAGGCCCGGCCAGCGCACCCGGACTGGTTCCGCACGATCCGCGACCAGTGCGCCGCCGCTGGAGTCGCCTACCACCACAAGCAGAACGGCGAGTGGGTCGGCTTCAACGACCACATTCCGCCGAACACGAACCCTCGCGAGGCCAGGCACGACTTGGGAACCACGCCCGTGTTCCGGGTCGGAAAGGCGATGGCTGGCCGGTGGTTGGACGGCCAAATCCACGACGCAAGGCCGTCTGTTCCTGCCCCGGTTGTTGAGAAGGAGGTCGGGTGATGGCTCGCATAGCAAGGATCGCGGTGATCGCGGTGATCTCCCTGCTGGTGGTGGTGGTGTGGTGGCTGGTTTGGGCGCTGGCCTTCGGGTTTGGAGCGGCGCTTCCGGGGGATGGAGACTGGTTCCGGACCGCTCTTCTCTTTGGGCTTATTGTTGCTGGAGCCTACATGATCGAACGGGACCTTCGCCCATGACCCCCGACAAGCTCTACGCCCTCCAACTCGCGTTCAAAGAATGCGGCCTCATGCTCACGGCTGAACAGGTGCGCCGGGTTCTGGACCATGCTCGGGACGTGGTGGGTGTTGCGGCGACGCCGGTGGTCGAGAGCGGCGCGGTATGGGCGGACCACGTCGCCAAGTGTTCCGGTCCTGACATCGCGATCCCGGCCTTCCTGACCACGGCGAAGGCGGGCGACTTCCCGCAACCGTTCGACAAGCCCGCTCTGGGCGCCAACGAAACCGACCCCCGCTGGCCTGCCTACGGCCCCGGCCCCGGTGGTCAGACAGACAGGGAGGGGAAGGCGTGAACCCCGGAGCACACATCGACGTAGCCCTAGCCTTCATAGGGTTAGCGTTCGTCTTCGCGATTGGCTTCAACCGGGCTCACTGGCTGGACGGAGAACGAGAGGAGCGCCGCTTGAGGCGTAGGGCGTGGCGCCTCTTCGCGGGCGCCGTAGCGTGCTTCGCCCTCGCCATCCTCTTCCGCACTCCCTGACCCCGGAGCCCCAATGACCCCCATCCTCCAAGCCATCCCCCCTCGCGTCGCTCCGATGGCCTGCTTCCCGCCATGGCACCGCATCACCACGCGCGACATGGACGCCATGGCCTTCGTGTTTGTGGCTACCGAAGCGGGATGCACCGACGTTGCCGCCGCGACCGTTCGGCAGATCGAGGACCGGATCGGCGTTCGGGACTATGACCGCCTGCCTGACGCGGTGAAGGTCGAGCGCCATATCCGCCGCCGGGCCGAACTGACCCGGAACGCCAGCGAGGTCAGGGAGCGGGTGAGGAAGACCCGGCCGGTGGAAGCCTTCTCCCCGGACTCGGAGACCAAGCGCCTGCTTCGGGAGGCCCTGACGGCGAGCCAGCAAGCCGACGAGGCCGAAGAACAGGCGCGCCGCCTCAAGGGGGCCGGCTTCCAGCGTCAGGCCGACGCCTGCCTCGCGCAAGCTCTGTCTGCCCGCAAGGAGGCCGTGAGGATGGAGGTGGAGGCCGCCGACCGCATCAAGGCCCAGACGCAGGCCCGGTGGTCTCAATCGGCCCTGTCGGAGCGCGAGGCGCTTGAAGTCGCCCGAGGCGGTGAGGTCGTGGAGATTCTGGCCGATGTTCCAAGCTGGGTTCGCGACGAGCGCGGGGCCATGGTTCGCGGCACGGACGGCCTTCCAATTCTCGGCCACGACAAGGCGGTGACCCGTCGCGTCGAGTCCAGCCGGGGGTTGATGATGGCCTTGGAGAAGGGCGACCTTGAGGGCCAGAAGGCCCCGCCCGAACAGCTCTGGCACGTCGGAACCCAATATCGGGACGCCTACGAGATCGCGGCCGCGCTCGTCAGCCCCTCACGCGACCCCGGCCAGCCAGCCACGATCCAGGGTCGCCGCCCCATGGGTCTGCACGACTACGTTCTCGACGCCTTCCTGTCCCTGAGGCGTATGCGAGGCCAGCCGGTGGCCTATGACCTGTACGGAAGCCCGAAGTCCGACCGTGCCCTGACCCCGCTCACCGACCTCCAGCGCGAGGTCCTGGACCGGGTCTGCGGGCAGGACATGACGATCAGGGCCACGGCGAAGGCTATCCGGCGTCGCCACGGCACGGTGAAGACCGCTCTGGTCACTGGCCTGATGACCGCGAAGGAGAACCTGTCAAGCCGCTGACTCTTGACGGGAACGCTAAATCGACCCTATCAGACAACATCCGCGATTCGCGCGTGGGGCTGCGGTTCCCCGGATATCGGCGGAGAAGATTGCAGAGTTTCAGCGGCGTTCTGGCAGGTCCAGTGCAAACCGTAGATGGCGTCCCACCGGCTTCGCAGAATGTCGGGGTGGGTCGGAAGCGTAAGTGGCGGCTGGCGTAGAGAGCGTAACCGATTGCCGCGTCGCCCGGCTGTAGCCTGTCCACGTTCCAACGGTTCGAAGCCGGTACCCAACCCGGCCCGCAGCAACCCATCCAGAGGGCGGCCGAGACTGACCGGCCCATCGGTACGACGTTGGGTCTATCCTCCCCGTAAGGATGGATACCGGCCGCCCTCTGTGATGCCTAAGGCTTGATGCAGCCGATCCCATCAGGCGGAAGCGCCCCGGAAAGCATCATCTCGACGGCCACGGACATCGGCCCGCTGATTCTGGTGTTGCCTCGCTCATAGTCACGGATAGAGGCTCCGGGGTCGCGGCCACCAAGACGCAAGGCCCGGCCAAGCTCGCTCATCTGGAGCGGGCGGCCTAGGCCCCACATGGCGCCGAGGGCGGCGCGGGCGTCTCGCAGTTCTTCGCCGGTCATGGTTGATTGCACTCGCACCTAATGGCCCCCCAGGCCCGGAATCCTCGCGGGCTCCGGACCTGGGGGCTGTGGCTAGCCGATAGGCTTCGCCGCCTCAAATGCCTTCGCCAGAGTGGCCAGGGACGTCAGCGGCAAAAGGGCCAGATCGCCAAGCAGCGAAACCGTCCGGGCGTCACCCGAGGCGGCGTACTCGTCCCTAAGGGACTGGATGGCCTTGATCATGCGAACGGCTTTGGCCGTGTCGCTGGTTTCGTAGGTCGCGGCTTGGGGGGCTTGGTTGGTCATCTGTCTGGTCTCCGTTGAGTGGGGCGCTGCCCCGTTGACAAGGCCAACATACAGGAACCGCCTGTATCGTCAACAGCAAAATACATGGATAGTGAGGGATTTTTCCGGGCTATCTACAGCCTTCGCCCCGTCGTTTGAACACCCACCCCATCACAAGCAAACAGGACGCGGGCGAAACCCATGAGCACTGACACCGTCTGACATGCCGGCCCTCAAGAATGGCAAGCACGAGTTGTTCGCTCAGGCGCTGGCCAAGGGAAAATCCCAAACCGAGGCGTACTCCGACGCCGGATACAACCCCAGCCGAAGCGCCGCCGCGCGCCTTGCGGCTGACGTAAACATTTGTGCGCGAGTGGCCGAGCTGCAAAACCGCATCGCCGCCCGCACGGAAGTTACGGTTGCGAACATCACCGAGCGGCTGCTCAAGATCGCCGACGTGGCCGAGAAAACCGGGATCACGGTGGACGGCGAGACCGGCGAGGCCAAGGTCTCAAGCTCCAAGCATCTGACCGTCGCGCGGGCCGCTCTGATGGATGCCGCGAAGCTCAACGGCCTTGTGGTCGAGAAGCAGGACCACTCGTCCAGCGACGGTAGCATGTCGCCCAAGCCGACCGTGATCGAGTTCCGGTCGCCTGACGTGGCTGATGAAGGCGACGGTTGACGAGCTTCCCAAGATCACCCGCAACTTCGCCAAGCCGGCGCGGACGCGGGTCTTCAAGGGTGGTCGGGGATCGGGAAAGACGAGGGGGCTGGCCAAGCGGTCGGCCATCCGCATCTATCAGTTGGCAGAGCTTGGCGTTGAGGGCGTCTTCCTCGCCAGCCGGGAGCACCTGAACAGCCTCGACGAGTCCTCCATGGAGGAGATCAAGGCGGCGATCCGGTCGGAGCCGTGGCTGGCTGACTACTTCGACATCGGCGAGAAGTACATCCGGACCAAGAACCGCCGGATCAGCTACGCCTTCGCCGGGTTGAGGCACAACCTCGACAGCATCAAGTCCAAGGCCAGGATCATCGGCAACTGGACCGACGAGGCCGAGAACGTCAGCGAGGCGGCGTGGCGCAAGCTGGTGAACACCCTTCGCGAGGAGGGCGAGGTCGAGGGCCATAGCTGGCACGTCGAAAACTGGCTGAGCTACAACCCGGAAAGCCCGGACAGCGCGACCCACAAGCGGTTCGTCGAGAACCCGGCGGATGACTGCATCGTCACGACGGTCAACTGGTCCGACAATCCCTGGTTCCCGGGCATCCTCAACCGCCAAAGGCTCGAGGACCAGCGCCTAAGGCCAGAGACCTACGAGCACGTCTGGAACGGCGAGTTCCTGACGCTGACGGATGCCCAGATTTTCGGCGGCAAGTTCGTTGTCGAGGACTTCGAGCCGGAGGCCCATTGGGACGGCCCGTACAACGGCCTCGACTTCGGCTTTGCCCAGGATCCCACGGCGGCGGTTCAGGTCTACGTCGGCGACGGCAAGCTCTGGGTCCGGCGTGAGGCCGGCAAGGTCAAGCTGGAGTTGGACGCCACGGCGCCGTTCATCAACGAGCGGATACCCGACTTCGAGCGCCATGTGACCCGCGCCGACAGCGCCCGGCCCGAGAGCATCAGCTATCTGTCCCGCCATGGCCTGCCCCGCATCCAGGGCGTGGACAAGTGGAAGGGCAGCGTCGAGGACGGCATCGAGTTCATCAAGTCCTTCGATGGCGTGGTGATCCATACCGACTGCCCCCAGACGGCGCGGGAGTTCAGGCTCTACAGCTTCAAGGTTGACCGCCTGACCGGCGACATCCTTGCGGTGATCGTGGACGCCTACAACCACTACATCGACGCCATCCGCTACGCCTTGGCTCCGATGATCAAGCGCCGCGACAAGCCCAAGACGCTGCTTGGCAGCTACGGAACCCGATAGAGGAGCGCCGCCTTGACGACTGCTGCTGCGTCTCCTGACAACCCGTCGAGCGACTATCTCGCCATGAAGCCGTACTGGACGATGGTCGAGGCCATCCTTCAGGGCGCGCAGGCGATGCGGGAGGCAGGGGTGGCGTATCTGCCCGAGTTCCCCGGCGAGGACGACAAGGACTACGCCTACCGCCTCGCCAACGCCAAGTTCACCAACCTGTTTGCCGACATCGTGAGCAACCTCGCGTCCAAGCCCTTCGCCGAGAAGGTGGCTCTGGACGAGAGCGCCCCCGAGGACATCGCCGGGTTCGCCGAGGACATCGACGGGCGCGGCAACCATATCCACGTCTTCGCCGCCGAGACATTCTTCGCCGGCATCTGCAACGCCATCGACTGGATTCTGGTGGACTACACCACGGTTCAGCCGGGCGCGACGCTGGCTCAGGAACGGGCGGCCGGGGCGAGGCCCTATTGGGTCCGCGTCCCCGCCAACCGGATGCTGGCGGTCTATACCGCGACTATCGAGGGCCGCGAGGAGATCGTTCACGCCCGAATGAAGGAGGACCTGGTCGAGCGCGACGGGTTCAAGGAAACCACTGTCGAGCGGGTCCGCATCTTCAACCGCGAGGAGCTGATTGACGAGGCAGGGAACACCATCGGCTGGGGGCCGGCGACGTTCCAGGTTCTTCGCCGCAAGACCGGAACCCGTCGCACCGCCTCATCGTGGGAGATCGAGGCGGAGGGCGAGTTGACCATCGGCGTCATTCCGCTGGTTCCCTTCATCACCGGCCGTAGGATCGGCGCCGGCTGGCGGTTCATCCCGCCAATGCAGGACGCGGCCAACCTGCAGATCGAGCACTATCAGCAGGAGACCAAGCTGAAGTGCGCGATGGACCGCACGGCGTTTCCGCTGCTGGCGGCCGAGGGCGTGGAGCCTGATCGTGATGGTTCTGGCGCCCCCAAGCCCATCCGCATCGGCCCCGGCGCCGTCGTCTACGCCCCGCCATACGGCGACAACGGCAACCACGGCGAGTGGAACTGGAAGGAGCCTGACGCGGGCTCGCTGAAGTTCCTCGCTGAGCAGATCAACGTCTGTGAGCAGCAGATGCGCGAGCTTGGCCGCCAGCCCTTGACGGCGCAGCAGGGGATCACTGTCGTCTCTGCCGCCTATGCCGGTCAGAAGGCCAGCAACGCGGTTCAGGCGTGGGCGTGGGCGCTCAAGGATGCGCTGGAGCAGGCGCTTGTCTTGACGGCGAGGTGGCTGAACCGGACGGAGCAGCCGACCGTGAGCATCTTCACCGACTTCGCCCTTGAGATCGGCGAGGACAAGGGGCCGGACGTGCTGACCAAGGCCCGCGCGACCGGCGACATCAGCCAGGAGACGTTCTGGTCGGAACTGAAGCGCCGCAACATCCTGTCGGCCGACTTCGACCCGGAGGAAGAGCGCCAGCGGCTTGAGGACGAGATGCCCGATCCTGACGCCGAAGCGGACATGATCGCGGCGGCCGGCGGACGGCCTGATCCGGTGCCGGCATGAGCGGGGTCATCGCGCTTCACCTGACCGATCGGCTGGCGCTGCTGGCCGATGATCGTCAGGTGCCGATCACCAACCTTTTCGACGCAGACGGTGAGGAGACCGCCGATCCCGCTGAGGCCGTGGCCGTAGTCTGCGGCGAAGGCATGGAATGGTACAGCGTCAACCTCGCTGAGTTCGACAGGGCGCGGGTGCAGTGAGCAACGTCATCTCCATGGGTGGCGACCGCATCGTTGGCGCCGACTTCCGTGTTGAGCCTGACGCGGTTCTCGCGGCTCCCGCCGGCAAGCTGCGCGACGTAGTGGTCATCGGATACGAACCGGACGGCTCGCTATACGTCGCGGCATCTGGCGGTGCGGCTGAATCCCTGTGGCTGTTGGAGATGGCCAAGCGATTCCTGCTTGAGGGCGGTGAATGATCCACCCGCTCGCGCACGTCGATCCTGACTGCGAGATCGGCGAAGGCTCCAGGGTCTGGCAGTTCGCCTCTGTGACCCGTGGAACGGTGCTGGGCGAGGGATGCAGCATCGCCCCCTTCGCGGTGCTGGACGGGCCTATTCTGGGCGCCCGGTGCGTGGTGTCGATGCACGCGGCGATTGGCCCGGGCTTCGTCATCGGCGACGAGGTGTTCATCGGCCCGAGCGTGACGTTCTGCAACGATGCCTGGCCCTCGGTGAGCAAGGACGGCTGGAGCGCGGACGAGCTGCGAGCCGGCGCGGTGACCATCAGGGTTGGCGACCGGACGAGCATTGGCGCCAACTCGGTGCTTCTGCCCGGAATCGTCATCGGCGAGGGCTGCATGATCGCCGCCGGGTCGGTTGTGAGCCGTGATGTGCCGGACGGCCATATCTGGCGCCGGGATGGCAAAGCCGAGCCCCTGTGGTCGGGCAAGCGCCGGCGGATGCGGCTGGTATGATCACCGTCGCGACCCTGTTCTGGCAGGCCAATGCCGCCAGCAAGCCCTTCTCGTCGATGTATGACGAAAGCTGGGTCGAGAAGCTGTATCGCGGGTTCGCCCGCAACCTGACGCAGCGGTTCCGGTTCATCTGCTACGTGGACCGGCCACGCGTGTTCGCTGAGCCCATCGCTCAACGCCAGATCGCCAACCCGAAGCCGTCCTACGCCGACTGTATCCAGCCCTTCGAGATGGGCGAGCCGATGATCCTGGTCGGCCTCGATACCGTCATCACGGGTAACATCGACCACCTCGCCGAATGGACGCTGACGAGCGACAAGCTGGCCCTGCCGCGCGACCCGTACAACAAAGCGCAGGCGTGCAACGGCGTCTGCCTGGTCCCCGGCGGCATGTCGGACATCGCCACCAAGCACCGGGGCGAGAACGACATGGAGTGGCTGCGGACGTTCCCACACGACTTCATCGACGACCTGTTTCCCGGCCATGTCCAGTCGTTCAAGGGCACCGTCCGGGATCGCGGCCTTGGCGACACCCGAGTCTGCTACTTCCACGGCCGCGAAAAGCCGCATGAGCTGCCCGCCGGCCATCCCGTGCTGGAGCACTGGCGGTGAAGACCGCCCTCCTCCTCGGGGGCGGCGGTTGTCTCTGGTCCGACGTTCGCGAGGCGATGGCGCTTGGCCGCTTCGATGTGGTCGTGGCCTGCAATGACGCCGGCACGGTTTGGCCTGGTCGGTTGGATGCGTGGGTATCCCTGCACCCGGAGAAGATGGGCATGTGGCGCGCTCGCCGAGAGAAGGCGGGCCATCCCGCGCCGGGCCGGGTGTTCGCCGCCACAGAGGCTAAACCCGACCGCGTTCCGGTGAATGTGGACGAGACTACGGACTATCTGTTCCCCGGACAGCTCGCCAGCGGATCCTCTGGCTTGTTCGCGGCCAAGGTGGCGCTGATCGATCTCGGGGCCGACAGGGCGGTGCTCTGTGGAATCCCGATGATGGTCAAGGGCGGCCACTTCTTCGACCCGACGCATTGGCTTGGGGCCAACAGTCATCGTCAGGGCTGGCTTGAGGCCATGCCGCAGATTACGGGCCGCGTTCGCTCGATGAGCGGATGGACCGCCGACCAACTCGGCCGGCCCGACAAGGAATGGTTAGGCGCCTGAGCCTGCCATGCGGTCTCCGGGGTGATCCCGGAAGCCGCCAAACCGCGCGGGAAGCGCATCCACCACTCCGGGAAGGAGAACATCCACCATGGCCCTGCGAGCCATCCTGAACACCCTGGACGACGCCCCCGAGGCCGTCCGTGACCACTACATCGAGAAGGACGGCAAGTTCGTTCTCAACGTCGAGCCCGTCGATGGCTTCGCGCTGGAGGACGTGAACGGCCTCAAGACCGCGCTGGGCAAGGAGCGGACCACCCGCGAACGGCTGGAGCGCGATGTCGTCAAGTTCAAGGACATCGACCCCGACAAGGCCCGCGAGGCGCTGGCCAAGCTGGACGAACTGTCTTCGATCGATCCGTCGAAAGAGGCGGACAAGATCGCCAACACCAAGTTCGAAGCCGCCAAGGCCCAACTGCTGGAGAAGCACGGAACCGAGATCGCCGGGCGGGACGAGCGGATCGGCAAGCTGACCGGCGCCGTGGACAACCTGGTCCGCCGCGAGGCCGCCGTGAAGGCCATTGCCGCCGCCAAGGGGTCGGTGGACCTTCTGCTGCCCCACGTTCTCGCCCACACCAAGATGCGCGAGAACGACGACGGCTCGTTCAGCGTCGAGGTCGTGGATCAGGCCGGCAACGTCCGCATCGGCGACAGCAAGGGCGATCCGATGAGCCTCGACGGCCTCGTTTCCGAGATGCGGAAGTCGGACACCTTCGCCCGCGCCTTCGACGGCGACGGCCATTCCGGGTCCGGCAAGAAGCCCGACAACGGCGGCGGCGCCACGCGTGGAAGCCTGAGCGGCGACCGCAAGGAGCGCGCCGCCTACTTCAGTTCCAAGCTCGGCGTGCCCCTCTCCTAGGGCCGACCAAAGCACCTGCTGGCGTCTCGGGATGAGTGCCAGCGACCAACCCCAGGCGGGGATCGCCTGAACCAAACCCGAGACGCAAACCCTATCCCCGAAAGGATAATCCCATGTCCCTGACCAACATGCAGGTGTTCAACAAGTACTACATGCCCGCCATCGGCGAGATGCTGGCGCAGAAGGTCGAGGCGTTCAACCAAGCCTCGAACGGCGCCATCGTCCTGACCGCTCAGGGCTTCGAGGGCGACTTCATGTTCTCGTCCTTCTACTCGTCCCTGATCTCGGCCCGTCGCCGGGTGGACCGCTACGCCTCCAACGGCGCCGTGTCCGCCACGCCGCTCGCCCAACTCAAGGACGCGGCGGTCAAGGTGGCCGGCGGCTTCGGCCCGATCCTGTTCGAGCCGGGTCAGATGTCGTGGCTGCTCAAGCCCACGGGCGAGGCCATCTCGATCATCTCGGAACAGATGGCCGACGCGATCATCCAGGATCAGCTCAACACCGGCATCGCCGCCGCTGTCGCCGCCATCGAGAACCAGTCGGCCGCCAAGTACGATGGCATCGCCGACGCCAGCCCGAACGTCGGCATCAGCTACTCGACCCTGAACAAGTCCCACGCCAAGTTCGGCGACGCCTCCTCGTCGCTGACCTGCCAGGTGATGACCGGTTCGGTGGCCCACAAGCTGATCGGCCAGAACCTGACCAACGCCGAGCGCCTGTTCACCTCGAACGGCGTGACCGTCATCGACATCCTCGGCAAGGCGGTGGTCGTCACCGATGCGCCGGCGCTGTACGAGGACGCCTCGCCGCTGGACAAGGAGAAGGTGCTGACCCTGGTCGAGGGCGGCGTGATGGTGTTCGATGGCGGTGACCTGATCACCAACATCGAGACCAGCAACGGCAAGCAGCGCATCGAGACCACGATGCAGGCCGACTACACCTTCAGCGTCGGCCTCAAGGGCTACACCTGGGACACCACCAACGGCGGCAAGTCCCCGACCGACGCGGAACTGGCGACCGGTTCCAACTGGGACAAGACGGCGACCTCGATCAAGCACACAGCCGGCGTCATCGCCATCGGCGACGCCACGGTCGGCTAAGCCTGAACCAAGGAGCGGGGGCGGCGGGATGTCGCCCCCCTTTCGCCATTCCAAGAGGGAATCCAGATGGCCAAGATCGAACTGATCTACTCGACCCAGGCGACCAACTACGCCAAGGGCCGCGCCTATTCGAACCCGAGGTTCTTCAGCACCCCGAGACAGGATGTCTCCAAGGTGCTGCTGGTCGGTGAGTGGCCGAACATCCGCAAGGCGTACGAGGCGCTGAACATCCCTGTCGAGCGGGTGGACGTGGAAGCTGTCACCGAGCTTCCGGCCGAAGCCGCCGCCAAGGCCGCGCCGCCGGCCGACCTGGTGGATGCGATCAAGGCCGAGTATCCGGCTGACCCTGCCCTGACCCGCCGCGAGATCGAAGCCGACCTGACGGCGATGGATGTGGACTTCGACCCGGCCAAGAGCGATGCGGAGCTGATGGCCGAGCGTGACGCGGCGCGAGAGGCCCGTGACGCCAAGGTGGACATCCCCGACGACTGGTCGTCGCTGCACTGGACCCAGCGCGTGGCCCTCGCCAAGCGCCTGCGCCCCGAGGCCCCAGACATCGACGCCAAGTCGGCCAACGACATCATCGCGGCCCACGTCGCCGCTTCGGTGGCCTGATAGATGGCCCTCGTCGTCACCCCCGGCGCTGCTGACGCCGACGCCTTCGTGTCGCTGGAGGATTGCGCCGACTACTGCGAGGCGCGGGGGCTGACGGCGTGGACCGATGAGCCGGACTCCCCGGCCACGGCCAAGGAGGCGGCGATCCGCCGGGCCACCGCCTATCTCTCCACGGCGTTCGCGTGGAAGGGTACCAAGACCAGCGGCCGTTCGCAGGCCCTTGCGTGGCCCCGCACCGATGTAGAGGACGCCGAGGGCGAGATCGTTCCCGACGACGAGATTCCGACCGAGATCGTTCAAGCCTGCTGCGAGGTGGCGGTGCTGGAGCTGACGACGCCCGGCTACACGGCGCCCAACGTCGTGCTGACGGATCGGGTCAAGGCCGAACGGGTCGGCCCGCTGTCGGTGGAGTACGCCACCGCGCCCATGAGCGCACAGGCCGCGCGACCGGTTATGCTGATCGTCGGCCAACTGGTGGCGGGGCTCGTCGCCACGTCCAGCAACGCCCTTGCCGGGTCTTCGATCCGGGCATGAGCGGCTTCGGCTTCGACTACGCCCGGTCCAAGGCCACCGCTGATCGCCTGATCGGCCGGTTCGGCGCCAACGGCTTCATCCGCCGCACGACCAAGACCGGGACCGCCTACAACCCGACCGATGGCGGTGTGACCAACCATGCCTGCAAGGTCGTCATCATCGACTTCACCGCCCGCGAGATCGACGGGACGCGGGTTCTGGCGACGGACAAGCGGGCCTATGTCGCTGTCGGAACCATGACGATCACCCCGACGCCGGCCGATGAACTGGTTGACGCGGACGGAACGGTCTACAAGATCATCGATCCGGTTCGCCCACTGAAACCGGCGGGAACAACCGTGATGTTCGACTTGCAGGTCCGGAAGTGAACGAGAGGGCGCGGGCTCAACTGATCTCCCTCGCCACCTGGACCGAGTTGTCGGCCACGGTCGAACGGCTCGTGGCAGCCACCCTGCGGAACGACGCGAAGGGCGCCGAGGAACTGCGGCGTCAAGCCCACGACATCCTCGATCAGCACTTCGACGCGAAGATCGCCGGCATCGCGGCCATCCGCGCCGACATCGAACGGCAGTTCAACAAGGATCTCTGATCCATGCCCCGCCAGCCGACGCAGGCCGAGGTCTTCGACGACCTCTTGGCCCGCTATGAGCGCGAGATCGCCGATGCGTTCCGGGCGGCCGTGGATGATCTTGGAGCACAGGCCGACTTGGCCGGCGCTATCGAGGCGCTGAGCCGGAACGACATCGCCGGGGCGCTGGAGGCCCTTCACATCGACCCGGCGGCCTTCAACGGTCTTCAGGACGCGATTGCGAGGGCATACGGGGAGGGCGGAACCTCCATGGCGTCCATCGCGGCCCGGAGAACGCCAGCCGGGGTGGTCATCCGGTTCGATGGCCGCAACCCCCGGGCCGAGGCATGGCTTCGACAGAACGGCGCGGCTCTGGTGACGAGGATTATCCAGGATCAGCGCACGGCCATCCGAAATGCCCTGGTAGCGGGCATGGAGAGGGGCCAGAACCCGCGCGCCGTGGCCCTTGACGTGGTCGGACGCATCAACCGGGCCACCGGGAAGCGGGAAGGGGGCGTAATCGGCCTCACAGAGCAGCAGGAGGGCTTTGCTAGGACGGCGCGGGGCGAACTGAGGTCCGGCGACCCGGCGGCCCTGAGGCGGTATCTGGAGCGCGCCCGGAGAGACAAGCGGTTCGACCGGTCGGTCCAGAAGGCGATCAGGACGGGCGAGCCCCTGCCGGCCGATACAGCGGCGAAGGCAGAGGCGGCGTATCGCAACCGGTTGCTCCAGCTTCGAGGCGAGACCATCGGGCGCACGGAAGCTTTGACCTCGCTTCAGGCGTCCAAGTTCGAGGCCATGGTTCAGGCCGTGGAGAGCGGCCAGGTCGATGAGGCGGCGGTTCGCAAGTCGTGGCGTTCGGCCGGCGACCTGAGGGTGCGCGATACCCACCGCGCTCTGCATGGGGACAGCGTCGGCCTTCGTGAGCCGTTCAGGAGCCCGAGCGGCGCCCGGCTGATGTTCCCCGGCGATCCGTCCGCCCCGGTGGCCGAGACGATCCAATGCAGGTGTGACGTGAACTATCGCATCGACTTCCTCGCCAACATTCGCTGATGGCGCAGGGCAGTTTCGCCGCCGCCGTAGGGGCATGGGCGGCACAGACCAAAGGGCGGATGCTGGCAGTCAGGAATGAGGCCGCTCAACGCGTGGTCGAGGTGATGCAGACCCCGGTGTCCCTGGGGGGCAATCTCCGCGTCGATACCGGGTTTCTGAGGGCGTCTCTGGTGGCGATCAACGGCTCGTCCCTGCCGGCCCTGACCGAGAACCCCGGCGATCGCCAGTTCAGCTACGACGGGGCGCAGGTTCAGCTCGTGATTGCCGAGGCGGCGATCACCGACAGCCTGATCTTCGTCTACACCGCCAACTATGCGCGCCCTCGCGAGTACGGGTCTCGTGGGCAGTCGGGGGACCGGTTTGTCGCCCTCGCAGCCCAGCAATGGCAGCGCATCGTCTCCGAAGTCGTCACCGAGGCCCGGCAGCGGGCGGGAGGATAGCCCATGGCCGATCTTGCCGCCGTCGCCGACGCCCTTCTGACGCGGTGCTCGAGCCTTGCCGTCGGAAGCCCGGCGCTGACCATCGCGTGGCCTGACGTGGCGTTCACCCCGCCAGCTTCGGGCAAGTACCTGGAGGTCCGGGTGTTCTTCAACCGGCCAAGGTTCGAAGGGCTCGCCTCTGGCGTGCTGGACCAAGGTCTCCTGCAGGTCACCGTCGTCTGGCCCAAGGGGGCCGGGATCATCCAGCCCGCGTCGGCGGCCGAAGCGGTCAAGGCGCACTTCCCCAAGGGTCTGACCCTGAGTGGCGGCGTCAAGGTCGTCGCCGCGCCGTATGCGGCCTCGCCCCTGATCGACCAGAGCGAAACCCGCATCCCCGTCACCATCACATGGACGGCCTGACCGTCCTGTCCCTGATCCGCCGGCCCTGAGGCCCACGGAACCGCCGCAAATGCCGGGTGGCGCCGGCTCTTTCTCCAAGGAGTCACCCAATGACCACCAACCTGTCGGCTTCGGCCGGAACCAAGATCTACATCGGCCCGATCACCGCTGCGGATGACGTGTCGGCCTATGCCGCCCTGAGCTACACCGAGGTCGGCGGCGTCGAGACCATCTCCGAGTTCGGCGACCAGTCCGGGCAGATCACCTTCACCGGTCTCGGTGACAGCCGGGTCCGCAAGCTGAAGGGCGCCCGTGACGCCGGGGACGTGACCGTGGCCGCCGCCTTCGACGCCCGTGACGCCGGCCAGATCGCCATGCGCGCGGCCGAAGCGACCAAGTTCTCCTACGCGATCAAGGTCGTCTACGAGGACAGCCCGGACGCCAACGACACCGACAGCGTGGACTACTTCCACGCCAAGGTCATGAGCGCCCGTCGCAACGTCGGCGGCGCCAACAACGTGCTGATGGAGACCTACGTCCTCGCCATCGACACGGCCATCGTCTCCGCGCTGTCGGAAGCGGTCTCCTAAGCCGGCGCCAGACCGGAACAGATCAATCCCCCCTTCAACTCTACGTCCGGGTCGCTCCCGGATGCTCTTTCAGAAAGGCTGAAAGCCAATGGATCTCGCGCAGATCGACACCACCAAGGCCGCCAACGAGGGCGCTGTTCTCGAGCTTCTGGGTCCGGACGAGGCCCCGCTGGTCGATGAAAACGGCGCTCCGGTCACCATCACTCTGCTGGGCAAGGACTCGGAGGTCTTCAATCGCGAGACCAACGCCCGCGCCAACCGGGTGCTGAACCAGCGCGGCCGGCAGAAGATCACCGTCGAGGCCAGCCGCGCCGAGGGCGTCCGCTTGCTGGCGAAGTGCACGGTGGCATGGGCCGGGATCAAGGTGCGCGGCGAGTTCCTGGACTGCACCTATGAGAACGCGCTGAAGCTCTACAC
The DNA here is from genome assembly GCA_046295055.1 of Caulobacter sp. Lineage (GTDB taxonomy): Bacteria > Pseudomonadota > Alphaproteobacteria > Caulobacterales > Caulobacteraceae > Caulobacter. The sequence continues at coordinate 465,126 of JBKBOD010000003.1, read as the reverse complement.
CGAGTTCGCCTTCATCCGGGAACAGGTCGATGCGTTCATCGGCGACCGGTCAAATTTCACGAAAGCCTCTTCGACGAGCTGATCGCCTTCGCGGAGGCCGCACATCGCAAGGGTGTCGATCCGGACACCCTGCCAGACCTGCCCCAGGAACTCCGTCACGTCTGGGACTGGTTCATAGCCCTGTCGGCCACACGGCAGGTCGGGATGGGGCCTTGTCCCGTCCAGTACGCGGAGATGCAGGCGTTCTTCGGCCTGCTGCACATCGATCCCATGGTCTGGGAAATCCGGCTGATCCGTCGTCTCGACGAGGCGGTCATGCGGGTCTGGGCTGAACAGGCGCCGAAGCCGAAACAGGCTCCGGCAGGACCAAAGACCGTCCACGTATCCGACACCGCCGGAGTGCGGGCTCTGCTGAGAAGCAAGGCCAAGCCGGCGGCCTGAGTGAACCCGAGGGAGAGCCAGAATGACTGACCTTGCCTCCCTCGGGCTTCGCATCGAAAGCCAGGAAGTCGATACCGCCGAACGTCGCCTTGACGGGCTGACGGCTTCGGCCGGGCGGACGGAACGCGCGACCGAGGCGCTGACCCGCGAGACGCAGCGGGCGATGGCCGGGTTCTCGGCCGTGTCCGGCGCCGTGGCCGAGATGGACCGCCGGGTCGATGCGCTACGGTCCTCCATCGATCCGCTGTACCAGACCCAGCGCAGGCTTGACGCAGAGCTTGCGGAGGCGGCTTCCCTGTACCGTATGGGGGCTCTGACGGCCTCTGAGTACGACCGGGCCGTGTCGGTCCTCACTGCCCGTCAGACGGCGGCCACGACGGCGCAGAACGCCTTGAACATGGCGCAGGCCCGCGGGGCGCGAGCGGCGGGGTTCACGGCGGCGGAGTCGCTGAACCTGTCGCGCCAGTTGGCCGACGTGGGTGTCTCTGCCGCCATGGGCATGAACCCGCTGATGATCCTCATTCAGCAGGGGACGCAGATCGGCGACATCTTCGCCACGGCGCGGGCGCGGGGCGTCGGGTTCGGAGCGGCCATGCGGGGCCTTGTCGCCTCCGCCGGCCCGCTGTTGCCGATCCTCGCGGCCCTTGGAGCGGCAGCGGGGACATTCGCGGCGATCTTCGCGGCCGGCGCCCAACAGATCAACCGGAACGCCGGCGACATCACCAAGAGCCTCGGGTTGACCGAGGATCAGATGAAGCGGGTCAAGAACACCGGGGTCACGATGGGCGACACCATCGGCGCCACCTTTGAGGTTCTCGGGGATCGCATCTGGGGCGTGATCGGCCCGACCATGACGGCTGTCGGCCGGGTGATCGGCGAGACCTACCAGAACGCCGTCGATGGGGCTGTGTGGTTCGCCAAGGAGACCATGGGCGTCTTCACCGGGGCCTTCGGCGCGATCAAGGCCGTGTGGTCCATGCTCCCCGGCGCCATCGGCGACATCATGATCCAGACGGCCAACGGCGTGCTTCGCGTCGTCGAGGACATGGTGAACCGGGCCATCGCCCTGCTGAACACCGTGATCGAGATGGCGAACCTGGTGGCCCAGACGCAGGGCTATCGCGGGCCTGCGTTGCCGAGCCTTCGCGAGGTCCGCATCGGCGAGGTGGACAACCCGTTCAAGGGCATGGCGCAGGACACCATGTCGGCCGCCGCCAAGGCGTTCGAAGCCGAGCGTGAGACGGGCCGGCAGATGATCGGCGACCTTCTGGCGGACATCCAGCTTGAGGCCATCGAGAACGCCCGTGAGCGCATCCGCAAGGAGGCGGGCGACCCGAAGAAGAAGACCGGCGGCGCGTCCGAAGCCGAGCGCGAGCTGCAGCGCCGTATCCGGGCCTCCGAAGACTACATCGCCAGCCTGCGCGAAGAGACCGACACCCTCGGCATGAATGCCGTTGCGGCGAAGGAATACGAGATCGCCCAACAGGCGGCCTTGGCCCCGACGAAGGCGCTTCGGGAGGAGATCGAGCGCACGGGCGACGGCCTGATCGACAAGATGCGCCTCGATATCGCCAACACCCAGGCCATGGACGACGCCATCGCCATGATGGACCTGGAGCGGCAAATGATCGCCGCGACCAACGTCGAGCGCGCGGTCGCCCTTGCCCAACTGGCCGAGGAGCAGCGCCAGCGACTTCAGGGCGGTGAGGATCAGGTCAATAGCGCCGCCGGCCAGACTGCCATTGCGCGGGCTGGTGAGGTGGCGAAGGCGCAGGCCCTGCTGACCCAGGCGCAGCGCAACTACAACGACGCTCTCGATCACACCCTGGTTCTTCTGGAGCAGATCGACGCTCACGCCAAGGATGCGGCGAGCGGTCTGGTCGCGGCGTTCGAGGGTCTGGACGACAGCCTCCGAAACACCATCAAGGGCCTGACTGGCGTCGTCACGGCCATGACCGAGTTGTCGGCCCGTGAGGAGGCCATCCGCCGACGCCGCGAGGAGGATCGCAAGGCCGCCGGCGACGACGTGAAGCGCCTTGCCCAGATCGACATGCTCGCCGCCCGCGAGAGCGAACAAGCCCGCGTCAGCGCCTATGGCAGCATGGCGGCTGCGGCCAAAGGGTTCTTCGAAGAGGGGTCTGCTGGATACAAGGCCATGCAGGCGGCCGAGATCGCCTTCCGGGCCGTCGAGTTCGCGCTGTCTGTCCGGGCGATGTTCCAGAACGCCACCGAGACGGCCGCCTCTGTCGCCAACTCGGGCACCAAGGCGACCGCCAGCGTTACGGCCGGCGTCGCCAAGCTGTTCGAGGAGGGCGGCTGGTTCGGGTTCGTCGGGGCCGGCGCCTTCCTTGCGCTGATGGCCAGCCTCGGCTTCTCGGGCGGTGGCGGCGCGGTCAAGCAGTACGACCTCGAAGGCGTCCAGAGCCGGCAGGGCACGGGATCCATTCTCGGCGACAGCAAGGCCAAGTCGGACAGCATCGCCCGGTCGCTTGAGATCGTGGCCGCGAACACGAACCGAGACCTCGAATACAGCAACGCCATGCTCAAGGCCCTGCGAGCCATCGAGGGGACCATCGAGGTTGTCGCGGCCGCCATCGCTCGCTCTCTGAGCCTGAGCGGCGGCGCCTTCGACCCGCAAGGCGTCAATCAGAGCCGGACCATCACCGGATCGGCGACGAACCCCTACGGCGGGTCGAACATCTTCAAGACCATCTTCGCGCCCGGAGCTATCGACCCGCTCGGCCTGTTCAACACGAGCGTCACTCGCAAGCTGGTGGACGCGGGCATCGCCATTGGCGCCCAGACGGTCGCTGAGGCGATGCAGGGCCTCGACGCGGCCTATTTCCAGACGATCCAGACCCGGACGGCCAAGAAGGCGTTCGGCATCACCTATAGCGACAAGACCTCGACCCGGACGAACCAGACGCCGGTTGAGGAGGAGCTTGCGCGACAGTTCAGCCTGGTCATCGCCAGCCTGCGAGACGGAGTGATCGCGGCGGCCAACGTTCTTGGCGTCGAAGGCGCCGGCGCGGTGCTGGACAGCTTCAAAATCAACCTCGGCAACATCTCCTTCAAGGACATGAACTCGCAGGAGATCACCGACACCCTCAACGCGGTCTTCTCCAAGCTTGGCGACGACATGGCCGCCGCTGTCATCCCGGGACTGACGGAGGTGCAGAAGGCGGGAGAGGGGCTGTTTGAGACCCTGATGCGGGTGGCCCGCGAGTATCAGGTCATCGACGTGACCCTTGCCAGCATCGGCATGACGTTTGGCGCGGTCGGCCTGTCGTCGGTCGCGGCGCGTCAACGGCTGGTGGACCTCTTCGGCTCGCTCGACGACTTCGTTGAGCAAACCAGCTTCTATGCCGAGAACTTCCTGACCGAGGCCGAACGCTTGGCCCCGATCCAGTCGGCGGTGACGGCGGAACTGAACCGCCTTGGCCTGTCGAGCGTGAAGACCCGCGACCAGTTCAAGGCCATCGTTCAGGGCCTCGATGTTTCCACTTCGGCGGGCGCGGAACTCTACGCGGCCCTGATGGCGCTCGCCCCGGCCTTCGCGGCGATCACCGAAGAGACCACGGCCATCCGCGAGGCCCGCGACCAGCTTTCGACCGCCTACGAGCGCGAGAGCGGGGCTTTGCTGGACACCATCGATCGGTTCACCGATCTCGCCTCGTCGCTGTCGAAGTACCGCGCCAGCCTCTACAGCGGGCCGGCTGCGGCCCTGTCGCCTGAAGAGCAATACCGCGCCGCCCGCTCGGAGTTTGACCGCGTCCAGGCCCTTGCAGCGACCGGCGACCAACAGGCCCTTGGCGACCTGCAATCGGTGTCGGAAGCCTACCTTGAAGCCAGCCGCGCCTACTACGCCTCCTCGCAGGGCTACTTCGACGACCTGGCCCGGGTTCGCGACGCGGTGACGGCGGCTGAACTGGTCGCGCTGGATCAGGTGGACGTTGCCGAAGCGCAGCTTGACGAGCTGAAGGCCCTCGTCAGCGGCTTCCTCGACATCAACGAGTCCGTCATCAGCGTCAGGGAGGCCGTAGAGGCTCTTGCGGAGCTTCTGAACCCGGCCCTGCCTCAAACGCCCCTGACGTGGCCGGGTGAAGACCAGAAGGCCGCTGGAGGCTCTGCGAACGACAACACCGCCGTCGTGGACGCCATCACCGCCCTTCAGGACCAGATGGCCGAGATCAGCGCGCAGATCGCCGCCGGCAACAGCCAGAGCGGGGCCATCCATGCCGAGACCATCGCGGCCATGAGGGAGCAGCTTGAGGTGATGCAGCGCCAGCTTCGTGAGCTTCAGGCCGCATGATCCTGGTGGAACTGACGGCCGCCGTGGACGCCACGGGTGAGCTGCGGACGTTCTATGTCGCCGACTCGAAGCTGGTCACCACGGGCGCCGACACGCCGGCTCACACCGCGTTCGACGAGTCCTTGCTGGACCCCGGAAGCATCAGCGTCAGCGCGTTCGGCGACGGGCGCACTGGCGGCGGAACCCGGCTCTCTCTCGGGCAGACCCGCCTTGCCAATGCGGACGGCGTCTACGACGAGTGGATGGCCTACAGCTTCGATGGCCGGGCGGTGGTCATTCGCCAGGGCGAGCCGGGCGGGGCGTATCCGACCGACTACCCGGCCATCTTCACCGGCACCGCCGAGACGCTGAACTTCTCTCTGCGAGAGGTGGTGGTCAGGCTCCGGGACCGGCAACTGATCTTCGACACCCCGGCGCTCCCGGTGAAATACGCGGGGACCAACAGCCTGCCTGACGGGCTGGAGGGCACAGCTTCGGACATCAAGGGTCAGTCCAAGCCTAGGCTGTTTGGCGGGGTCGCGCTGAACATCCCGGCGATCCTCGTGAACACCTCGAAGCTGGTCTACCAGATCAACAACGGGGCGGTGACCGAGATCGTCGCCGTCTACGACCGGGGTGTGTCGCTGACGTTCGGCGTTGACCACGCCACCAGTGAAGACCTCCTCGCCGCGACCATTGCCGGGGGCGTCTTCGATACCTGCGTTTCGGAAGGGCTGTTCCGTCTGGGGGGTGATCCCGAGGGGCTGGTCACGGCCGACGCGGCGCAGGGTTCGGACGCATCGGAGCGGACGGCGGCGCAGATCATCAAGGCCCTCGCCATGGAGGCCGGGGTTCTCGAGGCCGAGATATCGGCTGACGATGTGGCGGCGCTGGATTCCGACTGCCCGCAACCTCTGGCGCTGTGGCTGAGCGGCGAGGAGACCTTCGCCCGGGCGATGGATATGGTCGCGGCCAGCGTCGGCGCCTTCTACGGCTTCGACCCGGCGGGAACGCTCCGCATGGCGCGTCTGGCGGCGCCACAGGGCGAGCCGGCGCTGATCCTGACCTCTGACGACGTGATCGAGCCTGTGGAGCGCCTGCCGGCCCGGGACGGAGACATCCCGTCGTGGAGCGTGACGGTTCGGCACTCCAAGCTGTGGTCGGTGCAGGCGAGCGACCTTGACGCGGCGGTGACCCCGGCGAGGCGGGCGCTGTTGTCGAGCGAGTACCGGTCTGAGCGGGCCGAGGACGCGGCGGTCAAGGCGCAATACCTCCTCGCCGTCGAGGACATCCGCGACACCCTGCTTGTGTCGGCCGAGGACGCGGCGCTGGAGGCCGAACGGCTGCTCGCCCTCTACAAGACCCGCAACGACCTGATCCGGCTGTCTGTGCCGTCCTCCATGGTCACCGAGGTGGGCGTCAAGATCATGGATGTGGTCGCGGTGACCATCCCCCGGTTCGGGATGCGCTACGGCCGTCTGTTCCGCCTTCTGGGCATGGAGTTGGACATGGTGAGGAGCCGCGTCGCTCTGACGCTCTGGGGGCCGACGCCGCCGCCGCTCGACGACATCACCGCATGGCTCCTCGATACCTACGGCTTCTACTTCCTCGACGAGGTTCTGACGGACCCGCTCGATGAGGCCGTGAACGAAACCTACCCCGAGATTGCGGAGGTCTGATCGCCATGGCCAACGTGATCCTCGCCTATGGCAACCTGGCTGACCTCGCGACCCTCTCGGGCGGTTCATGGCAGGCCAGCCTTCCGCTGGACAACATCAAGGACCGGCGGCTGGGCAGGGTGGCCCGCACGACATCGGCGGCGTCGGGCAACAGCAAGTTCGATGCCGACTTCGGCGCCAATCGGCTGTTCCGGGTCATCGCCCTGGTGGGGCACAACATCAGCGTTGACGGGCAATATCGCATCCGGCTCGGGGCTGATCCGACGTTCGCCTCGACGGTGCATGACAGCGGATGGGCCGATGTGTGGCCTATCGTCTACCCGTTCGGCCAAGTGCCCTGGGGCTCGCCCAACTGGTGGTCGGGCCGGTTCACCGAGGACCAGATCGACGCCTATCCGAAGGTGCTCGTCCATATCCTGTCGGCGGCGCTGAACGCCCAATACATGCGGGTTGAGATCGACGACGAGGGCAACGAGGCCGCGTTCGTGCAGGTCGGCCGGCTGTTTGCCGCCGATGGCTGGCAACCCGAATACAACGCCTCCTACGAGGGCGCGTCGCTGGGCTGGATCGACCGGACCTACGTTCAGGAAGCCTTGAGCGGGGCCGAGGTCTTCGACGCCCGAACCATGCCGAGGAAGGTCCGCGTCGAGTTCCCGGTGATGCCGCAGGACGAGGCCATGGCGCAGGCGTTCGAGATTCAGCGGGCCATGGGGACGAGCGGCGAGGTGCTGTTTGTCTGGGATCCCGACGACACCGTTCATGCCGTCCGCCGGCAGATTTTCGGCCGCCTCCGCACCCTCTCGGACATCGAGAACCCCGGCCCTGACCGCTGGCGGGCGCCCTTCGAGATCAAGGAGCTTCTGTAATGTCGAGCGTCACCTTTCCCGTAGACGTTGGCGGCGACGGCTCGACCTTCACCGATGACGACAACCCGACCACGGGCCTCGCCAACTACGGCTATGTGACCCGGCTGGTTCCGATGTTGGGTCAGTCAGTGGCGGTGGCCGAGTTCACGGTTGAACAGGCTGAAGCCGCGGCCGCGTCCGCCGCATCGGCCCTGAATGCGCCGGGGACGAACGCCACTTCGACCACTTCGCTCGCCATCGGGACGGGGACCAAGGCATTCACGATCCAGACCGGCAAGGCGTTCAGCATCGGCCAGGTCATGGTCGCGGCGTCGGCGGCGGACCCGTCGAACCAGATGACCGGGATCGTGACGGCCCATAACTCCGGGACGGGCGCCCTGACCTTGGACGTGTCGGACACGAACGGGTCGGGCACCTATGCGGACTGGACCCTGTCGCTGTCGGCCCTGGTGTCTTCGACCCTGCCCAGCCAGACGGGCAACTCCGGGAAGTTCCTGACGACCAACGGCACGTCGGCAAGCTGGGCTGCTGTGCTGATCCCGGGCAACAACCTGTCGGACCTGTCGAACGCGGGGACGGCGCGGGACAATCTTGGCCTTGGCGACTTGGCCGTCTTGGACACCGTCAACAACAGCCAATGGTCCGGGACCGACCTTGCGGTGGCGAACGGCGGAACCGGTGCGAGCACTGCCGGCGATGCCCGGAACAACCTTGGCGCGGCGGCTTCGGGGGCCAACAGCGACATCACCAGCCTGACAGCCCTCTCCACGCCCCTGAGCATCGCGCAGGGCGGCACGGGCGGCGGTAGCGCCTCTGTGGCCCGGAACAACCTTGGGCTGGGCTCTCTGGCGGTCCTGAGCACGATCAACAACGCCAACTGGTCAGGCACGGACCTTGATGTCGCCAACGGCGGCACCGGGGCGTCGAACGCGACGGACGCCCGGACGAACCTGTCGGCGGCCAAGTCCGGGGCGAACACCGACATCACCTCGCTCGGCGGCCTCACCACGGCCTTGAGCACGACGCAGGGCGGCACGGGCAGCAACTTCGCTGACCTCGCGGCCTTGCTGGCGGGTCTGCCGATCACGGGCGGCCTCACCGGGGAATTTCGGCTTGGCACCTTCTACGTGAAGTGGGGTCAGGCCCTTGTGACCCCGGCAACCTCGGGGACCACGGGCGAGGCCACCGTGACGTTCGCCAACGCCTTCCCAACGGCCTGCGCCGGCATCATCCACTGTCCGCTGTTCGACTCCGGCGGCGCGAAGGCCAGCACCAACTACGGCGCCTATGTCCGCGACGTGTCGGCATCCGGCGCGAAGCTGGGCCTCGACAGCTCCGGGACGCCGAACGACCAGTCCACCTGTTACTGGATCGCCTGGGGCTACTGAGCCCGGCCCCAGCCTCTCCGCAAAACCCGACCTGACCCAACCCCGCATCCGCGAGGCGATTCCGCATGTCCACGACCCTGCCTGAGCTTCAGGTCAAACTCGACAAGCTGCCGACCAATCTGGACCGCCTCGATGGCATCGTGAACGGGCCGGCTGAAGGCGCGGGCTCCGAAGTCGTCACCGACAACGGCACGGTCAAGTCGATGGCCCGGGTTGCGGCGGAGGCGGCTGTCGATGCGACGGTGGCGGTTGAGGCCGCGAAGGACGCGGCGCTGGGGGAGATCGAGGCCGAGGGAACAACGCAGGTCGGCCTCGTCGAAGCCGAAGGCGTTGAGCAGGTCGCGGCGGTTGAGGCGAAGGGCGTCGAGAAGGTGGCCGCCGTTTCGGCCGCCGCGAACGCCGAGTTCTATGCCGACACCACGGCGGGCATCGCGGGCACCACGAACGGCGACTACTTCCTTGTCGTCGGCGACAACACCGACACCGCCTACGTCCTGTATCTCAACAACTCCGGGGTGGCGGATTTCGTCGCCGCAGCACCCTCGCTGGAAAAGCTGGCCACGGTCTTTGCGGAGGCAGTGTCCCGCGATGAGGTGGCCGCCCGCGAAGGCGTAGACGCCTCATGGCTGGCTGGCGCTTTCGGCTGCAACGGCACGCCGATTGACGGCACGGCGGTGGGCAACGCGACCTATGTACTGGAGGCCGCGACCCTCTGGCCCGGGGTCGTCACCCAAATCCAGGTCTATGGCAAGAACAGCGGCGGCACGATGAAGCTGCGGCGGTTCACCCAGGCCGACGCGACGGCGACGCAACAGGGCTCCGACCTGTCCCTGACGGTGGCGGCAGGGCTGAACACCCTGAACGCCGGGGTGGACTTCGACCCCTACAGCTTCAATGCCGGTGAGCACTTCGGCATCTTCGCCTATGCGACCAACGGCAAGATCGCGATCACCAACGGCGCCGGGTCGAACCAGACGCCTTATCGCAGTCCATCCGGCGATTTTACGGGCGGCGCCTTGAACTCCGTCACGACGGCGAACCGCCTCGAAGTCAACATCACGGTCCGCTACGCCAACGGCTCGACCGACACCTTCCGGGGGTCGGCCATGGCGCGGGCTGACTTCACCGGCACGGGCGAGACCATCCGCTTTGGCCGCTGGACTTCGACCGAGATGGAAAGCGACCCGCCGACCTCCCCGCAGTCGGTGAGCGCCAACGTCGGGCAGTTCGATCCCCACATGCTCCCCGGCGGCCGGGTGAAGCAGATCGAGGTCCGGGCCGATGCAGCGGGCAAGGCTTACATCGCCTATTCGACCCTGGTTGATGGCGGCCTGAAGCACGAGAAGGTGCTTTCGGTCACGCTGGCGGCGGGCAAGAACACCCTTGTCGCCGGAACGCACTTCCCCCCGAACGTGGTCATTCCCGCCGGGTGCGTGCAGGGCGTCTACCGGCCTACGTCGGGCGGCGCGACCGTTCGATGGGCGAGCGCCAACCCGGCGGATGCGTCCAATGGGGAGCGTGGGCCGCTGTTCTACTACCGGACCACGGCGCAACCCGTGGAGGGCTCGACGCAGGCCCAGACGGTCACCGCGACGGCCGCCATGCTGATGCTGGCGACGACCATCGAGGCGGTGAACACGCCCCGCAAGCGCCGCGAGAAGGTCGTTGTCATCACCGACGAGACGTTCGACAGCGGCGCCTCTGGCGCCCTGCCGCCGACCCTGCAACAGACCGGCGGCTGGACGGTCACGGCGGGCAACGCCGCTTCCGGCACCGCCGCGCTCCAGAACCACCTCAAGAGCGTCATCGCCGCCAACTGCCATCGCCGGGTCGGCCGGGTCTGGTTCGAGTTCGGCGACGCCTCGTCTCACGTCGCTGCGTTCATGGACAGCACGGGATCTGGCACGGTCGGTTCGCTCTGTTCCGCCGACGCCAGCGCCGACGCCTTCTATGCGCGAGGACGCTATGCGGGCTCCAGCACCCTGACGAGCGCGGTCCAGACCGACACCAACCCGTTCGCCACGGCCCTGACCACGGGCCGGCTCTACATGATCGAGATGCGCCGGGAGGGCCGGACCCTGACCTATCGCATGTACGATTGCGTCAGCGGCGAGGAATCGCCGTTCGTCATCAACGCCACGGCGGCGGCAGATCACTCCCTGTTCCAGACCACCTACGGGCAGTTCGTCGGCAAGTTCGGCGTGTCAGCCATCTCCGGGTCGGTCAACGTCAAGCGCATCCGCGACGTGGCTCTGGTCAACAAGGTGAGGGTCGCCATCTTCGGCGACAGCATCGAGAACGCCAACGCCGCTGACTGGGATACCGGATGGGTGGCGCAGCTCGAAGCCGAGCTTGGCGTCGGGACGGTCTGGTCGGCGGCCATCGACGGCTCAAACGCCCGCGAGAGCGTGCAGCGGCTTTCCAGCCTGCTCCAGTTCATCAAGCCCGAATACGCGATCTTCAAGAACGGGACCAACGAGGACAACACCTCGAACGCCGACGACAGCCTCGCCCGTTGGAAACTTCGCGTCGGCGAGTTCATCGACATCTGCACGGACGAGGGCGTTATCCCCGTCGTCGCGCGGGTTCCGCCCTCCACCCGCATCGACGACGCGATCACGGCCGGCGGGACGCTCCAGTCCAACTACAACAGCCACATCGCCAGCCTTGGCGTCCGATCGATCCGTTTCGACCTGGCCCTGTCCGCCAGCAATGACGGAACCACCATGAACGGTTCCCTGTTCGCGGACGACGCGCACCCGAACAACGCGGGACAGACCGCCATGTATGGCCGGGTCAAGATCGACCTTCCCGAGCTGTTCGACGAAGGTCTCTAGCCGATAAGGTTCAGCGCGCGCCGGCGGACCTCAACGATGGTCACCGTGCCGCCGTCTACGGCCAGGTGCGCGGCGCGCTCCCGCGCGGTGATCGGGTGATCGGCGGTCATGATGACCTGTCCGCCTTGGACCAACTCGTACTCCACAACGTCGCCGGGCAGACGCTTCAGTTCGCGGCGCCGCTCGCGCACCTCGTCGATCAGTCCTTCGGCCAGCGTCCGGCGGCCCATGTAGGCGATGGCCAGGAAGCCGGTCACGCCGAGAATGGCGGCGAGGATCGCGCGGAAAGTGTTTTCGTCCATGGAGCGTCCTCTAGCAGGGGCGCCGCCATAGTTGAACCCGAAACGGGCGACCACCCCCAACCGACCCCAGGAACCCCCGCATGTCCCGCAACGGTCCAGTCTTTGACTCGGCCGGGTCCGCGCTCGTCTATGCAGGCGAAGCGGTCACGGTCCAGTTCGTCCTTCAGCAACCCGATGGGGAAGGGGGCTATGAGGCCCAGGACCTTGACGGGCGCTCGTTTGCGTTCCGGGTCTATGGCGTCCGTGGCGATACCCCGCTGACGGTGCGAGGGGTGATCGAAGCCGGCGGGGTCACTGTCAGCCTGACGGGCGACCAGACGGCGGACCTTCTGCCCGGAACGCGGCAATCGAGGGACCTGGGTTGGGAGTTCCTTGAGGTCGTGGATGACGGGCATGAGGTCCACGTCGGCGGCGTGTTTCAGGTCGTTCTTGCCGGGGCTGCTGAAGTGGCCGGCGTCTCTCCAGGTTCCGGCGGGGTGTCGGGGACCAGCTACATCCTCCGTAGCGATACCTCGACGGTCATCATCACGCAGACCGGAGCCCAAGGACGTAGCGCCAAGGCCGCCGTGATCTCCGCCGGCGATCTTCCCTCTGGCGCCACCGATGAGGCGTTCTCCCGCTGGCTGGCGCAGGCCGGAACAGCCATCACCGCCAACACCACGGCGACCCGGTTCAAGACCTACCTCGCCGATACTTCGGGCGGGGCGTTCACGCTGACGCTCCCGGCCGATCCCGACGCTGGCGACTGGGTCCGGGTGCAGGACGGCGGCGACTTCTCAGCCGGCAACCTGACCATCGCCCGCAACGGCGAGACCATCAACGGCCTTGCCGAGAACCTGACGGTCAACACCGCCGGCCTTCGCCTCACGCTGATCTTCAACGGCACGACCTGGACGCTCTGACATGAACACCGACTCCATCATCGCCGCCGCGAACCGGCGCATGGTTCTCGACGATCAGGGCGTCGCCTTCGATCCCGACAGCCTGCCTCAGGTGCTCGCCTATGACGGGTCCGGCAACCTGACCTCAATTACCGTCACGGAGGGCCCCACCGTCCGTGTCCAAACCCTGACCTACACCAACGGCAAGGTGACCGGCATCAGCCAGTGGGTGGTCCAATGAGCGTGGCGTCTACCCTTGTCGAAGGGTTGGGAGCCGGGTTCGCGCTGGCCCGCGACGTTCCGCTTCCCCGGGGTATCAGGGTCGGGTTCGAGGGCGACAGCCTGTGCGCCCTGCACAGCGCCTTTGGCGGCGGGGAGAAGAAGTCGCTCCAGCTTGCCGGCATGTCGAACCGGGGCTTCTGGGGATGGGCCAATGTCCTCTCGGGCGGCAAATACGACTTCATCGAGAACAAGGGCGTCGGGGGAAATTCCACCGGCAACATCATCACCCGGTTCTATACGTCGGACGGTGTTCTGGGCCTGAAGGACGCGGGCTGTCAGCTCGTCTACTTCAGCCTCGGCATCAACAACTTCGCGGCCGGCGACACGCTGGAGGAAGTGGCCGCCGACATGATCCAGATTTGGGATCAGACCGTTCGGCTTGGACTGGTCCCGGTCGCCTCCACGGTCCTGACTGGCGACACCGGAGGCAACCACTACAGCGCCCGCCAGACCATCCTGGAGTTCAATCAGTGGATGCGGGAGTATCTGGCGGGCCGCCGCGACGTGCTGTTCTTCGATGCACACCGGGCTTGCGTGGACCCGACCAGCACGACGGCGGTTCCGAAGTCGGGCTACTTCTACGACAACACCCACCCTTCGGGGATCGGCGCCTACTACATCGGCCAAGAGATCAACCGGGTCATCTCGCCGCTGTTTCCCGCCACGGTCTGGGGCGTCGCCTCGGCGGCCGAGAGCTACGGCGTCTCCACGACCAGCCGGCAAATCCTGCAGAACCCGCTGTTCACCGGGACCAGCGGCACGACCACGCCGGGCTCTGGCTCCATCACCGGGGACATCGCGACCAACTGGAACGTCCAGGTCGAAAGCGGCACGGCGGCGGTCACCGCCTCGCTCGTCGCCGATCCCAACGGGTTCGGCAATCGCCAGCGCATCGTCATCGACAACAGTGGTGGCGGGTCGGCAACGTCGGTCCTGATCCGGCCGGCGTCCAGCATCCACGCCCGCGTCAACGGCGGCGACACCATCCTTTGCGAGGCAGAGGCCAGCATCACCGATCCTGTCGGGATGACCGAGTTCAACTGGTACATCAGCCAGTCCGGCGGGTCTGACAGCCAAAGCCGGTTCAACTCGCTCGCCGCCGACACAGCCTATCCGCAGGTGAGCTTCGGCGGCCGGTTCCGCATCCCCCGCCACACCATGGTTGGCCCCACTGCCCCGACCAACTTCCGCCCGATCCTCCGAACGACCCTGAACGCCGGCGGCTCCGCAACCGTCGAGCTTGGACGTGCCGAGTGCCGGCGCGCGCAGGTCTGACAGCCATTCGGCTCCGGAGGCGTCCAACCGCCCCCGGAGCCCTGACCCCGGACAGATCGAGCCTGCCAGAAGCCAGACCGCGCGCGGCCGGGTGAGCTTGGTATCTGCCCCTTAAAGAACGGTGATCGAGCCGCCGTCTGGGATTCCAGATGGATCAGCCACCCCCTCCCATTGTCATCCAGAGAGGTCTTGCCATGTCAGAGCATCCGAACCCGCGTGATAAGCGGGCAGAGCGAACTCGAGACCGCATCGTCGGGATCGAGGCCGACCTTCGACAATCGATCGATGAGGCCCGCGAGCATGGTGAAGAGCGCATCGCCCGGAAGCTGGAGCGGTGTCTGCACGGGCTCGCCGTCGCCCATGGGCTGCTGGACGAGGCCCGCGAGATGCTGGCGGCCGGCGGCTACATCTCGCCCTTCTCCGGCGGGACCGAAGAGAAGCCCGATCCGAACGGCCCGCCGCGCCCGTGACCGTCATCTCGTTCACGCTGGCCGTCATCGGGCTCCAGGTCCTGCTGACGGCCAACTACGCCAAACGGGGAGCAGAGGCGGCCGATCTCTGCATCATCGGGTCGTGGCTGGGGCTGCTGTTTGCGGTCTCTCTGGCGTGGAAGACGTGGCTGAACAGCCGGGGTCTCGGCCTGCCATGGACGGTCGCCCTCTATCCGATCACCGATGCGCTCTTCGTCGGCATCGTGGCGGCGACCTTGAAGCGGCCGGGGTTCTGGAAGGTGGCGCTGATGTGCATGCTGGTTTTCCAGCTCTGCACCCATGTCGTCTACTGGACGCTGATCGTCACCGGGCAGGCGAGCGGCCGGACCCAGTGGTTCTACGTCCTGATCTCCAATGTCGGGTTCGCCGCCCAACTCGGCCTGTTCTACTGGAAGGGGATCGCCGATGGCCTGGCTCATCTTGGCCTCGGCCATCGCGTCCCTGCTGATCGGGGGCCGCATCGCCCTGCGGGTGCTGGACCGTGAACGGCGGCCCCGAAATCCACATCGCTCGTCTGGAAGTGAGGGCGGATAACGCCGACGCCGACATTGCCGAGCTGAAGGCCGACGCCAAGGCGATGCGCGACGAGATCGGCGCCTTGCGTCGGCTTATCGCGACCGTGGGCGGTGCGGCCGGCGTCCTGTCCTCCCTGATGACCCTCGCCCTCAACAAGCTGTTTGGCGGACACTGACGATGACCCGCGACTACCGCACCCTCGACGCCATCGTCGTCGTCGCCTGCCTCATCATCATGGCCGGGGTCATGGCGGCGCTGACGTTCATCAAGATCCCGCAAGAGAACCTCCCGATCCTCGCCGGGCTGGCCTCGGGGACGTTCGGTGCAGCTCTGGGGGCCTATGTCGGCGCCCGCTGGGGGAACAAGAAGCCGGCGGCCGAAGGTGAGCCTGACCCGCCTCCGGGCCTGAGTGTCACGGCCACCGCATCCACGGAGAAACAGGAATGAGCATCCTCACCGTTCAGCAGCGGTTGAAGGCCGCTGGGTTCGACCCTGGTCCTGTAGACGGCAAGTGGGGGCCGAAGACCGAAGCCGCCCTCAACGCCGCTCTGGCGCCGCGTCCGAGCGAGGGGAGCGCCGCTCCGGCGGCCAACCCGAACGACGCCTTGCTGGTCGCGGAGCTGCTTCGAGACGAGGGCTTCGTCTCCCATGCCTATCAGGACAGCCTCGGGTTCTGGACCATCGGCATCGGCCGGCTGATCGACAAGCGCAAGGGCGGCGGCATCACCCGGGAGGAGGCTGAGTTCCTGAAGGCCAACGACATCGCCCGGTTCAAGGCCGAGCTGGACCGCAAGCATCCGTGGTGGCGATCGCTCGATCCTGTCCGCCAGCGGGTCATCCTGAACATGACCTTCAACATGGGCTCCGGGTGGCTGGATAGCTGGCCGAACACGGTGAAGATGATCCGGGCCGGAGACTACGCCGGCGCCGCATCCGCGATGCTCACCTCGACGTGGGCCAAGCAGGTCAAGAGCCGGGCGACCCGCCTTGCCGAGATGATGAGGACCGGCAAGGCATGACCCCCATCCTCACCGCCTTCATCGGCCTAGGAGCCGGCCTGATCCTCGGGGCCATCGGGGGTATCGCCGGGCTTCTGGCCTTCGCAGCCATGCACTGGAGCAGGCCATGACCTGGATCGCCCTCGCCCTGTCCCTGATCCGCCGTTTCTGGTGGGTCATCCTCGCCGTGGCGGCCGCGATCGTCTTCGCCTCCCTGATCGGCCGCTGGAACGCCGAAAAACGGGCGCTGGAGGCCGTTCGACAGAAAGCCGGTGGGTATGCGGCCGAAGGGCAGGCGAACGCCTCACAGGGCGCCCTGAAGACCCTGGATGAACTGGCCGACCAGAAGGCCGCCAACGACACCCTCACCAAGGAGCACGCCGATGCGATTCACAAGGCCCCGAATGCACGCGATGATGCTGGCGCTGCCGGCGATGCTGGCCTTGCCGGCATGTGCGAGCGGCCCTCGTATCGAGACCGTCCCCGTTGCGTTGAACTGCGCCGCGCTCGTTCCGGCCAGCCTTCGCGATGATGTCGAGCCCGCCGACCTCCCCGCCGCCAACACCATCGGCGATTGGGTGGCGTTCGGGGATGCTCAAACCGGCAAGCTGGAGCAGGCCAACAAGGAAAAGCGGGGCATCATCGAAATCCACGACAACTGCGCCAAGGAGCAGGCCCGGATCGCAGAGCGGTTGAAGCCCCGGCCCTGGTATCGCTTCTGGGACCCCGGCTGACGATACTTGCCCCACGCATACCGCCCTTGCAGGCTATGGCCTCGGGTAGGAACACAGAGCCCTCCGGTTAGCGCCGGGGGGCTTTCTTGCGTCTGGGGCCCATCGCCGCCGGATGCTTGCTTTGGCACTTTCAGGGCGCGGCACATCCCCCTCGAATGCCCTACAGAGGTTCAACCTCCCCCGCCGGCAAGCTTAGCGATCCTTCTACAGTGGAGATCGCGATCAGGTCTTCGACGAAGGCGCGCTTTCCATAGCCGTATCCATCGGCGCCGTAGACCGAGAGAATCGCGCCCGGCACGCCCTTCCACGGGACACCTTGAAGCGCCTTTCCAACCGCCGCTACGCGGGATCGAACTAGCTCGCGGTCATTCAACTCAACCTCCCCCGTCTCGCTATCCACCCTACCCTGAGATACAGGGCGAAGGGCGAATTCGCGCATGATGGCGTCGGCGGTGCGAGCGGCGCTTTCAGGGGTTGGCGCCGGCCAGCAACCGCGCTCAATAGCAGCCATCAGCCTCTCCCTGATCTTCTCTTCCTTGGTCATGGGGTGTCGCCTTTGACTACCAGAGGGCGGTCGTTCCGATGAATGACATACAGCTCCGGACGAAGGGGGAGTCCGTCCAGCCGCACGAGGGTAAGTCCGTTGTTGGACAGCCAGCAGCCACAGAGCCAAGACGGAAGCCCCTCAACGAAGGAGCCGCTGCACATGAAGCACATCATCGTCCACGGCCTCTCGTGCTGGATTAGCCGATACGGATAAGGCAGTTCGTATTCCCCTCCACCGTCTGGCAGGGGAACCTTCGAAATCATCCTCGCTTCGCCGGTTTCCTTGGTCATGGGGTGGGGTCCTTGGGGGTGGGTGCGAAGGCCGCCCTTTTCGGTCGAGTAAGCTCGTTGGCGAGTTCTAGGCGAGCGGCTACCTCCAAGAGCATATCCTGGTAATCAAAACAGGCGAGGACTAAGGCCAGCCTTGGGCCATGACCTCTGGCGTCGCTTTCCTCGACCACTTGGCGCAGGGCCGGAACGTCGAGCAAGACGTGGTCGATGAAGCGCCGCACCACTCCGCTTGACTCGTGTTCCGCGATAGTTTTGCGGGCGGTCGAAAGATACTGGCGATCAAAGGCTATTGCCTCCGCAATGAGGCCCTGTCGCCGCCTCTGCTCTGCCTTGGTCAGCTCGCCTCCGTGCCTGATCATCGCGATCGGCTCCCTAGTCACTGGTTAGTGTCCTTCTGAGCGCCACGGCTGATTAGGCCGAGGGCCACGATCAAGATCGCGGCTGGCGGCGCACATGCAGCGATAAGGGCGATGTCGGGCGACCTCGACTTAAAAAGCGACCCGGCAAGAGCCAGGTTGCAAAGCCATCCAGCGGCGCCGACCAACACTAGGGCCTCATCCTGCGTCATCCTTCACCTTCCTTTTCTCTCAGCGCCTCAACCGCAAGGTCGAATGCTCTTTGTAGCTGGTCCAGCCTCCAGAAGCTGAACCTCACCATACCCATTGCCGGGTTAGCTCCTCCTGCCTTCACGAAGGCTTCAAGGGCTGTGCGGAGGGGGTCGGGGGTGGGGCTAGACAAGAGGCGCATCCTTCAGGTTTATCAGCCCGCTATCCGCCGCGCAGTAGAGGCAGACGATGAGCCGTGGCGTGTTGTCCGCCGGGGCGGCAACATCCCGCCGGCAGTCGCGGCAGATGTCACCGCGCCACGGCAACGGCGTGTCGCCCAGGTGTCGGATGTGCCAAGGCCAACAGATGGTCGTCTTGGCTGGGACGAAGGTGGCGACGGTTCCGCTCATCCCGCACCCCCGCCACAAGCCGCATCGCCCTTGCGGAACGTCTGCGGAACCGACTGTGACGTAGGTGTGGTGACTCTGCTTCCCGTCATGTGCCCTTGTTCCCCCTGCGTTCCCGTTCCGGCTCCATCGCCAGATCGGTCCTTGATCGCCGAAACCCCTTGCTCTACTTGCATTTTCGAACCTTGCGGATGTGGCGGAACTGGTAGACGCACTGGATTTAGGTTCCAGCGCCGAGAGGCGTGGAGGTTCGAGTCCTCTCATCCGCACCAACCCCTCGAAGCGGACGCTTCCCTCATGTCGCTGCTCGCCCTGGCCCTGGCCGCCGCCCTGATGCAGTCCCCGCCGGAGACGGATCCGGAACCCACCGTCGACAGCGTGGTGGTCAGCCCGCCTGTGCAGCTGGACGAGAAGGAGGCGATCGCCTCTTTCGTGCAGGACATCTCGGCCGACAGCGGCAACGGCCGTATCGCCCGCTGGGACCGGCGCGTCTGTCCGGGCGTGGCGGGTGTGAAGCCGGAATACGCCCAGTTCATCGCCGACCGCGTCGGGGCGCTGGCCCTGCGCGTCGGGCTGGAGGTCGACGAGCCGGGCTGCAAGGTCAATGTGCTGATCGTCTTCACCCCGGACTCGGACGGCTTCGTGAAGCGGGCCCTGAAGAATCATCCCTACGCCTTCTCGCGCTACGACCTGGAAATGACGGCCGGGCGCCGCGCGCTGCGCAACTTCCAGACCACGGACGCGCCGGTGCGCTGGTGGCATGTCACCCATCGCGTCACCGAGGACGGTACCGAGTACAACTCGGGCGACCAGGTGCAGGTCTATTCGACGGGCCGGATCAGCACCCGCACCCGCGACGACTTCGACCGCGCCATCGTGGTTGTCGACGCCCGCCGGGTGGGACAGGTGCGGTTCGCCGCGCTGGCCGACTATCTTGCGTTCGTGTCGCTGGCCCAGATCGACCCGACGGCCGCGCCGACCTCGGCCCCGACGATCCTGACCCTGTTCGCCGACCGGGACGCCGGGCGCGAGCCCAAGGGCGAGCTGACCGACTGGGACCTGGCCTATCTGACCGGCGTCTACACGGCGCGCCGGGACACTCGCAATTCCGACGGCCAGAAGCGTGACATCGAGCGCACCATGGGCAAGGAGCTGCAGTCCCCGCCCAAAGCCGACTGACGCCCCCGGCCGCAATGAGGCCATGCGGGGCCGTTAGGGCTTGGCCCTCAAGGTGGCCCGTGACATAAGGCCCGCTTCGCGTCGCCGGGGCCTCCCCGCGGGACCTCGACGACGCGCCTCGTTCCACCCCAGTCGCGGACGCGGCGCGCCAGGTCGGCGACCCCGTCCGCCAGATGAAGACAGACCATGCAGATCGTTGAAAAGTCCGGTGAAGGCCTGAGCAAGGTCTATAGCGTGACCGTCCCGGCCGGTGAGCTGGCCGACCGGCTCGAGGCGCGCGTCAAGGAAATGGCGCCCCGGATGAACATCAAGGGCTTCCGCCCCGGCAAGGTGCCGACCGCCCACGTCAAGCGCGTGTACGGCAAGGCCATCATGGGCGAGGTGATCGAGCAGGCCCTGACCGAAACGACGCAGAAGGTCCTGGACGACAACAAGATCCGCCCGGCCAGCCAGCCGGACCTGACGCCCTCGTCCGACATGGACGCGGTGCTGAACGGCGGCGTCGACCTGAGCTACGAACTGGCCGTCGAGCTGATGCCCGAGTTCGAGCCGATGGACGTGGCCAAGCTGAAGCTGACCAAGCCCGTCTACGAGCCGACCGACAAGGAAGTCGACGAGGCCCTAGCCGACCTGGCCAAGCAGGCCCGCACATACGAGCCGCGCACCGGCAAGACCATCAAGGCCAAGGCCGACGACCAGCTGCTGATCGACTTCGTCGGCAGCATCGACGGCGTCGAGTTCGACGGCGGCAAGGCCGAGGGCGCCGAGCTGGTGCTGGGCAGCGGCCAGTTCATCCCCGGCTTCGAGGACCAGCTGGTCGGCGCCAAGCCGGACAGCGACGTGACCGTGAAGGTCACCTTCCCCGAGAACTACCAGGCCGCCAATCTGGCCGGCAAGGAAGCGGAATTCGCCGTCAAGGTTCGCGAGGTGCGCGCGCCCAAGGACAGCGAAGTGAACGACGAGCTGGCCACGCGCCTTGGCCTGACGGACCTGACCGCCCTGCGCGACGTGATCTCCAAGAACCTGGGCGACCAGTACGAGCGCGCCAGCCGCTTCAAGCTGAAGCGCGCCCTGCTGGACGAACTGGACAAGGGCCATGACTTCCCGCTGCCGCCGCGCATGGTGGACGCCGAGTTCGCCGGCATCTGGCAACAGGTCGAGGCCGACAAGGCCGCCGGCAACCTGCCCGAGGAAGACGCCGGCAAGTCGGAAGACGAGCTGAAGACCGAGTACCGCAAGATCGCGGAGCGCCGCGTGCGTCTGGGCCTGGTGCTGGCCGAGATCGGCCGGGTCAACAACGTCACCATCAGCGACCAGGACATGAGCCAGGCCATCCAGCGCGAGGCCATGGCCATGAGCCGCCAGTACGGCATCCAGCCGCAGCAGGCCTTCGACCTGCTGGTCCAGAATCCGCAGGCCCAGGCCCAGATCCGCGCCCCCCTCTACGAGGACAAGGTCGTCGAGCTGATCTTCGAAAAGGCCACGGTGAAGGACAAGAAGGTCTCCAAGGCCGAACTGGAAGCCGAAGACGACATGCCGGAAGGCTACTGATCCTCAACGGATCGGAATGAAGAGGGGCCCCGGAGCGATCCGGGGCCCTTTTTCGTTGTCGGCCTGGAATCAATCCGCCTCCAGTCGGACGGTCCCGAAGCCGACGCTTTGCGCATGCGCGGCTGGTTCGAACCCAGAGCGAGGCATGCTGATGGTGTGCAAGACCACAGTGGCTCTCCCATTGGCGAGCATCTGATCGCGCAGTGAAATGGTCCAGCGGGAGGTCAGTGCGAACAGCCGGCCGCCGAATGGGCCGCCGATGGCCTCTACCAGCCAGCCTTGCCCGGTTGGGAAGGCGCTGTCGAACCAGTCCGCCTGAGCAAAGCGAAGGCGCGCAATGGCCTCGTACGTCGCCTCGCCCTGATCCAGGCTAAAGGCAACCTCGACGCCCAGGAGATCGGCCATTCCGAAAACCTCCATCTGATCGCGGGCCCCCACATCGGTCGCCCTTGCATCCTGTTAACCCGCGCCCGATATCCCAAGGCAGGGCGTCGGCGCGGCTTGATTCGCGACACGTCGCGGATTCAAGGAGCCTCCATGATCGATCACTATGCCCAGGCCATGAACCTCGTTCCGATGGTGGTCGAACAGACCAGCCGCGGCGAGCGGGCCTTCGATATCTTCTCGCGTCTGCTCAAGGAGCGGATCATCTTCCTGACCGGGCCGGTCGAGGACGGCATGAGCGCGCTGATCTGCAGCCAGCTGCTGTTCCTGGAATCGGAGAATCCCAAGAAGGAAATCTCCATGTACATCAACTCGCCGGGCGGGGTGGTGACCAGTGGTCTCGCGATCTACGACACCATGCAGTACATCAAGAGCCCGGTCTCGACGGTGTGCATGGGCATGGCCGCGTCCATGGGCAGCCTGCTGCTCTGCGCCGGCGCCGCCGGCCAGCGGATCGCCCTGCCGAACGCCCGCATCATGGTCCACCAGCCCAGCGGCGGCTTCCGCGGCCAGGCCTCGGACATCATGCGCCACGCCGAGGACATCCTGAAGACCAAGCAGCGGCTGAACGAGATCTACGTCAAGCACTGCGGCCGCACCTACGAGGAGGTCGAGACGACCCTCGACCGCGACCACTTCATGAGCGCCGACGAAGCCAAGGCCTGGGGCATCGTGGACCATGTCTACGAAAGCCGCGAGGCGGCCGAGTCCGCCGAGAGCTGATCGGCGGCGACATCGACGAGGGAAGAGCCCGGCGGCCACCGCCGGGCTTTTTCTTTGCCCGCCGGATCGCCGCTGTCCTGTCGGTGCTGGCGAAGCGCTGGCCATTGTACTCCGGGGTCCCCCACGCTGGAACAGCAGCAGAGTCGGGGGTTTGCGCCGATCCGCCCCGGAAACTGTGAGAACAGTGGCGATACAGCCGTGGGAGAGACGTGGTGGAAACGTTGGGAAGAGGTGGGTGACGGCTTGACAGCCGTGGGGATTTGTCGGGCGACGTTTCCCCACGGGTTGTTGTCATGTTGTCGCCGGCGGGACCGGGGGGTGAGGGCGGCAGGGCGAACGGTTGTCGATTATCGACAGTCGCCCTTCAGGGCCTGGCCTTGAAGACGCGGTATCCCTTCTCGACGGCCATCGCCAGCATCTCGGTGTCGCCGGAGGTGTCGCCGTAGGCGGCGGTCAGGACGGTGTCGTCGCCATAGGTCGCCTTCAGGCGGCGAGCCTTCTCGGGGCCGCGGCAGTTCTGGCCGGCAAGGACGCCGATGGCCCGGCCGGAGGCGTCGAAGGCCAGTTCGGTGGCGATCAGGTTGTCGGCGCCCAGGCCCCGGGCGAAGGGGCCGACCACGAAGTCCGGCGAGGCGGTGACGATGATGGTCTTGGCGCCCTTTGCGCGCCAGCGGCGCCAGGTCTCGACCGCGTCCGGGCGCAGCAGCGTGCCGGACCGCTTCTCGGCGAAGCGGCGGCCTTCCTCGGCCAGCGTCTCCTGGCTGGCGCCCTTGAGAAACTCCCGCACGGCGGCGGCCTTGAGCTTTCCGGGATTGCGGTCGAAGACGTAGACGATGGCGGCCGGCAGCAGCCTGACGCAGCCGAAGGCGTAGCGGACAGGGCCCGCCCGCCAGGCCAGGAAGGCCTTGAAGGTGTCCTTGACCGTCATGGTGCCGTCGAAATCGAAGGCCACCAGTCCCGGCTCGTTGAGCGGATCGGTGACGATCCGCGTGCCGAGACTCAATCGCCCAAGCATGGTGGCCTTGCGCGCCATCTCTTCTAGTCCGCCCCCGCTCCAGTCGGCTCTTCCATCACGATTCGTCACATTCCAGCGACGGCGCCGCGTGGCAAGGCTTGTCGCCTGAGGGGCGGCCCCCCATTTTCCCGTACAAGAGAGGCCCCCGTTGCTGCCCGCCCACCGGGCGTTGCGCCGTTTGCGGACAGGATGTGGCTTCGCGACGCTTGCCCCGCCGCTTCGGATCGGGGAATGTCAAGGTTTGGAAAACCCGGAGCGTGTAGTCTGTGCATTCGTCCCGCACGGACGGCTCTGAGGGTGGGGGCGGCCAGATGGTCTTCGGACCGGTCGCCGCCGGAGTGTGAGAAGCGATATGACCAAGGCCGCCAGCGGCGACTCGAAAAGCACCCTCTACTGCTCCTTCTGCGGAAAGAGCCAGCATGAGGTGCGCAAGCTGATCGCCGGGCCGACGGTGTTCATCTGCGATGAATGCGTCGAGCTCTGCATGGATATCATCCGCGAAGAGCACAAGATCGCCTTCGTGAAGTCGAAGGACGGCGTCCCGACTCCGAAGGAGATCCGCGAGGTTCTCGACGACTATGTGATCGGCCAGGAGCACGCCAAGAAGGTGCTCAGCGTCGCCGTCCACAACCACTACAAGCGCCTGAACCACGCGACGAAGAATTCCGACGTCGAGCTGGCCAAGTCGAACATCCTGCTGGTCGGTCCGACCGGCACCGGCAAGACGCTGCTGGCCCAGACCCTGGCCCGCATCATCGACGTGCCGTTCACGATGGCCGATGCGACGACCCTGACCGAAGCCGGCTACGTCGGCGAGGACGTCGAGAACATCATCCTCAAGCTGCTGCAGGCGGCCGACTACAACGTCGAGCGGGCCCAGCGCGGCATCGTCTACATCGACGAGATCGACAAGATCAGCCGCAAGTCGGACAACCCCTCGATCACCCGCGACGTGTCGGGCGAGGGCGTCCAGCAGGCGCTGCTGAAGATCATGGAAGGCACGGTCGCTTCCGTCCCGCCGCAGGGCGGCCGCAAGCATCCCCAGCAGGAGTTCCTGCAGGTCGACACGGCCAACATCCTGTTCATCTGCGGCGGCGCCTTCGCCGGGCTCGAGAAGATCATCTCGGCGCGCGGCCAGGGCACCTCGATCGGCTTCGGCGCCAAGGTGGCCGACCCGGACGAGCGGCGCACCGGCGCCATCCTGCGCGGCGTCGAGCCGGACGACCTGCAGCGCTTCGGCCTGATCCCCGAGTTCATCGGCCGCCTGCCCAACATCGCGACCCTCGAGGATCTCGATGAAGCGGCGCTGATGACCATCCTGACCGAGCCCAAGAACGCGCTGATCAAGCAGTACGCGCGTCTGTTCGAGATGGAGAACGTCGGCCTGAAGTTCACCGACGACGCCCTGGCCGCCGTGGCCCGCAAGGCCATCCAGCGCCGCACCGGCGCGCGCGGCCTGCGCTCGATCATGGAAGTGATCCTGCTGGACACCATGTTCGACCTGCCCAGCTACGAGGGCGTGGAAGAGGTGGTGGTCAACGCCGAGGTCGTCGAAGGCCGGGCCCAGCCGCTGATCATCTACGCCGAAAAGAAGGGCGGGGCGGGCGCGGCCTGACGGGCGCGCAAGCCGACTGGAAACAGGGCCCTTCGGACGGCGTCCGGAGGGCCCTTTCTGTTGGTCTCCTTCCCGCGGGAGGGGGCCTTGCCGATCCGGGCGGTTGAGGGCGCGCGCCGACGTGGGTGATGCCCGCATCAACCGCCTCTACGCAGCTTCAAGAGTCTTCAACCCCTCATCCGGCGCTTCGCGCCACCTTCTCCCGCAAGGGGAGAAGGAACAGCTCGCGGCGGCTGCGCTACTTTCTTGATCGCGGACGAAGTTTCTGTTTTGTTCCGGAGATGCTTTCGACCTTCGCTGGGCAGAACGCCCGACGTATGCGGCGCCAGCCGAGCGTGAACGAGGCGCGCTTGTGGGACCTGTTGCGGGACCGCCGGCTGGAGCATCTGAAGTTTCGACGCCAGGTTCCGCTGGGTCACTATGTGGTCGACTTCCTGTGTCCGAGGCACCGCCTGATCGTCGAGGTCGATGGCCCGCTGCATGACGCCGACCACGACGCGACACGGGACGCCTGGCTTCGTGCCCAGGGTTTTCGCGTGATGCGCTTTTCCACCAGCACGGTCTTCGCCTCACCCGCGGAGGTCACCGGCGCCATCCTCGCGGCGGTGGCCGCGCCGCTCGACCTTGATCACTCGCCCCAGATCGACCAACCGCCGCGAGGCGTTCCTTCTCCCCTTGCGGGAGAAGGTGGCGCGAAGCGCCGGATGAGGGGTTGAAGACTCTCGACGCTGCGAAGAGGCGGTTCGGGCCGTTCAGAACGCCGCTTCCAGCGGATCGCCGGCCATGGTGACGCGGTGCATCAGGCGGTAGTGGCCGTGATAGTCGTTGAGGGCGAAGTGCCAGGTGGCGCGGTTGTCCCAGATGGCGACCGAGCCCGGTTCCCAGGCGAAGCGGTAGGTGCGGCTGGGGTCGATGGCGCCCGGGAAGAGTTCGAACAGCAGTTCCTGGCCCTCTTCCTTCGACAGGCCGACAAAGCCGGTGGTGAAGGCCGGATTGACGTAGAGCACCGGCTTGCCGCTGCCCGGATGGCGGATGACGACGGGATGGACGGTCTCGGGCAGGTCGCGCGAGCCGCTGAGGGCGTCCTGATCGGAGCGGGCGTAGGCGCCGCCCTCGCCGAAGACGTGGGCCGTGGAGTGGATCGCCTTCATGTGGCGGACACGGTCCTTGAGCCGGTCGGGCAGGGCTTCCCAGGCGGCGTACATGTCGGCGAACAGGGTGTCGCCGCCGCTGGGCGGCAGGTCGCGGGCGACGAGGATCGAGCCCAGCGCCGGCTCGGCGTCATAGGAATGGTCGGTGTGCCAGCCGCCGCCGATGTTGGAGGTCTGCTCCTTGGTCTTCTCGACCTTGGCGATCTCCGGCCATTCGGGATCGGCGGGGAAGAAGCGGTTGACGTCGATGGGGGCGAAGCGGCGGGCGAGGTCCAGATGGTCCTGGCGGCTCAGTGACTGGCCGCGGAAGAACAGCACGCCGTGGTCGAACAGCGCCTGGCGCAGGGCCGCCGCGGCGCGGTCGTCGAGCCGGGCGAGGTCGATGTCGTGAACCATGGCGCCGCAGCCGGGCAGCTTCTCGATGGTCAGTTGGTCCTGGATCATGGCGTCCTCCGCGCTCTTGTCGAAGGCATGAAGCCATGGGGCGAGACAAGGGAAAGTCACCAGGGTAACATTCTGCGATGGAGATGAGCCTCGACGCCTGGCGCGAGCAGATCGACCGCTGGGGCTGGCTGGCCGGCCAGCCGCGGGAGCAGCAACTCGCCCTGCTGGAGGCGGCCCAGCTTCGGCGCATCGGCGATGGCCAGTGGGCGCACGGCGAGGGCGACGAGCAGACCGGGGTTCTGGCCGTGCTGGAGGGGCGGTTGCGGCTCTACGCCCAGGCTCCCGGTGGCCGCGAGGCGCTGGTCGGCGTGGCGGGACCGGGGGCGGCCATTGGTCAGAGCGCGGTGTTCGGCGGCGGGCCAAGGCTGGTCACCGCCATCAGCGCCGGGCCCAGCTTGATCCTGACCTTCAGCGACCGGGCGCTTCTGAGGGTCGCCGAGCGGCATCCGGGGCTCTGGCGGGACCTGTCGCAACTGATCTACCGACAGCTTCAGTTCGCCATCCAGGCGGCGGCCGAACGCGGCGCGCTGCCGCTGCGGGCCCAGTTGGCGTCGCGGCTGCTGATGCTGTCGCGCGACGGCGCGGTGGTGGCGGCCAACCAGTCCGACCTGGCCGAACTGCTGGGGGTCAGTCGCAAGGCGGTCAACGGCTGGCTGGGCGAGCTGGCGCGGACGGGGGCGGTCAAGCTGGGCTATGGCCGGATCGAGATCGTCAACGCCCAGGCTCTGGAGCGCGCCGCCGCCGCGCCGGAGGCAGACTGAACGACTGTTGGCCTGTCGCCCCGCGCCGTGCGATCAGACGGCCATGAACCTGCTCTATGACACCCTGACGGCGGCCGGCGCAGCCGAGGCGGTCTTTCTCGAACGGCCGGACGGGCGGGTGATCCGCTATGGCGAACTGGACGGGCTGACCGCGCGCTGGGCCAACGCCCTGGCCGCTTGCGGCGTGGCGCCGGGCGACAGGGTCGCGGTGCAGGTCGAAAAGAGCCCCGAGAACCTGATCCTGTACCTGGCCTGCGTGCGGGCCGGGGCGGTCTTCCTGCCGCTCAACACCGCCTACACCCTGGCCGAGCTGGGCTACTTCCTGGGCGACGCCGAGCCGGCGCTGGTCGTCTGCGATCCTGCGGCGGCCGAGGGCGTGCGGTCGCTGGGGGCGCGGACACAGACGCTGGACGCCGCCGGCGGGGGCAGCCTGGCCGACCTGGCCGACGCGGCGTCCGACCGGTTCGAGACCGTGGCGCGGCAGGCCGAGGATCTGGCCGCGATCTGCTACACCTCCGGCACCACGGGGCGATCCAAGGGGGCCATGCTGACGCACGGCAATCTGACGTCCAACGCCCGCACCCTGGCGGCGCTGTGGCGGTTCACGCCGGACGACGTGCTGATCCACGCCCTGCCGATCTATCATGTGCACGGGCTGTTCGTGGCGACCAACGTCGTGATGACGGCGGGGGCGGCGATGATCTTCCGGGCCAGGTTCGACGCGGCCGAGGTACTGGGCCTGATGGGCCGGGCGACCTGCCTGATGGGGGTGCCGACCTTCTACACCCGGCTGCTGGACCAGCCCGAACTTACGCCGGAGGCCACGGCCGGGATGCGACTGTTCATCTCTGGCTCGGCGCCGCTGCTGGCCGAGACGCACAGGGCCTTCGAGGCGCGGACCGGGCAGGTCATCCTGGAACGCTATGGCATGACCGAGACGGGCATGAACACCTCCAACCCCCATGACGGGGCGCGGGTGGCGGGAACGGTGGGGCCGCCGCTGCCGGACGTGTCCTTGCGCATCGCCGATCCGGAGACCGGCGCGGCCCTGGCGCCCGGCGAGATCGGCATGATCGAGGTGAAGGGCCCCAACGTCTTCGCCGGCTATTGGCGGATGCCCGAGAAGACGGCCGCCGAGTTCCGGTCCGATGGCTATTTCATCACCGGCGACCTGGGGAAGATCGACGAGGCCGGCTATGTCCACATCGTCGGGCGCGGCAAGGACCTGATCATCAGCGGCGGGCTGAACGTCTATCCCAAGGAGGTCGAGGGCGAGATCGACGCCCTGGACGGGGTGGTGGAAAGCGCCGTGATCGGCCTGCCGCACCCGGACCTGGGCGAGGGGGTGACGGCGGTGATCGCCACCGGCGGCAAGCCGGGACTGACCGAAGCGGGCGTGCTGGCGGCTCTGGCCGAGCGGCTGGCGCGGTTCAAGCAGCCCAAGCGGGTGCTGTTCGTCGACGACCTGCCGCGCAACGCCATGGGCAAGGTGCAGAAGGCGCTGCTGCGCGAGACCCACGCCGGACTCTACGGGGACGCATGAGCGACATCATCATCATTGGCGGCGGCCACAACGGCCTGACCTGCGCCTTCTACCTGGCCCGGGCCGGGCTGAAGGTGACCGTGCTGGAGCGGCGCGAGGTGGTCGGCGGGGCGGCCGTGACGGAGGAGTTCCATCCGGGCTTCCGCAACAGCGTGGCCAGCTACACCGTCAGCCTCCTGAACCCCAGGGTGATCGCCGACCTTGAGCTGCCGCGTCATGGCTTGAAGGTTGTCGAGCGGCGGGCGTCCAACTTCCTGCCGGTCAGCGACAGCGAGAGCCTGGTCACCGGCGAGGGGCGCACCCATGCGGAGGTGGCGCGGTTCTCGGTGAAGGACGCCGACCGGCTGGACGCCTACAACGACCGGCTGGACCGCATCGCCGACGTGTTGCGGGACATCGTGCTGCAGACGCCGCCGGACATGGTCGAGGGCGGCTGGATGCAGGCCCTGCCGGAACTGCTCAAGAGCGCCTCGCTGGGGCGGCGGGTGGCGAGCCTGGACACCACGGCGCGGCGCGACCTGCTGGCGCTGTTCTCGCAGTCGGCCGGCGACTGGCTGGACGGCTGGTTCGAGAGCGAGCCGATCAAGGCGGTGCTGGGGTTCGACGGCGTGGTCGGCAACTACGCCAGTCCCTACGCGGCCGGCTCGGCCTATGTGCTGCTGCACCACGTGTTCGGCGAGGTGAACGGCAAGAAGGGGGCCTGGGGCCATGCCATCGGCGGCATGGGGGCGATCACCCAGGCGATGGCGTCCGCAGCCCGCGAGAAGGGCGTGGAGATTCGCACGGGCGTCGGCGTCGCCGAGGTTCTGGTGGAGGGCGGCCGGGCGGTAGGGGTCGTCACCGACGCCGGCGAGACGCTGCGGGCGCGGGCGGTGGTGTCGAACATCCATCCCCGGCTGCTGTACCAGCGGCTGATCGATCCGACCGTGCTGCCCGGGGACTTCAATGAGCGGATCGAGCGTTACCGCTCGGGCTCTGGGACGTTCCGGATGAACGTGGCGCTGAGCGAACTGCCCAGCTTCACCTGCCGGCCGGGCGATGGCGACCACATGACGGCCGGCATCATCATGGCTCCAAGCCTGGCCTATATGGAGCAGGCCTGGATCGACGCGCGCCAGCATGGCTGGTCCAAGGCGCCGATCGTCGAGATGCTTATCCCGTCCACGCTGGACGACAGCCTGGCGCCCGAGGGCCGGCATGTGGCGAGCCTGTTCTGCCAACATGTGGCGCCGGAACTTCCGGGCGGGCGGTCGTGGGGCGACTGCCGCGAAGAGGTGGCGGACCTGATTATCGAGACGGTCGATCGCTGGGCGCCGGGATTCAGTGCGTCGGTGCTGGGTCGGCAGATCAAGAGCCCGCTGGACCTGGAGCGGGACTTCGGCCTGGTCGGCGGCGACATCTTCCACGGCCAGCTGAGCCTGGACCAGCTGTTCTCGGCCCGGCCGGTGCTGGGGCACGGGGCCCACAGGGGGCCGCTAAAGGGCCTGTACATGTGCGGGGCGGGGACCCATCCGGGGGGCGGGGTGACCGGTGCGCCGGGTCATAACGCGGCGCGGGAAGTGCTGAAGGACGCGAAGGCGCGGCGGTTCTGAAAATCCGCACCGGGTTCCGCCACGGCGCCCCTTCCCGCCGCCAGATGGTCCCATAAACTCCCGCCATGCCGCGACAGACGGCGTCAGGGAGATTGCATCATGCGCGCCGTTGTTCGCCGTTCGGGAAAGCTTGTCTGCGACGAGGTCGCCCAGCCGACGCCGGGGCCTGGGCAGACGCTGGTGAAGACGCTGCTGTGCGGCATCTGCGGCTCCGACCTGCATGCGCTGCACTATCTCGACCACATGGTCGCGCTGGCCAGGAAGGCCGGCGGCACCGACCGGATGAACCCGGCGGCCGACATGGTGTTCGGCCATGAATTCTGCGCCGAGGTGATGGAGCACGGCCCGGCGGGCGGGCGGTTCAAGCCCGGGACCCGGGTGGTGAGCGTGCCGATGACGTTCGGCCCGGCCGGTTTCGAGGCGATTGGCTATTCCAATAACTTCCCGGGCGGGTTCGCCGAGTACATGGCCCTGACCGAGGCGATGCTGCTGGAGGTGCCCAACGGCTTGGCGACGGACCTGGCCGCCCTGACCGAGCCGATGGCGGTGGGCGCCCATGCGGTGGCCGAGGCGGCGCTGGAGCCGGGCAGCGCCTCGCTGGTGCTGGGCTGCGGGCCGGTGGGTCTGGCGGTGATCGCGGCGCTGAAGCTGCGCGGGCACGGGCCGATCATCGCCGCCGACTTCTCGCCGGCCCGGCGGCGTCTGGCCGAACGGCTGGGCGCCGATGTGGTGGTCGATCCGGCCGAGGGCAGCCCGCACCTGAAATGGAAGGACTTCGGCGTCCCCTCCAGCCTGGCCGAGCACGCCATGGCGCGGATGTCCGGTCAGCTGAAGGGCCGTTCGGTGGTGTTCGAGTGTGTCGGGGCGCCCGGCGTGCTGCAGAGCGTGATTGAGGGCTGTCCGCCCGGATCGCAGATCCTGGTGGCCGGCGTCTGCATGGAGCCGGACAGGATCGAGCCGTCGCTGTGCATCAACAAGCAGCTCGATCTGAAGTTCGTGCTTGGCTACACGCCCGAGGAGTTCGCCGGCACGCTGCATGACATCGCCGAGGGACGGCTGGACGTGGCGCCGCTGATCACCGGCAAGGTCGGGCTGTCGGGCGTGGCGCAGGCCTTCCAGGACCTGGGCGACCCGGAAAGCCACGTGAAGATCCTGGTCGATCCGTCGCTGGCCTAGCCGGCCGCCACCGCCTCGGCGACGCGGGCGCGGTAGAGGGCTGCGATCAGGTCGGTCTGGGTGACGACGCCGGCGAGGCGCCGGTCCTCGGCGAGGATCATCACCTCGCGCCAGGCGCCGTGGGACAGGACGGGCAGCAGCTCGTCGATCGGCGTCGCCTGGCCGGCCGTGGGCGGATCGCGGTCCATGACCTCGGCCACGGTTCCGGGACGGTCCTCCAGCAGGATGGCGCGGGTGATGAGGCCGGCCAGGCGGCCTTCGGCGTCGACGACTGGGGCGGAGCGGAAGTCGTGGCCGGCGAGCAGGGCGCGGGCGGCGTCCTGGCTGTCCAGCGGCGACAGGCTGACGACATCGCGGGACATGATCTCGCCGCAGGCGATGGCGCCGTGCAGCCGGCGATGGGCCTGGACCTCGACCTGGCGGAAGAGAGCCTCGAGGTCCTCGGCGCTGACGTCGAGCAATTCGCCGTAGCGCGCCAGGGCGGTGTCGATGTCGGCCAGGGTGAAGCCCACCCGGGCGTCCGGCGGCGGATCGCTGGTGCCGTGGGCGGCGGGCGCCGGAGCCTGGGCGACGTGGGGGTAGGAGCGGCCCGCAAGGCGGTTGAAGACCAGGGCGACCAGAAGCAGCAGGGCCGAGTTCAGGGCGACCGGGACGAGGGCGAAGCTGAAGCCGGCCGCCAGGACGGCGGGGCCGCCGACTGCCGCTGTCAGGGCGACCGCGCCGCCGGGCGGGTGCAGGCAGCGGCAGAGGCTCATCAGCAGGATGGCGCTGGCCACGGCGGCGGCGGGCGCCAGGACCGGGTGGGCGATCATCTGGACGCAGGCGACGCCGGCCAGGGCCGAGAGCACGTTGCCGCCGAGGATCGACCAGGGCTGGGCCAGCGGGCTGGCGGGGACGGCGAACAGCAGCACCGCGCTGGCCCCCATCGGCGCGATCAGCAGGGGCAGGGCGCCGGCGTCAGGGATGGCCAGGTGACTGACTAGCCCCGTGAGCGCGATGCCGATCAGCGCCCCGGTGAAGGCCTTGAGGCGCTCGGACCAGGGCTGGGCCGGGCCCTGGGGCAGGAAACGGCGGAGGTAGGCGTACATGACGCCAACGTTCTGGGCGGAGTCGCGCCAAAACCAAGGGGCAAGCGACGGGCCGCTGGCATGCGGCCCGCCCGGCGGACGGTCAGTCCTTCTTGTCCATGCCCATCGCGGCGAGGATTTCGGGACGGATGTTGTCCGTGCCCTTGGCCTGGATGTGCTGGGCCACGCGGGCGCCGACGGCGGCCATGGCCTCGCCGATAAAGCGCGGACGGTTCTCGGCGGCCCATTTCAGCGAGGTGTCGCGGTTCTCGTTCAGGCCCTGGAATTTCGGGGCAACGTAGCGGGCGAACAGTTCGTAGGACTTCCGCTTGTGGTCCCATTCGGCCCAGTTGTGGTCCATGAACAGGAAGGCGCCGAAGCCGCCCGACTGGGCCTGGAGCCGTTCGATCTGGGCGGCGGCGTCGTCCGGGGTGCCGATGACGGCCATGCCCGAGTTGATCAGGGCGTCGACCGGATCGCTGCCGTCCTGCGGGGCCAGCGGCAGGGCGGCGACCTCGCGGAAGTAGTAGAGCCAGTCCTCCAGGCCGAAGCGGACCTGGGCGCGGGCTTCCTCGCGGGTGGCGGCGATGTGCATCGGGCCGACGAGGCGCCAGTTGTTGCGGTCGACGGTCTTGCCGTGGTCGCGGGCGCTCTCCTCGGCGATGGCCCAGTTGGAGGCGAGGGCGTTGAAGCCGCCCGACTGGGTCGCGCCGATCGACAGCAGCCCGGCGCCGTTGCGGCCGGCGGCCTGGGCGCCGGTGGGCGACACCTGGCTGGCGACGCAGATCTCGACCGAGGGGCGGCTGTAGGGCGTCATCTGCAGGCGCGCCTCCTGCAGCTCGAACCAGTCGGTCTTCTTCGTCACCTGCTCGCCGCGCAGCAGGGCGACGATGCAATCCAGCGCCTCGTCCATGCGGTCGCGCTGGGCGCTCACGGGGATGCCCATCATGAAGGCGTCGGAGGGCAGGGCGCCCGGGCCGCAGCCCAGCATCACCCGGCCGCGGGTGATGTGGTCCAGCTGGTTGATGCGGTCGGCCAGCATCAGCGGATGGTGGTAGGGCAGGGACGAGACGCCGGTGCCAAGGCGGATGTTGCGGGTGCGCTCGGCGACCGTGGCGATGAACAGCTCGGGGCTGGCGATCAGCTCGTAGCCGGCCGAGTGGTGCTCGCCGATCCAGGCTTCGTCATAGCCCAGCCGGTCCATGTGCTGGACCAGCTCGATGTCGCGCTCAAGCGCGAGGGTGGGGTTCTCGCGCAGCGGATGGAAGGGCGCGATGAACGCCCCGAAGCGAAGTTTCGTCCCGGCCATTGGTTCTGTCCTCCCCGGACATTTTCTGAGTGATTGGCGATCACTTTATTCGTCGGGAGAGGCTTTGGAAGGGTGACTTGGCGGAAGGGCGGCGCGCTTTTCGAGCAGGCGGATGAGGGCGGTCTCGAAGGCGCGCTCGGAGCGGCCGGGCCGCAGCGACAGGGCCCCGGTCTCGAAGGCCTGGGCGACGCCCGGGTGGATGTAGGCCTTGCGGCAGACGGCCGGGGTATTGCCGAGCACCCGCGAGACGGTGCGGGCGCAGGCGGTCAGGCTGGCCTTCGTCGCGCCGGCGGGCTGGGCGCAGAGGAAGCGGGCCGCCTCGAGCGTGCCGGTCCAGGTGCGGAAGTCCTTGGCCGTGAAGGCCTCGCCCATGGCGTCGCGCAGGTAGTCGTTGACATCGCCCGATGTCACATTGTGACGCTCGCCGGTGTCGTCGAGATACTGGAACAGCCGATGGCCGCTCAGCTCGTGGCAGGCGCGCACGACGCGGGCCAGGCGGCGGTCGCGAAACCCCGTCCGGTGCGCCTTGCCGCTCTTGCCGGTGAACTCGAACACCGCCCCCGTGCTCGACAGGCTGACGTGGCGCTTGCGCAGGGTTGTCAGGCCGAAGCTGCGGTTCTCGCGGGCGTAGGCGTCGTTGCCGACCCGGATGTGGGTGAGGCCCAGCAGGCCGACGACGGCGGCCAGGACCTTCTCGCGCGGCAGGCCGCGTCGGCGCAGGTCTTTCTCCACCTGCTTGCGCAGCCGGGGCAGGGCCCGGCCGAAGGCGGCGACGCGGTCGAACTTGGCTTCGCCCCGCGCCTGGGTCCAGTCCTGATGGTAGCGGTACTGCTTGCGGCCGCGCGCGTCGCGGCCGGTGGCCTGGATATGGCAGCCGGGACGCGGGGCGATCCAGACGTCGGTCCAGGCCGGCGGGATCGCCAGGCGGGCGATGCGGTCGAGGGTCGCGGCGGCGGTGACCGGCCGGCCGGCGTCATCCAGATAGGCCCAGCCCTCGCCCTGCTTGCGTCGTCGGATGCCGGGGCCATCGTCGTTGCAGTAGACGAGGCCTTCGGGAAGTTCGCCCGGTGCTGCCTGGGGCGGGTCGGCCGTGTCGCGGGGCATGCAAGGCGTCCTTCTGCACGGCGCGCAACGTGGTAGTCAGGGCGCCGGTTCCCCCGAGATCCCGCGCATGAACTATCGCCACGCCTTCCACGCCGGAAACTTCGCCGACCTGGTCAAGCACGCCGGCCTGCTGCTGCTGCTCGACGCGCTGATGGTCGACCCGACGCCGCTGGAGATCGTCGACACGCACGCGGGCGCCGGCGGCTATGACCTGGAGGGCGAACTGGCGCGGCGGACGGGCGAAGCGGCGCAAGGCGTCTTCCGGCTGATGGCCGACGAGACGGCGCCGGCCGCCTTCGCCGCGCTGAAGGCGGCGGTGGCCGCCGGCAACGGCCAGGACGAGGTGCGGTTCTATCCAGGCTCCCCCAGCCTGATCGGCCATCGCCTGCGGCAGCAGGATCGCTACACAGCCTGCGAGATCCGCGACGACGACTTGGCCCTGCTGAGCCAGACGCTGGCGCCCTTCGCCGGCGCCCGTGCGCAGCAGGCGGACGGCTACGCGACCGCCGTCCGCGCCGCGCATGAGGGCAAGGGCCGGCTGATGGTGCTGATCGACCCCCCGTTCGAGCGTCCGGACGACTACCGCCGGATCGCCGAGACCATGGCGCAGGTCGTGGCCGCGCGGCCCGGCGCCTGCATCGCCGTCTGGCTGCCGCTGAAGGACCTGGAGACATTCGACGCCTTCCTGCGCGACATCGAGCCCTCGGCGCCCGGCGCCCTGGTCGGCGAATGCCGGCTGCGTCCGCTGACCGAGCCGATGAAGATGAACGGCTGCGCCCTGGTCATCGCCGGCGCGCCGGCGGGGCTGGACGCGCCGCTGGGCGTGGTCTGCGACTGGGTGGCGGGCCTGGGCGAAGGTCAGGGCCGGGGCGAGGCCTGGCGGCTGGACGGCTGATCCATTCGCAGGTGCGAAGGTTATCGCGCCGTGTTATGCTGCATTGCACAAGGGCGGCCAGCCCGGCCGCCGTGGCGGAGACACGGCCGATGACCCTTTCCCTGTCCCAATCCGACGATACTGCCCTGCGCCTGCCCGTGGGCGCGGCCTCGCCGCTGTGGCTTCTGTTCGGCGGCGCCGCCGTGGCGGGCGCGGCCTTCTACTGGGCGGCGCGATGGCTGCGCGCCGAGCCGGCGGCCGTCGAGGCGCCGGTGACCCCGCGTCCGGAGCCCGAGGTCGAGGCGGCCGCGCAGAAGGTTCTTTCTGCGCCGGTGCCCCCGCCGGCGGCGAGCCCGCAGGTCGAGGCGGCCGACGACCTGACCCGCCTGACCGGGATTGGTCCGAAGCTGGCGGCCGCCCTGGCGGCGCGCGGCGTGACCCGGTTTGCCCAGATCGCGGCCTGGACCGATGAGGAAATCGCCGCGCTGGACCGCGAGATGCGCCTGATGGGCCGCATCGCCCGTGAGGCGTGGGTAGCCCAGGCGCTGCGGCTGTCCGCCGGCTAGAGCCTGACGGGTTCAGATGGAACCGCCTGAACTCTGGATCAGGCTCTGAACTCTTGGGTCGAGAGCGGAATTCAGCCGCCAGCCGGATCCGACTGACGTCATACTGCTCTAGTCGTCTCTCGCCCGCTGCTCGCGCAGCCGCCGTTCCTGATCATCCAGAGCCCGCTCGGACGTGGCGCAGACGAGGCCCACGTCAGTCTCGCGGCAGAGCATGCCGCGCGGCCGGGCGCGAGGGACGCCCTGGGCCTCTATGCGCGCCTGTTCCGCGCGCTCGATCGCGGCGCGATTGGCGGCCTCGCGCGCCTCAGCGTCCGATACGGGCGGCGCGGGCGGCGGGAATCCCCAGTCTTCCTCGTCATCGGGCTCGGTCGCGGCCGGGGTTGCGCCGGCGGGTCCTGCCGCTGGTGGCTCAGCGGGAGCGGGCTGGAAGGACAGCAGGGCGGCGAGCAGCAGGGCGGTGATCATGTCCGGGTCTCCCGGATCCCACACTGCCGCCCCGCGCCGGTCGTTTCATCCCCGGTTAGGGGGGCGTGCCTCGAAGGCGGCCAGCAGGTTGTCGGCGGCGGTGGAGGCGGGCGTCTCGCCGGCGCGGACCTGGGTCTCCAGCGCGGGGACCTGGCCGGCCACGCCCGGATGGGTGCGGAACGACTGTTCCAGCCGGTCGCGGACCATGGCCCACATCCAGCGGATGTTCTGATCCGCCCGGCGCGCCTCGCGGCCGCCGTTGGCGGTCATGATCTCGCGGTGCCGTTCGATGGTCGCCCAGAGGGTGTCGAGCCCGGCGTTGTTCAGGCCGGACGCGGTCAGCACCGGCGGGGTCCAGTCGGGGTGGGCGGGCGTGAGGATGTGCAGGGCGTTGCGATAGTCGCGCGCCGACCGCTCGGCTCGCGCCGGGTCGATGTCGGCCTTGTTGATCAGGATCAGGTCGGCGATCTCGATCAGCCCCTTCTTGATGCCCTGCAACTCGTCGCCGCCGCTGGGGATCAGCACGGCCATGAAGAGGTCGACCATGTCGGCCACCACGGTCTCGGACTGGCCGACACCGACGGTCTCGACGATGACGACATCAAAGCCCGCCGCCTCGCACAGCAGGATCGCCTCGCGCGTCTTGCGGGCCACCCCGCCCAGTTCGCCGCTTGAGGGGGAGGGGCGGATGAAGGCGGCCGGGTCGCTGGCCAGCCGCTCCATGCGGGTCTTGTCGCCGAGGATCGACCCGCCGGTGCGCGTCGACGATGGATCGATGGCCAGGATGGCCACCCGATGCCCGGCGGCGGTGAGGTTGCAGCCCAGCGCCTCGATGGTGGTCGACTTGCCCGCGCCCGGGACCCCGGTGATGCCGACGCGCTGCGAGCGGCCGGCGGACGGCATGATCGCCTGGAGGAGCTGGCGGGCGGCCGCCTGATGGTCGGCCCGGCGGCTTTCGACCAGGGTGATGGCCCGGGCCAGCGCCGGCCGTTCGCCGGCCATCAGCCGGCGGGCGAGATCGTCGATGTCGAGGGCTGTTCGGGCGGTGGGTGTCGTCACGCCGCCGGGTTTAGAGAACCACGGCCGTGCCGGAAACCGAAACCATCAGCATCTGCCCGTTCGGGCCGACGGTGTTGTAGTCGAGGTCGACGGCGATGACGGCGTTGGCGCCGACCTTCTCGGCCTCTTTCATCAGGTTCTTCAGCGCATCCTCGCGGGCGCGGGCCAGGACCCGTTCGTAGGACTTGGACTTGCCGCCGATGAAGTCGCGGATCGCGGCCAGCAGGTCGAGCACGACGTTGGCCCCGAGAATCGAGGTGGCGTAGATCGCGCCCTTGTACTCACGGACCGGCCGACCCTCGATGAACGGGGTGGTCGAGATCAGCATGTCGGGTGCGCCTTTCACGCGGGTCAGTATTAAGCCTAAACGCGCCCGGCGGCGAGCGTTCTCCCCGCAGGCGAAAGAATCGCCGCCGGAACAGGCTTAACCGGCGAATCCCGATCACGGCTCTTCCAAGAGGCGGCAGGCTTGTTGCAGAGTGCCGCGCGCGGGGGAGCCGATTGCGCCGCCGCGGGACATGCGGAGCCCCAGATGATCCTCGCCCGGACGCACCTCGATCTGCATAATGTTCGGAGCAGCATCGAGCGCACCAAGAAGCTGTCGGACAACGTCATCGGCGTGGGCCCCTTCGGCGTCGGCCTGGACGCCGCGCTGAACCTGGTGCCGGGCGCGGGATCGCTCTACAGCTTCCTGGCCGGCATGCTGCTGATCTACGACGGCGTGCGCGCCCGGGCCGAGCCGATGATCCTGGTGCAGATGGGCGGCATCCTGGCCGTGGATACGATCGCGCCCCTGGCCGGCAACCTGGGCAAGATCGCCGACGTGCTGTTCACCGGCCACAAGTGGGCGGCGGACATGCTGCTCAAGCACATGGAAGAGACCATCTACTTCGAGGGCGCCCGCGAGGATGCGCTGAACACCGCCGAGTACCGCGACCTGATGGCCCGTGTCCGCGCCGGCAAGGAAAAGCGGCGGGTCGTCTTCCTCGGCAAGAGCCCGCGCAAGCCCAAGGTCGCCTGACACAAAGTCGGGCCGCACAAGGTCACTGGCGGGAACCGATATCGCGGGTATACTCTCCCGCTCCATGAGCCGCGAACGCGCCCACAGCGCCTGGAAGTCCGCACAGACGATCAAGACGATGTCGGACCGCGTCATCGGGATCGGTCCGTTCGGCATCGGGCTGGACGGGCTGCTGACCTGGATCCCCGTCGCCGGCACGATCTACAGCGTCAGCGTCGGCGGCTTCCTGATCATCGAGGGCCTTCGCGCAAGGGTGTCGCCGGCCACCCTGCTGCGGATGATCGCCTATCTGGGGCTCGACACCCTGACCTCGGAAATCCCGATCGTCGGCGACGCCATCGACGTCATCTTCCAGGGCCACCTGATGGCCGCCACGGCCCTGCAGAAGGACGTCGAGGGCCGCCACGGCGCCCCCGCCGACGTGCCGTTGAAGAAGCACACCCGCAAACGCGGGCGGAAAGGCGCGGCGGCGCACTAGCGCGGGCGCCTTCCACGACCGGCCCGCTCCGTTCATGCTGCTCCCAAAACAGAGGGAGCGACGACCATGGCCGACCAGGAACCCTACATCCGCCCGCCCAGCGCCGAGAGCGAGGGCCGCGCGCCCGGGCGGGGACGGCTGGCCGGGCGCCGCATCCTGGTCGTCGGCGGCGGCCAGCGGCAGGTCGATCCCGGCTCCGATCCGGTGGGCAACGGCCGGGCGATGAGCCTGCTGTTCGCCCGGGAAGGCGCCGCCGTCGCGGTGGCCGACCGTGATGCCGCAAGCGCGGCCGGGACGGTGCGGCTGGTCGAGGCCGAGGGCGGCAGGGCGATCGCCATCGAGGCGGATATCGCCGAGGAGGCCCAGGTCGCGCGGATGGTGCGCGAGGCGGCCGAGGGCCTCGGCGGCCTGGACGGCATGGTCTGCAACGTCGGCGTCGGCGTCGGCGGCCTCGGCCTCTCGCGGGTGAAGGCAGAGGAGTGGGACCAGGTGCTGGGCATCAACCTGCGGGGCCCGATCCTGTGTTGCCGCGAGGCCCTGCCGGTGATGGAGCCCGGCGGCTCGATCGTCTTCATCTCCTCCATCGCCGGGCTGGTCGCCGGCTCGCGCCTGCCGGCCTATGACAGCTCGAAGGCGGCGCTTGGCGGGCTGATGCGCCATGTGGCCATGGAGGGCGCGCGAAAGGGCGTGCGGGCCAACATCGTCGCCCCGGGCCTGGTCGACACCCCGCTGGGCCGGCTGGCGACCCAGGGACGCCCGAGCCGCGGCCGCGCGCCGGTGCCCTTCGGCCGCCAGGCGACGGGCTGGGAAGTGGCCTATGCGGCGCTGTTCTTCATCAGCGGCGAAAGCGTCTACGTCACCGGCCAGACCCTGGCGGTGGATTCCGGGCTGACCGGGATCAGTTGAGGCGTCGCGGACCGTCCGGCGCGGAGCCGAACGGGCGGCAGATCACTCGGCAGCCGCCGGCTGCTCATAGCCCAGCTGGCGGTTGAGCTTTTCCAGCAGGTCGATGGCCGCTTCGGCGATGACGGTGCCGGGCGGGAAGATGGCGGCGACGCCGGCCTTTTCCAGCTCGGGCCAGTCCTGCGGTGGGATGACGCCGCCGATCACGGTCATGATGTCGGGGCGGCCCTGCCTGGCCAGCTCGTCCTTGAGTTCGGGCGCGAGGGTCAGGTGGCCGGCCGCGAGCGAGCTGGCGCCGACGACATGGACGTCGTTCTCGATCGCCTGGCGGGCGGCCTCGGCCGGAGTCTGGAACAGCGGCCCGATATCGACGTCGAAGCCCAGGTCGGCGAAGGCCGTGGCGATCACTTTCTGGCCCCGGTCGTGGCCGTCCTGGCCCATCTTGGCGATCAGGATGCGCGGGCGGCGGCCGTCGGCCTGTTCGAAGGCCTCGACCATGGCCTTGGCGCGCTGGACGGCGGCGTTGGATCCGGCCTCGGACACATAGACCCCCTGGATCGACTTGATCTCGGCGCGGTGGCGACCGAACACCTTCTCCAGAGCATAGCTGATTTCGCCCAGCGTCGCCTTGGCGCGCGCCGCATCCACCGACAGGGCCAGGAGGTTGCCCGACCCGCGCGCGCCGTCCTCCAGCGCCTGCAGGGCGGCCTGCGTCTCGGCTTCGTTGCGTTCGGCCTTGAGGCGCTTGAGCTTTTCGAGCTGGGCGTTGCGGACGGCGGCGTTGTCGACCTTGAGCACCGGAATGTCGTCGGCCACCTCGGGGCGGTAGCGGTTGACGCCGACCACGCTCTGGCGGCCGGCGTCGATGCGGGCCTGGGTGCGGGCGGCGGCTTCCTCGATCCGCAGCTTGGGCAGGCCCTGCTCGATGGCCTTGGCCATGCCGCCCAGCGCCTCGACCTCCTCGATGTGGGCCAGCGCCCGGGCGGCCAGGTCGTGGGTCAGGCGTTCGACGTAGTAGCTGCCGCCCCACGGGTCGGCGACGCGGGTCGTGCCGCTTTCCAGCTGCAGGAAGAGCTGGGTGTTGCGGCTGATGCGGGCCGAGAAATCCGTCGGCAGGGCGAGGGCTTCGTCGAGCGAGTTGGTGTGCAGGCTCTGGGTCTGGCCGTTGACGGCGGCCATCGCCTCGATGGCGGTGCGCGAGACGTTGTTGAACACGTCCTGGGCGGCCAGCGACCAGCCGGAGGTCTGGCTGTGGGTGCGCAGCGACAGGCTGCGGCTGTCCTTGGGGTCGAACTCGCGCTTCATCAGCCGCGCCCAGAGCAGGCGGGCGGCGCGCATCTTGGCCACTTCCATGAAGTAGTTCATGCCGATGGCCCAGAAGAAGGACAGGCGCGGCGCGAACTGGTCGATGGTCATGCCGGCCGCGACCCCGGCGCGGGCGTATTCGATGCCGTCGGCCAGGGTGTAGGCCAGCTCAAGGTCGGCGGTCGCGCCGGCCTCCTGCATGTGATAGCCGCTGATCGAGATCGAGTTGAACTTCGGCATCTTCTCGGAAGTGTATGAAAAGATGTCGGAAATGATCCGCATGCTGGGGGCGGGCGGATAGATGTAGGTGTTGCGGACCATGAACTCCTTGAGGATGTCGTTCTGGATGGTCCCGGACAGTTTCTCCGGCGGAACGCCCTGTTCCTCGGCGGCGACGATGTAGAGGGCCAGGATCGGCAGGACGGCGCCGTTCATGGTCATCGAGACGCTCATCTTGTCGAGCGGGATGCCGTCGAACAGGGTGCGCATGTCGAGGATGCTGTCGATGGCGACGCCGGCCATGCCGACATCGCCCTTCACCCGCTCATGGTCGGAATCGTAGCCGCGGTGGGTGGCCAGGTCGAAGGCCACGGACAGGCCCATCTGACCGGCGGCCAGGTTGCGGCGGTAGAAGGCGTTGCTGTCCTCGGCGGTCGAGAAGCCGGCGTACTGGCGCACCGTCCAGGGGTTGGTGACGTACATCGTCGGATAGGGGCCGCGCAGGAAGGGCGCGACGCCGGGGTAGCCGTTCAGGAAGTCGAGCTCGCGGGTGTCGTCCGGGCCATAGGCGGGAGCGACGTCGACGCCTTCGGGCGTCTCCCAGACCGGCGCCGAGCCGCCGGTGGTGTCAGTGGCGGTGAGAGCATCGAAGTCCAGCGTGGTGAAGTCGGGGAAGGCGGTCATGGATCAGGCCTCCTCGTGGGCGGCGGCGAGTCGCACGGGGGTGAGGGCGGGGCAGGCGGCGGCCGGTCCCGGGATACGCAGGTCGGGGCTGTCGACGGCGAAGGCGGCGGGGTCGACCTGGACCACCTCGACCGGGGTTTCGTCGGCGTTTGGGAAGGCGGTGACGCCCAGGATCTTGCGCGGCTGGGCCAGCCAGGCGTCGCGGGTGGCGAACACGGCTTTCGCCACGACGCCGCGCGACAGCGCCTCGATGGCGCCGCCCTCGGCCTCGATGGCCTGGAAACCGCCCCAGGCGGCGCGGGCGATCTGGTCGGTCAGGGTTTCGAGGTAGGCGGCGCCGCCGGCCGGATCGGCGACGCGGCCGAGGTTGGCCTCTTCCATCAGCACCAGTTGGGTGTTGCGGGCCTGGCGGCGGGCGAAGGCGGTCGGCAGGCCGATGGCGTCGGTGTAGGCGCCCAGGACGATG
Organism: Caulobacter sp.; assembly: GCA_046295055.1. Lineage (GTDB taxonomy): Bacteria > Pseudomonadota > Alphaproteobacteria > Caulobacterales > Caulobacteraceae > Caulobacter. The sequence goes on along the minus strand of JBKBOD010000003.1, from coordinate 421,642 downwards.
GCGTCGGCGCCGGCGACGGCGGCGGCGAAGCCGGCGGCGGTGAGCCGCAGCAGGTTGGTCCAGGGGTCCTTGCGCGTCAGCATGCGGTGCGAGGTGCGCGCCTCGATGCGCGGCGGCGTCTCGACGCCGCAGGCCCGCGCCAGCCGGGCCCACAGGACCTTGGCCGCCCGCAGCTTGGCGACACTGGTGAAGTATTCTCCGTCGGTGCTGACCCCCAGGGTGATGGCGCCGAAGGCCTGTTCCATGGTCAGGCCGGCGCGAACCAGGGCGCGGGCATAGGCGACAGCGGACGCCGCCATGAAGGCCAGTTCCTCAGCCTCGCCGCCGCCGGCTTCATGCACCACCGCGCCGCTGGCCAGCATCAGGCTGGCCTTGGGATGGATGTCGAGGAGGCGGGCGCCGACGGTGGCGGCCGAGACCATGCAGCTTTCCATCGGGCCGGGAGAGGCGCCGGTGCGGGCGAAAGCCGACAGCGGGTCCATGTGGAAGGCGAGCGGGGCGTTGGGCGCGCCCTTGGCCAGTGCGGCCAGCCAGTCGGCGGCCTTCGGTCCCAGGAAGCCGGCGTCGAGCGCGACCGGCGCGAGGTCCAGCAGGACCCCGTCGAGGGCGCGGGCCAGGCCATCGGCGTCGTTGATCGCCACGCCGTCCCGACCGGTCGGGTCGATGCGCACCAGCACGGAGGCCGCGCCCTGCTCCAGGTCCTTCAGGATGTCGGCGTTGGCCTGGGCCTTGTCGGGGTGGGCGACGATCGTGCGCAGATCCCAGGGGCGCTGGGTGTCGCGGGCGCGAAGGTCGCGCGGGTTGACCGGGCCTTCGGTGTAGAGCGGCTGGATGGCGATGCCATTGGCGGTGCGCGACACCAGCGCGTCCTCGAACGCCTGGCCCTTGAGGGTCTTCTCCACCAGCGACAGCCACTCCTGGCGAGGGGCGGCGGGGAAGTCGTCGGCCAGGGACAGCACGGTTCCGGTCAAGGCGTCGGCTCCAAGGTGCGATGCAGCAAATCAACGCGGGTCATGCGCCCCTGACGTAACGAGCGTCAAGCGGTGGGGCGGCGGAAGCGGGGCGCGAAATTCGGCCTTGGCGGACCTTGCGTCAGCATTGCGCGGCGATCCGGCCCGATATATTTACGGCGTACATCACGTAAACCTCGAGACTCGCCATGGCCCTTCCTCCCGTTCTCCGCGACCGCCTGCGCCTGCCGGTGATCGCCTCGCCGCTGTTCATCATCTCCGGTCCCGAACTGGTCATCGCCCAGTGCAAGGCCGGCATCGTCGGCAGCTTTCCATCGCTGAACGCCCGGCCGATCTCGCAGCTTGACGAGTGGTTCGCCCAGATCACCGAGGAACTGGCGGCTTGGGACCGGGCCAATCCGGACACGCCGAGCGCACCGTTCGCCGTCAACCAGATCGTCCACCGCACCAACAACCGGCTCGATGAGGACGTCGAGCTGTGCGCCAAGTACAAGGTTCCGGTGATGATCACCTCGCTGGGCGCGCGCGAGGACCTGAACAAGGCGATTCACGGATGGGGCGGGGTCGTCCTGCATGACGTCATCACCGACCGCTTCGCCCGCAAGGCCATCGAGAAGGGCGCCGATGGCCTGATTCCCGTGGCCGCCGGCGCCGGCGGCCATGCCGGCAGCCTGTCGCCCTTCGCCCTGATCCAGGAGATTCGCGCCTGGTTCGACGGGCCGGTGGCGCTATCCGGCTCGATCGCCAACGGCCGCGCGATCCTCGCCGCCCAGGCCATGGGCGCAGACCTGGCCTACATGGGCTCGGCCTTCATCGCCACGCAGGAAGCGCGGGCGGTGCAGGGCTACAAGGACATGATCGTCGAGAGCGGCGCCGACGACATCGTCTACAGCAACCTGTTCACCGGCGTTCACGGCAACTACCTGCGCCCCTCGATCGAGCGGGCCGGGCTGGATCCCGACAACCTGCCGCAGAGCGATCCCTCGAAGATGAACTTCGGCTCGGGCGGCAACCAGGAAGCCAAGGCCTGGCGCGACATCTGGGGCTGCGGCCAGGGCATCGGCGCCATCAAGGACGTGCCGACCGCCGGCGAGCTGGTCGCCCGCCTGTCGGCCGAATACGAGCAGGCCAAGGCCGAACTGGCGGCCAAGACGGCCCTGACCGCCGGCGCGGCGATGGCGCTGGCCGCCGAGTAGGCCAGGCGCGGACAGATCGGGGAAACGGCCGGCGGGGGAGACCTCGCCGGCCGTTTTCATGTCCGGAGGCTGGAAAGGCGGGCGGCGCGTTCTAGGTCTGAAGCAGGAGACCCGAACATGCGCTTCATCGCCGCCTACATCGCCGCCGGGGCCGCCTTCGTGGTCCTGGACTTCCTCTGGCTGGCGGTGATCGCCCAGAAGCTCTACCAGCGCGAGATCGGCGGGCTGCTGCTGGAAAAGCCGAACATGGTCGCGGCGGTGGCCTTCTACCTGCTGTACCTGGCCGGTGTGGTGTTCTTCGCCGTGCGGCCGGCGCTGGCGACCGGCTCCTGGACAACGGCGCTGGTCACAGGGGCGATCTTCGGCCTTGTCGCCTACGCCACCTATGACCTGACCAACATGGCCACGCTGAAGGGCTTCTCCTGGACCATCGTCGCCGCCGACCTGGCCTGGGGCGCCTTCGTCACCGCCGCCATCGCGACGGCGGGCTACCTCGGCGGATCGCTGGTCAAGGGCTGAGGAGCCGCTTCCGTCAGGAAGGCTGCTCAATACCGGCATGCCTCTTTGCCGCACGGCGTTCAATGATCTTGCATGGTTCCAGAACGTATGGGTAACTCCTGCAATCTTGGGGGGTCCAGGACCATCGCGTAAACACAGGCCGCCCCAGGACGGGACAGGCCCGCGCGCGATGTTTGATCGTTCGCGAGGAAGACAATGGCCAACATCGGCTACTATGACACGGGCCTGGGCTCGGGGAATGACAAGCAGGCCGACGAGATCGTCGAGCTCGGCCAAACCGCAGTCAGTGTCAACAGCCTGACTCCCGCTGTCCTGGCCACGCTGCAGGTCCTGGTGATCGAGCATCGGGGAAGCGGTCCGGTCAACGCCGCCGTCCTGGCCGCGATGCCTGACATTCTAGCGGCGGTGGCCAACGGCCTTGTCGTGGTGATCAACGACTGGAGCGTGACCGATTCATCGGGCCTGTTCCCGGGCGGTTCGGGCCTGCAGTTCACGCGCGACTTCCAAAGCGGTGGGCAGGTGCAGATGAACCTGGGGCCGGACGGTGCGCTGATCGCTTCCTCGCCGTTCGGCACGGTGACCGACGTCAGCCTGGATAATGGCAACTTCTCGAACCACGGCTATGTCGATGCGGCGAGTCTGCCGGTCGGGTCCGAGATCCTGATGACCCGCGACAACCCCGACCACGTGACCGCCTTCTCCTACTTCCATGGCTTGGGCGCGATCGTCTACACGACCGTTCCCCTGCAGTTCTACGGCGACAGCGCGCCCGGCTCGAGCGGGGTGTGGGAAGACTTCTACGTCAACGTCCTGAACCACGCGCTCACCCTGGTTGCCGCCCCGGCGAACACCGCGCCCGTCGCCGAGGACGATGCGATCACGGCGGTCGAGAATACCAGCACCGTCATCGCGGTTCTGGCCAACGATACGGATGCCGAAAGCGACCCGCTGCTGGTCACTCACGTCGATGGCATGGCGATCAGCACGGGGCAGACGGTCACGCTGGCAAGCGGCTCGACCGTCACGCTGACCGCCAACGGGACCCTGGTGTACAGGTCCGGCGCGACCGTCAATCAGCTGAACCTCGGCGAGACGGGCGAAGAAGTCTTCACCTACACCATCGCCGATGCTGAGACCGGCGGGCTGACGGACGTCGGGACTGTGACGGTCACGGTGGAAGGCCGCTACACCGTCATTTCCGGCGCGACCAACAAGGCCGACACCCTGAACGGCACCGCTTTCGACGACGAGATCAACGGCCTGGCCGGTAACGACAAGCTGTTCGGCGGCGATGGCGACGACATCCTGAACGGCGGCGGCGGCGGCCAGCTCGACGCCGATGTGATGACCGGCGGGCAGGGCGATGACTTCTACTTCGTCGACAGCACCCGGGACACCATTCGCGAACTCGCGGGCGAGGGGACCGACACCGTCAGTTCCTCGGTCTCCTACACCCTGGCCTCCGCCGTCGAGAACCTGATCCTGACCGGAACAGCGGTCGTGGGCACGGGTAACGCCGAGGCCAACGAGATCACCGGCAACATGATGGGCAACACGCTCAATGGCGGCGCCGGCAACGACGAGATCGACGGCCGCGAAGGCGCGGACGTGATCTGGGGCGGTGCGGGCGGCGACACGCTGATGGGTGGGTCGGGCGGCGACACCTTCCTCTACAAGCTGGTCAGCGAGAGCAATGCCAGTGTCGCGGTCGGCGCCCCTCGCGGCGCCGCGAAGGCGGCCCAGCAGAGCGCTCCCGGTTCCAACACCGACCTGATCCTCGACTTCAGTGTCTCCGAAGGCGACAAGATCGACCTCCGCCAGATTGACGCCCAGACGAACAAGGCCGGCAATCAGGACTTCACTATCGTCGACTCCTTCACCGGCGTGTCGGGCCAGATGACCATCAAGACCTACGGCGTGCTGAACATGGTGTCGGAAGACGGCGGTCCAGCCGACGGGCCGGCGACCTGGGGCTACATTCTGGAAGCTGACGTAAACGGCGACCGGACGGCCGACTTCACCCTGATGGTGAACAGCCAGGCGCCCCTGACCGTGGCGCAGCTCAGCACGGCGCTGCTGGGGGTGGCGGCAGTGAACATCACCGCCATCGGCTCGCACGCCGCGGCGCCGTCAGCGATCCAGACCACCATTCCCGACCTGTTCTGACGAACACCCCGCCGCCCGGAAACGGGCGGCGGGGATTCCGTCCGGACCGATTTGGCGCCACCCTGGAAGACAGGGAGACCCGCGTCATGATCAAGATCACCTTCTGCCTGACCCGCCTGCCGCATCTGACCCGGGAGGCGTTCCAGGCCTACTGGCGCGAAACGCACGCTCCGCTCGTCGCGGCGCGGGCGGAACTGCTGCGCATTCGTCGCTATGTGCAGAGCCATACCCTCCCAGACGAGGCCTTCGCGGCCATGGCCGCCAGCCGTGGCGGCCCGCCGGCCTATGACGGGGTGGCGGAGCTGTGGTGGGACAGCCTCGAAGCCATGGCCAACCCGGATCCGGCCGCGCGCCAGGCGGCGCTGGAACTGTTGGAAGACGAGAAGCGCTTCATCGACCTGTCCCGCTCGCCCCTGTTCCTGGTCGAGGAACGGGAAATCGTGTCCCGATAACCAGCCAATTTGCCTGGGCCCCGGAGGGGAAGAACTATCTGCTGATCGCGGAAGAAGGCCTGGTGCCGCCGGGCAGGATTGAACTGCCGACCTCAGCCTTACCAAGGATGCGCTCTACCACTGAGCTACGGCGGCGAAAAAGGCGAGGCGCGCCTGATAGCGAAAGTCGGCGGCCGCGTGAAGGGAAAAATCGGCTTGATCGAACTTCGCCGCCGTGGCGCATTCGTCGTCATGAGCGAAAAGGGCGCAAAACCCCCGCAGGACAAGGACGACAAGGCCGCCAGGCTGGCCGCGGCCCTGCGCGCCAACCTGAGGCGACGCAAGGCGCCGGCGAAGGCCGCGACGCGGCCCGGGAGCGGCGAGGGCGCCGAATCCTGACAGGGAATTGACCGGCCCTTGTGGCGCCGCAGGCTCGTGGGCGCTAAGACGCAGACAACAGATGATCGTGCGGGGCGAGGGACGCTTCCGACACATTCGCGGGCCTGCGAGGCCTTTTCGAGGGACTGGATGGACAGCATCGCCATCACCGGCGGCGCGCGGCTCAACGGGAACATCCCGATCAGCGGCGCCAAGAACTCGGCCATCAAGCTGATGGTCGCCAGCCTTTTGACGGACGAGCCGCTGCGTCTGACCAACATGCCGCGCCTGGCCGACACGCGGTTCCTCGGCAAGCTGCTGACCCACCTGGGCACGCGCATCGAGGAGAAGACCGGGCCCGACGGCCCCGAATCGGTGCTTCACACGCCGCAGATCGTCAGCGGTTTCGCCCCCTACGACCTGGTCCGGCAGATGCGGGCCAGCTTCAACGTGCTGGGGCCCCTGGTCGCGCGCAATGGCCAGGCCAAGGTGTCGCTGCCGGGCGGCTGCTCGATCGGCGCGCGGCCGGTCGACCTTCACCTCAAGGCCATCGAGTCGCTCGGCGCCCAGATCGACCTGCATGAAGGCTATGTCTACGCCCAGGCCCCGCGCGGCCTGTGGGGCGCCGACATCGCCTTTCCGTTCGTCTCGGTCGGTGCGACCGAGCACGCCATGCTGGCGGCCGTCCTGGCGCAGGGCGAGACCATCCTGTCGAACGCCGCCTGCGAGCCCGAGATCGTCGACCTGGCCGACTGCCTGAACAAGATGGGCGCCCAGGTCAGCGGCGCCGGCACGCCGGTGATCCGCATCCTCGGGGTCAAGCGGCTGTCGGGCGTCAGCCACGCCGTCATCACCGACCGCATCGAGGCCGGCACCTACGCCGTCGCCGCCGCCATGGCCGGCGGCGAGGTGCGGCTGACCAACACCCGCGCCGACCTCATCGAGGCCCTGCTGGAGAAGCTGGAAGAGGCCGGCGTCGGCGTCGAGCGCCTGAACGACGGCGTCGTCATCCGCCGCAACGGCGCCCGGCTCAAGGCCGTGGACATCGAGACCGCGCCCTATCCCGGCTTCGCCACCGACCTGCAGGCGCAGTTCATGGCCCTGATGACTCTGGCCGAGGGCGAGAGCGTCATCCGCGAGACCATCTTCGAGAACCGCTTCATGCACGCGCCGGAGCTGATGCGGCTGGGCGCCGACATCACCGTCTCCGGCGGTGAGGCGAGGGTGCGCGGCGTCGACCATCTGGAAGGCGCCCCGGTCATGGCCACCGACCTGCGGGCCTCGGTCGGTCTGGTCATCGCCGCCCTGGCCGCGCGCGGCGCCACGACCGTCAGCCGGGTCTATCACCTGGACCGCGGCTTCGAGCGGCTGGAAGAGAAGCTGGGCGCCTGCGGCGCCGACGTGCGGCGGATCAAGGGCGAGCCTGTCGAGGACGAATGAGCGCGCAGTCTGGGGGCAAGAACGGTCTTCGCCTGCTGGCCGAGGACGCCGACGACCTGTCGGTGATCTCGGCGGCGCTGCAGGACGCCGTGGCCAAGGTCGGCGACATCCGCTGGGAGCAGTCGGGCCGCCGCCTGACCATCGGCTTCAACCGCTTCCGCTGGGAGGCGGGCGGTCGGCGCGGCGAGCGCGTGCGCAGCGGGCTGCAGCTCTCGGGCGTCCTTGGCGTGCGCAGCCTGCGTCTGCGGCGCGAGGCGAAGGACGCGGTGCTCGAGCTCCTCTCCATCGGCTTCGAGCCCGGCGAGGCTCCCGGCGGGGCGGTGGTCTTCACCTTCGCCGGCGGCGGCGAGCTGCGCGCCAGCGTTGAGTGCGTCGATGCGACCCTGGCCGATGTGTCGGAGCCCTGGTCGACCCCGCGCCGGCCCGCGCACGAGGGCGACTGACCGCGCCCCATGCGGGTGTCGCGAGCGGTGTCCCGAAAACGTCATCAATCCGGTCGACAGTGTCCCGGAACCAGTACGGAGCGTAGCCTTGCCCACCCGGCGATCCCTTCTGGCGGCGTTGGGCGCCGCGCCCCTGACGACCACTTCCTTGTCTCTTCCGGCCTTGGCCCAGGCAGGAGCCATCGTCGCGCCCATCCGGCTTGAGGCGGGGCGGGTGCTGATCGACGCGGGGATCAACGGCCGCGGACCCTATCCCTTCGCCATCGACACCGGCGCCGTCGTCAGCGGCATCGAGGAGGACATCGCCAAGGGCCTGGGCCTGCCCGTTCTTCGCCGCGTGCGCCTGGCCGGAAAGGTCTTCGATCTCTACCAGGCGCGCGAGCTGACGCTGGGCGGCGCCGTGCGCCAGGCCGACGCGGTGCTGTTCGGGCTCAAGGGCGACCTTGGCGGCGCCCAGGGCCTGCTGGCCGCCGGGCTGGTCACCACCTTCGACAGCACGCTCGACTTCGACCGCTCCGAATGGCGGGTCTATCCCGGCGGCCTGCCTGACCGCACGGGCCTTGAGGTGCTGGCTTCGTCCATTCGCCAGGACGAGGGCGCCAATGGCTCTCGCCGCATCGGGGTTGAGGTGGTGCTGGACGGCCAGAAGCTGTCGCTGGTGGTCGACACCGGCCTGCCCAGGACGCTGGTCCTGGAGACGCAGGTCGGCAAGCGACTGGGCTACTGGGGCGAGACCCGCCCATTCGCCCCCGCCTCGTCGGTCGGCATCGCCGGGCCCGCGCCGCGCCCCAGCCGCGTCTTCCGCGGCGGCGCGCTGCAGATTGGCGGCATGACCTTCGACCGGCCCTTGGTGACGGTGCGGGACGCGCCGCGCATGAAGCAGGAATACGACGGCATCCTGGGCCTGCCGATCATCGAGCTGATGACCCTGTCGGTCGACACCGCCAAGGGGGCGCTGCTGGCCCGCCGCAACGTCCGCGCCCGGCGCGAGGAGCGGGTGAGCCGCACAGGCCTGTGGGTCGACGAGGCGCCGGGCGGGGCCAAGGTTTCCCTGGTCGGCAAGGGCGGCCCGGCCGAGGCCGCCGGCCTCAAGCCCGGCGACCGCATCAAGGGCCCGTCCTTCGGCGCCATCCTGCGGCAGCTGGGCGCCGACAGCGGCGTGATCGAACTGGAGGTCGAGGGGCGCGGCAAGGTGAGCCTGACCCCCGCCGCCTACATCTGATCTGGCGGCGGCCCCGTCCGCTCGCTGTTTTCCCTTGATCTGGCGGGCAAAGACGCCAAGTGAGCGGCCATGCGCCGCTTTGACGTTTCCGCCGCCGACTTCGAGACCCGCTTCGCCGCCTTCCTGGGCGAGCGTCGGGGCCAACCGGCCGACGTCGACGCCGCCGCCGGCGAGGTCGTCGAGGCGATCCGCACGCGCGGGCTGGACGCCCTGCTGGAGCTGACCGAGCGGTTCGACAGGGTGCGGCTGACGGCCCAGACCCTGCGGGTCAGCGAGGCGGAGATCGCCGAGGGCGTCGCCCAGTGTCCGGCCGATGTGCGCGAGGCCATCGCCTTCGCCGCCGGCCGCATCCGCGCCTATCACGAACGCCAGCGGCCGGCGGACCAGCGTTGGACCGACGAGGCCGGCGTCGAGCTGGGCTGGCGCTGGACCCCGCTGGAGTCTGTCGGCGTCTATGTTCCGGGCGGCCGGGCGGCCTATCCCTCGACGGTGCTGATGAACTGCGTCCCGGCCAGGGTCGCCGGCGTCGACCGCATCGCCATGGTCACCCCGCCCGGAAAGCTGCAGCCGGCCGTGCTGGCAGCCGCCCACGCCGCCGGCGTCACCGAGATCTGGCGGATCGGCGGCGCCCAGGCCGTCGCCGCCCTGGCCTACGGCGCCGGCCCCATCCTGCCGGTGGACAAGATCGTCGGGCCTGGCAACGCCTACGTCACCGCCGCCAAGCGCCGGCTGTACGGCGTCGTCGGCATCGACGCCCTGGCCGGGCCGTCCGAGATCGTCGTCGTGGCCGACGCCGACAACGATCCGGACTGGATCGCCGGCGACCTGCTGTCGCAGGCCGAGCACGACCCGGCCGCCCAGTCGATCCTGATCACCGACGACGCCGCCTTCGCCGAGGCTGTCGAGGCCGCGGTCGAGCGGCGTCTGGGCGAGCTGGCCACCGGCGAGGACGCCCGCGCCAGCTGGCGCGACCACGGGGCGGTGATCATCGGATCGCTCGACCGCGCCCCGGCCCTGGTCGACGCCATCGCGCCCGAGCACGTCGAGTTCTGCACCGCCGATCCCGAGCGCCTGTCCGACCAGGTGCGGCACGCCGGGGCGATCTTCCTGGGCCGCTACACGCCAGAGGCGCTGGGCGACTATGTGGCCGGTTCCAACCACGTCCTGCCGACCAGCCGCGCGGCCCGCTTCCAGTCGGGCCTGTCGCTGTTCGACTTCCTCAAGCGCACCTCGATTCTCAAGGCCGGCCGCGATTCCTACGGCCTGCTGGGCCCGCACACGGTCGCCCTGGCGCAGGCCGAGGGGCTTCCGGCCCATGCCCTGTCGGCGGCGCTGCGGTTGCGCGGCGACAACAGCGGGTCGTGACCGCCCGGGCCCCGTTGCCTTCGGACGCATGTCCTGACATTGCTGCACCGCCGATGTCAGAAGACCGCTCTTCCTTCCGCCTGCAGTCGATCGAGCTGGACGAGGAGTCCCTCGCCTCGGCGTCGCGCGACCAGGATCAGGAGCGGCAGGTCGCCATCTTCGACCTGCTGGAAGAGAACTATTTCCAGCCGATCGACGCGCCGCATGGGCCCTATGACCTGAAGATCGCCCTGGTCGAGAACCGGCTGGCGATGAACATCCGGGGCGCCGGCTACGAGCAGACCCACCTTCTGTCGCTGTCGCCGTTCAAGACGGTGATCCGCGACTATTTCATGATCTGCGAGAGCTACTACCAGGCCATCCGCAACGCCACGCCGTCGCAGATCGAGGCCCTGGATATGGGCCGCAGGGGGCTGCACAACGAAGGCTCGGCCCTGCTCCAGGCGCGGCTCGAGGGCAAGGTCAGGACCGACCTCGACACGGCCCGGCGCCTGTTCACCCTGATCTGCGCCCTGCACTGGCGAGGATGAGCGACTTCGACCGGCCGCCGGGGGCGGTGCTCTTCGCCTGCAATTTCAACCGGGTGCGGTCGCCCATGGCCGAGGCGCTGATGAAGCTGGCCTACGGCACCGCCATCTATGTCGACAGCTGCGGGCTGCGCGCCGATCCCACGGAGGTGGGCATGGATCCCTTCGCGGCGGCGGCGCTGGAGGAACTGGGGGTCGATGCGGCCGGCCACCGGCCCAAGACCTTCGACGGGCTGGAAGACGACAGTTTCGACGTGGTCATCTCGCTCAGCGCCGAGGCCCAGCACCGGGCGGTCGAGCTGTCGCGGGGCAGGGCGGTCGAGATCGAGTACTGGCCGACCTATGATCCGACGCTGGTTACCGGCTCGCGCGACCAGCGCATGGACGCCTATCGCCAGGTTCGTGACGAACTCTATGGCCGCATCCGTCGGCGCTTCGGCCGGGTGGTCACGGCCGGGGGCTGACCCCCCGGCCGCTTCCCTTACAGCGCTATCGCACCACGCCGGAGGTGCAGCATCCGTTGCGCCGGGCCGGAGGCACGGCGTTCTTCAGGTAGCACTTGGCCGTCGGGCCCTGCACGCCCGGGCGAACCCAGGTGAAGGCCCGGCAGCGGCGGTCGCCCTCGCACGAGCGACGGCAGGCGTTCGCCCCGTCGCTGGTGTTGAAGACGCGCAGGTCGCTGCCCGGACGGTCGGTATCGCGCTCAAGGCTGGCGCCCGGAGGCGGGCCGGGCGGGCGCGGCGGCGGACCCCCGCGCTTGACGCCGGAGACGCAGCAGTCGTTGGCCCGAGGCGGCGGGACCGTGCTCTTCAGGTAGCAGATCGGGCGCGGCCCGCGAACGCCGGGGCGGACCCAGGTAAAGGCGCGGCAGCGGCCGTCGCGGTCACAGGCGCGCTGGCATTCGATGGCGTTGGGCGCGTTGAAGTTGGTGTAATCGCCGCCCGGACGGTCGGTGCGGGTTTCCATGCCGGCGCCGCCGGGCGGCGGCGGCGGCGGGACCGGCGGACGCGGCGGCGCGTCGGTCTTCACGCCCGAGACGCAGCAGTCGTTGCGGCGCGGAGCCGGGACCGAGGTCTTCAGATAGCACTTGGCGCTGGGCCCGCGTACGCCGGGACGCACATAGGTATAGGCGCGGCAGCGGCGGTCGTTGTTGCACTCGTACCGGCAGGCGTTCGGTTCGGAGCGCACATCGATCACGCGATAGTCGCCGCCGGGTCGGTCGACGTTGCGCTCCTGCGTGGCGTCGCCATAGGCCGAACCGGCCAGGGGCAGCACCCCGAAGAGTCCCAGTATGAATACGCCCAGCAGGGGCAGTCGCCCCGCCTTGCGCCTGAACGCCGACATCGTCATGACACCCTCTCCCTGAGACCGGCCCGCGGCCGTTCACCGACCAGCGTCCTCCCGTATGACGTGTCCCGTCAATCAGCGTCGGCTGACAGCCATCGACCTGATGATCACTCTTGCGCTATAATGGCAAAAGACAGAGCACGGCTCGCGCCACGAATCGACGGGGGCGCGGGCCGTGTTGCTTTGAGAGACCCCAAACTGAGAGGCTGAATGGCCAAGGAAGAACTGCTCGAGTTTCCCGGCACGGTCAGCGAACTGCTGCCCAACGCGACCTTTCGCGTGAAGCTCGAGAATGACCACGAGATCATCGCCCACACCGCCGGCAAGATGCGCAAGAACCGTATCCGCGTGCTGGCCGGCGACAAGGTGCTGGTCGAGATGACGCCCTACGACCTGACCAAGGGCCGCATCACCTATCGCTTCAAGTAAGCCGGCGCTGCCGCGCCTTGCGCCCTCGTCCGTCATGACCACCGACCGGGCCGCGTCCCCCCAGACCCTTGTCCTGGCCAGCGCCAGTCCCCGGCGACTGGACCTGCTGCGCCAGGTCGGCGTGGAGCCGGACGCGGTCGATCCCGCAGACATCGATGAAACGCCGCAAGCCGGGGAGACGCCCCGCCGGCTGGTGGAGCGGCTCGCCCGGTCCAAGGCCGCCGCCGTCGCGGCGCGCCGGCCCGGGGCCTTCGTGCTCGGCTCCGACACCACCGTCGCCGTCGGCCGGCGCATCCTGGAAAAGCCGGTCGACGAGGCCGACGCCCGGCGCATGCTGGCCCTGCTGTCGGGCCGGGCCCACCGGGTGCTGACCGGGGTGGCCGTTTGCGCGCCGGACGGCCGCTGCTCCTCTCGCGTGGTCGAGAGCCGCATCGCCTTCAAGCGGCTGACGCAGGACGAGATCGACGCCTTCATCGCCTCCGGCGACTGGAAGGACGCCGCCGGCGGCTACAAGATCCACCAGCGGGCAGGGGCCTTCGTCACCTGGCTGCAGGGCTCGTTCACCGGCGTGGTCGGACTGCCCCTCTACGAGACCCTGGCGCTGCTGCGGGGCCTTGGCTGGCGGGACGCGGCGTGAGCCGGCGCGAGGCCTTTCTCGACCGCGCGGTCGGCGAGACGCGGGGCGTGGTCCTGCTGGATGGACAGCCCGAACGTCTGATCGTGGCGCGCGACACCGACGCGCCGGCCCTCGTCGCCGGCGCCCGCTCGGTCGCCCGGGTCGAAAGCGTCGAGGCGGCGATCGCCACGGCTTTCCTGACCTTGGAAGGCGGGGCCGAAGCCATCCTGCCTCTGCGGCCCGATGCGCCCAGGCCCGTTCGCGGCGGGGCCGTCGAGATCGAGATTCGCGCCGAGGCGCGGCGTGGCAAGCTGGCCACGGCCTGGCTGCTGGGCGAGGCGCAGGGCGCGCCGCGCCTGCTGGAGCCGGCGCCGGACGTCGAGGCCGAGCTGGCGCGGTTGATCAAGGACGGCCGCATCGCGACCGGTCGCGCCGCTCGCGTGGCCGCCGACCTGGCCGAGGCGCAGGCCCTGCAGACCGTCCATCCCCTCAAGGGCGGCGGCTCCATCGCCATCGAGCAGACCCGCGCCCTGACCGCCATTGATGTGGATACCGGCGCGCGCCCGGGACAGGACTCCAAGCGGGTCTCCCGCCAGGCCAACCTCGAAGCCCTGTCGTCGGCGGCGCGGCTGCTGCGGCTCAAGGGGATCGGCGGGCTGATCGTCTTCGACCTCGCCGGGCGGGGCCATGACGGCACGGCGATGCTCAACGCCGCCCGCGCGGCCTTCAATCCCGACAATCCGGGCGTCAGCCTCGGCCCCATCAGCCGGTTCGGCACGCTGGAGCTGACGGTGCCGCGCCGCCGGGCGCCGGTGATCGAGCGGTTCCTGGACCAGGATGGCGCTCTGCTGCCCGAGGCGGCGGCGCTGCGGCTGGCGCGGCGGCTGGAGGACGAGGGCAGGGCGGACCCCGGCGGCCGCCTGACGGCGCTCTGCAGCCCCGCCGCGGCGGCGGCTTTCGCCGCCCTGGCGCCCGCCCTGACCGAACGCCTGGGGGCACGCTTCGAGGTTCAGGCGCGGGAGGGCTGGCCCGACGACCGGCTCGAGGTGTCCGCGCGATGAGCAGAGGCTGCCCGATCTGCGGCAAGCCGGTGAATCCGGAGGTCCGCCCCTTCTGTTCGAAGCGATGCGCCGACGTCGACCTGCATCGCTGGCTTTCGGACGGCTATCGGCTGGAGCCGGCCGAGGACGAGCGCGCCGGTCCGGGCGAGAGCGAGCCCGAGGACTGAGCGGCGCGGGTGGACGCGGATGGGGGCGAAAATTCCTCCGCCTCCCGCTGGACTTGGCCGAAACCCTCTTCTATAGACCCGTCTCCCCGCGCTGGCGGGCCCTTTCGGGGCATTGCCTGGGTAGCTCAGTTGGTAGAGCAGCGGATTGAAAATCCGCGTGTCGCTGGTTCGATTCCGGCCCCAGGCACCATTCCCTTTCCCTCAGGTACGCCGTTATTCGCGCGAGGGGGGATTATTCATCCAAAATCCATCGTCGGCGATCGTGGTTCGACCACTTTGCTGCGGCGCACAAGAGATTTTCCCCCGGCGGGGGAAAATCGTTCGAACGGTCATGAGTTCCCTATGCTGCGCCGCAATATTAAGCCCTCCGACCCCCCGGTCCCCGGATGAGTCTTGTCATTTTGGCCCCTTGACGATGCAGAAAGGGATTGCCAAAGGGCCGGTGCGCCAAGTCTAACTTGGTCGGGAGCGACGAGGTCTTCGGATCGCGTCTCCTCCATGCGCTTTCGAAACGCGGCCTGTACCCGTCCTCGGGTCGGCGCATCGGGTCGAGCGTATCGAAGCGTCTGGCGCGGGATTCCATCAGGATCGCGCGCCGACATCATTTAGGTTAGGGTGGTGACGCTCTCGCGCGACGACCCTTCGGTCCATAAGAGTGCTAGACCAAGCAGGAACTGGCGAAAGATGCTCGACAACAAACGAACGACCCCCCTCATCGCTCTGATCGGCGCCGTGGCGCTGATGACGAGTGTCCCCGCCTTCGCCCAGGACGCCGCTCCGGCTCCGGCCGAGGCCGCCGCTCCCGCCGCCGCCGCTCCGGCCGCTCCGGAAGCCGCTCCCGCCGCCGCTGAGCCGGCTGCCGCTCCCGCCGCCGGCGGTCACAGCGGTCAGCTGACCGTCATGGGCATGTTCTTCGAGGCCGACCCGGTCGTTAAGGTCGTCATGATCGGCCTGGTGCTGGCGTCGATCTTCAGCTGGGTGCTTCTGATCACCAAGCTGTTCGAGTTCGGCGGCCTGAACCGCAAGTCCGACCGCTTCGTCGAAGCGTTCCGCGGCGCCAAGTCCATCAGCGACATGGGCCGGATCGCCATCTCGGACGAATTCGAAGGCAACCCGATGGCCGACATGGCCGCCGCGGCCGCCTCGGAAGTCGAACTGTCCCGTCAGGCTGGCCTGGCCGTCAGCGGTGAACACCGCGAGTCGACCATCGCCCGGGCCCAGACCGCCATCGGCGCCGTCCAGTCCTCGATCTCCAAGCGCCTTTCGGGCGGCATGCAGTTCCTGGCCTCGGTCGGTTCGGGTGGTCCGTTCATCGGTCTGTTCGGCACCGTGTACGGGATCATGAACTCGTTCATCGGCATCGCGAACACCAACACCACCAACCTGGCCGTCGTCGCCCCCGGTATCGCCGAGGCGCTGCTGGCCACGGGTATCGGTCTGTTCGCGGCTATCCCGGCGGTTATCTTCTACAACTACTTCCAGACGCGGATCTCCGCGTTCGGCACCCGCACGGACGGCTTCAACGCTGAACTGATGAACGCCATTTCGCGGCAGCTCGACAAGGGGGCCTAAACCAGATGGGAGCCAAGCTTTCAGGCTCCGGTGGCGGTAACAGGTACCAGGTCGAACAGAACAGCGAGATCAACGTCACGCCCTTCGTGGACGTCATGCTGGTTCTCCTGATCATCTTCATGGTGGCGGCTCCGCTAGCGACCGTCTCGATCGAGGTGAAGCTGCCCACGGCGGTGGCCAAACCTCGACCGAACCCGCCAAAGCCGGTCTACATCTCGATCCAGAAGAACGGCGACGTCTTCATCGGCGATAACCCGACCGACACGGCCTCGATTGGCGACGACCTTCGCAAGAACGTCGGCAAGCGGGACCCTTCGAAGGAGCGGATCTTCATCCGGGCTGACAAGGAAGTTCGCTACGGCGACTTCATGCGGATCATGAACGCGCTGCAGGACAACGGTTTCTACAGCGTGGCTCTGATCGGTCAGGATGACAGCCGCCCGGGAGGTGGGTAGGGCCATGACCGACGAAACCAACGATCTGACCCGTCCGGTTCACAACCCGTTCGACGCGCCCAAGCCCAAGGCTAGCCCGGTGGCCTGGATCGTCGCTCTGGGGGTGGTGTTCGCGTTCCACGCGATCCTCGGCTACTACCTCTACACGATGCGCTTCACCATCAAGGAGCGCGAGTTCGTGGACGAGAAGCTGGACACCCAGCTGATCAAGCCGCCGCCGCCGCCACCGCCGCCGCCGCCTCCTCCGCCTCCGTCGGAGAAGCCGCCGCCGCCGGCAAAGGTCCAGCCGCGTCCTCCGGTGGATGTCCCGCCGGATGTGCCGCCGCCGCCGCCGCTGCCGATTCCGCCCGTGCCGGAACCGAAGCCGCAACCCCCGGCCCCGCCGGTGATCGCGCCTCCGGCTCCCCCGGCTCCGCCGCGGAACCCGATCATTACGAACCCGACCTGGGATCGTAAGCCGTCGGGCGACGACATGGCCCGGTACTACCCGGACCGCGCGACCCGTCAGAACATCGACGGCCGCGTGACCATCAGCTGCTCTGTCCGCGCCAACGGCACGGTCACGGGTTGCTCGGTGGTGTCGGAAAATCCGCCGGACTACGGCTTCGGCGACGCCGCGATCCGGCTGTCGTCCAAGTTCCGGATGAAGCCCAAGACCGCCGACGGTTCGCCCGTCGAAGGTGGACGGGTCAACATCCCGATCGTCTTCCGCCTGCCGGAATAGCGATCGAAGCCAAGGACGAAGGCCCCGGAGAGCGATCTCCGGGGCCTTTTTCTATGCCTGGCCTCCGAATGTCGATTATCGACATACCTGACGCCAGTCTCACCTGGGCCTGTCGCCGGCCACTACAGGATCGACTACAGGGCGTGGGGAAGTGTTGACCAACAAAGCCCCACGGCTGTCATGCCGTCACCCACCCGCGACCTACCGTTTCCCCGCATTGGGCCCACGGCTGTATCGCCACTGTTCCCACTGTCTGCGGGCGTTTTCGCCGCCGGCCCCTGCCTCCGCAATTTGCTGCGCGTGGGGGCCTAGAGACCCCGTGCGTCGAGCCAGGCCACCAGCCGCTCGTTGACCGCCTCCGGCGCCTCCTGCTGCACCCAGTGCGACACGCCGGGTAGGCGGTTAAGGGTGAAGTCCCGGACCAGCCCCTCGTAGCCCTCGGTCAGCTCAAGGCTCAGCGCGCTGTCCTCCTCGCCCCAGACCATCAGGGTCGGCGTCTCGATGACCGGCGCATCCGCCCGGCTCCACCGGTCCAGCTCCCTGAGGTTGGCGCGGTAGTAGTTGATCATGGCCGTCATGGCCCCGGGCTTCAGGGCGTTGGCCCGGTAGTGGTCCAGCACCTCGTCCGGGAAGCGGCTCTTGTCCACCGCCATGCCCGAGAAGGCCCGCCCGATGGCCCGCGCCCGCCCGGCCGTCATCATCGCCTCGGGGAGCCACGGGATCTGGAAGAAGGCGGCGTACCAGGACCGGCGGCGCTGCTCGGCGCTGCGCCGGATCACCTCCTGGAAGACCACCGGGTGCGGCACGTTCATGACTACCAGCCCGTCCAGCGGCCGCGCCTTCTCCAAGGCGAAGGCCCAGGCGATCAGCGCTCCCCAGTCATGGGCGATCAGCAGCCGCCTGCGCGCGCCCAGGGCGTCGAAAAGCCCCGCCGCATCGGCGATCAGGTGCGGCAGCAGGTAGGCCTCCTTGCCCGCCGGGCGGCTGCTGTCGCCGTACCCACGCAGGTCGGGCGCCACCGCTCGCCAGCCGCGCTGCGCCAGCAGGGGCAGCTGGAATCGCCACGAGAACCGGCTCTCGGGAAACCCGTGCAGGAACAGCGCGACGTCCTCGCCGTCGCCCGCCTCGTCACAGGTGAAGTCGAGGCCGTTGGCCTGAACGGTGCGGGTCCGGATCGTGCTCATGCCCCCAGCCTGAAACGCCCGGCCCCGCGACGCAAGCGCGCCTTGATCATCGGCCTGCAAGCGACTAAACACGCCGCCTCGCATCCGATGCGCCGCCTTAGCTCAGTTGGTTAGAGCGCCAGATTGTGGCTCTGGAGGTCTCCCGTTCGATCCGGGAAGGCGGTACCATCGGCAGAGTTGGCCGTCTGGCCCAGCAGGGCCTGGCGGCGGGTATCGCCCACAATGGCGATTGCGGCCTATAGTCGGCCGATCTCCGTCACCTCGATATCAGCCAAAGGTCGCCGGCATGGATCTGGTTCGTATCCTCCGGTCTCTGGAGGAGTTCCTCTATGAGGTGATGACCTGGCTGGTCTTCTACCCCAGGATGCTGATCCGCACCGTCACGGGCCCGATCGGCGTGATGGCCTATTCCAGGGCCGAGATGGACAAGCCCGACGCCGAGGACCGCTACGCGGACGCCATCTCGCCGCCGCTGTTCCTGATCCTGACCATGGTGCTCGGCCATCTCATAGAGATCGCCGCTGACCTGCATCCCGGCAGCGAGATCACGGGTCCGGCGGCTGGCCTGTTCGCCTCCGATCAGTCGCTGGTCATCATTCGATCGCTGATGTTCGCCCTGTTCCCGCTGGTGTTCGCGATCCAGCAGATGAAGGTCAGCGGCGTCGCCCTGACGCGGGAAGGCCTGCGCGGTCCCTTCTTCGGGGCCTGTTTTCCGGCCGCCGCCTTCTGTCTGGTGCTCAGCCTGGGCGCGACGCTGCAACAACTGAACGCCGGGGGGCCGCTGCTGGGGCAGGGGATCTCGCTCGCAGCCACCCTCTGGTACCTCGTCGTCCAGTACAGGTGGCTCAGGGGCTATGGCGCCGGGCGCGCGAGGGCGGCGGTGATGGTCATCGTCGGCTTTCTCCAGGCCGCCACCGTGGTGCTCATCGTCGGAGCCATCCTGATCTTCGCCCGCTAGGCCAGACCGGGCGCGGTCGACGTCCGCGCCTGATCGAAGGGGGCCGGAACACGGACGGTCCCGACCCCTTCCTGGCTGCTAGAACTTCCGATCGCCGTCCAGCGGATCGCACGTCCCATTGAAGTCGGTCATACCGTCCAGAGTAATCCGGCCGGCGCGGCGATCGATGGTGATCTTCGGGCGATTGGCCCCGTTGAACTTGAACTCGCCGCGGATGAAGTCTCGCGAAATCCGCAGGTTGGTGATGCGGTACCAACCACCATCGCTGTCCGAGTGCAGGATCGGCAGCATCGACTTGGCAGGCTTGATGCGGCCCTCGTCCCCGTCGATTTCGATCATGACGGAGGTATCGAAATCCTCGTTGGTCAGTTCGACCCGGCTAGCCGGGACGTATCGCTTCTTGTCGCGGTCCCACTCGTAGCCGGACTTCAGCTGGCTGGTCATGCG
Organism: Caulobacter sp.; assembly: GCA_046295055.1. Taxonomy (GTDB): domain Bacteria; phylum Pseudomonadota; class Alphaproteobacteria; order Caulobacterales; family Caulobacteraceae; genus Caulobacter. The sequence continues at coordinate 402,024 of JBKBOD010000003.1, read as the reverse complement.
GTGGCCCTCGCCATAGCAGACCAGGGCGATATGCTCACTGTAGTCACCGCCGGACGGGTCTCCGTAGCTCATCCGCGGCGGTTGATAGCCGCCCTGGCCGCAGTCCGGAGCGGGCGTGGCGGTGATCGAGTCAAACCGGCCCTGCATGGTGGACACTGACAGGCACACCCCCCGACTGGCGTTCCACCAGTAGGTCCACTTGCGGTCGTCGCCGCGCTGTCCGCCGGTGTTGACATAGCCTCGGGCCTGCAACTCGGACTCGCCGCCGGCGGCGCGGGCCCCGACAAGGTCCCGCACGTCGGACGGTGCGCTCTGAGCCAAAGCGGGGAAGGCTATCAGCCCTGCCGCCGCGAGTGCGAGCAGCCCCGCGTGGCGCGGCTCGGGAAATCGTTCGCTTGTCATGGCTCACCTTCGAGGATGTGAAGCCTCAGATTGGGCTCCATATCTGGAACGCGTTCAGAGGGAATTTGGCCCGGCCCACCGCTGTCTCACACGACCCGGGAATGTCCCGCCGCGGCGCTCGATCGCGCGTCGAAGGCCATGCAGGCGGTGCGGATGAATGGCCGTCCTGCCTCGGTCACCCGCACATGGTCCCCGCTGATGTGGACCAGGGCATCGGCGGCCAGGGGCGCCAGCCGGGAGAGGTCTGGCGCAAGGTCCGCGGTCGACCGTCCATGACGGCCGCAGACGGCCGCCAGATCGACCGCCAGGTCGCACATGAGCCGCTCGATGATGTCGGCCCGGAAGGCGTCGTCGGCGGTGACGGCTACCCCGCGCTTGACCGGCAACCGGCCCGCCGAAACCAGCTTGCGCCAGGGGTACTCCGACGCCTCGTTCTGGACAAAGCCCTGCGGCAGGCGGCCGATCGACGAGGCGCCCAGGCCCAGGAGGGTGGCGTGCGGATCGTCGGTATAGCCCTGGAAGTTCCGGTGCAGGCGGCCCTCGCGTTGCGCCCTGGCGAGCGCGTCATCCGGCCGTGCGAAGTGGTCCAGACCAATCCGCTCGTAGCCCTCTGCCAGCAGGCGCTCCGCCGCCGCCTCGCTCTGCTCCAGCCGTTCGGCGGCGCCCGGCAGGTCGGCCTCGCGGATCAGCTGCTGATGGGTCTTGGCCCAGGGGACGTGAGCATAGCCGAACAGGGCGATGCGTTCAGGCTCCAGGCTCATCACCTTGTCGATGGTGTGCAGGACATCGGCGGTGGTCTGCAGCGGCAGGCCGTACATGAGGTCGAGATTGAGCGAGAGCACCTCCGCCTCGCGCAGCCACCCGGCGGCCCGCTGCAGCACCTCGAACGGCTCGATGCGGTTCACCGCCTTCTGGACCCTGGGCGAGAGGTCCTGGACCCCCAGACTAGCGCGGCTGAGTCCATGATGCGCGGCGGCCCGCACCCATTCGCGGGTCAGGCTGGCGGGGTCCAGTTCGGCGGCGATCTCGGCGCCCGGCGAGAGGTTGAACACTTGGCGCACCGCTCGCATCAGCTCGGTCAGGTCGTCTCGTGAGGTCATGTTCGGCGTGCCCCCGCCAAAGTGCAGGTGGCCCACGCGCAGGCGGCCGGGCAGGGCGGCCTGCAGCATCGCCAGCTCGTCGCAGAGCAGGGCGACGTACTCGCTGATCAGCTTGCGATTGTTGACCACGCGGGTGTTGCAGCCGCAGTACCAGCAGAGCCGCTTGCAGAAGGGGATGTGCAGGTAGAGCGAGACCGGCTCGGCCGGGTCCAGCTCGGAAAGCCAGCGCCGATAGGTCGCCTCGTCGACCTCCTCGCTGAAGCTTAGCGCGGTAGGGTAGCTGGTGTAGCGGGGCGCGCGGCCGTCGTGGCGGGCGATCAGTCGGGCGGGCGCGGCGGCGCGGAGGGCGAGAGCGGTCATGGGCGCAATCTGCCGCCCGGATCGGGTGCAAGCGCTGATCTGGATCAAAGCCGCCGGATCAGCGCGGCGGGCCGTCCTCGAGATGGTCGTAGAGGATGCGGGCCGCGTCGCCCTGAGGGTCCTCGTACTGCCCGGCGCGAAGGGTCCACCAGAAGGCGCCGAGCCCGACCAGGGCGAGCCCGACCGACAGGGGCGCGAGAAGGAACAGGATAGTCATTGCGCATCCCCCATGCGGCGGCCGGCCAGGCCCATCCTCAGGGCGTTCAGCGTCACCACGAGCGACGAGGCAGACATGGCGATGGCGGCGATGAACGGATTGACCAGACCAAGGATCGCGGCCGGCGCGGCCACGAGGTTGTAGGCGCCCGAGAAGGCGAAGTTTTCCAGCGCCCGCTTGCGCGCCTGCCTGGCCACCTCGATGGCCAGCGGAGCGGCGGTGAGGCCGCCGTTCAGGAAGACGAGGTCGGCCGCGTTCTGGCTGGCGTCCAGCGCCTCGCCGGGCGCCATGGAGGCATGTGCCCGAGCCAGGGCGGCGGCGTCGTTGAGCCCGTCGCCGATCATCAGCACCTTGCGGCCATAGCCCTTCAGCGTGTCGACGGTCGAGGCCTTGTCGAAGGGGGTGACGCCGGCCCGCCAGCTGTCCACCCCGACGGCGCGCGCTGTGCGGGCCACGGGGCCGGGCAGATCGCCCGACAGGATCTCGACGGTGAGGCCAAGCGCCTTCAACTGGTTGACGGCAGCCCGTGCATCGTCGCGCAGGCGGTCCTCGAAGGCAAAGCGGATGCGCACATCCCCCTCATAGCCGAACCAGAGCTCGGTCTCCGCGTCGGGCGTGGGCTCAACGCCGAGCCAGGATGCGCGGCCGAGGCGCGCCGGGCGGCCGCCGATGACGCCCTCGACACCCATGCCGGCCACTTCGCGTACCTCATCGGCGATGGGGCCGGGACCCGCGCGCTCGGCCAGGGCGCGGGCCAGCGGGTGGCGCGAGCCGCGCGCCAGGGGCGCGGCCATGGCGACGATGGTCGGACAGTCGGTCAGGAGGCGGGGACGCCCCTCGGTCAGGACCCCGGTCTTGTCGAGGATGACATGGTCCACTTCCGCCAGCCGCTCGAGGGCTGCGCCGGACTTGACCAGCACGCCGCGCCGGAAGAGCCGGCCGCTGGCGGCGACCTGGACCGCGGGCACCGCCAGTCCGAGGGCGCAGGGGCAGGTGACGATCAGCAGCGCCGCCGCTCTCAGCAGCGCCTCGCGCGGGCCGAGGCCCATCAGCCAGCCGCCGGCGAAGGTCAGGGCCGCCAGGGTGTGGATAACCGGCACGTAGAGGGCCGCCGCCCGGTCTGCGAGGCGGACATAGGCGCTGCGGCTCTGGGCTCCGGCCTCCATGAGCCGGGCGATGGCGGCGACTGCAGAGTCCTCGCTGCGCGCGGAGACTTCGACCACGAGGCTGCCCGAGAGGTTCAGGGCGCCGGCCTGGATGCGGTGGCCCGGCGCGACGGCGCAGGGGCGGGTTTCGCCGGAGATCAGGGCGTTGTCGATCTCGGACAGGCCCAGGACCACGCGGGCGTCGACCGGCGCGCGCTCGCCGGGCGCGATGGCCAGGCGATCACCCACCGCCACCTCGCCCACCGGGACGCCATGGGCCTGGCCCTGTTCGTCCAGCCGGTAGGCCACCGGCGACTGCAGGGCCAGCAGGTCGCGGGCCGCCCCCCGCGCCCGGGCGCGCAGCTTGTGGTCCAGGTAGCGGCCGATCAGGAGGAGGAAGAGCAGGGTGACCGCCGCATCGAAATAGGCGTGGGCGCCGTGCAGGAAGGTCTCGAGGAAACTGACGGCGAGGGTCAGGATGACGCCGATCGAGATCGGCACGTCCATGTTGGCTTTGCCGCGGCGCAGAGACGCCCACGCGGAGCGAAAGAACGGCCGGCCGGCGAACAGCGCGCAGGGCGCCGCGATGATGGCGGCCATCCAGTACATGGCGTCGCGCATGGCCGGCGACAGTTCCTGGCCGAACAGCCCGGCCCAGGCCGGCACCGTGAACATCATGACATTGCCGGCCCCGAAGGCCGCCACGCCGAGCGCGAGGGCGAGATCGCGGCCCTCCTTGTCCTCGGCCGCTCGGGCCTCGGCCGGATCAAAGAGACTGGCCCGATAGCCCATATCCTCGACGGCGCGCTGGACCACCGCCGGGTCTCCGGCGCCGGGGGCGAGGCCGACGGTCAGCTTTCCGGTGGTGAGGTTGAACCGGCTGGCGGTCACGCCGGGCAGGGCCCCGACGCCCTTTTCGATCTTGGCCATGCAGGCGGCGCAGCGCGCCCCCTGGACCAGCAGCTCAAGGCGACCTTCGCCATTGTCGGCGCGGCTGACAAAGGCTTCCAGGTCTCCGGAGGGCGTGACGGCGAGATCGGTCATGGCAGCACCAGGCGCCGTTCGGCGCTGAAGCGGGCGTCGCCGGGACCAACGAGGCTGGTCTTCAGGTCCCAGGCGCCGGAGCCGGCGGGATTGCGCAGGCGGTAGACGCCGTCTCCGGCGGGCTTCAGCTGCAGCGACAGCTTGCCCGCATCCGTCGCGGGGCGCTCCATGACGACCCTGACGGAGAGAGCGTCCAGCGGACGCCCGTCGCTGTCGCGGGCGATGACGACGAGGTCAGGGCCATCGACCCCGGCCGTGACCGTCCAGCCCAGGCGCGCCTGGCGTTCCTGCTCGGCGATCTGGCGGTTGTAGGCCAGGCCAGCCTCATAGGGGTTCTTCGCCACCTGGCCGGAGAAGGTGCTGTAGGCCTTGGTGATGAACCAGGCGTCGACCCCGATGACGATGGCAAAGAACAGAGTCATGCCGATCAGGACATGCCATCCGGTGATGCGGAAGGGCGGGCGGGCTTGGGCGGCGGCGGTCATCGTGCGTTCGCGGCTCCGGAGAGGAAGACGGACTCCACCTGCGTCGTCGCGCCGGGCGAAGCGAAGCGGAAGGTGATCGGGAGGCTGGGCTGGCTCAGGCTGTCGGCCGGGGCGGTGACGAAGACCCGTACAGCCTTGACCTCATTGGCCGGCACATAGATCCGGATTTCGTCCGACGAGACGCCGCCCGGCGTACGCAGGACCGAGCCCCGGGGCCCTTCGACGGTGACGACGAAGGTCCGATCCTCGAAGGCGCGATTGGCGACCTTGAGGGTGTAGCCGTCCCGGACCGAGCCGTCCTTCAGCCGGACGAAGGTCGGGTTGCGGTCTCGCAGGGCGTGGGCCTCGACGGGACTACGGTTGGCCATGCCCCAGATCATCAGCCCGGACAGCAGGCTCAGGGCCACGGCATAGAAGACTGTCCGCGACCGGACGAGGCGGTAGACCGACTTGAGCCCGCTGTTGCGCTGGGCGACGGCGGCGTCGGTGTCGTAGGCGATCAGGTTTCTCGGCCGACCAACCCGGTCCATGATCTCGTTGCAGGCGTCGATGCAGAGGCCGCAGTTGATGCACTCGAGCTGAGCGCCCTGGCGGATGTCGATTCCCATGGGGCAGACGACGACACACTGGTTGCAGTCGATGCAGTCGCCGCGACCCTCCCAGCTCTGGCCCTTCTTGTGCGGACCGCGCGGTTCGCCCCGGTCATAGCGGTAGGTTACCTGGAGCGAGTTCTGGTCGAGCATGGCGCCCTGAATGCGGGGCCAGGGGCACATGTAGGTGCAGACCTGTTCGCGCATCGTGCCGGCGAGCATGTAGGTGGTGAAGGTCAGGACGGCGCAGGAGACGTAGGCCGTCATCGGGCCCTGGCCGATCCAGAACGACCGGATCAGGCTGGGCGCGTCGTGGAAGTAGAAGATCCAGGCGCCGCCTGTGCCGAAGGCGATGCCCAGCCAGACCGCATGCTTGCCGATCTTGCGCCAGGCCTTGTCGAACGACCACGGCGAGGCGTCCAGCTTCATGCGGGCGTTGCGGTCGCCCTCGAAGCGACGCTCGACCAGCATGAACAGGTCGGTCCAGACGGTCTGCGGACAGGCATAGCCGCACCACAGCCGGCCAAACAGCGAGGTCGTCAGGAACAGCGCCAGCGCCGCCATCACCAGCAGGCCGGTGATGAAGTAGACCTCCTGCGGCCAGAGCTGGATCCAGAAGAAGTAGAAGCGGCCGCCGTCGAAGTCGACCAGGACGGCCTGGTCGGGCAGCGAGCCGGGGCGCTCCCAGCGGATCCAGGGCGTGATGTAGTAGATGGCCAGGGTGACGGCCATCAGCGCCCACTTGATCATCCGCCACTGGCCGTTGACCCGCTTGGGATAGATCTGGACGCGAGGCTTGTAGAGCCCGTCGCCGCCCTTGCTAGCCTGTTTGCGGGCATGGGCGGCGACGGACACCGGACCGGCGCCGTCTCCGGCGCCAGGTTGGGGAGCCTTGGTCCGGTCGATGACGACGGTCATGGCTTACTGACCGCCGGCATTGGCGTGGATGTAGACGGCGAGAGCCTTGAGGGTTTCGGGGCTGAACCGCCCTTCCCAGGCAGGCATGACGCCGCCGCGTCCGTTGACGATCTGGCCGCGAATGGCGTCGCGATCGGCGCCATAGAGCCAGTCGCCGTCGGTCAGGTCGGGTGCGCCCTGGCGGGGGTCTCCCTTGCCGTCGATGGCGTGGCAGCTGGCGCACTGCTCGGCGAACAGCGGGCGGGCGCGCTCGACTGCGGCGCGGTCAGCCTTCCTGCCGGACAGGTCGACCACATACTCGGTGAGATCACCGACCTGGGCCGGCTGCAGCAGGCCGTCGCGTCCGAAGGCAGGCATCTGCGACATCCGCGCGCCGTCCGCGCCGGAGCGGACCCCGACCTTCAGCGTGTGATGGATGTCGTCCAGGGAGCCGCCCCAGATCCACACGTCGTCGCGCAGGTTGGGATAGCCCTTGCCGCCGGCGCCGCCCGCGCCGTGACAGGTCGCGCAGTTGTCGCCGAACACCGACTGGCCGACCTGCAGGGCGTAGGCCTGGAGGTCGGGATCAGCCTCGATCTCGGCTAGGCTGGCCGTGCGCAGAACCTCCGCGCCCTTGCCGCGCTGGAGATGCAGGGCGTCGATGGCCTTGCTGACCTCGGCGCGGTCGGAATGACCAAGCACGCCGCGGGTGAAGCCGCTCACGCCCGGCCATGCCGGCATGACGACCCAGTAGCCGATCGCGAACACGATGGAGGCGTAGAAGACCCACAGCCACCAGCGGGGCAGGGGATTGTCGAGTTCGCGGATGCCGTCCCATTCATGGCCGGTCGTATCGACGCCCGTGATGGCGTCCTTTTCGGGCGTGGAGGCGCTCATTGGTCGTCCTCGTCGAGGGGAATGCTGGCGGCGCGCTGGAAGGTGTCCTTGTTGCGCGGCCAAAGGGCGTAGGCAGAGCCGGCCAGGAAGATCAGGCCGAAGTAGATGAGGCCGGCCTGCTGGGCGAAGCTCGCGACGGTTTCGTAGGTCACCGGCGCCTCCTATCGAAGGTTCGCCGGATCACCGGCCTTGTAGGTGGAGAAGTCGACCTGGACGCCCAGCATCTGGAGGTAGGCGATCAGGGCATCCATCTCGGTGATCCGAGCCGGGTCGCCGTCGAAGTCGCGGTTGATGACCTTCTTGCCGTAGCGCTGGCGCAGGCCGATGGCGTCGGTCGAGAAGGGGTCGCTTTGCGCCGCGACATCGACAAGGGCGTTCTCGATCTGCGCGTCGGTGTAGGGCACGCCGACCGCGCGCATCGCCTTCATCTTGGCCTGGATATCGACCTGGCGGAGATCCTTCTTCGCCAGGAAGGCGTAGGGGGGCATCACCGATTCAGGCACGACAGAGCGAGGGTCGATCAGGTGGTCACGCTGCCACTCGTCGGAGTACTTGCCGCCAACGCGCGCGAGGTCAGGACCGGTTCGCTTGGATCCCCACTGGAAGGGGTGATCGTACATGCTCTCGGCGGCCAGGCTGTAGTGCCCGTAGCGTTCGACCTCGTCGCGCAGCGGACGGATCATCTGCGAGTGGCAGACGTAGCAGCCCTCGCGGATGTAGATGTCGCGGCCGACCAGCTCGAGCGGGGTGTAGGGGCGCACGCCCTGCACCTTCTCGACCGTGCTCTGCAGCCAGAACAGCGGAGCGATTTCGACGAGGCCGCCGATCGAGACGACGACCAGGATGCCGATGACGAGCAGGAGCGAATGACGCTCCAGCTTGCCGTGATGTTTCCACAGGCTCATGGGACGGACTCTCCGGGGCTCAGGCCGCGGCCAGCGCGGGCGCCGGGGCCGCATTGGCCTCGGGCGGGGCGACGGACGGCATCTGCACCGTCCGCCACAGGTTGAAGATCATGATCAGGGTCCCGGCGAGGAACATCAGGCCGCCCAGGGTGCGGATGACGTTCTCGATGTGCTTGGCCGAGACGGTCTCGATGAAGCTGTAGGCCAGGAAGCCTTCGGGCGTGTAGGCGCGCCACATCAGGCCTTCCATGATGCCCGACACCCACATGGCGCAGATGTAGAGAAGGATGCCGGTGGTCGCGATCCAGAAGTGCCACTCGACCAGCTTGTTCGAGTAGAGACCGGGCTTCTTCCACAGCCAGGGCACTAGGCAGTAGACGGCGCCGAAGGTGATGAAGCCGACCCAGCCGAGCGCGCCGCTGTGGACGTGGCCGATGGTCCAGTCGGTGTAGTGCGACAGGGCGTTGACCGCCCGGATCGACATCACCGGCCCCTCGAAGGTGCTCATGCCGTAGAAGGCGATGGCGACGACCATCATGCGGACCACAGGGTCGGTGCGCAGCTTGTCCCAGGCGCCCGACAGGGTCATCAGGCCGTTGATCATGCCGCCCCAGCTGGGCATCCACAGCATGATCGAGAAGGTCATGCCCAGGGTCTGCGCCCACTGCGGCAGGGCCGTGTAGTGCAGGTGGTGGGGACCGGCCCAGATGTAGACGAAGATCAGCGCCCAGAAGTGCACGATCGACAGGCGGTAGCTGTAGACTGGCCGTTCGACCCGCTTGGGGACGAAGTAGTACATCATCGCCAGGAAGCCGGCGGTCAGGAAGAAGCCGACGGCGTTGTGGCCGTACCACCACTGTGTCAGGGCGTCCTGGACCCCGGCGAACAGCGAGTAGCTGCGCACGTTGAGCAGGCCGACCGGCATGGCCAGGTTGTTGACCACATGCAGGAGGGCGACGGTTACGATGAAGGCCAGGTAGAACCAGTTGGCCACGTAGATGTGGGGCTCCTTACGCTTCCAGAGCGTACCGAGGAACACCAGCAGGTAGGCGACCCAGACGAGGGTCAGCCACAGGTCGACGTACCACTCCGGCTCGGCGTATTCGCGCGACTGGGTGATGCCGGCCAGATAGCCGGTGGCTGCCAGCACGATGAACAGCTGGTAGCCCCAGAACACGAACCAGGGGGCGATACCGCCTGCAAGGCGCGCCTTGGTCGTTCTCTGGACGACGTAGAAGCTGGTGGCGATCAGCGCATTGCCGCCGAAGGCGAAGATGACGCCGGAGGTGTGCAGCGGCCGCAACCGCCCGAAGTTCAGCCAGCCGGCCTCCGGGAAGTAGAGCAGGTTTGGCCAGCTGAGCTGGGCGGCGATGACCACCCCGACCAGCATGCCGACCGCGCCCCAGAACATGGTGGCGATGACCCCGGCGCGGACGACGCCGTCCATGTAGCGGTCCGGCTCATCGCGGAGCTGGCCGCCGCTGAGGCCGGCGGTGAGAGCGAAGCCGCTCAGCACCGCGGCGGCGACGAAGACGAGGGCGTGCAGACGGAAGAGCGGATCATCGCTCAGCCCGGCGGCGATTGTGAAAAGCAGGCCCCCCACGACCATCAGGCCGAGGAGCAGGCCCGAGCCCGGCAAGGTCGCCGAACGATCAGGCAGCGCAGTTTGCATGACGAATCCCCAAGACGTTGGGGCTTCTTCCTCCCGCGGGCGCGCCGGCGCCTTGATCTGGATCAAGGTGTGCGGCGCCGAAGAGATGCAGGGTCCCGAGCGAACCGAATGGAGTCCGCGCCATGTCCCGCGCCGCAATCGCTGACCAAGAATCGCTGCCCGTGAACAGCGCCGACGAGCGCCTGATGCTCGGCACGGGGCTGGCGACGCTGGCGGCCGGCTTTCTCTGGCTGTGGGTGTTGATCCTGGAATGGCCGAGGCTCGCGGCGGGACCGCTGTGCAGCGAGGCGGTCGGCATCTTCGGACACTGCCCGCTCTGCTATCCAGCGGCGGGTTTCACGGCTCTGGCCGTGGCTGGCGGGCTGGTGATGCTCGATCGCCGCCGCCGGGCCCGGCGTCAGACTCTGTAGTGCACCAGCGCCGACTCGCTCCGGCCGGACAGGCCCGACAGCGCGCGGCGCAGCTGCTCGTCATGAGTCTCGATAGCGACGTCGAGGCCCTCGCAGCCAAGGTCACGGGCGACAAGGGTCACCCCGCGCGCCAAAGCGTCAACGATCGGCGTGGGATCCAGCAGCGCGAAGGCGATGACCCGTTCGACCCACAGCACGCGTCCCGCCCCCAGTCGACGGCGCACCTCGAACGGCGCGAAGCCCACAAGCCGACCGGCCGCGTCGCGGGCGACCAGCGCGCCCGCATCGGCGCCGGGCCTGGCCGTCCAGCGACGGGCGATGCTGCGCCAGCGAGCCGGTGTGAGGCCCTCGAAGGCCAGGCGCGCGAGGCCAAAGGCCTCGTTGGCGTCGTCCTGCGTCAGTCGTGCGATGCGAATGCGGTGCATGGCGGGGCCCAGTTTCGAGGCCAGACTAGAGGCTTCCGGGAGGCCCGCCTTGATCTGCGTCAATCAGACCTGTTCCCGCGGGGGCTGTTATGAAAGAGAATGAACCTGTTCAACGAACCTGTGAGACCGAGCCGATGCTGGCCGCGCCTTTGCCCGTCAGGGACTGCCCGCACATCCAGGGCATAGATCCTTGCTCCAGCTGCGAAGCGCGCAAGCTCAGCGTCTGCGGCAGCCTGGCGGAGGACGGTCTGCGCCGGCTCGCCGCACTGGCGGACAATCTGGCGGTGGGCGAGGGCGCGGCGCTGGTTCGTGAGGGGGACGCGGCGGAGCACCTGTTCAACATCACGTCGGGATCGGTCCGGGTCTACAAGCTGCTGCCGGATGGCCGCCGCCAAATCGTCGGCTTTCTGTTCGCGGGCGACTTCCTGGGGCTGGCGACCGGTGACCGGTACGCTTTCTCGGCGGAGGCGCTGGAGCCGGTGACGGTCTGCAAGTTCCGCAAGAGCGCTTACCGCAAGCTGCTCGTCGAACTGCCGGACTTGGAGGCCGCCTTGCTAGAGCGCGCCTCGCACGAACTGGCGGCGGCGCAGGAGCAGATGCTGCTGCTGGGTCGCAAGACGGCCCAGGAGCGCTTCGCGACCTTCCTGCTGGATCTCGCCGCCAGGGTGGCGCGCAGCGGGGGCGAGGCGAACATGGCGCGCCTGTCGATGACGCGCGCCGAAATCGCCGACTATCTTGGCCTGACGACCGAAACCATCAGCCGCGTGACATCCAAGCTGAAGACCAGCGGCGTGATCCGGCTGATGTCGCAGAGCGAGATCCGCATTGTCCAGCCGGACAGGCTGGCGGATCTCGCGGAAGGCGCCTGAAGGGGCTCAGCGCTTCAGATTGACCAGGACGTGGGTCGCGCTGAGCGTGATCGCGAAGGCGCAGAAGGCGGCCATGGCGCCGATCAGGTAGGCGGCTTCAGCGGGCGAGAGGTTCGCGGGCATGGGGGTCTCCATTCGTTGGACTCCCGTTTGCCAAGGCGGCGCGGCACATGCGTTGACCTGGATCAAGTGGGCAGGGCGCCGCCCGGGAAAATTGCAGGGGCTGCCGTTTCCTACGCCCGGGAATAGGCTATGGTGGCGCCGGGGATGGGCCAGCCAGCAACAACCGTTCCGAGCGTATCGCCCGTCGGCGCCCAGCCTGCGGAGACGTTCGCACGCGCCCATCACGAGGTGCTCTCCGAGCGCGCCCTGCAGTTCACCCTGTCACAGCCTCCGCCGCCCAAGCCGCCGCCCGAATGGCTCCAGTGGCTCGGGCGTTTCCTGGATTTCCTGGTGTCAAAGGGCGCCTTCTTCCAGTGGGCGTTCTGGATCGCTGTCGGGCTTGTCGCGCTCCTGATCCTGTATCTGATCGCCCGGTCGGTGTTCGGCTTCCAGTTCGGTTGGAGACCCAGGCCCAGGCCCGATGTCGATACGGCCTGGCGTCCGGACCAGACCAAGGCGCGCGTGCTGCTCGAGGATGCGGACGCCCTGGCGGCGGCAGGCCGGTTCGCCGAAGCAGCGCATATGCTGCTCCTTCGGGGCGTGTCGGACATCATCGAGCGCCGGCCCCGCCTCATCGGGCCCTCGCTGACCAGTCGCGACATCGCCGCCCTGCCTGAGTTGCCAGATCTGGCTCGGCCGGCCTTCGGGCTGATCGCCCAGATCGTGGAGCGCAGCCACTTCGGCGGCCGCGAGCTTGGCCACTCTGACTGGTCGGAAGCAAGGGCGGCCTACGAGCGGATGATCTTCGCGGAGGCCTGGCGATGACCCTTGCCGCCGCACCGCGCCTGCGTCGCTCCGCCGGGCTGGCTCCGTTCTCGATGATGGTCGTCCTCTGGGTGGTGATCATCGGCGTGGTCGCCTTCATGGGCACCCTCGTGCTGGGCGCCTTCTCCTCGCGCCTGCAGAGCGGCGACAATGCCCAGGCCCATGCGCTCTCGCGCTCGGCCGTGAGCTATTCGGGGATGGTGTCTCTCATGCGCCGGCTGGGCCAGCCGGTGGACATCAGTCGAGCGGAGTATCCCGACCCTGACCTCCAGGGGCTGCTCATCATCACGCCGACAGCGATGTCCGATGTCACCGAACTCAAGACCTTTCGGTACAAGGGACCAAGGCTGCTCGTTCTGCCCAAGTGGGCGACCGTCCCCGACCCCGCCCGCAGGGGTTGGTCCCGATTTGGCCGCAGCCTGCCCATGGATGCTTCGGTCCAGGCTGCGCGGGTCTACAGCAAGACCACCAGCCTTGCCCGGAAGGAGGGCGCCGCCAGCCCGGTGCTCATCGCGGCGGACGGTCGCGTGATCGGCCGCGCCGGCCCGATCCATGGGCTTCGCAGCCTGTCAGGTGGTGACTGGCAGCCGGTCATCCGCGATCAGACAGGCGCGATCATTGTCGGGCGGCGCGGTTCGGTGCTTGTTCTCGCCGACCCCGACCTGATCAACAACATCGGCTTCGCCGAGCCGGCAACCGCCCAGACCGGGCTCGCGATGCTGCAGTATCTGGCGGGCGACAGGCCGGTGACTTTCGATGTCTGGCTCGCGGGTATCCGCCACAAGCGGAACCTGCTGGAGCTGGTCTTCCTGCCGCCCTTCGTCGGGGTGACCCTGGCGATGCTCCTGATGGCGCTGTTGATCGGCGTTCAGGCGTTCAACCGTTTCGGGCCGCCGATTTCCCAACGCCGCGCCTTTGCCCTGGGCAAGCAGGGTCTTGCGGACAATGCCGCTGCCCTCATCCGGCTCGCGCGCCGCGAGCACCGGATGGTCGAAGGCTACGCGCTGCTGGTGCGGGCCGACGCGGCGCGCGCGGTCGGCGCGCCTCACACGCTGGCCGAAGCGGACCTCGACGCTCTTCTCGATCGCCTTGCGCAGCAGGCGGGGCTCGAAACCTTCAGCAACCTTCGGCGGCGCGCCGCCGCCGCTCAGGACATCGGCTCGGCCATGGCGGCCGCCCGGAACCTCTATCACTGGAGAGTGGAGATGACCCGTGAACGTCGCTGAGGCCCAGGGCCTGGCGGGCCGGATACGGTCCGAAATGGCCAAGGCCGTGGTCGGCCAGGCCGACACGGTCGACCTGATGCTGGTGGCGCTTCTGGCGCGTGGCCACGTTCTGCTGGAAGGACCGCCGGGAACGGCCAAGACCTTGCTGGCTCAGAGCTTCGCCGCCACCCTTGGCGTCAATTTTGGCCGCATCCAGTTCACGCCCGACCTGATGCCCGGCGACATCGTCGGGGCGAACATCTTCAATTTTCAGACGGGCGCATTCAGCCTGACGCGCGGCCCGATCTTCTGCGATCTGCTGCTGGCCGACGAAATCAACCGCACGCCGCCGAAGACACAGGCGGCGCTGCTCGAAGCGATGCAGGAGCGGACAGTCACCCTCGACGGATCGCGCCATGATCTGGGCGAGCGCTTCATGGTGGTGGCGACCCAAAACCCCATCGAGCAGCAGGGCGTCTATCCGCTGCCCGAAGCCCAGCTGGACCGGTTCCTGTTCAAGCAGGTTCTGGCCTACCCGACGCCGGAAGAGGAGCGCGCTATCGTGGCGCGGTTCGGGGCCAGGACCGGCCAGCCGATTCCCGGCGAGATGGGCGTGTCCAAAGTCGCGGACGCAGCCGAGCTGTCGGCGCTGACCGAGCTTCTGGGGTCGATCCGGCTGACCGACGAGATCGCCGACTATGTGGTCCGGCTGGTCCGCGCAACGCGGGAGTCCGCCGACTTCGAGACCGGGGTTTCGCCGCGCTGCGCCGCGATGCTGGCCACGGCCGCCCGCGCCCGCGCCGTGCTGAACGGCCGGGACTATGTCATCCCCGACGACGTGAAGGCATTGGCCCCGCCGACCTTGCGGCACCGCGTCATCCTTTCGCCCGCGGCAGAGATCGAGGGTCGCAAGGTCGATGAGGCCCTCACCAGCCTGATCGCACAGGTCGAGGCGCCCCGTTGATCTATCCCACCCGCACCGCCGTGGCCCTGACCGCCGCCGGCGCGCCCGTCGCCCTGGCGGCGGCCGTGCTGGCTGAGGGGCTGTGGGCTGCGGGGGCCGCTTGGTCAGCGCTGATTGTCCTGCTGGTGCTGGTGGATGGCCTTCTCAGCCGGATCCGGCGCGCGCCGCTCGTCGAACTGCACACGCCGGCCTCAGTGGCGGTGGGCGGCGCCGCGCCGGCGCGGATCGCGGCGCGCTTCAGCGCCCTGTTCGCGCCCCGGCGGGCGGAGCTCCTCCTCGAAAGCGACGAGCTGGTGGAGATCACCCCACGCCGGCTGGCGGTGAAGGTCGAGGACGGCGTCGCATCCGGCCAGGTCATGCTCAGGGGTTTGCGGCGCGGCGAGGCGCTGTTCGAGCGTCTGTGGGTGCGGTGGACCGGGCCCCTGGGCCTGGTCTGGGCCCAGACGTCGGAGGCGGTCGATCGCGCGCAGCCGGTCACGCCGAACATCGCTGCAATCAAGAACGAGGCGCTGCGCATGTTCTCGCGCGACGCCCTTCACGGCATGAAGGCCCAGATCGAGACCGGGGAGGGGACAGAGTTCCACGCCCTCCGGGACTTCCTTCCCGGCATGGACCGGCGGTCGATCGACTGGAAGCAGTCGGCGCGCCACGGGAAGCTGGTGGCGCAGGAGAAGCGTGTCGAGCGCAACCACACGATCGTCCTGGCGCTGGATGGCGGCCGGACGATGTGCGAGCCGGTCGATGGCATGCCGCGCATCGATCGGGCGATTAATGCCGCCTTGCTTCTGGCCTATGTCGGCCTGGCCAGCGGCGACCGGGTCGGGGTCTTCGGCTTCGACGCCCGTCCGCGGCTGTCGACCGGCGCGGTGGCGGGGGTGCATTCGTTCGGGCTGATCCAGCGGCTGCTCGCCCGGCTCGACTATTCGGCCGAGGAAACCAACTACACGCTCGGCCTGACGACCCTGGCCGGCGACCTCGACCGGCGCTCGCTTGTCATCGTCTTCACCGAATTCACCGACGCCATCGGGGCCGAGCTGATGCTCGAAAACCTGCGGCGGCTGCTCAAGAAGCACGTCGTCATGTTCGTCGTCATGCGCGACCACGAGCTTGAGGATCTTGTTCGCCGCGAGCCCGACGATCCCGCGGATATCGCGCGAGCAGTCACGGCGGGCGCCCTCCTGCGGGAGCGGGAGGTCGTGCTGAACCGCCTGCGCCGGCTCGGCGTGCAGCTGGTCGAGGCGCCGGTGGACGGCCTGGGGCCGGCCCTGGTCAACGGCTATCTCGACGTCAAGCGTCGAAGCCTGCTGTAGGAGAGCCGACCCGTGGCCCCGCTTCAGCTCAAGAGCCAGCAGTTCCGCAAGGAGCGCGAATGGGAATGGCGCGACCTGGCCGCGCTTCTCGACAAGGTCGAGGCCAAGGGGCCGGGCGCCCTGACCGATCGGCAGCTGCTGTCCATTCCTGTCCTTTACCGATCGGCCCTCTCGTCGCTGTCGGTCGCGCGGGCGACTTCCCTCGACCAGGCTACGGTCGACTATCTCGAGAGCCTGTGCGCCCGCGCCTACGTCCTGATCTACGGCGCGCGTCCGCGCATCTGGACCCGGATCGGAGCCTTCTTCGCGACAGGCTGGCCTGCGGCCGTCGCCAGCCTCTGGCGTGAGACCCTCATCGCCGGGTCGATCTTCTTCCTGTCGGCGCTGGTGGCCTATCTGCTGGTGGGCCAGGACCCGGCCTGGTTCTATTCGATCGTTGGCGAAGGCATGGCCGGCGGACGCGATCCGTCGGCATCGGCCGAAGCCCTGCGCAAGACCCTGTACCATGAGGAGGGACACGACGGGCTGTCGGTATTCGCCGCGTTCCTGTTCACCAACAACGCCCAGGTCGCTCTGCTCGCGTTCGCACTGGGCTTCGCCTTCGGCGCGCCGACGGTGCTGCTGCTGGCTATGAACGGCGCCACGCTCGGCGCCATGGTCGCGGTCTTCGTCGCCAAGGGACTGGGCCCCGAGTTCACCGGCTGGCTGATGATCCACGGGGTCACCGAACTTCTGGCGGTCATCCTGGCGGGGGCGGCGGGTTTTCGCATCGGCCTGGCCGTCGCCTTTCCCGGTGACCGCAGCCGCCTTGAGGCCGCAGCCGAGTCCGGCCGTTCGGCCGGCGCGGTGATGTTTGGCGTGGTCGTCATGCTGGCCATCGCCGGTCTGATCGAGGGCTTTGGCCGTCAACTCATCACGAGCGACATTGCACGCTACGCGATCGCAGGCGCATCGGGGCTGATCTGGCTGGTCTATTTCTACGCGCCGCGCCGGCGAGGAGGCTCCCATGAGCCGCGCTGAGCCCTACGGCAGCCACGACGGCCGGCTTGTCCGCTCGTTGGTCACGCCCGAGGGCGTGGACCTGAACCTGCGGATCGCCGACGCCGGCCAGCGGATCGGCGCCTTCGTCATCGACGTCGTGCTGCAGACCGTCGTGCTGGTGATCTTCTACGTCGTGGTGGGCATGACCATCGCAGTCAGCGGCGAGGACAACGCCGAGCCTGCGGCGATCGTCTGGCTACTGGGCGGTTTCCTGCTGAGGTCGTTCTGGTTCGTCGGGTTCGAGCTCACCGCGCGGGCAGCGACGCCGGGCAAACGGCTGCTGGGACTGCGGGTCGCGTCGCGCGACGGCGGCCGGCTGACGGCCGAAGCGGTCCTGACCCGCAACGCCCTGCGCGAGGTGGAGCTCTGGCTGCCGCTGATGGGCCTTGGCATGGCGATGGCCACGCCCGGCGGCGCCGAGTCGGGCCTTCCGTTCCTCATCCTGCTGTGGACGACGATCTTCCTGCTGTTCCCGCTGTTCAACCGAGACCGGCTTCGCGCCGGCGACCTGGTGGCGGGCACCTGGGTTGTGCAGAATCCCCGGCGGCGGTTGCTGCATGACATCGCCGACAGCATTTCCACGGGGCGGTTCGTCTTCACGCCCGCGCAGCTCGCCGCCTACGGGGTGAAGGAGCTGCATGTTCTCGAGGACGTCCTGCGCGGAGGCGAACGGGCGACGATGAAGGCTGTCGCCGAGCGGATCCGGCGCAAGATCGACTGGCAGGCGGACGGCTACGAGACCGACCGCGAGTTCCTGACTGCCTACTATGCAGCCCTGCGCCAACGGCTCGAGCAACGCATGCTGCTCGGCCACCGGCGCAAGGACAAGCACGACCGGGCCTAGCCTGCGATCAGCCAGACATGGACGAACCAGACGCCTTGCGCCCGGCGCACGGCGCGGATTGGCGCGTGCGACCAGTCCGGGGAGGGCGCTGTTCGCCTCTCGAGGAGCCGTGGTTTGACAAGTTGTCGATTATTGACAATATCCCCTCCGAGAGCGCGGCAAGACGCGCCAAGGGGAGACAATCATGCGCCGTCATCTGTTCACCTGCGTCGCCGCAGCCGCGCTGCTCGGCATTCCGGCGATGGCCTCGGCACAGGATGCGCCGGTCGTGACCGCCTCGGGCGAAGAGGAGTCCGCAGGCAACGTCGGAGAGCTGGTCGTCACTGCGCGTCGCCGCGAGGAGCGCCTTTCGGACGTTCCGGTCGCCGCTTCGGTGATCGATCAGACCGCGCTGGCGGACCGGGGCGGCGCCACTTCTGTTCTGGACCTTGTCTCGGGCCAGGCGGGCGTGCGGTTCTTCAACACCACCTCGCCGATCAACTCCGAAGTCTCCATCCGCGCCTCGCCGACCGCCCGCGCCACCAGCGCGGACCCGAGCGTCGGCCTCTATCGCAACGGTGGCTACATCGGCGGCGGCGCCGTCGGCGGCCGCAGCTATTCGCGCCTCGACCTGTTCGACGTCGGCAGGGCGGAGATCCTTCGCGGCAGCCAGGGCGCACTGTACGGGCGCAACGCCGTCGGCGGGGCCGTCAACATCGTGTCCCAGCAGCCGGTCTTCGAGAACACCGGCTGGGTCGACGCCAAGTACGGCGCCGAGAACGAGAACTACCAGCTCCAGGCGGTGGCCAACTTCGCGGTCTCCGAGGACATGGCCTTCCGGATCGGGGCCGATATCGTCGATCAGAAGGGCGGGTTCTTCTACAACCCCTTCAACGACGTCTATTTCGACAAGCAGGACAGCAAGGGCTATCGCGGCCAGTTCCGCTGGCGGCACGAGAATGGCGACTTCAATGTCCTGGTCGAGCATCAGGAAGGCGATATTCCGGCCATCACCTATCGCGTGGTGATCGCCCCCGGGGCTGGCTTCCCGTTCGGCTTCTCGCAGCCGGAATATGTCTACAACTGGAGCGCCCGGCCCATCGCCGAGCAGCAGCTGGACGTGGCCATTGTCAGCTACAGCCACAACTTCAGCTGGGCGACCTTCAACTCGACCACCGCGGTGCGCCAGCGGCAGTCCTACTACCAGTTCGACCCGGATGCGACGACGCTGGATGATTACCTCGCCAACCGGGCGGCAGGTCTGATCACGATCACCCTGGACCCGGGCACGATCAGCCAGGTCAGCGACGAGACCCGCATTGTCACCCAGGACTTCCACCTGACCGGCACGACCTTCGGGGACCGTCTCGACTGGCTGGTCGGCCTTGAGTTCCTGAGCCTCGAGAGCCAGAGCCAGGTGACCTCCCTGCGGACGCCGACGGTGGCCAACCCCTCGGTCGGCACCCGCTCGCCGGTGAAGCTGAACTATGAGTCCTGGGCCGTCTATGGTTCGGTCGGCTTCGACATCACCGAGACCCTGAACATCTCGGCCGAAGCCCGCTACACCGACGACGAGAAGACCTACAGCGCGCGGCGCTACAACGCGGGCACCGGCGCCGTGGTCCCCGGTGCGGGCTTCATCGTCGACGCCGAGACCTCGCCGGACAACTTCTCCTACAACCTGATCGGGTCGTGGCGGACGCCGTTCGGCATACTGGCCTACGGCAAGGTCGGCACCAGTTATCGCGCCGGCGGCTTCAATACCAACCTTGGGGTTCCTGCCCAGCCGGTGCCGGTGACGGCCGCCTACGACGACGAGACCACCACCAGCTACGAAGTCGGCCTGAAGGGCTATGTCATTCCACAGATCTATCTGGGTGTGGCGGCCTACCGGAACGAGACCGAGAACCTCATCGTGCAGACCGACAACGGCTGTACCGTGGCGCTCTGTGGCCAGCTGGCTCTGTCGTTCCTGACCAACGCCGGCACCTCCGAGTCCTGGGGCGTGGAGCTTGAGTCCACCGGGCGCTTCAACGTCCTGGGCGGCCAGCTTCGCGTCAGCGCCAGCCTGTCGCGGCAGGAAGGGGAGGTGACCAGCGGCGTCTACAAGGGCGAGGAACTGGCGCAGGTGCCGGAATGGATTGCGGGCGCGGACATCAACTTCCGCCGGCCGTTCATCGGCGACACCGAAATCTTCGGCAATATCAACTACTCCGGACAGTGGGGCGGGGTGCAGGAACTGACCCGTCCGGTGGCGCCGCCCGCCGTGCAGGCGCCGAACTTCCCGCTCGAGGACGCGCAGATCTTCAATGCCCGCGCTGGCGTGCAGTTCTCAAACGTCGAGGTCGCGCTCTATGTGACCAACTTCACCGACGAGCAGTACCGGGTGTTCAAGGCGGCTCAGAGCGAGCGTCTGAACCAGCCGCGCAACTGGGGTGTGCAGCTGCGCTACCGCTGGTAGCGAGCAGGGGGCGGGGCCGCGTCAGGTTCGGGACTGACGCAGCTCCGCCCGACCGCTCATGAGGCGGCGACCCTGACCGTCCGACATCGCGAAGACAAAGCCCGACCCATCTTCGAAGATCGACAGCTCGGGCGCCGTGCCGGCGAGGCAGGGCGCCTCAAAGCGCGCGGTCAGCCGCGAGATGGCTTCGAGACCCACGCCGAGTTCACCCGCCACAGCGGCGCCAGCCGCCGCCCACAGGGCCGTGCCATGCACGATAATGTCCGGCAGGCCTGCGGCGAGAGCGACGGCACGTTCGGTGTGGATGGGATTCCAGATTTCGGCGCACTCGGTGTAGGCGTGCGGAAATCCGGCGCTGAACGGAGTGGTGACGGACCGCCAGGGCGGGACACCTGGTGGGTCGAACGGGCCGATGACCGGCAGGGTGGTCGCTTCGGTCCCCCGCGTCTCGACGCCCCGGTAGACGGATGTCGACAGGCTGTCCGAGACAAGCTGGCCTGCAGCATCGAACCCGCAATAGCGGATCGCCGCGACCGTTCCCGCGCGACTGGCGCGCGCTCCGATGAGTTCCGCCTCGAAGTGAAGGGTCTCGCCTGGCATCACCGGCCGCAGGAAACGACTGTCCTGACCGGCGTGGACGACCTGGCGCGCCTCATCGTCGCCCAGCGTCTGACCGGGCGCGGCGCGGAACATCAGCGCCAGCACCCATTCGGGTGAAACGACCGCCATCGGCGCCATGGGCAGGCCGCCAGGACGCGCGTCGTCGAGGCCCGCGGGGTCGTCCGGCGCAATGACGGCGCGATAGGCCAGCACGCGACGCGGGCTGACGCTCCAGTCGACGGGGCCCAGGCGAAGGCCGCTCAGATCGGCGTTGAAGGGCATGACGGTCTCGCGCGTTGAGCAGGTGGGCGGACGGAATTTTGGACGCGGCCAGACCGCGTGTATACGGCCATAGGGGCACGACTGATTTGCAGGGGAGGTCCGGTGGCCAAAGCGCGTGCGAACTCAGGACCAGCCGGAGCGGCGGGCCACGCGGCCATCGCCGCGAGACTTCGGGACCGGATCGTCGACGGCCAGTTCGCGCCGGGCGCCCGCATCACCGAGCGCGAGGTCTCGGCCCTGTTCGGATGCAGCGCCTCGGCCGTGCGGGAGGTCTTCCATCTGCTTGAGAAGGAGGGCGCAATCACGCTCTCGGCCCGTCGCGGCGCCCGTGTGGTCGACGCACAGGCGGCGCCGCCCGGAGATGTGCAGACCACCTGGGACATTCTGCGTGTGCTGCTGGCGCGCGAGGTCGAGCGGAAGACCAACTGGCCGCCGGCCGACGCGCTGCCCGACGACGCGAGCCGCGCCACGCGCCTCAAGGCCCTGGAAGCCAGGCTGCATGACCTTGGCGAGGCCATCGGCAATCGCCGCCTGACCGCGATCCTCGCGCGCGTGGCGATGCATCTGGCGATCGTCGATCCGGCGCGATTCACGCAAGTCGAGGCGGGGATGAGCCGATGATCAGCGCCATCGAACTGGACGCGCGCGGCTATGTGGCCCGTGCCGAAGCCCTGGCAGAGCTCGGGCCGCTGGCCCCGCCGACCCTGTCCGGCCACATCGCCGCCTGGATGTCCGATCGCATCCAGTTTGGCGAATTGAAGCCCGGTGAACCCATCCGCGAACTGGCGGTCGCCGATCATTTCGATGTCAGCCGGGGTCCCGTTCGCGAGGCGCTGCGGCTGCTTGAGCGCGACGGGCTCGTCACGCTGAATGGCCGGCAGGGCGCGCGGGTGCGCGGCTTTTCCGCCGAAGAAACCGATGCGGTCTTCCGCATCCGGGCGCAGATCTTCAGCGAGCTTTGCCGCCTTGCCGCGTCGGCAAAGGACCGCGATCCCAACAGCCTGGCCATGCTGACCGAGGGGGCGACGCTGCTCAAACGGCTGGCGGCCGACCGTGATGCACCGGTCAGCCTCTACATGGTCGTACGGCGATCGATGTCGCGGCTGATCGTGCGGCTCAGCCAGAATACCTACATGGCCACGGTGTCGGGCGGACTTGAGCGCGAAATCGCCGTGCTCTGGGCCAGCGTCCTGAACCCTGACCGGCGGCGGCGTTCGGCGGCGTCCTGGACGCTGGTCTGCCGCGCCATCGTCGACCAGGACGAAACAGAAGCGCTGCGGCTGGGCAAGACGCTGGTGCTCGACGGTCTTGCCGAGATTCAGCGGCAGTCGGCCGACGCCTGAAGCGCATTCCTCGGATCGCCCGGGCGTGCAACGACATCGCACGCGTAGCGCCCCCGCGGAAGCCCGGGCTTCATCCCCATCTGGCAATGCAGGCGCTTCCAGCGCCTTGCCGGCCGTGCGCAAAGCCCGACGGGATAGCGACTTCTGCGCGTTCGAAGCACAAAGGACCTCCCGGTTAGTGTTCATTGTCGATTATTGACAATGATAATGGAAGCCTGTCCATTGCCGCCAATTCGCTGGCCCTGAAGCCGGCATTCACAGGGAGGCAGGTTCATGCGCCACGATGGCCGATGTGATCGATCCTCAGCCCGACCCGAGCGCCGGATGACCCTCCATCCCCGCGCCGCAACTGGGAGCGGCGCGTCGCCGCTCCCGCATTTGCCGTTTCTCGCCTGGATCGCCGCTGCGCTGCTGGTCGCCGGGTCGCTGCTGGCGCCCGGCGCCGCGCGGGCTGCCGAACACCCCCGGGTGACCATTGCCCAGGGGGTGCTCGAGGGGCGGGCGGCGGACGGCGTCGAGGTCTACAAGGGCATTCCCTTCGCCGCGCCGCCGGTTGGCGACGGTCGCTGGGCCGCACCGCGTCCGGCGGCGGGCTGGAGCGGACCCAGGGACGCGGGGGCGTTCGGTCCGGTTTGTCCCCAGGCGAGGGCCCCCAGCGCGGTCGGTCCGGGCCGGGCGCAGTCAGAGGACTGCCTCACCTTGAACGTGTGGCGCCCGGAAGGCGCGACCAAGGCGCCGGTGATGGTCTGGATCCACGGCGGGGCGAACCGGTTCGGCTCAGGCGCGGATGTCTTCTACAACGGTGAGATGTTCGCCCGTCGCGGCGTTGTCCTCGTGACCATCAACTATCGCCTGGGTCTGCTGGGGTTCTTTGCTCACCCCTCTCTCGGCAAGGAGGCGAACCTCGCCAACTACGGCCTGCTCGACCAGATCGCCGCTTTGCGGTGGGTGCGTGAGAACATCGGCGCCTTTGGCGGCGACCCCGACCAGGTGACGATCTTCGGCGAAAGCGCCGGCGGCGGCGCGGTGCTGAACCTGATGGCCAGCCCGGCGGCGCGGGGCCTTTTCCATCGGGCGACTGTGCAGTCGGGCGGCGGCCTGCGGACCCGGGCCGGTATGGCCCAGGCCAACACGCAAGGGCGCGCGGTCGCCGATGCGCTTGGCCTCAAGGGCGGCGCCGCGACGCCGGATGCGCTACGGGCCGTGCCCGCCGAGCGCTTCGTCGATCCTTCCGTGACCGGCGCGCCGCAGCCGGGATTTGGCGCTGTCGTTGGAGGGGCCGAACTGCCCGAGGCGCCGCTGTCTG
This sequence comes from Caulobacter sp., assembly GCA_046295055.1. Lineage (GTDB taxonomy): Bacteria > Pseudomonadota > Alphaproteobacteria > Caulobacterales > Caulobacteraceae > Caulobacter. The sequence goes on along the minus strand of JBKBOD010000003.1, from coordinate 378,344 downwards.
CGATCCGCGCCGGCCGCGCGGCCAAGGTTCCGCTGATGATCGGAGCCAACAGCTGGGAAGGCAGTCTCGTCGACAGCTTCCGGATGGAGGACGAGGCGGTGATCCGCCTGATGGGCGGCGACCTGCCGATGATCAAGGCGGCCTATGGCGCGGAAGCGCGGGACCGCGCCGCGTATGCCCGCAGTCTCTATGGCGATGTGATCTTCGTCTATCCGGCCCGCGAGATCGCCAGGGCGCAGGCGAGGCAGGCGCCCAGTTTCCTCTACTACTTCGACTATGTGCCCGAGCGCCTGCGCGACAGTCGGCCCGGCGTGTTCCATGCCCAGGAGATCCCATACGTCTTCGGCGGCCTGCAGGGCGCCACGGCCTCGGGCGGCGAGCGCGACAAGGCGATGGCGGCGGGGGTCAACGGATGCTGGATCGCCTTCGCCCGGGGCGGCGATCCGGCCGGTGACCCCTTCTGCGCCGCCTGGAGCGCCTATGATGCGCGACAGGACAACTGGTTCGTCATCCGTGATCCGCCCGCGAGCGCCTCGGGCGTTCGGGGGACGCAGCTGAAGGCCATCACAACCGTGCTGATCAACCTGGGACTGGAATGACCGTGACCGCCGCCGCCGCCCGCAAACCCCATCGCGCACCCGCAACCGCCCAGACCGAGGCCGCGCCCTATGAACGCATCCGGGTGCGCAAGTCGACGCCGATCATCGGGGCGGAGATCGAGGGGGTGGACCTGGCGGGGCCTATCGACGATGCGACCTTCGCCGAGATCGAGCGGGCCTTCGCCGAGAACCTGGTGATCTTCTTCCGCGACCAGCAGCTCACGCCGGACCAGCATGTGGCGTTCGGGCGCCGCTTCGGCGACCTGCACCTGCACCCGGCGGCGCCGAGCGAGCCCGGCTATCCGGAACTGATGATCATCGCCGCCGATGAGAACTCCGTGCGCGCCAACGGCGAGACCTGGCACACCGACGTGTCCTGCGACCTCGAGCCGCCGATGGGCAGCCTGCTGTACATTCGCGAGAGCCCGCCGGTGGGCGGCGACACCCTGTTCGCCAGCATGTACGCGGCCTACGAGGGCCTGTCGGACCGCATGAAGGCCTATCTGGACGGCATGACGGCCATCCACGACGGCGAGCATGTCTATCGCGGCCTCTACGCCAACCTCGGGGTCCAGGACCGGCCGGCCTATCCGCGGGCCGAGCATCCGGTGGTGCGCACCCATCCGGTCACGGGACGCAAGGCGCTGTACGTCAATTCCGGCTTCACGACCCATCTGACGGGAGTCGGGCGCGAGGAGAGCGACGCGGTGCTGCGGTATCTGTTCCGGCACATCGAGCACCCAGCGTTCCAGTGCCGGTTCCGCTGGACGGCCAATGCCCTGGCGTTCTGGGACAATCGCTGCGCCCAGCACCACGCCATCTGGGATTACTGGCCCGCGCGGCGGTACGGCAACCGGGTGACTGTCAAGGGCGACCGCCCGTACTGACGAAGAGCGTTGATCCGGCCGCCGGCCTTGCCGACAATGGGGGCGGAGGATCGATCATGCGCACTTTCGTTCTCAGCCTCGCTCTCGCGGCCGCGCTGGCGGCCGGCCCGGCCCTGGCCGAGCCCACCGAGCTCACCGTCCGCGCCCAGAGCCGCGACGCCAAGTATATCGGCACGAGCATGGGCGGCATGGAGATCAGCCTCTACGACCAGGCCAGCGGCAAGCTGCTGGCCAAGGGCCTGACCGAGGGCGGCACCGGCGATACGGCGAGCCTGGTCGAGGAGCCGAGGGTGCGGCAGGTTCCGGTGGCCGGCGAGGGCGACGCGGTCTTCAAGGCGACGATCGATATCGACAAGCCGACGCTGGTCCGCCTCGAGGCGCGGGGCCCTTTGGGGCATCCCGATGCGGCGATCACGGTGACCTCGATGGCCTGGGTGCTGCCCGGGCAGGCGGTGGTCGGGGACGGCTGGGTGGTCGAGGTTCCGGGGCTGGTGGTGACGCCCAGCCTCGCCGACGGTCGGCTAACCGCCAAGGTGGTGCTGATGTGCGGCTGCCCTGTGACGCCTGGCGGGCTGTGGGATGCGAACGCCTATGAGGTCACCGCCTGGATCGCCGGGGCAGGCGGCGAGGCGACGCCGGTCAAGCTGAGCTACGCCGGCCAGGCCTCGACCTTCGGCATCGACTTCTCTGCGCCCAGCGGGACGGAGGTCCTGGTCACCGCGGTGGACGGACGCACGGGAAACACCGGCGTGGCGCGGTTCAAAGTTCCTTAGGTCGCCATAAGAAAGCGACCTGGAAACAGCCGCTTACAGCGATTGCCCGTCATCGACGGTGAACAGGCTTCCAGTCACCGCGCGCGACGCGTCGGAGGTCAGCCAGGTGATGACGGCATCCAGATCCGACTCGTCCATCAGGCGTCGACGGGGAAAGCCCGCGACCTGCTTCTTGCCGCCGTCGCTGGCGAACCAGTCGCTGTTCAGCTCGGTTTCGATGTAGCCGGGGCAGACGACGTTGACGTTGACGCCGCGGTTGGCCCACTCGCGCGCCAGGGTCTTGCCCAGCATGGCCACGCCGGCCTTGGAGGCGCAGTAGGCCGACAGGCCGGGCAGGGGCGTGTGGGCGCCGATCGAGGCGATCAGGACAATGCGGCCCTTGCCGCTGTCCTTCGAGCCGGCGGCGATCATCCGGCGTGCGCCCTCGCGGGCGGTGAGGAAGACGCCGGTCAGGTTGATGTCCAGCACCTGGCGGAAGTCGGCGACGCCGATGTCCGCGGCCATGCCCTCGTGGTTCATGCCGGCGTTGGCGATGACCGTGTCGACGGGGCCGAGGTCCTGCTGGGCGGCGGCGAAGGCGGCGACGACGCTGGGTTCGTCCTGGACGTCCATCGCATAGGCGCGGGCGACGCCGCCGGCGGCCTCGATCTCGGCGACCAGGCTGGCCAGGCGGTCGGTGCGGCGGGCGCAGACGGCGACCCGGGCGCCGGCTGCGGCGAGGATGCGGGCGAAGCGGCGGCCGAGGCCCGAGGAGGCGCCGGTGATCAGGACCGTGCGGCCGGCATGCGAGGTCATTGGCGGATCCTTCCGGCTGTAGCGGGGGTGTCAAAATTTAACAGCGCGTCGTCGTCGCGACGTCGCGGTCGGCGTTCTGCCACGCGGAGGGGGGCGGGTCAGCCCGTGACGTCGCGTCAGGAGGGCGGATTGGCGGCGCCTATTGTCAATTATTGACAATAGGCGCCATCCGGACCCAATCTGGGCGCGCCGGCCCGGAGCCGGCCAATCAGACACAAAAGGGAAGGAAGCCAGATGGCCGATGCGGTTTTCAGCGTCGATGCGGGTCGGGACTACACCGTCCTGGGCATCGACTACCCGCGCCAGATCGAGGTGCGGCTCTATGTGCCGAGCGAGCCGGGGGACTACCCGGTGATCTTCTACAGCCACGGCTCGACCACCAATCCCGGCATCGCCGAGGCGACGCCCGAGGCGCTGGCGGCGCAGGGCTACATCGTCGTGGCCCCGATGCACCTCGACAGCCTTGGCATGCCGCTGACCTCGCTGTTCTTCCCGCGCTCCAACCCCCAGTCGACGGTCGAGCGGGTGCTGGACATGAAGGCCCTGGGCGACCAGGCGGCGAGCTTCCTGCCGGCCAACCTGCCCGAGGGCTACACGGCGAACCTCGACACCCCGATCATCGCCGGCCACAGCCAGGGCGCCTTCACGGCCCAGCTGCTGATCGGCACCGACAGCGCCCAGGCGGCGTTCGCCGGCAGCCATGATCCCTTCTTCGAGGCGGCCATCCTGATCTCGCCCCAAGGGGTCCCGGACAGCGGGCTGAACCAGATCGTCGGGCTGAGCAAGGAGGAGGCGGCGGAGAGGGTCAACGGGGAGTACTGGACCGGCGTCTACTATGAGGATGCGCAGAACCACAGCTGGACCAACGTCACCGTGCCGGTGCTGTCGCTGACGGGGACGGCCGACGATGGCGACGCCGGCCAGACGGTGCAGCATCGCAAGGACGCCTTCGAGTTCTCGCCGTCCGGGGCCAAGCACCTGGCGGTGATCGACGGGGCCAATCACTTCGACATGGGCACCGGCGGCGCATCGGCCGAGGTCGGCGAGGTGGCGGGCGACTTCCTCGACGCCTACGTCAAGGGCGACACGGGCAAGCTGGCGGCGCTCAACGACGTGCAAACCTACGCCCAGACCCGGCCATGGCTGGCCGAGATCTTCGAGAAGGCCGGCAACGGCACCGGCTTTATCCGCGACTGGGGCTCGGTGCGGGTGGGGGCCGATACCGACGACGTGATCCTGGCTGGTCCCGGGACCGACAGTCTGACCGGCGGCGGCGGCGACGACGTCTTCGTCTTCAACCCCGGCGACAGCGGCGTGCTGGCCCTGACGCGGGACAAGATCCGCGACTTCGACGACAACGGCGACGATGTGATCGACCTGACCGGCTTCGGCTCGCTGACCTACATCGGCAGCGCCAACTTCACAGCGGCGGGGCAGGTGCGGGCGATCCAGTCGGGCGACCATGTGCTGGTCCAGATCAACACGACCGGGATCGGGACGGCGGAATCGGTCATCGAGCTGAGCAACACCAGCCTCTCGCAGATCGCCGCGGGCGACTTCTGGTTCGCCTGAACCACGCCGAGGATTGACTCCGGGACGCAGGGGGTCATGATTCATCCGAAAGGTTGAATAATGACCCCCGAGCCGCTCGACGACACCCTGATGGCCATGGCCGACCCGACCCGGAGGGCGATCCTGGCGCGGCTGGCGCTGGGCGAGGCGCGGGTGACCGAACTGGCGGCGCCGTTCGCCATGTCGCTGAACGCGGTCTCCAAGCACATCCGCATGCTCGAGCGCGGCGGCCTGGTGCGCCGCCGGCGCCAGGGGCGCGAACACATCCTCAGCTTCGATCCCGCGCCGATGGCCGAGGCCGAGCGCTGGATGGCGCGCCAGAAGCAGGCCTGGAGCGCCCGGCTGGCGGCGCTGGACGCGCTGCTGACGGCCGAGGACGCGGCGGCCCCTGGCCAGTCTGCAACAGACCCAGAAGGAGATTTCCGATGAGCGACCGGCCGATCCGCGTCACTGTTTCCCACCGCTTCGCGGCCTCGCCCGAGCGGGTGTTCGACGCCTGGCTGGACCCCGCCAAGGCGCGGCGCTTCCTGTTCGCCACCGATGCGACCAGCATCGTGCGGGCCGAGACCGACCCACGGGTAGGCGGTCGCTTCGTCTTCGTCGACCGACGGGCCGAGGGCGAGATGGAGCACACTGGCGAATATGTGGAGATCGATCGGCCGCGCCGGCTGGTCTTCACCTTCTGCGTGCCCAGCATCTCGCCCGACCACGACCTGGTGACCCTGGACTTCGCCCCGGACGGCGAGGGCTGCCTGCTGACCCTGACCACCGAGATGAAGCCCGAATGGGCCGACTGGGCCGACCGCACCCGCGAGGGCTGGGCGGAGATCCTGCAGGGGCTGGAGCGCGGTCTGGTCGGGTAGGGGGCGGCCTTCGACACGCGCTTCGCGCTGCTCAGGATGACGGGCAGGGGTGGCGTCTACTACTCCACGTCATGCTGAGCAGCGGCCAGCGGCCGCGTGTCAAAGTACGCACTACCCTGTGGTCGGAGAGATTGAAGAGGGCGCCGGCGCCCCTTCGTGATCCACCCGAACCTCCTCCGCGCGCACCCCCACCCAACCCTCCCCCATCGAGGGGGAGGGCTTTTGTCGCGCGCTGCTCAGGATGACGGGGAGGGGGCGGCAGCCGCGCGCCATCCATAACTCCGAGGAATTTCACGACCTGAATTTGGAATTTGATCGGGGCGAACCGGCCCGCTTCTCTCGCGCCTGCGCGCGGCGTGGGGCCGCCAGGAGACAGGGTTATGGCGAATTTTCCGGCGGTTCTGGACACTGGCGTGGCTGATGGCGTCCTGATCGCCAGGATCAACGGCGCCGCGTCGGGTGACCAGTTCACCTTCGAGATCAGCGCCGCCGGCGATGTGAACGGCGATGGCATCGTCGATCTGCTGGTCGGGGCTCGAGGCGTGGACGGCACGGGAAACAACGCCGGCGCCGCCTATGTCATCTTTGGCCGGTCCTCGGGATGGGGCGAGGTCACCCTGGCCGGGCTGGACGGGACAAACGGCTTTCGCATCGAGGGCGCGACGGCCAGCGACCTTCTAGGATCCGGTGCAGGCCTGGCTGATGTGAATGGCGATGGCTATGCCGACATCATTCTGGGCGCCCATCTCTCTGATGTCAGCGGCGACAGCAGCGGCGATCTCTTTGTCCTGTTCGGCAAGGCCGACGGCTGGTCCGCTGTCGAGTCCATCGCCGGGCTGGACGGGACGGACGGATTCCGGCTGCAGGGCGCTGCCCCGGGGAACGGCTTTGCCTATGCAGTGAGCCATGGCGACATCGATGGCGATGGCTTTGTCGACCTGATCGCAGGAGCGGTTAGCAACGGTGATGGCGGCGCCGCCGCCGGCGCGGCCTACATCCTGTTTGGCCGTGCCGGCGGATGGGGAGCGGTGATCGATGCTGGCGCTCCGGCAGCGGACGATCTCGTTGTCCTGACAGGCGCGGCCGGAAGTCGCGCAGGCGTCAACGTGAACGGCATCGGCGATGTTAACGGTGATGGCCTCGGCGACTTCCTCGTCGGCGCCTACGCCGGCGATGTTGGCGGGGTGAACACCGGCTCGGCTTTCCTGGTGTTCGGTTCGGATGGCGGCTGGCCTGCCACCCAGTCGTTGACGGGCCTGGACGGCGACAGCGGCGTGGCGTTCCATGGTACCGCCGGGGAGCGGCTTGGCGACCTCGTGGGCGGGATCGGGGATATCAATGGCGATGGATTGGCCGATTTCGCCATCGCCGGCTACGGCGTCTACCAGGGCATGTATGTCGTCTTCGGTGCTGCATCGGGATGGACGGCGACCTTCGACCTCTCCACGCTGGACGGGACCAATGGCTTCCAGGTCGGGGGCATGACGTTCACGCAAAGCCGCGCGGTAGCCGGCGGCGATGTCAACGGCGACGGCCTTGACGACATGGTCATCGGGGATGCCGGCGCCAATCGCGCCTACGTCATCTACGGCCGGTCGGACGGGTTCGATGCGTCGCTGGCCGTCGGGAGCCTCGACGGGGCGGACGGCTTCCGGATCACAGGGCCGATGGCTCTATCCGGCCATGGCAACACCGTCGAGGTCGGCGACCTGAACGGCGACGGCCTGGCCGACATCGTGATGGGGTCCACCGGCGGCAACGGCTCGGCCACGATCGTCTTCGGCCGTCAGGGGGACCTGACCCTGACCGGAACGGCGGGGGCCGAGACGATCGAGGGCAGGAGCGCCAACGACACCATCACGGGCCTGGGCGGAAAGGATGAGCTGCTGGGCCTTGGCGGGGATGACCTGCTGGACGGCGGCGACAGCCAGGACCGGTTGTTTGGCGGCGACGGCGATGACGAGCTGTGGGCCGGGGCCGGGAACGACAACCTCTGGGGCGACGACGGCAATGACGAGCTGTTCGGCGTGTCGGGGGCCAACAAGCTGTTCGGCGGGGCCGGCGACGACATCCTGACCGGGGGCACAGGCAACGACCGTCTGGACGGCGGGGCCGACAACGACACCCTGATCGGCGGGGCGGGCAACGACCTGCTGGACGGGGGGCTGGGGACCAACAGCCTCACCGGCGGCGCCGGCAACGACGTCTACATGGTCCGGTCGGTGAACGACACGGTGACGGAACTGGCGGGCGAGGGGATCGACAGCGTCCGCTCGACGATCAGCTACACCCTGGGCGACCATGTCGAGAACCTGGAGCTGCTGAGCGCCCAGAACCGGGATGGCACCGGCAACGCCCTGGCCAACCGGCTGACCGGGAACTCGGGGAACAACACCCTGTCTGGCCTGGCGGGCAATGATGCGCTGGTGGGCGGCGATGGCGACGACGTCCTGATCGGCGGCCTCGGCAAGGACACCCTGACCGGGGGGCTGGGCGCCGACACCTTCCGCTACCTGCAGGAGAGCATCGGGGTCGGCTCCTCGGAGCTGGACAACATCACCGACTTCTCCACCGCCGAGGGCGACCGGTTCGACTTCAGCGCCATCGACGCCGACAGCGGGACGGACGGCGACCAGGCGTTCGTGCTGGCGGAGAGCGGGTTCACGAAGGCGGCGGGGGAGATGTTCGTCTTCTACACCGCCTCGCAGGACCAGACGGTGATCCGCCTCGATGTCGACGGCGACGGGCTGGCGGACCTGCAGCTTCGGGTGAGCGGGGATGTGACCGGCGATACGGCGGGGTGGTTGCTGTAACTCCATCAAGTCCGCTCACCCCGGCGAAGGCCGGGGTCCAGCCGCGTGATCTCGCTGTGGGGAGTCCTGACGCTGACAGAGCGCTTGCCGGCGCCCTGTCCCAACTAGCCGTGCTCAGGCGGCTGGACCCCGGCCTTCGCCGGGGCGAGCGGAGCGGGGGTGACACCCTGCGTCCTTCGACACGCGCTTCGCGCTGCTCAGGATGACGGGGAGGGGTGGGCGCTCACCAGGTTCGTCGTGCCGAGTAGCGGCCAGCGGCCGCGTGTCGAAGCACGCACATCTCCCTTCCCCCTCAATGGGGGAAGGGTTGGGGATGGGGGTGTATTCCCGGTGTTTCTGGAAGGGTGAAAGAGGGCGCCGTCGCCCGTTCATGATCCGCCCGGACCTCCTCCACGCACACCCCCACCCAACCCTCCCCCATCGAGGGGGAGGGCTTTGACGCTGCGTCCTTCGACACGCGCTGCGCGCTACTCAGGATGACGAGGAGGGGTGGGCGGTCGCGCGTTTCAGCCATGGGCGCGATCCCCCTCCACCACGCGCGTATCCGCACGCGGTCCCCCTCCCCCTGGTCGCCCGCAGAGCGGGCGGGGGAGGATCTTGAAGGGCGACACATGTCAGATGCTCCCCCGCTGCGAAGCAGCGAACAGGGGGAGCTGTCGGCGAAGCCGACTGAGGGGGATCTTCCACTTTGCGTCATTCGACACGCGCTTCGCGCTGCTCAGGATGACGGGCAGGAGCGGAGATGCGGAGCCGGCGCGGGGTTGTCGGGGGGAGTGATCGGGCGCATGTCTGGGGCTTGAGGCGCCGGGGAGGGTGATGGAGACGCTGCGGTCGATCCAGCAGCTGCGGGCATTCGCGGCGTTGTCGGTGGCGGCGTTCCATGCCCTGCAGTGGGCGCGGATTCCGTTCGACGTCGGGGCCGCGGGCGTCGATGTGTTCTTCGTCATCAGCGGCTTCATCATGTGGCGCACCACCAGCGGGCGGGACATCCGGCCGCTGGCGTTCCTGCGCAAGCGGGCGGTGCGGATCGCGCCGCTGTACTGGACGGTGACGCTGCTGCTGGCGGGGGCGGCGCTGGTCTGGCCGGCGCGGTTCCCGGAGATCGACCCGGAGGGCTGGCACGTGCTGGCCTCGCTGGCCTTCGTGCAGCACCGCAACCCGGACGGGCTGCCGTTTCCGATCCTGGCCCCGGGGTGGACGCTGAACTACGAGGCGGTGTTCTACGTCCTGTTCGCCGCCTGCCTGTTCCTGGAGCGGTCGAAGCGGTTGCTGGCGGTGAGCGGGGTGCTGTCGGCGACGGCGGCGTTCGGCTTCTTCCATCCGCCGGCCTACGAGATGCTGGCCAACCCGATGCTGCTGGAGTTCCTGGCGGGGGTGCTGTGGGCGCGGGCGCTGGAGGAGGGGGTCACGCCCGGGCGCAGCGGCGGCTGGCTGATGTTCGTGGTCGGGCTGTCGTGGTTCGCGGTGATGGCGGTGACGCGGGCCGAATGGGACCTGTGGCGGCCGTTGTTCTGGGGCCTGCCGGCCTTCCTGATGGTGGCCGGGCTGACGGCGGTGGAGGCGGACGGCGGGCTGGCCGACATCGCGCCGCTGCGCTGGATGGGGGACGCTTCCTACAGCCTCTATCTGCTCCACCCGCTGATCATCGGGGCGATGGCGGTGCTGATCGGCGTGCACCAGCCGTGGGTGTTCGTGCCGCTGTCGATCGGGCTGTCCTGCGTGGCGGCGTTCGCCTGCTGGACCGGTTTCGAGCGGCCGGTGACGCGGTGGCTGCGCGGCGATCCGAAGGGCATGGCCTGAACAAGGGTCGTTGATTGCCGTTGCGTCGGGGGGTCATAGTGGCTGCGACTCCGCACGGGAGAGGCGGGGCGCTCAGGGATCGGAGAGGTTCGGGATGCGGGCGATCTGGGCTGCCGCGCTGGCGGCGGGAACGATGGTGCTGGCCGGATGCGGCGGCGAGGGCGGCAAGGGCGTGGACGGCGAGCGGATCATCGCCGCCGACCAGGCGCCGGGCGAATGGGTCAGCCACGGGCGGACCTATTCGGAGCAGCGGTTCAGCCCGCTGGACAAGATCAACGCCGGCAACGTGGGCGAGCTGGGCCTGGCCTGGTCGTTCGACCTGCCCGAGCAGCGCGGCATCGAGGCGACGCCCCTGGTGGCCGACGGGGTGATGTACACGACCAGCGCCTGGTCGGTGGTGCGGGCGTTCGACGCGCGGACCGGCAAGCTGCTGTGGACCCATGATCCCAAGGTGCCCAAGGCGACCGGGGTGAAGGCCTGCTGCGACGCGGTCAACCGGGGCGTGGCGCTGTGGGGCGGCAAGGTGTTCGTCGGCACGCTGGACGGGCGGCTGGAGGCGCTGGACTCGAAGACCGGCAAGGTCGTCTGGTCCAAGGTCACGGTCGACCAGTCCAAGCCCTACACCATCACCGGCGCGCCGCGGGTGGTGAAGGGCAAGGTGCTGATCGGCAACGGCGGCGCCGAGCTGGGCGTGCGCGGCTATCTGTCGGCCTATGACGCCGACACCGGCGAGATGGCCTGGCGGTTCTATACCGTGCCCGGCGAGAAGGAGACCGACGGGGCGGCCAGCGACAAGGCGATGACCGATGTCGCCCGCAAGACCTGGAACGGCGAGTTCTGGAAGGCGGGCGGCGGCGGCACGGTCTGGGATTCCATGGCCTATGACCCGGAGATGGACCTGCTGTTCATCGGCGTGGGCAACGGCTCGCCCTGGAACCGCGACATCCGCAGCCCGGGCGGCGGCGACAACCTGTTCCTGTCCTCGATCGTGGCGCTGAAGCCGGAGACGGGCGAGTACGTCTGGCACTACCAGACCACGCCCGGCGAGACCTGGGACTATACGGCGACCCAGCACATCATCCTGGCCGAGCTGACCATCGACGGCGCGCCGCGCAAGGTGGTGATGCAGGCGCCCAAGAACGGCTTCTTCTATGTGCTGGACCGGGCGAGCGGGAAGCTGATCTCGGCCGAGAAGTTCGTCGAGGGCGTCAACTGGGCGACCGGCATCGACAAGGCGACCGGCCGGCCGATCGAGGCCCCCGGCGCCCGCTACGCCAAGGCCGTGCACCTGCAGAACCCGGGGCCGCTGGGCGCGCACAACTGGCAGCCGATGGCGTTCAGCCCCAAGACCGGGCTGGTCTACATCCCGGCGCAGGAGATCCCGTTCCCCTACATGCAGCCGGGCGGCGACAAGGCCAACTATCGCTATCGGCCGCAGGGCTGGAACGTCGGCATCGACTTCCTGGTGGCCGGGCTGCCCGATGACGAGGCGCAGCTGAAGGCCATCCGCGCGAGCCTCAAGGGCCGGCTGATCGCCTGGGACCCGGTGGCGCAGAAGGCGGTGTGGTCGGTGGACTATGACGGGCCGTGGAACGGCGGGGTGCTGGCCACGGCCGGCGGGCTGGTGTTCCAGGGCAGCGCCACGGGCGAGTTCGCGGCGTTCGACGCGACCAACGGCAAGAAGCTGTGGGGTTTCGACGCCCAGACCGGGGTGATGGCGCCGGCCATGACCTATGAGGTGGACGGCGAGCAGTATGTGGCGGTGATGGCCGGCTGGGGCGGCGGGTTCGCCCTGTCGGCCGGGGCGGGCGTCGATCCGCGCTCGGAGGGGCCGCGGCGGCTGCTGGTGTTCAAGGTCGGCGGCAAGCAGACGCTGCCGGCGCGGCCGCCCTCGGACAAGGCGTTCCCCGACCTGCCCAACGATGCCGGCACGCCCGAGCAGATCGCCCTGGGCACGGCGGTGTACGCCGCCAACTGCGGCGTCTGCCACGGCGCCAGCGGCGTTTCGAACGCGGCCATCCCGGACCTGCGCTATTCGCCGACCATCGCCGACAGGGGCATCTTCAAGGGGGTGGTGATCGACGGCGATCGCACCGAACAGGGGATGGTGTCGTTCAGCTCGCTGGTCACGGTCAACGAGGCCGAGGCGGTGCGGCTGTACCTGCTGGACCTGGCGCGGCGGCAGAAGGCGCGGCAGGAGAACAAGCTGGCCGCGCTGCCCCCGAAGCGGAAGGCCGGCTGATCGGGATGGAACAATGGCCCCTGTCGAGGTTTCCCTGAACGGGCCGAATCCATAGACAGGGGCGCATGTTCCAGGACCTTCCTCCCACCGTCGACGTCGTCGTGGTCGAGGCCGCGCGGCTGGCGCCGGCGCCGAGCGACGCCGCCTTTTCGGTCGTGCGCATCGACGAGGCGATCGCCACCGCGCCCCGGGTCGACGAGGCCCTGACCGCGACGCCGGGCGTGCAGCTGTTCCGGCGGACCTCCAGCGTGGCGGCCAATCCGACGACGCAGGGGCTGTCGGTCCGCTCGATCGCCGGCTCGGGCGCGGGGCGGGCGTTGGTGACGCTGGACGGGGTTCCGCAGAACGACCCGTTCGGTGGCTGGGTGATCTGGTCCGGCCTGCCGCCGGTGTCGATCGAGGGCGCGCTGGTGGTGCGCGGGGCCGGGGCTGGGCCCTATGGCGCCGGGGCGCTGACGGGCACGGTGCAGCTTCTGGAGCGGACCAGGGTTCCGGCCGGCGGCGACTTTGAGATTTTCGCGGGCGAGCGGGGCCTGGCCGGTGTGCAGGGCGCCTGGGCCGGGGGCGATGTCTTCATCGCCGGCGGATGGCAGCAGACCGACGGCTGGGTTCCTGTGCGGGCCGGACGCGGGGCGGCGGACCGGCCGCTGGCCTATGAGGCCGCCTCGGGCATGGTGCGCTATGCGCCCGACATCGGGACCATGAACCTGGCGATCCGCGCCTCGGCGTTCGAGGAGCGGCGCGAGAGCGGGCTGGCGGGCGCGCGGTCGCGGGCGACGGGCGGGGCGCTGTCGGCGGCGCTGACGGGCCAGTCGCCCGGCCTGGGGACGAGCTGGCGGGTGCAGGCCTGGGCCAGGGTCTCGGACCTGGAGAACAGCTCGGCGGCGGTGGCGCCCGACCGGTCGACGACCACGCCGGCCAGCGAGCAGTTCGGCACCCCGGCGCTGGGCCTTGGCGTCAACGCGGCCCTGCGCATGGACCGGGGCGACGGCGGCTGGGAAGTGGGTCTGGACGCGCGATACGCCGGGGGCGAGACGCGGGAGCGGTTCCGCTACATGGCCGGCGCCTTCACCCGGGGACGGGTCGCCGGCGGGGCCCAGGCCGTGGCGGGACTGTACGGCGAGGCCTGGATCGAGCGGGGGCCGTGGCTGCTGGCCGGCGGGGCGCGGCTGGACCACTGGTCGAGCTTTGACGCGACGCGGCGGGAGCGGGACCTGGCGACGGGCGCGCCGACGCTGGATGTGTCGCCGGACGACGCCAGCGGCTGGCAGCCGACGGCGCGGGTCGCGGCGCGGCGCGAGGGGCCGGTGATGGTGCGGGCGGCCGCCTATGCGGGCTTCCGGCCGCCGACGCTGAACGAACTGCACCGGCCGTTCCGGGTGGGCAACGACATCACCGAGGCCAACGCCGGGCTGGAGCCGGAGGTGCTGTACGGGGCCGAGTTGGGGCTGGGCGACGCGGGCGAGGGCTGGCGCTGGGGGGCGACGGTGTTCGTCACCCGGCTGGACGGAGCCATCAGCAACGTGACCATCGGCGTCGGGCCGGGGACCTTTCCGGTGGCGGGCTTCGTGCCGGCGGGCGGGGTGCTGCGGCAGCGGCAGAACGTCGGCGAGGTGGACGCCTGGGGCGTGGAGCTGGAGGCCGAGAAGCGCTGGGGCGAGACGGTCAGCCTGAGGCTGGCGGCGGGCTATACGGACGCGGAGGTCGACGGCGGCTCGGCGGCGCCGCAACTGACGGGCCTGCGGCCGGCGCAGACGCCGAGGGTGACGGCGAGCGCGGATGTGTCGTGGCGCGTGGTCGAGCCGGTGACCCTGCTGGCGCAGGTGCGCTATGAGGGCGACCGCTGGGAGGACGACCTGAACAGCCGCGCGCTGTCGGCGGCGACGACGCTGGACCTGCGGGCCGACTGGCGGCTGAACGGGCGCGTGGGGCTGTGGCTGGCGGTCGACAACGTCACCGATGAGGCGGTCGAGACCGGCGAGACGGCGACCGGCATCGAGAGCTTCGATGCGCCGCGCACGGTTCGCATCGGGATCAGGCTGACGCCTTGACGGGGCGGCGCGGGCGGAGTTGCTGGCGCCCATGACGAGTCTCGAGGGCAGGGTGGTCAAGGTGGCCGGCGCGGGCGTGCTCGGCTTGAGCATCGCGGTCGAACTGGCCGAGGCCGGCGCGGCGGTGACGGTGTTCGATCCGGCGCCGGAAACCTCTGCTTCTGCCGCCGCCGCCGGGATGCTGGCGCCGGTGTTCGAGGCGGTGCTGGACCCCCTGGCGCGCGGTCACTACCCGCTGCTGCTGGCGGCGCGGGACGCCTGGCCGGCGTTCGCGGAACGGACGGGGATCGCGCTGGACCGCGGCGGAGCGGTCTATGCCGGCTCCAGGGGCGAGACGGTGCGGCAGGCGCTGGCCGAGCTTGGCGTGGCGAGCGAGGCGAGGGCCGCAGGGCTGTTCGTGGCCGAGGACTGGAGGGTCGATGCGGAGGCCTCGCTGGAGCGGTTGCGGGCGGCGGCCAAGGCGCGCGGCGTGCGGTTCGAGCGGCAGGCCCTGGACGATCCGCAGGGCGTCGACGCCATCGCGGCGACAGGCTGGCAACCGGTGAGCTGGGCTCCGGAAAGCGACGCAATTTCAGCGATCAAGGGCCAAATTCTGAAGCTGGACGCCGGCATCGGCGACGGGCCGGTGGAGCGGCGGGATGGCGGCTATATCGCGCCGGGCGCAGGCGGCGGCCTGCTGGGCGCGACGATGCAGCCGGGACGCACCGACCGGGAACCGGACGAGGCGATACGGGCGCTGGTCGAGCGGACCTTTCCCGAGCGCGCGGCAGGTCCATCTTGTGGCGGCGAGGTCCGGGTCGGCATTCGCGGGGCGACGCCGGACGGCCTGCCGCTGGCGGGGCCCAGCCGTTCGGCCGGCGTCTGGCTGGCGATGGGCGCGCGGCGCAACGGCTGGCTGCTGGCTCCGCTTGTGGCGGGGATGCTGCGGGCGTATCTCGCGGGCGAGGATCCGGGGCCGTGGGCGCCGGCATTGGATGCGCGCCGGTTCACGGCGCCGGACGGGACGGAGGATTGATGTCGGGCTTCTGGCTGACCGAGGAACAGGAAGCGATCCGCGACGGCGTCGCCAAGGTGATGGCCGGCTTCGACGCCGAATACTGGCGCAATGCCGACGAGACCGGACGTTTTCCCGAGGAGTTCGTCGCGGCCATGGCCGAGGGCGGCTGGCTGGGCGTGGCCATGCCCGAGGAATTCGGCGGATCGGGGCTGGGCCTGACCGAGGCGGCCATCGTCATGCAGACCGTGGCCCAGTCGGGCGCGGCGTTCACCGGCGCCAGCGCCATCCACCTGAACATCTTCGGCCTGATGCCGGTGGTGAAGTTCGGCACGCGCGAGCAGCAGGAGCGCCATCTGCCCCGGGTGATCGCCGGCCAGGACAAGGCCTGTTTCGCCGTCACCGAGCCCAACAGCGGCCTGGACACCGCCAGCCTGGAGACCCGGGCGGAGAAGGTCGGCAACGGCTATCGGATCAACGGCCGGAAGATCTGGACCACCATGGCCCAGCGGGCCAACAAGATCCTGATCATCGCCCGGACCACGCCCAA
Organism: Caulobacter sp.; assembly: GCA_046295055.1. Taxonomy (GTDB): domain Bacteria; phylum Pseudomonadota; class Alphaproteobacteria; order Caulobacterales; family Caulobacteraceae; genus Caulobacter. Next base: position 362,405 of record JBKBOD010000003.1, on the reverse strand, counting down.
GGAGCAGACGGCCAAGCCGATGCAGGGGCTGAGCCTGTTCTACACCGACTTCGACCGGGCGCGCATCGAGGCCAAGCCGATCCCGAAGATGGGGCGCAAGGCCGTTGAATGTAATATGCTTTTCATCGAGGACCTGCAGGTCCCGGCCGAGGATCTGATCGGCGAGGAAGGCAAGGGGTTCCAGTACCTGCTGGCGGGTCTCAATCCCGAGCGCGTGCTGTTCGGCGTCGAGGCGGTCGGCATCGGCCGCGCCGCGCTGGCCAAGGCGGCGACCTACGCCAAGGAGCGGGTCGTGTTCGGCCGTCCCATCGGCCAGAATCAGGGCGTGCAGCACCCGCTGGCCAAATGCTGGGCCGAGCTCGAGGCGGCCAACCTGCTGGCCTTCAAGGCGGCCGCGCTCTACGACGCGGGCAAGGACTGCGGCGCCGAGGCCAACGCGGCAAAGTACCTGGGCGCGGAGGCCGGCTTCCGCGCGGCCGAGGCGGCGGTGCTGGCGCATGGCGGCATGGGCTACGCCAAGGAATATGACGTCGAACGCTACATGCGCGAGGCGATGATCGCCCGCATCGCGCCCGTCAGCCGGGAGATGATCCTCAACTTCATCGCCGAGCGCGTGCTGCACCTGCCCAAGAGCTACTGATCCGGGGTAGGATGGGGCTGTCCGGAGTACCCGATATGCGTTCCGCCCCCGCCTTCGCCGCCCTTGCCGTCATCGCCGTCCTGGCCGGCTGCGCCACGCCGACGCCGGCGGGGCAGGTGGCCCTGAGCGGCCTGGTGGCGACCTCCGACGGCTCGGCCATGCCGGTGGGCGCCCAGGTGCTGATCCGCCTGGAGGAGCAGGCGATCGCCGACACCGACGCGCGCCAGATCGCCACCGCGACGATCGACGCCGACGGAAAGGGCGAGGCCAAGTTCCGCCTGCTGGCGCCGAGCGACGATCTGGGCAAGGCCGTCTCGCCGGGCTGGCGCGTCCGCGTCCAGAAGGACGGGCGACTGCTGTTCACCAACGACACGCGCCACCCGTTCGAACCGGGCAAGGCGGCGCGCATCATCGTGGTTCCTGTTCCCTGATCAGACGATCCCCTGATCAGTCGAGGGCGAAGCGGACCGGAATGGTGACGCTGGCCCCGTCGACAGGCCGCCCGTCCTCGGTGCGCGGCTTCATCACGAAATAGCGGCTGAGCTTGATGGCGGCGGAGCCGAAGCCGTAGTTCGACGGCGTTTCGCTGACGATGCGGCAGGCGCGGACCGAGCCGTTGGCGGCGACCTGGCAGGACAGCACGGCGTCGCCCGAGACGTTCCCGGTCATGGCCCGGTCCGGATAGTAGCGGGCGAACTGGGCCGCGTTCGGCTTTCGCAGCCAGTCCGGGCGGCCGATGACCGGCGGCGCCACGGGCGCGTCGGCGACGCCGGAGGGGGTGAGAGGGCCAGGATCCAGCGTGGCCGGCGGACCCAGCGGCTCTCCGATCGGCGGGCGGGGCGTGAAGGGCAGCGTCTCGGGCGGGTCGATGGGCGAGGGTGTCGGCGGGTGGAGATTGACCGGCGAGGTTCGCCGCACGACCGGCCGCTGCTCGTCCGGCTCCGGGGGCGGCGGGGGCGGCGGCCAGAAGATCGGCACGATGGGATCGATGACGGGCTCGACCTCGGCCGGCGGCATGACGAACCGCTGGTGGATCAGCCAGGCGCCCGCGCCCAGGTGCGCCCCGACGGATACGGCGAGCGCCAGGGTCATGGCGGGGGAAAGCGCCTTGCGGCGCGGGGCTTCTGCGAAGTCGAAGGGGTTGGCGGCGGTGGTCATGGTCGTCTCCATTGCCAGCGGATGACGAATGTAAGACCTTAGGAATGACGGATGTAAAGTACGCGAGTGCTACGAGCGTAATATTTGTCGAACGGGCGTTCAGGAAACGTGGTTAATCGGCCGTTAACCGGATCGGCGCACGCAGGGCCGCATGACGGTCAAACCGGTCATGGGCGCGGTCGATCAGGCGCTGCGGCGGGCGTCGCAGGCGACCGGGGTCGATTTTGGCTTCCTGCTGGGCACGGCCCGGCGGGAGAGCGGCCTGCGGCCGGACGCCAAGGCGCCGACCAGCTCGGCGGCGGGCCTGTTCCAGTTCATCGACCAGACCTGGCTGTCGACGCTGAAGAAGCACGGGGCCAAGCACGGCTACGGCGCCTATGCCGACATGATCACCCAAGGACCCGACGGGCGCTATCGCGTGCAGAACAACGAGGCGCGGGCGGCGGTGATGAACCTGCGCTACGACCCCGACGCGGCGGCTCTGATGGCGGGTGAACTGGCCAGCGACCATGCCGACTACCTGCGCGGACGTCTCGGACGGTCGCCGACGGGCGGCGAGCTGTATGCGGCCCACTTCCTGGGGCCCAAGGGTGCGGCGCGGCTGGTCGAGGGGATGCGGGCGAACCCGGGCGCCAGCGCGGCCAGCCTGTTCCCCGAGGCGGCGGCGGCCAACCGGTCGATCTTCTACAAGGGCGGGCGGCCGGTGACGGTCGCCGAGCTGTACGGCAACCTGACCGCCACGGGCGGCGGAGGGGCGGTGGTCGGGCCGCGCGAGACCGCGCCGACGCCCCTGGGCGGATACCTGCAGTACGCCGCCGGCGGCGGCGACAAGAAGGCCCAGGAAGAACTGATGATCGCCATGATCCTGCGGGGCGGCGGGCTTGGCGTGGGCGGCGGCCTGTTCGGCGGCGACAGCGCCGGCGGCGGGCGTAGCCTGGCGAACTCGCTGTTCTCGGCCGAGATGCTGAAGGTGCTGGCCGACGCCAAGAAGGATCAGGCCTAGAGGGGAGCCTTCCTCGGCCAGGCCTGCAGCCCGACGACCAGCAGGGCGATGATCAGAAGCACGCTGTATTCGGCGCCGTTGCGGCCAAGGCCGACGACGAACCAGCCCGCCGGGGCATGCACCAGCACGATCCCCATGGCGTAGATGAAGGCGTAGCCGAGCGTCAGCGGCAGGACGAGCCGGCCCCAGGCCAGCAGGGGCGTGCCGAGAATCTCGAAGGCGGTGATGGCGGCGGCGATGGCGAGGCCGAGCGGAAAGCCCGCGCCGTCGAGGAAGCCGCCGAAGGGGACGACGCCCCCGGCGACCAGCCGGGCCCAGCCGTGAATGGCGATCAGCAGGGCCAGGCCGCAGCGAAGGGCCGTTAGCCCGATGGCCGCGCGACCCGGCTCGACCGGCGGCGGGCGCCAGAGGGTCATGCGGCGGCGCCGGCGGCCTTGAGCGCTGCGATGTCGTCGGGCCCGTAGCCCAGTTCGGAGAGCACCGCGTCGGTGTGCTGGCCCAGCAGGGGGGCGGGTCCGCGGGGGCCGTCCTCCGCGCCCGGGAAGCGGGCCGGGGAGGCGGGGCTGACCACCGTGCCGCCCTTGCCGTCGGGAATCTCGACGAAGCAGCCGGCGGCGTGGGCCTGGGGATCCTCGATGACCTCGCGCGGGGTCTGGACCGGGGCCCAGGTGATGTCGCCGGCGTCGAGGCGGGCGGCGATGGTGTCGAAGTCCATGGCCCCGATGGCCTCGTCGATCAGCCCGACCAGCAGGGGGCCGTTCTCGCGGCGGGCCTTGGTCTTGGCGAAGCGCGGGTCCTCGACCCATTCGGGATGGCCGACGGCGGCGGCGATATCCGGCCAGTCCGGCGCGCCCTGGCGCGGCAGCAAGCAGAGCCAGCGGCCGTCGGCGGTCTTGAAGAAGTTGGCCAGCGGATTGACCGCCGCCTCGCGCGGGCGGGTCGAGGCGAGTTTGCCGAAGCGAAGCTGGATCGCCATGTCCGAGCCGATGGAATACACGCCGGCGCGCATCAGGCTGGTTTCCACCAGGCGCCCCCGGCCAGTGGACTGGCGCTCGAAGATGGCGGCCAGGATGGCCGAGACCGTGGCCATCGAGGTGATGTGGTCGCCCATGCCGGTGCGGATCGGGAAGGGCTCGACCCCCTTGGGCGCGGTGATCGCCGCCACGCCCGCGCGCGACCAGAAGCTGGCGACATCCATGCCGGCCTTGTCGGCGTCGGCGCCCTCCAGCCCGTAGCCGGTGAGGGTGCAGTAGACGAGGCGCGGGTTGGCATCCTTGAGGCTGTCCCAGTCGAGGCCGGCCCGCTTCAGGGCGCCGGGACGGACGTTGGTGAGGAAGACATCGGCCCCGGCGATGAGCTTGAGGGCGGCGGCGCGGCCCTCGGGCTTGCCGATGTCGAGCACCACCCCGCGCTTGCCCCGGTTGTCGAGGTCGAAGATGGGGTTGTCGGCCTGGTCCGAGCCGATGGTGTCGAAGAACTTGCGCATTGGGTCGCCGGCGGGCGGCTCGATCTTGACCACCGATGCGCCCCAGTCGGCCATGATCGCCGCGGCGCCGGGGGCGGCGATGTAGGTGGCCAGTTCGACGACCTTCAGACCTTCAAGCACGCCATCTCTCCCCGCTGTTCGGTGCGGGCATTGTGGCAAGGCTGGAGGACGGTTGGAAGACCGACCTAAGGTCAGGCTTCCCTTGCGGCAGCCACGACCGGTATCAGGCGGAGACGGCGCGGGCGGCCGGGGCGGCGAGGCCCTCGCGGCCGGAGGCGGCGGCGTCGGCGACCGCGCGGGCGACGCCGGCGACGGTGACCGGCTTGCGCAGCACGGTGTCGGCGCCCGCGTCCAGGCATTCGCGGGCTTCCTCGGCATCGCCGCCGATGACAGCGATGATCGGCAGGTTGGCGGCGGGGCCATCGAGGGCCCGAATGGCGGCGGCGGCGTTGGCGCCGTCGAGCTGGGGCATGCGGCCGTCGAGCATGACGAGGTCGAAGTCCCAGCTGGAGGCCAGGTCGACGGCGCGGCGGCCGTTCTGGGCGTGAACGACCTGGTGGCCGAGCTGTTCGAGGATGGCGCGCAGCATGGCGGCGTTGAGGGCGTCGTCCTCGGCGACGAGCACGCGCAGGGCGCGCTGGGCGGTGACGACGACCTGGGCCGGATTTTCGGAAGCGGGGGCCTCGTCCGCGCTGGCCGAGGCGTCCCAGGGCAGTTCGAGGGTGAAGCAGCTGCCCACCCCGACGGCGCTGTGGCCCTGGAGGTCGCCGCCCATCAGGGCGGCAAGCTGGCGCGACAGCGACAGGCCGAGACCGGCGCCAGGGACGCCGGCGCCGGTGCGCTCGACACGGCGGAAGGCTTCGAAGGCCTCGTCCAGCTCGGCGGGCGACAGGCCGGGGCCGGTGTCGGCGATGGCGATGGCCACGCGGCGGCCCTCGCGCACCTCGATCCGCGCCTCGACGCGGCCGCGGACGGTATACTTCACGGCGTTGCCGATGAGGTTGGCCAGCACCTGGCGGGCGCGGGTGACGTCGCCCAGCACCGCGCCGCCGCCGGCCTCGAGCTCGGGTTCGACGTGGATGGCCAGCTCCAGGCCCTTGATCGAGGCCGCAGGGCGGTTGAGCAGCACCAGTTCGCGCGTCAGCCGTACGGGGTCGAAGGGGCGGCTGTCGAGGTCGAGACGTCCGGCCTCGGCGTTCTCGCTGTCGAGGGTGGCGTTGAGGACGGCGATGAGGTCCTGGGCGGCGGTTAGGGCGGCGCCGAGCTGTTCGCGGCTGGGTGCGGCGCGGCCGCCGTGGCCGGCGGCGGCGGCCAGCACATGGGTCACGCCGTTGAGGCCGTTGCGGATCTCGTGGCTGAGGGTTGCGACGATGTCGGACTTGGACTTGGCCAGCTTCTGGGCGCGATCGAGGGTCGCCTCGCGCTCGGCCAGCAGGGTCTCGCGCTCGGCGGCCAGGGCGAACTGACCGCGCATCATCTGGTTCAGCACCAGGCACAGGGCCATGGCCAGGGCGACCGCGCCCCAGGCGCCCAGCGCCTCGGGCCGGCTGTCGGGACTGGCGAAGAGGGCGATCAGCGGTCCGGCGGCGGCGGCCGGGCCGACGATCAGCAGGGCCGGAAGCAGCGGCGCGCTGAAGAAGAAGCAGACCACCGCCCCGGCCACGGCCATCAGCAGCAGGCCCTCGCGGGCGGGGCCGGCGTGGTGGGCGAAGGCGGCGACCTGGGCGACAGCGCCGGCCCACAGCAGGCCGCCGAGAATATGGACGCGCAGGCGGCGGGTCGTGGCGGCGTCGGGGTTGGCCCGCATCCAGTTCACGATGCCGTAGTACAGACCCCAGTTGAGGGCGAAGATGGCGAAGCTGGCCGCCATCCAGAAGGCGTTGATCGCGAACGAGCCGGCCCAGACAAAGATCGGCAGGCTGACCGCGAAGCAGCCGAGCGCATAGGGCAGGAGCCGGCGCTGGGCGTCCAGGGACTGGTCCATGAAGCTGGACCCGCCGCGAACGGGCGCGGCGTCGCCGACAATGGCTTGGATCACGGAGGCCCCCAGAGGACAGGTTCCCCCCAGAATAGGCGGGTTGGGTTTGCGAGCCGTTACGGGGCATCGTTAACACCTGTCAGGATTGGGAAAGCGATCGTTAAGGCTAACGGCGCATCATCGCTAACGAGACGACTCGGGAGCGGGCGAAGACCCCATGACGACCACGCGGACGGCGCTGACCGACATCGACATCCGCACCCTGCTCAAGGGCGCCACGGCCGACGAGCGCGCGCTGGCCGCCCACAAGCTGTGCCGCACGATCGATCGCGAGAACCTGTCGGAGGAAGACCGCCTCAAGGCCGAGGACATCCTGCGGGTCATGGCCCGGGATGCGGCGGAACTGGTCCGGCGGGCGCTGGCGGTGACGCTGAAATCCTCGCCGCTGGTGCCACGCGACGTGGCGCTGCGGCTGGCGCGGGACGTCGAGAGCGTCTGCCTGCCGATGCTGAACTTCTCGCCGGCCTTCACCGACGAGGATCTGTCGGAGATCGTGCGCCTGGGCGGGCCGGTGCGGCAGGTCGCCATCGCCCGCCGGCCGGAGCTGTCGGAGAAGGTCACCGAGGCGATCGTCGAGCATGGCGGCGAGCCGGCCGTGCAGGCGGCCGTGGCCAACGACAACGCCAGCTTCTCCGAGCGGACCCTGACGCGGGCGCTGCAGAAGTTCGAGAAGTCCGAGAAGGTGCTGGCGGCGGTCGCCTATCGCAATGCGTTGCCGATGTCGGTGACCGAGAAGCTGATCAACATGGTCGGCGACAGTCTGCGCGAGCATATCCTGTCGCACCACGCCATCTCGCCCGACCTGGCGCTGCAGATCGCCATCGGGGCCAAGGAGCGGGCGATCATCGACCTGGTGGACCAGGCCGGGCGCACGGCCGATCCCAAGGCGTTCGCCACGCACCTGAACCGGGCCGGGCGGCTGACGGCCAGCCTGCTGCTGCGGGCGCTGGCGCACGGGCACATGAAGTTCTTCGAATGCGGCGTGGCCGAGTTGGCGGGCGTGCCGCATCACCGGACCTGGCTGATGATCCATGACGCCGGACCGCTGGGTCTGCGGGCGATCTACGAGCGGGCGGGCCTGCCGGCGCGGCTGTTCGCGGCGTTCCGGGTCGGGGTGGACACCTATCACTCGATGGACTTCGACGGCGGCCCGAGGGATCGCCAGCGGTTCCAGCAGCGGATGCTGGAGCGGTTCCTGACCCAGGCCCACACCACCCAGCGCGACGACATGGACTATCTGCTCGACAAGCTGGACCGGCTGACCGCCGAGACCGCGCCGCGGGGCGAGGCGGGGGCGGCCGCCTGAGGGCCGATATCTGACGGGCGAGGCGCTGCCGTTGCGTCAGTCTTGTCGCCGCGCCGCGACGCGCGCCATGCTGGCGGCATGAGCGAGAAATCCGACGTCCCGATCCGCCCCGCCGCGACCATCCTGCTGGTGCGGGACGATCCCGGTCTGGAAGTGCTGATGGTCAAGCGCCATCACCAGATCGACTTCGCGTCGGGCGCGCTGGTGTTTCCGGGCGGCAAGACGGCGCAGGGCGACCACGATCCGGCTTGGGCCGAATGGTGCACCGGCTGGAGCGAGGTGGAGCCCGACCAGCGGCCGCTTCGCATCGCCGCGATCCGCGAGGCCTATGAGGAGACGGGCATCATCCTGGCGCGCTATGCCGACGGCTCTCCGTTCAGCGGCGACGATGGCGCGGCGGCGCAGCGCGGGGCGGTCGACCGGGGCGAGACGCCGTTTCTGGACATCATCACCGCGCTGGACCTGCGGCTGGAGCTGAATGCGCTGACGGTGTTCGCGCGCTGGATCACGCCGGACCTGATGCCCAAGCGGTTCGACACCTGGTTCTATGTGGCGACGGCCAGCGGCGACCAGCTGGCGGCCTGCGATGGCCGCGAGACGGTGGATGCCGAGTGGATCGCGCCGGGCGAGGCGCTGCGGCTGGCGCAGACCGGCGAGCGGACGATCATCTTCCCGACGCGGATGAACCTGCAACTGCTGGCCGAGGCCTCGGACGCAGCCGACGCGATCGGCCGGGCGCGGGCACGCAAGCTGGTCACCGTCGAGCCCAAGGTCGAGCGGCGCGAGGGCGGCGGGGTGCTGACCATCCCGATCGAAGCCGGCTATGGCGACGTGGTGGAGCCGTTGTCGGCGATCCGCTGAGGCGCCGGGCTATTCCGAGGGCGTCAGGGCGGCGACGCGGCCTTCCAGCTCGGCGATCAGGACCTTGCCCACCGGATGGGTGTCGGTGCGGATATCGTCGCGCACGGCGGCGCGGATCGCGTCGATGTGGGCGTCGACGAGGAACATCGGCGCGTCCAGGCGGGTATCCGGATCATCGATCAGCTTGCACAGCGACGCGGCGATGCGGGTGACCAGCGGGAATTCGTAGGTTGTCCCCAGGCCCTTGAGGTCGTGCGCGCGGAAGTAGAGCGTCTCGGCGGTCTGGACGTTGAGGCCCTCGGTCCGGATCGTCTGGCGCGCGGTCTCGAGCTTGGTGACTTCTTCCTGAAGCCACTCACTGAAGTTGCCGGACAGGGATTTCAGGGCCGCTTCGGCCTTGGCGATCGCAGCCGCGTCGATACCGCCGAACTTGCTGCCCATACGCAGCTTCAGCGTGTTCGGGGCCTGGATGACCTGAACGGGATTGTTGCTCACGCGCGCCTCTCCTGTGGCGTTACCCACAGGACGTTAGGCTTGCGAGGTTAACAAGCAGTGAGACGCCCATTTTAGTTGGACGGGTGCGACAATCTGCACCATCTACTAGAAAGAACAGCGTTCTCTACTTGAGGCTTAGCCGCTGAACTGTTCGGCGAGCACGCGCTCTTCCAGACTGCGGCCGGCGTCGAACATCATCGACAGGCTGATGCCGCGATCCTCGCCGATATGGACCTCGACAACGTCGCGGACCTCGAAGTTGTCGGCGACGGCGCTGACCGGCCGCTTGTCGGCTTCCAAGACCTCGATGGTCACCCGCGCGGTGTGCGACAGCAGGGCGCCGCGCCAGCGCCGCGGGCGAAAGGCGCTGATCGGCGTCAGGGCCAGCACCCGGGCGTCGATGGGCACGATGGGGCCGTGGGCCGAGAGGTTGTAGGCGGTCGAGCCGGCCGGCGTGGCGACCATCACGCCGTCGCAGACCAGTTCGCCCATCCGCACCTTGCCGTCGATGGAGACCCGCAGCTTGGCGGTCTGGCGGGTCTGGCGCAGCATCGACACTTCGTTGATCGCCAGGGCGCGGTGCTGGCGGCGGTGGGTGTCGATGGCGACCATGGTCAGGGGATGGATGACGGCGCGCTCGGCGGCGTTGATCCGCTCGAGCAGGGCGTCCTCGCTGAACTCGTTCATGAGGAAGCCGACCGAGCCCCGGTTCATGCCGTAGATCGGCTTGCCCAGATCCATGGTGCGGTGGAGCGTTTCAAGCATGAAGCCGTCGCCGCCGAGGGCGACGATGACCTGAGCCTCGTCCTCGGGCGTGTGGCCATAGCGGTCGCGCAGGCGCTCGCAGGCGTCCTGGGCCTCGGGGCGATCGCTGGCGGCGAAGGCGATGCGGGTGACGGTCGGCTGGGCCCGGAACATGGAGAAACCAAGGCCCTACGACAGGAGCGTTGTCAAACGGAGGCGATCGCCTGGCGGAAGGCCATGCCGGCGACGTCGGCGTCGAAGGGACCAAAGGCGCCGGCCGCGCGTCGCTGGCCATCCGCGCCGCCGCCGGGGCGGCCGCCGTTCAGGGCGCGGACCTGGTCGAGGACCGACGGGAAGACGCTGCGGTCGATGCCGACAGCGACACAGGCCAGGGCGAGCAGTTCGGGGCGGTCGCTGTCGATGGCGCGGCGGACATGGTCCGGCTGGAAGCGGCCAAGGGTCGCCAGCGCCTGGATGAACAGGCCGAGGCGCTCCTCGCGCAGCATGCGCAGCAGGAAGCCGGCGCGGAGTTGGCCCGCTTCGTGGAGCTTGGCGACGAGGCGGCGCTCGTTCTCGGCTTCTTCCTGCTGGACCAGCTTGCCGAGGGCCTGAAGCGGGCCGGGGGTGGCGTGGGCTTCCTGGACGGCCGCGGCGAGGGCCTCGTCCATCAGACGGGGATCGAAGCGGAAGCGGTCGGACAGCGACTGGCGCAGCGCCTGGCCGACCCAGAGGTAGAGCTTCTGGGCGTTGTCGGACGACAGCCGGGGGTGGCGGGCCAGCGGCGCGCGCAGGGAGGCGTGGCGGCGGGCGCGATCGACCAGTTCGTCCATGCCCTCGTCGCTGATCAGGGCGCTGTCGTTGGCGGCCAGGGCGGTGAGCACCGCCGGCTCGTCCTGCTGCAGGATCGTCTCGACGACGGCGTTGGAGATGCGGCCGCGCCGGGCGACGGCGATCTGATGGTCGAGCGTCGACTCGACGAGGATGCGGATGAGGTCGGCGTCGGCCAGGACCGGGCTCTGGGCGATGATCGGGGCGGCGATCTCGATCTCGTCGAGGGCCAGGACGTTGACCAGGCTGGGCGGAGCCCAGGCGGCGGTGGACAGCTTTTCCGACAGCCGCATGCGGATGTCGCGCTCGGCCTCGGCGACCAGCTTCATGAAGATCGATCCGAGCAGGCTCTGGATCTCGACGTGAGTGACCGCCCCGGCGGAGGCGTTGCAGAGATCGACGATGGACTCTAGCAGCCGTTCCCGATCGGCCGGCGCGCGACTGCGGGCCAGGGAGAGTAGTTCGGCGGTATCGGCGGCGAAGGCCACGCGCGGCGTCCCCGAATCGTCACGCTGAGAGCATCAACCTGACGAGGCCCCGTGAAAACATGCTTAAGCTGCGAGGAAACACAGGGAGATTCCGCAAGATGGCCGACCCGGTGATCCTGGCCCTCGACCAGGGGACGACCAGCACCCGCGCGATTGTCTTCGACCGGGGCGGCAAGCCGCTCGCCGAGGCCGGCCGGCCGTTGCGCCAGAGCTATCCGGACGACGGCTGGGTCGAGCATGACGCCGAGGAGATCTGGACCGCCTGCGCCGCGGTGCTGCGCGAGGCCCTGGCCAAGTCGGGGCGCGGCGCCGGTGATGTCGCAGCCATCGGCATCACCAACCAGCGCGAGACGGTGGTCGTCTGGGACAAGGCCACCGGCCGGCCGATCCATCCCGCCATCGTCTGGCAGGACCGGCGCACCGCAGACGTCTGCGAGACGCTGCAGGCGCAGGGTGTCGAGGCCGAGGTCAGCGCGGCCACCGGCCTGCTGCTCGATCCGTACTTCTCCGGCACCAAGATCGCCTGGCTGCTGGACAATGTGCCGGGCGCGCGGGCGCGGGCCGAGCGCGGCGAATTGCTGGCCGGGACGATGGATTGCTGGGCGATCTGGAAGCTGACCGGCGGGCGGGTTCACGCCACCGACGCCACCAACGCCTCGCGCACCCTGCTGTTCGACATCCAGACCCAGGACTGGTCGCCGCGCATGCTGGAGATCTTCGGCGTTCCGGCGGCATTGCTGCCACGGGTGCTGAACTGCGCGGATGATTTCGGGGAAACCACGGCCGACATCCTGGGCGCGGCGGTTCCGATCCGGGGCGTGGCCGGCGACCAGCAGGCGGCGCTGATGGGGCAGGGGTGCGTGCGACCTGGCGAGATGAAGGCCACCTACGGGACCGGCTGCTTCATGCTGATCAACACCGGCGAGACCCGTCCGGTGTCGCGGGCGCGGCTGCTCACCACGGTGGCGGCGCGGCTTGGCGGCAGGACCACCTATGCGCTGGAAGGCTCGATCTTCATCGCCGGCGCGGCGATCCAGTGGCTGGGCGAGGGGCTGGGCATGACTGGCGGGCCGCGCGCGGCCGAGGCTCTGGCGCGGACGGCCAACGCCGACAGCGCCGTGGTCGTGGTGCCGGCGTTCACGGGTCTTGGCGCACCCTGGTGGGATGCCGACGCGCGCGGGGCGATCTTCGGGCTGACCCGGGACGCGGGGCTTGCCGAGATCGCGGCGGCGACGTTCGACGCCTGCGCCCTGCAGACGCGCGACCTGGTCGAGGCCATGCGGGCCGATGCGCCGGACGCCTTTGGCGAGGCCGCAGAACTGCGCATCGACGGGGGCATGTCGCGGAGCAGCTGGTTCAGCCAGCGGCTGGCGGATCTGACCGACCTTCCGGTGCGGCGGGCCGAGTACCAGGAGACGACCGCGCTGGGCGCGGCCCTGTTCGCCGGGATCGGGGCAGGGGTCTACGCCTCGGCGGAAGAGGCGGCGGAGGCGAGGCCGGATGGCGAGCGCCTGACGCCGGCCATGCCTGTTTCGCGCCGGGAGGCGGCCTATGCGCGCTGGCTGGATGCGGTGGCGCGGGTTCGCAGCTGAGGCGGCGCACTTGACGCTGCGGCCCTGCGGCGCGAGGGTCCAAACAACGGTTTGAACGGGAAGGAAGTCGTCATGGCCGATGGTGCGATGAACATCGCCTCGATGAAGGACAAGGTCAGCGCGGAAGAATGGAAGGCGCGGGTCGACCTGGCGGCGCTGTACCGGCTGGTGGCGCTGCACGGGTGGGACGACATGATCTTCACCCACATCTCGGCCCGCATTCCGGGGCCGGAGCATCACTTCCTGATCAATCCCTACGGCATGTTCTTCGACGAGATCACGGCCAGCTCGCTGGTCAAGATCGACCTCGACGGGCAGGTGCTGCAGGAGACGCCGTACTTCATCAATCCGGCGGGCTTCACCATTCACTCGGCGGTCCATGCTGCCCGTGAGGACGCAATGTTCGTCATGCACCTGCACTCCGACCAGGGCGTTGCCGTGGCGGCGCAGAAGGAGGGCCTGCTGCCGCTGAGCCAGCATGCGCTGATCGTGCTGCCGCAACTGGCCTACCACGACTACGAGGGCATCGCGCTGAACCTCGACGAGCGCGAGCGGCTGGTGGCGGACCTTGGGCCGCAGAAGAAGCTGATGCTGCTTCGCAACCACGGCACGCTGTCGGTCGGCGCCTCGGCGGCCGAGTGCTGGCTGGGGATGTTCTACCTGGAGCGCGCCTGCCAGCAGCAGGTGCTGGCGCTGACGGCGGGCCGGGACGGCGTGCTGTTCGCGCCGGAGGCCGCGCAGGCCGAGGTGAAGGGGCAGACGGGCGGCGGTGGGATGGGTCCCATCGGCGGCCTGGCCTGGCCGGGTTGCCTGCGGCAGCTTGAGCGAAGCCTGCCGGGATACGACGCCTAGTTGAGCGCACAGGTTCGCTGAGCGGATTCGGCGACCATTGGTTTGCAAAGCGTCCCGCGGTTGGGCATCTGTCCGACCGCGGGATTTTTGTTGCAGAGGCTCGCCGGGCGCGAGGGCGAAAATCCGCGCTGTTGCGGCCGATGTCGGCTGATTGTTGCAGCCGCGTAGCGGTTCGGACACTTCAGGGCCATGCGACCGGGGTTTACTTCCGTAGCCCATGATACAAATAGCGCGTTCAATGACAGCCGGCGCAGCCGGCGCGGGCTGCCTGTTCCGGAGTTATTCGTGATCCGACGCCACTTCTTCCTCGTCGCCGCCGCGGTGGTTCTGGTGATCATGATCGTGGCCGGCGGGTTGAAGCTGGCGACGGCCGGCGGCGGCGCCGGAAAGGGCGGGCCCGGAGGCCCGGGCGGACGCGCGGCGGCCGTTACGGTGGCCACAGTCGGGAACCGGCCTTTTGCGGACCGGATCTCCGTCCTGGGCATCGCCAAGGGCCGCCAGTCCGTCACCATCACCTCCGACACGGCCGAACTGGTCGAGGCGGTGCACTTCCGGGACGGCCAGTATGTTTCCAAGGGCCAGATGCTGGTCACGCTCAAGGCCAACGAGCAGGACGCCGGCGTCGCCGAGGCCCAGGCCCGCGAGGACCAGGCGCGGCGTGACTACGAACGCTGGAAGACCCTGGCCGACAAGGGCATCGCGCCGCGCGCCACCGCCGAACAGTACCAAGCCGCCTACGAGACCGCCCGGGCCTCGACCCAGGCGGCGCGGGCCCGGCGGCTGGACCGGGTGATCCGCGCCCCGTTCTCGGGCGTGGTCGGCCTGAGCGACATCGCGCCCGGCGCGCTGATCAGCCCCGGCGCGCCGATCGTCAGCCTGGACGACCTGGGCGTCGTGCGCGTCGATTTCGACGTGCCGGATCGCTACCTGCCTGTGCTGGCCGTCGGCACGGGCATCGTCGCGACGCCGGACGCCTATCCGGACCAGCAGTTCAGCGGGCGGATCGCTCAGCTGGACACCCGCATCGACACCAACACCCGGGCCCTGACCGCCCGGGCGGAGTTCCCGAACAGCGCGGGCCGCATCAAGCCGGGCATGCTGATGCGGGTGAACATCGAGCATGGTCGCCGCGAGGCGATGTCGGTTCCGGAGTCGGCGATCCAGTACGAGGGCGACGCCGCCTTCGTCTTCGTCATCACCGAGCGGGAAGGGCGCACCATCGTGCGCAAGACCCAGGTCGTGCCCGGCCTTTCGGAAGGCGGGTTCGTCGAGATCAAGGAGGGGGTCCGGCCCGGTGAGCGGCTGGCCGCCGATGGCCTCAATCGACTGCAGGACGGCCAGCCGGTCAGCCTGCCCGGACAGCGGCCGCCTGGCGCGCCGGGCGCGGCCCAGGGCAAGGGTCCGCGCTGATGCTGTCGGATCTTTCCGTCCGCCGGCCGGTCTTCGCCGCCGTCGCGGCGATCATCCTGTGCGTCATCGGCCTGGCGGCGTTCAGCGCCCTGCCGATCCGCGAGTTGCCCAACGTCGATCCGCCGGTCGTGTCGATCTCGACCACCTATCGCGGGGCCTCGGCCGAGGTTGTCGAGGAGCGGATCACCCAGGTGATCGAGCGGCAGGTGTCCGGCGTCCAGGGCATCGACCGGATCAACTCCTCCAGCCGCGACGGCAACTCGCGGATCAACATCACCTTCACCCTGGACACCAACCTGGAGACGGCCGCGAACGATATCCGCGACGCCGTCAGCCGGGTGACGGCGCAACTGCCCGACCAGGCCGATCCGCCGCAGATCGCCAAGGCCAACGCCGACTCCTCGCCGATCATCATCCTGAACATGACCTCGACGACGCTGAACCGGCTTCAGCTCGCCGACTATGCCGACCGCTACCTGGTCGAGCGGCTGTCGACGGTCCCGGGCGTGGCCAGCGTGGGCCTGAACGGGCCGCTGTACACCATGCGCATCTGGCTGGACGCCGACGCCATGGCCGCGCGTGGCGTGACGGTCGATGATGTCGAGACGGCGCTGAACAGCCAGAACGTCGAGCTGCCCGCCGGGGCCCTGGAGAGCCAGGCCAAGGACTTCACCATCCGCGTCAACCGCGGCTACAGCCGGCCCGAGGACTTCGCCCAGTTGCCGGTCCGGCCGGCCAGCGCCGGCGCGGCCAGCCAGGCCAGCGCCTCGGCCACCGGGGTCGCGGGGGCGACCGCGACGACGACGACCAACCGCCTGCAGAGCGCGGGGATAGACAACCCGGCCTATGTGACGCGCCTTGGCGATATCGCGCGGATCGAGGAGGCGGCCAACGAGGATCGCCGCGTGTTCCGGGGCAATGGCGTCGACCAGATCGGCATGGCCGTGACCCGCCAGTCGCAGGCCAACGACCTGCAGATCGCCGAACTGATCAAGGCCGAGGTCGAGGAGATCAACGCCAACCTGCCCGAGGGCACCAACCTGATCGTGGCCGTCGACTCCTCGGAGTTCACCGCCGAGGCGATCCACGAGGTGTGGATCACCATGGGCATCGCGCTCGGCCTGGTGGCGCTGGTCAACCTGCTGTTCCTGGGCAGCTGGCGCGCGGCTCTGATCCCGACGGTGGTGGCGCCGATCTGCCTGTTGTCGAGCTTCATCGTGCTCGTGCCGATGGGCTTTTCGCTGAACCTGCTGACGCTGCTGGCGCTGGTCCTGGCCATCGGCCTGGTGGTCGACGACGCCATCGTCGTCGTCGAGAACATCCAGCGACGCATCGACGAGGGTGAGCCGGCCCCGGTCGCGGCCATGCGCGGCACCCGGCAGGTGTTCTTCGCCGTGGTGGCCACGACCATCGTGCTGATCGCCGTGTTCGCGCCCCTGATGTTCCTGCCGGGCTATATCGGCAGGCTGTTCGTGGAACTGGCCGTCGCCATCGCCGCCGCTGTCTTCTTCTCGGCGCTGCTGGCGCTCAGCCTGTCGCCGATGATGGCGTCCAAGCTGCTGAAGCCGGCCAAGACCGAGGGCTGGCTGGTGCGCCGGGTCGATGCGGGCATGGAGAAGCTGCGGACCTCATATCACAACTCGCTCGACATGCTGCTGGGTCACCGGCTGGCGTCCATCGGCGCGGGGGTGCTGGTCGTTGTGCTGGTCGGGCTGGCCGGGCTGCTGTTCGTCACGGTGCCGCAGGAGCTGGTGCCTGCCGAAGACCGCGGCCGGGTGGATATCAGCCTGAACGGGCCCGAGGGCGCCGGCTTCGAATACACCAAGAAGGCAGCCGACGAACTGGAACGCCAGCTCAAGCGCTACTACGACCGGGGCGACGCAGAGCGCTATGTGATCAGCATCCCGCGCTTCGGCGCCAGCCAGTTCAATACCGGCAACGGCATCCTGGTCATGAAGCCCTGGGGCGAGCGCAAGGTCACGTCCGACGAGGCGGCGGCCGAGCTGAACCGGACGCTGGGCCAGATCACCAGCGTGCGGGCGGTGGCCAGCGTGCGCGGACCGTTCCAGCGTGGCGGCGGCAGCGGCGGCGGCTCGAACGTCGACCTGATCGCGCTGGGCAACGACTACGCAGAGATCAATCGCTGGCTCCAGCCGATCCTGCAGGCGACGCAGAACAACCCGGGCTTCGCGCGGCCGCGCGTGGACTACGAGCCCAACGCGCCGCGCCTGTCGGTGGATATCGATCGTGACAAGGCTGCCTCGCTAGGCGTGTCCGCGCAGTCGATCGGCCGTGTGCTGGAGACGATGTTCGGCTCGCGCCGGGTCGGCACCTACATCAAGAACGGCCAGGAATACGATGTCGTCGTCCAGACCGACCTGGAGCGTCGGCGGACGATCGAGGACCTGAACACCCTCTATGTGCGGTCGAGCTCGGGCCAGCTGATCCCGCTGTCCAGCGTCGTGCGCACGACCGTGCGGGGCGACGTTCCGGACCGCCCGCGGGTCGACCGGCTGCGGTCGATCACCCTGACGGCGCAGCTCAACCCCGGCTACACGGTCGCCGAAGCCATCGAGTTCCTCGAGGCGGAGGCCGCCAAGCAGAGCAACTCGGCGGTGACGGTCGCCTGGGGCGGGCAGGCGCGCGACTTCCTCGAGGCGTCGGGCGCGGTGGGCCTGGCCTTCGGCTTCGCCCTGCTGCTGGTGTTCCTGGTGCTGGCGGCGCAGTTCGAGAGCTGGATCCACCCGGCGGTGATCATGCTGACCGTGCCGCTGGCGGCGCTGGGCGGGCTGTTCGGCCTGCTCATCACAGGCTCGACGATCAACACCTACAGTCAGATCGGGCTGGTCATCCTCATCGGGATCGCGGCGAAGAACGGCATCCTGATCGTGGAATTCGCCAACCAGCTGCGCGACGCCGGCAAGTCGATCCGCGACTCGGTGATCGAGGCTTCGGCCCTCCGCCTGCGGCCGATCATCATGACCTCGATCTCGGCCGCCTTCGGGGCCATGCCGCTGATCCTGTGGCAGGGGGCGGGCGCCGAGAGCCGGCGGACGATCGGCGTCGTCATCTTCTTCGGGGCGATCTTCGCCACCATGCTGACGCTGTTCATCGTGCCCGTCTTCTACAACCTGCTGGCCAGGTTCACGAAGTCGCCCGAGCACACGGCCAAGCAGATCGAGGCCTACGAGGAAGAAGAAACGGCGATGGCCAAGGCGGCCGAATAGCCGCTCGTCGCCGCCTTCGGCGCGGTGGCGTTTACCGCCGCGCCAGCCTATGAAGGGTGGAAGTTTTCGGCCCGGGCGGTGAGCAGGCATGGATGATGCGCAGGTGATGGCGGAACGGCAGGACATCGCCCTGCTGCGACGGCTCGAGGAACGCGTGCTCTGGCTGGCCAGCTGGACCATCCACAACGCTAACCACCTGCGCGAGAGCCGCGACGGGCTGAAGGTGGGCGGTCACCAGGCGAGCTGCGCCTCGATGACCACCCTGATGACGGCGCTGTACTTCCGCGTGCTGCGTCCCCAGGACCGGGTCGCGGTGAAGCCCCACGCCAGTCCGGTGTTCCACGCCATCCAGCATCTGTACGGCCGGCAGGACCTGGACCAGCTGAAGCGTTTCCGCTCGATCGGCGGGGCGCAGTCCTATCCCTCGCGCACCAAGGACAAGGACGACGTCGACTTCTCGACCGGATCGGTCGGGCTGGGCGTTGCCATGACCGCCTTCGCCAGCCTGACCCAGGACTATGTGGCGGCGCGCGGCTCGGTGAAGCCGGATGCGATGGGGCGGATGATCTCGCTGCTGGGCGACGCCGAGCTGGACGAGGGCAACATCTACGAGGCCCTGATCGAGGCCTGCAAGCACGACCTGCGCAACACCTGGTGGATCGTCGACTACAACCGCCAGAGCCTGGATGCGACGACGTCGGACCGGATGTTCACGCGCTATGGCGAGATCTTCGACGCCGCCGGCTGGCGCGTCGAGACGCTGAAGTGGTCGAAGCGTCAGCTGGCCGCGTTCGCCCGGCCCGGCGGCGAGGCGCTGAAGGGCTGGATCGAGACCGCGCCGAACGATCTCTACTCGGCCCTGACCTATCAGGGCGGGGCTGCCTGGCGGGAGCGGCTGAACGCCGACCTGGCCCAGGACAAGCGCGCGCTGAAGCTGATCGCCAGCTATTCCGACGAGGACCTGGCCCTGGTGATGACCGAGCTGGGCGGCCATTGCCTGGAAACCATCCTGGAGGCCTTCGAGCGGGCGGCCGAGGACGACGCGCCGCGGTTCTTCATCGCCTATACGGTCAAGGGCTGGCGGCTGCCGTTCCAGGGGCACAAGGACAATCACGCAGGCCTGATGACGCCGGCCCAGGTGGGCGAGCTGCGCGGCCGGCTGGGCGTGAGCGAAGGCGAGGAGTGGGACGTCTTCTCCGGCATCGGCGACAACGAGCGCAAGGCGCTGCGCCGCCTGGTCGAGACGGCGCCCTTCGCCGGTCGCAAGGATGGCCGCCGCGATGCGCGCCATATCCCGACGCCCTCGGCCGACGACCTGCTGCCCGCCGTCGCGGGCGAGGAAGCCTCGACCCAGGCGGCGTTCGGCAAGGTGATGTTCGAGATCGCCAAGCGGTCCGACGACTTCTCCGACCGGGTCGTGACCACTTCGCCGGACGTTACGGTCTCGACGAATCTCGGCGGCTTTGTGAACCGGCGCGGCGTGTTCCATCGACGGGCGCACGAGGACGTCTTCAAGAACCGGCGCATCCCCTCGGCCCAGGTCTGGTCGATGGCCGAGACGGGCCAACACGTCGAACTGGGCATCGCCGAGAACAACCTGTTCATCGCCCTGGCGGCGCTGGGCCTGTCGCATTCGCTGTTTGGCGAGCGGCTGTTTCCGGTGGGAACGTTGTATGATCCCTTCATCGCGCGCGGGCTCGATGCGCTGAACTACGCCTGCTACCAGGACGCCCGCTTCCTGCTGGTGGCGACGCCCAGCGGGCTGACGCTGGCGCCGGAGGGCGGGGCGCACCAGTCGATCGGCACGCCGTTGATCGGCATGAGCCAGCCGGGACTGGATTCGTATGAACCGGCCTTCGCCGACGAGACCGCGGTGCTGATGGCGCACGCGTTCGAGCGCATTCAGGCCGAAGGCGGGGGCTCGACCTATCTGCGGCTGTCGACGCGGTCGCTGCGCCAGCCCGTGCGCACGGACGACGCCTGGCGGACCGGCGCGGTCGAGGGGGCCTACTGGTTGCGGCCGCCGGCCGAGGGGGCGCGGCTGGCCCTGGTCTACAGCGGGGCGATCGCCCCCGAAGCCATCGCCGCGCATGACGCGCTGCTGGAGGATGCGCCGGGCGCCGGCCTGCTGGCCGTGACCTCGCCCGACGTGCTGCACGCCGACTGGACAGCGGCCGGCCGCGCGCGCTGGACGGCCGGCGAGACGCGTACGGCGACGATCGAGCGGCTGCTGGCGCCGCTTGCCCCGGACGCGGCGCTGGTTACGGTTCTGGATGGCGCGCCGGCGGCCCTGTCCTGGATCGGGTCGGTCCGCGGTCAGCGCGTGCGGGCGCTGGGGCTGGAGAGCTTTGGTCAGTCGGGCGACCTGCCTGATCTCTACCAGCGCTATCGGCTGGACCCCGAGGCGATTCTTGACGCCTGCGCCGACCTGATGGTCTGAACCGGCCCTAGAGGGCGTTGGTGATGTCCATGCGCCGGATCAGGCCGTCGGCGTCGAAGGCGAAGGTGTGTAGCACGGCGGCTTCGGACCAGACCTGGCCTTCGAGGTTGCGGACGAGCTGCATGGAATGAACCGCGATGCCGCCGTCGGGCAGCGTCTCGTATTCAAGCGGCGTGATCTCGACGCGAATGAGCTGGAACTGCCGGGTCCAGTAGCTGCGGATGGCCTCGTGGCCCTGGATGCGGCCGCCGTCGATGGCGTCGGGCCAGTCGGCGTCAGCAGCGATCGATCCGAGGATGGTCTCGATATCACGCTTGTTGAACGCCTCGATCAGACGCTCGATGAGCGCCCTGCGGTCTTCCGACATCCCGGCTCTCTCCGGCCGCTTCCGTCCCCTCCACGCCCGCAAGGGCATGGAACCCGCATCTAGCCCTCAATTTCCTCGATCCGCCAGATGAGACGGTCGAGAAAGCTGAAGCGATAGAGCAGGGCGCCTTCGCCCCAGCGTCCGCCGTCGAGGCTGGAGACGTCGTGATGGACGCGGACCATCAGGTCGTCGCCATCGGCCGAGACACCCAGAACCTTGCTCAGAACGCGGACCGTGGCCAGGCCGCGCGTCAGGTAGTTGGTCACGGCCGGCTTGCCGACGATCCACTCACCCTGGTCGAGGCGGTTCTGGATCCGGACATCGGAATGGAGTTCGGCCAGCGCGCCATCCAGGTCGGCGCGACCAAGGGCGTCGAAGTAACGCTCAACCTGGGTGCGCCGGGCGGGCATGGCGTTGAAGCGTCAGCTGCCCGCCTTGTAGCCGGTTTCGACCTTGAGGTAGGCGATCAGGTCGATGCGCTTCTGGGCGTCCTTCACACCGACGAAGGACATCTTGTTGCCGGGCAGGAAGCCGCGCGGATCGGCCAGCCAGGCGTCGAGCTTCTCGGCGTCCCAGGTGAAGCCGGCGTTCTTGACCGCGTCCGAATAGGCAAAGCCCTCGACCGAGCCGGCCTTGCGGCCGAACACGCCATGCAGGTTGGGGCCGGTGAGCTTGGGCCCGCCTTCCGGCAGGGTGTGGCAGGAGCGGCAGAGGGCGAACTGGCGACGGCCGTTCTCGAGGTCGCCGGTGTTGTAGGGCGCCGGCAGGCTGGCCAGGATGGCGGCCTTCTCGGCGTCGGTCGGGCCCGCAGCGGCGGGGGCGGCGGCCGGGGCCGGAGCATCAGTGGCAGCGGGACCCGATTCGGTCGAACTCTTGGGAGCCGGCCCGCAGGCGGCGGCGAGGATCAGGGTCCCGGAAACGACGGCCAGATGAGCGGCGAAACGCATGACAGCTCCCTTGATGATGCAAGGGACAGATAGGCCCGGGGCGGCATGCGATCAATCGAAGACCGTCGTTCAGCGCAACGCCCGGGCAAGGTCCGATTGTCGCATCGATCCGGTCAGTCGTCGGAAGGGCGGCCGCGCCCGGCCTTGATGCTGCCGCGATGCGACTTCGCCGCCAGACGGCGCTCGCGCGAGGCGCGGGTCGGCTTGGTGGCGCGACGGATGGGCGGCGGCGGCTCGGCGGCCTTGGCGATCAGGGCGACCAGCCGCTCGACGGCGTCGGCGCGGTTGCGCTCCTGAGTTCGGAAACGGTTGGCGGTGAGGACGATCTCGCCGTCCAGCGTCAGGCGCGACCCGGCCAGCTTCTCCAGCCGCTCGCGCACGGCGTCGGAGTAGGCGGTGCTGCCGCGCGCGTCGAAGCGGAGCTGGACGGCGGTGGCGACCTTGTTGACGTTCTGCCCGCCGGGGCCGGAGGCGCGGATGAAGCTGAACACCAGCTCCTTCTCGTCCAGGCTGATGGAGGGGGTTACGGGGATCATCGGGCGCAGATAGCGGCGTTGCGCGGTTGGCGCCAGAGCATCGGTCTCAGCCGGGCCGGCGACGGATGGTCTGGACCGCCTGATCCAGGGCCTGGAGGAAGCGGGAGCGGTCGCTGCGGTCGAAGGGGCGGGGTCCTCCGGTGATCTCGCCGGTCGAGCGGATGTGCTCCATGATCGCCCGCTGGGCCAAGGCCGAGCCGATGCTGTCGGCCGTGAAGGGCTGGCCGTTCGGCCGCAGCACCTGGGCGCCGGCCTTCAGGCAGAGGTCGGCCAAGGGAATGTCGTTGGTGATGACGATGTCGCGCGGGCCGCATCGTTCGGCGATCCAGGCATCGGCGACGTCAGGCCCGGCGTCGACGATCACACGCTCGATCAGGGGCGAGGCCGGTACCATCAGGAAGCTGTTGGCGACAACGAAGGTCTTCAGGCCGTATCGGGCGGCGACCTTGTAGGTCTCTTCCTTCACCGGGCAGGCGTCGGCATCGATGTAGACGGTTGTGGGCAGGCTCATCGCCCCCCAATGCCCCCGTTGCGAGGGGCCGTGCAACCCGATCCGTAAACCGGCGTTAACGGATCGCGAGACCAGACGGGTCTCCCATGCGGGAGCGCAGGATGCGCCGGATCCTCAAGCGGCTTGTGGCCGATGTCGAAGCCCTGATCTGGACGGTGACCGCCGGGCCCGAGCGGGTCTGAAGCTGGTGCCGGCTGCAGGGATCGAACCCGCGACCTTCGGTTTACAAAACCGCTGCTCTACCATCTGAGCTAAGCCGGCTGACGGGCGGTCGATAGACGTTTGCGCGCCAACCGGCAACTGCGCGCGCATGGTCTCAGCCCGAGGCGCGGACGGTCGCGGCGGGATCGGGAGCGGCGGCGTAGGCGGACGCTATGGCGCGAAGAGCCGCAAGCGCCGCAGCCCGAGCGGATGGTTCACGGATCGAGGTGAAGGCCGTCAGCGCTTCGGTGGCGGAAGGCTCCACCAGCGCCAGCAGCAGTGGCTCGTCGATAGGCGGCGCCCCATCCTCGCCGACGAGATAGCCAACGGTGCAATCCAGGCGCCGGGCGGTGCGGACGAGCATCGAAGCCGAGACGCGGTTTGTGCCTCGCTCGTACTTCTGAATCTGCTGGAAGGTGAGCCCGAGGGCCTCAGCGAGGCCTGCCTGAGTGACGCCGAGGCTTTTGCGGCGCATGCGAATTCGAGCGCCTACGGCGACATCGATTGGATCGGGCGCCATCAGCACTCGCGACATACGGATCCCTCGCTTCAAATAGTTATCTAATTAAGCGCAAAGTTGCACGTCGCGCCAGCGTGAACGACAAGGCCGCATCCGCGTTGAGCAACCATGGCAAAGCCCCTGGTCATCAATCTTCCCCACGAACTCGGCAAGGCCGAGGCCCGGCGCCGGATCCAGGAGGGTTTCGGCCGCATTGAGCAGCAGCTCGCCGGCGGCGGAACGGCCAGCATCGACAAGACCTGGGACGGCGATCGCCTGAACATCCAGGCGCGGGCGATGGGTCAGTCGCTGACCGGCGCGCTGATCATTGAGGAGAGCTGCGTGCGGATGGAGATCGTGCTGCCCGGGATCCTCGGGATGCTGGCGGGCAAGGTGAAGGACCGTGTCACGCGCGAGGGCCAGATCCTGCTGGAAAAGAAGTAGCCGCGCGGCGCGTCAGGCCGCTGCGAGCGCGGCCGCCCGCTGACGCCATTTGACGACCAGGGACCAGACGATCACGCCCACGGTCACCGCGGCGATCAGCAGGGTGCAGACCGCGTTGATCTCCGGCGATACGCCCAGCCGCACCTGACTGTAGATGCGCATCGGCAGGGTCGTGGCGCCCGGGCCGCTGGTGAAGCTGGCGATGACCAGGTCATCGAGCGAGAGGGTGAAGGCCAGCATCCAGCCGGCGAGGATGGCCGGAAAGATGTTGGGCAGGGTCACCTGCCAGAAGGCGCGGGTCGAGGTGGCCCCCAGGTCCCGCGCCGCCTCTTCCAGTGACCGGTCGAAGGTCGCCAGGCGGGACTGAACCACCACGGCGACATAGGCCATCGTCAACGTGGTGTGGGCCAGGGTGACGGTCAGAAAGCCGCGCTGCAGCTCGATGGCCACGAACAGCAGCAGCAGGCTGAGCCCCATGATGACTTCGGGCATGACAAGCGGGGCGTAGATCATGCCCGAGAAGAGGGTGCGGCCCCGGAAACGACCGTGGCGCGTCAGGGCTACGGCAGCCAGGGTGCCGAGGATGGTGGCCAGGGTGGCGCTGATCAGGCCGACGCGAATGGTGATCCAGGCCGCCTGCATCAGCTGGTCGTTCTGGAAGACGGCCGTGTACCAGCGAGTCGAAAACCCGCCCCAGACGGTGACCAGGCGGCTGGCGTTGAACGACCAGACGACCAGCAGGACGATCGGCAGGTAGAGGAAGGCGAAGCCCAGCGTCAGGGACACCAGGTTGAAGGCCGTGGGACCGCGCTTCACTGGCCGGCCTCCAGCGCACGGGCCTGCTGGCGTTGGTAGAGCACGATCGGCAAGACCAGGGTGAGCAGCAGGGCGATGGCCACGGCCGAGGCGAACGGCCAGTCGCGGTTGGCGAAGAACTCCGTCCAGATCGACCGGCCGATCATCAGCGAGCCGGGGCCGCCCAGCAGGTCGGGGATGACGAACTCGCCGACCATGGGGATGAAGCACAGCAGGCAGCCGGCGATGACGCCCGGCATGCTGAGAGGGACCGTGACCTGCCAGAAGCTCTTCCAGGGCGGCGTGCCAAGGTCGGCGGCGGCTTCGAGCAGCGTGTGGTCGAGCTTTTCAAGGGTGGCGTAGAGCGGCAGCACCATGAAGGGCAGGTAGCTGTAGACCAGGCCGATCTGCACCGCGGCGGGGGTGTAGAGGAGGTCCAGATGCGGCAGGCCCACCAGGCCAAGGGCCGCGTTCAGCAGGCCTTCGGGCTTGAGGATGCCGACCCAGGCGTAGACCCGGATCAGGAAGCTGGTCCAGAACGGCAGGATCACCAGCATCAGCAGAAGGCTGCGCACGCCCGGCCGGCAGCGCGCCATGCCGTAGGCCATGGGATAGCCGACCAGCAAGGCCAGCAGCGTGCCCTGGGCGGCGAAGATCAGGCTGGTGAGATAGGCGTTGGCGTAGAGATGGTCCCCGCGCAGGCGGTCATACATCTCGAAGTCCAGCGCGCCGACGAAGTCGCGCAGGCCTTCGATCCCCCTGGTCCAGTCGATCTGCGGCGAATAGGGCGGGATCGACAGTGTGACGTCCGACAGCGACAGCCGCAGGACGAGCAGGAACGGGAAGGCGAAGAACAGCGCCAGCCACAGATAGGGAATGAGGGCCGAGGGACGGGGCAGGGGGCGCTTCATGGCCGCTGGCTCACGAGGTCAGCACGACGCCGGCGTCGGGGTCGAAGGTCACCCAGACCTTGTCGTCCCAGCCGATCGGCCGCTCGACGATGCGCCTGGAGTTGGCGCGGGCGACGCGGATGAGGCGCTCGCCGGGCAGTTCGACGATGTAGTTGGTCCAGTCGCCGGTATAGCCGATGTCCCAGATCTCGCCGGTGAGGACGTTCTCGGTCCCCTCGGGCGGCGGATCCAGGGTGATGCGCATCTTCTCGGGCCGAACCGCCAGGGTGACCCGCGCTCCGGCGGGCGGGCAGTCGTCGTCATAGACGTAGAGGCCGCCGGGCGCCTCGGCCGTGGCAAGGCGCGCCATCGGATGCTCGATGGCCGAGACGGTGGCGTCGAACAGGTTCACATCGCCCAGGAACTCGGCGACGTAGCGGCTCGCCGGGGCTTCGTAGACTTCTTCCGGGCGGCCGATCTGGGCGATCTGGCCCTCGCGCATCAGAGCGATGCGATCGGCCATGACCATGGCCTCCTCCTGATCGTGGGTGACGATCAGGAAGGTCATGCCGAGCTCGACCTGCAGGTCCATCAGCTCGAACTGGGTCTCTTCGCGCAGCTTCTTGTCCAGCGCCCCGAGCGGCTCGTCGAGCAGCAGCATCTTGGGCTTGCGGGCGATGGCGCGGGCCAGCGCCACGCGCTGACGCTGGCCGCCGGAAAGCTGGTCGGGCTTGCGGCGGGCGAACGCCTGGAGCTTGACCAGGGCCAGCATCTCGGCGACCCGGTCGGCGATCTGGTCGCGAGGCAGGCCGCCCTGCTGCTTGAGGCCAAAGGCGATGTTCTGCTCGACGGTCAGGTGAGGGAACAGCGCATAGCTCTGGAACATCATGTTCACCGGCCGCTCGTGCGGCGGCACGCCGGCCAGATCCTGGCCGCCCAGTGTGATGCGGCCGGTGTTCGGCGTCTCGAACCCCGCCAGCATCCGCATCAGGGTCGTCTTGCCGCAGCCCGACGGGCCCAGCAGAGCGAAGAACTCACCCGGATAGATGTCGAGCGAAAGCTCGCGCACCGCGACGTGGTCGTCGAAGCGCTTGCTGACCCCCTCGAAGCGAACGAGTGGGACGGCGGAGGGATCGTTCCACGGCGCGAAGGTGGAGCGGACGGCGCCGATATTGGTGCGCCGTCCGGCGGCCTTCTGGGCGCCGCGCGGGCTGGCCGGCGCCTTCATCGACCGGTGAGCACCCGGGTCCACTGGCGGTTCACGTCGCGGACGAGCGCCTGGTCCTTGGCGGTCGTCACGAACAGGCGGTCGAACACGTCCTTGGGCGGATAGACGCGCGGGTCGTCACGAAGGTCGGCATCGACCAGGGCCTGGGCCGCCAGGTTGGGGTTGGCGTAGGCGGTGTAGTTGGACGCCTTGGCGATGTTGGCCGGGGTCAGCATGAACTCGAGGAAGCGATAGGCGCCCTCGGCGTTCGGCGCATCGACGGGAATGGTGAAGACGTCGAACCAGACCTGGCTGCCTTCCTTGGGGATGATGTAGTCGACCTCGACCCCGTTCTTGGCCTCTTCGGCGCGGTCGGCCGCCTGGAAGATGTCGCCGCTGTAGCCGACGACCACGCAGGCGTCGCCGTTGGCCAGGGCGTTGATGTATTCCGAGGAGTGGAACTTTTTCACGTAGGGCCGCAGCTTGAGCATCAGGTCGGCGGCGGCGACGTAGTCGGCCGGGGTCTTGGAGTTGGGGTCCTTGCCCATGTAATTCAGCGCGACGGCGAACATGTCTTCCGGGGCGTCGAGGAAGTAGACGCCGCAATCCTTGAGCTTGGCGAGGTTGGCGGGGTCGAAGACCACGGCCCAGCTGTCGAGCGCCACGCCGGGCAGGCGCTTTTCGACCTCGGCCTTGTTGATGCCGATGCCCATGGTGCCCCACATATAGGGGACGCTGTAGGTCTGGCCCGGATCGAAGGGATCCATCCACTTCATCAGGTCAGGCCAGAGGTTCTTGAGCCCCGGCAGCTTGGCCTTGTCGAGCTTCTGCACGGCTCCGGCCTGCACGAAGCGCGGGATGTTGTGGTTGGAGGGCACGACCAGGTCGTAGCCGGTGCCGCCGGTCAGCATCTTGGTCTCGAGCACCTCGTTCGAGTCGAACGTGTCGTAGACGACCTTGAGGCCGGTCTCGGTCTCGAACTGCTTGATGAGGTCCGGATCGATGTAGTCCGACCAGTTGTAGATGCGGACTTCCTTGGGCGCATCCGCGCCGCCGCCGCCACAGGCCGCCAGAGCCAGCACCGCCGCGCCCGTCGCAACCACCGCCAGCCGCCGAGTGATCCGTCCCAGCATGGGTCCCTCCCGCCAATCACCAATCCGCCGGTTATAAGGCCTGACGCCCGGGGGTTAAGCCCCAATCGTGCGTGACGGGAGGGTTGCCGCCTAACGGTTCAGGCGGCGGCCTTGCCGAGCCTCAAACCGCCGATCAGGGCGCCGGAAACCAGGTACTGGACCAGCATGTAGCCGCCATCGATCGGGATGAGCCCCGGATTGTCGTCACCGTAGATGAAGCGCAGGGCCATGGTGGCGAGGCCGAAGAAGATGCAGGCCGCCAGCGCGATCAGGGCGCCCTGCACCCAGCCCCGGGTCGCGGTCCGTGCGATCAGCCAGCCCAGGCCGATGCAGATCACGAGGTTCTGCACCATGCCCCACATCATCGCCGCGCCGCCTTCGGCCTCGGAGGGCGTGATGCCCGACAGCGCCATCCACCGTTCCTGAAACACCATGCCGTACCAGGCAAAGCCGATCGCCTGGCCAGCCACAAGGGCGGCGACGACGCCGATCCAGTTGATTCCCTTCATGGTCCTCCCCCGAGGATGCGGGCTGTGCGCGAGGGCGGCCGGACGGGCCCGCACCGATCCGGTTGACGCTAGGGTATGCCTGTCTCGACGGCCGACAAAGCCCATGCTGGCGTTTGGGGCCGCGCTCGCCTACATCCCCCGCCCATGACGCGCGTCCTCATCACCTCGGCCCTGCCGTACATCAACGGGATCAAGCACCTCGGCAATCTGGCCGGGTCGATGCTGCCCGCCGACGTCTTCGCCCGCTTCCAGCGCGCGCGCGGGCGCGAGGTGCTCTACATCTGCGCCACCGACGAGCACGGCACGCCGGCCGAGCTGGCCGCCGCCGAGGCGGGCCAGGACGTCCGGACCTATTGCGATGAGCAGCATGAACTGCAGAAGCGCGTCGGGGCCGCGTTCGGCCTGTCGTTCGACTGGTTCGGCCGCAGCTCCAATCCGCCCAACCATCGGCTGACCCAGCATTTCGCCGAGGTGCTGGAAGCCAAGGGCCTGATCGAGGAGCGGACGGACAAGATGGTCTATTCCATCGACGACCGTCGCTTCCTGCCCGACCGCTATGTCGAGGGGACCTGTCCCCACTGCGCCTTCCCCAAGGCGCGGGGCGACCAGTGCGACAACTGCGGCAACCTGCTGGACCCCACCGACCTGATCGAGCCCTACAGCAAGATCTCGGGCTCGCGGAACATCGAGGTCCGCGACACGGTCCACCTCTACCTGCTGCAGACCAGGATCGAGGACCGCATCCGGCAATGGGTCGACGCCCAGGCGGACAGCTGGCCGACGCTGACCCGCTCGATCGCCTACAAGCACCTGGACGAGGGCCTGATCGACCGCGGCATCACCCGCGACCTCGACTGGGGCATCCCGGTAGTCAAGGACGGCGCGCCGCGCCCCGGCTTCGAGAACAAGGTCTTCTACGTCTGGTTCGACGCGCCGATCGAATACATCGGCGCCACCGTCGAATGGGCCGAGGCGACCGGCGCCGACTGGGAGCGCTGGTGGCGCACGGACAAGGGCGCGGGCGAGGGGCTGGAGTACGTCCAGTTCATGGGCAAGGACAACGTGGCCTTCCATACCGTCAGCTTCCCGGCGACCATCCTGGGCAGCGAGGAGCCGTGGAAGACGGTCGACCGGCTCAAGGCGTTCAACTGGCTGAACTGGTACGGCGGCAAGTTCTCCACCAGCGAGAAGCGCGGCGTCTTCATGGATGCGGCGCTCGACATCCTGCCGCCGGACCTGTGGCGCTGGTACCTCACGGCAAACGCGCCGGAGGGCTCCGACACCGCCTTCACCTGGGAGCAGTTCCAGTCGGCGGTGAACAAGGACCTGGCCGACGTGCTGGGCAACTTCGTCAATCGCATCGCCAAGTTCGCCGAGAGCAAGTTCGGCGGCGTCGTTCCCGAAGGCGGTGAGCCGGGGCCGCTGGAAGAGCGCCTGTTCGCCGACATCGACGCAGGCCTGGCCGAGCTGTCGGCCAATCTGGAGGCCATCGAGGTTCGCAAGGCCGCGCAGACGCTGCGCGGGCTGTGGGTGCTGGGCAACGAGTACCTGCAGGAAGCGGCGCCCTGGACAGCGATCAAGACCGACGCCGACCGCGCGGCGGTGATCGTGCGCACAGCGCTGAACCTGGCGGCCCTCTATGCGCGGCTTTCGGGGCCCTTCATCCCGTTTGCAGCGGAAAAGATCGCCGAGGCGCTGGGCGAGGCAGACCTCGGCCAATGGCCGCAGCAAGGCGCATCCGTTGAACTCGCCCGGCTTCCCGCCGGCGCGACGATCCGTGCGCCCGAGGTGCTGTTCCGGAAGATCGAGGACGAGCAGATCGCCGAATGGACCGAGCGGTTCGGGGGGGCGGCGGGCTAAGGCGCTGGCTGAAGCGCCCTAGCGAAACCGCCAGGCCTCTTCGGCCGCTCGCTTGAGCGCGCGGCTCTTGTGCAGGGTCTCGTCGTACTCGGCGTCCGGATCGCTGTCGGCGACCACGCCGCCGCCGGCCTGGACATGCAGCAGGCCGTCCTTGACCAGCCCGGTGCGCAGCACGATGCAAGTGTCGACCGAGCCGTCGGCGCCGAAGTAGCCGACCGCACCGGCGTAGGCCATGCCGCGCTTTTCGATCTCCAGCTCGTCGATGATCTCCATCGCGCGAACCTTCGGAGCGCCGGAGAGGGTGCCGGCGGGCAGGGCGGCCATCAACACATCGACCGGGTCCAGCCCTTCCGGCGCGTCGCCCTCGACGTTCGAGACGAT
This sequence comes from Caulobacter sp., assembly GCA_046295055.1. Classification (GTDB taxonomy): domain Bacteria; phylum Pseudomonadota; class Alphaproteobacteria; order Caulobacterales; family Caulobacteraceae; genus Caulobacter. Next base: position 331,557 of record JBKBOD010000003.1, on the reverse strand, counting down.
GTGCATGACGTGGCTATAGCGCTCGACGACGAAACTCTCGGTCACTCGGACGGCGGGGCCGCCGGAGCTGGCCTGGGGCGGGGCGTTGCGGCCCTCTTCGCGCAGGCGGGCGACGCGGCCGACGTCATTGCGCCCAAGGTCCAGCAGCATCAGGTGCTCGGCCCGCTCCTTGGGGTCGGCCAGGAGCTCGGTTTCCAGCGCCGCGTCCTCTTCCGGGGTCGCGCCGCGTGGCCGGGTGCCGGCGATCGGGCGAATGGTGATCTTGCCGTCGCGCAGCCGCACCAGGATCTCGGGGCTGGAGCCGACCAGCTGGAAGTCGCCGAAGTTCAGGTAGAACAGGAAGGGCGAGGGGTTGGTCCGGCGCAGCGACCGGTAGAGCGCGAAGGGATGGCCCGCGAAGGGCGCGCTGAACCGATGGCTGGGCACCACCTGGAAGATGTCGCCGGCGACGATGTAGTCCTTGGCACGATCGACGACGACCGCATAGTCGGCGCGGCTGACGCGGGTCTCGAAGGGCATCGGGGCGGGGACGCCCTCGGGCAGGCGCGGGGACAGGTCGCCCTGGAGGTCGGCAAGGACCGCTTCCAGCCGCGCCTGCGCCGCCGCATAGGCGTCCGCAGCGGCGACGCCCGCCGAGGGGCGGGCCGGCGTGACCAGGATGATCTCCTGGGCGATGGCGTCGAACACCGCCACGACCGAGGGCCGGATCATGATGGCGTCCGGCAGGCCGAGGCTGTCGGGATTGATATGCGGCAGGCGCTCGACCAGCCGCACCATGTCGTAGCCGATGGCGCCGAAGACGCCGGCCGCCGGCGGCGGCAGGCCGGCCGGAAGCTCAATGCGCGAAGCGGCGACGAGGTCACGAAGGCTATCGAGCGCGCCGCCGTCCTGGGGGGTGAAGCGGCCTTCGGCGATGGCCACGCCCTCGGCGATCTCGGCCCGGTCGCCATGGCAGCGCCAGACGAGGTCGGGCTTCATGGCCACGATGGAATAGCGACCGCGCCAGGCGCCGCCCTCGACGCTCTCGAACAGGAACGCGTAGGGCCGCTCGCGGGCGATCTTCAGATAGGCCGAGACCGGCGTCTCCAGATCGTCGATCAGCCGCCGCCAGACGACCTGGGGCCGTCCGGCGTTCCAGGCCTCCGCGAAGGCCTGTTCGTCGGGTTCCAGTCCGGCGCCGGCCGTCACTTGGCCTTGCCACCCTCGGGGGCTGTCTTCTCCGCGTCCTGGGCGGCGAACTGCTTGGGATCGAGGCCCAGGGCGCGTCGTCCGGCGTCGAGGTCATAGCGACCCTTCACCCGGGCGCGGGCGTAGACCCCGGCCGACTCGACCATGTCGCCCATCAGTTGCTGGCTGGTCTGGACCCCGGCCTGCTCGACGAAGCCTGCGATGGTCTCGGTCTTGCCGCCACGCACGGCGTCGAGCCGCACGACCGCCACGCCCTTTTCAGGCAGGCGCGCCAGGAACGGGGCGCCGGGGGAGCCTTCGAAGGCGCCGTTCAACAGTTCCGGGCCCAGCGTCTCCTGCTTTTCCCGTGCGCCCATCCGCGTCAAGCCGCCTTCCTTGACGATGGTCGCCCCCGCCGAGGCGGCGACCGCTTCCATGGTCTCGCCCTTGCGGACACGGGCCATCAGCTCGTTGGCCTTGGCCTGCATCAGTTCGTTCTGCTTCTGGGCGATCAGCAGCTTGGACAGGTCGCCGCGCACTTCGGACAGCGGCGGCGGGGCCGGCGGGGTGATCTTGTCGACGCGAACCATGAAGTGCTCGGCCTCGGACACCTCGACCAGCGTGCTGTCGGTGTTGGCCTTGAGCCCGAACGCCGTTTGCAGGATTTCCGGCGTCAGACCTTCGACAGGCTTGTTGTCCGGACCCATGCCCTGGGCCGAGACGGGGCCGAAGGTGACGATCTTGGCGCCGGTCTTCTGAGCCGCGGCGGCCATGTTGGCGCCGTTGCGGTGGGCCTCGTCGAAAGCCTCGGCGGCGGCGTAGGCCTTGGAGGCGGCGCCGGAGGCCTTGAGCTCTTCGGTCAGATCCGCGCGGACGTCGTCCAGGGTGGCGCTGGTCCCGGGGGTGACGGCCACCACCTTGACCACGGCAAAACCGAACTCGCCCTTCAGGACCTTGCTCACGCCGCCTTGCGGCAGGGAGAAGGCGGCGTCGGCGATGGCCTTGTCGAAGATGGCCGAGCGCGGCTTATTCTCATAGAGCACCGGCTCGATCTTCAGCGCCTTGGCGACGGCGAGCGCGTCCTCGCCCTTGCCAAGGCGAGCGGCGACATCGGCGCCGGTCTTCTCGTCCTTTACCGGCAGCTGGACCACCGAGCGCACTTCCGGCTTGGAGAGGCTCTCCTTGCGGAAATCGAAGCGCTTCTGCAGGTCGGCTTCGCTGACGGTGACGCCGTCCTTGTAGTCCTCGGCCGAGAAGCGGACGACCGAGATGGTGCGGAACTCTGGCCGCATGATCCGCTGGGCGTTCTGCTTGAGGAAGGCTTCCATCTCCGCGTCCGTCGGGGCGGCGATCGGGCCGACCATGGCCGGCGTCACCACGAAGTAGGACACGTCGCGCTCTTCCAGCGCAAAGGCGGCGGTGGCAGCGCTGTAGATTCGGGGCGCGCGCAGGCCGGTCATCAGGCCCGAGCCGAACTGGCCGCGCATGATGTCGTCGGCCAGGCCCTTTTCGAACAGCTCGGGCGTAAGGTCGCGCTGGGCCAAGGCGTCGCGATAGCGCGCCTCGTCGAAGCGGCCGGTGATCTGGTCGAAGAAGGCGGGGATGCCCTTGAGCTGCTCGGCGATCAGGGCCTTGGGCGCACGCAGGCCCATGCGATCCATGACGGCGTTGATCGACTCGCTGGTGGTCATCTCCTCGAGGAGCTGGCGGTCGAGGCCCTGCTGAACGGCCAGTTCGACGGGGATCGGCTGCTGGTACTGCTGTTCCAGCTGGCGGCGGTTCTGGTCGAACATCAGCTTGAACTGGACGCCGCCGATCTCGCGGTCGCCGGCCTTGACGACCCAGGAGGTCAGGTTCGGCTTGAAGACGTCGTTGACGCCCCAGATGGCGAAGCTGACGACCAGCAGGCCGATCAGGAACAGCGCCACCTTCGAGCGGGCGAACTTCTGGAACATCATCAACATGGAGCGGTCTTTCGGCCTTGTCGTCCCCGGGGCGCCGCGCGGGCGGCCCACCTGAACGGCGGGTATAGTTGAGCGGCGACAGAGCAAGCAAGCGCGGCGGAATGTTGGCGTGACATTGCCGGCCGCGCCCGGTAACCCGGCAACGCAATTTCGGGAGTCCTCATAGCATGTCCGCAGCCCGCCCCCTGGTCGCCGGAAACTGGAAGATGAATGGCCTGGCCCAGTCGCTGGACGAGGCGCGGGCCGTCGCGGCCGCGATCGAGGGCCAGCCCCCGGCCTGCCGGGTGGCGCTGTGCCCGCCGGCGACGCTGGTGGCGCGCATGGCCGACATCCTGGGAGGGACGGGCGTCGAGGTCGGCGGTCAGGATTGCCGGGCCGAGGCCTGCGGCGCCTTCACCGGCGACATCGCCGCCGAGATGCTGGCCGACGCCGGGGCGGGGCTGGTGATCCTGGGACACTCCGAGCGCCGGGCCGGATACGGCGAGACGGACGCCGCGGTCGCGGCCAAGGTCGAGGCCGCCCTGCGGGCTGGGCTGGAGCCGATCATCTGCGTCGGCGAGACCCTGGGCGAGCGGGAAGGGGGACAGACCCTGGCCGTCGTGACGGGCCAGGTGCGCGGCTCGCTGCCGGCCAGCCTGGCGGGCGAGGCCTTCTCGGTGGCCTATGAGCCGGTCTGGGCCATCGGCACCGGCCTGACCCCGACCCTGGAGCAGATCGAGGAAGTCCACCTGGCCATCCGCGCGACCCTGGTCGAGGTGATGGGCGAGGCCGGCGCCCGGGCGCCGATCCTCTATGGCGGGTCGGTGAAGCCGTCGAACGCGGCCGAGATCCTGGCGGCGAAGGAAGTCGGCGGGGCGCTGGTCGGCGGCGCCTCGCTGAAGGCCGACGACTTCCTGGGCATCATCCGCGCCGCCTGAGCGGCCCGGCTCCTCAGCCCAGCAGGCGGTCCTGAATCTTGTCCAGCATGGCCGGCCAGTCATCGGCCCAGTGGTGGCGGTCGGGCGCTGTCGGCGCATAGGGGCGAAGGCGGTCGTCGGCGATCATCTGGAACCGCACCACCGCCGGGGCTGATTCGGCGACCGACTCCAGGTTCGGCAGCAGGTCGTCGATGAAGCCGACGGGGCCGCTGGTCCGCCCGGCCATCATCGACACGACCGGCCCCTTGAGGCCGGAATTGATGATCATCGGGTACTCGAGGCCATGGGTCGTCAGCCAGCCGGCGCGGGCGGTGCGGCCATGATCGGGCGCATTGGTCAGGATGACGACGCTGGCCTCGGCCGACAGCCGCGCCAGCGCTTCGGCCGCGCCCTCCACCGGGTCGAGGTCGTCGGCGCCGTGCTCGAAGAAGTCGTCGAACAGCGCCTTGCCCGTGGCCATGTCGACGCATTCGGCCGAGCCGGCGGGATAGATGTTCTGGAACAGGGCGAAGCGGTCGATCCGCATCTCGAAGCCCCGGCGCACGACGAACCGCTCGAAGCCGCGCATGAAGTGGGCCAGCACCTCGTCGACATCGACGATCAGCAACGGCCTGTCCGGCGCGATGGGAACGGCCTGGGCGGCGGCTTGCGGCGTGAGGGTCTCAAGTCGGGTCACGATTAGCTCAGGCTTAAGGATATTCGCCGCATATGACCATCCGGATGGAAGACCCGTGAGTCTTTCGCGGAAAGACCATAACCAGGGTCGAGGTCGAGCGCTTGATGGCGAAGAAGGTCCTCATCGTCGAGGATAACGAGCTCAACATGAAGCTCTTCCACGACCTATTGGACGCGCAGGGCTATGAGACCCTGCAGACCCGCGAGGGACTCTCGGCGCTGGCGCTGGCGCGCGAGCATCGCCCTGACCTGATCCTGATGGACATCCAGCTGCCCGAGATTTCCGGCCTTGAGGTCACCAAGTGGCTCAAGGAGGACGACGACCTGTCGCACATCCCGGTGGTCGCGGTGACGGCCTTCGCCATGAAGGGCGATGAGGAACGCATCCGCGAGGGCGGCTGCGAGGCCTACATCTCCAAGCCCATTTCGGTTTCCCATTTCCTGGACACCATCCGGCGTTTTCTGGGGTGAACGGATGAGCGCGCGTATCCTTGTCGTCGACGACATCGAGGCCAACGTCAGGCTTCTCGAGGCCAAGCTTTCGGCCGAGTACTACGAGGTCCTGACCGCGATGGATGGTCCCTCGGCCCTGGCCGTGGCGGCGGCGGAAAAGCCCGACATCGTCCTGCTCGACATCATGATGCCCGGCATGGACGGCTTCGAGGTGTGCCGACGCCTGAAGGAAGATCCCGAGACCCGGCACATTCCCGTGGTGCTGGTGACCGCGCTCGACGGCCGCTCGGACCGCATCGAGGGCCTTGAGTGCGGGGCGGACGAGTTCCTGACCAAGCCGATCGACGATGTGCTGCTGTTCGCCCGGGTGCGCAGCCTGACGCGGCTCAAGCTTGTTATCGACGAACTGCGCCAGCGCGAGGCCTCGGGTCGGCGCATGGGCGTCATCGCCGGCGCCGCGGCGCGGCTGGGCGGATCGGGCGGCCGGGTGCTGATCGTCGACGACAGCGAGCGCCAGAGCCAACGGGTCGCCTCGGAACTGGCGGTCGAGCACCGCCCCGTCATCGAGACCGACCCGGACAAGGCCATGGCGGCGGCCCGGGGGCCGGTCGACCTGGTGATCGTCAACGCGGCCGCGCGCGAGTTCGACGGCCTGCGTTTCTGCGCCGGGCTGCGGTCCGAAGAGGCGACGCGCAACCTGCCCGTGCTGGTCATTCTCGATCCGGAAGACCGTCCGCGCCTGGTCAAGGCGCTGGAGATTGGCGTCAACGACCTGCTGACCCGGCCGATCGATCCGCAGGAACTGGCCGCCCGGGTGCGGACCCAGATCAAGCGCAAGCGATACACCGACTTCCTGCGCCAGAACCTCGATCATTCGCTGGAACTGGCCGTGACCGACCAGCTGACCGGGCTGCACAACCGCCGCTACATGGAGGGCCAGCTTTCGGCCCTGGTGAAGCGGTCCGGCATGGGCGGGGATCCGGTCGCGGCGCTGATGATCGACATCGATCACTTCAAGAAGATCAACGACGGCTTCGGCCATGACGTCGGCGACGAGGTCCTGCGCGAGTTCGCGGTCCGACTGGCGTCGAACGTGCGGGCGATCGACCTGCCGTGCCGCTACGGCGGCGAGGAGTTCACCGTGATCATGCCGGACACCCGGCTGGCCGACGCCGAGCGCATCGCCGAGCGGATTCGGCTGCATGTGGCGGGCTCGCCTTTCCGCGTCGCCGGCGGGGCGGAGCTGTTGACGGTGACCATCTCGGTCGGGGTCGCCGCGACCCTGGGCGAGGGCGATACGCCCGAGGCCCTGCTCAAGCGGGCCGACAGCGCCGTGTACGACGCCAAGCACGCCGGACGGAACCGGGTCATCGCCCGCGCCGCGTGAACCTTATTTCGGGTCGAGTGTATCACCCGAAATGGGGTTATCGTCTCTCCACAGACGGAACCGCCTGCTCTAGACAGTTCAATGGCTGAGCGACTCGCAGACCCAACTGCAGCGCGAAATTTGTGCAGGAGTGGCGTGTCATGGAGTCTCGAACCCGATCGGCCTGGCTGGGCCTGGTCGCAGCACCGCTTGTTGCGGCGCTGGGCCTTGGGATGATGCTGGTGCATCAGGTCTGGTGGCCGCGCTGGTTCGACAACATTGTTTCGGCGGCCCTGCTGGTCAGCGCCGCCATGCTGGTCATCAAGGGAGCGACGAGCACCCGCGCCCGGGTTCTCAGCGCGGCCTGGGGCGTCGCTGCCGCCGTCCTGTGGGGTGATGCTTTCCGCCTGCTGGAGGCCCGCAATGCGCTCGGCGAGAGCGCGACGATTCCGGCTGACATCCTGGCTGGAGCGGGCGGGCTTCTGCTGGTCTTGGCGATTACCGGCCTGGTCCAGAGCCTGCCCACGACCCGCAAGCCGTTCGTCGGGACCATGCCTCCCGAGGAAGAACTGCGCGAGCGCAACCGCGTGCGGCAGCGCGCCCGGATGGACTGAACGTCCAGCGCGGTCCGCAAGGAATCGCGCCCACAAACGCAGAACGCCCGGCCTTTCGGCCGGGCGTCTTGATTCAGACAGGCTGCCTTGCGGCGGCCGATCCTACTTGATCTTGCCTTCCTTGAACTCGACGTGCTTGCGCACGACCGGGTCGTATTTCTTCAGGACCATCTTTTCGGTCTTGGTCCGGGCGTTCTTCTTGGTGACGTAGAAGTAGCCGGTGTCAGCCGTGGAGTTCAGGCGGATCTTGATGGAAGCCGGTTTGGCCATAGCACTATCCTCATGGCCGTCGGGCCGAATTCTCAAGAGGCGCGGAACATACGCATGGCGCGCTGGAAGTCAACGCCTGCGTGATATAGCGTGAGGCACATGCGTAATATCCTTGTCGCCGCGGCCTTCGCCGCCACCGCCCTGGCCCTTCCGTCGGTCGCCGCCGGCCCGCAGGATGCCTTCTTCGCCAACCTCTCTGCCCTGTGCGGCAAGACCTTTCAGGGCAAGGTGACGACGACCGACCCCCTGGACGCCGACTTCGCCGGCAAGCCCCTGGTGATGACGGTTCGGGACTGCTCAGCCAGCGAGATCCGTATCCCGTTCGCCGTGGGGGAGGACCGGTCGCGGACCTGGGTCATCACGCGCACGGACGCGGGTCTTCGCCTGAAGCATGATCATCGCCATGAGGACGGGACCGAGGACGTGCTGTCCCAGTACGGCGGCGACACCGCGACGACGGGCGAGGCCACACGCCAGGAGTTTCCGGCCGACGACTTCTCCAAGACCCTGTTCCGCGAGAAGGGCAATCCGGCGTCAGTGACGAATGTCTGGGCGATGGAAGTCCACCCGGACCGCATGTTCGCCTACGAGCTGCGCCGGCCGAACCGCCATTTCCGGGTCGAGTTTGATCTGACCCGTCCGGGCTGAACCCGCGTGCGCCTGCCTAGCCGAGGCGGGTCAGGCGCGAACGCCCGCGGCTGTAGGTGAACAGGAACGGGCCGTCGCCGGCGATCAGGGCGTCCAGTACGGCTTCGGTGATGTCGAACAGGGGCAGTTGCCGGGCCTCGGCCAAGGGTCGGAAGGCCAGTTCCGACAGCTCGTCGCTGTCGGCCAGCGACCCGGTCGCATGGGCGGCGTCCGTCCGGAAGAACCGGGCATGAAATCGCACCGGGCTCTCGGTCGGGGTGATCGCCCGCGCCGCCAGCGTGAGGGGCGCGTCCTCCGGGATCAGCAGGCCGGTTTCCTCGAACGTCTCCCGCACCGCCGCCGCAGCGAGCGCGCCCGCCAGTCGGCCCGGGGCCTGGGTCAGCCTGGCGCAGACCGGCGACAGCGGGCGCGGCGTGAGCCGGTCCGCCGGATCGACAGCGCCGCCTGGAAAGACGAAGACGTCCGGCGCGAAACGTGACTTGCGCGGCCTGCGCCCCATGAGGACCTCGGCCTCCGGGCCCTCGCCCCGAAGCAGGATCAGGCTGGCGGCGTGTCGGGGCCGGACGGGGACTGTCACAGATACTCCAGCCGCCGCGCGCCCTGCAGGAAGCGCATGAATGGCGCCGGACGGCTGTCGTCCTCCAGCCGCTGGGCGATCTCCTGGACGACGAAGCGGGTGATGTTGGGCAGGTCCAGGGCCAGGGTCTCGTCGAGGTCTACCCAGGCGATCTCGTCCAGTTCACCGCAGTCGGGCCGGCGGTCGAGGCTGAGCAGCGATTCGGCGTCGGCCATGAAGAACCGGGCGTCAAACCGCTTGGGCCGGTAGGGCGGGGTGATGGCGCGGGCGACGAACCGCAGTGGCGACAGGTCGGCCAGAGCGCCAGCCTCGAGAAACTCGCGCCAGGGGCCGGCGCCTGGTCGCGGCGTCGCTTCTCGGGCCAGCAGCAGCCCCGTTTCCTCGAAGGTTTCGCGCACCGCCGCCATGGCCAGGGCGCGGGGCAGGACGGGGCTGGCGTGCCGGGCCGTCAGGCGCAGACGAGCTTCCTCTTCCGGGGCGAGGTCGCTCGCGGCCGGGGCGGTGAAATCGGTCCGGTCGATGCGCCCGCCCGGGAAGACCCATTTGGACGGCATGAAGGCATGCCCCTGGGCGCGCCGGCCCATCAGCAGCCGGGGCTTGGGCCCATCGCGCCGAACGATGATCAGCGTCGCCGCGTGACGCGGTCGGACAGCCTGACCGGCTTCGCGCATCGCGCCATCGGAGCGGGGATCGTAGTTGGGATCGAGAACGGGGCCGGCCATGGAGGGCAGTCTAGGCCACTCCACGGCCGGCGGAAGTGTGACGTGGCGTCAGTCGGCGACGGGCCGATGCGGAACCAGGATGAGGATGTGGAGGTCGTCGGTCGGGGTGAAGTTGGTCTTGCGGACCTCGAACTGCGTCGGGCTGATCTTCTTCACCCCCGAGGCGCAGAAGCTGACCAGGTTGTCGGCCGCGCCCTTGTCGATCACCAGGCGGAACTCTCCGATCGGCTTGGCCCAGTTGGCCCCGGTCTTGAGGACGTAGGAGACGCGCTGCTCCTGGAACCCGGAGTAGGCGGCGCCGGCGCGTCGTTTGGCCACACCGGCGGCGAAGCTCGGCTCGATGCAATGGCGCCGCTTCATGTCGGCGGCCCAACCCTCGGTGTTCTTGTCCCACATCTCGGTGCCGACGATGGTGTCGACGCTGCCGCCCACCGAGGGCTTGTAGCGATGATCGATGCGGACCTCGCGTCCGGCCGGGAAGGTCTGGGTCCAGTAGAAGGTGGTCTTCAGCACCCAGACGGGGGCCAGATGGCTCTCCCAGCCCTTGCCGGCATCGTATTCGTCGACGATGACGAGGCCCAGTCGCTTCGCCTCGGCCTTGTCGGCGGCGGACAGGCCGTCGAGGGCTCTGGTCGTGGCGTCCAGTTGCGGCGCCAGGGGAATCTTGCGCGCCTTGAGCCAGGCGGAATGGTCGACGGTTCCCACCATCGCCTTCTGCTCGACCTCGGCCTTGACCGCCTTGCCGTCCACGGTGGTGCGGAAATCGAGGATGTTGGCCGGCGCGGCCATGTCGGGGATGCCGACGTCGCTGTTGAAGAAGCCCTCACCGCCGATATCCGGCATCGGGAAAGCGACGACCGTGGTCACGTCGGAGCCGCTGGTGTTGAGGAAACGATAGCTGACCCTGACTTCCTCGGTCGAGATGAACAGGTCCTCGGACCGCATCTCGATGCTGTCGGTCTTCTTGAGGATCAGCCCGCCTGTCGCCAGTTCGGCTGTCGAGTCGTTCGCCGCCGCCGGCGCGAACAGCAGGGCCGCCATGGCGGCGCCCAGACCCGCTTCTTCATACTGCCCCCGATCCAGGCCCTAGCGGCCTTTTCTGTTTCCCCGCGGGCCCTTGCCGGGACCGCCCTTGCCGCGCGGGCCAGGCCGCCCGCCGCCGCGATCCTGCCCGCCCTTTCGGCGCACGCCAAGCCTTGGTCGCGGCAGGGAGTTGTCCGGCGGCGCCGGCTCGCTCAGCATCTCGAACAGCAGACCGCCGCTGATGGGCGTGGCTTCGCGCAGGCGCACCTCGACGGGCATGCCCAGGAACCAGCGCTCGCCGCTGCGCTCGCCGACGAGGGCGTGGAGGCTCTCGTCGTGGACAAAGAACTCGCCGCCCAGGGTGGATACCGGCACGAGGCCGTCAGCCCCTGTATCCGCCAGCCGCACGAACAGGCCAAAGCGGGTGACGCCGGTGATGCGGCCTGCGAAGGTCGCGCCGACCCGGTCGGCCAGGAAGGCGGCGACGTAGCGGTCATTGGCGCTGCGTTCGGCGGCCATGGAGCGGCGCTCGGTGAAGGTGATGTGTTCGGCGCTTTCGCGCAGGCCGGCGATGTCTCGGTCGTCGAGGCCATCGTCGCCCAGGCCCAGGGCGCGGATCAGGCCGCGGTGGACGATGAGGTCGGCATAGCGCCGAATCGGACTGGTGAAGTGGGCGTAGCGGTCGAGGTTCAGCCCGAAGTGGCCGATGTTGTCGGGGCTGTAGTGGGCCTGCATCTGGGTGCGCAGCACCACCTCGTTGACGATGTCGGCGTGCGGCCCCTCGCGCGTTTCACGCAGCAGCCGGTTGAAACGGTCGGTGCGCGCCGCCTCGCCCTTGGTCCAGGGGATCGCCAGGGTTTCCAGGAAGTCGGCGAGCGACTTCAGCTTCTCGAGCGTAGGCGCGTCGTGCACGCGGTAGATCAGGGGGGTGCGCTTGGCCTCCAGGCTTTCGGCGGCGCAGACGTTGGCCTGGATCATCATCTCCTCGATCAGACGATGGGCTTCCAGGCTCTGTCTCTTCTCGATGCCGACGATCTCGCCGTCCTGGATGCGGATCCGCCGCTCCTCGCTCTCGATCGCCAGCGGCGAGCGCGCCTCGCGCCCCTTGAGCATGACACGGTAGGCCGACCAGAGCGGTTTCAGGACGCCTTCGAGCAGGGGCCCGGCCTTGTCGCCTGGACGACCGTCGATGGCTGCCTGGGCCTCCTCATAGGCCAGCTTGGCGGCCGAGCGCATCAGGCCGCGAACGAACCGGTGGCTGCGCTTGCGGCCGTCGGGGCCAAAGACCATCCGCACCGCCAGGCAGGCGCGGTTCTCACCCTCGCGCAGGGAGCACATGCCCGCCGACAGGTGTTCGGGCAGCATGGGCTCGACCCGGTCGGGGAAGTAGGTGGAGTTGCCCTTGTCTCGCGCCTCGCGGTCGAGCGCGGTCCCCGAGCGGACGTAGGCGGCGACATCGGCGATGGCGACCCAGACGATCCAGCCACCGGGGTTCCTGGCGTCGGGGTCGGGATGGGCGAAGACGGCGTCGTCGTGGTCGCGGGCGTCGGGAGGGTCGATGGTGACCAGGGGCAGGTCGCGCAGGTCCTCGCGCCCCGACAGGGTGGGCGGCTCTGCGGCCTCGGCCTCGGCGACGGCGGCCTCGGAGAAGCCGGTCGGCAGGCCGTTCTCGTGGACCGAGATGATGGAGAAGGCGCGGGGGTCGCTCTCGTTGCCGACCACCTCGATCAGCTTGCCCGGCTTGGGGCCGTAGCGTCCGCCGCCGCCGGGCTGAAGCTGGGCCAGGACGAGGTCGCCGTCACGCAGATCCGCCGCTTCGGGCCCGTGCAGGATCAGGTTGTCCTTGCTCTTGCGATCGACGGGCTCGACCCGGACCTCGCGCCGGACCTTGCGGACAACGCCGAGAATCCGGTGGGCGCTCTGGCCGAGCTTCTTGATGAGACGCGCTTCCAACTCGCCCGTTTCCAGTCGCTCGAACCGGACCAGAACCTTGTCGCCCATGCCCGGGGCGCCGGCAGCGGCCTCGCGGCGGTCGGGTGCGAGGCGTGCGAGCGGCGCATCGTCGCCCGCCTTGGATAGACGCACGAACAGGTCGCCGTCGGCGTCCCGCTCGACAACTTCTGCCACGCCGACCGGCGGTACCGACCCCGGTTCGGCGAAGCCGCGACGCCCGCGCTTGCTGAGCGCGCCGGATGCTTCGAGGTCGCGCAGCATCTCTCTCAGCGCGCGGCGGTCGGCGCCCTTGAGGCCGAAGTGCCGCGCGATGTCGGCCTTGCCGCTCTCGCCGGCGTCGCGGAGGAAGGCGAGGAGTGTCTCGCGATCCGGCAGCCCCTGCGGCTGACGGTTGACGGTGCGGGGAGGGCGGGGCGCGCGCGGCTTGGCCATGTGCTGGCATAACGCGCGAGAGGCCCGAGGGTAAGCCTCAGCGCTCGACCGTCAGGTCATAGGTCACGGTGCGGGACTCCCCCGGGGCCAACGTCACCTGCATGGCCCGGCCACCGGGCAGGGTCACCGGACGGACGCTGGAGCGGCGGAACCGCACCGCGCCGCTATCCGTGACGAAGACCTCGACCTTTGCCGGCGCGCCGGTGAGGTTGCGGATATCCACGGCGTAGCCAAGGTCGGTGCGGCGTTTGCCGCGCGCCTTGTTGGTCACCAGGCGAGGACGAACCTCGACGCCTCCCGTGCCATCCAGTTCGATGTCCAGCGGCGCGCCGATGGCGTTGTTATTGAAGGATGTCTCGCCGGCGATGAGCCAGGCCGAGGATGGGCCGGGCTCCATGACCATCACCTCGCCGCCCGGCAGGGGCAGGCCCAGGCCCTGGTCCTTCCGGTTCTGGGCGCGAAGCATGATGTCGGGGTTCTCGACCGTGTCCGCTTCCCACTGCGCGCCGGCCCAGGTGCGCCAGCGGTAGACGCGGTCGTAGGGAACGCCGGTCTGGGCCAGCATCAGCACCTGCTTCTCCTGCCGTGCGGCCACCGCCGTCGGCCAGGGCAGAGTGTAGAGCTTGTAGTCGCCAAGCTCCGTCTGTTCGGGGATGCGGCTGCCGGTGACGGTGACCGGGACGTCCTGGGTCGCCATGACGGGCGGTGGCGGCGCCATCGGCGCAGGCGGGGGTGGTGGTGGCGGAGGCGGCGGACCACCGCCTTCATAGTCGCCGGTCGGGAACGGCCAGCAGCGATTGCTGGCGGTCTTTACCGAGGCGACGGTCGCCCGCGTCTCGTAGGAACGCTCCAGTTCGCCCGCAACGACGGCCGTCGGGGCCTCGGCGAAGGTAGTGCCGCTGGTGTTGGTCAGGGTGATCCAGCCGGTGAGATCGTAGGTGCGCCCGTCCGCATTGACCCTGGCGACATAGTTGGCGCGCCAACTGACCCCGACCGTCAGGTAGGTCAGGCGCACGCGGTACTGGCCTGCCTTTGGCGCGCGGACCAGCATCGACAGGGTGGGCTTGTCGGCCAGATGGTCGGGCGCGCGGTCGAACACCAGCCGCTCCGGCTCGCCGCTGCAGTTCAGGGCCTCGAACCGGCCGTCGATCTCAAGCATGACGCCGCGCGGGCCGGACCGGAGGATGGCTCGTTCCTCGGTGACCGCGCCAGTCCTTGGATTGGTGCGGACCCTTGTGACCGGCATGCCCAGCGAGGCGGCGATCAGGGAGCCGGGGCTCAGCAGGTCATAGTCCTGGTTTCGCTCGAGCAACTCCGCCGGCAGGCCGTCGATGGCGGCTGTGGTCGGCACCAGGCCCTCGGCGACGTCGCGAAAGCGGATGCGGCTCTCGCCGGCGGGAAGGTCGATCAGCCGCCATTCGGTGACCAGCGCCAACCCGGAGCGGCCGTCGTAGTAGTCCGACGCGCCGGGGTCCTGGTAGATCGTCAGCGACCGTTCCTGCGCCGAGGCAGAGGTGATGACCGGGGGCTTGTCCTGGGCGGAGGCCTGCAGCCCCACGCCCAGAAGGGCCAGCGCCAGCAGGCCTGACAGGGCCGTACGCGCGCGCATCGGATCAGTAGCCGCTGTCGACCGTGAAGGTCAGGGTGGTCTCGCCGTTGGCAGGGACGGCGACGTCCCAGGACAGGGTGTCGGCGTTCAGCGACCGGCTCTTGATGCTCTCTTCGATCAGCTTGCCGTCGCGCCCGAGACCGCCCTGGCGGATGGTGACGACGACCGGTTCGGGGCGCGCGTTGCGGACCAGGTAGCTCATCGAATAGCGCGTCTTGGTGTTGGACCGCTTGTCCTGGGAGACGATGGTCGGCTGCAGCGTCACGTCGAACGCCTGGCCCGTCTGGATCGACAACTGCGAGCCGGCGGGGGTGTGGCCGATATTGTTCTCGCCGATGAACTTCGGGTCGCCCCGGGCGTCGCGCACGTAGAAGCGAACCGTGCCCGCCGGCATCGGCGCGCCGCCGCCGCCGGCCGCGAATTCAAGCCGGACCGAGGCGGCCATGGGCTGTTCGCGGCTCTGGAAGCCGCCGAGATCGATGCGATAGATCTTTTTGGCCGGCGCGCCCTGTACGTCTAGGAAGCTGACCTGCTTGGTCTGGTTGTCGGCGATCGTCGTCCGCTCCTTGAGCGGATAGACATAGTAGTCCGACAGCGGCGCGGCCGAGCCGGTGGTCGTTCCGGCCGAGGTCACGGCCGGCGGGCTGTAGCTGATGTTGCCACGGCCTGTGTTGCCGGCGACAAGCTGGACCTCCGCGTTCTCGAAGGCGGCGCCGGAGGTGTTGGTCAGGGTGATCCAGCCCTGGGTGTCCATGCGGCCGTTCTTCTCGTCGAAGAGGGCGACATAGTCGGCCTCCCAGCCCAGCCCGCTGGTCAGATAGGTCAGCCGGGTCTGGCGCGGTCCGGCGCGGGTGGAATCCACCGTGACCGACAGGGTCGGCCGGGCGCGCAGGTTGGGCGGCACCTTGTCGAAGATCACCCGGGTCGGCACGCCGTCGGCGCGCAGAACCTCGATGCGCTCGCCGATCTGCAGGACCACGCCGTCGTTGACGGCCAGCACCTTGGCCGATTCGGTGGTCTGGGTTCCGTTGCCGGGGTTGGTGCGGACGATCCGCACGGTCTCGCCGACGGCCTTTTCCATCAGCGTATCGGGGCTGAGGAGGTCGAAATCGAAGTTCTGCTCGACGATGGCGATGTCGGGCGCCGACAGGGTCACGGTCTCGGGCCGGATGTTCGAGGAAACATCCCTGAATTCCAGCTTCTGGCGGCCTGCGGGCAGGGTCTCGGTGCGGATGTCCTCAACCAGGCTGGTGCCGGAATTGTAGATGGTGACCGATACCCGCTTGTCCTGGGCCGAAGCCGGCAGGGCGGAGACAAGCGCGATGGCGCTGGCGGCGAGAAGCAAGGAACGCATGCAAACCCCCATGACAATGGCGCGAGCCTGTCACGGGGGACGCAGGGCTGTCGATCCCCATTTGGGGTAGACTATTCGGCCGCCTTCTTGCGGGCGGGCGCCTTCTTCGCCGCGGGCTTCTTTGCCGGCGCCTTTTCGGCCTTGGGCTTGGCCGTCGCCGCCTTTTTGGTCGGCTTCTTCTTGGCCCCGCCGCCCTTGGCCGCGCGTTCGGCGATCAGGGCGACCGCTTCCTCGAGCGTGACCTCCTGGGGGTCCTTTCCGCGCGGCACGTTGGCATTGGTCGAGCCGTGCTTGATGTAGGGGCCGAAGCGGCCGTTCATCACCCGGACCGGCTGGCCGTCCTCGGGGTGGGCGCCGAGCTCCTTGAGCGCCGCCGCCGAGCCGCGCGCGCCGCGCCCGCCGCCGGCCCGCTTCTCGGCGAGCACGGTCACGGCGCGGTTCAGCCCGACCTCGAAGACCTCGTCGGCGTTCTCGAGATTGGCGTAGGTGCCCTCGTGCAGCACGAACGGGCCATAGCGCCCGATGCCGGCGACGATCGGCTTGCCGTCCTCCGGATGCAGGCCCACCTCGCGCGGCAGTTCCAGAAGGCGCAGGGCCTTGTCGATATCCATCGCCGCCGGGGGCCAGCCCTTGGGCAGGCTGGCGCGCTTGGGCTTTTCGCCCTCTTCCTCGACATAGGGACCAAAGCGGCCGGTCTTCAGCCAGACCTTCTGCATGGTCTTCGGATTGAGTCCCAGCTCGCGATCACCGCTCTCGGCGGCGTCGCTGTCGCCGTCCGGCTGGGCGATCGGACGGGTGTAGCGGCACTCGGGATAGTTGGAGCAGCCGATGAAGGCCCCGAACTTGCCGGTCTTGAGCGAGAGGCGGCCGGTCCCGCAGGTCGGGCAGGCGCGGGGATCCGAGCCGTCCTCCTTGGCCGGGAAGATGTGCGGACCCAGTGCGTCGTTGAGGGCGTCGAGAACCTGGCTGACTCGCAGGTCGCCGATCTCGCCCACGGCGGCGTGGAAATCGCGCCAGAAGTCGCGGAGCAGGACCTTCCAGTCGAGCTGGCCGTCGCTGACCAGGTCGAGCTTCTCCTCCAGGGCGGCGGTGAAGTCGTACTCGACATAGCGGGCGAAGAACTGTTCGAGGAAGGCGGTGACCAGGCGGCCCTTGTCCTCGGGGATGAAGCGGTTCTTCTCCATCCGCACATAGGCGCGGTCGCGCAGCACGGTGAGGATCGAGGCATAGGTCGAGGGCCGGCCGATGCCGAGCTCCTCCATCTTCTTGACCAGGCTGGCCTCGGAATAGCGCGGCGGCGGTTCGGTGAAGTGCTGGTCGGCCTTGGCCGCATGGACCTTGGCCGTCGCCCCCTCGTTGACCGCCGGCAGACGGGCGCCGTCCTCGTCGTCGGCGTCGTCGCGGCCCTCTTCGTAGACCGCGAGATAGCCGGGGAACTGTACGACCTGGCCGGTGGCGCGCAGGCCGGTGGCGCCATCGGCGCTTTCCAGCTCGATGGTCGTGCGCTCGATGCGCGCGGCCTCCATCTGCGAGGCGATCATCCGCTTCCAGATCAGCTCGTAGAGGCGGCCAAGATCGCCATCGAGCCGCAGCTTGCCCGGGTTGCGGTTGAGCGAGGTCGGGCGGATGGCCTCGTGCGCCTCCTGGGCGTTCTTGGCCTTGGTCTTGTAGATGCGGGCGCTCTCGGGGACGTAGTCGCGGCCGTAGAGGCCGGCGATGACGCTGCGCGCCTCGTCCAGCGCCTCGGGCGCGGCCTGGACGCCGTCGGTCCGCATATAGGTGATGAGGCCGACGGTCTCGCCGCCGATGTCGATGCCTTCGTACAGCTTCTGGGCGGCCTGCATGGTGCGCTGGGCGTTGAAGCCGAGCTTGCGGGCCGCTTCCTGCTGGAGGGTCGAGGTGGTGAAGGGCGGCGGCGGCGAACGGCGGGCGGGCTTCTTCTCGACCGAATGGACCGTGAAGCTGGCGGCCCGGACCGCGTCGCGGGCGGCGGTGGCCGCGGCCTCGTCGCCCAGGTCGAACTTGGTCAGCTTCTTGCCCGCGTGCTTGACCAGCCGTGCGGTGAAGGGCTCGGCGCCGGCGCTGACATCGGCGTCGACGGTCCAGTATTCCTGGGTCCGGAAGCGCTCGATCTCGATCTCGCGGTCGACGATCAGCCGCAGGGCGACCGACTGGACGCGGCCGGCCGAGCGCGAGCCCGGCAGCTTGCGCCACAGCACCGGCGAAAGGGTGAAGCCGACCAGATAGTCCAGCGCGCGGCGGGCCAGGTAGGCCTCGACCAGCTCCATGTCGAGGTCGCGCGGATTGGCCATGGCGTCGGTCACGGCCGACTTGGTGATGGCGTTGAAGGTGACGCGCTGGACCTGCTTGTCCTTCAGGGCGCGCTTCTTCTGCAGCACCTCCAGAACGTGCCAGCTGATCGCCTCGCCCTCACGGTCGGGGTCGGTGGCGAGGATCAGGCGATCGGCCCCCTTCACCGCCTCGGCGATGTCCGACAGGCGCTTGGACGACTTGCCGTCGACCTCCCAGGTCATGGCGAAATCATCGTCGGGGAGGACCGAGCCGTCCTTGGACGGGAGGTCGCGGACGTGGCCGTACGACGCCAGGACCGTGAACCCGGGACCGAGATACTTGTTGATGGTCTTGGCCTTGGCCGGGCTCTCGACGATGACGACGTTCATAAAGGTGTGGCTTGGCTCTTTGGAGGAGGAGAGGGCGCAGGGGCCCTTGCCCGGGCGCGGGAAGGTGCGTCGCCATATGGGGCGATGTCAACGGATGCGCGAGTCGCCCCGCTTTCGGGGGAGGCGCTGCACAGCCGGTGATCGCACATTCGACAAGATTTCCATTTCTTCACGGGCGCGTGAACGCCACTTGCCTATATAGGTAGCCGCAAGCACCGATGACTCAGTCCCACCACCCGCCTCGCGTCTCCGAGATCCTCGCCGGCATCGCCGCCGCCGAGCGTGACAAGGTGACCGTGCGCGACGTGACCGAGGCGTTCGGAGATCGCGCCTTCGGCGCCCTGATGTTCGTCTTCGCAGCCCCGCTGGCCCTGCCGATGCCGCCCGGCGTGTCGGCCATCCTGGGCGCGCCGCTGCTGTTCATCACCGTGCAGTGGATGATCGGGCGCAGGACGCTCTGGCTACCCGGCACGATCGCCAACCGGCGCATGAGCCGGAATGATTACGTGGCCCTGATGGGCAAGCTGACGCCATACCTGGCGTGGCTGGAACGCAGGCTGCGGCGGCGGCTGACCTTTCTCTATGGGCCGGTTATCGACCGGCTGACCGGGCTGTTCTGCGTCATCCTGGCCATCATTGTCTTCCTGCCGATCCCGGCCGGCAACATGGCGCCCAGCTTCGCCATCGCCGCCTTCGCGCTGGGTCTGGCAGAGCGGGACGGGCTCGCCTGCCTGGTCGGGTGGGTATCCGGCCTGGCCGCCGTGGCCATCCTGGTCCTGCTGTGGAACGCGATCGTCGCGGCGCTGCTGGCCTTCTTTGGCGTGCTGGCCAACAACATCAACTGGATCGCCGGGCTGGTCAGCTAGCGGCGCTCATGTGCCTTGCTGGATGAAGGGGACCTTCTCGAACAGCCGGCGCTCGGCGCCGCGCGGATCGTTCTCCACCCGGCACTGTGCGTCGACGATCATCGTCTCCCGGTCCCGCAGGCTGTAGGGCGGCCAGGCCGGGAGGCCGGCATGGCCGGGATGGCCGTTGCGCGCGAAGGCGATGAAGGCGTCCATCATTGCCTCGCTGACGCGTCGCGCCTCTGCTCCGGTTCCGGTGAGCGAGCCGGGGGCGGCCAGGGAGCCGAAGACCAGCGGAATATCGAGCATGTGAGGCGCTCCCCATTTGCCGCCGTCAGCCGGGGCCTGCCAGTCCAGCTGATAGACATGGGCGGGCGAGCCCTGGGCGGCGCGGAGTTCGGCCTCGACGATCCCCGCCCTCCAAGAGCGCGAGGCCGTGGTGGCGGCGAAGAAGATGTCGCTGGGCGTCCGGTCCGGGTAGAGGCCGCGATAGGTATTGATCACCAGCTTTGGGTCGATGTCGACGCGCATCTCCCGCGCCAGCCGGTCGGGCAGGTCCTCCCAGGTCAGGTTGAAGGCGCCGGGATCGCGGCCGCCGATCAGGTTGCGGGTCTCGTCCTTTGTCCCGCCAATCAGCATGGGTATGCCCGCCGACTGCGCCGGCGCGTCGGGATAGAAGGGGTGGCGCGTCAGGCTGCGCTCATCGAGCACCGGGCCGAAGTAGAGCGCGCCCTGGCCGATGACCGGATCCGTCGCGCCGGCCGCCTCGACGATGGCCTGCCAGGGCAGGGTCCGGAGTTGTCCCGCCTCCGCCGGTGACAGCTTGAGGGCCTGCAGGAGCGCCAGCGTGCGGCGATGGGCGTTGCCGGGCCCAGAGACCGTGAGCTGCTGGCCGCTCATGGTGGCGGCGCGATGGAACAGACCCTTCGCTACCGGCATGGCCATCAGGGTGGCGATCTTGGCGCCGCCGCCGGACTGGCCGAACAGTATGACCTTGCGGGGATCGCCGCCGAACCCCGCGATGTTGGCCTGCACCCACCGCAATGCCAGGACCAGGTCGAGCATGCCTGCGTTGCCGGCGTCCGGCGCATCCGGTCCCAGCCGCCCCAGGTAGAGATAGCCGAGCGGGCCCAGGCGATGATTCAGGGTCACCACGACCACATCGCCGCGCCGGGCCAGGGCCGCGCCGTCATACAGCGGATCAGAGCCCGAGCCGGTCGCGTAGGCGCCGCCGTGGATGTAGACCATCACCGGCCGGCGTCCGGCATCGAGGCCGGGGGTCCAGACGTTCAAGAACAGACAGTCCTCGTCCTGGTTTGGCTCGCGGCCGCGCTGGGGGCTGGCGGGGCCGAACGCTGCGGCCGGCGCCGGGTCCCGCCAGCGAGGCGGGGGCCTGGGCGGCTCGAAGCGAGCGGGCCTGGCGCCGTAGCGCAAGCCCCTGAAGACATGCAGGCCCTCCTCAAGAAGACCCCGGACAGGGCCGGCCGTGGTCAGGACCGGCGCGTCGGCCCTGGCGAGGCCTGGCGCGATCGCCAGCGCGAGGCCGGCGGTGATGGCGGTGCGGCGCGTGGTCGTCTGGCTTGGCATACCGGCATGATACCGGTTTCCTTTCGCGCGGCGAGGGTGCGGAGCCCCCAAAAAGGGGCAGGCGAGCAGGCGAGGGATCGGGCAGGAGTCGCCGAAAGGAGACCCCGATGATCGTTCTCGCCATGATGCTTGGCCTCGCCGCCGAACCCGCGCCCGTCGACGCCCGCTCCTGTGCGATCCGCTACCGCTCGCTGGAGACGATGTTCAGCTATGACTTCAACAATCCCGCCTCGGTCCAGCGCAGCAAGGCCTACGGGGCGAGGGCGGTCGAGGTGCTGGTGAAGGCCCGGCTGATGCCGGCCGGGGGCGCTCTGCCCGCCGACGTCGCCACCGGCGGCCAGACCTACACCAAGGACTGGTCGCAGGGCAGGATCAGCGACCAGCAGGTGGCGACGGAAGTGGCCGCCTGTGACCGCGCCCACGGATACGCCAGCTGAATCAAGCGATTACATAGTCATCCAGAACCGGCTGCCGCATGACGCGCCGGTAGGTGGCGGTGTCGTGGCTCCAGTTGTTGGTGATCTTGCCTGAAGCGGTCTTGTACCAACTGGAGCAGGCGCCGGCCCAGGCGCTGTCGGACAGATCGCGCTGAAGCTGGCTGTTGAAGCGGGCCTGGGCCTCGGCCTTGAGCCTGAGCGCCCTGGCGCGGCGCTCGCGCATCGCCTCCAGGGCCTTGACCATGTAGCCGACCTGGGCCTCGATCATGACGATGATCGAGTTGTGACCAAGGTTGGTATTCGGCCCGTAGAGCATGAAAAGATTGGGGAAACCGGCGACGGTGACGCCGTAGTAGGCCTCTGCTCCCTCCTTCCAGGCATCGTCCAGGGTTTGGCCATTCTCGCCGGTGATGGCGAGCGGGGCGAGGAAGCCGGTGGTGGCGAAGCCTGTCCCGAAGATGAGGACATCGCAGGCGTGTTCGGCGCCGTCGCCCGTGCGGACGCCGGTTTCGGTGACGGCCTGGACGTCCTCGGTGACCAGTTCCACGTTGGGCCGGACGATGGCCTGATAGTAGTCGTCCGAGATCAGCACGCGTTTGCAGCCGATCGGGTAGTCAGGGGTGAGCTTGGCGCGCAGGGCCGGGTCGGAGACGGTGTCCTCGAGGTACTTCAGGGCGAGTTTCCTGAATTTTTCCGCAGACTTGGTGCCCTGTTTGAACGCCTTGAAGCGCCAGTCCATCAGCTGCCAGATCAGCCAGCGCTGAGCACGGTCCAGCCAGGGCAGGGCGCGGTAGAGGTTGCGGGCGCCCGGGGTGGTGGGCTTGTCCAGCCGGGGCACGATGTAGTTGGGCGTGCGCTGGAAGACGACGACCTTTCCGGCCGTCTTGGCGATCTCCGGGATGTACTGGATGGCGCTGGCGCCGGCGCCGATGCAGCCGACGGTCTTTCCGGCGAGGTCGACGTCGTGGTTCCAGCGGGCCGAATGCCAGCTCGGGCCCCGGAAGGCCTCGCGACCGGGGATGCCGGCGAAGCTGGGGCGATTGAGCTGGCCCAGGCCCGAGACCAGCACCGGGGCGGACAGGGTTTCGCCGCCGGTCAGGGTGACCCGCCAGACCGCCGCCGTCTCGTCCCAGTCGGCGCGCTCGACCTCGGCGCCGAAGCGGAAAAACTGTTTGACGCCAAAGCGTTCGGCGCAGTCTTCCATGTACTGGCGAATTTCCGCCTGGCCCGAGAAGGCGCGGCTCCAGTCGGGGTTCAGGGCGAAGGAAAACGAGTAGAGGCGCGAGGGCACGTCGCAGGCCGCGCCGGGGTAGGTGTTGTCGCGCCAGGTGCCACCGATGCGATCGGCTTTTTCCAGCACGATCAAGCGGTTGTAGCCGGCTTCCTTGAGCTTGATGGCGGCGCAGAGGCCGCCGAAGCCCGCCCCGATGATGATGGCGTCCAGACCCTCGGTCACGATGCATTCCCTCGCCCGGCGCGGGCTGGGCCGCGCCTGTTTTCACGAACTATTGCTCAGGCCGGGGCGGCGCGGAAGCGTGACCCCGCGTCATCAGCCTTGCTTGTGCGGCGCACACTCTGTGCAGTGGACGCGTGGAGGACGGATCACGTCCTCCCCTGATCCTGAAACCGAGCGGCGGGCGCCGCTGCGGCCTCGCCGCCGAAAGGTGAGAGGTTGCCCATGGCTAGAAAGGCGGGCGCTGTTCGGACCATCGTGCTGGTGGGGCCGAACGGCGCGGGAAAGACGACCCTTTTCGAGGCGCTGCTGCATGCGGCGGGCGCGACGGACCGGCAGGCCGCGGTCGGCCAGCCCGGAGCGGTGGGTGACGGCTCGCCAGAGGCGAAGGCGGCCGGCCAGTCGGTGGAACTGAACATCGCCAGCTTCGACTGGATGGATGACCGCTATGCCCTGATCGATTGTCCGGGATCGGTAGAGTTCCGGGCCGAGGCGGACAACGCCCTGGCGGCGGCCGACATGGCCCTGCTGGTGCTGGACCCGGATCCGGACAAGGCCATCCTGGCGCATCCCTGGCTGAAGGCTATCGAGGACCTCGGCCTGCCGCGCGCGATCTTCGTCAATCGCATCGACCAGGCGCGGGGCGCGGTGGGCGAGCTGCTCAGCGCCCTGCAACCGTTCAGCGCCGCGCCGGTGGTGGCCCGCCAGCTGCCCGTCTGGGAGGACGAGCGGGTGGCCGGCTACATCGACCTGGCGCTGGAGCGGGCCTTCGTCTACCGGCCCGGAAAGCCTTCGGAGCGGGTGGATATTCCGGCGGACCTGGCCGCCGCCGAGGCGGACGCCCGGTTCCACATGCTGGAGCAGATGGCCGACTTCGACGACGGGCTGATGGAGCAGCTCCTGTCCGACGAGACGCCGGATCTGTCGACCGTGTTCGCCGACATCATCGCCGAGACGCGCGCTGGCCAGATCGCGCCGGTGTTCTTCGGCGCGGCCCAGCAGGGCGCCGGGGTCCGCCGGCTGCTCAAGGCCCTGCGCCACGATGCGCCGGAACCCGATGCGGCCGCCGCGAGGCTGGGCGCGGCCGGGCCGGCCGCCTTTGTCCTCAAGACCAGCCACGCGGGGCAGGCGGGCAAGCTGACGTTCGCCCGGGTGCTGGGCGCAGACCTTGCCGACGGCGCCGAACTGGCGATGCCGGACGGCGAGAAGGGCCGCGTCAGCGGCCTGTTCCATGTCATGGGTCAGGCGACCCGGAAGACTGGTCTCGCCCGGATGGGCGACGTGGTCGCGCTTGGCAAGATCGAGGCGGCCAAGGCCGGCGACCTGCTGGCCGTCGGAAAGGCGCCGGCGAGGGCGGCGGTTGCCGCCAGCGTCCATCCCCCGGTCTACGAGGTCGCGATCGAGACCCGGGACCGCAAGGACGATGTCCGGCTGTCGGGCGCGTTGGCCAAGCTGCTGGAGGAGGACCTGGGCCTGGCGCTGGTCCACGATCCGGACCTGCACGAGATGCGGCTGTGCGGGCAGGGCGAGGGCCACCTGCGCATCGCTCTGGAGCGGCTGAAGCGACGCTATGGCGTGGAAGTCGCCGCCCACACGCCGACGACGCCCTACAAGGAGACCATCCGCAAGGCCGTCACCCAGCGGGGCCGGCACAAGAAGCAGACCGGCGGGCACGGCCAGTTCGGCGATGTGCTGCTCGAGATCCGGCCCCTGGCCAGGGGCGAGGGCTTCCGGTTCGACGACCGGATTACCGGCGGGGTCGTGCCCAAGCAGTGGATTCCGGCGGTCGAGGCCGGGGTGCGGGATGCGATGGAGAAGGGGCCGCTGGGCTTTCCGGTGGTCGATGTGGCGGTCACGCTTGTGGACGGCAGCTGGCATCCGGTCGACTCCTCGGAGATGGCGTTTCGCACGGCCGGGCGCATCGGCATGAGCGAGGGGCTTGCGGCGGCCTCGCCGATCCTGCTGGAGCCGATCGAGAAGCTGGTGATCCACGCGCCCAACACCGCCACGGCGCGGATCACCTCCAGCCTGTCGCACAAGCGGGGGCAGATCCTGGGTTACGACGCCCGCGACGGCTGGCCTGGCTGGGACCGCATCGAGGTCTGCATGCCGCACGCCGAGCGCCAGGACTTCATCATCGACCTGCGCTCGATGACCCAGGGGCTGGGCGACTTCGAGGCGGCGTTCGACCACCGGGTCGAGCTGACGGGCCGCAGGGCCGAGGAGGTGGTGCGCCAGGCCGGCGCCTAAGCTGGCGCTTGCCAATCGACGCGCAGGCCGTACGACGGGGGGATGTCCGCTCCCCCCGTCGTCATCCTGAACGAACCCCAGCTGGCCGAGAACATCGGCTCGGTCGCCCGCGTCATGGCCAATTTCGGCCTTTCGGACCTGCGTCTCGTCCGGCCCCGGGACGGCTGGCCGCAGGACCGCGCCTGGGCGAGCGCATCGGGCGCCAACTGGCCGCTGGACGGGGCCAGGGTGTTCGAGACGGTCGAGGCGGCCACCGCCGACCTGCTGTACGTGCTGGCGACGACGGCCCGGCCGCGGGAGTTGCAACTGCCCATCCTCACCCCGCGCGAAGGGGCTGCCGAACTGGCGGCGCGGGTGGCGGCGGGGCAAGGCGTCGGCCTGCTGTTCGGCGGCGAGCGGGCCGGCCTGGAGACCCAGGACATCGCCCGCTGCCAGGGGGTGGTGACCATCCCGATCGACCCGAAGTTCAGGTCGCTGAACCTGGCGCAGGCGGTGGCGCTGACCGCCTATGAGTGGCGGCTGACGGTGGACGACACGGCGCGCGAGGCCTTCTTCGCCAATGTCGGCGAGCCGGCGAGCCAGGAGGCGCTGCTCGGCCTCTATGGTCATCTGGAGGACGAGCTCCAGGCGGCGGGCTTCTTCCACCCGCCGGAGAAGAAGCCGTCGATGGTCATGAACCTGCGGGTGGCGCTGGGCCGGGCCGCCTTCACCGACCAGGAGGTGCGCACGCTGAGGGGCGTGATCACCGCCCTGTCTCGGGGGCGCGGCAAGGTGCTGGAGAAGCTGGCGCGCAAGGATGTCAATAAATGACAAGGCGCCTCTTGGCATGATGTAACCGCGCGGTATCATCCGGGCGAGACATCGGGAGGACAAAGATGAATCGTCGCCAGCTTCTCTGGACCGCCGGCGGAGCCGGCCTGGCCCTGTTCGGCCTGGGCGTTCCTGGCCTGGCTCTTGGCCGTGACACGGCCGACAGCCCCGAGGCCATCGCCCGCGACGCCTGGATCTACGGCCTGCCGCTGATCGAGATGGCGACCACGCGGGCGCGGCACCTGAAGGGCGGGGCGAGGATCAACCGGTTCAACGGCGGACGGGCGCTGGCCACCCACGAGAACCGCAACGTCACCACGCCCAACAACGACACCCTGTACCTGTCCGCCTGGCTGGACCTCAGCAAGGGCCCCGTGACCCTGACCATCCCGGCGCTGGGCGAGCGCTACTGGTCGGTGGCGGTCATGGACATGTTCACCAACAACAACATCGTGCTGGGCACGCGCACGGTGGGCGGCGAGGGCGGGGTGTTCACCCTGATCGGCCCGCGGCAGGAGATGGTCGGCGACAATCCCATTCGCATCGCCACGCCCACGGCCTGGGTCCTGGCGCGGGTGCTGGTCGATGGGCCAGATGAAGTTCCGACCGTGCAGGCGCTGCTCAAGGGCTTCAAGCTGAGCGGCCCGGAGATTTCCGAAGCGCCCCCAGTATACGCCACCCGGGACGCCGACCCGAAGGCCTACTTCGACTCAGTCAGCGAACTGATGAGCCTGAACTGGCCGCCCTATACCGACCTGAAGCTGATCCGGCGGGCCAGCGGGCTGCTGGGGATCGATGGCGGGGGCGCCGACTCGGCGGCGACGCTGGCGGGGGTGGAAGCGGCCCGCAAGCTGGTGCGGGGCGGATGGGGCCGGGAGCCCTCGGTGGATGGCTGGACCTACCCGCGCGCGAGCCTGGGCGACTTCGGGCAGGACTATGTCTACCGGGCGGCCATCGCCCTGGGCGGGCTGGCGGCGCTGCCCCGGGCAGAGGCGACCTACCTGCGCATCCAGGGCGAGAAGGACGGGCTGCTGACCGGCGACGGGCTCTATCGTCTGAGCCTGCCGGCGCAGGTTCCGGTCAAAGGGTTCTGGTCGCTGTCGATGTACGAGGCGACGCCGGATGGGCAGTTCTTCTTCACCGCCAATCCCCTGAACCGGTACGCGATCGGCGACCGGACCAAGGGGCTGAAGCGGCGGGCCGACGGCGGCGTGGACATCTGGGTCGGGCGCAGCGATCCGGGCGGCGAGCGGACCAGCAACTGGCTGCCGGCGCCGGCGACGGGGCCGTTCACGGTGTCCTGGCGGGCCTATCTGCCGGACGAGCCGCTGTTGAACGGGACCTGGCGGCTGCCGCCGCTGCAGAAGGTCTGAGGCGCCGTCCCACCCGAACGGGGGGCGAGGGGCGGCTGCGGCGCGGATAAGGCAGGTCTCCTGACCGGAGACTGACGATGACCCGCCTGCTGCTGGCCCTGCTGGCCGTATTGACCCTGTCGGGGCCTGCCCTGGCCCAGGGACCGGGCGACCCGCTGGCCTTCGTCCAGGCGGTGTTCCGGCCGATCACCGATGCGGATTTCGCGGGCGAGACGGCCGAGCAGGACCGGGGCATCTACAGCGCCAGCCTGCAGGCGCTGCTGGACGTCGACGCCCAGCGGGACATGAACTACCTCGATTTCGACTGGGTGTTCGGCGGGCAGGACCTGCCGGACGTGAGCCAGCTCAAGATCGTGCAGCTTCGCCGCACCGAGGCGGCGGCCAGCTACCGGGTGTCGTTCCGCAACTACGGCGAGGTTCGGGAGCGGATCGTCCACCTGGTGGTGGAGAACGATCGCTGGGTGATCGAGGACGTCGAGCTGACGAAGCCGGAGAAGGTCCGGCTCAGCCGCATCCTTGTCGAGAATCGACAGGATTGAGCCCCCGGCGGGGTGGGGCCGCTACAGCCGCGCGCGATGTGGGGCGAAAAGCTGTTACATCGGATACAAACCCCCGCAATCACGGGCCACATCCTGATACAGCAGTGGGCCCAAGGCGTTGTACAACGTAGGCCACATGGGGCCGCGAGCGGGGGATTGGTGGGGGTGCGCGTGGGGAACCGCGCCCCGCCCGGCTCCGCGATTTGACGACCTGTGAGAAGTCGCTCGCAACACGTTGATAAGAAAGACGAGTTTTCCGCGCGGAACAACGGCGCGCGGGCTGGCGCGTAGCAGGGGCCTTTCGCGACGTGGACGGCGGGACTAGTTAGCCCCTGTCTTGACCCAGATTTCCGACACTCCGCCGCCGCCCCCGGCGCCAACGCCCTGGGGCCTCGTCACCCTGCTGGCGGCGATGACGGCCTTCGCGCCAATGTCCATCGACATGTACCTGCCGGCCCAGGTGGCGATCGGCGAGGACCTGGGGGTCGGCCACGCGCAGGTCGAGCTGACGCTGGCGACCTTCCTGGCGGGCATGGCCATCGGCCAGTTCTTCTACGGCCCGGCGTCGGACCGCTTCGGGCGGCGAGGACCGGTGCTGGTCGGTTGCGCGGTCTATGTGGTCGCCTCGGTGATCTGCGCCCTGACGCCCTCGATCGAGGCGCTGATCGGCGCGCGGTTCCTGCAGGCGCTGGGCGGTTGCTGCGGCGGGGTGATCGCCCGTGCGGTGGTGCGGGACAACTTCGGCCATGCCGACACCGCCCGCATCCTGTCGCTGCTGCTGCTGGTCATGGGCCTAGCGCCGATCCTGGCGCCGTTCGCCGGCAGCCTGGTGCTGCAGGTCGCCGACTGGCGGGCGATCTTCTGGTGCCTGGCGGCGTTCGGCGTCGCGGTGGCGGCGGCGGTCTGGTTCCGGCTGAAGGAATCGCGGTCGGAGGCCACGGCGGCCCAGGCGCGGTCGGAGAACCCCTTCCAGGCCTACGGCGCCCTGCTGCGGCAGCCCCGGCTGGTGGGCTATCTGCTGGCGGGCGCGCTGAACGGGGCGGTCCTGTTCACCTACATCTCGGCCTCGCCCGGCCTGATCATGGGCATCTACGGCGTGGAGCCGACGCTCTACAGCGTGCTGTTCGGGCTGAACGCCTTCGGCGTGATCGGCGCCAATCAGGTCAATCGCTGGCTGCTGCGACGGCATCAGCCGGACGCCATCCTGCTGCGGGCCAGCGCCCTGGCCATCGTCTTCGGCGGGCTGCTCGTCGTGGCGGCGGCGACGGGGATCGGCGGGCCGTGGACGGTGCTACCGCTGCTGTTCGTGACCCTGTCGACCTATGCCCTGATGCAGGGAAACACCACGGCGGGCGCGCTGAACTGCGACCCGCTGCGGGCGGGCTCGATCTCGGCGTTGAGCGGCGGGCTGTCGTTCGGGGCGGGCGCGCTGGGGTCCTGGATCGGCGGCATGCTGTACAACGGAACGCCGGTACCGATGGCGGCGGTCATGCTGGCCTGCCTGGTCGGGTCGGGGCTGGCGCTTCGCCTGCTGGCGCTCAGGGCGCCGAAGGTTTCCGAAGCGCGCTGACGGCCAGCAGACCCCAGCCCGCGAGGAAGGCCAGGCCGCCGATCGGGGTGATGGCGCCGAACCAGCGCGGGGCGCCGAAGGCCATGGCAACGAGCGAACCCGAGAAGACCAGTATTCCGACCAGGAAGGCGGCCCGGGCCGCGCCCAGTCCTGCAAGCCCTCTCGCCGCCAGGGCCAGGCAGCCGATCACCGCCAGGGCGTGCAGCCCGGCATAGAGGCCGGCGGTGTGCAGCCAGTCGGCCGCCTTGCCATGGGCGCCGTGCGCGGCGAAGGCGCCGACGGCCACGGCGAGGAAACCGGCCGCCGCGGCCAGGGCCAGATCACGTCTTTCCGCATCGCTCATGCTTGACCCTCCGTCACGGTGGACAACGCCTTCCGGGCGCGTAACCTGAACGCTGATAAGGCACAGCGCCCGTCAGAGGCGCCCCAGGTCCAGGGAGGACATAGCTGATGGCGCTCACCAGGGGCGACGACTATCCGATTCACCAGACGCCGGAACCGATCGCCTACGGCGGCACGGACCGGAACTTCTACGATCGCTACTTCTTCAACGGCTATCACCCCCAGGAGGGTGAGGACTTCTTCGCCGTGGCCTTCGGGGTCTATCCGCACCTGAACGTTACCGACGCCGCCTTCGTGGTCGTGCGCAACGGGGTGGAGACGGCGTTGCACGCCAGCGGCTGGCTGGGCGACCGGATGGACCTGCGCGTCGGGCCGGTGCGCATCGAGATCGTCGAGCCCCTGCAGGTGCTGAAGGTGCTGGTCGATGCGCCGGATCAGAAGATCCGGGCGGAAATCACCTTTACCGGCCGGGCCTTCCCCATTGAGGAGCCGCGCTTCATC
Source organism: Caulobacter sp. (assembly GCA_046295055.1). GTDB lineage: Bacteria > Pseudomonadota > Alphaproteobacteria > Caulobacterales > Caulobacteraceae > Caulobacter. The sequence continues at coordinate 301,425 of JBKBOD010000003.1, read as the reverse complement.
CGGCGCAACGGCACGCGGGCCTTCATGGACTACACCCGCCTGACCCAGAACGGCCGCTACACCGGCTGGATCGAGCTGGATGGCGAGCGGCGCAGCGTCGACGGCTTCGTCGGCACCCGCGACCGGTCCTGGGGCGTGCGGCCGGTCGGCGCGCGGGACAGCCAGGACGTCGTGCCGCCGGTTGCGCCGCAGTTCTACTGGCTGTGGTCGCCCAGCAGCTTCGACCACGGCGCCTTCTTCTTCCACTCCAACGAGGACGTGCTGGGCCGCGCCTGGAACACCCGGGCCGTCTGGGCGCCGGACAACGCCGACGAGGAGGGCTTCGAGCACCTGAACGGCGAGGCGAAGATCCAGTGGAAGAGCGGGACGCGCCATGCCGCCTCGGCGGTGGTCGAGCTGACCGACGACTTCGGCAAGCCGGCGGGCAAGGTGGAGTTCAAGCCGCTGTACGAGTTCCAGATGATGGGCCTGGGCTACACCCATCCCAAATGGGGCCACGGCATGCTGCATGGCGAGCTGACGGTCGAGCGCGAGGACATCGTGCTGGCCGACGTCGACCCGAAGATGCCGTTCAACCTGCATGTCCAGGCGCTGTCGGAAGTGACCTACACCAACGCCGATGGCTCGGTGCTGAAGGGCAGGGGCGTGCTGGAGCAGCTGGTCATCGGGCCGCACCGGCCGTCGGGCTTCAACAGCATGCTGGACATGGCCCCATGAGCCTGCAGGACCAGCTTGAGGCCTATCTGACGCGGACGGGCGGGCGGAAGGCCACGGTCACCGGTCTGTCGCGGATTCCCGGCGGCGCCAGTCGCGAGACCTATCGCTTCGATGTCGAGGTGGACGGCCAGACGCGGGGCATGATCCTGCGCCGCGATCCGGTGGGCAGCCTGATCGACACCGACCGGCGGCTGGAGTTCCTGGCCTTCCGGTCGTTCCACGGGCGCGGCCTGCCGGTGCCGGAGGCGGTGGCCCTTGAGGAGGACGGGGCGGAGCTGGAGAGGCCCTTTTTCATCATGGGCCGGATCGACGGCGGCAAGGCGCAGAGCCCCTTCACCATGGCGCCCTACGGCGAGCATGCGGCGGCCATCGGCGAGCAGTTCTTCGGCCATCTGGGCGCGATCGCCGCGGCCGATCCGGCCGGACTGCCGATCAGCGAGTTCGCCGAGTCGCCGGCGCTGGACGGCTGCTGGAAGAAGGAGCTGGACTACTGGGAGGGCGTCGTCGACGAGGACGAAGAGCATCCCCAGCCCATCGTACGCGCCGCGATCCGCAGGCTGCGCCGCAATCCGCCGCCGCCGGCCCAGAAGCTGAGCGTCGTCCACGGCGACTACCGGACCGGCAATTTCCTGCATGACGGGGCGGGAAAGATCGTCGCCCTACTGGACTGGGAGATGGCCCATATCGGCGATCCGCTGGAGGACCTCGGCTGGGCCATCGAGCCGCTGTGGTCCTATGGCGAGAGCGACCGGGTGTCCGGGATGCTGCCGCGCGAGACGGCCATCGCCATCTGGGAGAGGGCCAGCAGCCTGAAGGTCGATCCGGCCGCGTTCGCCTGGTGGGAGCTGTTTGCCTCGGTGAAGGGGGCGGCGATCTGGATCTCGTCGGCCAGGGAGTATCGCGCCGGCGGCCTGAAGGACCCGGTGCTGGGGCTGTCGGGCTGGTACACCGCCCGGCGGCAGGATCAGATCCTGGCCAATGTTCTGGCCAAGCTGGAGGGCCTGGCATGACCCCGACGGTTCCCGAACTGCTGCTGGGCAACTTCCTGGCCCTGATCGAGCCACCGCCGCCGGAAGCCATGGGCGAGTTCCTTCAGGGCCGCGTGGCGGTGACCGGCATGATCTCGATGCTCTGCGCCCAGGAGGCCGAGCGCGGGACAGAGACCCGGCTGTGGGAGAATGGGGACATCCGGTCCCTGTTGCGGCGGGGCGCGGCGCGGCATGGCGCGGCCTTCGCCGAGCGCGCCGAGGTGGAGGACAGGGACATGACCCTGGCGGGCATGGACCGGGTCAACGCCACCCTGCGCAAGGCGCTGATCGATCTGCACATCGCCGCCGAGGAGGCCGGCGACCGCGAACTGGACCACGCCATCCTTCGCCACTACGTCGAGAGCGCGGATCGTCGACGGCTGGACCTGCCGCCCATGCCGGGGAACTGACGAGGCAACGGGAGGCCGGGCCATGAGCCGGATCGCGCTGGATCGTCGGGTCGAGGAGGAACTGGCGCGCTGGCTGGCGGGGCGGCTCGGCGAGCAGTTCGATATCGATGTCAGCCGGTTCGAGGCGCAGGAGCTGCTGGACGGCATCGGCGAGCGGCTGGGCGCGCACTATTACAATCAGGGCCTGATGGACGCGCAGGCGCTGGTGCGGGGCAAGGTCGACGACGTGCTGGAGGCGATAAACCGGCTGGAGAAGCCGGTGGGGTGAGGGCTCCTTTGCCGCTCACCCCGGCGAAGGCCGAGTTGAGCGGAGTGTTGGAGCGGGGCCGTTGAGGGCGCGCGCCGGCTTCTGACAACGCTTGTGGCGACCGCCTCTGCGCAGCTTCGAGAGTCTTCAACCCCTCATCCGGCGCTTCGCGCCACCTTCTCCCGCAAGGGGAGAAGGAATTGCTTGCAGCGGCAGATGCGCCGTTGTTCGCGGGTGCGGGTCAGCCGCGCAGAAAGCTCTCGAAGCGGGCGACTTCCTCGGCGGAGCCCAGGGCGATGGCGGTGCGCTGGTGGAGTTTGTGGGGGGTGATGTCGAGGACCGGGCCATCGTCGCCGATGGCGGCGCCTCCCGCCTGGGCCATCAGCCAGCCGGCGGGCGAGCATTCGTAGAGCAGGCGCAGCTTGCCCGAGCCGTGGCCTGGACGCTTGTCGGACGGGTAGATGAACAGGCCGCCGCGCACGAGGATGCGGTGGATCTCGGCCACCATGGCGCCGGTCCAGCGCATGTTGCGATCCTTGCCGATGGGGCCTTCGGCGCCCGCCTCGCAGGCTTCGACGAAGGCGCGGACGCCGGGCGACCAGTGGCGGCGGTGGGCGGCGTTGATGGCGTATTCGCTGCTTTTGGCCGGGACCTTCAGCTCGGGATGGGTCAGCAGCCATTCGCCGCGCGCGCGGTCGAGCGTGAAGCCGACGACGCCGGCGCCGCAGCTGAACACCAGCAGGGTCTGGGAGCCGTAGAGGGCGTAGCCGGCGGCGACCTGGTTGGAGCCGGTCTGGAGGAATTCGGCTTCCTCGACGCCGCTTCCGATCCGGGCGGGATCGCGCGGCAGGATCGAGAAGATCGAGCCGACCGCCATCGAGACCTCGATGTTGCTGGAGCCATCCAGCGGGTCGAAGACCAGCAGGTAGGGACCGGCCTCGTGGCCGGCGCGCGCCCAGTGGTCGTCCATTTCCTCGGAGCCGAGGGCTGCGAACTCCGAACGGGCGCCGCAGAGGTCCAGGAAGACATCGTTGGAGGCGACGTCGAGGGCCTTCTGTTCCTCGCCCTGGACGTTCGACTGCTGGAGCGCGCCGAGCTGGCCGTTGATCGGGGCGCGGTCGACCAGGGTGGCGATCTCGCGGCAGGCGTCGGCGACGCTCAGGAGGCCGGTGCGCAGGTCCTTTGGCAGATCGGCGACGCTCGCCAGGTAGTCCGCCAGGGTCTTGTGATCCGCCATCGTCGCCATGCCTTCGTTGGTCCTGAACAGCCGCGCCGAGGCGCGTGAGGGCCGGTTCGACCACAGGGCGCCGCCCCTCGCCAAGCGAAAAACCCGCCGGGACGATCGGTCGCCGCCGGGCGGCCCAACAAGCGCGCGATGGCGCGGCGATTCTCTGCTAGCGAGGGCCATGCCCACCAACCTCCGCCTCGGCCTCTATTACGCGGCCATCTTCATCGGCACGGGGGCGAGCCTGCCCTACATGCCGGTGTGGTTCCGGGCGCAGGGCCTGAGCGGGGCGGAGATCGGCGCGATCCTCGCCGCGCCGATGCTGGCGCGGATCGTTGTCTCGCCGCTGGCGGCGATCTGGGCGGACGGTTTCGTTCTTCGCCGCACGCCGCTGGTTTTCCTGGGGATTGCGGCGGCCGCCTCATACATCGCCATCGGCCTGGTCGAAGGCTTCTGGGCCTGGCTGGCAGCCTGGCTGGTGGCGTCCTGCATGCTGGGCACCCTGCCGCCGCTGGGCGATGTCATGGGGCTGCGGCTGGCGCGGCGCGAGGGGTTTTCCTACCCGTTTGCGCGGGGGCTGGGCTCGCTGGCCTTCGTGGTCGGCAACCTGGGGATGGGCGCGCTGCTGACGCTGGCGATGCCGGACCTGGTTCTCTACTGGACGATCACCGCGGCCATCCTGGCGGCGCTGGCGGCGCGCCTCATGCTGCCGCCGGAGCCGGTCAACGAGGCCGGCGAGCCGCCGCCGCGCGGGGCGCGATGGCGCGGGCTGTCGGACCTGCTGGTCAACCGGCCGTTCCTGCTGGCGGTCGCGGCCAGCGGCGTGATCCAGGCGACCCACGGCTTCTACTACGGGTTTTCGGCGCTGCTCTGGCGGCGGCAGGGAATCGGCGAGGCCTATATCGGCGCCCTGTGGGCCTGGGGCGTGCTGGTCGAGATCGCCTTCCTGTGGTTCGGCGAGCCGATCCGGCGGCGGCTGAGGCCCGAGGTGCTGGTGCTGATCGGCGGCGGCGCGGCGCTGGTGCGGTGGACGGCGATGGCCTTCTCGCCGCCGCTGTGGCTGCTGTTTCCGCTGCAGGCCCTGCATGCGCTGAGCTTCACGGCGACCTTCCTTGGCTCGCTGGCCCTGATCGAGCGGCATGCGCCGCCGCATGCCGCCTCGGCCGCACAGACCATCAGCTCGGCCTGCGCCGGAGGGCTGTTCATCGGGCTGGCGACACTGGCGTCCGGGCCGCTGTTTGATGCCTGGGGCGCGGGCGGCTATCTGGGGATGACGGCGATGACCCTGGCCGGACTGGTCGCGGGAGCGATGCTGCTGCGGCATCCCGCATCGAAACCTGTCTGAAAGTTCACATTGCGCCATCTTGCCGACGCAGGGGAAGCGGCGGATAACGGCGGTATTGGCTGTTCAGCCAAGGCATGCTGGGGCGGAGCGTCCGCGCAGCCGGCCACAAGGGGAGGGACGCCCCATGCAGATCGTCGTCGAACTGTTCGCGGCGGTTGTGATCTGGATCGCAGCGACGGCCTTCAGCGCCCTGGGCGTTGATGTCGATCAGCCGCGCGCCGAGCCGAAGGCCGAGAAGGTCATTCCGAGGGACCCGCCGGCGCCCGAGAAGTCGGCCGTCCGTGACGGATGTCCGGAGATTCCGGCGCCTGGTCCCATCGCCGCACGCGCCTGAAAGTCCCGCCCGGAGGCGCCGCCGCCGGGTCCATGCAGCCCTGCCGGCATACGGGACGGAACGAGTCGGTCCGTTCCGTGAGGAAATCGTTGCGAACCGCTTAACGTGAACCGGTTTCCTCGCTAGGGTTCTCCTCGCGCGCGAAGGATGGGGTTCGGGATTCCGCGCTGACTTTGAGTCCGGACCCTTGCAGGACGACAGGCGGGCATGAAGTCGAAGAAGCGGCCGGCGCTGGATTTCACCAGCATCACCACGGACGGTTTCGTGCCGAAGGTCGAATCGGTGGACGCCCCCTCGGCGCCGCCGTTCCGCGAGGCCGAGCTCGAGATCGTCGAGGTTCCCGGCGCCGAGGTGACGGCCGAGCCGTTCGCCGCCCGGCCGCCGCCCGCGCCGGTCGAGGCGCCGCTGGCCCATGCCGAGCCGCCGATGACGCCGATGGTGCGTCCGACGCCGGCAAGGGTGAAGGAGAGCGGCGGGGCGATGGTCTGGGTGCTGGCCTGCCTGGCGACGGCGGCCTGGCCGCTGGCGCTGGTGGCCTTCGCCTTCGGCTATCGCCGCCAGCTCGAACCGCTGCCGACCGATCCCTTTGTGCTGATCGTGTTCGGCCTGATGGCCGTTGGCCCGCTCGTGCTGATCTGGCTGGTCGCCTACCTGTCGCGGCAGGGACAGAAGCTGGGCGTCGAGATCCGGCGCACGCGGGTGCTGGCCGACACCATGGCCGGGCCCGCGACTCTGGCGCTGCAGGACGCGGGCGCGGGCGTCACGGCCATTAACCAGCAGATCACCCAGGCCGCATCGATGGCGGCCGAGGCGCGGGACACCATGCTGGCGCTGCGCCAGGCGCTGGCAGAGGAGACCGGACGGCTGGCCGAGGCGGCTGCGGCGGCGGACCGCACCGCCCAGAGCCTGGCCGAATCGCTGGGCCGCCAGCGCGAGGCGCTGGAGGCGCTGAGCGGGGAACTGGACAGCCGCTCGGCCGCCGTATCCGACACCATCACCATGCAGGCGCGGATGGTCGCCGACGCCTCCGACCTGGCCGAGACGCAACTGCGCGAGGCCGAGGCGGCGCTGGCGGCGCGGGCGGCTGACCTGGCCGCTGCGGCCGGAGAGGCCGGCGACGCGGCGCGGGTCGCGGGCGAGGATCTGGCCCGTCAGGTGGCCCGTCTGGAGACGGCCGGCGTCGGGGTGGGCGACCAGATGAGGATCGTCGAGGCGGGGCTGAACGAGCAGCGCGCCGCTCTCGTTACGGTCGCGCACGCCATTCGCGCCGATCAGGAAGACTTCGCCGCCCAGGCCGAGACGCGGGCGGCGCAGTTGTCGGAATTCATGGCCGAGGCGACGGTCGCGGCCAGCTCGCTGGGTGAGAAGGCGGCCAGCGGCGGAGAGGCGCTGCAGTCGCTGCTGACCGATGCGGCGGCGCAGATGCAGGCGCTTCTGGAGACGGCGCAGTCGGAACGGCTGGCCCTGGTGGGCGAGGCGCAGAAGGCGCTGAGCCATGTCACCGACGCGGCGGCGGCGGAGCGGGCGCGGCTGGAGCGCGAGATGCGCGAGGCGATCGACCGTCTGACGCGGTCGGGCGAGGCGGCGCGCGAGGCGGCCGAGGCCCACGCCGAGTCGGCGCGCGGACGGGTGGACCAGCTGAACGAGGCGGCGTTCGCCGCGCACCAGAAGGCCGACGCCATCTTCCAGGCGCGGCTGGACGAGGCCCGCGACCTGATCGAGAGCAGCGCCCAGATGGTCGAGCAGGCCGGAGCGGCGGCGGCGCAAAGGCTGGACGTCAGCGCGGGCGCGGCCAAGGCGACGCTGACCGAGCTTCAGGCGCTGATGGACGAGCTGGAGACCAAGACGCGGCGACTGCCGGACGAGGCGCGCAATCGCGCCGAGGCGGTCAAGGCGGCGGTCGAGGAGAGCATCGGCGGCATGGTCGAGAGCGCCCGTCGCACGGCCGAGGAGACCCAGGCGATCGACGCCGCCTTCCAGGACCGGGTGCGCCGCAACTACGACATGCTGACCGACGCGGTGAAGCTGATGGGCGTTGTGGCCGGCAGCGGCGGGCAGGCGGCCGCGCCGTCGCTCGGCTCGCTGGGCGGGCATTCGGCCGCGCCGCCGCCGCCGCGCCGTCGCGAACCGCCGGCAGAGCCGCCGAGCGCCGAGCAGCTGGGCCTGCGCCCGCGGCTGAGGCTGACCCCGACGGCGACGGACGAGGAATTCCGCAGCGTGTTCGAGACCGCCGGCGGCCGCGCGCCGCCCGAGCCGGCGCCGGAAGGCGAGGGGGGCTGGACCTGGAAGGACCTGCTGTCGACCATCGACGGCGACTCCTCGGACACCGAGGGCCAGGCCGAGCGGCTGGTGCAGGAAATCGAGGCCATGGGCATCGATCCGGCGGCGCTGCTGCCGCGCGGGCGCATCGACGAGGTGGCGGCCGCGATCCAGACGCGCGACCAGGCCGGCGCGCGCGAAGTGGTGCGCAGGCTGGCGCCGGCGGCGACGCGCAGGCTGGTGCGGCGGCTGTTCTCGGACGCGGCGTTGCGGGGCCAGACCGAGCGCTATCTGCGCCGGTTCGTCGGCATGCTGGACGAGGCGGCCGAGCGTGACCGCGGCGGGCATCTGGTGGCCTCGCTGCTGTCGTCCGACGCCGGCCGGGCCTATCTGCTGCTCGACGCGGCCGCCGGCGACCTGGGCTGAGCCGCAGCGCCATGCCTCGCAAGCCAAGGTCAGCCGGCGATCAGGACAACGGATTCGGCCGCCGTCGCGCGACAATCAACGATGTCGCCCGGCTGGCCGGCGTGTCGAAGAAGACCGTCTCGCGCGTCATCAACGCCTCGCCCTCGGTGCAACCGGAGACTCGCGAGCGTATCGAGGCGGTCATTCGTGAGATCGGCTATGTGCCGGACCCCCAAGCGCGGGGGCTGGCGTTCCGCCGCTCGTTCCTGATCGGGCTGATCTACGACAACCCCAACCCGCAGTATGTGGTGAACATGCAGCTGGGCCTGCTGGACGCCATGCGCGGCTCGGGCTTCGAGCTGGTGGTGCATCCCTGTGACCGGGCCAGTCCAACGATCGTCGAGGACATGCAGGGCTTCATCGAGCGGCAGAAGCTGTTCGGCGTGGTGCTGACGCCGTCGGTGTCGGAGGACGAGCAGGTGGCGGCGATGCTGAAGGAGATCGGCTGCGCCTACATCCGCGTCGCGTCGGTGGACCTGGACGATCCGGCGCAGATGATCGAGACGCGCGACCGGCTGGGCGGGCTGGAGGCGGCGCGGCACCTGGCGTCGCTGGGACACCGCCGCATCGGCTTCATCTCCGGCGTGGCCACCTTCCGCTCGTCGCACGAGCGGCGGGCCGGGCTGGAGGAGGGGCTGGCTGAGCATGGGCTGACGCTGGACCCGGCGCTGGTGGCCGAAGGGGCCTACACCTTCGAGTCGGGCGTGGAGTGCGCGCGGCGACTGCTGGGGATGGCCGATCGACCGACGGCGATCTTCGCAGGCAATGACGAGATGGCGGCCGGGGCGCTGCAGGCGGCGCGGGAAGCGGGCCTGGATGTTCCCCGGGACCTGTCGGTCGTCGGCTACGACGATTTCCAGGTGGCGACGCGGGTCTGGCCGCCGCTGACGACCATTCACACCCCGACCCGCCGCATCGGCCGGATGGCCGCCGAAAAGCTGATGGGTCGCGAGAGCGTCGAGGCGCCGCCGGAAGAGAGGCTGCCGACGCTGGTCGTAAGACAGTCGAGCGGGCCGCCGCCTGCCTGACCACGAGGCTGGCGGCGGGCTCTTGAGTTTGTCCATGACACCGGTTACCTGAACGGGACAGGCAGCTGGGAGGAGAGGCCAAATGTTCGCCAAGACCTATCAGGCGACCCATCCGGACATGATGGACGGCGCCAGCAATGACGCGCTGCGGGAGCGCTATCTGATCGGCGGGCTGTTCGCCGACGGCGAGGTGGTCCTCAACTACAGCCACAATGAGCGGTTCGTCATTGGCGGGGCCGCGCCCGGATCGGCGCCGCTGAAGCTGCCCGACCAGACCGAGCCGGCCGGCGCCGCGGGCCACCCGTTCCTGGAACGTCGCGAGCTGGGGATCATCAATGTCGGCGGGCCCGGGCGGGTGACTGTCGATGGCGAGAGCTTCGAGCTGGCGCCGCGTGACGGCCTCTATGTGCCGATGGGCAGCAAGGATGTGGTGTTCGAAGGGGAGGGAGCCCGCTTCTACCTGGCCTCGACCCCGGCGCACGCCCGTTTCGAGGTGAAGAAGATCGATATCGCCCAGGCGACGCCGCTGGAGCGGGGCTCTCTGGAGACCTCGAACGAGCGGACTATCTACCAGTACATCATCCCGGGCGTGTGCCAGTCGGCGCAGCTGCTGCTGGGGCTGACGATCCTGAACACCGGCAGCGTCTGGAACACCATGCCGCCGCACCTGCATGACAGGCGGTCGGAGATCTACTTCTACTTCGGGCTGAAGCCGGATGAGCGGGTGTTCCACTTCATGGGCGAGCCTGACAGCGCCCGGCACATCGTGGTCGCCAACGAGGAGGCGGTCATCAGCCCGCCGTGGTCGATCCACATGGGGTCCGGCACCTCGAACTACGCCTTCATCTGGGCGATGGGCGGGGAGAACCTCGACTACACCGACATGAACGTCCTCGACATCTGCCAGCTGAAATAGCGCCATGACCTCGCCCTTCAGTCTCGCCGGCCTGACGGCCATGGTCACCGGGGCCAACACCGGGCTCGGTCGCGGCATGGCCGAGGCGCTGGCGCAGGCCGGGGCCGACATCCTGGCCGTAGGACGGAGCCGGCCGGACGAGACCGAGGCCGCCGTGCGCGCCGCGGGCGGCGGCTTTCACTGGATCGAGGCGGACCTGTCCAATCCCGGCGTCAGCGGCGGGGTGATCGAGGCGGCCAAGGGCCTGGGCGCCGCGCCGGACATCCTGGTCAACAATGCCGGGATCATCCGCCGCGCCGATGCGTTGGAGTTCAGCGAGGCCGACTGGGACGAGGTGATGAACGTCAACCTCAAGACCTGTTTCTTCCTTACACAGGCGGCGGCGCGGGAGATGGCGTTGAGGGGGCGCGGCAAGGTGATCAACATCGCTTCGATGCTGTCCTTCCAGGGCGGCATACGGGTCGCCAGCTACACCGCCAGCAAGAGCGGCGTGGCCGGTCTGACCAAGCTGCTGGCGAATGAGCTGGCCGCCAAAGGGATCAATGTGAACGCCATCGCGCCCGGCTATTTCGAGACCAACAACACCGAGGCCCTGCGCGCCGACCAGGACCGCAACCGCTCGATCCTGGAGCGTATTCCGGCGGGCCGATGGGGCCAGCCGTCCGATCTCGGCGGGGCCGCCGTGTTCCTGGCCAGCGCGGCCTCGGACTATGTGCACGGCGTGACCCTGCCGGTGGACGGGGGATGGTTGGCCCGCTGACCCCACAAGGCGCACACGGTCAGGTCCGCAGGAACCTGGACATCCTTGGCGAACTCCTCGCCGAGGCGATCCGCTATCTGGACGGCGAGGACGTCGCCCGCCTGGTCGAGGCGGCCCGGGCAGCGGCAGAGGAAGGCGGCGAGGCGCCGCATCTGGGCTTTCTGTTCAATGCCGTCACCCCGGCCGAGGCGATGCTGCTCGCCCGCGCCTTCGCCTGCGCCTCGATGCTGGCCAACATCGGCGAGGATGTCGCCGGCCGCCGCCTGGAGGCCGAGGCCGAGAGCCAGGCCGAGACAGCCACCCTCGCCGACGCCCTGAAATCATTGGGCGAGGCGGGCCGGCAGGCGCTGGCGGGGCTGTCGGTGACGCCCGTCCTGACGGCGCATCCGACCGAAGTGCGACGCCGGGCGCTGGTCGAGCGGCAGTCTGAGATCGCGCGGCTGATGGCCCTGCGTCGCCATCATCTGCGGCCGGGGCAGGAGCGCCGGATTCGCGAGGAACTCTTCCGCGAGACCGCCCTCTTGTGGCGCACCCGGCTGTATCGGCCCGAGAAGATCACCGTCGGCGACGAGATCCGCAACGCGCTGTCGGTGGTGCGCACGGCCATCCTGCCGGCCCTGGTCGAGCTCTATGAGCGCTGGGGCGAGGAGATCGGCGAGATGGAGCCGATCCTCAGGCTCGGAACCTGGCTTGGCGGGGACCGGGACGGCCATCCGGGCGTCGGCGCCGACACCCTGAGGCTGGCGCTGAGATCCCAGGCCCGGTTGATCCTCGACCACTATGCGGGCGAGGTGCGGCGGCTGTGGTCCGACCTGGCCATCTCCACAGCCTATGGCGCGGCGTCGGAGGCGCTGAAGGCGCTGGCCATGCAGGCCGACCAGCCCAGCGTCCACCGGCTGGACGAGCCCTACCGGCTGGCTTTCGAGAGGATCTTCGACCGGCTTTGCGCCACCTCGGTCAAGCTGACCGGGGCGCGCGTGGCCTATGCTGTCACCGACCCGGACGGCCCCGCCTATGCGGCGCCGGACGACTTCATCGCCGATCTCGATATCATTCGCGCATCCCTTGAAGCGAATGACGGCGCGCGGCTGGTGGGCAGCCGTCTCAAGACGCTGACCGCGCTGGCCAGGGCCGCGGGCTTTCACCTGCTGGCGGTCGACCTGCGCCAGAACTCCGACGTCCATGAGCGCGCGATCGCCGAACTGCTCGCTGTCGCCGGCGAGCATGAGCCCTATCTCGACCTGCCCGAGGACGAGCGCGTCCCCCTGCTGCTGAAGGAGCTTTCCGGTGGCCGGCCGTTGCGCTCGCCGTTCACCGAGTACAGCGAAGAGACGGCCCGGGAACTGGCGATCCTCGACGCGGCGGCCGAGGCCATCGCCGCCTATGGCCCGGCCTCCATCGGGGCCTATGTCGTCTCCAAATCAGCAACCGTCTCCGACGTCCTCGAACCTCTGGTGTTGCTCAAGCAGGCGGGGCTGGTTCGGGGCGGGGTTCAGCCGCGGGCGGCGGTGAAGGTCAGCCCGCTGTTCGAGACCATCGGCGACCTCGAGGCCGGCCCCGGGGTGCTGCGCGCCTGGCTGGAGACCGACGCTGCCCGCTCGCTGCTTGGCGAGCGGCCGGTGCAGGAAGTCATGGTCGGCTATTCCGACAGCAACAAGGACGGGGGCTATCTGGCCTCGCGCTGGGGTGTCGCCCGCGCGGCCACGGCGCTGGCGGCCGAGTGCGACCGGCTGGGGGTGGGCCTTCGCCTGTTCCACGGCCGGGGCGGCTCGGTCGGGCGAGGTGGAGGTCCTGCCGCCGAAGCGGTGCTGGCCCAGCCGCCTGGCACCGTCCAGGGGCGGCTTCGGATGACCGAGCAGGGGGAGATGATCTTCCGGCGCTTCGGCGACCAGCCCACCGCGCGCCGCAATCTGGAGGGACTGACCGCCGCCGCCCTGACCGCCACGGTGCGGCCGCAGAAGCCGGCGCCGCCCGAGGCTGTCGAGGCGATGGACGCTTTGGCCGCCGGCGCCTTCGCCCATTACCGCGAGCTGGTCTACGAGACGGCGAGGTTCGAGGACTTCTTCTGGTCTGCGACGCCGATCGCCGAGATCGTCACGCTCAACATCGGCAGTCGCCCAGCCTCCCGCACCAGCAGCCGGCGGATCGAGGACCTGCGGGCCATTCCCTGGGTGTTCAGCTGGAGCCAAGCGCGGGTCATGCTGCCGGGATGGTATGGCCTGGCCGGCGGTGCGCGGCGGATCGGACTGGAGCCGGGGCGGCTGGCGGACCTGGCCGGAGAGTTCGACATCGTCGAGGCCCTGCTGTCGAACATGGAACTGGCCCTGGCCCAGAGCGACATGGGCCTTGCCGCCCGCTACGCCGCGCTTTGCGAGGACCGGAGCAGCGCCGGGCCCATCTTCGACGCCATCCGTCGCGAGCATGACGCCGCCGTGGAACTCGCCCTTGCCGTCAGGGGCGGGACCCGCCTGCTGGACGACCGGCCGGACCTGGCCGAGTCGGTGGCGCTGGCCGCCGGCTCGGTGCGGCCGCTCAACCATCTGCAGCTCGAACTGCTCAGTCGCAGACGACAGGGCGACGATAGCGAGGAGACGCGGCTGGCTATCCAGCTGACGGTGACCGGCATCGCGGCGGGCCTGCGCAACACAGGCTGAGAGCGGTGGTCAGGCCAGGCTGTTCAGGTAGTCCTCGAGGTTGGTGAAGCCATCGCCATCGCGGTCGGCGGCGCCGTCGGACGGATTGCCGGGGTCGAGGCCTCTGGCGCGCTCCCAGGCGTCGGGCATGCCGTCGCGGTCGCTGTCGAGCGGGGCCGAGGCGGGCGCGGGAACCGGCCAGCCGCCGACGTCGGTCTGGCTGTCGATCAGGCGCCCGGAGCGGTCGCGCACGCCAGCGACGATTCGCCGGTCCACCGCGTCGCGCCGAGGCCCGGCGCCGGCCCCGTCCAGCACGGCTGCTTCCGCCTGCAGGGCGGTGAAACGGGTCGGGCCCGAGGCGGCGAGGGGAGCGGTGGCGCGGTAGTCCGCCGGCGGTGAACAGCCGACCAGGCTCCAGGGATCGGCGGGAGTCGCTCCCTGCATGGCGTTGCCGGAGAACCAAGCCCGCGAGAGGCTGTTCTCCTCGCAGAAGGCGAGGCGGCCGCGACTGTCGGGGCCCGGGATGTAGCTGTTGGCGACAAAGTCATAGGCGGCGTGCTGGGCCTTGTCGGCGTTGTAGCCGGACGCCTCGCCGCCCCAGTTGTAGAAGACGTTGTTGCGGAACTCGAAGAAGCCGCCCAGGGGATCAACCTCCGGGCCGTTGTAGTTGCCGGGGCGGGGCATGCGCGCCTGGTGGCTGGCCCAGAGATTGTAGAGAAAGCTCATCCGCGCGCCGTGGCCGCCGCGGACCAGGCTGCCGTAGCCGTGACGGCCCTTGCCGTGGACCGAGCGGTTCAGGGATTCGCCGATCAGGCACCACTGGACCGTCACGTCGTAGACGCCGTCGGACGGGGGGCTGTACCGCGAGCCGACCGACAGGGTCTCATCCACCGACCAGCTGGCCGAGATGTGATCGAGGATGATCCGTCGGCCGCGCGAAATGGTGACGGCGTCCTCCTCCGTGCGGGACTCGTCGCCCAGGCGTACGCGAAGGTGGCGCACGACGACATCGTCCGCCGCGACGATCAGGGGCTGGTCCCTGAGGGTCACGCCCTCGCCGGGCGCCGTCTGGCCCGCGATGGTGATGCGACCGCTGGCGATCTTGAGCGGGGCCTTCAGCGCGATCACGCCCGAGACCTCGAAGACGACGGTTCGCGGGCCCTGCGCCCCGATCGCGGCCCTGAGGCTGCCGGGACCCGAGTCGGCAAGGGTGGTGACGTGGATGACGCGGCCGCCCCGGCCACCGGCGGCGAATCGCCCGTGGCCCTCCGCGCCGGGGAAGGCCAGCTGACCTGTGGGGGGCAGGGCGGAAACAGCGGACTGGGCCGGGAAAGCGAACAAAAGCGCGAGGGTGGTCCATCGGATCATCTGATCGTCTTTCGTCGTGCAGTGTTCGGCGGGGTTGCCAAACGCGGCGAAGTTAAGGTATCCATGTCGATGATACCGGTGTCAAAGGCAAGGCGTCACGAAATGACACCGGTGTCATATCCGGATCCGCTATCGAGCGCGAGCGGGCCCGGACTGAGGTAAGTTCAGGAATCGGCGACGCAGATCGCCGGGACGCGCCGAAGGGGAGGGACTACGACGTGTTCACCAGCAATCGTTCTCGGACGCTTGGCCTGCGCTTCGGCGCGTCTCTGGCCGCGATGTCGATCGCGCTCGGCGCCGGCGGCGTCGCCATGGCGCAGGACGCGGACAGTGAAGTCGAGGAAGTCGTCATCACCGGCTTCCGTGGAAGCCTGGCCAGCGCGGTCGCGACCAAGCGGGAAGAGACCGCGGTCGTCGACGTGATCAAGGCCGAGGATATCGCCGACTTTCCCGATCTGAACCTCGCCGAGGCGATCCAGCGGATCCCGGGCGTCTCCATCGACCGCGACGCCGGCGAGGGCCGTTCGATCACGGTCCGTGGCCTGGGCTCGGACTTCACCCGCATCCGCATCAACGGCATCCAGGCGCTCGCGACCACGGGCGGCACCGACAGCTCCGGCGGGGCCAACCGGGGTCGTCAGTTCGACTTCAACATCTTCGCCTCGGAACTGTTCAACGCCATCACGGTCCGCAAGACGCAGTCGGCGGAAGTGGAGGAGGGCTCGCTCGGCGCGACGGTCGACCTGCGCACCTCGCGGCCGTTCGACTTCAAGGGCCGGGTGATCAGCGTCTCGGGCCAGTACGGCTACAATGACCTGGCCAGCCAGTACAATCCGCGCGGCGCCCTGCTGTGGACCGACCAGACGGAGGACGGCACCTGGGGCGCGCTGTTCTCGATCGCCTACAGCGAGCGCGATCTCTACGAAGAGGGCTTCAGTTCGGTCCGCTGGGCCGACTCCGGGACAACCGGCACGGCCTACCAGTCGTGCGCGGCGCCGGCGACGATCGTCTGCACCAATCCCGATCGCAACTCGATCTATGGGCCACGCATTCCGCGCTACGGTCGCCTGACCCACCATCAGGAGCGGCTGGGCGTGACCGGCAGCGTGCAGTGGCGCCCGCGCGACGGGACGACCATCTCGCTGGACCTGCTCTACGCCGATCTCAGCTCGACCCGTCAGGAAGACTTCCTCGAGGCCATCTCGTTCAGCCGCTCCGGCGCGCAGGGCAAGGGCGGCACGGACGTGCTGGACGCGGTGGTCAACAACAAGGGCAATATCGTCTACGGCCTGTTCGACGACGTCGACGTGCGGTCGGAGTCGCGGTTCGACACCCTGAACACCGAGTTCCGGCAGGCGACCTTCCAGGTCGAGCATGAGTTCAACGACAGCTGGCGGATGAACTTCGTCGCCGGCCGGGCGGAGTCGGTTTTCCGTAACCCGCGCCAGACGACGGTCACCCTCGATCGGCTCGATGTGGACGGCTACAGCTGGGACTTCCGCGGCAATGACCGGCTGCCCAAGCTGAACTACGGCTTCGATGTCGCCGACCCGAACAACTGGCAGTGGATCAGCAGCCCGCCGGCGGGCGCCACGGGCAGCGAGATCCGCATCCGGCCCCAGGGCGTGGACAACACCTATACGACGGTGCGCTACGACCTGGCCTGGGACACGACCGACTGGCTGACCCTGAAGGCCGGGGTGAACTGGTCCGAGTTCGAGTTCGACAGCTTCGAACTGCGGCGGGCGACCGAGACCTCGATCCCGGCGCTGCCGGGCGGCGTCACCATCGCCGACATCACGCGAATGCTGACCGGTTACAGCACTGGCGGCCTGCACCGGTCCTGGGTCATTCCGGACCTGGCGGCGATCGCGCGGACGTTCAACATCTACTGCAACTGCAACACCGGCGTCGCCGGCGGCGACTTCACCCTGTTCGGCCCGACCAATGGCAGCGCGCGGGGCAACAACCGCAGCGCCGTCGAGACCGCCCGCAGCGCCTATCTGATGGGCCAGTTCCGCACCGAGGTGTTCGGCATGCCGCTGCGCGGCGACGTCGGCATCCGCTATGTGGAGACCGAGGTCGAGGCGGCCGGCTACCTGGCGACGGGCGGCGGCACGCTGGTCAAGGTCAGCAACGACTACAACGACATCCTGCCGTCGCTGAACCTGGCGCTGAACGTCACCGACAACTTCATCGTCCGCTTCGGCGCGGCGAAGGTGATGGCCCGGCCGCAGTTGCCCAACCTGTCGCCCGGCGGCACGGTCAACACCGCGGCCCGGACGATCACCTCGGGCAACCCGCTGCTGGAGCCGTTCTCGGCCAAGACCTACGACCTCAGCTTCGAATGGTACTTCGCCAAGGACTCGCTGCTGTCGTTCGCGGTCTTCTACAAGGACATCGACACCTACATTCAGACGCTGCGGGAATCGAAGCCGTTCGGGACGACCGGCCTGCCGCTCACCCTCCTGCCGCCCGGCCAGGACGCCACGACGGTCTATGACGTGACCGCGCCGGTGAACACCAACGGCGGCCCGCTGAAGGGCTTCGAGATCAGCTACCAGCAGCCGTTCACGTTCCTGCCGGGGCCGTTGGCCAACACCGGCATGGTGATCAACTACACCTATGTGGAATCCGAGATCGAATACGTGCTGTCGGCCACCTCGGCCCTGACGGTGACGGACGACCTCGTGAACCTGTCGCCGACCGCCTACAACGTCACCTTCTACTATGAGGACGAGCGGTTCAGCGCCCGGGTGTCGGCGGCCTATCGCGACGACTACCTGCAGACGGTGCCGGGCCGGAACTCGTCCAGCCAGGCGGGCGCGACCAACATCAACGATGTGGAAGGCAAGCGCTCGACCCTGAACGTGGACGCTTCCGCCTCGTTCAAGGTCAACGACCGCTTCACGATCACGGTCGAGGGCCTGAACCTCACCGACGAGTACAATGACCAGTACGTCTCCTCGACCGGCGATCGGGCGAGCGTCTACCACCGTACCGGACGGCAGTTCTACGTGGGCTTCCGGTACAACTTCTGACGACCTCCTTGCGCGAACTGGGCGCCGGGAGGAACAACCCGGCGCCCACTTTTTTCGTTAGGCTGGCGGTCCCCTGACTGAGGAGCGCGCAATGACTCACGACCGCATGTCCGTCCTGACGGCGATGATGGAGCAGGGGGTTATCCCCGTCTTCTACCATCCCGACCCCGAGGTCTGCATCGAGGTGATCCAGGCCTGCGCCAACGCCGGGGCGCCCTGTATCGAGTTCACCAACCGGGGCGATTTCGCCGCCCATGTCTTCCTGGAAGTGGCTCGCCATTTCGCCAAGGCCGATCCGAGGGTCGTGATGGGCGTCGGCTCGATCGTCGATGCGCCGACCGCCGGCCTCTACATCGCCAACGGGGCGAAGTTCGTCGTCGGCCCGGTGCTGAACGCCGATGTGGCCAGGGTCTGCAACCGGCGCATGATCCCGTACAGCCCAGGCTGCGGCAGCGCCTCGGAGATTTCGGACGCCCAGGAGCTGGGCTGCGAGATCGTCAAGGTCTTCCCGGGCAGCCAGGTGGGCGGGCCGGAATTCGTCAAGGCGGTGCTGGGGCCGATGCCCTGGACGCGGATGATGCCGACGGGCGGCGTCGATCCCACAGAAGAGAGCCTCAAGGCCTGGTTCGGCGCCGGCATCGTCGCCGCCGGGATCGGCTCCAAACTCATCACCCAGGCGCTGCTCGACGCCCGGGACTGGGCGGGCATCGAGGCCCGCGTGCGCGAGACGGTCGAGCGGATCAGGTCCATACGGAAGGCAAAGTGAGCGAAACCATCCTCGACATCCGGCCCGCGAGCGACTGCCGCTGGGATTGCGTCTCGCTCGGCGAGGTGATGCTGCGCTTCGATCCCGGCTTTGGCCGGGTGCGGACCACGCGGCAGTTCCAGGTGTGGGAAGGCGGCGGCGAGTACAACGTCGCCCGCGCCATGCGCAAATGCTGGGGCAAGCGGGCCAGCGTGGTCACGGCCCTGCCGGACAACGACCTGGGCTGGCTGGTCGAGGACATGATCATGCAGGGCGGGGTCGATACCTCGCACATCCTTTGGCGCGACTTCGACGGCATCGGCCGCAACACCCGCGTTGGCCTGAACTTCACCGAGAAGGGCTTTGGCGTGCGGGCGGCGCTGGGCTGTTCGGACCGGGCGAACTCGGCGGCGAGCCAGCTGTCGCCGGGCGAGGTCGACTGGGACCGGCTGTTCGGCGAGGAGGGCGTCCGCTGGTTCCACACCGGCGGCATCTTCGCGGCCCTGGCCCCCAATACCGCGCAGATCGTCATCGAGGCGGTCAAGGCGGCGCGCCGGCACGGGACCATTGTCTCGTATGACCTGAACTATCGCGCCAGCCTCTGGAAGAGCCAGGGCGGCAAGGCTGGCGCCCAGGCGATCAACCGCGAGATCGCCCAGTATGTCGACGTCATGATCGGCAACGAGGAGGATTTCACGGCCTGCCTCGGGTTCGAGGTCGAGGGGCTGGACGAGCATATCAGCGCAATCGACCCGGCCAACTTCAAGGCCATGATCGCAACGGCGGTGCGGGAGTTTCCGAACTTCAAGGTGGCGGCGACCACGTTGCGCAATGCGCGCACGGCCAGCTTCAACGACTGGTCGGCCATCCTGTGGGCCGGCGGCCAGTTCCACGCCTCGATGCTGCGCGAGAACCTGGAGATCTACGACCGGGTCGGCGGCGGGGACGGCTTCGCCTCGGGCCTCGCCTACGGGTTCCTGCAGGGGCTGGGACCGCAGGCGGCGGTGGAATACGGCGCCGCGCACGGTGCGCTGGCCATGACCACGCCCGGCGACACCTCCATGGTGCGGGCCGCCGAGGTCGAGGCGGTGATGAAGGGCAAGGGCGCGAGGGTCATCCGTTAGGGCCGCGCGAAGGCTACGAAAAAGGGCCGCACCGTCGCCGGTGCGGCCCTCGATCGTCTGGCGACCATCGCCTAGTTCCGGATGATCTCGTAGATCAGGCCGGTAGCGATGGCGGCGAGGATGTAGTCATCCCCGGCCCGGTACCAGTAGTAGCCCCGCGGCGGCTGGCGCAGCCGGTAGCGGCGATAGTCGGACACGACGTAGGTCCGCTCGCGATAGTAGGGCGGCAGATAGCCGCCGCGCCGCCAGGCGGTATAGCCCGGACGATAGTAGGGGCTGGAGTAGTAGTTGGCCGGCGGCGGGCCGTAATACCAGCGATTGCGGAAGTAGTAGCCGTTGTGCCGACGACGATCCCAGCGAGCCTCGCGGCGGTCCTCGCGGCGGTCGCGACGCCATTCGCGCCGGTCTTCCCGGCGGTCCTGACGCCATTCGCGGCGATCTTCGCGGCGCTCGTAGCGATCACGGGGTTGGGCCGAAGCCTCGGCGGCGGCGGCCATGATCGGGCCGGAGACGCAGGCGGCGGCGGCGAGAGACAACATCAGACGCTTCATGGTGAACGTCCTCCTTCGTTCAGCGAGGCCACGGCGGGCGCGACCCCGATCTTTCCCGACAGGCCTCGAAGCTGAGCCTTCCGGCCTGAATGGTCGCTGAACGAGTTTGTCAGCTTCGCCGTTCCACGGCGGGACCGAGCAAACGATCAGGCGCGTTTCCGGTAAGCTCGTCGCAACAGAGGTGAACGCAACTCTACCATTCACTTACCGGGGCGCTAACAACCCGGAACTATTGAGTAAATCAGCGTCAAAAAACATCGATGCGCCGGCGCTGTTAACCCTGCTTTCACAAGCGCGGCACTTTCCTGCGAGTGTTGGATCAACAGGGAAGGCCGCAGAACTGGCGGCCGTGACAGGAACCGGCGTCATGATGATGCACGTTGAAACCGAGAACCACGCTCCGCTCCCGCTGCCGGGCCCGGACACCAGCGGCGACGAGCTGTTCCGCATGGGCCTGCTGTACTCGACGGGTCAGGGCGGTGCGCCGCTGGACTACGTCTCGGCGCACATGCTGTTCAACCTGGCGGCCATGCGCGGCTCCATCGAAGCCAAGCTGTACCGCAAGGAGCTGAGCGAGGAGATGGCGTCCGACGACATCGCCGAAGCGCAGCGCCAGGCTCGCGAGTGGCTGGCCCGCGCCTGAGGCGGGGCTACCTGTTCCCGAAGGCGTAGTCGAAGCCGAAGGTGACCGGGAACAGGTCGCGGAAGTACTGTTGAACGAAGAGGTTGGCCTCGGCCACCTCGCTGCGCGGCACGTAGATGATGTCGAAGCGGCGCAGCGGAACCAGATCGCTCGGCCTGGACAGGCCCTTGAGCAGGTCGACGGTCCGCATCATGGCCCGGTTGTCGGCGCCGCGCCGGATTATCACAACCTTGCTGCGCTTGGCCGTGGTCCGGAAACCGCCGGCCTGGATGATCGCCTGCAGCGCGTTGATGTCGCCGGGCATGTCGTAGATCCCGGGTTTCTCCACCTCACCGCCGACAAAGACCCGCAGCGGCTGGGCGACCTTGATCGACACCATGACCTGCGGCCGCAACAGCTGGCTGCCATAGGCCTGGGTCAGGCTGGCCTCGAGCTCGGGCAGGGTTCGATCGGCCGCCATCACCTGGCCGATGAGGGGCAGGGCGATACGCCCGTCAGGCTGGATCACCGCCGACTTGTTGAGCTCCGGCGCCGAAGGCACGACGATCTCCAGCTCATCGCCCGGATAGACCCGGTAGGGCGGTTCGGCGTCGCTCCATTCGGCGTAGGGGATGTTGGGGAAGGTTTCTCGCGGCTGCTCCCGGCGACGCCCGAAGAGCTGCGCCTGGGCGGGCGTGACGAGAGTCAACGGGGCGCCGGAGGCGAGGGCGAGCAGGAGGGAGCGTCTTGCGACCATGGCCCAAAGGTTAAGGGGAATGGGTAACGGACCGTTAACGGCGCGCGGCGAGGCTGGCCGCCTGTACGAGAAGGGTCGCGGATTCGCATGGCCGCCAGTTCCACCTGGACGATGGTCCCTCACGATCGGCCTGGCCAGGGGTCCTGGGCCAGCCGGCCGCGCTATGCGCCTTCCGACTTTGTCACCCTGCTGTGGCGCGAACGCTGGCTGATGCTCGGGGTCTTCCTGATCCTGTTCCTCATCGGACTGGGCTTCGCGGTGACCCTGAAGAAGAGCTACACCGCCAGCTCCAGCGTGCTGGTCCAGCTCGGGCAGGAGTACGTCTACGAGCCGCGCTCGGGCGATGCGGCGCGCGGGGCCGTGCCGGACATCGACGCTCTGGTCGCTTCGGAAACCGAAATCCTGATGAGCGCCCAGTTGCGCGAGCGCACCCTGCGAAAGATCGGGCTTGAAAAGGTCTATCCCAAGCTGGGCGCGGACTACGCTGCCGCGCCGCCGGCCGAGAAGCCGATCATCATGGCCAAGGCCGTCCAGGACATGGGCGAGAACATGAACGTCGGCGCCGCGCCGGCCAATCCGATCGTCCGGGTCTCGTTCGAGCACGACGACCCGGCGATGGCGGCCCGGGTGCTCAATACGCTGTTGGAAGAGTATCTGATCCACCGGCGAGGCGTCCTGCTGCCGCCTTCGTCGCCGGTGCTGGAGCGCCAGCGGGTCTCGTTCGAGGAGCGGCTCGCGGCGGCGGACGTGGCGTATCAGGAGTTCCTGCGCAGCAACGACATCGGCGACTTCGCCGCCCAGAAGGCGGGCATGACCCAGCTGATCGGGCAGCTCGAGGGGCAGCGCTACACCATTGACGCCCAGCTTGAGGAGCGCCAGGGGCGGCTGGCCTCGCTGGAGGCGCAGCTGGCCAGCGTGGCGCCGGAGATCGGGCTCTACCGCGACAGCGCCACGGCTGACGCCCAGAAGCTGGCTGAACTGAAGGTGCAACGCGAGGACCTGCTGTCGCGCTACCAGCCGGGATCGCAGCCCGTGCGCGATATCGAGGCGCAGATCGCCCGGCTGGAAACGGCCATGGCGCAAGGTCGTACAGAAGCGCCGGGCGCTCGCCGTTTCGGGGTCAACCCGGTCTACCAGACCCTGCAGACCGAGAAGATCCAGCTGTCGGCGGAGATCTCGGCGCTGCGCAGCCACAAGGCGGCCAATGCCCGCCAACTGACGGAAGCGACGGCCCAGCTCCAGAGGCTGGCTGAGATCGAACCCGAGTTCCTCGAGCTGTCGCGGGACCGGGACCTTCTGCAGTCGAGCGTCCGGGACTACACGATCAAGGAACAGCAGGAAGCTGCGGCGCGGGAGATCTCCGCCGAGAGCAATGACAACATCCGCATCGTCCAGCGGGCGACGCCGCCGGCCAAGGGCGCGAGCCTGAAGAAGCCCGTCGCCGCCCTGGCGCTGATGTTCGCCCTGTTCTCGGCGCTTTGCGCGGGTCTGTTGCGGATGTTCCTGCGGCCGGGCCTGCCCACGCCGGCGTCGGCCTCGCGCACGCTGGACCTTCCGGTCCTGGGCGCGGCGCCGCGCAAGGCCTGACGTGCGGCAAGGGTGCAAGGGGCGTGGAGCGGCGCGATAGGCTAGGCTTGGCTCTACGCGCGTGAGTAGCGATTCGAGCATGGTGGATCTGAGCGCCGAGATGGGGGAGCTGTGGGCGTCGCTGGGCGCGCCCGCTCCCGGTCGCGCGCGCGTCATCCAGATCGTGTCGGCGCGGCGGGGCGAGGGCGCATCAACGGTGGCCCGGGAACTGGCCCGGTTTGGCGCGCGACGTGCGGGCAAGACTGTCTGGCTGGTGGACGTCGATCTCCAGGGGCAAGGCCAGTTCGACGCAGTGTCGACCCGGCCCGATCTCTATGGCGCGATTGGCCAGCCTGTCGCCGCCAGCCCGGACGGGTCGATCTTCCTGACGGTTCAGCCGCCCGCCCGCGCCCGTGATGGCGCGACCATCCCGGACGCCAAGTATGTGCTGGCCCACCGCGTGGGCGAGGCGAGGCTGTACGTCACCCGGTTCCGCCGCGAAGTGCTTCGCGGAGCCCAGAAGGCGCATGTCCTGCCCAGCGCCGACTACTGGAATGCCCTGCGGCGTCATGCCGACCTGGTCGTCATCGATTCCCCGCCGGCGGACCGCTCGCAGACGGCCCTGACCCTCGCGCCCTATGTGGACTTCACCATCCTGGTGGTGGCGGCCGACGAAGCCGATGTCCGGGCGCCGGCGCGGCTGAGGGACGCGATCGCGGCAGCCGGCGGCCAGTGCGCGGGCGTCTTCTTCAACCGGGCCGAGGTCGAGCCGCCAGGCTTCCTGCAGCGGATCCTGCCGTGACCACCGCCGCCTGGCCGGACGCCCGGAGCGGGCCACACCGGGCGGACATGTGGGACTGGCTGGCCTTCGCCATGTCGGTCTTCATCCTGCTGATCTTCAGCCAGGGCTGGATCCTGCCGCTGGTCGGCGACAAGTTCGACGAGGGCAGCTCGGCGCTGGTGCGC
This sequence comes from Caulobacter sp., assembly GCA_046295055.1. Lineage (GTDB taxonomy): Bacteria > Pseudomonadota > Alphaproteobacteria > Caulobacterales > Caulobacteraceae > Caulobacter. The sequence goes on along the minus strand of JBKBOD010000003.1, from coordinate 277,318 downwards.
AACGCCTACCTGCCGGCCTATGCCGCCGGTGTCCTGCTGCTGGCGATGACGCCAGGGGAGACCCTGCAGGGGCTGCTTCGACAGCCGTTCCTGATCATCCTGATGGGCGTAGTGGCGGCCTCGATGTTGTGGTCGCTGTCGCCGGACGCGACGCTTCGCCGGATCATCGCGTTGTACGCCACGACGCTGGCGGGGGTGGTCATCGCGGCGCGCTATCGATGGACCGCCCTGGTCGAGGTGATGGCGACGGCCTTCGCCATTCTGACGCTGGCCTCGCTGGTGGTATCGGTGGCGGTTCCCTCGATCGGACGCATGGAGACGCTGTTTCCGGGCGCCTGGCGCGGGCTGTGGCCGGAGAAGAACGCCTTGGGCGGCAACATGGCCATGGCGTTCGGCGTGCTGGGCGCGGCAGCCTTCCTGAGCCCCAGGCGCGCCTGGCTCTGGGGCTTCTTCGCCCTGATGGCGGCGGGCCTGGTTCTGGCCTCCACCTCCAAGACGTCGCTGGTATCGCTGATCCTCGGCATGGCGTCGCTGGGCTTCGTCTGGATCGCCCGGCGCGGCCCCGCTTCGGCGACGATGGCGACCTGGGCCGCTGTGGTCGGAGCCATGCTTCTGGCCGGCTTCATGCTGGTCGCGGCCGACGTGTTCCTGGAGCTGCTGGGCAAGGACGCGACCCTTACCGGCCGCACCAAGATCTGGGACGCGATCTGGCGACAGATCGAGGCACGGCCCCTGACGGGGTACGGCTACGCGGCGGTTTGGGACGACGAGTCAGGGCGGGGCGCCCTGGCCTGGATCACCAAGGACGCCGGCTTCCGGGCGCGGCATGCGCACAACGCCTGGCTGGAGCAATGGCTCGGCATGGGACTGCCCGGACTGATCGCCTGGGCCCTGTTCTTCGCCCAGACGGTGATCGCGGCGCTGGTGGCGGTGTTCCGGAGCAAGGGCGCCTATCTGGCGCTGCCGTTCCTGGTCACCTTCAGCCTGATCAGCCTGACCGAGAGCGTGGCGGTGTCCTACAACGATCTTCGCTGGATGATCTTCGTGGCTCTGGCCGTGCGCCTGGCCATGCCGGACAGCGACGACGGCTAGAGGCCGAGGCGCGCGGCGCCTTCCGCCATGGTGACGATGTCGAAGCCATCGGCCTTCGCGCGCTCGGCCAGCCGCGACAGGGCGCCGGGGGTACAGCCCCAGTCCGACGGGGTTTCGGCGACATCGTGCGTATAGAGGATGAGCCAGGCCTTGCGCCGCGCCGCCTCGCTCATCCAATGACCGGCGCGGGCTTCGCCGTCCGATCCCTCGATGCCGACGGCAGGCAGCTGGTTGGCGTCCGCGCCGTCGGTGACCAGGCCAGCCTGGACAGTCCGCAGCGTCTTGAAGCGGGCTCCAAGGACGCGCTTGGCCGAGAGTGACACATCGCCGTAGGGATAGGCGAAGCTGACAAGGGCTGGCGATCCTCGCCGGGCCAGGGCTTCGGCGTTGCGGTCGACCTCCGCGGCAATGGTCGGGCCGTCGGCCTGGCCGCAGTCGATATGCGAATAGGTGTGGCAGGCCACCTCGTGTCCCGCGTCGGCCAGGCGACGAGCGTCCTCGGCCGAGCCGTAGCGGCCCATGGGCCCCTCGCGGTCTTCAAGCCCGGCGCACAGGTAGAAGACGCCCTTGATGCCGGCCGCCTCCAGAACTCTGGCCCCGGCGTGCGCCGCAGTCGCGGGAACGTCGTCGAAGCTGAAGGTGACCATGGGTCGGTCGAGGGCCAGCCGCACCGGCTTGCGGTAGGCCAGGCGGGTGTAACGGCGGCGCAGCTTGCCGCGCCAGGACCGATCGGCGGAATAGGCCTGCATCAGACCACCTCCGCGTAGAGCGCGGCCCGGTACAGGCGCATCGAGAAGGCCCGGAGTTTGACCGGCGCCAGGTCAGAGAGGGCGAGGTAGCGGGCGACGGTGCGGAGCAGGCCCCTGGCCGGCAGGCGGCGGATTGACCGGGCGACGCGGTAGCTGGCGTAGCGGCTGACGACCTGCGGGTGCTGTTCGATGACGCGGGCGAAGTTGGCGGCGGACTGCTGGTACTTGCGGACCAGTGTGGGGGCGCTGTCCAGGCCAAGGTGGCTGGCCGGGATTTCGGGGTGATGGATGGTCCAGCGCTCGGCGACGCGCATGGCCCATTCAACGTCCTCCCAGCCCCAGCCGGTGAAGCGGTTGTCGAAGGCGACGGCCTCGAACACGTCCCGCCTGACGAGCAGGTTCGAGGTGAAGACGTGCTTGGCCGGATCGCGGGCGCGGACCTCGGCGGGGAGGCAGTCGCTGCGCATGGCCATGGCCCGGTGCAGGGCGTGCTCGCGCCGGGGCGGCGTGCGCTGGAAGGAGAAGCCGCCGAACGCCACGGCGGGGTCGTCGCCTTCGATCGCCTTCAGCCAGCGGGTGATGAAGTCCGGGGCGTCGGGCAGCATGTCTGCATCGAGGAACAGCAGCCAGGGCGAGCGCGCCTCGGCGGCCAGGCGATTGCGACCGCGCGCGCGACCGGCATTGGCCGCGAGCCGTACAAGGCGGGCCGGGACGGCAAGGGCGGCGACGGCTTCGGTTACGCGGACCGCGAGCTCCGCGTCCTGACCGCCGTCGTCCAGCAGAACGATCTCGATGGCGTCGGACTGCGCGGCCAGTTCATTGATCAGCTGCACCGGGTCATCGCCGAGAAACGGGATCAGCACCGAGAGGCGCGGATTGCCGTCAGCCCAGAGGGAATTGTCGACGATGAGGTCTCCGGAGGGCGCGGTCATGCGGCGGCTCCCTGGCGAAGGCTGCGCAGCAGGGCAGGCCCCTGGCTGCGCAGGCTGCCGGCGTCGAGCATCCAGCCGACGAGGCCGAAGACGATGACGCCGGTCGCGGCCTTGGCCATCAGCTCGAGAAACCCGCCGAAAGCCGGGATGGCCATGACCGCCAGCGCCATCGGCACGCAGGCGATGGCGGTGCGCAGGATGGCGCCGCCGGGCAGGGGCATGCGGATGACCCGCCGGCCGAAGAGCCAGGAGGCGCCGGCGCCGACGGCATAGCTGGCCGCCGTCGCCCAGAGCGCGCCGTCCATGCCGAAGCGCGGCACCAGGACGAGGTTGAGGACCAGGTTGAGCACCGCTGGCGCGACCATGGCAGCCAGGAGGAGCTCGGTGCGCCGGCCCAGGGTGAAGGCCTGGTGCAGGTAGTAGGTGGTGATGCCCGACAGGAAGGCGGCGACAGCGATCCAGGGCGTCACCCGCGCGGCGCCCTCGGCCATCGCCGGGCCAACGAGTACCTGCGAGAGGGGATGAGCGACAAGCGCCAGGCCGATCGCCGCCGGAAGGGTAAGCAGGACCATGAACGAGATCTGCTCGCGCGCGGCGCGCTGCATGGCTTCCTTGCCGCCACGCTCCAGAGCCGCGACGATGGCGGGACCGCCGGCCATGCCGAGCCAGATGAAGACCACGTCCAGCGTGCGGTTCGCGAGGCTGTAGCCCGCGTGATAGATGCCCGTCTCCGCCTCGCCAAGGAAGGCCGCCAGCACGAAGCGATCGGTGCTGGATATGACGAGGCTGAGGATCAGCGAGAGGGATACCGGCACGCCGTAGCCGGCGTAGACCATCGCCCGGCTGCGCTTCCAGGCGCCGCCCTTCATCAGCGACAGTTCCCGGGGCAGAACGAAGACGAGGCTGATCGCCGATACGACGGCCAGGCCAATTAGGGGCGAGGCGCCGCCGAGGCCTACCGCGGCGCAGACGACGCCGACCGCGAAACCGCCGACCGTCTGGGCGATGTCGAGGGTCGCGGCGGAGGCGACCTCGCCATCGGCCCGCCGCCGCTCCTGGACCAGCTTGATGAGGCTGCGGAAGAGGATGGCCGCCAGGCCGGAGCTGATGGCGACCTTCAGCGCCCAGTCGACGGGCGCCAGCCAGACGGCGAGCCCTGCCAGAACGGGGAAGCCAAGGCCCAGCACCGACCAGGCGCGGTAGAGGGTGACGACATGGTCGGCCAGTTCGCCCCGGGCGCGCGCCCGGGCCTGGAAGCGAGCCATGGCCGCTTCGGTCCAGGTGAAGAGCGCGGTGTGGGCCAGCACCATGGCCGAGTAGGCGATCGCATAGACGCCGTAGTCCGCCGGGGTCAGCAGGCGCGTGAAGACGACGATGGTCAGCAGACCAACGACGCCTTGCGCCACATTGACGGGCAGATAGCCGAGGACCCCGCGCCAGAACATCGCCTAGCGGACCACGTGCCGGTCGCCGAGAAGGCAGGGGATGGTCATGGCCATGATGTACAGGTCGAGCCAGAAGGACTGGCGTTCGATGTAGTCGATGTCGAGGGCCACCCGGCGCTGGACGAGCTCGGGCGTGTCGACGGGGCCGCGCGAGCCGTTGATGGCGGCCCAGCCGGTCATTCCGGGCTTGAGGCGGTGGCGATGGGCGTACTCGGCGACCAGACGCGCGGACTCCACATCGCCGGTCTTCATGCCGACCGCATGGGGGCGGGGCCCGACCAGCGACATCTCGCCCGACAGCACGTTGAACAGCTGCGGCAGCTCGTCGAGGCTGGTGCGGCGGATGAAGCGGCCGACCGGCGTGATGCGGTCATCGTCGGCCGTGACCTGTTTGGCGCCGGCGTGATCGGCCATGTCGGCGCGCATCGAGCGGAACTTCCAGACGAGGATTTCCTCGTTGTTGAAGCCGTGGCGACGCTGGCGGAAGAAGACCGGTCCCGGGCTGTCGAGCTTGATCAGGGCCGCGATCAGGGCCATCGCGGGGGCGAGGCCAACCAGGGCGATCGAGGCCAGGGCCAGGTCCTGCAGGCGTTTCAGCGCGGCGCGACGCTCGTCGGTCGGCCCACCGGCCACGCGCGCCAGCGGCGCATCGGCGATCCGGGTGATGACGGCGGGCGCCGATTCCTGGTCGAGATCGACGACCAGCGAGATCTGGTTCGGCAGGACCGCCAGCCGATCGCTGATGAGCCGGGTCCGGGCGCGCGAGGCGGCGGTCACGGCGATCACGACCTGATCCACATAGGGCATGATGCGGTGGCCGATAAGGGCGTCGAGGTCGCCCAGAACCGGCACACCCGCCACGCGGTCCGGGACGCGGCCGAGCCGATCGTCGAACACGCCGACGACGTTGACCTCGCGGGTCTTCAACGCGGCGCCGACCAGGCGTTCGGCGGCGGCGGTGGCCCCGACGATGACGATGTTGGGCGTGAGCAGGCCATTGCGCCGCCAGCGGGCGACCATGGCCCACCAGATGACATGCAGGATCGCCAGACCGGCGAACGAGAGACCAAACCAGAGGGTCTGGGTCGCGCCCGGCCAGGCGCCGCCCAGCAGCCGCTGGCCGGCTGCCAGCAGGGCGCCGCCGATCAGGAAGGCTCCGGTGAGGCGGACCATCCGGGTCCACAGCCGGCCGGAGCCCGGAAAGCGATAGAGGCCGACAGCCGACAGCAGCCACATCATCACCAGCGCCCCGAGGGCGTAGGGCGTGACTTCGATCAGGCTGGCGTTCAGCCAGCCTTCGCGCGTCGAAAGGTGCGCGCCGGCCAGCGCCAGGGCGACGAGCGAGCCCGCGTCGACCAGCCGGAACAGTCGGCCGATCATCTGGCCCTGGATGCGGTTGCGGACCGGGGTGAGCTTGCCGGGACGCAGGGGGCCGCGCCGGTCGTCGCCGGACTGGGTCGGCGCCTCGGGGCGTGCGAAGCCCTGGCGCATCTCGTCGCGCAGGGCCTTGGCGGCCTCGACCCACGGCTCCTGGCTGCTGCGGGCAGCGTCTGGCGACGGGACGGGCGCGGGACGGGTGTTCATGGTCGGCAGGGTTGCACAATGGCGTTAAGCGCCGGGTTAACGGCGTTCGCGCAATCGACGGGAATGGGCGCGATCCGACGATTGCCACGACGCGCCGAACCGGCTATCAGCGCCGCTCGCCTTGGGGTGACGTGGCCGAGTGGCTGAAGGCACCGGTTTGCTAAACCGACGTACGGTGTAAAGCCGTACCGAGGGTTCGAATCCCTCCGTCACCGCCATTGCTGATCTTCCGAAGCCAGAGCGACGCCGTGCTCGACGCTGGCGGTCAGCGTTCGCAAGCGAGACTCGGCTCCCGGATAACGCCGCTTTACGAAACGGGTGCATTCGCCACGCGGATGTAGCAGTCTTCGAGCCTGTCCGAGCATCCTTGGGAGGGGCCATGCGCGGCGTTGCGATCTCGTTCGCCTTTGTTCTTGCCGCGCTGTGGCTTCAGCCCGCCTTGGCTCAAACGCGCGCCGGCGGGGCTGCCCCGGCCGGACAGCCGCGCCAGACGGAGCCGGAGCCGGACGTCGCCAGGGAACTCCTGCGCCAGGCTGCGCCGCGGGAGTGGGAGCGGCCGAGCCCTGCGCCAGGCCGTCGCACGCCCCTCCCGACCGACGAAGAGCGTGGCGGGCCGATCTATGGGCAGGAAAGCCCGCCCGTGCGTCGCCCGGAGCGCCGGTCTCCGGTGAGCGCCGAGCCGGCGCCCGGAGGCCCGGGCGAAACGCCTGATCAGGAGATTACGGGGCCGGCGCCCGTGCGCGAGCCGACCGCGCGCGCCGCTGCTCCGAGCGCGGCCCCGGCCGTCGCGGAGGCGCCGCGCCAGGCTCCCGAAGCTGCGCCGCTACCTTCGGCGTCCGTGGAAGCGCCCGCTCCGACCGGTGGGCCGGCTGTTCCCGAGGCCAAGCCGTTGCAGCCGGCGCCGCCAGGGCCATTGCCCAATCCTGCTGCGGCTCCGCAATGGCTGCTGATCGCGGTACTGGGCCTTGGCCTGCTGCTCCTGTTGGCGCTTGTTGCGCTGGTGCGCAGGCTCATGGCGCCGCCGCCGGCCAGTGTCTGTGCGCGCGTGACATTCGCGCCGTCCACTATCGCGCCACCCGTCTTCGCCATGGTCCCGGAGCCGCCGGGTATCGGCCTGGCCGTTCAGGCAGGCGCGGTCGAGACGTTCACCGACTATCCGGCCAGGGAGCCCGCGTGATGAGCGGCCAGACCACGCATACGCTGAAGTCTCTCTTCACGGCCGATGTGAGCCGGCCGATCGCCGAGGATGGCGCGTTCTCATCGGTTCTCGAAGGGCTGAAGGCGACAGGAGCCATCCCCGCCGCAGCGGCCGAGGGTCTTGGCGGCGCGTTCGCCAGTGCGATCGAGGAAATGCTCAGCCCGGAACTGGGCGAGTTGCTGGCGTCGTCATGGTCCCGCGTCGCGGCGCTGGCCGACGCGCTGGAACGGACGCGAACGGGTGACGTCGTGATGTTTGTCCCGCTGGCGACGCACAAGGTCACATCCAAGCACCTGCCGACCGTGGACCTGGTCTGCGCCGGCAAGGCGGTGGCCAGCCTGCCGTTCGACATAGCCCTGAGCCTTGACCTCCAGGGGCTCGAGCTGGAGGTGCGCCGGGGCGCGATCGCTGGCGTGCGATCCGGCAAGGCCTCTGGCCAGGCGGCCCTGGGGCTGTCGGGAAAGACATTGCTGCAGAAATCGACGCCAAGCCTCGACCTGCCTGGCCGACTGGCGTTCGGGGCGTCGGCGCGGTGATCGCCTTTTCCGAGATTCGAGCGCGCGCGGCGATGCGAAAGGGTGGCGAGGTCGCCCTTGACGCCTTGATGCCGCAGATCAGGACGGCTGCAGAGTTGGCCGCCACACCCGATGATCGCTGGCTGTCGATGTTCAGCCGCTGTGTCTTCCAGGCCGGGTTTTCCTGGAGCGTAGTGGAGAAGAAATGGCCGGGGTTCGAGGAGGCTTTCCACGGGTTCGACCCCGCCTGGAACAGGGCGGTGGATGGCGAGCGGTTTGACGCTCTGCTGAGCGACAGGCGGATCATTCGCAACGGCGCCAAGGTCAGGAGCGTGCAGTTGAACGCGGCCCTGTTGATGGACCTGGCGGCCGAGCATGGATCGGCCGGCGCCTGTTTCGCGCACTGGCCGGCGAGCGACTTTTCCGGGCTGCTGGAGATGCTGAAGACGCGGGGCGACCGACTGGGCGGCGGCGCCGGAGCCATCGCCCTGCGGTTCATGGGACGTGACGGATGGGTGCTGTCCCCCGACGTCGTACGGGCGCTGACCGCGGCCCGCGTCCTCGACGGGCCGGTCGGGTCGAAGAAGGCTTCCCGCGCCGTGCAGGCCGCCTTCGACGCCTGGAGCGCCGAAAGCGGCGCCCCGTTCGCCCAAATCAGCCGCTCGCTGGCGCTGAGCGTCGACTGATCAGCCTGTCAGGTGCGCCTTGTAGGCCTCGCGCAGGACCTTCTTGTCGATCTTCCCGGTGGCGGTCAGCGGGACCGGGGCGAAGATGACGTCGTCGGGCGTCCACCATTTGACGATGCGCGGAGCCAGGAAGGCGAGGACGTCCTCCTTGCTGACGCTACGCCCCTCGTGCGTCTCTATCACGAGCAGGGGGCGCTCCTCCCACTTGGGATGCGGAACGCCGACGACGGCGGCGATCTTCACGCCCGGACAGGCCACGGCGATGTTCTCGAGGTCGATGGAACTGATCCACTCGCCGCCGGTCTTGATGACGTCCTTGGCGCGGTCGGTGATGCGCATGAAGCCGAGTTCGTCGAGGGTGGCGATGTCGCCGGTGTCGAACCAGCCCTGTGCGTTCGCCGCATCCTGGTCCTTGCGATAGTAGCGCTGGATCGTCCAGGGCCCCCGCACCATCAGCGCGCCGGAGGTCTCGCCATCGCGCGGGCAGTCCCGGCCGTCGTCGTCGACCACTCGCAGTTCGATGCCGAACTGAAGTCGGCCCTGACGGGTCCAGATAACCTCGTCCACCTGGTCTTCGCCCTGCGCTGCAAGGGCCGGCGTCGGCGTCGCCACCACGCCCAACGGGCAGGTTTCGGTCATGCCCCAGATTTGCAGCACCTGGACGCCGTAGCGGGTCTTGAACGCCTCGGCCATCGCGCGCGGCACGGCCGAACCGCCGATGATGATCCGTTTGAGGCTGCCAGGAGATTTTCCTGTCTGTTCAAGGTGGTCGAGGTACATCGTCCAGATGGTCGGCACGCCGCCCGAGAAGGTCACGCCCTCGGATTCGATCAGGGCCTGCAGGCTGGCGCCGTCCATCTTTTCGGCCGGCAGCACGATTTTGCAGCCGTTGATCGGCGCGATGAAGGGCAGGCCCCAGGCGGTCGCGTGGTAGAGGCTGGAGCAGGGCATGACCACATCGAACGCGGTCAGGCCGAAGGCGCTGGCCAGGCCCGCAGCCATCGCATGCAGCACCACGGCGCGGTGGCTGTAGAGGACGCCCTTGGGATCCCCCGTCGTGCCGGAGGTGTAGCAGAGGAAGGCGCCGGCGTTCTCGTCGAAAGTCGGCCAGTCGAGAGGGCCGTCGTCCTGGGCGTCGAGAAGGGTTTCATAGTTCAGCGCGCCAACCGAGCCGGGATCGTGGCTGTCGGCGTCGCTGAGCAGGACAAAGGTCTTCACCGTCGTCATGCGCGGGGCGAGGCGTTCGACGACGGGCTGGAAGCTGCGGTCATAGAACAGGACCGTGCTCTCGGCGTGCTCGAGGACATAGACGATCTGGTCGTCGAAGAGGCGGGGGTTGACGGTGTTGAGCACGACTCCGAGGCCGGGCGCGCCGTAGAACAGTTCGAGATGGCGATGGGTGTTCCAGGCGAGGGACGCGACCTTGTCGCCGGACTTCACGCCCAATGCGGCGAGGGCGCGGGCCAGCTTGCGGCAACGCGCCGCCAGGCCCGCGTAGTCATAACGATGGACGCGCCCCTCGACCGTCCGGGACACGATCTCGGTCCGTGGGTGCGCGGTCTCGGCGAACCTGAGGATGGCCGTGGTCAGCAGTTGGGTGGTCTGCATCAGGCCGGGTGTCGTCACGGGATCGTCCTTGTTGGGCCGGGAGTGGGGGACAGGATCGGTACTCGCCGGGCTGCCTGTCAATCGGCGGCCGGGATTGGCGCGTCCAGACCGAAGGCCTCGCGGGAGGCGGCATGCCATTCACGCACGATCCGGGCCCACCAGCGGATGCGGGCGGCGTCGTCGAGCCCGTCGCGCTCTTCCAGCCAGGCAATCATCGAATCGACCCAGAGGCCGAACAGGGTGCCGCCGGCGAGGTTGGCCCGCTCCAGCGCGCCGTCCGGCGCGCCGGGCTCGGGGTCGAACAAGGCACGCGATCGCCGGTTGAAGATCGCGCGCAGGCGCAGGCCCCATTCGCTGTACTGGGCGCCGGCAAAGCAGTTGCGCAGCACCACGAGAAAGGGCGCGGGGTCGCGCCGCGCCGTCTCGAGGACGCGGCGGACCATGGCGCCATACCCGTCCCAGGGTTCTGCGTAGGCGGCGAGGATGGCATCCTCCACGCGTTGGTAAACCGCCTCGACCAGCGCGTCGCGGGAGGGAAAGAGGCGATAGAACAACACCTTGGCGGAGCCGGCTCGCTCGGCGATCTCGCGCATGGTCGCGCCCTGGACGCCTCGCTCCAGCATGACCTGGGCGGCGACCTCAACGTACTGCCGGCGGCGGGCGTCGGCGTCGACGCGAGGCTTCCGGGATCGGGCGGGTGAGGCGTTCATCAGGGGTGAGACACACGTCGGGCAGGGGGCTTGTCAAATGAAACCGTGTGGTAACATAATTGGCGCGACGTCGCCGCGCAGAACGGCGAGCGGATCGGAGGAGATCTCATGACCGAGCTGGTAGGCCGCCTGAACCTCGACAGCCTGGTGCTGACGCCCCTGACGCCGACGATTGGCGTCGAGGTCGATGGGGTGGACTTGTCGCGACCCCTGAGCGCTGCGGAGGTGAAGGCCCTGCGCCAGGCCCTGCTGGATTGGAAGGTGCTGTTCTTCCGGGACCAGGAGATCGACACCGATCAGCATCTGGCGTTCGCCCGCTGCTTCGGGGAGCTGGAAGTTCATCCCTTCGCGCCGCAGAAGCCGGGATACCCCGAAGTGCTGGCGATCACCCATGATCGCGAGAGCCGTGGACGCGAGAACACCTGGCACAGCGATGTGACCTGGCGGCTGGAGCCCTCGCTGGGCTCGGTGCTGCGGGCGCTCGAAATCCCGCCGGTCGGCGGCGACACCCTGTTCGCCGACATGTACGCCGCCTACGACGGCCTGAGCGAGGCGGTGAAGGCGAAGATCGAGGGCCGTACGGCCATGCACGATTTCGCCCATTTCCGCCTGGGCCTGAAGAAGAGGGGCAAGACCGAGGCCGAGATCGAGGCCTTCAACCGGCAGTATCCGATGGCCGAGCACCCGGTCGTGCGGACGCATCCCGAGACCGGGCGCAAGGCGATCTACGTCAACGCCGCCTTCACCCAGTACATCGTCGGTATGGATCGGGACGAGAGCGATGCGCTGCTGGCGCACCTGTACGCCCAGGCGGCCATTCCCGAATACCAGTGCCGGTTCCGCTGGGAGCCGGGCTCGATCGCCTTCTGGGACAACCGGGCGAGCCAGCACTATGCGGCGAGCGACTACTGGCCTGCCGTGCGCCGCATGGAACGGGTGACGATCGTCGGCGACCGGCCCTTCTGAGGCCGTAAGTCGCTACTCCCGGCGAAGGGCCTCGATCGGGTCCAGCTGCGCCGCGCGCCAGGCGGGGTAGGCGCCGAAGACCAGGCCGACCAGCATGGAGAAGCCGAGCGATACCGGCGCGGCCCAGCTGGCGATGGCCATGGGCCAGCCCGCCAGGGTGGCCATCAGCCAGGCGCCCAGAAGGCCGAACAACAGGCCAAGCACTCCGCCGGCAAATGACAGCACGACCGCTTCGAGCGCGAACTGCTGCAGGACCCAGCCTCGCTGGGCGCCAACGGCCATGCGCAGGCCGATCTCCCTCGTGCGCTCGGTCACCGCGACCAGCATGATGTTCATGATGCCGATGCCGCCGACCAGCAACGATACCGCCGCAACCGCCGCCAGAAGGCCGGTGAAGGTCTTGGTGGACGCCTGCATGGCCTCCATGATCGACGACATGTTCTGGACGGAGAAGTCGTCCTCCGCGCCGGGACGGATGCGGTGGCGCTCGCGCAGCAGGTTGGTGACGTCCTCCTGGACCCGGTCGATATCTTCGGCGGTGGCCGCCTTGACGTAGATGCTCTGGACGTTGTCCCCGCGCACCCGCCGCCCGACGATGCGCGAGCGCACGGCCTGCAGCGGGCCGAGGACGATGTCGTCCTGGTCCTGGCCAAAGCCGCTCTGGCCCTTGGAGGCCAGCACCCCGACCACCTCGAACGGCACCGACCCGACCCGGATGCGCTTGCCGATGGGGTCGGTCTGGCCGAACAGCTCGGTGGCGATGGTCTGGCCGATGACGATGACCTTGCGGCCCTGGCGCGCCTCGCGGTCGTCGAACATGCGACCCTCGGCGATCGTCAGGTCGCGGGCCACAAGGTAGTCGGGCGTCACGCCTTCGACGCGGGTATTCCAGTTGGCGCCTTCGGCGGCCAGTTGGGCGCCGCCGCGAACCGTCGGGGCGACGGCGGCGACATTCTCGATCTGGGCCTTGATGGCTTCTGCGTCGCCGTCGCTGAGGGACATGCCGGTGCCGGCGCCCTGGCTGACGAAGCCGCCGCCCGGACCCCTGCTGGCGCCGGGGCTGATGATCAGCATGTTGGAGCCCAGGCCGCCGATGGCGTTGGTGATGGTCTGCTGTGCGCCAAGGCCGATCGAGGTCATCATGACCACGGCGGCGACGCCAATGACAACGCCCAGCGAGGTCAGAGCGCTGCGCATGGGGTGGGCGACGATGGCTCCGGTGGCGAAGCGGACGAGGTCGATGGGGCGCATCATGCCGGAACCCTCGCGCCGTGGTCGTCGGAAACGATCAGGCCATCGCGGAAGGTCACGCGGCGCTTGCACTGCTCGGCCACCTCGAGGTCGTGGGTGACGATGACGAGCGTCAGCCCCTCGCTGTTCAGGCGGTTGAAGAGCTCCAGCACTTCCTTGCTGGTGTGGGTGTCCAGCGCGCCGGTGGGCTCGTCGGCGAGGAGGAGGTCGGGGTTGTTGGACAGCGATCGCGCGATGGCGACCCGCTGCTGCTGACCGCCGGAGAGCTGGGTCGGGCGGTGGCCCTTGCGGGAGCCGAGACCGACGCGATCCAGCAGTTCGGCCGCGCGGTCGCGGCGCTCGGCCGGATCGACGCCCGCATAGATCATCGGCAGCTCCACGTTCTGCAACGCGGTGAGGCGCGGCAGAAGCTGGAACGACTGGAAGACGAAACCGATGCGGCGGCTGCGGAAGCTGGCCAGCTCGTTGTCGTCGAAGCCGCCGACATCCTCGCCCTCGAAGCGGTAGGCGCCGTCCGACGGCCGGTCGAGGCCGCCGAGAATGTTCATCAGTGACGACTTGCCCGACCCGGATGGACCGATGACGGCGACGTTCTCGCCGCGGTCGATGCGCAGATCGACTCCGGCCAGGGCGTGGACGGTCTCGTCGCCCATGACATAGGTCTTCCTCAGACCGGCGATCTCGATCACGGCCGGCCCCTTACATCCGCACGCGGAGGCCGCCGCCCATCGGGCCGCCGCGGACCTGGGCCGGGGCCTTGGGACCGCCGCCGACGATGACCTGCGAGCCTGGCTTGATCTTGCCCGAACGGTCGACGATCTCGACGAACGAGCCGTCGGTGGCGCCGATCATCACCGAGACGGGCTGCGGCTTGCCGTCGACCAGGATCCAGACGGTCCCCTGGGTCATCGAGCCACGACCCTGGCCGCGGCCGCCGCCCTGGCCCATGCGGGCCCGCATGGCGGCCAGGCGGGTCTTCTGCTCGGGCTTCAGAATGGCGTCGAGCTTGGTGAAGGCCTCTTCCATGGCCGCGCGCATGGCGGTCCGGCGGTCTTCGCCCGAGGCGTTCTGGGCCTTCTGGCGGGCCTCGGCGAAGATGGCTTCGGCCTTCTTCTGCTGGCCGGCGTCGAGGTCGAGCGCCTCGATGATGCGGGCAGCCATGCCGCCGCCGCGCTGACCGCCACCCTGGCCGCCCTGACCACCGGCTCCCTGGCCGCCGCCCGGGCGACGCTGGCCGCCAGCGGCGGCGCCGGGCGCCGCACCCGGGAAGGCGGACGTGCGGCGCTGGGCGCTGGTGTCCGGCGGGGTCCAGCGGACCGCGGCTGCCGGCACGCGCATGACGCCGGGGCGCTGTTCCAGGATGATGTCGGCGTTGGCGGTCATGCCGGGCAGCAGCCGACGGCCGGGATTCTCGGCTTGGGCGATGACGGTGTAGGCGACGACGTTGGCCGAGGTTTCCGGCTGCATCCGGACCTGGGTGACGACGCCGGTGAAGTTGTCATCCGGGAAGGCGTCGACGGTGAAGCGGACGGTCTGGCCTTCCTGAACCTGACCGATGTCGGCCTCGTCGACGCTGATCTTGACCTCGAGCTTGGAGAGATCCTGGGCGATCTGGAACAGGACCGGCGCCGACAGGCTGGCGGCGACCGTCTGGCCAGGTTCGATCTGGCGATCGACGACGACGCCGTCGATGGGCGCGATGATGGTGGTGCGCGCCAGATCGATCTCGGTGGCGGCGAGGGAGGCGCGCGACTGGTTCAGGCGGGCGCGGCCCGCCTCGACGTTGGCCTGGGCGGCCTTCCAGGCCGCGAGGTCGGTGTCGAGCGCCGCCTGGGCGACGATTCCCTTGTCGAACAAGCTCTTGGTGCGATTGTAGTTGGCGCGGGCGACCTCGGCCTGGGCCTGCAACTGGTTGAGGCTGGCCTGGCTGGCGGCGATCTCGGCGCGGCCCTGGGTCTGGCGGGAACGGTAGGTCTCCGGGTCGAGCACGGCCATGACCTGGCCGCGACGCACGGTGTCGTTGAAGTCGACCCGGACTTCCTTAATCTGGCCGGAAATCTGCGAGCCGACCTGCACCGTGACCAGGGCCTGGAGGGTGCCGGACGCCGACACCGTGCGGCTGATGTCGCCGGTGGACACCACTTCCAGGCGATAGGGGTCTTTGGGCTCCTTGGGCTTGAACAGCATATAGCCGCCGCCGGCGAGGACGACGGCCCCGGCCGCGACCCAGGCGATGGTCTTCCAGGGCCACTTGGACTTGCGGCGGGCAGGGGTGCTGTTGAGGCTCATGGTCTCGCTTGATGGTGAATCGCGGGTCTGGGGAAGCTTGGTAGCGGGCCGAGGTTGCAGCCGCATTGCAAGGTATTTCCGGCGTTTGACGCGCGCGACGCAGCCGCTGTTAGCGAGGCGGGGGCCCCTCGAGCATGCGCTGGAGGGGGGTGCGGGGCAGGGTTTCGAGGGTCAGGGCGCCGTCGGCGTCCTCGTCGAGGATGCGGAAGCGGTCCTTGGCGGCGGCCTCGGCCTCGGCGCGGGTCACGCGGCGGTCGATGTCGGAGTCGGCGGCCATGACTGGCTGGACCTCGTTGATCAGGCCATAGAGCCCGGCGCCAGAGCGCCCCTGGCCGTAGGGGCGGGGCTGGACGCGCGCGGGCGCGGCGCGGGGGCGCCCGCCGGGCGCCGCGTCGAAGGTGACGCCGCGCGCGGCGCCCGGGAGGATCTCGGGGGCGACCTCGCGCTCGTAGTCGGCGATCTCGAAACCGTCGAGGACGCCATTGCGATCAGCATCAAGCGTATCGAAGAAGCGCAGGGAATCATTGATGAATTCGGGCCGCGTCAGGCGGCCGTCCTTGTCCGCGTCAGCCCCGGCGAACCAGGATGAAACCGGGTAGGGCTGGTCGCGGGGCGCGCGGAAGGGCTCGCCGGCCGGGCTGATGAAGACCTGCTGGGGCGCCTCCGGCCGAGGCGGCGGCGGGGGCTCTTCCGCCGGGGCGGCGGCCTCCGGCTGAGGGGCGGGTTCGGCGGCAGGCTGGGGCGCGCCGGGCGGCGGGTCGGGCAGGCGGGTGGTCACCGGACCATCATCGTCGGCGAAGGCCAGGGCGGGCGAGGCCAGCAGAACCGCCAGGGCGGCGGCGGCGAGGCGGGGGTGGCGCATGTCTGGGGAATCTCCGGTCCGGACGCTGAACTGGCCGGGGATGGTGTCGACCTTGGGGCGAGGTGATTTCGGTTCTGTAGCAGAGCCCGGGCTGTTGCAGGTCTGTCAAAATGTGACAGGCGGCTGTGTTCGCTTGAGCCCGGGCGCGGCATGAGACGCAGGCTGGCTGTCGATTATCGACAATCGGTTCAGAGGGGGAGTCGGACGCGGGCGGTGAGACCGCCTTCGGGACGGTTGACGAGCTCGGCGTCGCCGCCATGGGCGCGGGCGACCGATCGCACCACGGCGAGGCCAAGACCGATGCCGCCGGTCTCGCGATTTCGCGAGGGCTCGCCCCGGAAGAAGGGCTCGAAGACGCGGTCGGCCTCCTGGGGCGGAATGCCGGGACCTTCGTCGTCGATCTCGATGACGGCATGGTCATCCTCGCGGAAGACGCGGCCCCGGGCCTTGCCGCCGTACTTCAGGGCATTGTCGACCAGATTGGCGGCCAGGCGGCGCAGGGCGACGGGGTCGCCCTCGATGACGAGCTTCTCGGTGCGGTCGACGGCGGCGTCGGCGCCGGTCTCGGCGGCTTCGTCCAGGACGCTCTCGATCAGGGAGGCCAGCTCGAGCGGCGTGCGCTCGCGCGGGCGAGTGGCGTCGGTGACGAAGCTGAGGGTGGCGGCGATCATCGCCTCCATCTGGTCGATGTCGGCGGCCAGCTTGGGGCGCAGGGCGTCGGGGGCGGCCTCGATGCGGAACTTCAGCCGGGTCAGCGGGGTGCGCAGGTCGTGGGCGATGGCGGCGACCATGGCGGTGCGGTCATCGACATAGCGGCGCAGGCGCTCCTGCATGCGGTTGAAGGCGGCGGAGGCGGCGGTGACCTCGGCCGAGCCGCGCATGTGCAGCGGCGGGGCGCGGGGGTCACGGCCGAGCCGGTCGGCGGCCTCGGCGAAGGCGGACATAGGCGCGGCCAGCCGGCGGGCCAGCAGCCAGGCGAGCGGGGCGATCGTCAGGATCGAGAGCAGGAAGGTCAGGCCGATGCGCGCCTGCCAGCTGTCGAAGCGCAGGACCGGCTGGGGCTTGGCCACGAGCCAGCGGCCGTCGGCCTGCTTCACCCCGACCTTGAAGGGGGCGAAGATCACCTGCTCGTTGGGAACGCGGCGCGTCCAGTCGGCGCCGGGCAGTATGGCGATGGCGGCGCCTTCGCCGGGCGGCGGTCCCGGCGGCGGGGCGCGTTCGCCCGGACCCGCCGGCGGGCCGCCCCGGAAGAGACGGGTCTCCGGCCGGCGCTCGGCGCGATAGAGGATGCGGGCGGGCCCGTCGGTCGAGATGCGGATGCGGTCGGGCGTGACGCCCAGGCTGGTCGCCAGCTCGCGCCGGAAGGTCTCGCGCCAGCGACTGCGGCGCGGGGCCTCGTCCGGCGGCTCGGCCTTCAGCTTGACGACCAGCGGCCGGCTCTCGGCGACCTCGTAGGTGCCGACCGAGCGCAGAGCGGTGGAGATCTCGCCGAGGCGATAGATTTCGGGCGGCGGCGGCGGGAGGCTGAAGATCAGCACCCCGCTGATCACCGGCACGGCCAGGAGGCTGAGGATCACCAGCCCCATGACCTGGGCGAACAGGGGCGCGCCTCGGAAGGGCGTCTTCATGCCGAGCGGGTGACCTTGGGCGTGAACATGTAGCCCTCGGAGCGGATGGTGCGGATCAGTTCGCCGCCGCCGGCGCCGTCGTCCAGCTTCTTGCGAAGGCGGCTGATCTGCACGTCGATGGCCCGGTCGTAGGCGTCGCTGTCGCGGCCGCGCGCCATGTCGAGGAGCTGGTCGCGGGTGAGGATGCGCTGGGGCCGCTCGACGAAGGCCTTGAGCAGGGAGAACTCGCCGCTCGACAGGTTGACCACCACGCCCTCGGGCGAACGCAGCTCGCGCCGGACCAGGTCGAGGCGCCAGCCGGCGAAGTGGCAGGCGGCCGCGATCTGCTCCTCGGCGGGGCCGGGCGCCTCGCTGCGCCGGCGCAAGACGGCGCGGACGCGGGCCAGCAGCTCACGCGGGTTGCAGGGCTTGGGCAGATAGTCGTCGGCGCCGAGCTCGAGCCCGACGATGCGGTCGGTGTCCTCGCCCATGGCCGAGAGCATGATGATGCCGGGACCGCCCGGCTGGGCGCTCATCCGGCGCAGCACCGACAGGCCGTCCTCGCCGGGCATCATGACGTCGAGCACGATCAGGTCGACGGGCGCGCGCGCCAGCGCCTGCTCCATCGCCCTGGCGTCGGCGGCGGTCTCGACCTCGAAGCCGTGCTGGCCGAGGAACTCGGAGACGACGTCGCGGATGCCCGGGTCGTCGTCCACCATAAGGATGCGGGCCGGGGCGTCGGTCGCCGGGCTTTCGCGGGTCATGGTCTGCTCCATGGGGCCACTCTGGCGCCGCTGCGTCTCCCCCAGATTGCAGGCCAGACATACGGGCGCAACCCGCACAGGCCAATTGTGGCGGGTTTCCTCATCCGGAGAAGTCCATGTACCGCGCCGCCTCCCTCGCCCTGATCGCCGCGATCGCCGCCGGCTCCGCCGCCTCGGCCCAGATGCGCCCGCCGTCGGCCGACGCCAACAAGGACGGCGTGGTGACCACCGCCGAACACCTGAAAGCCACCGAGGCGCGGTTCGCACGCGTCGACGCCAACAAGGACGGCGTCATCGACAAGGCCGAGCAGGACCGGGTGGCGGCGATGATGGGCGGCCGCAACCCCTTCGCGATGGCCGACGCCAACAAGGACGGCAAGGTCACCAAGGCGGAGTTCGTCGCCGCGGCGAAGACGCGGTTCGCGGCGGCCGACAAGAACAAGGACGGAAAGCTGGACAAGGCCGAGCAGGAAGCCCTGCGGCCGCCGCGCCGGTAGGGGGTGCGTCTGCGTTCCCGGCGGGGGGTGTGGTTTGGTGCGTCCTTCGACACGCGCTTCGCGCTGCTCAGGATGACGACGAGGGGTGGGCGCTCACCAAGCTCGTCATGCTGAGTAGCGGCCACCGGCCGCGTGTCGAAGCACGCACGTCCCTTCCCCCTCAATGGGGGAAGGGCAGGGTTGGGGGTGTATCTTCGGTCTGGCAGAAGAGTTGAAAGAGGGCGCCGTCGCCCTTTCATGATCCACCCGAACCTCCTCCGCGCACACCCCCACCCAACCCTCCCCCATCGAGGGGGAGGGCAATCGCATATGGCCTCACGCTCGCTGAGCGGGGTCGGTTGAGGGGCCGCGCCGGCGTCCGGCGAGGCTGGATCAGCCGCTACATCGCAGCTTCGAGAGTCTTCAACCCCTCATCCGGCGCTTCGCGCCACCTTCTCCCGCAGGGGGAGAAGGAACGGCTCGCGGCGGCCGGGCTACCCTTGGCCATATGCGATAGCCCTGCATCGAGGGGAGGGCTTCGACATGCGCTGGGCTTGACGGCGTTCAGTGAGGAGCGGGCGCCAGGGCGGCGGCTCGTTCACCTTCGCCCAGCAGCGCGCCGAACGCCTCGATGGCCGGGACGCCGTCTTCCGGCAGGTCCTGGGTCCCGTCCAGGATGGCGGCGAGGGCGGCGCGCGCGCGGCTGAGGCGGCTCTTCAGCGTGCCGACCGCGCATCCCGCGACTTCGGAAGCCTGCTCGTAGGGCAGGCCGGCGAGGCAGACGAGCGCGATGGCCTCGCGGTGTTCGGGCGACAGCAGGCCCAGGGCGCGCCGCAGGTCGTCGAGGTCGAGGATGTCCTCGGTGGCGCCGGCGGAGGTGAGCCGGTCGAGGTCTGCGTCATCGAGGGGCTGCTGGCGGCGGGCGCGGACGCGGTCCTGATAGAACTGGTTGCGAAGAATGGTGAAGACCCACGCCTTCAGATTGGTGCCGAGGGTGAAGCTGTCGCGGGCGCGCCAGGCCTTGAGGAGCGCCTGCTGGGCGAGGTCGTCGGCCTCGTCGCGATCCAGGGCGAGGGATCTGGCGAAACCGCGCAATTGCGGAATCAGGGCGACGAGCGCGCCCTCGAAGGCTGCGTCGGCTTGGCGGTCTGCCATGGTCCCTCGCGGCCCCCCGACCTGAATTGTGAAAGCCCCGGAATGGGCTTTGTTCCGCCCGCCCAGCGTTTATTCCCGAGCGGCTCTTGAAGTTGGGCGCCGGGCCTGTCGGCTGGCCGACGGATACCGGTGCGTCACAACGGTTCCGTCGCCTCGGGATGGAACTTGCGGGCGGCTGCCGACTTGTTTGGCCACCACAATCAAGCGGAGGAAATCATGCCCCGACTGCCCAAATCCATCCTCGTCGCCGCCGCCTCGGCCGGCGCGCTGGTTCTCGCGGCCTGCGGCCAGCCGGCCAATGAGCAGCGCGCGGAGGGCCAGCAGAACGAACCGGTGAACACCGCCCAGGACATGGCCGGCGCGGCCACGGGCCTGGCCACAGGCGCGGTCGGCGCGGTCAGCAGCGAAGCGTTCGTGCGGGACGCCGCGATCGGCGACATGTACGAGGTCGCCGCCGCCGAACTGGCCCTGGAGCGGTCGAAGGACGCGCGCGTGCGGGCGGCGGCCGAGAAGATCCTCGCCGATCACAAGGCCGCCTCGGCCAAGCTGAAGACGCTGGTGGACGGCGGCAAAGCGCCGGGTCCGCTGCCGACCGAGATGGACGAGCGGCGCAAGGGCATGATGGACAACCTGCGCGGCGCCTCGGACGCCGACTTCGACGATCGCTACCTGGACCAGCAGACCATGGCCCACCATGAGGCTCTGACCCTGTTCCGCGGCTATGCCGAACTGGGCGACAACCCGGACCTCAAGGCGTTCGCCGGCGAGGTGGCGCCCAAGCTGGAAACCCACGCCGAGATGGTGACGACCGCCGACCGGGAGACAGGGGCCGACGACGGCCGCTAGAGAGGACCCGGCTCAGCCATCCTTCTTGAAGGTATCGCCGACCGCCGCCGCGTCCGGACCGTCCGGGCCGGCGGCGTGACGCGAGCGCTCGGCCGTGCGGGCCTGGTCCTTGCCGGACTTGAGACCGGGGAGGCGGCCCGGCGGCTGGGCGTCGTTGGCCTTGCGGCCGCTGGTGTTCAGGGACGGGCCGTCGGGTCGGGACCGGGTCATGCGGGGCTCCTGAGGGCTGCGCGGAAGGTGGACCGCTGGAGGCTAATCGCGTCCGCGGCCAGCTGTTCCGCCGGGCGGCCGGATTCCCGTTGAGCGCGCCTTGCGGAGCGGAGGCCCGATCCTATCTGGGAGCCGTCATTCGTGGAGGGAGACGGAAGATGAAGACCGTTGTCATCACCCCCACCGATGGTGGGTGGAGCGTGCAGGCCGAGGGCATGCAGTCGCTGGTGTTCCGCAGCGGAGCCGCCGCCGAGCGGGCCGGACGGCGGATGGCCGAGGCCATCGCCGCGGCCGGCGAGCCGGCCGAACTGACCATCGTGCTGCGGGACGGGTCCGTCGCGGGCCGGTTCGCCTGTCCGCCGCCGGCCGAGGTGATCGCCCTGGCCCCGGTGCGCGAGCGCGCACGGCTGGCCGAGACAGCCTGATGGTTCAGCTTGGCCGGGGCGCGAGGTTTTCGGCCGGCTCGATGCGCGAGGATTCCAGGGCCAGGTCCGAGACGTAGGGGTTGACCTTGCGCTCGAAGCCGAAGGTGCTCATCGGGCCGTGGCCGGGCACGAAGGCGACATCCTCGCCGAGCGGCCAAAGCTTGCCGGTGATGGCCTCGATGAGGTCGTTGTAGTTGCCGAGCGGGAAGTCGGTGCGGCCGATCGAGCCCTTGAACAGGACATCGCCCACCTGGGCGAAGCGGGCCTCGCGGTGGAAGAAGACGACATGGCCGGGCGTGTGGCCGGGGCAGTGGATGACCTCGAACTCGGTCTCGCCAAGGGTCACGCGGTCGCCGTCGTGCAGCCAGCGGTCGGGGGTGAAGCCCTTGGCGTCGGGGATGCCGTAGCGGGCGCCGCTGTCCTCGATGCGGTCGATCCAGAACTGGTCGTCCGGGTGCGGGCCCTCGATGGGAACCCCGGTGGCGTCCTTGACCGCCTGGGCCGCGCCGGCGTGGTCCATGTGCGCGTGGGTGATCCAGATCTTTTCCAGCGTCAGGCCGTGGTCCTCCAGCGCCTTGAGCAGGCGCGGCGCCTCGCCGCCCGGATCGATGATGGCGGCCTTCTTCGTCTTCGAGCACCAGACGATGGTGCAGTTCTGCTGCAGGGGCGTGACCGGGGCGATGACGGCGCGGATGGGGGGCTCGCTCACGCGGGACTCCTGGATAACGGTTGGCCCATATGATCGGTGTTCAGGCGGGGGAATGGAAGGGGTGGGGTGGGTGGACCCGGGCTGCGTGCTTCGACACGCGGCCCTTGGCCGCTGCTCAGCATGACGTGGAGGGTAGGTTCGCGCCAAGGTTCGTCATCCTGAGCAGCGCGGAGCGCGTGTCGAAGGACGCACGCTGCTAAGCCCTCCCCCTCGATGGGGGAGGGTTGGGTGGGGGTGTGCGTGGAGGAGGTTCGGGTGGGCCATGATTGGGCGACGGCGCCCTTTTCGGTCTTTCCGGTCCCACCGGGGATACACCCCCAACCCTGCCCTTCCCCCATTGAGGGGGAAGGGTGGTGCGTGCTTCGACACGCGACCGCTGGCCGCTGCTCAGCATGACGTGGAGGAGTTGTTCGCGCCAAAGCCCGTCATCCTGAGCAGCGCGGAGCGCGTGTCGAAGGACGCATTTCCAATGCCCTCCCCCTCGATGGGGGAGGGTTGGGTGGGGGTGTGCGTGGAGGAGGTTCGGGTGGACCATGATGGGGCGGCGGCGCCCTGTTTCACTTCTCCGGCCGCACCGGGGATACACCCTCAACCCTGCGATGGCCCCCCATTGAGGGGGAAGGGTGGTGGGTGGAATGAAAAAGGCCCGGGATTGCTCCCGGGCCTCGTTCAGGGCTGTGGTGAGGATCAGTCCTTCACGTCGTCGACGCCGTGGGCGAAGGCTTCGGCCGGCGAGGGCAGGCCTTCGTCCTCGTCGATCTGGATGCCCTTGGCCAGCTTGGAGTGCCAGAAGCCGTAGGCGGCGTAGAGGATGGCGCCGATGGCGGCGTAGCCGCCGAGCAGCATCAGCGGCAGCGGGTTGTCGTCCATGGCGTGCTGGATCATCGGCAGGAAGTTCTGGAAGGCCAGGAACAGGCAGGCCAGGATGCCGAGCGCGGCGGTGACGATGCCGCCGGGCACGCGGAACGGCCGGGGCAGTTCCGGATGCTTGATCCGCAGGTAGATCACCGACAGGCAGACGATCGAGAAGGCCAGGGCCGTGCCGAGGGAGACGAGGTCGCCCAGGATGCTGATCGGCAGGAAGGCCGCGGCGATCGCGATGGCGATGCCCAGGATGATGGTGCCGGTCCAGGGGGTGCGGAACTTGGGGTGGATGTTGGCGAAGGTCTTCGGCAGCAGGCCGTCGCGGGCCATGGTGTAGAAGACCCGCGTCTGGCCGTAGCAGAGCACCAGCATGACCGAGGACAGGCCGGTGATGGCGCCGATCTTGATCAGGAAGCTGATCAGGTTCAGCTGGCCGCCTTCGGCCGCGGCGAGCGGCACGTTGGCCCATTCCAGACCCATGCGGTCGATGGCCACCGCGATCGGCGCCGGGCTGGCCAGCTCCAGATAGGGGACCACGCCGGTCATCACGGCGGCGACCGCCATGTAGATCAGGGTGCAGAAGAACAGGGCGCCGAGGATGCCGATGGGCACGTCGCGCGAGGGGTTCTTGGCCTCGGCGGCGGCGGTCGAGACAGCCTCGAAGCCGACGTAGGCGAAGAAGATGATGGCCGCGCCCCGGAAGATGCCGCCGACGCCGAACTCGCCCGGCTGGCCGGTGGGTTCGGGGATGAAGGGCGTCCAGTTGGCCGGGTTCACGTAGGAGACGCCGACGGCGATGAAGGTCAGCAGGACGATGACCTTGATGACGACGATGGCGTTGTTGACGTTGGCGCTTTCGCTGACGCCCATGATCAGCAGGCCGCAGACGGCGGCGATGCCGAGGGCGGCGACCAGGTTGAAGGTGCCGGTGAAGGGGAAGCTGGCCCCGCCCTCGCCGGTGACCGCCTGGATCAGCGGGGTGGCCCAGGCCTGGCCCTCGCCGCCGGCGAACTGGATGGCCGGGAACAGGGTGTCGGAGAGGCCGAAGTCCTTGAGGATGGAGACGACATAGCCCGACCAGCCGACGGCGACGGTCGAGGCGGCGACGCCGTATTCAAGCACCAGCAGCCAGCCCATGATCCAGGCGAACACCTCGCCCAGCGTGCCGTAGGCGTAGGTATAGGCCGAGCCGGACACCGGCATGGTCGAGGCCAGCTCGGCGTAGCAGAGGCCCGCCAGGGCGCAGGCGATGCCAGCGACGACGAAGCTGAGCATGATGGCCGGGCCGGCGTTGGCCGAGGCGACCTGGCCGGTGAGCACGAAGATGCCGGCGCCGATGATGGCGCCAATGCCCAGGCTCATGAGGTTGATGGGGCCCAGCGAGCGCTTGAGTTCGCTCCGCGCCGCTTCGCGCTGAATCTGGGCGATGGACTTCTTCAGGAAGAGGCGATTGCCCTTGGGCGCGCCGTCGACGGACATGTGAAACTCCCCCGTGGACCGGCGCGGCGCCGGTGTACGAAGCGGGGACGTTAGCAGCAAAGATTCCGCGCGCAACGGTTCGCGATGACGCGGGGCGAATGGCGCACTAAAGCAGCGCCTGATGTTGCCGATCGAGGAAATCCTGCCCCGGCTGAAAGGGGTGCTTGAGGCCGGGCCGAACGCCGTGCTGGTCGCGCCGCCGGGGGCCGGCAAGACCACGCGCGCGCCGCTGGCGTTGCTGGACCAGGGCTGGGCGGCCGGCGGCAAGCTGATCCTGCTGGAGCCGAGGCGGCTGGCGGCGAGGGCCGCGGCGGCGCGGATGGCCGAGAGCCTGGGCGAGCGGGTCGGGGAGACGGTCGGCTTCCGTGTGCGGATGGAATCACGGGTGTCGGCGCGGACGCGCATCGAGGTGGTCACCGAGGGGGTTTTCACCCGCATGATCCAGGACGACCCCGGGCTGGACGGGGTGGCCGGGGTGCTGTTCGACGAGTTCCACGAGCGCAGCCTGGATGCGGACCTGGGCCTGGCGCTGGCGCGGGACAGCCAGAAGCTGCTGCGGGAGGACCTGCGGCTGCTGGTCATGTCGGCGACGCTGGACGGGGCGGCGGTGGCGCGGCTGCTGGACGATGCGCCGGTGGTCGAGAGCGAGGGGCGGGCCTGGCCGGTGGAGACCCGCTATCTGGGCCGCGATCCGGCCCAGCGGCTGGAGGATCAGGTCGTGCGGGCGGTGCGCCGGGCGCTGGCGGAGGAGGGCGGCAGTTTGCTGGTCTTCCTGCCCGGGCAGGGCGAGATCCTGCGCACGCGCGACCGGCTGCTGGAGGCCGGGCTGCCGGCCAATGTGGATGTGGCCCCGCTGTACGGGGCGCTGGAGCCGCGGGCGCAGGATGCGGCGATCGCCCCCGCGCCGGCGGGGCGGCGCAAGGTGGTGCTGGCGACCAGCATCGCCGAGACCAGCCTGACCATCGAGGGCGTGCGTGTGGTCATCGACGGCGGGCTGTCGCGGGTTCCAAGGTTCGACCCGGCAGCGGGGCTGACGCGGCTGGAGACGGTGCGGGTGTCGCGGGCGGCGGCGGACCAGCGGCGGGGACGGGCCGGGCGGACCGAGCCCGGCGTCTGCTACCGCCTGTGGGAGGAGGCGGAGACGCGGGCGCTGACGCCGTTCTCGCGGCCGGAAATCCTGGAAGCGGACCTGTCGGGGTTCGCGCTGGACCTGGCCCGCTGGGGCGCGCGGTCGCCGGCCGACCTGGACCTGATGGACCCGCCGCCGGCCGGGGCGTTCAGCGAGGCGCGGGCCCTGCTGGAGCGGCTGGAGGCGCTCGATGGCGAGGGGGCGCTGACAGCGCACGGCCGGGCGCTGGCCGAACTGCCGCTGGCGCCCCGGCTGGCGCACATGGTGGTGCGGGGCGCGGCCGGCGGGCAGGGACTGCTGGCGGCCAGGATCGCGGCCCTGATCGGCGAGCGGGGGCTGGGCGGCCGGGATGCCGACCTGCGCCATCGGCTGGAGATGCTGGAGCGTGACCGCTCGCCCCGGGCGCGGGATGCGCGGACGCTGGCCGAGCGCTGGGCGAAGGCGGCGGGAAGGCCGGACGGGTCGGCGCCACTGGATGTCGGATTGTTGCTGGCGCAGGCCTATCCCGAGCGGATCGCGCGGGCGCGCGGCAAACCGGGCGAGTTCCAACTGGCCAGCGGGCGCGGGGCGCATCTGGACCCGGCGGACGGGCTGGCGCGGGAGGGCTGGCTGGCGGTGGGCGAGCTGGGCGGCGGAGAGGCGCGCGACCGCATCCTGCTGGCCGCGCCGGTCGATCCCGAGGCGTTGCGGGCGGCCTTCGCCGGGCAACTGGTCGCCGAGGACCGGCTGGAGGTCGAGGCGGACGGAAAGGTTCGGGGGCGGCGGCTGGTGCGGCTGGGCCGGCTGACGCTGGAGGACCGGCGGATCGACAACCCCGACCCGGCGATGATCCGCTCGGCCCTGCTGGAGCAGGTGCGGCGGGGCGGGCTGGCGGTGCTGCCGCTGGGCGAGGCCAGCCGGGGGCTGCTGGCGCGGGCGGGGTTCCTGCACCGGCGGGCGCCGGAGGCCTGGCCGGCGATGACGGAGGCGGCGCTGCTGGCGCGGCTGGAGGACTGGCTGGAGCCGCTGATCGGATCGCGGCGCAGTCTGTCGGCGCTGAACGACGGGGAGATCGAGGCGGCGCTGCGGACGCTGATCCCCTGGGAGCAGCAGCGGCGGCTGGACGCCGAGGCGCCGGCGCGCTGGACGGCGCCGACCGGATCACGGCTGGCGGTCGACTACGAGGCCGAGCAGGGGCCGACGGTTTCGGCCAGGGTGCAGGAATTCTACGGGCTGGACGTCCATCCGACGGTGGCGGGCGAGCCGCTGGTGCTGGCGCTGCTGTCGCCGGCGCACCGGCCGATCCAGGTGACGCGGGACCTGCCGGGGTTCTGGCGCGGGTCCTGGCGGGACGCGCGGATCGACATGAAGGGGCGCTATCCCCGGCACCTGTGGCCGGAGGAGCCCTGGCTGGCGCAGGCGACGACGCGGGCCAAGCCCCGGGGGACGTAAAGGTCGCCTCAGACGTCGAAGCGGTCGGTGACGGCGTAGATCATGATGCCGGTGGCGACCGAGAGGTTGAGGCTGTCGGCGCGGCCGCGCATGGGGATCTTGACGCTGACGTCGCAGACGGCGGCCAGCTCGGGCGGCAGGCCCTGGGCCTCGTTGCCCATCAGGATCAGGGTCGGGCTCTGGTAGTCGGCGCGGCGGTAGTCGGTCGTGGCGGTGAGCAGGGTGCCGACGACCGACCCCGGCCAGGACGAGCGCCAGCCGACGAATTCCTCGACCGAGGCCTTGGCCAGGGGGACGGCGAAGATGGAGCCCATGGTCGCCCGGACGCCCTCGACCGAATAGGGATCGCAGCAGTCGCCGACCAGGATGACGCCGCCGCCGCCGGCCGCGTCGATGGTGCGCACGACGGTGCCGAGGTTGCCGGGATCGCGGACCTGTTGCAGGGCGACCCAGCAGCCGTTGGAGCGGGGATCGAGGCTGGTCAGGGGGACGAACCGCTGGTCGAAGACGCCGAGCACCGGCTGGGCGTTCTCGCGGCGGCCGATCTTCTCGAGGATCTCGGGGGTGACCTCCAGCACCTCGCCGCCGGCGGCCAGGGTGGCCTCCATGGCCTTGAGCAGCAGCGGATGGCTGGCGGCCTGTCGGCCGAAGAAGAGGGTGCGGGGGGCGACGCCCTGTTCGACCGCCTCGGTGACGATCTTGAGGCCCTCGGCGAGGAACTGGCCGGTTTCCTCACGGGCCTTGCGCATGTGCAGGGCGCGGGCGGCCTTGACCGTGTCGTTCGACAGGGAGGTGATCTGGCGGACCGTCATGCCGACCAGCGGGCGAAGAAGGACAGGCCGATGCGGCGGGCGCCGTCTTCCTGTTCGAGGGCCAGCTCGCCCCAGTCGATGACGCCGGCGCGCCCGGGAAGGGCCTCCTGCAGCAGGCAGGCGAGGGCCGCGCCGGAGACGCGGGCGGCGTAGGCGTTGAGCAGCAGGAAGGAGGCGTCGGGGGTCAGCAGCTGGCCGCAGAGGCGGGCCATTTCCGGCAGGTCCTCGAACAATCGCCAGGTCTCGCCGGTCGGGCCGCGGCCGAACTTGGGCGGGTCTAGGATGACGCCGTCGTAGGTGGAGCCCCGTCGGACCTCGCGCTGGACGTATTTCTTCGCGTCCTCGACGATCCAGCGCACGGGGCGGTCGTCGAGCCCGGCGAGGGCGGCGTTCTCGCGGGCCCAGGCGACGGCCTTCTTGGAAGCGTCGACGTGGGTGACCTGGGCGCCGGCGGCGGCGCAGACCAGGGAGGCGACGCCGGTGTAGCCGAACAGGTTGAGGATCTTCAGCGGCCGGCCGGCGGCGCGGATGCGGGCGTCCAGCCACTGCCAGTTGGCGGCCTGTTCGGGGAAGAAGGCCAGATGGCGGAAGTTGGTGAAGCGGCCGAGGAACTTCGCCTCGCCCCAGGACAGGGGCCAGGATTCCTTCGGCGGGCGGGGAAAACGCCAGCGGCCGGCCTCGTCCTCGTCCGACGGGTCGAAGACGGCGTCGGCCTTGTCCCAGTCGGCGGCGGGCAGAGTGGGGCTCCAGAAGCACTGGGGTTCGGGGCGCACGACACGGTAGGGGCCGTAGCGCTCCAGCTTGCGGCCGTCGCCGCTGTCGACGAGGCCGTAGTCGGACCAGGCGCGGGTGCTGAGCAGCACGGGCGTGTCGGCGATGGCGGGCCGGGAGGCGGTCATGGCGGCGTCCTACGCGAGCCGGGGCGGGCTCGTCCAGCGGGGCGGCGGTGCGATGCTCCGGGTGCGGCCAAGATGACGGGTTGCCCCCGTCAGGTGATTCCCGTTTAGTAAGCGTCGGGGAGAAGAGGGGACAGCCGTGGTCACAACGGTCCTGAAGAAGCCGCAGCGCTCCGCCCGCAAGCCCAAGGGCGATGGCCACATGCGCCGGGGCGAGATCCTGGAAGCCGCCCAGAGAATATTCCTGGCCGAGGGCTACCAGGGCGCGACCATCCGCAAGATCGCCGACGAGGTGGGGGTCTCCTCGACCGCCCTCTACATGCACTTCCGGGACAAGGACGAGATCCTGCTGGAGATCAGCGAGGAGGTGGTCGGCACCCTGCTGGCCATCAACAGCGACATCTCCGCCCGGCCGATCGACGCGGTGTCGAAGGTGCGGCTGATGCTCGAGGCCTACATGGAGTTCGCGCTGGAGAACCCGAACACCTACCAGCTGGTGTTCTGCGGCTCCGGCGGCCACATCTCCGCCGACAAGGAGAAGCAGGCCCAGGCGCTGGGCGAAGCCTGTTTCCAGAAGTTCATCGAGGTGGTGGAGGAACTGTCCGCCGCCGGCCGGCTGCGCATCGGATCGGTCGACAGCGCGGCCCAGAGCCTGTGGGTCGCCTGCCACGGGCTGGTGGCGCTGCTGATCACCAAGCCGAACTTCCAGTGGGCCGACACCGCCGAGCTGCGGTTCGTGCTGCTGGATTCGATGCTGAACGGCCTGCTGACCGACTAGGATGACCCGCCGCGCCCTGCCCGCCGGCATGGCGCTGGCTGCCCTGCTCGCGCTCGCGGCCACGTCGGCGCAGGCGAGACCGCTGCGGGTGGTGTCCCTGGACCAGTGCGCCGACCAGTATGTGATGGCGCTGGCGGGCCGCGACCAGATCGCGGGCGTCACCCATCGGGCGGACGACGCCGACTCCTGGATGCGAAGCGAGGCACGGGGCCTGCCGGTGCGGCGGGTGACGGCGGAATCGATCCTGGCGGCGCGGCCGGACCTGGTGGTGCGTTACTGGGGCGGGGATGCGCGGCTGACGCAGGCGCTGGAGCGGCGCGGGGTGCGGGTCGTGCAGATCGAGGACGCGACCGACTTCGACGGCGTGCGCCAGAACATCGGGCGGGTCTCGGCGGCCATCGGCGCGCCCGAGCGCGGGGCCGGGCTGATCGGCGCCATGGACCGGACGCTGGCGCGGTCGAAGGACGCCTGGTCCGGCGCGCCGGGCCTGTACCTGACGCCCAGCGGCTTCACGGCGGGTCCGGGCACGCTGATCGACGCCATCCTGTCGGCGGCGGGACTGAGTAACGCGGCGCAGGGGCCGGGCTATGCCTCGGTGTCGCTGGAGAAGACCGTGCTGGCGCCGCCGCGCGGCTTCGTGCTGGGCTTCTTCGACCGGCTGTCGGCGGCGTTCGAGCGATGGGGCATCGGGCGGCACCGGGCGCTGCGCAAGGTGATGAAGGGACGGACCATGGCGGCGCTGCCGGCCTCGACGCTGAGCTGTCCGGGCTGGTTCGCGGCCGATGCGGCGGGAATGCTGGCCGACCAGGCGCCGGGGCGGCGATGAGCGGCATGGCGCGCGCCGGACTGTGGGGCCTCCTGGCCCTCTGCCTGCTGGCGGCGACGCTGCTGGGCGAGACGGCGCTGGGCCCGGCGGCCTATCTGGCGGCGCTGACCGACCCGGGATCGCCGGCCGGCGAGATCCTTTGGACCATCCGCCTGCCCCGCGCGTTGATGGCGGCGCTGGTCGGCGGGGGCCTGGGCCTGGCGGGGGCGGCGCTGCAGGGCCTGCTGCGCAACCCGCTGGCCGACCCCGGCGTGCTGGGCGTCTCGGCCTTCGCCGGGCTGGGCGCCGCCCTGGCCATCGCGCTGGGGCTGGCGGCGGTGACCGGCGCGGTCGAGGCGGGGGCCCTGGCCGGGGCGCTGGGAGCGGGCCTGCTGGTCTCGGGGCTGGCCGCGAGGTTCCGCCAGCCGGAAGCGCTGATCCTCCTGGGCGTGGCGCTGTCGGCGCTCGGCGGGGCGCTGACCGCGCTGATCTTCAACTTCTCGCCCTCGCCCGTGGCCACGGCCGAGGTGATGAACTGGCTGCTGGGGTCGGTCGCCAACCGCGACCTGGATGACATCGTCCGGGCGGCGGTCCCGATGGTCGTCGGCGGGGCGCTGTGCCTGTGGTCGGGCAAGGGCCTGACCATGCTGACCCTTGGCGAGGAGGCGGCGGCGGTCTCCGGACTGCCGATGGCGAGGTTGCGGGTGGCGGCCGTCGCGGGCGCGGCGCTGCTGGCCGGGGCGGCGGTGGCGGCGGCGGGGGTCGTCGGCTTCGTCGGGCTGGCCGCGCCGCATCTGGTGCGGCGGCTGGCGCGGGACGAGCCCGGCAAGGTGCTGGTTCCCTCGATCGCCGCAGGAGCCATCCTGCTGGTGCTGGCGGACCTGCTGGCGCGGGTGCTGCCGAGCGAGCAGGAGCTGAAGCTGGGCGTGGTGACGGCCCTGATCGGCGCCCCGGCGTTCGCGCTGGTGGCCTGGCGGGCGTCGCGGAGCTGGCGGTCGTGAGCGCGGTCTGGACCTTCGAGGGGGTCAGCGCCTCGCTGTCCGGCCGGCGGGTGCTGGACGGGGTGAGCCTGACGGTCGCGGCCGGCGAGGTTGTCGGCGTGGTGGGACCCAACGGGGCGGGCAAGACCTCGCTGATGCGGGCGGGCCTGGGCCTCCTGCCGGTGAGCGGCGGCGAGGTGCGGCTTGGCGACCAGCCTCTCGCGTCGCTGGGACCGGGCGAGCGGGCGAGGCGGGTTGGCTATCTGCCGCAGGAGCGACGGGTCGGCTGGAACCTGGCGGTGGAGCGGCTGGTCGAACTGGGCGCGCACGATCTCGCCGAAGGCGAGGCGCGGCAGGTCGCCCGGGCCTGCCTGGAGCGCGTCGGGATGGCCGGGTTCGGCGAGCGAGGCGTTCTCGACCTGTCCGGCGGGGAGCGGGCGCGGGTGCTGCTGGCCCGGCTGCTGGCGACGCGGGCGCCGCTGCTGGTCGCCGACGAACCGGCGGCGGGACTGGACCCGGACGCCCAGCTCCTGGCGCTGGAGCTGCTGCGCGGCGAGGCCGGGCGCGGCGTGGGTGTGGTGGTCACGCTCCACGACCTGGCGCTCGCGGCGCGGGCCTGTGACAGGGTGGTGGTGCTGGCCTCTGGGCGGGTGGCTTCGGATGGGCCGCCGATGGCGGCGCTGTCGCCCGGGGTGCTGACCGAGGTGTTCGGGCTGGACGGCGCCTGGGTCGAGAGCACGCGCGGGCCATTGCTGGACGCCCGACGAAGCCGGTAGGTTGGCCGGATAACAACGATAGAGGGGAGGGCGGCCAATGGCCGATGGGTCTGTTCAGGGCGTGACGCAGGATCGTTTTGCCGGCGTGCGGCGGCAGTTCGAAGCCAACTTGGCGAGTGGCGAGGATCTGGGCGCATCGTTCTGCGCCACTGTCGATGGCGAGATCGTCGTCGATCTCTGGGGCGGCTTCGCCGATGAGGCGCGCACGCGGGCCTGGGAGCGGGACACCATCGTCAACGTCTATTCGACGACGAAGACGATGACGGCGCTGACGGCGCTGATGCTGGCGGACCGGGGCGAGCTGGACTTCGACGCGCCGGTGGCGCGCTACTGGCCGGAGTTCGCCGCCAACGGCAAGGCGGACGTCAAGGTCAGCCACCTGATGAGCCATTCGGCCGGCCTGTCGGGCTGGAAGGAGCCGCTGGTCGCCGCCGATCTCTACGACTGGGAGAAGGCGACCAGCCTGCTGGCGGCGCAGGCACCCTACTGGGAGCCGGGCAGCGCGCCTGGCTATCACGCCATGACCCAGGGCTATCTGGTCGGCGAGGTGATCCGCCGGGTCGCCGGGCGCACGGTTGGGACCGTTTTCCGCGAGGAAATCGCCGGGCCGCTGGGCGCGGACTTCCACATCGGCCTGGCCGCGTCGGAAGACCACCGCGTGGCCGACCTGATCCCGCCGCCGGCCGGCGCGGGGATCACCGCCGGCGCCCAAAGCGACCTGCAGAAGAACATGTCCAGCAATCCGCCGATCGATCCGCTGGTCACGCGGACCCGGGAATGGCGCGGGGCGGAAATCCCGGCCGCCGGGGGCACAGCCAACGCCCGCGCGGTGGCCATGGTGCAGTCGCTGATGGCCAACGGCGGAACGGTCGGCGGCAAGACGATCCTGTCGGAGGCCGGCTGCCGCAAGGCGCTGGAGCTGCAGATCGAGGGCGACGACCTGATCCTGGGTATCCCGGTCCGCTATGGCATGGGCTACGGCCTGGCCGGCGGCGCGGTTCCGCTGCCCAACCCCAACACCATCTACTGGGGCGGATACGGCGGTTCGCTGGTTATCGTCGACATGGATGCGCGCACGACGATCGCCTACGCGATGAACCGCATGGCCGGCACGACGACCGGCGACATGCGGGCCTTCGGCCTGGCGATGGAATTCTGGGGCGGACTGGCGGGGTGACCCGCCGGCTCAGCCGCCGGAGGGCCCGATCATCTGGTAGCTGTAGCCGCCGCGCCTGAGGTCCTGGGACAGCTGCAGGGGCGCGACGCCGCCGTTGAGACGGGCGCGGTAGACCTGCGTCGTCTCCAGGGTGCGCATCACGTAGTTGCGGGTTTCCGAGAACGGGATGCACTCGATGAAGTTGACCGGATCGGTCGTGCCGCCGCGCGGGTCGCCGCAGACGTCGATCCAGCGCGCCGGGCGACCGGGACCGGCGTTGTAGCCGGCGGCGGCCATGGCGTAGGAGCCGCCGAAGGTCGAGACCATGTCGCCGAGATAGCGGGCGCCGAGCTGCATGTTGAACTCGGGCTCGTACAGCCGGTCGACCGAATAGGGCAGGCCGAGCGAACGGGCCGTGGAGCGTCCCGTGGCGGGCAGCAGCTGCATCATGCCGCGCGCATCGGCGCCGGATCGCGCGCGCGGGTCGAAGTTGCTTTCCTGGCGGGTGATGGACAGCACGAAGGCCGGTTCGGCGCCCCCCGGCACCTGGGGCGTGGAGATGACCGGGTAGCCGCGCTCGGGCAGGACGAAGCCGCGCTGGGCGGCGGTGCGCACCGCGCGCATGCCAAGGTCCTGGTCGCCGGTGGCCCGGGCCATGTCGACCAGCAGGGCGGCCTCGGCGGCGGTCGGCAGGATGTCGTCGATGTGCAGGACGAAGACGCGGAACTGGTCGCGCGCGCCGATATTGTTGAGGATCCGCGCCGCCCGGACGACCTCGCGCCCGTCGAAGCGCGAGCGGTCGGCCTGGGTGATCAGCGGGTCCTTGCCGAGACGGATCTCTGTCATGCCGGCCTTCTCGGCGGCCAGTTGGCCGTAGAAGACGGTGATGTGTTCGGCGCCCTGGCGATAGAAGGCCTGGGCCCCGGCCGCGTCGCCCACGGCCTCGGCCGCGCGGCCCTGCCAGTAGAGCGCCCGACCACGGGTGATCGGCGACACCCCGGCCCCGGCCAGGATGGCGAAGTGCCGGACCGCGGCCTGCGGATCATTGAGCTTGGACAGCGCCAGCCAGCCGGCGAAGAACTCCGCCTCGGCCGCGTCGGCGCCGACCTTGGCGCCGATGTCGCGCGAGATGTTGTAGGCGGCGCGGTAATCGCCCGTCTGGATGGCGGCGATGACCATGCGGCGACGCTCGGGCCACATGCGGCCGGCGGCCTCCTCGGTCGGGGCGGGTCCAAAGCCCGGCGCCAGATTGTAGGCGAGGGTCGTCATGCCCCGCTTGTGGAAGTAGACGGCCTGTTCGAGGATCAGGCCGTGGTCGCGCCGCTGTTCGTCCGACAGGGCGGCGACGAGGCCGTTGGCGTCCGAGCGTCCGGCGCGAAGGGCCATCCGCGCCTCGGCGAGATCCTTGGCCGGGCCCATAAGGGTGTCGACGACATCGCGCGTGGCGGGCCCCTGCGGACCGTACAGCAGCAGATCGGCGCGGGCGCGGTGGTCGTCGGCCGTCAGGTAGGTTCCATAGCGCAGCCGCATGCTGCGCTGGGGGCCAAGCTCGAAGATGCGATAGCGCCACCAGGTGCGGATCAGGTCGGCGCCTTCCTTCTGGCGGTCGGAGGCGATGAGGGCGCCCGCGAGCGCCATGGCGCCTTCGGGCGTTTCGGGCTGGGCGCCGCCGAACCAGGCGATGATGCGGTCCGGACCCATGCCCGAGGTTTCAAGCAGCCGCTCGGCCGCCGCCTGGCGGGCGCCGGCGCGAGGCCAGCCGGCGAGATCGCGCCGGGCGGTGTCGGCCTCGAAGAAGGAAATCTGCTCCGGCACGGCGTCGACGAGGGCCCACAGGGCGATCTTGCGGGCGGTCGGATCGCTGATCGAGCCCATGGCGGTGCGGATCTGGCCTGCGTTGCGCGTCCGGGCGGCCTCGAGCGCCAGGCGCACGCTGAGGGCGTCGGACTCGCTGACCGCGCCCGACGGGGGCAGGGCCGGGGCCGTGATCCGTTCCGGCGTCTGCGTCGCCGCGACGCCCGCGCCGATCGGCCCGGCCAACGCCAGAAGCACAAGTCCGGTCGCCGTCAGGAGCCGCCGCTTCACCGAAACCGCCATGTGACCTCCACCCATTCCACACCAAAGAACAACAGCCCGGCCATTGCGAAGCAGGGCCGGGCGGACATATTGTCCGGCCCAAATCCCATGGCCGCAAGCGAATGCGGCAAGCTCACGGCCTTTTGCAAGCCATGTTCCAGTCTCCCTTCAAGGGCGTGATTCCCGCCCTGGTGACCCCTTTCCGCGATGGTGCGGTGGACGAGAAGGCCTTCGTGGCCTTGGTCGAACGGCAGATCGCCGGCGGCGTGCACGGCCTTGTGCCGGTCGGCACCACCGGGGAGACCGCGACCCTCAGCCATGACGAACACCGCCGGGTGGTCGAGCTGTGCGTGCAGACCGCGCGCGGCCGCGTGCCGGTGATAGCCGGCGCCGGATCGAACTCGACGGCCGAGGCCATCGAGCTGGCCGCGCACGCCAAGGCGGTCGGCGCCGACGCAGCCCTGATCGTCAGCCCCTACTACAACCGGCCGAGCCAGGAGGGGATCTACCAGCACTACAAGGCCATCAACGACGCGGTGCAACTGCCCATCGTGGTCTACAACGTGCCCTCGCGCACGGGCTCGGACATGGCCAACGAAACGCTGGAGCGGCTGTCGGCGCTGCCGAACATCGTAGGCATCAAGGACGCCACGGGCGACCTGGCCCGGATCAGCCTGCAGCGGCTGACCTGCGGTCCGGAGTGGATCCTGCTGTCGGGCGATGACCCCAGCGGCCTGGGCTACATGGCCCATGGCGGGCATGGCTGCATCTCGGTGACGGCCAATGTGGCCCCGGACGCCTGCGCCAGCTTCTACAACGCTTGCATGGGTGGTGACTGGGAGACCGCGCGGTACTGGCAGGACCGGCTGATCCGGCTGCACAAGGCGCTGTTCGCCGACGCCTCGCCCGCGCCGACCAAGTTCGCGCTGGCGCACCTGGGCCTGTGTTCGGACGAGTGCCGCCTGCCGATCACGCCCTGTTCGGAGCCCGCGCGCGTCCAGGTCCTGGAGGCCATGCGCGAGGCCGGCGTGGTCTGATGGCCGGCAACCTGATCGCCGAGAACCGTCGGGCGCGATACGACTACTTCCTGGAGGACGCCATCGAGGCGGGCCTGGTGCTGACCGGCACCGAGGTGAAGTCGCTGCGCAACGGTCGCGCCAACATCGCCGAGTCCTACGCCTCGGTCGAAGGCGACGAGATCGTCCTGATCAACGCCGACATCCCGCCCTATGCCGGCGGCAACCGGTTCAACCACGAGCCCCGGCGGCCTCGCAAGCTGCTGCTCAGCCGCAAGCAGATCAGCAAGCTGATCGGCGCGGTGCAGCGGGAAGGCCGGACAATCATTCCGACCAAGCTGTACTGGAACGACAAGGGCCTGGCGAAGCTGGAGATCGCCCTCGCGAAGGGCAAGAAAGTCCATGACAAACGCGAGGCGGTGGCCGAACGTGACTGGCAGCGGGACAAGGCCCGGCTGATGCGAGACAAGGGCTGAGCGTAGGGGGCTGAGCGGAAGGGGACGTTTCCGCCGACCTGAACTGGAACAACGCGGTGGGAGTGGAAACCATGAAGCTGTGGATGGGATCTCTGGCGGCGGTGGTCGCCCTGTCGGTGAGCAGCGGGGCCGGCGCGCAGTCGGGCGGCAAGATCTACTTTGCGAACGTGTTCTAGGGGCCGGTGCAGGTGTCGATCGACGGCGCCGAGGCCGGCACGATCGGCGGCTACAAGCTGGACCGCATCTCGGTCGCGCCGGGCTCGCACACCATCACCGTCAAGACCAGCGGCGGCGAGACGGCGACCGGAACCTGGGTCTTCAACGCCAGTGAACTGGCCGAGGCCAAGGGCGGTCGCTACTGGTGCGTGGCGGTCGGACCCCGGGACACGGACAATGATCGCGACGCGGTGCTGATCAAGCTGCCGCAGCCCGACTGCGTGAAGTTCGTCGAAGCCGGCAACTGACGACAACCCCCGTTTTTGGGGCTGTCGGGACGTGGGGATGGACGCAGGCTGATCCGAAGATCGGGAGACAGTCATGCGCTTCATCCTCGCCTTTCTGGCGTCATGGTTGCTGGCCACGGGCGGCGCGGCCGCCCAGAGCCAGCCTGCGGCCGGCAAGCTGTTCTTCGCCCACGACCTCGACCGGCCGGTTATGCTGAAGATCGAGGGCAGGGCCGTCGGAACCGCCGGCCCGATGGGGGTGCTGGAGGTGGAACTGAAGGTCGGGACCTATCGGCTGACCACCGAACCGTCGGGAGGCGGGTCCCAGACCGGAACCTGGACCTTGCGGTCCGAGGACCTGGCGACGGCGAGAGGCGGCCGGTACTGGTGTCTCTATCTGGACGCCCGGCAGACGCTGGTGGTCGTGCCGCGCGACCTCTGCGCCGCCTATGTCGACGCGCCGAGCTGAAGCCCCGTCAGGCCTCGATGAGCTGGCGGGCGCGGCGGAAGATGTCCTCGAACATGGCGGGCGTCAGGCGACCGGTGTTCGTGTTCAGCCGCGAGCAGTGATAGCTGTTGATGACGCGATAGGGGCCGGCGTCGAATTCCGCGCCATGGCCGGACACGCCCGCCGAGGCCTTCAGGCCCAGGGCCCGCATGAGGCTGCGCCGGGACACATCGCCAAGCGTGACGATGACCCGCAACCGGGGCAGGGCGGACAGGGTGTTGGCGAAGAAGGGGCGGCAGGCGTGTTC
Source organism: Caulobacter sp. (assembly GCA_046295055.1). Classification (GTDB taxonomy): domain Bacteria; phylum Pseudomonadota; class Alphaproteobacteria; order Caulobacterales; family Caulobacteraceae; genus Caulobacter. Next base: position 239,367 of record JBKBOD010000003.1, on the reverse strand, counting down.
CTCGCTCGTCTCGGGCTTGTTCTGCGGCGGAGCGCAGCGGACGGCGTTGGTGATCATGCAGTCGACAAGCCGCAGGCTATCGTCGGGCCGCGCGTCATAGGTCCCCTCGGCGAAGCCGGTCTTGCCGAGGGTTTCGTAGAGGAGCCAGCCGGCGTGGTCGCCGGTGAAGGGGCGGCCGGTGCGGTTGGCGCCGGTCCGTCCCGGCGCGAGCCCCGCCACCAGCAGCCGCGCGTTCCAGTCGCCGAAGGAAGGCGCCGGGCCGTTGAACCAGTCGGGATTCTGGGCCTGGTTCTCGCGCCGGTAGGCGACCAGCCGCGGACAGAGCGGGCAGTCGCGAGGGGGCTCGGGCGCGGTGAGGTCGACGGCAGTGGTCATCGCGGCTCGATCATTCCTTCCCAAGCTTCGACACAGCGCCGAGCGTATTTGCGGACCACGTCATTCTGTCCCCGGTCGTCCATCAAGGCCCTGATTCTGAAAACCGTGTCCGCGTCGGCGAACGCCATCATGCCCGCCAGTCCCTCCAGGATAGAACTGGTCACGCGCGGGCTTTCACCCGGCAGCCTCCGGGCCGCGGCCTGAAAGACTTGCCGGTCGACGACCCCGCCCTCGGCCAGCAGGAAGCATGCGGTTCCAAACCCGCGATCCGGCAGTGCCAGCGCGTCGGCGAGCGCCGGGTAGTTTTCCCCCCGCCAGAGGGACTTCAGCATCCGCTGGGTGTCCATATCGGTGTCTTCGCCGCGCAGCAGACGAGCAAAGGCGGAAGCGCCGGCGCGGTAGGGTCCGGGTTGGGTAGCGGTGGCGCCCATTCCCCTAGAGTTCGTCGTCGGCCTCGATCTCGGCGCGGGTGCGGCCCTCGTAGCCGGAGGCGCGGGGCGAGGGGCCGCGGGCGGGGCGGCCGATGATGTCCCCGAGGTCGGCCAGATCGACGAAGTGGTCGGCCTGGCGACGCAGGTCGTCGCTGACCATGGGCGGCTGCGACCGGACCGTCGAGACCACGGTGACGCGGACGCCCTTGCGCTGGATCGCCTCGACCAGGGCGCGGAAGTCGCCATCACCCGAGAACAGGACCAGGTGGTCGGCCTTGTCGGCCATTTCCATCATGCCGACGGCGATCTCGACATCCATGTCGCCGCGCCAGCGGTCGCGCCCCTGGGCGTCGGTGAACTTGCGGGCCGTCTTGGTGACCAGGGTGAAGCCGTTGTAGTCGAGCCAGTCGACCAGCGGCTTGATCGGGCTGTAGTCGTCGCCCTCGACGATGGCGGTGTAGTAGTAGGCCCGGATGAGGATCCCGCGCCGGCGGAACTCGTCCAGCAGCTTGCGGTAGTCGATGTCGAAGCCGAGGGCCTTGGCCTGGGAGTAGAAATTGGCGCCGTCGATGAACAGGGCGATCTTCTCGTTCGGATAAAAGGTCATTTAAATCAAATCCTTGAATGAATATGCCAACCTTGACGACGTCGTAGTTGTCGCCCTCGGGAGCAATCTTCCCGGCGACTATCGCGATGTCCCGGCCCTGCTTGAAGCGGCGCTGGAAGCCCTGGCCGCCCATGGCCTGACCGTGGTCGCCCGGTCCGACTGGTGGCGGTCCGCCGCCTGGCCCGACCCGGCGCAGCCTGCCTATACGAACGGCGTCGCCATTGTCGAGACGGCGCTGGGCGTGCGTGAGACGCTGCTGCAACTGCACGCTATCGAGGCGGCGTTCGGCCGGGAACGGGGCGAGACCAATGCGGCGCGAACCCTGGACCTTGATCTGATCGCCCACGGACGGGCCGTGACGGACGGGGAGGGCGTCGCGGTCCCGCACCCCCGCGCGCATGAGCGCCTGTTTGTCATGGGACCGCTGGCGCAGATCGCGCCGGGCTGGGTGCATCCGGTGCTGGGTGTGACGGCGACAGAGCTGGCGGCCACGGCTCGGGTCGGGGCCGATGCCCATTTGCTGGCCTGACTGCGCATGCCAGACTGACGGGATGCTGACACTTCTTCTTTCCATCCTGGCCCTGGGCCCCACGGGTGAGGCGGTCGCCCGGCCGGATGCGCCGCTGGCCGTCCGGAAGCCGGCGATCGCGCGGCCAACCTGGGTACGGCGGCCCCGCCCAGAAGAAATCAGGGCGGCCTATCCGAAGGCGGCGCGGCGGGCCGGGGTGGCCGGGCGGGTCACGCTGAGCTGCTTGGTGACGGCGGAGGGGCGGTTGTCGCCGTGCGAGGTCGTCGCCGAAACGCCGGGCGGACAGGGGTTCGCCAAGGCCGCGCTGTCGCTGTCCAGCCGATTCCAGATGCGCCCGACGCTGGATGACGGATCGCCGGTCGCGGGCGGAACGGTCCGGCTGCCGATCCTGTTCGATCCGGAATGGTGACACCGCTTCAATAGCTTGCGGCGTTGCACAATCGGGCGCAAAACACTATATCGCCCGGTTCCCACCGCCTCCCGAGAGAGTCCATGGCCCGCGTCACCGTCGAAGATTGCATCGAGAAAGTTCCGAACCGCTTTGGTCTGGTCCTGATGGCCGCCCATCGCGCGCGGGGCATCTCGGCCGGCGCCCAGCTGCTGGTCGATCGCGACAACGACAAGAACCCCGTCGTCGCCCTGCGCGAGATCGCCGACGACGTGGTGGACGCCGAGGGCCTGAAGGACAGTCTGATCGGCACGCTCCAGCGCGTCGACGAGCGCACCGAGGCAGAGGAAGAGGCGGAAACCGTCGCCCTGCTGTCGGATCCGACCCACATGCAGATGAGCGAGGCCGACCTGATCCGCGCGCTGCAGAGCGACCGTGACGGCGGCCAGGAGGACCGGTACTGAGCCCCGAAGGCGCAGAACCTGTCCCACTGAAGGCGGCGGAGCCCGCCGCCTCCCCCATAGACCTGCCTCAAGACAGCGCCGCCGGCAAAGCCGCGGCGCGTCCGCGTTTCATGCGCCAGTTCGAGCTGATCGAACGGGTCAAGGCCTATGAGCCGAACGCCGACGAGAACCTGCTGAACAAGGCCTATGTCTACGCCGTGCGGATGCACGGGTCGCAGACGCGGGCCTCGGGCGATCCCTATTTCGCCCACCCGATCGAGGTGGCGGGCATCCTGACCGAATACCGGCTGGACACCGCGACGATCGTCACCGCCCTGCTGCACGACGTCATCGAGGACACCCCGGTCAGCCGGGCGGACATCGAGAACCTGTTCGGGGCGGAGGTCGCCGAGCTGGTCGAGGGCGTCACCAAGCTGTCGAAGCTGGAGCTGACGGCCGAGCACATGCGGCAGGCCGAGAACCTGCGCAAGTTCATCCTGGCGATCAGCAAGGACGTGCGGGTGCTGCTGGTGAAGCTGGCGGACCGGCTGCACAACATGCGCACGATCGGCTTCATCAAGACGCCGGCCAAGCGCGAGCGGATCGCCCGCGAGACCCTCGACATCTACGCCCCGCTGGCCCGCAACATCGGCTGTCACCGCATCTGTTCGGAGCTGGAGGAGCTGGCGTTCGAACAGCTCAACCCGGTGGCCCGCAACGCCATCATGCGGCGGCTGGAAGCGCTGCGGGGCGAGCAGGGCAAGGCCGTGGCCGTGGTCAGCGGCGAGATCTCGTCCATCCTGCAGGCCGAGGGCGTGCCCAGCCGGGTGTTTGGCCGGGAGAAGCATCCGTTCTCGATCTGGCGCAAGCTGCAGCGCAAGTCGGTCGGCTTCTCGCAGCTGTCGGACATCTATGCGTTCCGGGTGATCGTCGATTCCGAGGATGACTGTTACCGGGCGCTGGGCCTGATCCACCGCGCCTGGCCGTGCGTGCCGGAGCGGTTCAAGGACTTCATCTCGACGCCCAAGCGCAACAACTACCGCTCGCTGCACACCACGGTGATCGGGCCCAAGGGCATGCGGATCGAGATGCAGATCCGCACCGAGGCGATGGACCGCGTGGCCGAGGACGGCGTGGCGGCGCACTGGCGCTACAAGAACAGCTCCTACGGCTTCGACATCGAGGCGATGGAGGCCGAGGGCGGCCGCGATCCGCTGGCCAACCTGCGGCAGCTGGTCCAGGTGCTGGAGCACGGCGGCGACGCCGAGGACCTGGTCGAGAACGCCAAGCTGGAGATGTTCCTCGACCAGACCTTCGTGTTCACCCCGAAGGGCCAGCTGGTCAGCCTGCCGCGTGGGGCGATGCCGCTGGACTTCGCCTATGCGGTCCATACGAACGTCGGCGACACCACGATCGGGGCCAAGATCAACGGCGAGCTGAAGCCGCTGCGCACGCCGCTGAACAACGGCGACGTGGTGCAGATCATCCGGGGCGAGAAGCCGGCCGTGCCGCCCGACTGGCGCAGCCTGACGATCACCGGCCGGGCGCGGTCGGCCATCCGCCGGCATATCCGCCAGACCGAGAAGGAAGAGTCGCTGCGGCTGGGCAAGGCGGCGCTGGACCAGGCGCTCAAGCGCGCCGGCAAGACCCGCACGGGGATCACGCTGAAGCCGGTGCTCGAGCGGCTGGCCCTGGCCAGCGACGACGAGCTGTTCGACGCCCTGGGGCGCGGGCGGGTGACGCCGATGCAGGTCATCGAGGTGCTGTTCCCGCATCTGAAGGAGGCCGAGAAGGCGGCGGTGATCGCCCGGCGCCGGATCGAGGACGGCAAGGGCGCGCGGCTGTTCGTGCGGGCGGAGAACGTCGGCTCGGGCGTCGGGCTGCATTTCTCGCCCTGCTGCACGCCGGTGCCGGGCGACCGGCTGGTCGGCATCCTGCGCGAGGATGGCGCCGACATCGACATCCACAAGATCGACTGTCCCAACCTGGCGAGCTTCGAGGAGGAGGCCGACCGCTGGCGCGACCTGGCCTGGACGCCCGAGGCCGAGCGCAACACCCTGTCGCGCGCGCGTCTGCGGGTGACGATCCTGAACACGCCGGGCGTGCTGGGCGAGGTGTGCACGGTCATCGGCGAGGCGGGCGGCAACATCGTCGGTCTGAAGATGACCCACCGCCAGGAAGACGTGTTCGACGTGGACATCGACATGGACGTCCACGACAGCCGACACATCACCAGCATCGTCGCCGCCCTGAGGGCGCTGCCGAGCGTCGAGAACGCCGAGCGGCCGCTGGGCTAGACCAGCACGTCCCGAAGCACAGGGGAGGGTTTGGGCCGCTAAAACTTCCCTGCGGGGCCGAGAACATTCGTTATGCGGGTTTGGCTTTTCATTCGCGCTGAGTAGTCACGCAGACTCTTCATTCGGCGCTTGCTATGTGAAACATTCACGATGGAAATGTCGTCGACAATAAATCTATTCTCTCGGTCTTGATTCATAACTCCTCTAGCGCAGTAATAGATGCAGCCTGATCCTACAGGAAAATCTCGTATAAATAAGATACTTTGTGGCGCGCTGGCCTGGAAGGGGTGATCCTTCAATTGCGGGATGACAATTGAAATATTTGCTCCTTCATCTTCAATTAGAGCGTCTAGATCGAAGAATTCTCTCCAAGATGACAAGGTATCCGCAAGGCAAATGGGCTTGTTTTGAGATCCTGCGATCTTGAGTATTTTTTCTACCCTCTCGGTATGCCTTCGCATACCCCTCCAACGTTCTAATTCGCTCTCATCCGCATCAGCCTTAACCGTGCCCATGATTGCTTCAGCCATCTTTGGCTTTATGGACAGCGATACCGTGTGATCATGGCGGCGCTCATCAGCGCGAAGTAATCTCGCCACTCTGACGGCTTCGCCTTTTGAGATTCAAAGTCAACATCAGACATGGATAGTCCAATGTGGACCGAGAGAGGAGTGTTCTCATTGGTGTAACGAACATTTACATCGAAAAATTTCGTGCGAAAAAGAAATCGAAACGTTCCTTTCGGTAATAACTGATGCGGCGGCATGTATAGGTCACCCGGGAATCGTACAACTGCCCCATCTCCGAGGTCTGCAGCTATCTCGCATTTGTCTACAGGGTGTGGGCTGATCTCAAGAGTTGCGTCGTTGCCCTGCAATTCTGGCATGGGCACGGAAATCCCAAAACGCTCCTCGAATCCTTGGATACTTGAGACGGCGATAGGCTTTATGCCGAGGAATGCATCAACGAGCTCGTCGTGACTATTTGCAAGTAGCGTAGTTTCAATCTTCATACGCTGTGGTCCGTAACCTAGCGTCTCAAACTGACTTTCCTTTGCAGCGGCATACTTCATCGCGGTAGCGCCGCACTCTGCGAGGACGTGGCTGGCAAGGGCATGACCCGTAACTGGCAACTCAATGCCGTACTTCCGTGGGTCAAATGAGACATCTCGGTCGTTGGGTCTGGTGCCCTTGGCAAAGGACTTCCTCAGATTCTCAAGAATGAATGCAAGGAAATCTCCAGCCACATGTATAAGGTGAGCGCTTTCGAATTCTAGGTCATCGGAAACACTAAAGGCGTATATGAAGCTTGGTGTAGGGCGCTTCGAGAGCTTTTCCAGCGCTGAAAGGCGGCTGGTTATTCTATGGGAGCCTGACCTTCTCGTCTTTATCTGGAAGTCGCAAACCATTGGCGCGCTGCGCTTATCAAACGCTATGCCGTTGTCGTCGATTGGAAACTCCACTCGACAGTCCCATCCAGTACGATCACGGCCAGAGAAATTCGCTATCAACTTGGCGTCTGCGCAGAGTTCGCCGAAGCGGCGCTCGCCTTTCTCTCCCAACTCATCGGAATTTAGTGGTCTCGACATTTGGGCCCAAGGTAGCGGTGTTGTTCATGACTGGGTATGGCAAACAAGCGCTAGGATTTGGCATTCCTGCAACCCGCATCATCCTCACGGGCGCGCCCGGCGCCGGGAAGACCGTGCTGCTGCGCGGGCTGGAGCGGGCGGGGGTGTGCGTCGTCGAGGAGGCGGCGAGCGATGTCATCGCCTGGCGGCAGGCGAACGGAGAGGCCGAGCCCTGGGCAGCGGCCGACTTCTGCGACGATGTACTGGCCCTGCAGCAGGCGAGGGAAGCGGCGGCGCCGAGCGGCCGGATGGCGGTGTTCGATCGCTCGCCCGTCTGCACCCTGGCGCTGGCGAGGTTCCTCGGGCGCGAGCCGTCGGACCGGCTGCTGGCGGCAGCGGAGCGGGCGAGCGAAACCTATGACCGCCGGGTGCTGTTTGTCGAAGGACTGGGCCACATCGTCCATACCGAGGCGCGGCGCATCTCGCTGGAGGAGGCGCGACGGTTCGGTGAGGTCCACAGGGAAGTCTATGCGGCCTGCGGGTTCGAGCTGGTGACGGTGGCGGCCGCGCCGCCGGACGAGCGGGTCGCGCGCGTCCTGGCGCTGATCGAGGGCGTCTAGCGTCGCGGCGGGTTGGCCAGGCACCAGCGGACCTGGCGTCCGCGCGTCTCGAACTGGTCATCCTGACCAAGGCTCATGGCCAGCCCCACGAAGTCCTCGTGATCGGCAAGGCCCGCGAGGGTCGTTCCACGCCGACGCGCGAAATCGCCACCCCAGAGATCCATCGAGGCCTTCACGGCCGTCTGGTCGAAGCGCGGGGCCTGCCCGACCTTTTCGACCAGATAGGATTCCATCGCCACCGCGGCTGCGCACTGCATCGACAGCCGCTCGGGATCGGTGGGCATGCCCAGGGAGGCCGGCGGCTGCTGCGCCAGCGCGGGCTGGGTCATGAGCAGGGCCAGCGTGGCGGCGAGGGCGAGGCGGCGAGCGAACATGGTCGGGCTCCGGAACGATGCGGCAGCTTGTGATGGGCGGGGGCGCCAGCGCAAGGGATTCGGTCGATTGCGCCGACTGACGCCACGGCGCCCCTTGCGCCATACCCCCTTTTCGAACGACTGTTTGAGGCAAGAACAGACAATCGATCGAGGAGACGAGCCCATGGCCATCGATTTCGAAATCCCCGCCGAAGCCAAGGCGGTGCGCGAAAAGGTTCGCCAGTGGGTGAACGACGAGTGCATTCCCGCCGAGAAGAAGATCACCGATGTCGCCTCCTACAAGGCGGTGCTGGCGGAACTGCGCGAGAAGGCGCGGGCGCGGGGCCTGTGGCTGCCCTTCATCCCGACCGAGTACGGCGGCATGGGCCTGGGCCCGCTGGCCAACGCGCTGGTGCAGATGGAACTGGGCAAGAGCCATCTGGGTGCGCTGTCGATGAACAGCCAGGGTCCGGATGACGCGACCATGCTGACCCTGCTGGCCCATGGCACCGAGTACCAGAAGGAGAAGTTCCTCAAGCCTCTACTGAACGGCGAGAAGCGAGTTTGCTACTCGATGACCGAGAAGGCGGCGGGGGCCGATGCGACGGGCATGCGCACCGTGGCGGTCAAGGACGGCAACGAGAACTACATCCTGAATGGCGAGAAGTGGTTCAGCAGCGCCGCCAGCGCCGCCGACATCGCCGTGGTCATGGCCCGCACCGACCCCGACGCGCCGCGTCACCAGCAGTTCTCGACCTTCATCGTCGAACTTCCCAACCCCGGCTATCGCATCGTGCGCGATATCCCGACGATGGCCGCCGAGGGTCCGCTCAGCCACGTCATGGGCGGCGGCCACAGCGAGATCGAGATCAAGGACCTGGTGGTGCCGGCCGAGAACCTTCTCGGCGGCGAGGGGCAGGGCTTCAACATGGGCCAGCATCGCCTGGCCTATGGCCGCCTGCGCCACGGGATGCACAACGTCGCCATGGCCCAGCGGGCGCTGGACCTGGCGACCGAGCACGTCACCAAGCGCGAGACCTTCGGCCGCAAGCTGAAGGACCGGCAGGGGGTCCAGTGGATGCTGGCCGACTGCGCCAGCGAGCTCTACATGGCGCGGCTGATGCTGATCCACATCGCCTACAAGGCCGAGCAGGGCATGGATCTTCGGCAGGAAAACTCGATCGCCAAGGTCTTCCTGGCCCACATGGTCCACAAGGTGGTCGACACCGCGATCCAGCTGCATGGCGCGCTGGGCTATTCGACCGACACGCCGCTGGCCCGGTGGTACACACATATCCGCTCGCAGCGGCTGGTCGACGGGCCGGACGAGGTCCACCGCTGGACGGTCGGGCGGAATGTCATCAAGGCGTTCGAGCGGGACGGGACCACGGCGGCGGCGGCCGGCGGGGATATCCTTTAGTCGCCGCCCTTGCGTGCTTCGACACGCGGTCCCGAGGACCGCTGCTCAGCATGACGAATTTTGGTGGCGCACGCCCCCTGTTCGTCATCCTGAGCAGCCCGCGCAGCGGGCGTGTCGAAGGACGCACAATGCCTGGAGCAGCCAATGCCCGAACCCATCCTCGATCCCGACCTGCCGATCATCGATCCGCACCATCACCTGTGGGACCGGACCAGCCTGTTGCCGCACCTGCCCGCGCCGACCCACGGGTTCGAGCAGATCATCCGGCGTGTGCCGCGCTATCTGCTGGACGAGCTGCTGGCGGACCTCAACAGCGGCCACAACGTCATCGCGACGGTCTACATGGAATGCGGCGCCTTCTATCGGCCGGACGGGCCGGCGCATCTGAAGCCGGTGGGGGAGGTCGAGGCGGTCAACGGGCTGGCGGCGATCGCCGACAGCGGCGTCTATGGAACGGCCAAGCCGAATGCCGGTATCGTCGGCCATGCCGACCTGACCCGGGGCGCGGCGGCGCGGGAGACGCTGGAGGCCCTGGCGGCCGCCAGCCACCGGTTCCGGGGCATCCGTCACAGCGCCAGCCATGACCCCGACAGCGCAGTGCTGGGGCCGCTGGTGCGGCAACCGGCGAGTCTCTACCTGGACCGCGCCTTCCGCGAGGGCTTCGGCCAGCTGGCGTCGATGGGGCTGTCGTTCGACGCCTGGATGCTGGAGCCGCAGCTGCCGGACTTGATCGACCTGGCCACCGCGTTTCCCGACACCTCGATTGTCCTGGACCACGTCGGCACGCCGCTCGGCATCGCCAGCTATGCGGGCCGGCGGGAGGAGCGGTTCGGCGTCTGGCGCGACAACATCCGCAAGCTGGCGGCCCTGCCGAATGTGTCGGTGAAGCTGGGCGGGCTGGCGATGGTGTTTCCCGGGTTCCCGTCCTGCCTGGCCGAGACGCCGGCTCCGTCGAGCCAGCTGGCCGAGGAGTGGCGTCCCTATCTGGAAACCTGCATCGAGGCGTTCGGCGTCGACCGTTGCATGTTCGAGAGCAACTTCCCGGTCGACATCCTGTCCTGCGACTACGCGACGCTCTGGAACGCGTTCAAGGTCGTCGCCAAAGGCTATTCGGCCGACGAGAAGACCGCCCTGTTCAGCGGCACGGCGGCAAGAATCTATCGTCTCGACCTCTGACATCGTGCGTCCTTCGACACGCGGCCTCCGGCCGCTACTCAGGATGACGAAGAGGGGAGGGCCATCCTCCCAAGGTCGTCATCCTGAGTAGCCCGCCGCCCGGCGGGCGTGTCGAAGGACGCAATCTGCTTCCGCGACTCCCAATCGGCCGCTACACGACCCCCTCATGACCAACGATGACGTCCTCGAGGAATTCCGTGGCGCGGGTGCGTTGCGCGAAGGCCATTTCGTGCTGTCCAGCGGGCTGCACAGCCCGGTGTTCCTGCAGAAGAACCTGGTGTTCGCCCAGCCGGACCGTTGCGAGCGGCTGTGCAAGGCGCTGGCCGAGAAGGTCGTCGCGGCGGTCGGCAAGCCGGACGTCTGCATCTCGCCGGCGGTGGGCGGCATCATTCCGGGATACGAGACGGCGCGGCAACTGGGCGTGACGTCGCTCTATGTCGAGCGGGAAGGCGGCGCCTTCAGGCTGCGCCGGGGGTTCCATGTCGAGCCGGGCGCCCGGGTGGTGATGGTCGAGGACATCGTCACGACGGGCCTTTCCAGCCGCGAATGCATCGCCGCGATCGAGGCGGCGGGCGGCAAGGTCGTGGCTGCCGCCTGCATCGTTGATCGCTCGGGCGGCAAGGCGGACGTCGGCGTGCCGCTGATCGCGCTGGCTACGCTGGATGTGCCGGCCTATCCGGCGGACGCGCTGCCGCCGGAACTGGCGGCGCTGCCGGTCGAGGATCCCGGCAGCCGGCGGCTGTCGAAATAGGCTGTCCGCGTGGAAGGGCCGGTCGGGGCGCCGGCCCTTCCACGACAGGGTTCGCGGGCCTAAGTATTCGGGGAACCCTCGGGGATCCTGAGCCATGAGTCTGCGCCTCGGCGTCAATATCGATCACGTCGCCACCATCCGGAACGCGCGGGGCGCCAGCTATCCGGAGCCGACCCGCGCCGCGGAGATCGCGCTGCTGGCGGGCGCCGACGGCATCACCGCCCACCTTCGCGAGGACCGTCGGCATATCTCCGACGCCGATATCGAACTGCTGTCGGACCTGTGCCGCAAGCGCGGCAAGCCGTTGAACCTGGAGATGGCGGTCACCGACGAGATGATCGGCATCGCCCTGCGTCACCGCCCGCACGCCGCATGCCTGGTGCCGGAGCGTCGCGAGGAGGTCACGACCGAGGGCGGCCTCGACGTGATCCGGGGGCACAACGGGGTGAAGGCGGCTGTCTCCGCCCTGGCGGCGGCGGGAAGCCGGGTGTCGCTGTTCATCGAGGCCGATCCGGCGCAGATCGCCGCAAGCGCCGAGGCCGGCGCCCATGTGGTCGAGCTGCATACCGGCGCCTATTGCGACGCGGCGCGGGCCGGCGAGACCGAACGCGCCGAGGCGATCCTGGCGCGGCTGCGGGCCGGGGCGGCCCAGGCGGTCCGGTTGGGGCTGGAAGTGCACGCAGGGCACGGCATCGACTATGCGACCGTGGGGCCCGTCGCGGCGATACCCGAGCTGGCCGAACTGAACATCGGCCACTTCCTGATCGGCGAGGCGATCTTCGTCGGGCTGGGCGAGGCGATCGGCCGGATGCGGCGGTTGATGGACGCGGCGCGGGCGGGCGCGGAGCGGGCGGCGTGATCATCGGCCTGGGCTCTGATCTCTGCGACATCCGCCGTATCGACAAGACGCTGGAGCGGTTTGGCGATCGCTTCGTGCAGCGGCTCTATACCGATGTCGAGCAGGCCAAGTCGGATCGACGCAAGGATCGGGCGGCGAGCTACGCCAAGCGGTTCGCGGCCAAGGAGGCCTGCGCCAAGGCGCTCGGCACCGGCGTTCCGCGCCGGGGCGTGCACTGGAAGGACATGGGCGTGGTCAACCTGCGCTCGGGCGCGCCGACCATGGCGCTGACCGGCGGCGCCGCGCGACGCCTGGCCGAGATCATTCCGGCCGGGATGGAGGCACGCATCCACGTCAGCCTGACGGATGATCACCCCTACGCGCAGGCCTTCGTGATCATCGAGGCCCTGCCGCCGGGAACAGCCGGATAGGGGGCTCATCGCGACAGGAGGTCGCGGAGCACCATCCAAGTTACGCCACGAAGGCGAGTTAGGCGGCGCGAAGCTTGCCCGCAGGGTATTCCAAGTCTAACGAGACGCTTCGGGCCCACAGCCCCAGAACCGAGAGATTCCAGCGCCGCCATGACCGACGCCGTCAATTCCGAGGCCAAGGAAGAGGAGCACAACGCCGCTCCCGTAGAGGTCGAGGCCGAGGCCGAAAAGCCGACCGCCATGCAGGAGGTGGTCGAGATCGCCAAGACGGTGGCCTATGCGCTGCTGATCGCGCTGGTGCTGCGCATCTTCCTGTTCCAGCCCTTCACCATTCCGTCGGACTCGATGGAGCCGAACCTCCTGCACGGCGACTACATCATCGTGTCGAAGTGGCCGTATGGGTACTCGAAGCATTCGATCCCGTTCAGCCCGCCAATCATCAAGGGCCGAATTCTCGCCGGCGAGCCCGAGCGCGGCGACATCATCGTCTTCAAGCTGCCCAGCAACAACAAGACCGACTACATCAAGCGCCTGATCGGCGTGCCCGGAGACCGGGTGCAGGTGCGCAACGGCGTGCTGTACGTGAACGACCAGCCGTTGCCGCGCGCGCGCGTCGATGCCGACGCCATGCGGGCGCAGGGCCGTATCGCGGTGCAGGAGACGACGGCCGACGGCAAGCCGTATGTGACCTACTCGGGCGCGGGATACGGCGACGTCAACAACACGCCTGTCTTCCTGGTGCCGGCCGGCCACTACTTCTTCATGGGCGACAACCGCGACAACTCGCTCGACAGCCGGGTTTCGCCGACGACCGGCGGGGTCGGCTTCGTGCCGGCCGAGAACCTGGTGGGCAAGGCTGAGATCATCCTGCTGTCGTGGGATCCGGACGCGCAGCTGTTCAAGCCCTGGACCTGGTTCCTGGACGCGCGGCCCAGCCGGTTCTTCAAGCCGCTGAAATGAACACGCGGGTCCTCGCCGTCGAGGCCCTGGAACGCCGGATCGGTCACGTCTTTACCGACCGCGAGCTTCTCGAGCGGGCCCTGACGCACGCCAGCGTCGGCGATGGTGCGGTCAAGGTGCGGCACAACGAGCGGTTGGAGTTCCTGGGCGACCGGGTGTTGGGGCTGGTCGCCGCCGAGCGGCTGCTGGCGCTGTATCCTGAGGCCAGGGAAGGGGAGATGTCGCCCCGGCTGGCCAACCTCGTCAACGGCAAGGCCTGCGCGCGTGTGGGGCGACGGCTTGAGCTGGGCGCGGCCCTGCGGATGAGCGGCTCGGCGAGCAAGCTGGGCGCCCGGGACAGCGACGGGGTGCTGGGGGACGCCGTCGAGGCGCTGATGGCGGCGCTGTTCATCGATGGCGGGCTCGACACCGCGCGCGCCTTCTTCCTCGACGCCTGGAGCGAGGAATTCGAGATCCTGGACGGGCCCAAGGCCAAGGACCCCAAGACCCGGCTGCAGGAATGGGCGATGCGCCTGGGCAAGCCGACCCCGGTCTATGAGGTGGTGGATCGAAAGGGACCGGACCATGCGCCGGTCTTTACCGTGCGGGTCAGCCTGCCGGGCTATGAATCGGAAACGGCCGAGGGCGGATCCCGCCGCGAGGCGGAGAAATCGGCGGCGCTCGTGATGCTGCTGAAACAGGAAGGCAAGGCATGACCCGCGCAGGCTTCGCGGCCATTATCGGAGCGCCGAACGCCGGCAAGTCGACCCTGACCAACAGGCTTGTCGGGGCGAAGGTGTCGATCGTCACCCAGAAGGTTCAGACAACGCGCTTTCCGGTGCGGGGCGTGGCCCTGGCCGGGGAGGCGCAGATCGTGCTGGTCGACACGCCCGGTATCTTCAAGCCGAGGCGCCGGCTGGACCGGGCCATGGTGCGGTCGGCCTGGGCCGGCGCCGAGGACGCCGACGCGGTGGTGCATCTGGTCGACGTCCAGGCCGAACTGGCCGTTCAGGACGGGACCGCCAAGGGCGCAGACAAGCGCGGCGTCGAGGACGTCCAGTCGATCATCGACGGGCTGAAGGCGGCCGGCAAACAGGTGATCCTGGCGCTCAACAAGATCGACGGGGTCAAGCGCGAGCGCCTGCTGGGCGTGTCGCAGGCGCTGTTCGAGACGGGCGTCTACAGCGAGGTCTTCATGATCAGCGCCGCCGACGGCTCGGGCGTCGAGGACCTGCGCGCGCGTCTGGCCGAACTGATGCCGGAAGGGCCATGGCTGTATCCCGAGGACCAGACGGCGGACATTCCCGCCCGGCTGCTGGCGGCGGAGATCACGCGCGAGAAGCTGTATCTGCGGGTCCACGAGGAACTGCCCTACGCCGCCAGCGTCGAGACGACGGCGTTTCAGGAGCGCAAGGACGGTTCGGTGCGGATCGAGCAGACCATTCTGGTCGAGCGCGAGGGGCAGCGGGCCATCGTTATCGGCCAGAATGGCCAGACGCTGAAGTGGATCGGCCAGAAGGCGCGCGAGGAGCTGACCGAGCTGTTCGAGCGGACCGTTCACCTGTTCCTGCATGTGAAGGTGCGCGAGACCTGGGCCGAGGAACGGGACACCTATTCGGGCCTGGGCCTCGACTTCGACGTCTGAGGGCGCGCCCGCGATTGCCCGGGGAGCAGGGGCGGCGCATGCTGGCGGCCCCGCCGATGCAGAGAGACCCCCATGCGCGTGCTGATCCTGGCCCTGCTGTTCAGTCTGAGCGCCGGCGCCGCCCTGGCGGCCGAGCCGACCGCCGCCGAGAAGGCGGCTATGGGGGGCACGCTCGACACCCTGCACGACGCGGCCGCCAAGGCTGACGGCCCGCGCTACTTCGCGACCTATGCGCCGGGGGCGGTCTTCATCGGCACCGATGTGACCGAGCGCTGGACGCTGGCGGAGTTCCGAGCCTTCGCCGAGCCTTACTTCAGCCAGGGTCGGGGCTGGACCTATCAGCCAAGGCAACGCTGGCTGACCCTGACAGACGATCCCTGCCGTTGCGTTGCCTGGTTCGACGAGGTTCTGGACAGCGAGAGCTATGGCACGACGCGTGGGGTCGGCGTGCTGGTGCTGGCCGGCGGCGAATGGAAGGTGGCCCAGTACGCCCTGAGCTTCCCGGTGCCCAATGATCTGGCCAAGGGGATCGTGGCCGAGATCAAGGCCTATGAGGCGAAGGCCACAGCCGCCGGCCAGTAGCAGGCCAGTTCAGCCCAGACGGCGGATCAGGGCCAGGGCTTCCGGTTCCGGCGGCCGTTCGACCCGGCGATAGGCTCGCCCGTCGCGGGTGCGCGTCAGCAGGCCCATGTCGACCATGTCCCGCCGCAGGAGGGCGTGATCGCCGAACAGGTGGGCGGCCTTGAGCCGCTCGTTGACCTGCGGTTCGCTCAGGTCGGTCTCGGTCGGGATACGGGACCAGAGGAACCAGAGACACAGACGCTGTTGCGCTCGTCGGGAGGGCCAGCTGGCGAGGCGGCCCTGGGCGTCGAAATAGCGGGCGGTGCGGTCGACCAGGGCGGCGTCGACAGCAGGCTCCTGTGGCGCCGACCGTGGCGGGTCCTGGTCCGACCGGGCCTTGAGCGCCTGGAAGTTGCGGTGTCCGGCCGAGCGGGCCAGCAGGTTCAGCATCTGGACGTGGCCGGGCGGCTCGGCCAGGGCCTTGAGCTCCCGCGACAGGAAGCGGGCGAGCGCCGACAGGTCGTCGACCGCGAAGGGCAGGGGTGTTCTCATCACTCATCCTCGTGGGCGCCGAGGTCGATCCGATGAGGATCGGTCGTGGGTCGCTGGCTTACGACTTCGGCGCCGGACAAGCGGTGACGAAGGGTTTGACTGCGGCAGGTTTAGCTTCCCTTTCGGGACAGCGACGCCTCGGTGAACTGCCGACCGTGAGGGGCCGATAGCACGAGGGGCGCCGCCGCGCTATCTCCACGGCATGGAATGGGAAGACGAGGCATACCTGCTGGCCGCGCGGCCGCATGGCGAGGCCGGCGCGATCGTCGAATTGCTGACCGAGCGTCATGGCCGGCACGCCGCGCACATCGCGGGCGGGGCCTCGCGGAGGATGCGGCCACTGCTGCAGCCGGGGACGCGGGTGATCGTGCGCTACCGGGCGCGGGTCGAGGGGCAGCTGGGGTCGGCGGCGCTGGAGCCCATGGGCGAGGGGCCCTCGGAGCTGTTCGACGACCCGCTGGCGCTGAGCGGACTGGCGGCGGCGGCGGCGGTCGCCAGCGGCGCCCTGCCCGAGCGCGAGCCCCATCCGGGCGCCTACCATGCCTTCGAGGCGCTGATCGGGGCCCTGTCCTGGCCGGACATCTGGCCGGCGGTGTTCGTGCGGTTCGAGGCCGGGCTGCTGCAGGAGCTGGGGTTCGGGCTGGACCTGTCGAAATGCGCCGCCACCGGGGCCATGGACGATCTGGTCTGGGTCAGCCCCCGGACCGGCCGCGCCGTCAGCCGCGCCGCCGGCGAGCCCTATGCCGACCGGTTGTTGCCGTTGCCGCCGTTCCTGCTGTCGGCGCAGCAGGGCCTGGCGAGCGGCGATGTGCGGGCAGGCTTCGACCTGACCGGTCATTTCCTCGAGCAGTTCGTCTTCGCACCGTTCAACCGGCCGCTGCCGCCGGCGCGGGTGTGGCTGCTCGAGCGGTTGGCGGACGCCGGGCGGCTCTGATAAGCCCGCGGGCCGTGCGCCAGCCGGCCCGGGCGACTAGACTGCGGCTTCGTGATTCTGGACTGACATGACCATTCATTCCCCCCCGCCCGGCGACGGCGAAGGCGACCGCATCCTCGACGAGCCGCTGACCGAGGCCCTGTCGCGCCGCTATCTGGCGTATGCCCTGTCGACGATCACCGGCCGCGCGCTGCCGGACGTCCGCGACGGCCTCAAGCCGGTCCACCGCCGCATCCTCTATGCGCTGCACGACATGCGGCTGAACCCGCAGGCGGCGGCGCGCAAGTGCGCCAAGGTCGTGGGCGAGGTGATGGGCAACTATCACCCGCACGGCGACCAGGCGATCTATGACGCCCTGGTGCGGCTGGCGCAGGAGTTCGCCCAGCGCTACCAGCTGGTCGACGGCCAGGGCAACTTCGGCAACATCGACGGCGATAACGCCGCGGCGATGCGCTACACCGAATGCAAGATGACCGAGGCGGCCTCGCTGCTGCTGGACGGCATCGACGAAAACGCGGTCGACTTTCGCCCCACCTATGACGGCCAGTCGGAAGAGCCGGTGGTGCTGCCGGCCGGGTTCCCGAACCTGCTGGCCAACGGCTCGAGCGGCATCGCCGTCGGCATGGCGACCTCGATCCCGCCGCACAACGCCGGCGAACTGATCGACGCCTGCCTGCTGATGCTGCAGCGCCCCGAAGCGACGACGGCCGACCTGATGGAGCGGGTTCGCGGTCCGGACTTCCCGACCGGCGGCGTCATCGTCGAGGGCCGCGCTTCCCTGCTGGAGACCTATGAGACGGGCCGGGGCGGGGTGCGGCTGCGGGCGCGCTGGACCCGCGAGGACACCGGCCGGGGCGGCTATGTCATCGTCGTCACCGAGGTGCCGTACCAGGTCAAGAAGGCCGAACTGGTCGAACAGCTGGCCGAACTGATCGAGACCAAGAAGGCGCCGCTGCTGGGTGATGTGCGCGACGAGTCGGCCGAGGACGTGCGTCTGGTCATCGAGCCCAAGAACCGCAACGTCGAGCCCGAAGTGCTGATGGAGAGCCTGTTCAAGCTCTCGGCGCTGGAGACCCGGTTCCCGGTCAACATGAACGTCATTGACGCCCGGGGCGCGCCCGGCGTCCTGGGGCTCAAGGCGATCCTGAAGGCCTTCCTGGATCACAGGCGCGAGGTGCTGGTGCGCCGGGCGCGGTTCCGGCTGGAGAAGATCGAGGCGCGGCTGCACGTCCTGGACGGCCTGCTGATCGCCTATCTGAACCTCGACGAGGTGATCCGGATCGTCCGCTACGAGGACGAGCCGAAACAGAAGCTGATCGCGGCCTTCGACCTTTCGGACATCCAGGCGGACGCCATCCTCAACACCCGCCTGCGGCAGCTGGCGCGGCTGGAGGAGATGGAGATCCGGCGCGAACACGCTGAATTGTCTGAGGAACGTGACGGCATCCAGAAGATGCTGGCCTCCGAGGCGATGCAGTGGAAGCTGGTCGGCGCGGGGCTGGCGCAGATGCGCGACGTGCTGGGCCCGGGCACCGCGGTGGGCCGACGCCGCACCGATTTCGCCGAGGCGCCGGCCGTCGACCTTGACGCGGCGACCGAGGCCTTCGTGCCGCGCGAGCCGATCACCGTCATCCTGTCGGACAAGGGCTGGATCCGCGCGGCCAAGGGACGCGTGGACGACCCCTCGGAACTGAAGTTCAAAGAAGGCGACAAGCTGGGCTTCATTGTCCCAGCAGAAACAACGGACAAGCTGCTGATCTTCGCATCTGATGGTCGGTTCTTTACAGTCGACTGCAGCAAGCTCCCCTCGGCGCGCGGCCATGGCGAGCCGCTGCGGCTGATGGTGGATCTCGACGACAGGGTGAAGATCGTCGACGTCTTCCCGCACAAGGCCGGCCGCAAGCGCTTCCTGGCCTCGAAGGAGGGCTATGGCTTCGTGATGCCGGAGGACGAGGCCCTGGCCTTCCGCCGCGCCGGCAAGCAGGTGCTGAACGGAACGGCCGTGGTGTCTCTGGAAGTCGTCGGCGACCGGGTCGCGGTCATCGGCGACAATGGCAAGATCCTGATCTTCGACATTGAAGAGCTTCCGGAAATGCCGCGCGGCAAGGGCGTGAAACTGCAGTCCTACAGGGAAGGCGGGCTTCGCGATGCGCTGGTGTTCATCGCAGACGCCGGAGCCGCCTGGATCGACAGCGCCGGACGGACCCGCGAGTGGGCCGACTGGAAGGACTGGATCGGCAAGCGCGCCGGGGCGGGCAAGCTGGCGCCGAAGGGCTTCCCGACGAGCAAGCGGTTCCGTCCTCGCTAGAGCAGGGCATCGTCAGTCGCGATCGACTGGCGGCCCTAGCCGACCAGCTTGCCGATCGCTTCGAGGTAGCGCCCGAAGGCCGCTCGGCCCTGCGGCGTGATCCGCGCCTGGGTCAGCGGCTTCAGCCCGACGAAACTCTTCTCGATCGCCACATAGCCGGCGTCCTGCAGCTTGCGCAGATGGATCGACAGATTGCCCTGGGTAGCGTCGAGCGCCGTCTTGAGCTCGGTGAAGTCGGCGACCTCGGCGTCCGCGAGATAGGCCATGATCCCAAGGCGCAGGCGCCCGTGGATGACCTCGTCGATGCCGCCGATGTCGAACTTCGCCATTAGTCCGCCTTGCCGCGCGCCATGGCGATGCCGGGAAGCATCATGAACAGCACCAGGCAGGCGCCGCAGATGACGACATAGGCCCAGTGCCCCCGGGTCAGGCCCATGGCAGCCGCGCTGATCATCCAGCCGGCCGCCGTGCCCAGCATCCACAGCCGGCGGCGCAGCTGCCAGGCCGCGTACCAGGCGCCGCCAAGCACCGCGAAGACCACGGCCGGGTAGAAGAGCCAGATCCGGAAATCGCCCGACTGGATGGACGGGGGCAGGAAGATGATCAGGAAGACCAGGTTGCAGAGGCCTGTGGCGGTGAAGATGGCGTTGACCGCCCGTCCAGTCGTGCCCATCGGCTTGGCGTTCTTGCCCCCCTTGATGATGGCCCAGGTCATGTAGACCAGGAACACCACGGTCGGGCCGAACATGAAGAGCAGCGTGACCGGACCGGACGGGTTGAAGCCCAGGATCTGGGCTCCATGGAACAGCATCTGTACGCCGTAGACGGCCCCGCCCACCGCGAACAGGCGGCCGGCGAACCGCCAGACATCCCCGCCGCTGTCGTGGCCGACCAGGGTCTTCAGGTAGGCGAGGTCCTCGCGAGCGGAGTCAGCGTCGGTCATCAGGCGATTCCTTCCTGGCGATTCTGCGCCCGGACTTGGAGTTGAGGCTTCGCACGCCAGGGGATGCGGCGTCCATTGAGCAGCCAGCCGAGATGGGTGTGGCGGACCAGCAGTTCGTAGGTGATGAAGGCGGGGACCAGCGTCCCGGCCACGACCAGCAGGTACTTGATCGGCCAGGCCAGGGCTGCATCGCGCAGCAGCACGTGCAGGGCCATGACCAGCGGGATGTGGACGATGTAGACCCAGTAGCTGGCGTCGGCGATGTAGCGCCGCACCGGGCTGTGGCCCGCCAGGAAGGTCAGGGCCGCGCCGATCAGGCCGAAAGTCCAGGTCCAGACGGCGAGGGCGTAAAGGGCGCTGAAGACGGCGCGGAGGCTTTCGTCGTCCATGCGCGTCGGGATCGGCGTCCCGCGCACTATCAGGTAGGCGGCCGTGGTGGCGGCGATGGCGACGCCGAGGTTCAGCGCCCAGCGACGGGTGAAGGCCTGGATCAGCCCGTCCTGCCGCTGCAGCAGCCAGCCGAAGGTGAAGGCGATGCCATAGGCCGTGGCCGCGATGGCGTTGGGGATCAGCGACTGGTCCGGAGTCGGAATGCCGACCCAGGCCATCAGGTCCGGCTTCAGCCACAGGGACAGGGCGACCGGAGCGGCGAGAGCTACCGGCCCGAGCAGGCTGCGCGTCAGGAAGGCGACCAGACCATCGACCATCCGGGCGACGTGACCGACCCTGTCCAGCAGCTTGCCGACGCCGCGCAGGACCAGCATGGCCGGATAGAAGAGCAGTAGCACCCACAGAAACCAAAGGTGCGTCAGCGGGAAGGCTGTCGGGGTGATCGCCGGCGGTGGCGGCGCGTTCTTCGGGATGCCGCCCAGGGTCTCGATGGTGTTCCAGACCAGAACCCCGATGATGGCCATCAGGACCATAGGCCAGAAGATGGCAAGCGGGGCCGCGATCCGCTTCAGCCGGTCGACGATGAAGCCGCCCAAGCCCCGCCGCTGCAGCAGCAGGCGGCCGAAGTAGCCGGCGATCAGGAAGAAGACCGTCATTCGGAAGATGTGAAGGGCGAAGAAGGTGACTGCCATCACCTCGCTGCGCTGGTCGTCCATGACGATCCAGGCCTGAGGGCCGGGCAGAAACGACATGGTGGCGTGGAAGGCCACACCCAGCAACAGGGCGAATCCCCGGACGGCGTCCAGGGCATGCAGGCGTTCGGTCGGGGCCGGGGTCATTGCGAGAGCTCCATGAACGCCCCTCCGGCGTCCCAAGGCAGCTTCTAGCAGACAGGTTTAAAAAGGAAACTAGTCTAGTTGCGCGGCGCGCGTTGCCGTCTCGTCTCGTCTCGCTGATGATCGGCCAAAGACTCTTCGGGAGGGGCGGGTGCGTGGATTCAAGGGGCTGCTGATCGCGGCCACGGCTCTGGCTGTTCTGGCCGGGCCGACTTCGGGGATTGGGCCGGCTGCGGCAAAGCCGGCGGAGGCGAGCGCGTCGGTGCCGTTCGCCCTGGTCAAGCCGGAGAGCGTGGGCTTCTCGTCAGAGCGGCTGAAGCGCCTGGACGCCCACATGCACGGGCTTGTCGACAGGGGCGCTCTGCCGGGGGTGGTCACCTATGTCGCCCGGCACGGCAAAGTCGTGCACTACGACGTCTACGGCAAGGCGGACCTGGCGACCGGGGCGCCGCTCAGGGACGACACGATCCACCGGATGTACAGCCAGACCAAGCCGGTGACCGGCGTGGCTCTGATGATGCTCTACGAGGAAGGCAAGTGGCGGCTGGACGAGCCGGTGACGCGCTACATCCCGGAGTTCAAGGGGCTGAAGGTGTTCAAGGGGCTCGACGACAAGGGTCAGCCCATCCTGGAGCCGGTGGCGCGTTCGGCGACCATGCGCGAGCTGATGGCGCATACGGCGGGCTTCGCCTATGGCCTGGTCACCGACAACTATGTCGACAAGGCCTATCGCGACTCCGGCCTGCTGGGCTCACAGACGCTGTCGGACATGATCCGGGAGGCGGCCAGCCTGCCCCTGGCCAGCCAGCCCGGAGAGCAGTGGAAGTACTCGATCGCCGTCGATATCCAGGGCTATCTGGTCGAGAAGCTGTCGGGTCAGTCGCTGCCCGAATTCATGGAGCAGCGGATCTTCGGCCCGCTGGGGATGAAGGACACGGCCTTCCATGTGCCGGCCGCCAAGTCGGCGCGCATGGCATCGCTCTACATGTTCGACCGGGAGAGCCTCCTGAAGCCGGCCGACGGCTTCATGGTCCTGGACATCTCCAAGCCTCCCACCGCGGCCAACGGCGGTGGAGGACTGGTCTCGACCGTGGCCGACTACGCCCGGTTCGCGCACATGCTGGCGCGGGGCGGGGAGCTGGACGGCGTGCGCATCCTGTCGCCGGCAACCGTCCGCTTGATGGCCTCGAACCACCTGACCGAAAGCCAGCTCGCCAAGCAGCCGCTTGGCCCCGGCGTCGGGTTCGGCCTCGACTTCGCCGTCGTCATGGATCCCGCCGCCGCCGGGACGCTGGCCGGTAAGGGCACCTTCAGCTGGGGCGGGGCGGCCGGCACCTGGTTCTGGGTCGATCCCGAGAACGACGTCGTCGTCATGGGCTTCATCCAGGTGCTGGGCGGCGGGCAGGTGTATCGCCTGGACGATGTCTCGCAGCAGCTGGTCTACCAGGCGCTGGTCGATCCGTCGAAATAGCGCGCCGGCGGCCACTACTCAGGGCCGCGACGATCCGATACCGTCGCGGCCAACGCATCCGGGGAGATCGCCGTGGAACTGATCATCATTCTCGTCATCGTGGCGGTGATCGCCTTCGTGGTGATCGGCATCTACAACCGTCTGGTGGCGCTGAACGCGCGGGCGGATCAGGCCTTCGCCGACATCGACGTGCAGCTGAAGCAGCGGCACGACCTGATCCCCAACCTTGTCGAGACGGTGAAGGGCTACGCGGCCCACGAGAAGGGCACGCTTGAAGCCGTGATCGCGGCGCGAAACACCGCCGTGTCGGCCAGCGGAGTCGAGGCGAAGGTGCAGGCCGAAGGCGTCCTGCAAGGCGCCCTGCGCCAGCTGTTCGCGGTGGCCGAGGCCTATCCCGACCTGAAGGCGAACCAGAACTTCCTGAGCCTGCAGGCCGAACTGTCCGACCTGGAGAACAAGCTGGCCGCCGCGCGCCGCTTCTTCAACAACGCGGTGACCGAGTTCAACGCCGCCCGGCAAGCCTTCCCGGCCGTGCTGTTCGCGGGTCTGTTCGGCTTCGGCAAGAACCGCACCCTGTACGACGTGGGCGCCGACAGCCGCGCGGCGATGGACGCGGCGCCGCCCTCGGTGAAGTTCTAGGACGGCGGCCCGGCCATGGGGGCCGTCGGCCTCTACACCCACATCCAGGCCAACAATACCCGATCGGCTCTGCTGCTGATCGGCTTTCCGATCCTGCTGATCGGTCTGGTCTGGGCGCTGACTCTGGCGATGATGGCGACCGGCTTCCTGCCCTCGACCGGGAGTCTCGCCGGCGATCTGGGACGGGCGACACAGTGGCTGGTGCTGTCGGCGCCGCTGGCCGTCACGGTTTCGGCCCTATGGTTCGGGATCGCCTATCTGGCCAACCAAGCGATCATCGACCTGGCCACCGGCGCGCGGCCGGTCTCGCGACAGGATGAGCCCGAGCTCTACAACCTGCTGGAAAACCTCTGTATTTCCCGGGGCATCTCAACGCCGTCGTTGAGGATCATCGAGGCCGAAGGGCTGAACGCCTTCGCCACGGGTCTGCACGAAGGCCAATACAGCATCAGCGTCACGCGCGGCCTTCTGAACACGCTGGACCGAGCCGAGCTCGAGGCGGTGCTGGCCCACGAGCTGACCCATGTGATGAACCGCGATGTCCGCACTATGGTCATCGCTGCGGTGTTCGCCGGCATCATCACCCTGCTGGCCGAGGTGATGTTCCGGGGCATCCGCTTTGGTCGCCTGGGCGGCAACGCCGATCGCAACAAGGGGGCCGGCCTGATGCTGCTGATCGCATTCGGGATCGCGGCGGTGGGCTATCTGCTGGCCATTGTCATCCGCATGAGCCTGTCGAGGACCCGGGAGTATGTGGCCGACGCCGGCGCGGTCGAGCTGACCAAGAACCCCGACGCCATGATCTCGGCCCTCAGGAAGATCTCGGGCCGGGCGCACCTGGAAGGACCGGACTCGATCAGGGGCATGTTCCTGGAGAACCGGGAGGAGGGCGTCATGGGTCTGTTCGCCACCCATCCGCCGATCGAGAAGCGGATCGAGGCGCTGGTGCGCTATGCCGGCGGGCGCGACTTTACCGTGACCGAGGTCGAGGCGGTGGAAGCCGGCCCCTGGGGCTGAGCTTCCTTGCGGCCGAGGCGTGCGGGCGCCGGGCCATGAACCGCGCGATTGGCGGCCAGGATGGCCTCGGCCTGGCGGATCTCGCGGGCCGAGATCAGGCCCCAGCCGTTGGGGCGCAGGATTTCCAGCGGTGAATAGCGGACCTTGTAGGCCATCTTCTCGCTGCCGGGGACCCAGTAGCCCAGGTAGACGTGGGGAAGCTCGGCCGTCGTCGCCTGGAGGATGTTGTCCAGGACGATGAACGAGCCGAGGCTGCGGCCGGCGAGATCGGGGTCGTAGAAGCTGTAGACCAGCGACAGGCCGTCCGACATCACGTCGACCAGCACGCAGGCCACCAGATCGCCCGGACCGCGATCGACCGATCGGGTGCGGTATTCGACCAGATGGGTCCGCACCGTTGTGTCCTCGACCATGGCCACATAGTCGGGCCAGGTCATGTCGGCCATGCCGCCGTCGGCGTGCCGGGCCAGGAGGTAGCGGCGCAGCAGGTCGAACTGTTCGGTCGTGGCTTCCGACTCCACCAGATGGCGGCGGATGTCGGCGTTGCGCTTGATAATGCGGCGCTCGCCGCGACCGAAGGCGTAGTCCTTCACCGGGATCCGCGCAGAGGTACAGGAAGAGCAGGCCTCGCAGGCCGGGCGGTAGGTGATGTTCTGTGACCGGCGGAAGCCCGCCTGGGTGAGGCTGTCGTTGATCGAGGGGCCGTCGACCTGCGGCAGGTGGGCGAACACCTTCCGCTCCTCCATACCCGGCAGGTAGGGGCAGGGCGAAGCCGCCGTCAGGAAAAAGCGCAGCCGGCCGGAGCTCGGTAGATGCTGCGTCACGATACTAGCCCGCCTCTCGGCAACCCCTCACTGGCAAGGATTAGGACCCATGGGACCGTCCTTCGCAAGGGGGCATGGCGTCTCATCAGTCACGCGGCGGGAGGACAGGCGCTTCACGCAGCAGAATGATGGTGATGCGGCGGTTTCCGGCCAGGGTGGGATCGTCGAGATAGAGGGGCTCGGAGTTGGCCTTTCCCGAGACCTGGTAAATGCGGTCGGGGTCGACGCCCGAAGCCTGGAGGATTTGCCGGGCGCTGTCGGCGCGGGCGGCGGAGAGGGCCCAGTCGCCGGAAGCGCGCGAGCCATCGGCGTTGGCGCTGGTGTGCCCCGAGATGCTGATGCGATTGGGCAGGCTGTTGATCACCCGGGCGACGGCGCGCAGCAGGATGCGGGCGCGGTCGTTCGGCTGCGAGGAGCCTTCCTTGAACATCGACCGGCCGTCCTGGTCGATCAGCTGGATGCGCAGACCCTCGGGGGTCACGTCGATCATGATCTGTTTCGACAGCTCGGCGAGCTCGGGCATGTCCTGCAGCGCCTGGCGCAGGGACTGGGCGGCCGAGGCGAACTGGTCGGTTTCGCGCCTTTCCAGTTCCTCGCGCAGAGCCTCTTCGCTGGCCTGCTCGAGGCTGGCGGCGCCGAGCGACTGATCCTCCGAGCGTTCGGTCGGCTTTGATTCGGGATTCTGGTTCTCGACGATGTCCATGGAGCCGTTGGACTTGGCGCCGTCGTCGCCGAGGGCTGTGCCGCCGAGGATGCCGCCGGAGCCGCTGGTCGTCTCGGAAACGCTGGCGGGGGCGAAGTAGTCGGCGATGCCGCGCTTCTGTTCGGGGCTGGTGGTGTTGATCAGCCACATCAGCAGGAAGAAGGCCATCATGGCGGTGACGAAGTCGGCGTAGGCGACTTTCCATGCGCCGCCATGGTGGCCATGGCCGGCCACCTTCTTCACCTTCTTGATGAGGATCGGCCGGTCACCCCCGATCGCCATGGTCAACCCCGCTTAACCGTAATCTCCGCAACCTCGCCGCCGGACGTTAAGATGGCGTTTCAAGGCAGACGGGATTCGGCGATGAAGGTTGCGTTCATTGGGCTTGGCGTCATGGGCTTTCCCATGGCCGGTCATCTGGCCCGGGCCGGTCATCAGGTGACGGTTTTCAATCGCTCGCCGGCCAAGGCGGATCGCTGGGTGCAAACGCACGCGGGAGCGGCCGGCGAGACGCCCGCGGAGGCGGCGCGCGATGCTGAACTTGTGGCGCTCTGCGTCGGCAATGACGACGACGTTCGCGGTGTTGTCGCCGCCATCCTGCCGGCGATGGCGCCTGGAGGGGTGATTGTCGACCACACCACGACATCGGCCAGGCTGGCCCGCGAGATGGTGGACCTGGCCAGCGCCAGCGGTCGCAGCTTTCTCGATGCGCCCGTCAGCGGCGGGCAGGCGGGGGCCGAGAACGGCCAGCTGACGATCATGGTCGGCGGCGACGAGGCGGCCGTCGCCAGGGCCGAGCCGGTGATCGGCGCCTATGCCAAGGCCATCAAGCGCATCGGCGGCCCCGGCGCGGGGCAACTGGCCAAGATGGCCAACCAGATCTGCATTGCCGGGGTGGTCCAGGGGCTGGCCGAGGCCGTGCACTTTTCCAAACGCGCCGGCGTTGACCCGCAACTGGTGTTCGAGGCCATCAGCAAGGGCGCCGCCCAGTCCTGGCAGATGGACAACCGGTGGGCGACGATGGTCGAGGGGCGGTTCGACTTCGGCTTCGCCGTCGACTGGATGCGCAAGGACCTGGGCCTCGTGCTCGACGAGGCGCGAGCCAACGGGTCGACCCTGGCGCTGACAGCGCTGGTGGATCAGTTCTACGCCGAGGTTCAGGCGCTGGGCGGTCGCCGCTGGGATACCTCGAGCCTCGCGGCCCGGCTCGAGCGCGACTGACGCCTCAGGACATCTGCGCCATCCACTGGCGCAGGATGGCGATGAAGGCCGGCTCCCAGCTGTCGAAATCATCGTCGAGCGTCAGGTAGGCGACGGCGCGATCCTTGGCCGCCCAGGTCAGCAGGCCGGCGGGATCATCGATCGCGAGCCCGTCCACCGCGCCGGCCTTGGGCTTGACGCCCTGATGCAGAACGATCTGGAGCCTGTCGGCCTTGCGGAAGCCGAAGGTCGCGAAGTCGTCGATGTAGACGAAGCTGGGCCCGTTCCACTTGATGGTTTCGGCTACGGCCGGATCAAGGGCGAGGATCGCCTGGCGAAGATCCTGGGCGCGCGCCTTGAGGGGGTGGTCCAGCGTGGCCAGCCAGGTGTCGACCTTGGCGGTCATGTCAGCCGGCAAGCTGTTCCGCGGGCGCGGCGCCGCCGATGAGTCGGCGGGCGCGGATGAACATCTCGACCCGCTGTGAGGCCAGCAGCCCCACGGCGAAGGCCAGGAAGAGGTCGCTGATCAACATCTGCCCAAGGCCGATCGATGGCGGGATCGATTCGCGCAGGCCGAAGCGAACCAGCAGCAGGACCAGGATCAGGATCAGGGCGGCGGGCGAATTCTTCGCCATAGGTTTTCCGGTCTCGGGATCGAGCGTGATCTGCATGAATCGCCCACGCTGCCAGCCCAGCGCTGATCCGGCCGCAAGGGCGAGCGCAACCCAGAGCCAGTCGAGACCGGAAAGGCCGGAAATGGACAGCAGGGCCACAAGCAGGGCGCCGAGCAGGGCGGGGATGATCCACATCAGGCCGAGGTTGAGCGGCCGGGGCCTGGATCCTATCCAGGCCCTGAAGGCGATCGCGATCATGGCGATGCCCAGCCCCATGACCGGGCCCCAGGTCGCCCAATCCTTGCCGGTCATGCAGTTGTCTCCAGGGCCTTGTCCATGGCGGCGGCGAGATGCTCGGCGGTTTCGGCGCCGGACACGGCGACCTTGCCGTCGAAGACCGTGAACGGCACGCCCCGTACGCCGGCCCGCCAGGCGGTGACGTGCTCGCGCGTGATGGCGTCGGTGTCCGCGCCTTCTGACAGCAGCTTCAGCACCATCATCCGGTCCATGCCGATGGCTTCGGCGATATCTGCCAGTACGGTGGGGTCGCCGATATCGCGCAACTCGGTGAAGTAGGCGCGCATGATCGCCTCGACGGCCTGGACCTGCAGGCCCTGGCCCTGCGCCCAGCGGATGAGGCGGTGTGCGGCGTTGGTGTTGGGCGACAGCGGGATTTCCGACAGGCGCAGGGTCAGGCCGTCTTCGGCGGCGAAGCTGTTCAGGGCGTCCATGGCGGCGCGGCGCTTGTCGGGATCGGGAAACTTGGCGCCCATGTAGGCAGCGCGGTCCACGCCCTCCTCAGGCAGCGTCGGATCGAGCTGATACGGTCTCCAGGTCACCTCGACCGGGATGTCCGGGCGGAGCGCCAGCGCCTTCTTCAGCCGCTCCCAGCCGATATAGCACCAGGGGCAGACGACGTCGGCGATGAAGTCGATCTTCACAGGCTGGGCCATGCGGCCTCCCTTATCCGGCCTCGCGCTGGAGAGCGCGACTGGCGGCCCGTTCGAGGGCGGCGGCGGCGTTCTCGCCCCGCTCGATCTGGGCGACGCCGATGTCGAAGTCGACCACGAAGGGGGCCTTGTCCTCGCCGGCCTCGAAGGCGGTGCAGGCGATGACGGCGGCGATCCGCTCGGCGGCGGCGCGGCCGGACGCCTGGGGCGTGCCGGGCAGGGCCAGGGCGAACACCTCCGGGCCGAGGCGGGCGGCGGTGTCCTCGGCGCGGACGAGGCGGCCGATCATCGAGCCGATCTGGGGAATGGCGCGGTCCAGCCATCCGGCGGCGCGGGCGGCGGTGACTTCCGGCCGCTCGGCGACGCGCAGGACGCAGACGGAGAGCGGCCGGTTGCGCGTGCGGGCGGCCTGGGTCAGGCGCACCAGGTGGGCGGCGAACAGGTCGCGGGTGAACAGGCCGGTGGCCGCGTCCATCAGACCGGAAGAGCGCGCCTTCTCGAGCGCCCGGCGAATGGAGGTCTGGCGACGGTAGCTGCGAGCCAGCTCGATGACCCGCCGGGCGGTGTCGACCTCGGGCGTTTCCGGCGAGGCGACGTCGGACACGCCGCGATGGAAGGCTTCGGAGGCGGTGATGAAGCTGTCGGCCTGCAGATAGAGCAGAGCGGGGATGTGGTAGAGGCGGGTGTTGCGGCGCATGCCCGCCGCGATGGACAGCGCCTCGGCCTGGTTGTCGCCGGCCCAGAGCACCACCGAGTCGAACGCCCGCTCGTGCAGATAGTCGAAGGCGGTGAAGGCGGTGAAGGCTCCGACCACCTCGGCGCCGCTGCGGGACAGGGCGTTGCTCAGGGCGAGGAACTGCGGCGCCGGCTCACCGACGGCCAGCACGCGATAGGCGCCGGCCTCGGGGTCGGGAAGATCGAGGCGGCGGCCCTTGTCGGCGAAGGTCTCGAGGCGAAGCTCGAACTCCTCTTCGGCGATGGCCATGCGCACCAGCGATTCAAGGCGCAGGACCGCCTGCGCCGGATGCAGCGGCGGCGCCAGGGTCAGGTCGAAGGCAAAGCTCTCGTGCTGAGGGTCGGGATCGCCGATGGCGATCACCGGCAGGCGGCGGGGCGCGCAGGCGGCCTTGAGCCGACGCGCGAGCGACAGGGCGTCCGCGCCGCCGCTGGCGGTGTCGACGATGGCCGCCTCGATCTGCAGGTCGCCGAGCGCCGCCAGCGCCGCATAGGGCCCGCGCGCCGTGATCGTGCGCCAGCCGAGGCGATCCAGACCCTCGGCGAGGGGGCCGGCCAGCGCGTCATCGCGCGCCACGATCAGAATTCTGGCCTGAACCGTCACCCACCGCCCTCGGTCGACGGGCGCTTCAGCCCGTCAAGATTCGCATCAGCGGCCAACATAGCAAAGGCGCGCCGCCGCGATAGCTAAAGCAGCAGGCCCCAGAGACGGCAGTCGCGCCGCTCGCCGTCGCGGTCGACATGGCCGCGCAGATAGCCCTCCTGCTCGAAGCCGAGCTTGGTCAGCAACTTCTCGGAGCTGTCGTTGCCGACAAGCGTGCGGGCCCAGAGGCGCTTGAGCCCGAGCGAGGCGGCGTGGTTCATCACCGCCTGCATGGCTTCGTAGGCATAGCCCTGGCCCCAGCTGTCCTTGCCAAGGATGAAGCCGACCTCGGCGCGATGGTGGCGCCAGTCGATTTCCGACAGGTCGCAGAGGCCCAGGAAGGCGCCATCGGCCGTGAGCCGCATGGCCCAGTGGAAGGCCCGGTCGCCCTGCATCGCCGCGACCTGTCCGGCAAGGATCTGGTCGACCACGTCGGGATCCTCGATCTCGGCGACGTCCCAGTGAGCCATGACATCCGGATCGGCCATGATCGGATGCACCAGCGGCGCATCATCCGGGGTGACCGGCGTCAGGGTCAGGCGTTCGGTTTCCAGAATCACGACGGTTGCATTCCCGCGGTCGGACCCCAGCTATGGCGCGGCGGTCGGCATGGTGCTAGAGGGGCCGCTTCATTTCGCGCGGGGTCCCGCTTGGCCCCGCCCAATCGGATCGCAAGCTCGTTCATGCTGACCATCATCCTGCTCGTCATCAACATCATCGTCTGCATCCTGCTGGTGACGGCGGTCCTGATGCAGAAGTCCGAAGGCGGCGCGCTCGGCATGGGCGGCGGCCCCTCGGGTTTCATGAGCGCGCGGGGCACCGGCGACTTCCTGACCCGGCTGACCTGGATCTTCTTCAGCATCTTCCTGGTCATCAGCATCGCGCTGACCCTGCTGGCGGCTGCCGATCGCGGCGGCACGACGGCGGGCGAGGGCCTGCGCGTCGATCCGGCCGAGCTGCTCCGTCAGGAACAACAGCTTCGCCAGGAGCAGCAGCAGCAAGCTCCGGGCGGCCTTCAGGCCCCGGCCCCGGAAGTCGGCGTGCCGACCGAGGTTCCCGCCACGGGCGCCGCGCCGCTGGCCGGCCCGCAGGCGGCTCCGGCCCCCGCTCCGGAAAAGAAGTAGGGGTTATCGACAGGTTCGAGACGGCGCGGGGAGGCGCCGCCGCGAATCATCGGCTATAGCTGACCTCCCATGGCCCGGTACATTTTCATCACCGGCGGCGTGGTCTCTTCCCTCGGAAAAGGTCTGGCGTCCGCCGCCCTCGGCGCGTTGCTGCAAGCTCGCGGATACAAGGTCCGCCTGCGCAAGCTCGACCCCTATCTCAACGTCGACCCCGGTACGATGTCGCCGTATCAGCACGGCGAGGTCTTCGTGACCGACGACGGCGCGGAGACGGACCTCGACCTGGGCCACTATGAGCGCTTCACCGGGGTGAACGCCGCGCGCGGCGACAACATCACCACCGGCCAGATCTACAAGACGATCATCGAGAAGGAGCGGCGAGGGGATTACCTCGGCGCCACCGTGCAGGTGATCCCTCACGTCACCAACGAGATCAAATCCTTCGTCCTTTCGCCCGCGCTCGACGAGAACGGCGATGAGGCCGACTTCGTGCTGGTCGAGATCGGCGGCACCGTCGGCGACATCGAGGGGCTGCCCTTCTTCGAGGCGATCCGCCAGCTGGGACAGGAACTGCCGCGCGGACACAGCTGCTTCGTGCACCTGACGCTGCTGCCGTTCATCAAGACCGCCGGCGAGATGAAGACCAAGCCGACGCAGCATTCGGTGAAGGAGCTGCGCTCGATCGGCATTCAGCCCGATGTGCTTCTGTGCCGCTGCGAGCAGCCGATTCCGGCCGACGAGAAGCGCAAGATCGCGCTCTTCTGCAACGTCCGTTCGACGGCGGTGATCACCGCCATGGACAGCGCCAGCATCTATGCCGTGCCGCTCGACTATCACCGCGAGGGTCTCGACGAGGAAGTCCTGGCGGTGTTCGGCATCAACGACGCGCCGGCGCCGGACCTGTCGCGTTGGCAGGGCATCAACGAGGTCACCGAGAACCCCGACGGCGAAGTGACGATCGCGGTGGTGGGCAAGTACACGGTGCTGAAGGACGCCTACAAATCCCTGATCGAGGCGCTGACCCACGGCGGCATGGCCAACAGGGTCAAGGTCAAACTGGACTGGGTCGAGAGCGAGACCTTCGAGAACGAGGACGGCGCGGCGGCAAGCCGGCTCGAAGGGGTCCATGGCATCCTGGTGCCGGGCGGCTTCGGCGAGCGCGGGGCCGAGGGCAAGATCCTGGCGGCCGAGTTCGCCCGCGAGCGCAATGTTCCGTACTTCGGCATCTGCTTTGGCATGCAGATGGCGGTGATCGAGGCGCTGCGGAATTGCGGCGGCGTGCCGAACGCCTCCTCTACCGAGTTCGGCCCGACGCCGGAGCCGGCCGTGGGCCTGATGACCGAATGGACCCAGGGCAACCAGCGGGTCGAACGCCGCGAAGGCGACGACCTGGGCGGCACCATGCGGCTCGGCGCCTATGATGCGGCCCTGACACCAGGGTCCAAGGTGGCGGATATCTACGGCGCCAGCCACATCAGCGAGCGGCACCGCCACCGCTACGAGGTCAACATCGGCTATCGCGACGCCTTCGAGCGCGCGGGCCTGAAGATGACCGGCGCCTCGCCGGACGGCGTCCTGCCCGAGATCGTCGAGCGGGAGGACCACCCGTGGTTCATCGGGGTGCAGTTCCATCCCGAGCTGAAGAGCCGGCCTTTCGCGCCCCATCCGCTGTTCGCCAGCTTCATCGCGGCGGCCAAGGCGCAGAGCCGGCTGGTCTGATGACGTCGGGCGCGGCGCAGAGGGTGTGCGGCTCATGCACACTCTGCTGCACCGTACTGGACATTCCCGAACTGGCGAAGCCGGCGGGTCACGGCTGTGTCCACGCGAACGCCGGCTGCGCGATCTATCCCGAGCGGCCCTCGGCCTGCCGGATCTTCACCTGCGGCTGGCTTGCCAGCCCGGCGCTGGACGACGCCTGGCGGCCCGACCGGGCGGGTTTCCTGATTCGCGACGAGCGCGATGAGGGGCAGCTTTGTCTCGACGTCGATCCTGCCCGGCCCGGCGCTTGGCGGCGGGAACCCTATCTGTCGCAGATCAGGGCGTGGTCACGGATGGTGCATGACCGTTCCGGATGCCTTGTCGTCTACGACGGCGGCGAGGTCAGTGTCGTGTTTCCCGAGCAAATCCTGGACCTGGGCCCCCTTGAGCCGTCGCCCCGCCTGCTGGTCGGCTATATTCGACGGGACGGGGCGCACTGGCCCCTCGTGCGGCTTCTGGATGGCGAGACGACCGTCCGGGAGTGGGTCGGCGACCAGCCGAGGCGGTGAAATCGCGGCGGACTTGCATCCCCGGACCTCTTGAGGCATAAGCCCCCGCTCACGCGGCGGCCCAACCGGCCGCCGCTCCCGTTTCATGCCTAGCGAGCCGAGATCCTTCGATGGCCGTTCCCAAGAGAAAAACCTCGCCCTCGCGGCGTAACATGCGCCGTTCGCACCACGCCCTCGGCCCGAACTCCTACATCGAAGACAAGGACACCGGCGAGCTGCGCCGTCCGCACCACGTCGACCTGAAGACCGGCATGTACAAGGGCCGCCAGGTCCTGACGCCGAAGGAAGACTAGGCTTACCCTTGCCAAGGGGGCTGAAGCGCCGCCTGCTCCGGGAGCAGGCGGCGTTTTTCGTTTCGGCGGGGCCTCGACTGACTGTCGGCTATTGACCGCGGCCGCGAGCCTGGATTCCGGCGCGTCGGGCCTCGACGGCCTCGGGGGTGACCTTGCGGTTGTGCTTGCTTGACCGTTCGTGCTCGAGGTCCATGGCCTTGCCGAAGCTCTTAGCGAAGCCGTCGTCGATCAGCCGCTTGTAGAAGCCCAGCGTCTCGACCGGGATCGTCGCCATGTCGGCCGCCAGCTTGAGCGCGACGGGCATCAACTCATCGGCCGGGACGACGCGGTTGACCAGGCCCCAGTCGGCGGCGGTCCGGGCGTCGAGGAAGTTGCCGGTCAGGCTCAGTTCCTTGGCGCGGTAGATGCCGATCAGCCGGGACAGCTTCTGGGACAGGCCCCAGCCTGGCATGATGCCGACGCGCGCGTGGGTATCGGCGAAGCGAGCGTTTTCCGAAGCAATCAGGACATCGCAGGCCAGCGCGACCTCGAAGCCGCCGGTGATGGCGACGCCGTTGATGGCCCCGATCACGGGCTTGGAGCAGAGCTCGATCGCCTTGACCGGGTTCTCCTCGGCGCCCTCGGCGTTGGCCGATCCCATGGCCTTGGGGTCGGAGCCGAGCTCCTTGAGATCCAGCCCGGCGGTGAACGCCTTCTGGCCGGCGCCGGTCAGGACCACAACGCTGACCGCGTCATCCTTCTCGATGTCGACCATGGCCTCGTAGAGCGCCGAGCGCAGGGCCTTTGACAGGGCGTTCATCGCCTCGGGGCGGTTGAGGGTGACGACGGCGACGCCGTCCTTCTTTTCGACCAGCAGCATGGCGTTCCTCCATTCGGGCCCAGCGATGCGCCCGCGCCGCAGGGGCAGTCAAGCCGCCCAGGACCCTCAAACCTTGCCCCGCGCGCCCCGCGCCGCTAAGCCAGCCGCGCACCGAACAAGAGGATACCAATGGCCGACATCGTCGACATCATCGCCCGCGAAATCCTGGACAGCCGCGGCAACCCGACGGTCGAGGTCGACGTCATCCTGGAAGACGGCTCCTTCGGCCGCGCCGCCGTGCCCTCCGGCGCCTCAACGGGCGCCCATGAGGCGGTCGAGCTGCGCGACGGGGACAAGTCCCGCTATCTCGGCAAGGGCGTCGAGAAGGCGGTGGACGCGGTGAACGGCGAGATCTTCGACGCCCTGTCCGGTCAGGACGCCACCGACCAGCGCCGCATCGACGAGACTCTGATCGCCCTGGACGGCACCGAGAACAAGGCGCGTCTGGGCGCCAACGCCATCCTCGGCGTGTCGCTGGCGACGGCCAAGGCGGCGGCGGTCAGCGCCGATCTTCCGCTCTACAAGTACGTTGGCGGGGTCTCGGCGCGGGTGCTGCCGGTGCCGATGATGAACATCATCAATGGCGGCGCCCATGCGGACAACCCGATCGACATCCAGGAGTTCATGATCCTGCCGACCGGGGCCGAATCCTTCCGCGAAGGCCTGCGCATGGGCGCCGAGATCTTCCACGGCCTGAAGAAGGCCCTGAAGGATGCCGGGCACAACACCAACGTCGGCGATGAAGGCGGCTTCGCGCCGAACCTGGCGACCGCCGAGGCGGCGCTGGACTTCATCATGAAGGCCGCCGAAGGGGCCGGCTATCGCGCCGGCGACGACTTCGTCCTGGGCCTGGACGTCGCCTCGACCGAGTTCTTCAAGGGCGGCAAGTACGAGCTGGAGGGCGAGGGCAAGTCCTTCGATCCGGCCGGCATGGTGAAGTATCTTGAGGCGCTGGTCGGCAAGTTCCCGATCGTCACCATCGAGGACGGCTGCGCCGAAGACGACTTCGAGGGCTGGAAGCTGCTCACCGACGCGCTGGGCGCCAAGGTTCAGCTCGTCGGCGACGACCTGTTCGTGACCAATCCCAAGCGCCTGTCGATGGGTATCGACAAGGGGCTGGGCAACTCGATCCTGGTCAAGGTCAACCAGATCGGCACGCTGTCGGAGACCCTGGACGCCGTCGATATGGCCCACCGCGCCGGCTACACCGCTGTGATGAGCCATCGCTCGGGCGAGACCGAGGACAGCACCATCGCCGACCTGGCGGTCGCCACGAACTGCGGGCAGATCAAGACCGGCTCGCTGGCGCGCTCTGACCGCACCGCCAAGTACAACCAGCTGTTGCGGATCGAGGAGCAACTGGACGACCAGGCGATCTATCTCGGCCGCCGGGCGCTCCGCCAGCGGTAAGCCGCTTCAGATCGCGTCGCGCATCATCTGCAGGGCCATGGCCACTGCGGCCAGCTGAACGTCGAGGCGGTCGGGCCCATCGAAGCGCTCGACCGCGTGACGGATGCCAGCATTGCTGCGTGCGGTCGCGAGGTGGACCGTGCCCACCGGTTTCATCGGCGTGCCGCCTCCTGGGCCGGCGACGCCGGTTATGGCGACGGCCAGGTGCGCGTGCGAGGCCTCCAGCGCACCCTCGGCCATGGCGCGAGCGACGGGCTCCGACACGGCCCCATGGTCGGCCAGCAGGTCGCCAGGGACGCCCAGCACCTCCTGCTTGGCCCTGTTGGAATAGGTGACGAAGCCGCGCTCCAGGACAT
Source organism: Caulobacter sp. (assembly GCA_046295055.1). GTDB lineage: Bacteria > Pseudomonadota > Alphaproteobacteria > Caulobacterales > Caulobacteraceae > Caulobacter. The sequence continues at coordinate 202,928 of JBKBOD010000003.1, read as the reverse complement.
CCGAGGCTCCCGGGATCGTGCAGAGGGCGCCCGACACCAGGCCCCCGGTGCAGCTTTCCGCGGTGACGATCCGCAAGGAGCGGTCGCGGCACTCCTCGAGCAGGAGCCGGGCCAGCGTCTGGATTTCCAGGGGGAACATTCAGGAAGACTCCGTTCGTCGCGTCCCTCGCACTAGCCAAGGGGACGCGACGCACCCCAACATGGCGGACCGGACCGCATCAAGCCGATTCGAGGGGCCATGACCGCCGCCGACGACACCACGCCGCCGCCCGCCGCGCCCGCACCGGCGAGTTCCGCCTCGGGAGGCGGGTTCCCCTGGATCTATGTGCTGGCGGTCTTCTGCGGCGCCGCCCTGGTTTTCATGGTCCAGCCGATGGTGGCGAAGCTGGTCCTGCCGCTGCTGGGCGGTTCGCCCCAGGTCTGGAACACCTCGATGGTGTTCTTCCAGGGCGCGCTGCTGGTCGGCTATGGCTATGCCCACTTCCTGCAGAAGGTCCCGGCGGCCCGGACCCAGGTGTTGATCCATCTGGGCGTTATGGTCGTGGCCGCGCTGCTGCTGCCGCTGCGGATCACGGGCCTGTTCGGCGAGCCCAATCCGACCAGCCCGGCCATGTGGCTTTTGGGCGTCCTGATCGTCTCCATCGGCGCGCCGTTCGCCGCCCTGTCGGCGACCGCGCCGCTGGTCCAGGCCTGGCACGCCAAGGTGCATGGCCGGGCCGGAGGGCCGGAGCCATGGGCGCTGTATGCGGCCAGCAACCTGGGCAGCCTGCTGGCCCTGCTGGCCTATCCGGTGATCTTCGAGCCGACCCTGACCCTGCACGACCAGCGCTGGGGCTGGAGCCTGGGATATGGGCTGTTCGTGGTCATCATGGCGGTGCTTGCGGTCAATATCCGGCGACAGCCGGTCGAGGCCAGCGCCGGGGCCGCCGAATCCGGGCCGGCGACCGGCGAGGCGCCGCCGGTGACCTGGCGAAATCGCCTGACCTGGATCGCGCTAGCCGCGCTGCCATCCAGCCTGATGCTGGGGGTGACGACCCACCTGACGACAGACGTGGCCAGCGCGCCATTCCTCTGGGTCGCGCCGCTGGCGCTGTACCTGCTGACCTTCATCATCGCGTTCCAGACACGCCCGCTGATCCCGCCGAGGCTGACGCTGATCCTGGGGTCGACGGCGCTGATCATCTGTATCGCGACGACGCCTTTCGGCAGCGCCAACGTCGCCGTGACGCTTGGCATCCATCTCGTGACCTTCTTCCTGGCGGCGCTGATCTGTCACCAGGCTCTGGTCGCGCGTCGGCCCGATCCGGCGCGGCTGACCGACTTCTACCTGTGCATGTCGGTTGGCGGCGTCGTCGGCGGTGCATTCAATGCCCTGATCGCGCCGGTCGTCTTCGAGACGGTCGTCGAGTACGCTGCTGTGCTGGCTCTGATCGGCCTGGTGCGGCCCTGGAGCGGGCGGCTTGGACGGATCGAGATCTATGCGCTCGCGGCGGCGGCCATCGGCGCCGTGCTGGCGATGATCTCGGTCACCGACGCCTTCTGGACCTTCATGGCCGAGCAGGGCGTCTCGCCCAAGAACCCGGTGTTCGTCACCAGCGCCGTGGGACTCGTCGCCATCGCCGTCGCCGCCGTGGCGACCCGCGAGCGGGCGCTGCCCTTCTTCGCCTGCCTGGTGATGCTGGCTGTCACGGCAGAGACCGTCGGCGACCGGGTGGCCGTCTATGAGAGCAAGCGGAGCTTCTTTGGCGTGGTGCAGCTGACCCGGTCGACCGAGCCTCGCCTCGGCGGCGAGGTGAGGGCTTTCCGGCACGGCACGACCCTGCACGGCGCCCAGGCCCAGAACGAGGCCTATCGGTGCCGGCCCCTGACCTATTATGCGCCCGAGACCGCGATCGGCCAGGTCTTCACCGAGATCCAGCGCCAGCGCCCGTCGATCAATGTGGCGGCCGTGGGACTGGGGACGGGCGCGGTGGCGGCCTATGTCCGGGCCAGCGACCGGATGACCTTCTTCGAGATCGACCCTCTGGTCATCGAGATCGCGTCGGATCCCAAGGTGTTCAGCTACACGACCGAGTGCGCGCGGGGCCCCGTGAACTATGTGGTCGGCGATGCGCGGCTGACGCTGTCGAAGATGCCGGAGGGCCAGTACGACATCCTGCTGATCGACGCCTTCTCGTCGGACGCCATTCCGGCTCACCTGCTGACGGTGGAAGCGGTGAGGGGCTATCTGGCGCGGATCAAGCCGAACGGCATCGTCATCCTTCACCTGTCCAACCGGCACCTGGAACTGCTGTTCCCGGCCGCATCGGTGGTGCAGGCGGCGGGCGGCCAGGCGCTGTTCCAGTCCTATCAGGTCCCGCCGGACACGCCGAACTACTGGGAATCCTCGGAAGACGTGATGATCGTAGCGCGCAATCCCGAGGCGCTGCGGGCATTCAAGCTGGACAGCCGTTGGGGGCCGGCGCCGCCGGCCACCGTCAAGCCCTGGACCGACGACTACACAAACCTGGTCGGCGCGCTGGTGGCCAACTTCGATGGCCGGCGAAACACCTGGATGGCGCGAACCGGGCAGTAGAACGCGGCGCGCGCCGGGCTCAGGCCGGCGTTTCGATCAGGGCGATGGCCTGGGCGGCCAGCCCTTCCTGCCGTCCCGTGAAGCCCATGCCCTCGGTGGTGGTGGCCTTGACGCTGACCCGGTCGAGCGGCAGCGAGAGCAGATCGGCCAGTCGCTCGCGCATGGCCAGCCGGTGCGGTTTGATCTTGGGGCGCTCGCAGATGAGCGTGACATCCACGTTGAGGATGCGCCCGCCGCGACCCGTGACCAGATCAGCGGCGTGCTTGAGGAAGAGATCGGACGGCGCGCCCTTCCACTGTGGGTCCGTCGGCGGGAAGTGATCGCCGATGTCGCCCTCGCCAAGCGCGCCCAGGATGGCGTCGGTTAGGGCGTGAAGTCCGGCGTCGGCGTCGGAGTGGCCGATCAGCGTCTGGTCGTGATCGATGCGAACACCGCAGAGCCAGACCGCCTCGCCCGGACCCCAGCGATGGGCGTCGAAGCCTTGGCCGATACGCTGGACGCGGGCGGCGGCGGCGAACATCTCGGCCATGGCGAAATCCTCGGGATAGGTGAGCTTCATCAGGGCCGGATCGCCCGGGGTAAGAACGACCTTTCCGCCCGCCGACTCGATGACGGCGGCGTCGTCGGTCGGCTCGCCTGGACCCGGCCAGCCGGCGTAGGCCGACCGGAGGGCGCCCAGGCGGGCTGCCTGGGGTGTCTGGGCTCGCCAGAGATGATCTCGCTGCACCGTTACGGACGATTGTCCGGGTTCGATCCGGCGGAGGGTGTCAGCAACCGCGAGCGCCGGCAGGGCGGCGTCCGCGCCGGCGGCCAGCGCCTCGAGCAGCGCCAGGACGTGCCCTCGGCTGACCAGGGGACGCGCGGCGTCATGCACCAGCACAGGCTCATCATCGCTGATCGTCAGCGCCGAAAGGCCAGACTGGACGGAAGCGGCCCGTGTCGCTCCGCCGATCGCCGTGCGCCAGCCGCTGAGCCCCTCGAGCGCCCGGGCCGCGGGCTCCAGCCCGTCGGGGGAGGTGACGACCACCAGTTCATGGGCTCCGGCCGCCAGCAGGGCCTCGGCCGACCAGCGCAGAACGGGCTTGCCGGCGAGGCTCCGCCATTGTTTGGCGGGCCCGGATCCGGCCCTGGAGCCGGAGCCGGCGGCGACGATCACGGCGGCGAAACTCATGCCTGTTTCTCGATTACGGGCGATGGCATGTCCAGACTTTACGGCGCCGCACAAAAGTGCCTAAATTGAGGGCGAGGGGCGTGACTAAGAAATGAGCACTAGATTGGGGACGGTCGAGGTCAAGGTCGGCGACGCCGCCGTTGGCGGTCGGGTCTGGATGGCGCCGATGACCGGCGTTTCGGACTTGCCGTCGCGCCGGGCCGCCGCGCGACAGGGGGCCGTCTATGTCGCCACCGAAATGGTCGCCTGCGCCGAGTTCGCGCGCGGCCGCCCGGATGTTGTTCGTCGCGCGGCGGTCGGCGAAGGGCTCGGGCTGATGGTGATTCAGCTTGTGGGACGCGATCCGGCGATGATCGCCGACGGCGCCAGGCTCGCGGTTCAGGCCGGGGCTCAGATCGTGGACCTGAACTTTGGCTGCCCGGCAAAGGAAGTGACGGGCGTGCTTTCCGGCTCGGCGCTGATGCGCGATCTCGAACTGGCCGAACGGATCGTGTCGTCCGCCGTCGAGGCCTGCAGCGTGCCGGTGACGGTCAAGATGCGCCTTGGCTGGGATGACGCCAGCCGCAACGCCCCGGCCTTTGCCGCGATCTGCGAGCGTGTCGGGGTGCAGGCGGTGACGGTGCACGGTCGCACCCGCTGCCAGTTCTACAAAGGAACCGCCGATTGGCGCGCCGTCGCCGAGGTCAAGGAAGCCGTATCGATCCCGGTGATCGTCAATGGCGATGTCGTCGACATCGAGAGTGCGCGCGAAGCCCTGCGCCAGAGCGGTGCGGATGGCCTGATGATCGGCCGTGGCGGCTATGGGCGGCCCTGGGTGGCGCGGCAGGTCGAGGCGGCGCTGGCCGGCGAGGCGTTCGATGTGCCGGACATGGCTGCTCGGCTGGAGATCGCGCTCGACCACTTCCACGATGCGCTTTCGTTCTACGGAGACCGGCTGGGCCTGAAGATGTTCCGCAAGCACCTTGCCTCCTACATCGAGGCGGCGCCCTGGCCCGATACGGCCGAAGCCAGGCGAGCAGCCAGGGCGACGCTTTGCCGGCTGGAGACCGCAAGCGAGGTCGAGGCGGCCCTGACCGATCTCTGGACCGACCCCGACGCTCTCGAGAGGATGGCTGCATGACCGGAGTGCTGCCCGCATCGCCGCATTCCCCGGGCGAGGCCCTGAAGGCGGCGGCGTTCGAACTGAGCCCGGAACCGGCGCTTGTATTCAACGTCGATGGCGCGCTCACGGCGGTCAATGAGGCCGCCGAGGCGCTCTTTGGACAGGGGCTGGCCTTGCTGGCGCGGGGACGGTTTCGTGGCGCACTGCCGCCCGAGTCGCCCCTGGTTCGCCTGTTCGAGCGGGCGCTGCGCGAGGAAGTGCGGGTCCGCGAGCACGGTATCGAGATTGGCCTGTTCGGCCAGCCGGCTTTCCTTGCGGACGGTTCGGCCACGCCCATGGGCGACGGTTCGGTCCTGCTGACCCTGCATCCGAAGGGCGGGGCCATGGGGCTGGAGCGCGCGGCCGATCCCGCCGGCCTGAAGTCTGTCGTGGGGCTAGGCCAGATGCTGGCGCACGAGATCAAGAACCCTCTGGCGGGCATTCGCGGGGCGGCCCAGCTGCTCAAGGCCGGCGCAGCGGCCGAGGATCAGCCCCTGGCTCAGCTGATTGTCGACGAGACCGAGCGGATCCGCCGGCTGGTCGATCGGATGGAGGCCTTCTCCGACGAGTCCAAGACGCTTCGCGAGCCGGTGAACATCCATGCGGTGCTGGATCGGGTGCGGGCGCTGGTCGTCAATGGTGTCGCTGACGGCCTGCTGCTTCGCGAGAACTTCGATCCCTCCTTGCCGCCGGTGTCCGGTGACGAGGATCAGCTCATCCAGATCTTCCTGAACCTGGTGAAGAACGCCGCAGAGGCCGCGCACGCGCGTCGGGACGGGCGCGGCGAACTGGTGATGACCACGGCCTGGCGGCCGGGCGTGCGGGTGCGCGACGAGACCGGCCAGCCGCGCAAGGCGGCTCCGATCGAGATTCGCATTCAGGACAATGGGCCGGGCGTGTCGGCGTCGATCCGCGACCACCTGTTCCAGCCCTTCGTGACGTCCAAGTCCGGCGGCGCGGGCCTTGGCCTGCCGCTGGTCGCCAAGCTGGTCGGGGCCCACGGCGGCCTGATCGATTTTGAATCGGAGCCGGGTCGCACCGTGTTCCGCGTGCTCCTCCCCGTTGCGTCCGAGAGTGCTCCTGAATGAACGCCGCGTCCAAGAAGATCCTCATCGCCGATGACGACAGCTCGATCCGGCTGGTCCTGAGCCAGGCATTCACCCGCATCGGGTATCAGGTCCGCGCTACGGGTAATGTCGCAACGCTGATGAAGTGGGTCACGGACGGAGAGGGGGATCTGGTCATCACCGATGTGGTGATGCCGGACGAGAACGTCTTCAACGTGCTGCCGCGCATCCGCAAGGAGCGGCCGAGGCTCCCCGTCATCGTCATGAGCGCCCAGAACACGCTTCTGACGGCGGTGAACGCGGCCGACGCCGGCGCCTTCGAATATGTCTCCAAGCCGTTCGACCTGGACGATGTCACCGCCGCAGCGCGGCGGGCGCTGTCGCGGCCGGCCGACAGCGAGGCGTCCAAGGCCCAGGCGCGGGCCATGCGTGACGAGCGCCTGCCCCTGATTGGCCGTTCGGCGCCGATGCAGGACGTCTATCGCACCATCGCCCGGCTGGTCGGCGCGGACCTCACCGTTCTCATCCTCGGCGAGTCCGGGGCCGGCAAGGAACTGGTGGCGCGGGCCCTGCACGATCTTGGACGGCGGCGCGATGGCAAGTTTGTCGTCATCAACCTTGCGGCGGTGCCGCGCGAGCGTGTCGAGACCGAGCTCTTCGGACGCGGTGACGGCGATCTCGGCAAGCTGGTCGAGGCTGACGGCGGGACGTTGTTTCTTGACGAGATCGGCGACATGCCGCTGGACGCCCAGAGCCGGCTTCTGAGGGTCATCGACGGCGCCGAGCCGGCCCTCAATCCTCGCACCAACCGGCGGCCGAACGTGCGGCTGATCGCGGCCACCAATCGCGATCTGCGCGCTCTGATCCGCCAGGGCCTGTTCCGTGAGGACCTGTTCTTCCGCCTGAATGTGGCGCCCGTGCGCATCCCGCCGCTGCGCGAGCGGACCGAGGACATCCCGGACCTGGCGCGCAGCTTTCTCCTGCGCGCGGCCCGCGAGGGGCTTCCGGCCAAGACCATCGACCAGTCGGCGCTCGAGCGGCTGAAAGCCCACGCCTGGCCGGGCAATGTGCGAGAGCTGGAGAACCTCATCCGTCGCATCTGCGCCCTCTACAGCGAGGAACTGATCACCGCCCGGATCATCGAGCGCGAACTGCAGGAGCAGGCGCCTGCGGTGGCGGGCGAGGAGGGCCCCGTCACCCTGTCGACCTTGGTCGAGCGGCATCTGGCCAGTCATTTCGCCGACCAGCCTGACGGAGTTCCGCCGCCGGGCCTCTACGACAGAGTGCTTGAGGAGCTGGAGCGGCCGTTGATCCGGCTGACCCTGGCGGCGACGCGAGGCAATCAGGTCCGGGCAGCCGAGATCCTCGGCCTCAACCGCAACACGCTCCGCAAGAAGATCGTCGACCTGGGCGTGGAGCTGACGCGCGGCAAGCGCTGACGCATTCGCGCCACATAGGTGTTGAATTTCGGGCACATATACCCCTAGGCTGCGGGCATGAGCGAGGCCGTGTCCGAAACGACGACGACTCCTCCGGCGGGCGTCGGAGCGATGCGGGCATGGCGGCGTCTGCTCGGTCACAGATACTTCCTCGGCGGCGCCTTCGCGCTCACCGCCGCGCTGACCGGGCTGGGCGCATTCCTGGCCTCGTCGCCGCCGCGCGGAGAGATGGTCGGGCCAGCCAGCGAGACCGTCCTGGCGATCCTGGGTGTGAACCTCGTCCTGATCGCCGGGGTGGCATTCCTGATCGGGCGGCGCGTTCTCCACGTGGTCCGGGCCGGATCGAGCGACGCTGCGGCGCGTCTGCACAGGCGGTTCCTGCTCCTGTTCGGGGTCGCGGCCGTCGCGCCGGCCGTCGTCGTCGCCCTGTTCCTGGGCGCGCTGGTGACCCAGGGCGTCGAGGCCTGGTTCAGCCGCGAGGTGAAGACCGTCGTCGAGAAGTCCGGCGCTGTCGCGCGCTCCTACGTCGATCAGCAGATCAACGACATCAAGAGTAATATGGGCCTGATGGCCGGCGACCTGAACGAGGCCGCGCCGTTCATCCAGTCGCGGCCTGTCGCGTTCGGCCATTTCATGGCCACGCAAGCCTCTTACCGCGGCTTTCCTGCGGCCTATGTCGTTGATCGCGAGGGCCGGATCCTGGCGCGCGCCGAGGCGGACAATCCGCCGGCCTTCCTCGCTCCGCCTGCAAGCAGCTTCAAGGCGGCCGACGAGGGCGACATCTCGCTGCGGCCCTTCGAGTCCTCCGACCTGTTCAGGGCGCTCTATCGGTTGAAGGGCTTTGATGAAGCCTATCTCTATGTCGTGCGCCCTGTGGATCCCGGCATCCTGGCTCACCTGCGCGAGACCGAGGCCTCGCTTGTCGCCTATCGCGACGCGGCGCAGCGGCGCGGGATGGTTCAGGCGGCCTTCGCCCTGACGTTCCTGGAGACGGCCCTGTTGGTCCTGATCGCCGCCATCTGGCTGGCGATGACTGTGGCCAACTCCATCGCGGTGCCCATCGCGCGCGTGGTGCAGGCGGCAGGAAGGGTGGCTGCGGGCGATCTCAGCGCGAGGGCGAGGTCCGGAGACGAGCCTGAAGATATTGCCGTATTGTCCAAGGCATTCAATAGTATGGCGGACGATCTTCAAGGGCAGCAGTCAGCGCTGACAGCGGCGCGGCTGGACGCCGAATCCCGCCGCAGGTTTATCGAGACGGTCTTGCTTGGGGTCAGCGCCGGCGTCATCGGCCTGGACGACGAGGGCCGCGTGTCCGCCCTCAACCGTCAGGCGGCCGCGCTACTGGATATCGAGGCCGAGGCGGCGCTGGGCCTCGCGCTGGCCGAGGCGGCGCCGGAACTGGCGGACGTCGCCGCCGAAGCGCTGGCAGGGCGGGGAGAGGCCGAGGGCGATGTCGACCTGACTCGCCGTGGAGAGAGCCTGCGCCTGCGTGTCCGCGCGGCCTTGGCCGGCGATGGCGGCATGGTCCTGACATTCGACGACATCACGCGGCTGGTCACCGCGCAGCGAAACGCGGCCTGGAAGGACGTGGCCCGGCGTATCGCCCATGAGATCAAGAACCCGCTGACCCCGATCCAGCTGTCGGCCGAGCGGCTTCGCCGCAAGTACCGGGGCGAGATTTCGAGCGATCTCGAGACCTTCGATCGTTGTACCGACACCATCATCCGTCAGGTTGGCGATATCGGCCGCATGGTCGATGAGTTCAGCGCATTCGCCAGGATGCCGGCTCCGCGCTTTGGCGAGCATGATCCGGCCGAGTTGCTGCGTCAGGCGGTGTTCGCCCAGCGCGTGGCCAGTCCGGATGTGACCGTCGAGATGGGCGAGGCCGTCGAGGGCCTCGGGTTGCGGTGTGACGATCGCATGCTGGCCCAGGCGCTGGCCAATGTGCTGAAGAACGCGGCCGAGGCGATCCACGGCCGCGATGGTGGGCCGGCCGGCCGCATTCTGGCCTGGATGGTCCAGGACGAACACGGCCTGTGCTTCGTCATCGAGGACAACGGCGTGGGCCTGCCGGCGCGCGACCGGGACCGGCTGACCGAGCCCTATGTGACGACGCGGGAAAAGGGCACGGGCCTTGGCCTGGCGATCGTCAAACGCATTCTAGAAGAGCACGGCGGCGAGCTGGCTCTTTCCGACGCGCAGACCCTGAGCGGCGCGCGCGTCACCCTGAAGTTTCCTCCCGAGGCGCTAAGTTCGGCGGCCGGCGAGGCGAAGAGTGAAGAGGTGGCCCATGGCGTCTGATGTTCTGGTAGTCGACGACGAAGCCGATATCCGCGAGCTGGTGGCCGGCATCCTGACCGACGAAGGCTATGCGGTGCGCACCGCCGCCGATGCCGAACAGGCGCTGGCGGCGATCCGGGCGCGCAAGCCCGCACTGCTGGTGCTGGACATCTGGATGCAGGGCGGCGGGATGGACGGGTTGGAACTGCTCGACCTGGTCAAGACGCTGGATCCCGACCTGCCGGTCATCATGATCAGTGGCCATGGCAACATCGAGACCGCGGTCAGCGCCATCAAACGCGGCGCCTACGAGTTCCTCGAAAAGCCCTTCAAGTCGGACCGCCTGCTGCTGATCGCCGAAAGGGCTCTGGAGCAGGCCAATCTCAAGCGCGAGAACCGTCGCCTACGGGCGCAGAGCCTGACTCCTGACGGCATGATCGGGCGGTCCAGCGCCGCCCAGGCGCTGCGGCAGATGATCGGCAAGGTGGCTCCGGCCAACAGCCGAATTCTCATTGCCGGGCCGCCGGGCTCGGGCAAGGAACTGGTGGCGCGCCTGATCCATGGCGCCAGCCCCAGGGCGCGCGGCGAGTTCGTGGCGATCAGCGCCGCCGGCATGGCGCCGGAGCGGATGGATCTGGAGCTGTTCGGCGAAGAGGGGGAGGGCGGCCGTCCGCGCAAGATCGGCGTGTTCGAACAGGCTCATGGCGGCACGCTGTACCTCGACGAGGTCGCCGAGATGCCCCGAGAGACCCAGAGCCGTATCCTCAGGGTTCTCGTAGAGCAGCGGTTCCGCCGCGTCGGCGGCGACAACGATGTGCAAGTCGATGTCCGGGTGATTTCGTCCTCGTCGCGTGATCTGCGCGAGGAGATCGGCGCCGGCCGGTTCCGCGAGGACCTCTTCCACCGGCTGAACGTCGTGCCGATCCGTGTGCCGGGTCTTGCCGAGCGGCGGGATGATATCCCCGAGCTGATCGAGTACTTCATCGACCGGATCTCGGAGACCACCGGCCTGCCGCGCCGCAGGCTGGCAGCCGACGCGATGGCGACGCTGCAGGTTCATGACTGGCCCGGCAATGTCCGCCAGTTGCGCAACAACATCGAGCGCATGCTGATCCTGGCGTCCGGCGATCCGGGCGAGGAGATCACCGCCGAGATGTTGCCGTCCGAGGTGACCTCGACGGCCCAGGCCGGCGCCATCGGTCCGGAGCGGATCATCGCCCTGCCGCTTCGCGAGGCGCGGGAGCTGTTCGAGCGGGAGTATCTGAATGCCCAGATCCTGCGGTTCGGCGGCAATATCAGCCGCACCGCCGCCTTCATCGGCATGGAACGCTCGGCCCTTCACCGCAAGCTGAAGTCGCTCGGCCTGGCCGGCGCCCGCGTCGCCGAGGAAGAGGACGCCTGATGTCGCGCCAAGCCTATGTGAACGGTCGCTTCGTCCCACACGGCCAGGCCGTCGTGCACATCGAGGATCGTGGCTACCAACTGGCCGACGGCGTCTACGAGGTGTGGGCTGTCTTCGACGGCAAGCTGGCCGATTCCGAGGGCCATTTTGCGCGGCTGGAGCGCAGCCTGAACGAACTGCGCATCCGCCAACCGATGAGCCGAAAGGCGCTTGAAGTGGTCCTGCGCGAGACCTTGCGGCGAAACCGGGTTCGCGAGGGCCTGCTGTACCTCCAGGTCACCCGGGGCACGGCGCGGCGCGACCACGCCTTTCCCTCGCCCGACACCGCGCCCAGCGTCGTCGTCACCGCCAAGTCGCTCGACCGCGAGGCCAGCAACGCCAAGGCCGAGGCCGGGATCGGCGTCATCACACTGCCGGAGAACCGCTGGGGCCGCTGCGACATCAAGACGGTCGGACTGTTGCCCAACGTCCTGGCCAAGCAGGCGGCGCGAGAGCGGGGCGCCGGCGAGGCCTGGTTTGTCGACGATATCGGCCTGGTGACCGAGGGGGCGTCTTCCAACGCCTGGATTCTCGATCAGGACGGCGTCCTGCGAACGCGCGACACCAACGCCAACATCCTGCGCGGGGTGACCCGCAACACCCTGCTGGACGTCATCGCCGGGGCCGGGATCAAGGTGGAGGAACGTCCCTTCACGCCGGACGAGGCGCGCGCCGCGCGGGAGGCCTTCATCACCGGCGCCGGGACCCTGGTGACCCCCGTGATCGCCATCGACGGCAAGCCGGTCGCCGACGGCAAGCCCGGAGAGGTGGCGCTGAGGCTTCGCGATCTCTATATCCGGCACGCGCAAAATGCAGGCATCTGACCGTTCGCTTCGGACGTTGAGGTTGCAGGGCCGTCCAGCGGCGGCCTAGCATTTCGCTGCTGGCATCAACTGGCGTGTGTGGGACGACCTCCTGTCGTCCCGTCAAACAAAGAGGGAAAACCCCCCGTGACCGACAAGAAGCAAAACCTGCAGGACACCTTTCTCAACAGCGTGCGCAAGTCCAAGACGCCCCTGACCATCTTCCTGGTCAACGGCGTGAAGCTGCAGGGCGTGGTCAGCTGGTTCGACAATTTCTGCGTCCTGCTGCGGCGGGACGGCCAGAGCCAGCTCGTCTACAAGCATGCCATCTCCACCATCATGCCGGCCCAGCCCGTTCAGCTCTACGAGCCGGGTCCCGAGCAGGACGATTGACCCAGAAGCACATCGACCACAGCGTCCCGGTCCAGCGCACCCTCGTCATCCATCCGATCCGGACGACGGGCAGCGGGCCGGCGCGCGATCCTCAGGCCAGGCTTGAAGAGGCGATCGGCCTCGCGCTGGCGCTTGATCTCGAAATCACCGAAACCGCGCTGGTCGCCCTGCGCGGACGCACTCCTGCGACGCTCTTCGGCAGCGGCAAGGTCGAGGAACTGCGCCTGCTTTGCGAGGTCGAGGAGATCGACGTCGTCGTCGTGGACGACCAGCTTACGCCGGTCCAGCAGCGCAACCTCGAGCGCGCCTGGAAGGTCAAGGTCGTCGATCGCACCGGCCTGATCCTCGAGATTTTCGCCCGCCGCGCCCGCACCCGCGAAGGCAAGCTGCAGGTCGAGCTGGCCCGGCTTGCCTACGAGCGCTCGCGCCTTGTCCGCACCTGGACCCACCTGGAACGGCAGTCGGGCGGTTTCGGCCGCACCGGCGGCCCGGGTGAAACCCAGATCGAGCTCGACCGCCGCGCCATCGCCGACCGCATAGTCAAGATGAAGAAGGAGCTGGAGGAGGTCCGCCGCACCCGCACGCTGCACCGCTCCGCCCGCCAGAAGGCGCCGTACCCGACCATCGCCCTGGTCGGCTACACCAATGCCGGCAAGTCGACGCTGTTCAACAAGCTGACCGACGCCGAGGTCCTGGCCCAGGACATGTTGTTCGCGACGCTGGATCCGACCCTGCGGACGGTGAAGCTGCCCGGTGGCCGTCCCGCGATCCTGTCGGACACGGTGGGCTTCATCAGCGACCTGCCGCACGAACTGGTCGAAGCCTTCCGCGCCACGCTCGAAGAGGTGATGGAAGCCGACGTCGTGCTGCACGTGCGCGACATCGCCAGCGTCGAGACAGAGGCCCAGGCGCATGACGTCGAGACAGTCCTGAGCGAGATCGGTTTCGATCCGGAGGACGATGGCGTCTCCCTGATCGAGGTCTGGAACAAGATCGACCTCCTGCCCGACGAGGTCCGCGAGGACGCCAAGGGCGCGGCGCGGCGCGAAGGCGCGATGGCGGTCTCGGCTGTCACCGGCGAGGGCTGCCAGGCGCTGCTCAATCACCTCGCCACCTTGGTCGACGAGACGCCCGAAATCGACATCGGTCTCGAACCCGGCGCAGGCGAAGCCCTGGCCTGGCTGTATCGCCACGGCCGGGTGACCGATCGGCATGACGCTGAGGACGGCTCCCTGAGACTTCGAGCGCGGCTCGACGCCCAAGCGCTGGGACGGTTCGAGCGCCTGTTTCCGGCCGCCCGGGTCGAAGTCGGCTGACGATGGCCGACCTTCTGTTCGAGGACGCCTTCCTCGCGGGGCTGTACGATGTCTGGCATCCGCGTAGCGCCCGTGACGACTACGACTTCTATCTGCCGCACATCATGCGGGCGGAGGCGGTGCTCGATATCGGTTGCGGCACTGGGAACCTGCTGCACGACGCCCGCGACCGGGGGCATTCCGGCCGCCTGGTCGGCCTCGATCCGGCGGCGGGAATGCTCGCGCTGGCCCGTACGCGCCAGGATATCGAGTGGCGCCATGGCGATCTGGCTTCGGCCGCCTGGCGTGAGGCGTTCGACCTTGTCGTCATGACTGGCCACGCCTTCCAGGCCGTGGTCGCCGATGAAGACCTGGCGGGCCTGGCGGGAGCTGTCCGGCAAGCCCTGCGCCACGGTGGTCGGTTTGCCTTCGAGACGCGCCATCCGGACGCCCGGGCCTGGGACCGTTGGCGGCCGGAGAATTTCAGCATCGTCACGATGCCGGATGGAGCCAAAGTCCGGATCGAGACGACCGTCGTCGCACCCTTCGATGGCCGAACGGTCAGCTTCGTGCACAGCTTCAGCGGCGATCATGCGCGTCTGCCGCTGACCAGCTCCAGCACGTTGCGCTTTCTGGATCCTGAAGCGGTAGCGGCCCTGCTTGAAAGCGCCGGGCTTGAGGTCGAGGCGCAGTTCGGCGGCTTCCAGGGCCAGCCGCTCGGACCCGACAGCGAGGAGATCGTCACCTTCGCCAGGCGTTCGCGGCATTGAACCGGACCCGGAGGTCATTGGCCACCAGCGCACTCACCGGGAGGACGCCGATCCTATTCCGGACATCGAGCGCGGCGAAGTCGAGCACGGCATAACCGCCGCCGGTTGGCTGGTCCGGCTGCAAGCCTCATCCGATCTGCACAGGATGGGGAAGGTCCCTCCCGCAGGGCTGAGAATTCCAGGCAAAGTCTGCGCGCTCCTGACCGGAGGCCGACATGCCGAGACCCTTGCGCGTGAAGTTTATCCTGCCGGCGCTGACGGAGGCCAGGAGCCCGTTCTGGCGACCGATCAAGTACTCGCTGTTCCCGCCCCTCGGCCTCGCCACCCTTGCCGCCTACCTGTCGCCAGACGACGAGGCCCAGATCGTCGATGACCACGTCCAGACCCTGACCACGGACGATACGCCCGACCTGGTGGTGATCCAGGTCTACATCACCAACGCCTACCGGGCCTACGCCCTGGCCGACCACTACCGCGCCAAGGGCTGCTTCGTGGCCTTGGGCGGCCTGCATGTGACCGGCCTGCCGGAAGAAGCCGCGCCGCACGCCGACGCCATATTCCTGGGTCCGGGCGAACAGACCTTCCCGCAGTTCCTGGCTGACTTCCGGGCCGGCGAGGCCAAGGCGCGCTACGTCTCGACAGTGGGGCGGACGCTCGATCATGCGCCGCCGATCCGGCGCGATCTGATTGCTCGCGACCGCTACCTCGTGCCCAACTCCATCGTCGTCACCCGTGGCTGCCCGCAACATTGCCACTTTTGCTACAAGGACGCCTTCTTCGAGGGCGGCAGGGGGTTCTACACCCAGAGGGTCGATGCCGCCCTGGCCGAGATCGAACGCCTGCCTGGCCGCCACCTCTACTTCCTCGACGATCATCTGCTGGGTGACCGTCGCTTCGCCGAGGCGTTGTTCGACGGCATGAAGGGAATGGGGCGGCTCTTCCAGGGCGCGGCGACCGTCGACTCCGTTCTGCGCGGCGACCTGATCGAGAGGGCGGCCGAGGCGGGCCTGCGCAGCCTGTTCGTCGGCTTCGAGACCTTCAGCCCGGCCAACCTGCTGGCCAGCAACAAGAAGCAGAACCTGGCCCGCGACTACGCCGCCGTCGCCCGTCGGCTCAGCGACCTGGGCATCATGATCAACGGCAGCTTCGTGTTCGGCATGGACGACGATGGGCCCGATGTCTTCGCCCGCACGGTCGACTGGGCGGTGGCCAACGGCATCACCACGGCCACATTCCACATCCAGACGCCCTATCCGGGCACGGCCTTGTTCAGGCAGATGGAGGCCGAGGGCCGACTGACGACGCGCGACTGGGATCGCTACGACACCCGCCAGGTCGTCTATCAGCCCAGGGGCATGTCGGCCGCTGCACTGAAGGCTGGGTACGCCTGGGCCTACCGCCGCTTCTACGGCTGGGACAATATCGCTCGTGGCGCGGCCAGCCATCCGGCATTCAAGCACCAGGCCAAGCACTTCTTCTACGCGGCCGGCTGGAAGAAATTCGAACCGCTGTGGGACCTGGTGATCAAGGCGCGTCGCCTCGACCTGATGACGCCGTTGCTGGAGGGGGTGCTCTCGAAGGTGACCGGCAGCAGCGCCGCTCAGCCCTTCTCCGCCGCCTTGGCCTCGTGCCAGAGCCCATCCATTTCGGCGAGGTCCGACTGATCCGGCGTGCGGCCATCCTCAGCCAGCCGGGCTTCGATATAGCCGAACCGCCGGGTGAACTTTGCGTTGGCGGCCCGAAGGGCGTCTTCCGGCTCTACATCGAGTTTGCGGGCAAGGTTGGCGACGACGAACAGGAGGTCGCCCAGTTCCTCGCGCATCTTGGCCTGATCGCCGGCATCGATCTCGACCTGGAGCTCATCCAGCTCTTCGTGCAGCTTGGCGATGACTTCGGCGGGGGAGGGCCAGTCGAAGCCGACGCGGGCGGCGCGCTTGGTCAGCTTGACCGCGCGGGTCAGCGCCGGGAGGCCAGCCGGCACGTCGGCCAGCACGCCCGTCCGCGCCTTTTGCGCCCGCTCTGCGGCCTTCATGACCTCCCAGGCCTGGACCTGCTCTCCGGCGGTGCGTTCGCCGGCCTCGCCGAAGACGTGGGGATGACGACGCAGCATCTTGGTCGAGATGGCCGCGGCGACATCCTCGAAGGCGAACGCGCCCTGCTCCTCGGCCATGCGGCTATGGAAGACCACCTGGAACAGGAGGTCGCCCAGCTCCTCACGCAGGTCCGAGAGGTCGCCGCGCTCGATAGCGTCGGCGACCTCGTAGGCCTCTTCGACCGTGTAGGGCGCGATGGTCGCGAAGGTCTGCTCCAAGTCCCAGGCGCAGCCGCCGTCCGGATCCCGCAGGCGGGCCATGATGGCCAGCAGTTGGTCGATCGGGCGGGTCTCAGTCTGCGGGTCTGGGGAGGACATCAGGTTGGATCGCGACCACGTCTTCGGGCTGGGGCGGAGGGGCCGCGCCGTCCTTCTCGCCGAGCTGGCGCAGGATCTCCGCGTGCTTCTCCTCCGTCAGGGGGTAGCCGATCATGACCGCCGCCGCCAGCAGGCCGATGACCCCCGGCGCGAAGGCGTAGAGGGCCTGGAGCGCGTCCATCGAGACCTGGCTGCTGTTGGCGGCCGAGGCGCCATCGAACCCGAGCGCGCCGAGTACGATCAGGCTCACCGAGGCCAGGGCGGTGCCGATCTTCACCGTGCCGGTCAGAATGGCGTAGAGCAGACCGGTACGGTCCTGTCCGGACGCCAACCGCTCCTCGTCGCCATAGTCGGCCATCATCGACCGCAGCAGGAGGGCGCCGGCGGAGTAGGGGATGCCCGCCGCCACGAGGAAGGGCGCGGCCAGCCAGAAGTTGCCGGCGGGCAGCGTGACCACCGCGAACTGGACGATCGCGTAGGTGACGCAGGCGGCGATGAGCGCCTTGGCCTTGCCAATCCGCTTCGCCAGCCCGGTCCAGATGAAGGCGCCGAAGACGGCCGCCAGGAAGTAGATCAGCAGCAGGCTGGACGACTGCAGGAAATCGAACTGCTTCACCCGGATGAAGAAGAAAAAGAACAGCGTGCCGGCGATGCCGGGCGCGAGCCCGGTCAGGAGGTCGGCGAGCAGGATGCGCACCACCGTCGGCCTCTTCAGCAGCCGGAAATAGTCGGCGAGGCTGGCGCTGTGGTCGCCCTTGCCCTCCACGGGCGGCGGTTCGGGCACGGTGAACAGCGTCAGGGCAAACATCAGCGGCAGCAGCGCGACAATGAACCAGCCTTGGCCGTGCAGGATCTGCTGGGCATTCTCGCCTATGCCCCAGGCGTTGAGCGCGATGGGCAGGGACAGGATCATGATCATGCCGACCACGTTGCCGGTCTGCCAGAAGGCGTAGATCCGCGAACGCTGGTGATAGTCGGCCGACAGCTTGGCCGCCCAGGAGGTGTGCGCCAGGACCGCGATCGAGAAGCCGATGTAGACGACCAGGAGCCAGAGCCAGAGGTAGCCGATGCTCACCCCGGGTTTCGCGAAGAACAGCATGTAGATGGCGATCGCCAGCATCGGCAGGCTGATGGCCATCCAGCCCCTGAAGCGGCCAAACGACCAGCGCGTGCGGTCGAGCACGGTGCCGAAGATCGGATCGAAGATGATGTCGATGATCCGCACCATCAGGAAGGCGAAGCCGATCGACGCGACGCTGAGGCCAAGCGTCTCGGCGTAGTAGTGCGGAATGGTGATGACCAGCGGCAGGCCGAAAGCCGCCAGGGGCAGGCAGGGACCCGCGAACGCCGCAAGGGTCCAGGATGAACGTCGGCCGTCGGCCATGTCGCCTCGCTAATGGATTCGGCTTGTGTGATCGCCGTTCAGGAGATCACACAGGCTGGGCGAGGCTCTGGCAAGTGAATCCGGCGACAGGCTGGCCTGAAATGGGCGGGAGAGCCGGAGCGGGGGAGGGCGCCGCCACTCCCCCGATGGGTCGATCAGCGCGCGGCGACCGCGTCGCCGGCGGCGATCCGACGGGCGAAGCGGTCAAAGGCGGACTCGGCGTCCGTCCAGGTGCCGGCCGTCTGCGCCCAGCGAATGTCGGTCTCGTACCAGCTGTAGGACACCGGGAAGCTGCGGCCGTCGGCGGTGGTCACGGTGCCGCTGACCTTGGCGCCGCCGACGCCGAAGCTCTCGAACGACAGGCCGGGCTTGTCGGCCATCTGCTGGAAGGTCGGCCGGTTCGGCACGACATCCTCGATGACGAGGTCGATGCGGGCGTCTTCCAGGGCGCCGGTGCGTGCGGCCTCGCGCAGCACGGACCGCTCCAGGTCGCCTGCCAGACGGTCGGTATCGCGGCGACCGTACTCGGTGAGCTTCTTGTCCATCTTCGGGCCGAAAGTCACGCTGACGACAGGCTCAGCCGCGGCCGCCAGGCCGGGAAGCGCGAAGAGGGCCGCTACGACGGCCACGGTCAGGTTTCGCATGGTGAAATCCTCGAAAAGCACTCGGGTCCCTCGACTCCAAGATAGCGCGTCGCTAGGGAAGCGCCAGACGCGCAAGGATCACTAGTGACAGTTGCGCCGGGCCTTGGCACGGTTCAAGGCCGATTCTGCACACGGAGAGACTCCATTGAATACCGCTGACATCGTCGACGCCGTTGCGTCCAAGGACGACAAGCTGACCAAGGCCCAGGCGAAAGCCGTTGTCGATGGCGTGTTCGCCGCGATCCGCGACGCCGCCATCAAGGGCGAGGAAGTGTCGATCCCGGGCTTTGGCAAGTTCAAGGTCCAGAACAAGCCGGCCCGCACCGGCCGCAACCCCTCGACGGGCGCCACGATCCAGATCGCGGCCTCGAAGAAGCTGTCCTTCCAGGCCGCCAAGGCCCTCAAGGACGCGATGGGCTGATCTCCACGGCGCCCGCGTTCGGTTCGCCGGACGCGGGCCGCCGACCCGCCGGCTTGAGCGCCGGACGTAGGGTGGCCTCAGGTCGCGCTGCGCGCAGAGGTTCGCCGGACATGCAGGTAGAGCGCCAGCTCCCGCTTATGACGGCCCCAGTGAGAATCGATCAAGTTCAGGCGCCAACAGGCGCGAGCACCACACTGGTGGCATCAACGTGATAATCGCCTAAGATATATTATGCGAAATATGATGCAGGCCTTCGCCGTCAGGCGATGTCCAGCTGAACCGTCAGGCCGTCAAACGCGGGCTCCACATTGGCCGGAAGTTCTCCGCGCAGCCGCTTGAAATCCATATCAATATGCATGTTCGTCAGGATAGCGCGGCGTGGCTTGACGCGCTCGATCCAGCGCAGGGCCGTTTCGAGGTTGGCGTGCGTCGGATGCGGCGTGTAGCGCAAGGCATCGACAATCCAGGTGTCGACACCTTCGAGGGCGTCGAAGGCGCTCTCCGGCAGGCCGTTGACATCCGGCGAGTAAGCCAGGTCGCCGATGCGGAAGCCGAGCGCGCGGATTTCGCCGTGCTCCTGGTCGAAGGCGACGATCGGAACCGGTCCCGACGGTCCATCAACATCAAACCGGACGCCCAAGCCCGGGATCGGACGGTGGTCGCAGATGGCCGGATAGCCGCCGACGCTCTCGAAGATGTAGCCGAACCTCTGATGCAGCCGCGCCCAGGTCGCCGCGTCCATCCAGGCCGGAATACGCGCGCGCTGGTTCAGGGCAAATGCGCGGATGTCGTCCAGGCCATGGGTCTGGTCCGCGTGATCATGGGTGAAGAGAATGGCATCAAGTCGTTGAACCTGAGCGGAAATCGCCTGCTCCCGAAAATCGGGAGACGTGTCGATCACCACCGTGGTTTCTGGACCGGAATGGCTCACCCGCTGGACCAGGAGCGAGCACCGCCGGCGACGGTTCCGGGGTTCGGCCGGATCGCAGGCGCCCCAGTTGCCGTCCGCGCGCGGCACGCCGCCGGATGAGCCGCAGCCCAGGATCGTGTACCGCAGGCGGCCGCTCAAGGGCGCGGAATCCGCTCGAAGAGATTGAAGAAGGCGTCTTCCGTCCGCTGCTCGGCTTCGGCGACCGTCCAGCCACGCACTTCGGCCAATTTCTCAAGTATGTGAGGTAGATACGCCGGTTCGTTGCGGCGACCCCGCATCGGGACCGGGGCCAGATAGGGGCAATCGGTCTCCAGGATGATGCGGTCGGCCGGCATGTCGCGGATGACCGCCCTCACCTCCTCGGCCGCCTTGAAGGTGGCGATGCCCGACACCGAGAACCAGGCGCCGAGGGCGGCGGCGCGGCGCGCGAGCTCAGGGCCGGAGGTGTAGCAGTGCATCAGCAGGCGAAACGGACCGGCCGCATGCTCCTCCTCGAGGATCTCGGCCATCTCGTCGTCAGCTTCGCGCGTGTGGACGACCAGAGGCAGACCGGTCTCCCGCGCGGCCTTCACATGTTGTCGGAACACCTTCGCCTGGATGTCGCGCGGGCTGAGATCGTAGTGGAAGTCGAGGCCGCACTCGCCAATGCCGACGACCTTGGGCCTGGCCGCCAGCGCGATCAGCTCCCGTGCCTCAAGTGACGGATTTTCCTTGGCTTCGTGGGGGTGGGTTCCCACCGTGGCCCAGATGTCGTCATGGGCCATGGCGATGGCGTGCACCGCCTCGAAGGACGAAACCTTGTCGCAGATGGTGACCATCAGGCCGATGCCGGCCGCACGCGCGCGGGCGATCACCTGGTCCTGGTCGTCGGCGAACTGCGGAGCGTGAAGATTGACGTGACTGTCGATTAGCATGGAGGTCAGGCGGCTGCGGCGCGAAGGGCGCGGACAGCGGTCCAGAAGCTGTCGGCGCGATCAAGATTGAGGGCGTCCGCGTCCCGCGCGATCCGGCCCAGCGTCTCCCAGGCCTCGGCCCAGCGGTCGAGGTCTTCCGTTCTGCCCTCCAGGGCCTGGTCCGCGGCCATCTGGCGGACACGGTCGGCAAGCCGGGCCATCAGCAGTTGGAAGCGCTCGCCGCCCTCCCCGCCCCTGAAGCTGTCCGCCAGGGCCAGAAGGGGGGCGTGCTCGGGCCGCGACAGTCCGGTGAGCAGCTCATGGGCCGCGTCATCGAGAGCCAGCGCCCCGCTATCGGCCATCCGCAGGGCCAGGCCAGGCGCACCGCCGCCCATCTTCAGAAGCCGCGCTATCGCGTGGCCGTCGAGCCCGCTGCGTCCGCGCACGATCTCCTCGGCCACGGCAGGGTCCGGCGCGCGGAAGGTCAGCAGGCGGCATCGCGACCGGATCGTCGGCAACAGCTTGCCGGGCGCGTGGCTGACCAGGAAGAGCACGCCGCGCGGCGGCGGCTCCTCAAGGGTCTTCAGGATGGCGTTGGCGGCGTTGACGTTCAGGTCGTCGGCGGCGTCGATGATCGCCACGCGCCAGGGCGAAGCGGCCGGCGCCTTGGAGAAGAACTCCGGAAGCCGCCGGGCCTCGTCCACGGGAATGACCTTGCGGGGCTTGCCGTCCTCGCCGTGGCGATCAAGAACCATGAAGTCCGGGTGGGCGCCGCCGGCCATCAACCGCGCGGTGGTGTCATCAAGGCGCGTCGCCAGCCCCTCGCCGATCGGCGCGGCGCCCAGAAGTCTACGGGCCGCCTGATAGGCGAAGGTCGCCTTGCCCACGCCTTCCGGTCCCGTCAGCAGCCAGGCGTGATGCACCCGCCCGGACACCAGGGCCGAGAGGAACGCGGCCTCCTGCTCGGCGTGGCCGCGCAGCTGCTGGGTCTCGCGCGGGTGGCCGGCGGTCATGCGTCCGCCAGCAGCTCGGACACCGAGCGCCAGATAGCCTCTTCGATCGCGTCTGGCGTCTGGTCGGCATGAATGACGATACAGCGGTCGGGCTCGGCGGCGGCGATGTCCAGGAATCCCTTGCGCAGGCGCTCGTGGAAGGCCTCGCCCTTGGCCTCGAAGCGCGCTTCGGCGCCGCCGCGCGATAGGGCCCGACGCAGGCCGGTCTCGACCGGCAGGTCCAGGATGATGGTCATGTCCGGCCGTGTGTCGCCGACCACATACCGTTCCAGCGCGGCGATGAACTCCGGATCGGCCTCGCCGCCGGCTCCCTGGTAGGCCCGGGTGGAGTCAGCGAAGCGGTCGCTGATGACGATGTCGCCGGCGTCCAGCGCCGGCCGGATGACGCGCTCGATATGGTCGCGCCGCGCCGCGTTCATCAGCAGGGCCTCGGTCATTGGCGACCAGCGGTCGGTGTCTCCGCGGACCAGCAGGTCGCGAATGGCCTCCCCGCCGGGCGAGCCGCCGGGTTCGCGGCTCATGATAACCCTGCGGCCGGCGATCTTGAGGCGGTCAGCCAGACGGCGCACCTGGGTGGATTTCCCGGCGCCCTCGCCGCCTTCGAAGGTGATGAAGAGGCCCTTGGACATCCCCCTTCCCTTCGACTGGTCCGGGCCGCTTGTCCAGTGCGTCGGCGCGTCCGATCAGGGGTTGTCCACCACCCTGGCCTGGGGAAAGCCGACATCGGCGACCGCCTCGCGCAGCCGCGCCGCCTCCTCGGCGCCGTTCACCGGCCCGACCACCACCCGGTACAGGGTCTGGCCATCGCGGCGCAGGGGCTCGATCCGCGCCCGGCCGACGCCTGACAGCGAATTCACGGCCCGCTCGGCGTTCTCGCGGTTGGCGAAGGCTGCTGCCTGTACGGCCAACGGCCCCTGCGCGCGCATCGGCGCCGGCGGCGGCCGGGTCTCTTCCGCAGACCCGGCATAGCGCAGGGTGCGATCCGATCCCCGGGCCGGCGCCGGTCCGATATAGCGCACCCGAACCTTGGCCACGCCCTTGCCCGAAAAGCCCAGGGCGTCGGCGCCGGCGCGGGACATGTCGATGATGCGGCCCTCGACGAACGGCCCGCGATCGTTGACCCGCACGCGGATCTTGCGGCCGTTCTCCAGGTTGGTGACCTCGACGATGCAGGGAATAGGCAGCGTCTTGTGGGCGGCCGAGATCACCCACATGTCGAAGATCTCGCCGTTGGCGGTCGTCTTGTTGTGGAACTGTTGGCCGTACCAGCTGGCGATGCCGACCTCGTTGTAGTTCGGCTGTTCGCGCGGCGTGTACCAGACCCCCCGCACCTGATAGGGCCGCATGGTTCCGGGAACGCGCTTGCCCGAGCCGGATGGCTTGGCCGCGATAACCGGCTTTTCGGTTCCGAACCGGGGCGTGGCGCAGGCAGTCAGGCCGGCGGCCGCCATCACGGCCAGCGGCAGCGCGATACGATTGAGCGTGGCGCGACGAAGGCCCATCGCCCTCCCCTGACCCAGTTGCGGATCACAGCTTGGCCGAGGCGCGCTGAAGTTCGGTTAACGCGCGCTATTGGCGCAGCAATAGGCGGTTCCCAGACCCCTGAACCCGCTCTATGAGGACCGTCCCGGACAGGTGGCCGAGTGGTTTAAGGCAGCGGTCTTGAAAACCGCCGTGGGTGTGAGCCCACCGTGGGTTCGAATCCCACCCTGTCCGCCACGGCGCTGGAAACCCGACTCGCGGGTCCTCAGGGCGTCCTCCGATGGGGCTGGAACCTCGGTCCCGCCTGCCGTATGCCCCATAGTGGGTGCACGCGATGCTGGAGGAGCGGAATGCCATTTCTTAGGGGGAAGCTGTTCTGGACAGCCCTTCTGGTCCTCGCCGCGCTCCTCCTTTGGCGGGTGGCGATGATGGCGAGCGCGGAGTTTCCAATGCCGTTCGCCCATGGGGCGAGACTGGCTTTCGGCATGATTGTCTCGGCCGGGATAGTCGGGTTCTCAATCGTCATGCTGCGCCTACGGGCCAGACCGGCCACCTGGGTCTCACTCGATGGATTGGCGCTAGCTCAGGTTGGCCTTGGATCCGCAGCCTATGCGGGGCTGGCTTCAGTCTCGGTGGGAATACTGGTCTTGGCTGGTATGGCGGACGTGAATGCCCCGGGTTCGTCGGATACGCTCCTGAAGCTGGCATACCTCCTGGTCTTGGTTCTGCTGAGCGAGGCGCTCTCCGAAGAATTGCTCTTCCGGGGCTGGCTGATGGACGCGTTGGGGTCAGGCCGATCACCTTGGAGACCGGTGCTCGGACAGGCCGCCGTGTTCACGCTGTTTGCTTGGGCGATAGGTTCGCTGAACTCGCTGCAGGACGCCAGCTTCATTGCCTGCTTCGGCCTTGTGCTTGGTATCGTCCGCGCAGTCACGGGCTCAATCTGGGCCCCCGTCGGCGTGCATCTCGCATTCATCGCTACCCAGCAATCGGCATTGCCGCAGTGGGCGATCTGGGCAGGCGATCCCCACCCCCTGGTCCAGTCTCTCGGTCTCGCGATTGTTCCGTTCTCGGTGATCGTCGCCATTCTGTTCGGGCGCGTCAGGCCCAGATCTGAAAACATAAGCTGATCGACCGGCCCGAAGCCTATCGAGGCGCCCGCCTGACCTATGCCAAGCTGCGAGCATTCTTTCCTGCGATGGCGCACGGTGGTCTCAGAGGGGTGACTTGCAACTGCGGCGGGGATCTATTGACCGCAACAGGTCGGTCCTTGGGAGTGATGGCAATGCGCAAACCTACCATCTGGACCTACGACTGGGTGCCAGAAGGCCCCCGCGGACTGGTGCGCGACCTGCGCCTTCGGTGGGCGTGCGAGGAGGCGGGCATCGACTATGAGGTCGAGACCGTGCCGTTCGACGGCCGAGGTCCCGACCACCTGTCCCATCAGCCGTTCGGCCAGGTTCCCTTCCTCACCGACGATGACGTCGAGTTGTTCGAGAGCGGCGCGGGGCTGTTGCACCTGGCCCGCCGAAGCGAAGTCCTGATGCCGCGCGACCCTGTCGGCGAGGCGGAGGTGCTGCAGTGGACCATCGCGGCGCTGAACTCGGTCGAGATCGTCACGGTCCCTTGGTGGTTCCTGGAGGTCACCAAGGCAAAGGAGAACGGCCTGACCGGCTGGCTGCAGAGCCGCCTTGACCACATCGAGCGCGTTCTTGGCGAGCGGGAATGGCTTGCCGCAGGCCGCTTCACGGTCGCCGACCTTCTTGTGGCGGACGTCCTGCGTGTCCCGAAACTGCGGGCGTTCGGCGAGCGTCCGGCGTCGGAGGCCTACGTCGGCAGGATAACGTCGCGCCCCGCCTTCGCCAAAGCTCACTCAGACCAGATGGCGCATTTCGCGGCGGGCGACAGGGCGCGCGCCAGTCGCTGAGCCAGCAAGGATCAGGTGAGCTTGCGCAGGTGCGCGAGGCTCGCCTCAACGCTCGGCCACCACGGCGAGGGCGGGAAGTCGTGTTCGACGAAGAAATGCTCGGCGCCGGAGGCGTCGGCCGCCGCAATCAGGCCGGCGAAGTCTAAGATTCCCGAGCCGACATCCGTCATGCCCCCGTCCGCCAGGGCGTCCTTGAGGTGCACCAGCTTGACCCGCCCGGCCAGCCGCTCGATGGCGGCGCGGGGGTCCTCGCCGCCCTTCCAGAGCCAGTAGACGTCGAGCTCGAAATCCACCAGTCCGGGCTCGGTCTCGGCCACCAGCCGGTCGAACGGGCGCACGCCATCGGTCGCCTCGAACTCGAAGTCATGGTGGTGATAGGCGACCTTCAGCCCCTCGTCCCGTGCCCGCCTGGCGAAGGCGCCTAGGGTGGCGATGACGGCCGTCCAGTCCCGCTGGTCCGGCAGGACATAGGGCATCACCAGGTAACGGCACCCCAGGGTCCGGGCCATGGCCAGCACCGCGTCCGGCCGTTCGGCCATGTCCGCCAGCCCGACGTGAGCCGAGGGGCAATCAAGGCCGATCTCGCCCATCCGGGCCGCGAAGCCGGCGAAGTCCGAGCCCAGCGGGGCGGCGAACTCGACCGCGTCGTAGCCGACCTGGCGGATGCGCTCGAGCGTGCCGAGCGGGTCGGCGGCGAAGGGCTTGCGTAGCGTGTAGAGCTGCAGGCCGATGGGTCTCATGGGCTTACAGGCCTCCCTGTTCGAGCAGATCAGCGGCGTGGTTCGCCGTTCGGGCGGCGATCGCCATGTAGGTCAGGGACGGGTTCATCGAGGCGCTGGACGTCATCACAGCGCCATCCGAGACGAACAGGTTGGGGACCTCGTGCGCCTGGCCCCAGCCGTTCAGCACGGAGCTGGCCGGATCGCGGCCCATCCGGGCGGTTCCCATCTCGTGGATGCGATCACCGGGCGGCGTGAGCTGCTCGCCCGCCTCCTCCCAGGGGGTGATGTCGGTGCAGCCGGCGGCGGCCAGCATCTCGGCCGCATCGCGCGCGGCGGCCCGCATCATGGCGTATTCGTTCGGCCCATGGGCGCAGTCGATCACCGGCACCGGCATGCCCCAGCTGTCCTTGCGCGTGGTCGAGAGGGTCACGCGGTTGCCAGGGTCGGGAAGCACCTCGCCGAACGGCATCAGCGACAGGCTCCAGACCCGCGCGCCGGCCTCGTCGCCATCGGCCTGCACCCCGTAGACCACGCTCTCGGTGCGCCTGGAACGCACCGCGCCGCCTTGCAGGCCGAACCCGCGCAGATAGGGTTTGTCGGTCTCGGTGATGTTGGCGTAGCGCGGGATGTAGACGCCGGTGGGCCGGTCGCGCTGGTCGTGGACATCGGTGAAGCCGGCCATGCGGCCGACCACAGACTTGCTGCTGACGTGGTCCATCAGGTTTCGGCCGACCTGGTCGCTGCCATTGGCCAGGCCTCGCGGAAAGGCCTCGGACCGCGAGTTGAGCAGCAGCACGGCCGTGTTGATCGCCGAGGCGTTCAGGAAGACCATCCGGCCTTCGAAGATCTCGCCTGTCCTGTCGAGGCGATGGATGGTGCGCACGCCGGTCACCCGGCCCGTGGCCGGATCATGGATGACGCTGTCGACGACCCGGTCGGTGAGGACCGTCAGATTGCCGGTGTTGCGCGCGGCCGGCAGGGTGGCGGCCTGGGTCGAGAAGTAGCTGCCGAGCGGACAGCCGTGATGGCAGCGGACATGCTGTTCGCAGCGCTTGCGGCCAAGGTCCATCTGGGGCTTGGCGACCCGGCTCAGATTGGCCACCCGGCCCATGATCATCCGCCGGGTCGGGAAGTCGGCTTCGATCCTGGCCTTGGCCGCCAGTTCGACATCGTTGAAGGCGAACGGCGGCAGGAAGTCGCCGTCCGGCAGCTGTTCCAGCCCGTCATAGTCCCCGCTGATCCCGGCGAAGGCCTCGACGTGATCGTACCAGGGCTCCAGGTCCTCGTATCGGATCGGCCAGTCGACCCCGTGCCCATCCTGAAGGTTGGAGAGGAAGTCCTGCGGCGCCCAGCGATAGGACTGCCGCGCCCAGGTCAGGGACCGTCCGCCCAGATGGTAGCCCCGGATCCAGCGGTAGGGCTTGCCCGGAACCGTCTCGTAGGGATGGTCGTGATCGCTGGCCCAGAAGGCGCGATTTGAGTTGAACAGGGCGTAGGACACCCCGACGTGGTAGGGATAGTGGAGGTCCAGCTCCTCCCTGGATATCTGGTCGTCACGGCGGCGAAGCTTGGCCGCCTGCTCATGGCTGTAGCCCTCGCCATGGGGCACGTCAGGACCCCGCTCCAGCAGCAGCACCTTCAGGCCACGCTCGCAGAGTTCCTTGGCCGACCAGCCGCCGCTGATGCCGGAGCCGACCACGATAGCGTCGAACATCACGCCGTCTCCCTGGATGGTGCGAACCGAGACACGGCTGCGCGCAGAGCCTCGACCGGATCGCCGCGCGGAATGAACTCGTGACCGACCCAGCCCTGATAGGTCAGATGACGCAGCAGACCGGCGATGGCCGGCCAGTGGATCTCCTGCCGGTCGTCCAGGTCGCGCCGCCCCGGCGCCCCGGCGGTATGGACATGGCCGATCAGGTCGAAGTTGGCCCGGATGGTGCGGCTGAGGTCCCCCTCCATCAGCTGCATGTGATAGCCGTCGTACAGCAGCCGCAGGGCCGGGGAATCCACGCCCCGGACGACTTCAGCGCCGAACGCAGTGCGATCGCACTGGTGGCCCGGATGGTCGACCTTGCTGTTGAGCAGCTCCAGCAGAAGCCTGACACCCGCGTCCCGTGCATGCGCCGCGACCGGGGCCAGTCCCTCGATACAGGCCTGGATGGCCGGACCATCGGCTCCGTCGCCGAAACGGTCGCCGGAGAACACGATTACCGCTTCGACGCCGCCGGCCGCGGCCGCATCGATATTGCGCCGGACCTCATCGCGCAGGGCGGCGTGTCGGGAAGGGTCGTTGAAGCCGCGCTCCAGGGCATGGCCGGTCAGGGTGACAAGCGAAAGGCCTGCATCGCGGGCCATCGGCCAAAGCGGTTCGGGCAGCATCTCGACGCCCTGCATCCCGACGTCCGCAGCGCCACGAAGCAATCCGGCGGGATCGATGTCCCGGCCGGCGGTGAAGGACCACCAGGCAAAGCTCTGCCGCATCACAAGGGGTCCTCGTTCAGGGCGGTCCAGCGTCCGTCATCCGCGGCGCTGCGCACAGCCGCCTCAATGAACCGCACACCTTCGAGACCAGCCGCCATACCGGGCAGGTTGCGGGTCGAGACGGGTGGCGCCGATCCCGACCGATGGTCGGCGATCAGGTCGGCGGCGTCGGCATAGATCTGTGCGAAACCCTCCAGATAGCCCTCGGGGTGGCCGGCCGGGATGCGGGTCGCCGCATGGGCCGCTGGCGACAGGCCGGGCCCGCCACGCCTGAGGAGTCGCGTCGGCTCGCCGATCGACGTGTAGCGCAGCAGGTCCGGCTCCTCCTGGAACCACTCCAGGCCGCCGGTCTCCCCATAGACGCGCAGCCGCAGACCGTTGCTCGCCCCGACGGCCACCTGGCTGGCCCAGAGCTGGCCGCGCGCGCCGCTAGCCCAGCGCAGGCGGACCTGGACGTCGTCGTCCAGCAACCGGCCTTGGACGAAGCGGGACGTCTCGGCGCTGATTTGATCGGCCGGCGCACCGACCACGAAGGTCGCCAGATGGTAGGCGTGGGTGGCGATATCGCCCAGGGCGCCGCCTGGCCCGGCCCGACCCGGGTCGCCCCGCCAGTCGGCCTGTTTGTTGCCGAGCAGCGGCCTGGCCAGCCAGTCCTGGGCGTATTCGGCCTGAACGATCCGGACTGCTCCGATCTCGCCGCCCGCCACCATGGCCCGCATCTGACGCGCCATCGGATAGCCGCTGTAGTTATGAGTCAGCACGAACGGCGTCGCGGTCCGCTCGGCGACGGCGGCCAGATCAAGAGCGTCGGCCAGGCCGGTAGTCAGCGGCTTGTCGCAGATCACCGCGATCCCCGCCTCGAGAAAGGCGCGGGCCGGGCCGTGGTGAAGGTGATTGGGCGTGACGATGGCCACCGCATCGATGCGGTCGGAGCGGGCCGCCTCCTCCAGCGCCATGGCCCGCCAGTCGCCATAGCAACGGTCCTCGACCAGTCCCAGCGAGCGGCCGAAGGCCCGCGATCGGTCGGGGTCGCCGCTGAACGCCCCGGCGACAAGGCTCCAGCGGTCGTCCAGCCGCGCGGCCATGCGGTGGACCGCGCCGATGAAGGCGCCCTCCCCGCCGCCGATCATGCCCAAGGCCAGACGCATCTCAGCGATCGATGCCGAGCAGCCGGCGGTTGGCGGCGGCGTCCACGTCCGTTGCGAGGAAGTCGTCGAAGCTCTTGCCCGTAACCTGGATCATGTGGTCCCGGATGAAGATCGCGCCTTCCCGGGCGCCGTCCTCTGGGTCCTTCAGGGCGCACTCCCACTCCAGGACCGCCCAGCCCTGATAGCCGTACTGGGCGAACTTGGAGAAGATGGCCTTGAAGTCGATCTGGCCGTCGCCCAGCGACCTGAACCGGCCCGCGCGCTCCTTCCACGGGGCATAGCCGCTGTAGACGCCCTGGCGGCCCGTCGGCCGGAACTCGGCGTCCTTGACGTGAAACATCCTGATCCGCTCGTGGTACAGGTCGATGTACTCGAGGTAGTCGAGCTGCTGCAGCAGGAAGTGACTGGGGTCGTAGAGCAGGCAGGCGCGCGGGTGATGGTCCACCCGGTCCCAGAACATCTCCACGGTCGTCCCGTCGAACAGGTCCTCGCTCGGATGAATCTCGTAGCAGAGGTCGACCCCGGCATCCTCGAAGGCGTCCAGGATCGGTCGCCAGCGCCGGGCCAGCTCGTCGAAGGCCTCCTCGATCAGACCGGCCGGCCTCTGCGGGTACGGATAGAGGTAGGGCCAGGCCAGGGAGCCCGAGAAGGTCACATGGGCGTCCAGGCCCATGCGGCGCGAGGCCTTCGCCCCCAACAGCACCTGTTCAGCGGCCCAGGCCTGGCGAGCCGCGGGATTGCCCCGAACCCTGGCCGGCGCGGCGGCGTCGAACATCTCGTCATAGGCCGGATGGACCGCGACCATCTGGCCCTGCATGTGGGTCGAAAGCTCCGAGACCTCCAGGCCGGCCGCGGCCAGGGTCCCCTTGACCTCATCGCAATAGGCGTCGCTCTCGGCCGCCCGTGACAGATCGAACAGCCGCCGATCCCAGGTCGGAATCTGCACGCCCTTGTAGCCAAGGTCCGCCGCCCAGCGGGCGATGGCCTCAAGACTGTTGAACGGCGCCTCGTCGCCCGCGAACTGGGCGAGGAAAATGGCCGGCCCCTTCATGCGCTCTCCCTTGCCGGGCCGCCTGCATCGGGCCGCCCATGACGTCTTGGCTGGAAGCTAACATGCGATGCGGCTTTGGCGAGGGGCCCGTTTTCTCAGGCCTGGCCCGGGGCCTGCCCGGTGATCGCCGCCACGCGCCCCAGCAGCAGTTCGATGGCCAGCTCGCGCGTGCGCCCCGGCGCCTTTCCCATGAGTTCGGCCAGGGAGGGTCCGAAGAGTCCGACGCCCATGGCCAGGACAACGCTGATCAGAATGAAGTCCTCCGCCGCATCGGGCGCCACGCCTTCGCGCGCCATGCGGCTGGCGACCACCTTGCCGACGGCTTCGCGGACCATGGTCAGGCGCCGCGACTCGCCGGTCAGTTCCAGCCATGCGGCCAGCCGGGCCGCTCCCCGGGACTCAAAGGCGTCGAACAGGGTGCGGGCGCCAGTCTGGGCCCGGCCGGCGAGATCGGAATCGAGGGCGCCGGACTCGAGGATCTGATCGACCAGCTGGCGGACCATCCGCTCCATCAGCGCCGCCTGCACGCCGCCGATCGACCCGAAGTGGTGCAGCACGGTGGCCTGGGCGATCCCCGCCTCGGCCGCCACATCGACCAGCTTCAGCGCCTGGGGCCCCGTCGCGACGAGGAGGCGTTCTGCCGAGGAGAGGATGTTCTCCCGCGCATCCTCGGCGGTGCGGCGAACGCGTGGGGGTCGAGCCTGGGCGGACTTGGTCACTATTGACATTTTTCTCGGTAACGCCATCTTGCAGGGATAAGCCCTGACACCCCCCTTCCCTACCCGGAAGCCAGGAACCGCGCCATGACCGCCCAGCCCCCCGCCGGCAAGTCGACCCCCGCCAATGTCGAGGTTCAGCCCCGCGACATTCGGTTCAAGCTGGACGAAGCGGGCAAGGGCCACTGGCTGGGCGGCGATCCGGTCGGCACGGCGGTGTTCAACGCGCTGTCCCTGACCTTCCCCGATGGCGAGCGGCTGTTCATGGACGCGGTCCGCCACTACCGGCCGCAGGTCAGCGGCAAGCTGCTGGAGGACGTCAGGGGCTTCATCGCCCAGGAGGCCATCCACTCGCGCGAACATCATGTGCTGAACCAGCTGATTGACCGCGACCGTTATCCGGCCGCGGCGATCGAGGCGCGGGTTCGTGAGCGCGTGGCCTTCGCCCGGTCGCGCGGGCCGCTGGCCATGCTCATGTCGACCATCGCGCTGGAGCACTTCACGGCCATGATGGCCGAGATGCACATGGCCAATCCGGAAATCTATGTCGGCGCCGATCCCGAGATCGAGCGCATGTGGCGCTGGCACGCCATGGAGGAAACCGAGCACAAGGCCGTGGCCTATGACGTCTTTCTGGCGGTCAGCAAGGACTGGCCGCCCCTGCGCCGCTACCTGCGCCGCTGCATCACCATGGGTCTGGTGACCTTCCACTTCACCCGCAACATCAGCCGCTACGCCGCCCAGTTGCTCGAGGCCGACGGCTACGCGCCGGATGCGGCGCTCAAGGCGGTGAAGCGCTATCTGTGGGGCAAGCCCGGCCTGTTCCGGACCGGCTGGCGGACCTACTTCGCCTGGTATCGCCCCGGCTTCCATCCCTGGGACCAGGACAACCTGGCCGAACTGTCGGCCTGGAAGGCCGAATTCGACGCCGAGGCGGCTGCCATCGCGGCGTGACGCAAGTCAGGCCGCCGCCCGCGCACAGCGAACGGCGGCCTGGTTTCTAGAGAAAGCGGGTCAGGCGGCCGCGGATGATCTCCTCGGCCTCGGACATGATGCGGTCGATCAGTTCCTTCACGGTCGGAATGTCGTGGATCAGACCGGCGACCATGCCGCAGGACCAGGCGCCCGCATCCATTTCGCCGTCCTTCATGATGCGCGGATAGACGCCGGCGACTTCCTCGATGATGTCCTCGAACTTGATGTCGGCGCCCAGCGCCTTCTCCTTTTCGAGCAGCCGCTCGACCGCAACGTTGGTCAGCACCCGTTCGGTGTTGCGCAGCGGGCGCATGACCAGCCGGGTGTCCAGCTCGCTGGCGGCCACGATGGCCAGCTTCACGTTCTCATGCACCGGCGCTTCCTTGGTGGCGATGAAGCGGGTGCCCATGTTCATGCCTTCGGCGCCCATGGCCAGGGCGGCGACGAGCGAGCGGGCGTCGGCCATGCCGCCGGAAGCGACGAAGGGGATCTTCAGCTCGTCGGCGGCGCGCGGCAGCAGGATCATGTTGGGCACGTCATCCTCGCCCGGGTGACCGCCGCATTCGAAGCCGTCGACGCTGACCGCATCGCAGCCGATGGCCTCGGCCTTCAGCGAGTGGCGGACCGAGGTGCATTTGTGGATGACCTTGACGCCCGCTTCCTGAAGGGGCGGCAGCCATTTGGCCGGATTGTTGCCGGCCGTCTCGACCGCCTTCACGCCGCCGTCGAGGATCGCCTTCACGTAGCCCGGATAGTCCGGTTGGGTGACCGAGGGCAGGAAGGTCAGGTTCACGCCGAACGGCTTGTCGGTCATCTCGCGGCAGCGGGCGATCTCGCGCGCCAGGTCCTCGGGCGTGCGCTGCGTCAGGCCGGTGATGATGCCGAGCCCGCCGGCGTTGGAAACGGCCGCGGCCATCTCGGCGAAGCCGACGTAGTGCATGCCGCCCTGGATGATCGGATGCTCGATGCCGAAGAGTTCGGTGATGCGCGTCTTCATGTGTCCCGTCCTGTTTGGGCCTGCCCTCTGAGCGGCGACCGTAGCGGCGGGAGACGGTCGCGCAAGCGTCCTTTTTCTGGACGTTGGGGAAGGCGCGACAAAAAAAGGGCCGCCCCGAAGGGCGGCCCAAAGGCGCAGACGTGCCGGTTTCCTAAAGGATCCAGCCGCCCTCGCTGGGGTCTTCGGAACCGGTGAGAACCGGGGCGGAGGTGTGGTCGCCCAGCAGCTGGATCTGCAGGTCGTGCTGCCCGTCGCCGTTGACGTCGAGCCGGACCAGGGTCTGGCCGGCCGCGAGGATCATCAACGCCTGACCTGCCACGCCGGAGAAGGCGCCGACGAAGGTGAAGGCCTGGTCCCCGTCGGTCGTGATGTCGGCGTCGATGGCCGACAGATCGATCCGGTCGCCGTCCAGGTGGTTGAAGTCACGCACCTGGTCGATATCCCGGGTCCCGCTGGTCTTGATCGACTCGTTCAGGAAGACGAAGAGATCGCCACCGGCCTCGCCATAGAGGTTGTCGTTGCCACGGCCGCCGATGAGGACATCGTTGCCATCGCCGCCCCGCAGGTTGTCGTTGCCGTCCATGCCCGAAAGCGTGTTGGCCCCGGTGTTGCCGTAGAGCGAGTTGTTGGCGGCGTTGCCGGTTCCGTCCAGATCGTCCGAGCCGAGCAGGCGCAGATTCTCCAGGTTTTCACCGAGCACGTAGTCGATGCTGGCGCTGACCGTATCGGTGCCGCCGCCGGCTTCCTCGATCACCACATCGCCGACGCTGTCGACATTGTAGCTGTCGTTGCCGCCTTCGCCGATCATCTCGTCGTCGCCGGCTCCACCAACGATGACGTCGTTTCCGGCGCCGCCGTAGATGACATCGTCCCCGCCGAGGCCCTGCAGCGTGTCGTTGCCGCCGAGGCCGAAGATGAAGTCGTCCCCTTCAGAGCCGGAGAGGCTGTCGACGCCGTTGGTGCCGACCATGGCCTCGGCCTGGCCGTTGACGGTGACCGTCAGTGTCTGGACCGCTTCATCGGCCCCGTCGCTCACCGTGTAGGTGAAGGTCTCGGTGACGACATCGCCCGGGTTGAGGCTGTCATCGGTGGCCGTGTAGCTGAAGGCGCCATTGGCCTGCAGGAGCAGGAAGCCATGGGCGCCCATGACCAGGAAGGCGCCCGAACCATTGGCGGCGACCGGATCGTTGTTGGGATCCAGCAGCGCCGTGACGGTCAGGGTGTCGGCGTCCAGGTCGAAGGCGTTGCCGAGCACGTTGCCGTTAACGACCGCGTTCTCGTTGACGCTGACCTCTTCGAGTTCATCGACGACAACGGCGTTGCCGTTGTTGACGCTGATGGTGCGATCGTCGAACTGGATCGCCTCGATGTTGGTCAGGGTGTCGACACCGTCTGCCGAGGTCACCGTCAGGACAGCGCCGGCCTGCACGCCCGTCGCGTCGGTCGACAGACCGGTGATGACGACGGTGTCACTGTCGGCCTGGCCATCGATGACGTCGTCGCCGGCGCCGCCGATAATCAGGTCGGCCCCGCCATTGCCCCAGATCTGGTCATCGGACGAGGTGCCGGTGATCGTCTGGTCGGCCGGGCTTTCCGTCCCGTGCTCGCCGCGCAGGCTGGTGGCGCGAACCTGGTCAGGCAGGCTGATGTCCCAGGCCGAGGCGTCGTAGCTCTCGCGGATGCCATCGACATTGAGCACCGAGGTGGTTTCGATGTTCCAGTCAGCCGAGGCCGTCGACAGGTCGAGGTTGGTGATCGAGAGCCCGTCGAGGTTCTGGTAGTTGTTGATGGCGAAGGCCGACTTGTGGAATTCGCCCGTGATCGTGACGTTCTCGATCACGACGTTCCCGATCGGGGCTGTGTCTGCGCCCCCGGTCAGCTCGATATTCTCGATACCGTGGATCTCGATGCCGTAGTCGGGGCGACCCGCGGCGTTGATGCCGCCCGTGCCGTCCGGAGCGCCGCTGAGGGTCAGTTCCCGGAGGTTGGCGTTGCCCGTCAGGCCCATCAGCTTGATGTGACCGCCGCTGTTAAGACCCGTCTCGCCGTTGTCGTCGAAGACGCTGTCCTCGATCAGCAGGTTCTCGATGCCGGCATTGTAGATATAGAAGCCGGCGTAGGCGTTGTCCTCGAAGGTGCAGTTGTCGAGCGTCATGTCACCGATGCCGGTGGCGTTGACGTACATGCCGCCGGTGATGATGCCGCCCGTCGAGCCGGTGATGGTGAAGCCGTCGAAGCTGAGGTCTCCCCCGCCGAAGTCGCCGGTGACCAGCACCGTGGTGCCGACTGCTGCGGCGTCGATCACGACCTCGCCGACCGCCACGAAGTTCAGCGGCTTTCCATTGACGACCAGGTTCTCGGCGTAGGTTCCTTCGGCGACATAGATGGTGTCGCCGGCGGAGGCCGCGTTGATGGCGTCCTGGATGGTGGCGAAGCCGCCGGCCCCGACCAGCAGGACAGTCCCGCCATCGTCCTGGACCTGCTCGACCGCGACCGTGTCGACGCCGTCGTCGGAGGTCACCTGCCAGGCGCCGCCGACCAGCTCGATCGTCGCATCGCCGGCCACGACCGCCGTATCGACCCCGTCCCCGCCGGTGATCGTGTCGCTGCCCTCGCCGCCGGTCAGGACGTCATCGCCCGAACCGCCGGTCAGGACATCGTCGCCGCCCTCGCCGTTGAACGTCAGGTCGCCCGTGCCGTTGCCCGTCAGGGTGTCAGCGCCGTCGCCGCCGTTGATGGTGATCTCGCCGACCGATTGGGGGCTGACCACATAGGTGTCGTCGCTGTCGGTGCCGGTCAGGTTGATCTCGGCCTCGGAGCGGTTCTCCAGGTCGCCGTTCTGGGCGTCATTGTAGGCGTTCGTGATCACCACGTTGTCGATGTCGAGGTCGCCCGTGGCGTTGACCCGGCCGCTCTCGCCGGTGCGGATGCCCGTCGAGGTGCCGTCGATGACGCCGTCATGGATGCTGACCGCGTCGGTGATCTCCACCGGGGTATAGGCCCCGCTGTCGTCACGCGGCTTGATCGAGATGGCCGCGGCGTTGTCGTGCGGCTGGCCGAAGCGCATCGACTGGCCGACGTTCGTCATGACGAAGTTGTCGATCTCGATGCCCGAGTAGGACCCGGTCTTCAGGTTGATCTCGACCCCGGCCCCGGCGAACGCCCCGAACGAGGGCGTGCCGCCGAAGTAGCCGACGTTGGTCATGGTGAAGTTGGTCAGGTGACCGTTGGTCAGGGTCTCGGCGTAGAAGCCCTTGGCCGTGATGTCCTCGAAGTGCGTGCCGTCGATCAGGACATTGATCGCGTCATTGCCCGAGATGGCCGGGTTCTTCGACAGGTCCACGCCGATATGCAGGTGGGTGAAGCTGCCGTCGTTGATGGTCAGGCCATCGACCGAGGCGTTGTCCAGCTCCTTGGTCAGGCCGAAGATGCCGTCGGAGACGTTGACGTCATTGAGCGTCAGCCCGGTGATGTCGCCGTTGATCAGCACCCCGGTGTGGAAGCTGGAGATGTCGATGTTGTTGAAGGTGACGTTGCTGCCGCTGACGCTAAACGCCGCGCCCGCGCCGCCGTCGTAGGCGACCGCCGTCTCCAGGTGGGTGTTGACGTCGCCGACGATGCCGTTGTCGGTCTTGAACGTCCCTTCCAGGACCACATTGCCGACGCCGGTGATGGTCAGGCCGTCCTTGTTGACCAGGACGTTCTCCGAGTAGGTCCCCTCGGCGATCAGGATGGTGTCGCCGGCGGAGGCTGCATCGATGGCTTCCTGGATGGTGGCGAAGCCGCCGGCCCCGACCAGCAGGACAGTCCCGCCGTCGTCCTGGACCTGCTCCACCGCGACCGTGTCGACGCCGTCGTCGGAGGTCACCTGCCAGGCGCCGCCGACCAGCTCGATCGTCGCATCGCCGGCCACGACCGCCGTATCGACCCCGTCGCCGCCGGTGATGGTATCGCTGCCCTCGCCGCCGGTCAGGACATCATCGCCCGATCCGCCGGTCAGGACATCGTCGCCGCCCTCGCCGTTGAACGTCAGGTCGCCGGAGCCGTTGCCCGTCAGGGTGTCAGCGCCGTCGCCGCCGTTGATGGTGATCTCGCCGACCGATTGCGGGCTGACCACATAGGTGTCGTCGCCGTCGGTGCCGGTCAGGTTGATCTCGGCCTCGGAGCGGTTCTCCAGGTCGCCGTTCTGGGCGTCGTTGTAGGCGTTCGTGATCACCACGTTGTCGATGTCGAGATCGCCGGTCGCATTGACCTTGCCGCTCTCGCCCGTGCGGATGCCCGTCGAGGTGCCGTCGATGACGCCGTCATGGATGCTGACCGCGTCGGTGATTTCCACCGGGGTGTAGGCCCCGCTGTCGTCACGCGGCTTGATCGAGATGGCCGCGGCGTTGTCGTGCGGCTGGCCGAAGCGCATCGACTGGCCGACGTTCGTCATGACGAAGTTGTCGATCTCGATGCCCGAGTAGGACCCGGTCTTCAGGTTGATCTCGACCCCGGCCCCGGCGAACGCCCCGAACGAGGGCGTGCCGCCGAAGTAGCCGACGTTGGTCATGGTGAAGTTGGTCAGGTGACCGTTGGTCAGGGTCTCGGCGTAGAAGCCCTTGGCCGTGATGTCCTCGAAGTGCGTGCCGTCGATCAGGACATTGATCGCGTCATTGCCCGAGATGGCCGGGTTCTTCGACAGGTCCACGCCGATATGCAGGTGGGTGAAGCTGCCGTCGTTGATGGTCAGGCCATCGACCGAGGCGTTGTCCAGCTCCTTGGTCAGGCCGAAGATGCCGTCGGAGACGTTGACGTCATTGAGCGTCAGCCCGGTGATGTCGCCGTTGATCAGCACCCCGGTGTGGAAGCTGGAGATGTCGATGTTGTTGAAGGTGACGTTGCTGCCGCTGACGCTAAACGCCGCGCCCGCGCCGCCGTCGTAGGCGACCGCCGTCTCCAGGTGGGTGTTGACGTCGCCGACGATGCCGTTGTCGGTCTTGAACGTCCCTTCCAGGACCACATTGCCGACGCCGGTGATGGTCAGGCCGTCCTTGTTGACCAGGACGTTCTCCGAGTAGGTCCCCTCGGCGATCAGGATGGTGTCGCCGGCGGAGGCTGCATCGATGGCTTCCTGGATGGTGGCGAAGCCGCCGGCCCCGACCAGCAGGACAGTCCCGCCGTCGTCCTGGACCTGCTCCACCGCGACCGTGTCGACGCCGTCGTCGGAGGTCACCTGCCAGGCGCCGCCGACCAGCTCGATCGTCGCATCGCCGGCCACGACCGCCGTATCGACCCCGTCGCCGCCGGTGATGGTATCGCTGCCCTCACCGCCGGTCAGGACGTCATCGCCCGAACCGCCGTCGATCAGGTCATCCCCGGCGCCGCCGTTGATGGTGTCAGCGCCGCCGAAGCCGGCCAGCTCGTCATTGCCTTCGCCGCCGTCCAGGGTGTCCTCGCCGGCTCCGCCGCCGAGATAGTCGTCGCCGGTGGTCCCTTCGAAGTCACGCGGGGTGGCGTCGCCGGTGTTCGGGAACAGGTCGAGCTGGTACTCGACGTTGCTGTAGCTGTTGTCCTCGGCCGTCGTGACCTCGACGGTGAAGGTTCCCTCCTGGGCGATCCCGGAGATCGCGTCGGAAACGCTGTTGCCAGTGATGGTGCCGGCATCGCTGCTGACCAGATGGATGCCCGAGCCTTCGCCGGCCATCGTGATGGTGTTGTCGGTGACGGTGACGCCATGCACGCCGGTGTGCAGCAACACGCCGACCGCGGTCGAGCCGCCGTCATAGCCGATGCCCGAGATGGTGTTGCCATCGACCACGCCGGTGACGCCGCTGACCAGAGCGATGCCGTTCTGCGCGTTCAGGGTGGTGAGGCCCTGGCCGGTGATGGTGTTGCCGCTGAGATTGACGACCAGGCCGGCGCCGCGGGCGTCGATGCCGTTCTTCTGGAAGTTGTCGATGACCGTGTCGGAGATCTCGACCGTATGGGCGCCGCCGGTGCTGCGGATGATCACGCCATAGCCGTGCTGGGCTCCATTGAAGCTGGAGTCGACGAAATTGGTGATCGTCCCGCCGGTGAAGCTGCCGTCGGAATCGAGGAAGGCCACGCCGGCGAAGGTCTGGGTCTCGAACCCGTCGCCCTGGCTGCGGCCGTCGATGGTCAGGTTCTCGACCGTCAGGTTGGCGCCGTTCATCGCCGTCAGGATCGAGAACCGGCCGCCCGCGCTGACGATGTCGCCATGGTCGGGGGCCTCGAGCACCGCGCCGTCGGCGGCGATGATCGAGATCGACTTGCCATCGACGATGACCTGCTCGCGGTAGGTCCCCGCCTCGATCATGATCGTGTCGCCATCCTCGGCCGCGTCGACCGCCTCCTGGATGGTGGCGAAGCCGCCGGCGCCGACGATGATCACGTCGGACACAGGGTTGACCGTCAGGGTCACCGTGCCGGTGTCGGACAGCGAGCCGTCGCTGGCCGTGAAGGTAAAGCTGTCGGTCCCGTAGAAGTCCGCGTCCGGCGTGTAGGTGTAGGTGCCGTCCGCATTGACCACGACCGAACCGTTGCTCGGACCGGTGTCGAGCGAATAGGTCACGTCGGGGCCATCGACGTCCGTCGCGGTGACGGTCCCGACGATATCGGTGTCCTCATCGCCGGAGTTGCTGCTGTCGTCGGCGACAGGCGCGTCGTTCTCCGGGTTGACCGTGATGGTCAGGGTCACCGTCCGGGTGACGCCGCCGTCGACCACGCTGTAGGTGAAGGTGTCGACGCCCGCGGCGTCCGGATCGGCTTCGTAGGTGTACGTACCATTGGCGTTCAGCGTCAGGACGCCGTGGTCGCCCTGCAGCGGCGAGCCCAGCGCACCGACGCTGGACCCGTGCGAAACACCGGTGACCTGCAGGAGGGAGTCGAGGTCATAGTCGTTGGCCAGCACGTTGCCGGCGATGGGGCCGCCGTCCTCGTTCATGCTGTTGGTGTCGGCGCCGAGATTGGCCACGACATTGAGGCTGGGGGTGTCGACCTGGAACACCATGCCGTTGAAGCTGACCTGCTCGACCAGGCTGAGGACGTCGATGCCCTCAGCGCCCGCGTCGATCTGCAGGTTGGTGCCGACGAAGCTCGCGACCGGGGCCGCGCCCGTCGAGGCCGCCTGGGCCGAGGCCGCGAACACAGCGGTGTCGGTGCCCGCGCCGCCCACCAGGCGGTCATTGCCGAGGCCGCCATTCAGGATGTCATCGCCGGCGTCGCCGAACAGCTGATCGATACCGCCGCTGCCGTTGATGACGTCGTTGCCGTCGCCGCCTTCGATCCGGTCCTTGCCGTTGGTGCCGGTGAGCGGGTTGTCGTCGCCCGGGGTGCCGATGATGTTCGCCATGATCGTGTGCCTTCGTTCAGCCAATACAGGCGCCGCGACCGCCTTGGTCATCGGCGGCCCCGGAAGGCGAGCAACGGGTACGATGAAGCGTCCGGCCGACCGGCCGGTTGGCGTATTGGCAGATGATCACAAGCCCGGACCCCCGCAGTCCGGGTTGAGCGCAAGTCAAATGACAGGCGCAAAACTGTAAATCGCTCTACCTATTCGCTAGACGCTCCCTTCCCCCTACAATCTCACGCAACCGGAGCGGCGTCATAGCAACCATCTTTTAATCATCGGGCAATTCGGCTTTTCCACGTACTTCATCCGAATTACGCGTTTACACCTTACGCGCCGGTACGCCCTGATGTGCCCAGTGGCCACCCAGATTTGGGTTACACGGATATTCATTCTGACTTGACATTGGGCGTGCCGGAACTTTGTATGCCCCAGTCCGGGGATATCCGGCGGCGGCGGCGCATGGCTCTGTGGGGGAGCAGCTTCGCCGGAAACGATCTGATCTGGGGGTTGGGGAGAGCGGTCGACGTCTGTCGCCGCAAGGGGGAAACGTGGCTGAAGACTTCGAGTGCTGGGCGCGTCTGTACGACGCCCTGGGGGATGGCTGCGATCATGATGAGTTGGGCCGGATCGCCGGTCTGACGCTCGGCGGCCGCTGGGTCGCGATCGCGGGCGAAGGCGATGGCAGCGAGGTCCGCGTCGTCGCCAACTACGCCCTGCCGCATCTGCCTGACGGCTATTCGGACTACTATCGCTCGGGCGACCTCTGGTGGACGCGCCGGCCCGATGCGCCAGACCAGTTCATCGACGCCAGCACCTATGTCGACCGTGAAACCTGGCGTGCGACGCCGCTGTACCAGGACCTGCTGAGGCCGCACGACGTCGAGCCGGAGCACTGCCTGACGGGCGCCTTCCGCATCGGCGCCACCCGCTACATTATCGGTGTCGGTCGTCCCGCCGGCGAAGCCTTCTCGGAAGTCGACCTGCGCAAGGCCAACCGCATTCTGCCGCACCTTCGCCGGGTCATGCTGCTCCGCGACCGTCTCGACCAGGCGGGACAGAACAGCCTCTTCTCGGAAGCCGCGCTGGACTCGCTCGCTGCGCCGATCCTGCGGCTCGATCAGTCCGGCCGCATTCTCTACGAGAACCGCTCGGCCACGATGCTGCTGCGCCGGGGCGAAGCGCTCGCCGTGAGGAACGGCCAGCTGAGCGGCCTCCAGCCGGCCCTTGCCGACCAGATCGCGGTGGCCATCCAGGCCGCTGTCCATCGCGTCAACGACGGCGCCATGACCGTTTTGGCCCCGAAGAGTCGGGCGAACGGCCAGGCGCAGGTCTTCAGCTTCTCGCCGATCCTGCGCGGCGGCGTCACTCAGGTGCTGGTCGTCGGAAGCCAGCCTGAAGGCGTGAGCAGCCAGCGCGTCGCCGACCTGACCCGCCTGTTCGGCCTCACGCCGGCGGAAGCGGACCTGGCCGTCGGACTGGCTGACGGACTCACCATCACCGAGATCGCCACCCTGCGCAGGGTGTCGGTGAATACCCTGCGCGTGCAGCTGCGCGCCCTGTTGCGCAAGACCGGGACCTCTCGCCAGGCCGAGCTCGTGTCGGTGCTGCTGCGCGTGCCCAAGCTGAACACGGCCTGAGGAGGCGAGATGAACGGCTTCCTGACCACCCTCGCCGTCATCGGCCTGGTCGCAGGCCTCGTCTTCGTCGCCGCCCTGTTCGTCACGGCCGCCCTGCACGGCCGCACCGGCAAGAGCAGCAAGCGCAGGCGTCGGCGCTAACGCTACCGTCAGGCGATGCCGAGCGCCTTGCGGTAGTCCGGGTGCACCAGGTTGTGGAACTCCGGATGCTTGGCGATGTAGCCGGCGAAGAATGTGCAGACCGGGATAACCTTCAGGTCCCGCTCGCGCGCATAGGCCATCGCATGGCGCACCAGCGCCCCGCCAACGCCCCTGCCCTCGAAGGCCGGCGGCACGACCGTGTGCGGAAACAGGATGCCGCTGGCCAGCAGCCGATACTCGGCGAAGGCCACCTCGCCGTCGAGGTGGACCTCGAACCGGCCGCCGTCGGCGTTGTCGACGACCTCGAAGGCGCGATCAGTCATGGTCGTGTCCGTGTCCCGCGGCTTCGGCCGCTCCGCCCCAGGTTTCGCCGCCGGCCTGTTCGAACCAGAAAGGCTTGCGGGCCCTCTGGCGCGTGCCGACCTCGTTCATGTCGGTGTCGTAGACCCGTCCGTTGAGCACCACGAAGCGGATCGAGGTAGTGTTGCGGATGTTGTCCAGCGGGTTGGAGTCGAGGATCACCAGGTCGGCCAGCTTGCCGGGCTCCAGCGATCCCAGGTCCCTGTCCATCCCCAGCGCGCGAGCCGGATTGATCGTGCCGGTCCGCAGCGCCTGCAGCGGGCTCATGCCGCCCTGGACCATCATCCACAGCTCCCAGTGAGACCCCAGGCCCTCGCGCTGCCCGTGGGCGCCGATCTGGACCGACACTCCCACGTCGTTGAGCTCGCGGGCGACCCTGGCGATCTCGATGTGGTTCAGCTCTTCCTTCGGGTGCTTGAAGGGGCGGCGCGAGCGGGCGTCGAGCACGCGGCGCGGAACCCACTTGGACAGGATCGGGTGCGCCCAGACGTCGGATTCCTCATACCAGTAGTTCTCGCCCCAGCTGCCGCCGTAGGCGACGACGAGCGTCGGCGTATAGGCCGTGCCCGAGGCGGCCCACAGCTGCTTGACGTCGTCGTAGATGGCCGCGACCGGGATCGAATGCTCGACCGTGGTGTGCCCGTCGATGATCATCGTCATGTTGTGCTGGAACAGCGATCCGCCTTCCGGCACCACCGTCATGTCCAGCTGGCGGGCCGCCTCGATGACCTGCTGGCGCTGGTCGCGGCGAGGCTGGTTGTAGCTCTTCACGCTGAAGGCGCCGACCGCCTTCATCCGCCGCAGCTGAGACACGGCGTCCTCCGGGCTCTCGATCCGGGCCGTGAAGGCGGTCGTCGCCCCGTAGAGAATCGTGCCGGTCGAGAAGATCCGCGGCGCCACCACCTCGCCGGCCTTGGCCAGCTCCGAGTGCGAGAAGATCTCGCTGGTGTCGTTGGACGGGTCGTGGATCGTCGTAACCCCGAACGCCAGCGAGGCGTAGTTGATCCAGCTCTGCTGCGGGATGATCTCGTCGGAGCCCATCGAACCATGCCAGTGCGCATCGATCAGGCCGGGGATGATGGTCTTGCCGGTCGCGTCGATCACCTTGGCGTCGGCCGGAACGGCGGTTGCGGCGCGGGAGCCGACCGCTTCGATCCGGTTGCCGTTGATGACGATGACGCCATCCTCGATCACCTCGTCGCCCTTCATGGTGATGATGCGCGCGCCGGTGAAGGCGATACGCCCCTGCGGCGCGTCATAGGCCTTCGAGAACCCGATCCGGATGCCCTGGGTCGGCGCCTTGGGCAGTTCCTTCGGCGCGCCGTCGACGAAGCTGAAGGCGTCCTTCAGGTCCCGCGAGAACACCTCCGGTCCCAGCGACCACCAGAGCCGCTTGCCGTCGCCCGACCAGTGGAGCCATTCGCCGGCGTCGCGGGTGACGCGGCTGACCGGCATCGC
Organism: Caulobacter sp.; assembly: GCA_046295055.1. Lineage (GTDB taxonomy): Bacteria > Pseudomonadota > Alphaproteobacteria > Caulobacterales > Caulobacteraceae > Caulobacter. The sequence continues at coordinate 158,405 of JBKBOD010000003.1, read as the reverse complement.
CTTGCTGTCCGGGCCGACCTCGACCGCCTTGCCGGTCAGGGTGAAGGGCATGATGTAGGCGTTGAACCGCTCGGTCCAGGCGACGTAACGCTCGTCCGGCGCCACGGCGAATTCGGCCGCGTTTGCGGTGATCAGGTGGGTGCGCTCCTCGCCCCCGCCGTCGAGCCGCATCGACTTCAGCGCCCGCTTGCCCTCGGCCTCGAAGGTCATGACGAAGACGCGGTCGGACGCGGCGCCGAACTGGGGGAGCACGCCGTTGCGGGTCACCAGCCGCGGCTGGCCGCCTGCCGCCGGCACGGCATAGATGCCGGGATCGACCGACCACAGCGCCGAGCGGAGATAGCCGTCCGAGACCGTCCTGTAGGCGATGGTCCGGCCATCCGGCGAGAAGTTCGGCTCGACGTAGTTGCCCGGCTTCTGGCTGACCACCCGGCCTTCGCCGCCCTGCGCGGGCGCGACGCGGATCGATCCGAAGGTCTCGTCGTTCCAGGTCGTGTAGACGATCTGGGAGCCATCACGCGACCAGGCCGGATAGAGCTCGAAATGGTCCTCCTGGCTGGTCAGGCGGCGGGGCTCGCCCCCCTTGAGGTCACGCACCCAGAGCTTGCCGAGCGCCTCGAAGACCACGCGATCGCCGGCCGGCGAAACCTCGGCCCAGCGGACCATCTTCACGTCGAAGGTCTTGGGCGCCACCTCGACCTTGGCCCGCACCGTCGTCTGGATGCGGCGGGTCGTCTTCACATGGAAGGGAATCTCGCTGACCGCCCTGGTGGCCACATCGATGCGCCAGAAGCGGCCCTTGGCCCAGAACACCACCGCCTTGTTGTCGGGGGTCCAGGCCATCGACGGATAGACGCCGTGGATCGCCCAGGTCTCCTGCATGTCGCGATCCAGCTCGTCGTAGAGCGGCGTTTCCAGCCCGCTCTCCAGGTCGCGCACATAGAGCACGGTCTTGTAGCGAACGCGCCGTACGAAGGCCAAGGACTTGCCGTCCGGCGACGGTGTCGGCCGGATCGAGCCGCCGGGTCCGGTGACCAGGGCCTGGGTCTCTCCGGTCTGCCGGTCGAGACGCTGGATCACATAGATCTGGGTGTTGGGGTCCTTGCTGTACTGGAACACCCCGCCCGGCGTGGCGTCGTCGCTGTAGTAGAGATAGCGGCCGTCGGGCGAGAAGGCCGGCTCGCCGCTGTCCTTCTGGTCGGTGCGCTTCTTGGTCAGCTGCACGCCGTCGCCACCCGAGCGGTGATAGAGCCACATCTCGCCGGCGCCGAGCGAACGGGCCGAGGTGAAGTGCTTGCGGGCGACGATGTACTCGCTGTCGGGCGTCCAGGAGGGCGAGTTCAGCAGGCGGAAGGTCTCCTTCGAGACCTGCCGCGGATTGGAGCCGTCGCGGTCGATGATCCAGATGTTGTCGCCGCCGCCGCGATCGCTGGTGAACGCGATCCAGCGACCGTTGGGCGAGAACTTCGGCTGCATGTCCCAGGCGACGCCGCTGGTCAGGGCGCGGGCTTCGCCGCCGCCCGCCGGGATGATGTAGAGATCGCCCAGCATGTCGAAGACGATGTCCTTGCCGTCTGGGCTGACATCGAGGCTGAGCCAGGTGCCGGTCCGGGTGTCGATCACCACGTCCTTGGTCGGCCCGGGGGGATTGTTGACGTCCCATTTGGCGGCCGGCTTGGCCGCCTTCGCCGACTGGGCCTGAACCGGTACGGCCGAAACAGCCACGGAAAGGCCGGCGAGAATGGCGATTAGCCGTCGAAACATGACGCCCCCAGGCAGATTGCGCGACACGCGAAGGGCCGGACCCTAGAGCCTGATGGGTTCAGATGGAACCATCTGAAACTCTGAATCAGGCTCTCAATGCCTGCGTCCAGAGCACGATTGAACCGCCGGTCGTCGGGCTATCGTGCGCGCCTGGCTCTGGCGGCGCCGCGCACACGGCGCTATCGGTCTGCCATGGCCCCCGACGCCCCTGCCCTGACGATCGATGCGCGCGGACACCGCTGCCCGGTGCCGACGCTGAAGCTGCGTCGCGCGCTCGAGGGGGTCGAAAGCGGCGCCTCGGTTCGCCTCATCGCCGATGATCCGATGGCCCGGATCGACGTGCCGCACTTCGCCAGTCAGGCCGGCCACGCCCTGGAAGACCAGTCAGAAGCGGATGGAGCGGTCAGCTTCCTGATCCGCAAGGGCTGAACTCGCGGTCACCACGGGCGCGTCGTCGAAGTTCAGCGACGGCTGGGCCAGCACCAGCTCCACTTCGGTGGCGATCGCGCCCCCCAGGAAGACGGCGTTCACGTTCCAGCTCAGCCAGATGAGAAACACCACCACCGCCGAGACCGAGCCATAGGTCGCCCCGAGGTGGGCGATCTGTTCGACATAGAAGGCGCTGGCCCAGCTGGCGCCGACGGCCAGGGCCGCTGCGGCGGCTCCACCGATGATCGAGGCGCGCCAGGCCACCGGCTCCCGGCTCATGGCGTAGCGATAGATCAGCGTCATCGCCAGTGTGGTGCCGATGCTGGTCCAGGTCCATTCGCTGTACAGCCAGGGCGCGCCGGCAAGAGGCTTGAGGTTCAGGGCGGCGCCCATCAGCCGCAACATCAGAAACATGGCCGAGACCACGCCCATCATGACGAAGGCGCAGATCAGCACGATCAGCGCCATGAAGTTGAAGCCGAAGAAGCCGCGCTGATTCTCCTCGTCATGAATAAAGGAGAGGCCCGCGAGCAGCGCCTTGAACCCGCGATGCGCCGCATAGCCGCCGATGATGAGCGCCAGCGCGCTCTGGGCCGAAACCGCCTGCAGCGGTGCGTGCGAAAGCCTGACCAGCTCATGCTCGAACAGGGCCTGGGCTCCCGGGGGCATGACGCGGGTCAGGGCGTCCGCGCGCCGCGCGATCTGGTCCGGATCGGCCAGCAGACCGAAGATCCCCATGCCGATGGCGATGGCCGGAAAGGCCGCCAGCATCACCCAGAAGGATACGCCGCCCACATAGAGCATCACGTCCCGCCCCCAGAGGCGCGACAGCGACCGGCCGGCGACCGCCACCGTGGTCCGTGCGATGTGGATGGGATCAAGGTCGCGCCAGCGAGAAGCAAGGCTGGCGCGGGTGGCCCGGGGTTCCGACATGGGCGGAACCTGCCCGCAGACCGCCTTCGGCGCAACCAAAGACGGTCGCCCACAAGGACAGCGCGCCGGTTCTGTGAGAACCGGCGCGCCTACAGGATGACCTTGCCTTCTTCCTGCGTGGCCGGGGCGCCGTTTTCGAGGGACGGGAGAGCACGGCGCCCCGTCACGGTCTCGAATGTGCGACTCGCTGGCTGAACCGGGGCTGAACGAAACGGCCCCGGGTCTGCACCCGCCTCAGATGGCGCCGCCGGCCTTGAGCGACTCGATCTCGGCGCTGCTGAAGCCCCAGTCGCTGAGCGCCGCCTCGTTGTGCGCGCCGATCTTCGGCGGCGGGCCCTGCACCTTCCCGGGCGTTGCCGAGAAGCGCGGCGCCGGCGCGGGCTGAACCACGCCCTCGATGGTCACGAAGGTCTCGCGCGCAGCGTTGTGCGGATGGCTGGGCGCCTCGTCGAGGGTAAGGATCGGCGCGAAGCAGACGTCCGTCGCGTCCATCAGGGCGCACCACTCCGCCTGAGTCTTGGTGCGGATCACGTCGGCCAGCTTGGCTTTCAGGTCCGGCCAGGCCGACCTGTCCATCTGCGCCTGGAAGGCCGGATCGGTGATCCCCGTCTTCTCCAGCAACAGGGCGTAGAACTGCGGCTCGATAGAGCCGATCGAGATCCACTTGCCGTCCGAGCACTGGTAAGTGTCGTAGAAGTGCGCGCCGCCGTCGAGCAGGTTGGCGCGCCGTTCGTCCTTCCACATCCCGGCGCCCTTGAAGCCGTAGAACATGGCCATCAGCGATGCCGCCCCGTCGCTCATGGCGCAGTCGATGACCTGGCCCTGCCCCGTCGCACGGGCGTTGATCACGCCGGCCAGCAGGCCGAACGCGAGATAGAGCGCGCCGCCGCCGAAATCGCCGACGAGGTTCAGGGGCGGAACCGGCTTGTCCTCGGTGCCGATGGCGTGAAGCGCGCCGGTGATGGCGATGTAGTTCATGTCGTGGCCGGCGGCGTTGGCGTAGGGGCCGGTCTGGCCCCAGCCGGTCATGCGGCCGAACACGAGCTTGGGATTGCGCTTCAGCGCCACCTCCGGGCCCAGGCCCAGCCGCTCCATGACCCCGGGGCGAAAGCCCTCGATGATCGCGTCAGCCGATTCCATCAGCTTCAGGCAGGTTTCAACAGCTGCCGGTTGCTTGAGGTCCAGCGCGACCGAACGGCGGCCGCGGCTGGTCACATCCGCCGGGGACGAGCGCCCGGAGCCCTTTCGGTCGATGCGGACGACGTCGGCGCCCAGGTCTGACAGCAGCATGCCGCAGAACGGCCCCGGCCCGATGCCGGCGAACTCGATGACCTTCAGACCGGACAGGGGACCCTGGCCCATGACGATACCTCCGTGGGTGTTCTTGCCTGACTAGAGGCGCTGACGCTTGGTCAGGCAAGCGGCGCGAAAGAAAGGGCTGGCGTCCATCGCCGCGTTTGAGGCGTTATCGGCCCATGATCAGGATCGGCGTGGATTTCGGCGGCACCAAGATCGAGGCGGCCGCCCTCGATGCGTCGGGCGCGTTCGTCGCCCGCGTGCGGCAGCCCAACCCGGGTGAGTACGAGGCGGCGCTGCAGACAGTTCGCGACGTTGTCGAGGCCGCCGAGGCAGAGGCGGGCGCGAGCGTGGCGCGCATCGGCATGGGCATACCGGGCTCGATCTCGCCGAAGACGGGTCTGATCCGCAACGGCAACAGCACCTGGATCAACGGCAAACCCTTCGGCCAGGATCTGGAGCGCATTCTCGGCCGCCCGGTCCGGCTCAGGAACGACGCCAACTGCTTCATCATGTCCGAGGCCGCCGACGGCGCAGCGGCGGGGGCCGAAGTCGCCTTCGGCGCCATCCTTGGAACCGGCTGCGGCGGCGGGCTCGCGATCAACGGCCGCGAGCGCGAAGGCCTGAACGCCATCGCCGGCGAATGGGGGCATATCCCCCTGCCCTGGCCCAGCGACGCCGAGCACATGGCGCACCGGTGCTGGTGCGGACGGACCAACTGCCTCGAAACATGGATCGCCGGCTCCGCCTTCGTCGAGGATTTTCGCCGGGACACCGGCCGCACGGATCTCGATGGCAAGGCCATCGTCGCCGTCGCCCGTGTGGGCGACCAGCAGGCCCTGGCGGCGCTGGACCGCTACATTGATCGCCTGGGTCGGGCGCTGGCCGTGGTTTGCGACATTGTCGATCCGGACGTCATCGTTCTCGGTGGGGGCATGTCCAACACCGACGAGATCTACCGGCAGTTACCGGCTGCGATCGCAAAGCACGTCTTTTCGGACGTCTTCGAGACCCCGATCCGCAAGGCGGTCCACGGCGATTCTTCCGGTGTGCGCGGAGCCGCCTGGCTGTGGCCGCTGGACTGACGGCGGCGTAAGCTGCCGGCCGATGAAGGCCCTCTGCCGCGACTGTTTCCGGACATTCGACGACGCGCCGCGCCGCTGCGCCGGCTGCGGGTCGCCGCGCGTGCTGGCGCATGACGAACTGACCAACCTGTCCATCGCCCATATGGACTGCGACGCCTTCTACGCCTCGGTCGAAAAGCGGGACCGGCCGGAACTGCGCGACGTGCCGGTCATCGTCGGCGGCGGGGTCCGCGGCGTGGTCTCGACCTGCTGCTACATAGCGCGGATGAGCGGCGTGCGGTCGGCGATGCCGATGTTCAAGGCGCGCAAGCTCTGCCCGCAAGCCGTTGTCCTCAAACCGGATTTCGCTCGCTACAAGGCCGAGAGCCAAAGGATCATGTCCATGATCCGGGACCTGACGCCGCTGGTGCAGCCGCTCTCGCTCGACGAGGCCTGGATCGACCTTTCGGGAACCGAGCGCCTGCACGGCATGGCCCCGGCCATGACTCTCGCCCGCCTGCAGGCGCGTATCGAGGCCGAGATCGGCCTGACCGTGTCCATCGGACTCGCGCCCAACAAGTTCCTGGCCAAGGTCGCCTCCGAACTGGACAAGCCGCGCGGCTTCTCCGTCCTGGGTTCCGAAGCCCCCGCCAGGCTGGCCTCCCGGCCGGTCAGCATCCTGCCGGGCGTCGGTCCGGTTCTCGCCGCCTCGCTCGAGCGAGCCGGCTACCGCCTCGTCGGCGATCTGGCCCGCGCCGATCTCAAGGACCTCGCCGAGCAGTTCGGCAGCCACGGCATGGCGCTGCACCGGCTGGCCAACGGTCAGGACGCGCGGCTGGTCAATCCGGGCGAGGGCCGCAAGACGATCAGCGCCGAAACCACTTTCAACACCGACATCGCCGATCGCCAGGCGCTGGAGGATATCCTCTGGCCGCTCTGCGAGAAGGTCGCGCGGCAGCTGCGCAAGGAAGGCATCACCGGCCGGGTCGCCAGCCTCAAGCTGCGCCGTACCGACTTCCGCATCATCACCCGCAGGCGCACCCTGCCCACCCCGACCCAGACCGCACGCACCCTGTTCAACGCGGTGCGGGACCTGCTGGCCGTCGAGGCGGACGGGACCCTCTATCGCCTCATCGGCGCCGGGCTGTCCGACTTCGAGCCCGCCGGAGCCTCAGGCGAGGATTTCTTCGCCGGCGACGAGAAGCGCGCCCTCAGTCACGAGACGGCGATGGATCGGCTGGCCGAGAAGTTCGGCAAGGGCGCGCTGGTGACCGGCCGGGCCCTCAAGGGCGCGCGGGACTGAGTCGCGGCCGGCGCTTCCTGCCGCCTCGAACCCGGCCAGCCCCCCTCACTTCGCCGTGAGGCTGGCCGCCGAACACGCCCGCCAGACCGGCAAAGCGGCGGCGCGGCCACGCCGCCCCTTCCAAACGGCCGCGCTTTCCATATCTAATCCTCGAGAATGGCGGCCGCGTCGCGGACCGTCGCGGGAGTGTCAGGTCGGTATGGCGGATAAGAAGTCGGGTACGGGCGCGGGTCAGAACGGCGCGGGAACATCGGTGGTCACCCAGACCAAGCCGAAGACCGCCAAGCCGTCGTTGTATCGCGTGCTCCTGCTCAATGACGACTACACCCCGATGGAGTTCGTGGTTTACGTGCTTGAGCGTTTTTTCAACAAGTCGCGCGAAGATGCGACCCGGATCATGCTCCATGTGCACCAGAACGGTGTCGGGGTGTGCGGCGTGTTCACCTACGAGGTGGCCGAGACGAAGGTCGCCCAGGTGATCGACTCCGCCAGACGGCATCAACACCCCCTGCAGTGCACCATGGAAAAGGATTGAGGAGCCCAGATTGCCCTCGTTTTCGCGCAACCTCGAAGAAACCCTCCACAGGGCTGTCGCCTACGCCAACCAGCGCAAGCATGAATACGCCACGCTCGAGCACCTGCTGCTCTCGCTGACGGATGACGAGGACGCCGCCGGCGTGATGCGCGCCTGCGACGTCGACCTCGACGCGCTCAAGAAGACCCTAATCAACTACATCGACACCGAGCTCCGCGCCCTGGTCGTCGACGATGGCGAGGAAGCCAAGCCGACGGCCGGCTTCCAGCGCGTGATCCAGCGCGCCGTCATCCACGTGCAGTCCTCGGGCCGGGAGGACGTGACCGGGGCCAACGTGCTGGTCGCCGTCTTCTCCGAGCGGGAAAGCCACGCCGCCTACTTCCTGCAGGAGCAGGACATGACGCGGTATGACGCGGTCAACTACATCGCCCACGGCATCGCCAAGAAGGCGGGGGCCAGCGAGCCGCGCCAAGTCAAAGGCGCGACGGTCGAGGACGAGGAGAAGGGCGGCGTCAAGACCGGCGGCGAGGCCCTCGAAGCCTACTGCGTCGACCTCAACGAAAAGGCCCGCCAGGGCAAGGTCGATCCCCTGATCGGGCGGCTGGCCGAGGTCGAGCGCTGCATCCAGATCCTCTGCCGGCGGACCAAGAACAACCCGCTGCTGGTCGGCGATCCGGGCGTCGGCAAGACGGCCATCGCCGAGGGCCTGGCCCGCAAGATCATCAACCACGAAGTGCCAGAGGTGCTGGAAGGCGCCACCATCTTCTCGCTCGACATGGGCGCGCTGCTGGCCGGCACCCGCTATCGCGGCGACTTCGAGGAGCGGATCAAGCAGGTCATCAAGGAGCTGGAGAACCACCCGAACGCCATCCTGTTCGTCGACGAGATCCACACGGTGATCGGAGCCGGCGCGACCAGCGGCGGGGCGATGGACGCCTCCAACCTGCTGAAGCCGGCCCTGGCCAGCGGCACCCTGCGCTGCATGGGCTCGACGACCTACAAGGAGTTCCGCCAGCACTTCGAGAAGGACCGGGCGCTGGTCCGTCGCTTCCAGAAGATCGACGTCAACGAGCCGACGATCGATGACACTGTGAAGATCCTCAAAGGCCTGAAGACCTACTACGAGGACTTCCACAAGCTGAAGTACACCAACGACGCCATCAAGACGGCGGTGGATCTGTCGGCCAAGTACATCACCGACCGCAAGCTGCCGGACAAGGCGATCGACGTCATCGACGAGGCCGGCGCCAGCCAGATGCTGTTGCCCGAGGGCAAGCGGAAGAAGACCATCGGCGTCAAGGAGATCGAGGCTGTCGTGGCCAAGATCGCCCGCATCCCGCCCAAGTCCGTGAGCAAGACCGACACCGAGGCGCTCAAGCAGCTCGAGGACGACCTGAAGCGGGCGGTGTTCGGCCAGGAAGAGGCCATCATCCAGCTGAGCGCGGCCATGAAGATGGCGCGGGCCGGCCTGCGCGAGGCCAACAAGCCGATCGGCAGCTATCTGTTCAGCGGCCCGACCGGCGTCGGCAAGACCGAGGCGGCCCGCCAGCTGGCGGCGACCCTCGGCATCGAGCTCCTACGCTTCGACATGTCGGAGTACATGGAACGCCACACCGTCAGCCGCCTGATCGGGGCTCCTCCCGGCTATGTCGGCTATGATCAGGGCGGCCAGCTGACCGATGCGGTCGACCAGCATCCGCACGCCGTGGTCCTGCTCGACGAGATCGAGAAGGCCCACCAGGACGTCTACAACATCCTGCTCCAGGTGATGGACAACGGCACCCTGACCGACGCCAACGGCAAGAAGGTCGACTTCCGCAACGTGGTCCTGATCATGACCACCAACGCCGGCGCCTCGGACGCCCAGCGGCAGTCGATCGGCTTTGGCCGCGGCAAGGTCGAGGGTGAGGAGGAAGCGGCGCTGAAGCGGCTGTTCACGCCGGAGTTCCGCAACCGTCTGGACGCCGTGGTGGCCTTCAAGCCTCTGACCCAGGACATCATCCGCCAGGTGGTGCAGAAGTTCGTGTTGCAGCTGGAAGCCCAGCTTGCCGACCGGAACATCACCATCGAAACCTCCGACGAGGCAGCCGACTGGCTGGCCAAGAACGGCTTCGACGAACTCTACGGCGCCCGGCCGCTGGCCCGGGTCATCCAGGAGAACATCAAGAAGCCGCTGGCCGACGACATCCTGTTCGGCAAGCTGGCCAAGGGCGGCCACGTCAAGGTGGTCCTCAAGGACGGCAAGATCGCCTTCGAGTTCGAGGTCGACGACAAGCCCCGCTCTCCCGGCGCGCCGGAGATCGAGGAGCCGGCGCTGGCGGAATAAGCCCGTGCAGGACTGAAGACGGGGCCGGGCGGAGGAAACTCCCCCGGCCCTTTCTGCTTCAGAGCAAACCCATCCACCGCAGGACCAGCAGGACTGCCGCGACCAGGATGATCGGCCCGAACACCGCCAGGGTGTGGCGGGTGATGCTGTCGGGCAGGAAGGTGTCGAAGATGGCGCCGTCCCTGCTGGCGCCGTATCGCTCGGCCACGGCCGTCAGTGGACACCGCATCCCACTGCTCACGAAGATGACAGCCTCGACCGCGACCAAAGCCTGGGCGATCTGAAGCCAAGCCCCCTTGGCGCCAGTCACGCCGGCCCAGAGCATGGCGAGCGCGGCGCTGGCCGTGACGATGTAGATCACCGAGTGAACCGCGCGCACGGCGAAGAGACGCTGGCCGTTCGTCACCGCTATCCCCCGATCATCAGCCCCGCCATCGCCGCGCTCATCAGGTTCGCCAGCGAGCCGGCGGCCACGGCCAGCAGGCCAAGCCGCGCGATTGTCGGCCGGCGCTCCGGCGCGAGACCGCCCAGGACCCCCATCTGGATGGCGATGGAACTGATGTTGGCGAAGCCGCACAGGGCGAAGGTCAGCACCGCCTGCGTCCGCGGCGAGAGGCTGTCACGGACCTCGCCATAGTGCAGGTAGGCGACGAACTCGTTGAGGATCAGCTTCTCGCCGAACAGCTCGCCCGCCTTCTGCGCCTCGGACCAGGGCACGTTCAGCATCCACATCACCGGCGAGAACACCCAGCCCAGGATGCGCTGGAAGCTGAGGTCGCCATAGCCGAACAGGCCGCCGATCCCGCCGACGATACCGTTGGCCAGCGCGATCAGCGCGACAAAGACGACCAGCATGGCGCCGACCGCGACGGCCAGCTTCACCCCGTCCTCGGTCCCGTTGTAGGCGGCCATGATGATGTTCGCCGCCCGGGGCTCCTCGGGTTCGGCGGCTTCGGCCAGGGCGATGGCCTGTACATCCTCGTCAGCTTCGGGCGCCGGCGCGGCGCGCACGTCCGGCATGATGATCTTGGCCATCAGCAGGCCGCCCGGCGCGGACATGAAGGCCGCCGCCAGCAGGTACTCGATCCGCACGCCCATCTGCGCATAGGCCGCCAGGATCGAGCCGGCCACCCCGGCCATGCCGACGACCATCAGGGTGAAGATCTGCGCGTCCGTGAGCCGGCGCAGATAGCCGCGCACGACCAGCGGCGACTCCGACTGGCCCACCAGCACGTTGGCCGCCGCATACAGTCCTTCCACCCGGTCGACGCCGAGCAGCAGCCTGAGCGCGCCCCCGCCCCATCGGACGATGAACTGCATCACGCCCAGGTAGTAGAGGATCGACACCAGCGCCGAGAAGAAGACGATGATCGGCAGGATGTTGACGGCGAAGCTGGCCACGCCGTTGACCTCGGTCAGGCCGCCGAAGACCATCTCGATGCCGGCCCGCGAGAAGCCCAGCAGGGCCGATACGCCGCCGGCGATCCAGGCCATGGCCGCCCTGCCCCACGGCAGATAGAGCGCGAACGCCGCGATCGCCGCCTGCAGGGCGAAGGCGCTGCCGACGATCCGCCAGTTGATGTCCCTCCGCGACCGGGACAGGGCGAACGCGATCCCGAGGATCAGCGCCATCCCCAGGATACCGATGAGAATCTGCTGCATGGCCCCTCCCGCGAGCGGGACAGTCCAACGAAGCCGCGCTGCGGTCCAGTCCTGGCGGGGGCTCTATCGGCCGGGCGCGATCACCATGCAGGTCTGGCGCTTGGCGGTCAGGGCCTTGCAGGCCTCCCGCGCGTCCTCGGCGCTGAGACCGGTGAACCGCACGCGGAAGAAGCCGCCGACCCGGTCGCCGATCACGCCCTCGGCGTCGTCCAGCACCTTGCCGAACCGCTTGCGGATCGTGGTCAGCTGGGTGTTGGCCTGCGACTTCGACTTGAACGCGCCGGCCTGAACCGCCCATTGGCCCTTGGGCTTCTTCGGCGGCGCCTTGGTCTTGGTCGCCGCGGTCTTGGTCGTCGCCGGCTTCTGCCCCGGCGCGGCGCCGGACATCGCCCGCTGGACGGCCACCTGGTCGGTCGCGGGCCCGGCCGTGAAGGCCACGTTGGACGAAGCCCCGCCCTGCTCGATCGAGGCGTATTGCACGCCGACCGGCGGCGGAGGCGGCTCGAACAGGCTCTGGGCCACCAGGATCCGCTCGCCCCCGGCGCGTCGGCGCTGGACGTCAAAGCCGGTGTTCAGCAGCTCCTGCACATGGTTGTCGCGCGCCGCGCCGGACGAACCGCCCAGCATGACCACGATCAGCCGCCGCCCGTCGCGCACGCCCGAGGCGGCCAGATTGTAGCCCGAGGCGTTGGTGTAGCCGGTCTTCAGCCCGTCCACCCCGTCCATCCGCGCCAACAGGCGGTTGTGGTTGTTCATGGTGACGCCCCGGTAGGTGAAGGAGCGCAGGTTGAACAGGCTGTAGTACTGCGGAAAGTCGCGCATCACCGCGCGCGACAGGATGGCGATATCGCGGGCCGTCGAGACCTGCCGGCTGTCGGGCAGACCCGAGGCGTTGACGAAGCGGGTGTTGCTCATGCCCAGCTCCTGCGCGCGCAGGGTCATCAGAGCGGCGAACTTCTCTTCGGACCCGGCCATGTGCTCGGCCAGGGCGACGGACATGTCGTTGGCCGACTTGACCGTGATCGCCTTCATGGCGTCCTCGACCGTGATCACATCGCCGGCCGAAACGCCCAGCTTGGTCGGCGGCTGCGACGCCGCCTTGGCCGAGACGGTGATCAGGTCGGTCGTCTTCATCCGGCCGTCGGCCAGGGCCTCGAAGGCCAGGTAAAGCGTCATCACCTTGGTGATCGACGCCGGGTACCGCGGGCTGTCGGCGCGCTTGGCGTACAGCACCTCGCCCGAGTTCGCGTCGACCACGACGGCGGCGTACTTGGGCTGGTCTGCGGGATTGGGTTTGGGCGGCGACGGCGGCAGCTGCGAATAGGGAACCTGGGCGAACGCCAGCGTGTTCATCAGGGGGCCGACCACAAGGGCGGCGGCGAGAAGCACGGATACGCTCAGGCGGCGGGCGGGCTGCTGGTACATGCTGCGTCCGACGTAGAATCAATGGGTTGGCGCCACCCCCCGGATGGCGAAGGCGCACCATAGCATGCACGGCCGCGGCTTACGCCAAAGTAAACACCTGTTGAGCGAATTGACGCACATCGGTCGCCGAACGGGCAGCCGGATATCGCGAAAGCGTCATTGTGCACCGCACAATTTTCATTGACTGCTGCAGTGCAGCATGGGAAAACACCGTCCAGTGTTCCTCCCCCGAACACGCCCGAAATTCCTCCCCGAGCAAGCCAAGGAGCAACCCCATGGCCGCCACCGAGACCCTCAAGACCACCGTCGAGCAGTTCACCACCGCCGGCAACCAGGCGTTCAAGGACAGCATCGAAAAGTCGCTGACCGCCCTCAACGACGCCAACGCCCATTCCAAGAAGAACCTGGAAGCCGTCGTCGCCTCGGTCACCGCCGCCACCAAGGGCGCCGAGACCCTGGGCGCCCAGGCCATGGCCTATTCCAAGCGCGCCATGGAAGACAACGTCGCGGCCGCCCGCGCCCTGTCCGGCGCCAAGAGCGTCCAGGAAGCCGTCGAGCTGCAGACCAGCTGGGCCAAGAGCGCCATGGAGCTCTACATGGCTGAAGTCGGCAAGATGGGCGAGACCGTCGCCGCCGCCGTGAAGGACAGCATGAAGCCCCTGAACGAGCGCGTGACCGCCACGGTCGAGAAGATCCAGTCGGTCAAGTAAGACCCGTCCCACGGGACACGACAGCGTGAAGGCCCGGGCCGCCATGGCCCGGGCCTTTTTCGTGCGCTTTGCTCCGCCCGCGGCTCAGGCTAGGAATGGCGCATGTCCAAGGTCGAAACCCGCCTGAGCGCCGCCGGCATCCTGCTGCCCGATCCCGTCGCGCCGATCGCCAACTATGTGCCCTTCGTCCGCGCCGGAAACCTCTTGCACATCTCCGGCCAGGTCTCGCTGGATGCGACCGGCGGCATCAAGGGCGTGGTCGGCCAGGACGTCGACATGGATGGCGCGGTGTTCGCCGCGCGCCTTTGCGGCATCAACCTGATCGCCCAGATGAAGGCCGCCACCGGCGACCTCGACAAGGTTGTCCGGGTGGTCAAGCTGGGCGGCTTCGTCCAGGCGGGGCCCGACTTCTTCGACATTCCCTCGGTCATCAACGGCTGCTCCGACATCATGGTCGAGGCCTTTGGCGAAGCCGGCCGCCACGCCCGCTCCGCCGTCGGCGTCTACCGCCTGCCCCGCAACTTCGCCGTGGTGGTCGATGCGGTCGTGGAGGTCGCGGCGTGAAGACCCGGCCCCGCCCCACGCCTCAGGATTTCGGCGAGGCCTGGAACCTGCTGTTCAGCCCGCCGATCGCCCACCGTGGCCTCTGGGCGCCCGACGGAGCGCCGGAAAACAGCCTCGGCGCCTTCCAGGCGGCCTGCGCCAAGGGCTACGGCATCGAGCTGGACGTCCAGATCACCGCCGACGGCGAAGCGGTCGTCTTCCATGACGCCAGCCTCGAACGGATGACCGGCGCGGCGGGCAAGGTTCGCGACCACAGCCTGGCGGAATTGCGCGACCTTCGCCTGGCCGGATCGGACGAGCCCATCCCCACCCTGGCCGAGGCCCTCGTCGAGATCGGCCATCGCGCCATGGTCCACATCGAACTCAAGACGCCCTTCGGCGAAGTCGGCGACCTCGAGAAGCGGGTCAGCGAGGTGCTGCTCGATCACAACGGCCCGACCTGCGTCATCGGCTTCAACCCCTACAGCCACGCCTGGTTCGCCGACCACCACCCCCAGATCCTGCGCGGCCTCGACAGCTACCTGTGGAACGACCACGGGGCGCAGAAGCTGGCGCCCGAACAGCGCAAGGCGTTCGCGGCGCTGGAGCATGTCGAGATCGCCCGCTGCGACTTCCTGGCCCTGTCGGTCGACATGCTGGCCTCCCCGGCCGTCGAGCCCTGGCGCGAGCGCGGGCTGCCGATCATTGCCTGGACGGTCCGCAGCCTGGAGGAAGGCGAGCGGCTGGACGGCCTCTGCGACAACATCATCTTCGAGGGCTTCCACCCGTGAACCTGAAGGCGGCGGTGCGCATCGGCCGCCGGATCGAAGACATCGGCAAGCCGGCGTGGGACGCCTGCGCCGGGAACGGCAATCCCTTCGTCTCCTACGACTTCCTCCAGGCGCTGGAGGAAAGCGGCTGCGTCAGCGACGCCTCCGGTTGGGCGCCCCATCACCTGGCCGTCGAAGACGAGGCCGGCGTCGTCGGCGCGGTCATGCCGCTCTATCTGAAAAGCCACAGCCAGGGTGAGTACGTCTTCGACTGGTCCTGGGCCGACGCCTACGAGCGGGCCGGAGGGCGTTACTACCCCAAGCTTCAGTGCGCCTCGCCCTTCTCCCCGGTGACCGGGCCCCGCCTGCTGGTGCGGCCGGATATCGACCCGGACGAGGGCCGCCAGATGCTGCTGGGCGGCGCGCTCACTCTATGCGAGCGGATCGGCGCCTCAGGCCTGCATGTCACCTTCCCTGACGAGGCCGAGTGGCGGTTCCTCACCGAGGCGGGCCTGCTGGCGAGGCAGGACCAGCAGTACCACTGGGTCAATGCCGGCTACGCCACCTTCGACGACTTCCTTGCCGCCCTCTCGTCGGGACGGCGCAAGACCATCCGTCGCGAACGCCGCGACGCCCAGGCCGGCGTCGAGATCGTCGCGCTCAGCGGGCCCGACCTGAAGGAGGAGCACTGGGACGCCTTCTTCGCCTTCTACATGGACACCGGCGCGCGCAAATGGGGTCGGCCCTATCTGAACCGGCGCTTCTTCTCCCTCCTTGGCGAGCGCATGGCCGACCGCGTGCTGCTGGTCATGGCCCGCCGCGAGAGTCGCTGGATCGCCGGGGCGCTCAACCTGATCGGCGACGACTGCCTCTACGGCCGCAACTGGGGCGCCATCGAGGATCGCCCCTTCCTGCATTTCGAGCTCTGCTACTACCAGGCCATCGAGCAGGCGATCCTGCGCGGCATCGCTCGGGTCGAGGCCGGCGCACAGGGCCAGCACAAGATCGCACGGGGCTACCTGCCCTCCCCGGTCTATTCGGCGCACTGGATCGCCGACCCCATGCTGCGCGAGCCGGTCGCCCGCTATCTCGACCAGGAGCGCACAGCGGTGCGCGGCGAGATGGACTGGCTGGCCGAGGAATACTCCCCCTTCCGCAAGACCGACTAGCTGGCCTCGAAGGCTTCCTTCAGCCGCGCGGCCAGGGTCTCGTCCACGTCTGCCGGAGACGATAACGTCATCGCCGACTTGAGCCGTTCGGACCAACCTTCGTTGCGCGGCGGCTCGAAGCGCGCATCGGCCTCGGGCGCCGCGCAGAGACCCAGCCGGGCCTTGCCGCCCTTCAGCGGCCGCATGGCGGCGAACTGGAACTTGCGGGACCAGGCGGAGTAGCCCTTGCGCTGGCCGATCACCAGGCCGTCGAAGGTCTCCAGCCGCGCCTCGACCGCCTCCAGGATGGCCCGGCTTGCCGGCTCGACCCACAGGGCTTCGCGCAGGGCGTCCGGCTGGTCCCATCCAAGGGACCCGGGAAAGGCCAGCGACAGCACATGCGAGGCGCGGTTGATCCCCAGGCCGTAATGTTCCTTGAACCAGCGCGTGCGCGCGCGGTGCGCCGTCTCGGGGCAGGTGCGGGCGATCTCGACCCACTCCGCCAGCGACTTCCCGGTCTCCGCCTCGAGGCTAGCCTGCACCGATGCGGACCACTGCTTCTGGCGCTCGGTCAGATGCTCCCGCTCCGCCATCGTCATCCTCCGGAAGGCCTGCTATCGCTCGCTGCGACAAGGAGCGCGACATGAGTCTGGCCGGAACCTACGACGCCGACAACATCTTTGCGAAGATCATCCGGGGCGAAATCCCCAGCGCCAGGGTGTTCGAGACCGATCGCGTCCTGGCCTTCATGGACGCCTTCCCGCAGGCCAGGGGGCACTGCCTGGTGATCTCCAAGGTCTCGACGGCCCGCAACATCCTCGATGTCGAGCCCGCCGTCCTCGCCGAACTCGCTGCGGCCGTGCAGCGGCTTGGCGCCGCGGTGACGCGGGCGCTGAAGCCCGATGGCTTCGTGGTCACCCAGTTCAACGGCGCTCCGGCCGGCCAGACCATCTTCCACCTGCACTTCCATGTCATTCCCCGCTGGGAAGGCGTTCCCGTGGGCCGCCATGGTCAGGGCATGGCCGATCCCGCCGAACTGAAGGCCCTGGCCGAACAGATCGCCGCCGCTCTGGAGACCGCTTGATGCGCCCCACCCTCATTCTGGCCGCCGCCCTCAGCCTGGGCCTGGCCGCGCCCGCGTTCGCGGCCGACCTTCGCTATGTCGATGCCGACATCGACGCCCTGGGGCTGGTCGACGCCGCCAGCATCAGCAAGACCGGCGACCGCGCCACGGCCGGCCTCACCCTGATCCTGCGCCAACCCGTGCAGGGGGCGCACGCCTTCACCATGGTCCTGGAGTTCGACTGCAAGGCCAGGACCTATCGCCATGACCGCCTGATCACCTTCGATGCGGAACTGACCCGGACGTCCGAGTCGCCACAGGACAGCGACTGGCAGAATGTCGGGCCGACCAGCCGCTTCGAGATGGTCCGGGCCATGGCCTGTGACGGCAAGGCCCTGCCCCCGGCCGGCAGCGGAGATCTCGCCACCCTGCGCCGCAACTACCTCGCGACGCCGGACGAGAACCTGTCATCGGGAGAGTAGGCGGTCCCTGGCGGCATTGAGCTGGGCGGCCAGTCCGTCGGTGCCGCCGCGGTCAGGGTGCGCCATGCGCATCAGGCGGCTGTAGGCCTCGCGGATCTCGGCCTCGCTCGCATTCGGCCCAACGCCCAGGATGGCGCGGGCTTCCGCATCGCTGGTTCCCGAAAGGGGCTGCGGCGCGGGCCGGGTGAAGTTCACTCGCGCGGCGATGGCGCCGACCAGGCCCGCCGCCATCAGCGCCCCGCCGATCAGGCTGGCGCCGCGATACATGGCGACGCCGCCGCCCAGCACCGCCAGGGTCGACAGCGTGCCGACGGCGATGCGCCAGTCCCGCCCACGCAGCTTGCGCTTGAGGTCGCGACCCAGCCACCAGGCCAGGCCGATCACGACCACCGCGAGCAACAGATACTGCATCGAACGCTCCGCGCCGGCCGGTCGGCGCCTGGCCTACTCGGCGGCCAGCAAGTCTTCGCCCGAGAAGGCCGAAAGGCCAAGCGAATGCATCAGCGCGCGCAGCTCCTGCCGCGCCGCCACATGGCTCAGCGCCACCGGAATCGGCCTCACCTTCGGCGACAGGTCGGCGACGGTCAGGCCAAAGGGGAACAGCTCGCGGTAGATCACCCGGTCGCGCAGACCCGGCCCGGTGCGAAAGCCGACGCGTTTGGCCAGCGCCATCAGCCGGTCGTCGACCCGCTTGCGGTTGCGGGCGTCGACGCTGGCCAGACGATTGCGCAGCACCACCCAGTCCAGCGGCGCGCGCTGGCCGGCCATGGCGCGGGCCTTGCGGGCCTCCCAGACGGTCTCGGAGTAGAGGCTGGGCTTTTCCAGCTCCAGGGTGACCGGGTTGACGTGACCCAGCATGTCGAAGTCGACGAAGCTGTCGTTCATCGGCGTGACGATCAGGTCGGCGCGGGCATGGGCCGCCCGCGACAGCGGCGTATCGCCCCCGGGGGTGTCGATGATCAGGAAGTCGGCGTCCCGATGGCCGGCCGCGAAGGCCTCCTCGAAGCGGGCCATCTGCTCCTCGGCGTCTGCCCTGGCGAGCGCGACGCCGTCTTCCGCCGGATGCCGCGCCAGCGGCTGGGGCAGCACCAGACCATCCTGTGAAGCGACCCACTGGGCGCGATTGCGGAAGAAGCGGCCCATCGACGACTGGCGCAAGTCGAGGTCCATGATCGCCACCTGGGCGCCGCCGTGCAGCAGGGCGCTGGCGAGGTGGACGGCGATGGTCGACTTGCCGGCCCCGCCTTTTTCGTTGCCGACGACGATCACACGAGGCTGCATCACGGGCTTCTCCCTGCTCGCAGGCCGCGACTCACCAGAGTGCGGCTCTCCACGAGACACCCGCCAGGCCGGAGGGGTCAACGCGACACGCGGGGTTGTCCACAGCCGTGTGGAGAACGTCGGTTCGGCTGGACTTGGCCCTTCCTGACGGTCCATATCCCCTACCCTTTTTGCAGCGCGAAAGAGGCGAAGCCGTGACCCCGCCCCCGATCGTCCGAACCGTAGCGGCCCTCCGCCAGCAGGTCGCCGCCTGGCGCGCCACAGGCGAGCGGATCGCCATGGTTCCCACAATGGGTGCATTGCATGAAGGCCACCTTTCCCTGGTGAAGCTGGGTCTGGAGCGGGCTGACCGGGTCGTCGCCTCGATCTTCGTCAACCCGGCCCAGTTCGCGCCGCACGAGGACTTCGACGCCTACCCGCGGGGCGAAGGGCGCGACGCGGACCTGCTCGGACAGGCCGGCTGCGCGCTGATCTTCGCTCCGGACGTCGCCGCGATGTATCCCCAGGGCTTTGCGACCCGGGTCGCGGTCGACGGTGTCTCAGGCCCTCTGGAAGGCGAGAAGCGGCCCCAGTTCTTCGGCGGCGTCGCGACCGTCGTCTGCAAGCTGCTGAACCAGTGCCGGCCCGACGTGGCCCTGTTCGGCGAGAAGGACTACCAGCAACTGCTGGTCATCAAGCGCATGGCGCTCGACCTTGATCTCGGCGTCGAGATCGTCGGCGGGCCGACCGTGCGCGAAGCCGACGGCCTGGCCATGTCTTCCCGCAACGCCTACCTCAGCGAGGCCGAGCGCCGGGTCGCCGCCATGCTGCCGGCCGTCCTTTCCGACGCCGTGTCCCGGTTGCGCCAGGGCCATGCGGCCGAGGCGGTCGAGGCCGAGGCGGTGGCCCGCCTCGAAGCGGCCGGCTTCGGCCCTGTCGACTACATCCAGGCCCACGACGGCGAGACCATGCGCCGGCTGGGGCCTGGCCCCGCGCCCCAAGGCGCCCGCCTGTTCGCCGCCGCCTGGCTCGGCAAGACCAGGCTGATCGACAACTGGGCCGTCTAGAGCCCGATCACCAGGCGCCCAGTTCCCGCAACTGCCTGGCCAGCCCCTGGTCCATTTCCTCGCCGGCGGCGGTGGACAGGTCGGGCGGGGCGTCCTTCGGATCGAGATAGCGCCAGCCCTGGAAGGCGCGGCGCGGCTGCGGCGCTGTCTCGATCAGGTCGGGCGCCAGCATGAACCGCACAGGCTGCGGCCCGGGCAAGCCGGTCTCGATGCTGGTGATCGCCTGCCGGCACAGGACCTGGCCCTTGATCACCCAGTAAAGCGAGCCGCCGTCGAGGATTTCCTCGGCCCGCTTGGGCGCCATGCGCGTCGGGCAATAGGACGGGTGGCCCTGCGCCGCACGCTGGGCCCGCCAATCGCGCAGCTCCTGCAGGCTGTCGACGCCGACGCAAAGCTTGATGATGTGCAAGGTCATGGCCGCCCGGGTCGCGAGATCAGGCCGGTTCCAGCCGCGCCAGCACCACGCCCTCGCTGACCTGCCCCCCGGCTTGCGCCGACAGTTCGGCCACGACGCCATCGAACGGCGCCGCCATGGCGTGCTCCATCTTCATGGCTTCGAGGACCAGCAGGGTCTGGCCCTTGGTCACCGCATCCCCGGCCTTGACCGAAACCGAGACGATCTTGCCGGGCATAGGCGAGAGGATCGCGCCGTCGGAAGCGGAGGCGCCATCGCCGAGGGGTGCTATCCAGGTGAACTCGAAAGCCGAGCCTTCATTGAAACTCACCCGTGTTCCGGCGTCGGGTCGGACGAGAGCAACGGGGTCCCGCCGCATGAAGTTCACGAACGTGGCCTCGCCGAAGCAGACATCGACGTCGGCTCCTAGGCGGACGTCGAAAGTATGATGATACCTCATTTCGGGATTCAGCGGGCGGCCGGTGAAGCGCACTTCGTGTCTGACACCGCCTTCGTAGATGCAGACTGCGAACGACGACCCGCCATTAAGGCGAAAGCCCGTCAGCCCCTCGCGGAAGGGATTGTGATCACGCTCATGCCAGTTGGCCTCTTCGGATTCCATGAGGAACGAGGCGGCAGCGGCCATCTGGTGGGAAGATGGACTACCGACGTTCGGAATCAGAGTGTCCAGCCGCGCCTCGATAAAGGCGGTATCGACCTGTCCCGCTACGAAGTCTGGGTTCGAGGCGCAGGCAGCCAAGAAAGCGGCATTGGTCTTCACCGGCCAGACTTCGATGCTTGCACAGCTAGTTGCGAGTAGGTCGGCGGCTTCCTCACGGGTGTCGCCGCGAACGATAAGCTTGGCAATCATCGGATCATAGAACGGGCTGACGACACCCCCACTATTCACGGCGCTATCGACCCGGACGTCTTCCCACTCGGGAAGCTCGAAATGGACGAGGCGGCCAGTGCTCGGCAGAAACCCCGTCGCCGGGTTCTCGGCATACAGTCGCGCTTCCATTGCCCAGCCATCAATGGAGAGCTGGTCCTGCGTCAGCGGCAGAGGCTCGCCACTGGCGACCCGCAGTTGCCACTCCACGAGGTCCTGGCCGGTGATCATCTCCGTCACCGGATGCTCGACCTGCAGCCGGGTGTTCATCTCCATGAACCAGATGCGGTCGGCACGAAGCCCTTCGCTGGCGTCGGCGATGAACTCGATGGTGCCGGCGCCCTCGTAGTTGACGGCCCGGGCGGCCAGGACGGCGGCCTCGCAGACGGCCTTGCGCGTCGCCTCGTCCATGCCCGGCGCAGGGGCTTCCTCGATGACCTTCTGGTGCCGGCGCTGCAGGCTGCAATCGCGCTCGAACAGATGGACGACGTTGCCGTGCCGGTCGCCGAACACCTGCACCTCGATATGGCGCGGGCGGGTGACGTACTTCTCGATCAGCACCCGGTCGTCGCCGAAGCTGGCGGCCGCCTCGCGCTGGCAGCTGGCCAGGGCGTCGGCGAACGCGCCGGCCTCCAGCACCTTCCGCATGCCCTTGCCGCCGCCGCCGGCCACCGCCTTGATCAGCACCGGATAGCCGATGGCGTCGGCCTCGCGCTGCAGACGCTCGAGCGACTGGTCCTCGCCCAGATAGCCGGGCGTCACCGGCACCCCGGCGTCGGCCATGCGCTTCTTGGCGGCGTCCTTCAGCCCCATCGCGTCGATGGCTGCCGGCGGCGGGCCCACCCAGACCAGACCCGCGTCAATGACCGCCTGGGCGAAGGCCGCGTTCTCGGACAGGAAGCCGTATCCGGGGTGAATGGCGGCCGCCCCCGTCTGCCGCGCAGCGGCCAGGATCTTCTCGGGCACGAGATAGCTCTCGCGGGCCGGCGAAGGGCCGATATGCACCGCCTCGTCGGCTTCGCTGACATGGGGCGCGCTGGAGTCGGCGTCGGAATAGACCGCGATGGTGCGCACACCCAGCCGCCGCGCGGTGCGGATGATGCGCCGGGCGATCTCGCCCCGGTTCGCGATGAGGAGACTCTCGATCATGCCGCCTTCTTAGCCCGCCAGCCCGAGCCCGACCACGACCAGCAGGAAGAAGGTGAAGCCGATCACGCTGAGCAGGCTGAGCAGGACCCCCAGCGGCACGGCCGTCCACCATTTCAACTGGTAGGCGCCCTTGAGGTGGATCACGGCATGGACCAGCGCCGCCAGCACCGTCCACTCCAGCGCGCCGCGCTGCCAGGCGTCGGGCAACAGGTAGGTCAGGCTGGCCACCAGGGCGAAGACCCCCAGGCCGTAAAGCGACACCACCCCGTGATCGTAGAGGGTGTAGCCCCGCTTGAAGAGCAGCAGCAGCCACAGGATGCCCATCGACAGCGGGACGGTCAGGAACGACAGCTTGTAGGCCGTCGTCTCGATCTTGTAGCCGTAGTAGGCCGCGTTGCCCTGCTTGGAGCCGACGAAGCCGACCAGCCACTGGACCCAGCCGGGCGCATTGGCCAGATCCCCGTCCACCTGCACCGGCGCGAACACCGCCTCGCCCGTCTTGGCCGCATCCGCCGGCCCGAACGTCAGCAGATGGTCGCCCGTCAGGCTGGGGATCAGGAAAAGCAGGAAGACCGCGAACAGGAAGACGTGCAGCGGCGCGACATACCGCACCCGCTTGCCCTCCCGCCACTCGCGGCTCAACCGCCCGGGATTGAGCAGCAGGATCGGCAGCGTCCGCCAGAGCCGGCCGTCAAAGTGGGCGATGCCCTCGATGAATTCCTCGACCAGATGCCGCAGCCGATTGTGCAGATGGGCCTTCTGTCCGCACTCATGGCAGAAGTGGCCGACGATCCTCGTCCCGCAGTTCTGGCACGCCGCCCCCGTCGGCAGCTCGTCGGCAGCCTGCGCCACGGGCGTCATCGCCGGCGGCGCGGTCTCCTCGATCGCCGGGGCGACCGGCTTCTTCGCCCGGGGCTTGCGGACCCGCGGCTTGGGCGCCGCGGCCTCGCCCTCGCCCTGCCCCGTCTCGATGGATGCCTCGCCCCCCTTGGCCATGGCTATTCGGCCCAGGCGGGTTTGCGCTTGTCGAGGAAGGCGCGGACGCCCTCCTGCCCTTCCTCGCTGACCCGGCGGGCGGCGATCCGGCGAGCCGTCTCCTCCATCAGGCCGCGATCGATCTCCTCATGCTCGACATGGTCGACCAGGGCCTTGGCATCGGCCATCGCGCCGGGCGCACAGAGCCGGACCTGTTCCGACAAACGGCTACGCACGCTGTCAAAATACGACATGTCCGCTACAACTTCCGTAGCCAGTCCAAAGCCCAGCGCCTCCTCCGCCGAGAAGACCCGGCCGGTGGCGAACAGCGCCCTCGCGTTGCGCGCGCCAATGGCCCGGACCACGTACGGGCTGATGGTCGCCGGGGTCAGCCCCAGCTTCACTTCCGAAAACGCAAAGGTCGAGCGGGCGGTCACATAGGCCAGGTCGCAGGCCGCCACCAGGCCGGCTCCGCCCCCGAACGCCGGCCCGTCCACCAGCGCTACCGTCAGCTGCGGCAGGTCGTTCAGGGCCTTGAGCATCGAGGCCAGGCCCATGGCGTCCTCGCGGTTCTCGCTCTCGGTCCAGTCGGCCGCCGACCGCATCCACTCCAGGTCCGCCCCGGCGCTGAACGCGCCCCCCGCCCCCGTCAGGAACACCAGCCGCACGCCGTCGGCGTCGCTCAGCGTGTTGAACGCCTCATGCAGCGCGCCTATCACCTCGGCGTTGAAGGCGTTCTTGCGGGCGGCCCGGTTGATGGTGACCGTGGCGACGCCATCCGGCGTGGCCTCGATCAGAACCAGGTCGGACAGGGCGTCGGTGTCGACATTCTCGACGAGGGGGTCGGCGATGGGATTGGTCATGGCGGTATTCTGCTCCCTTGCCGCTACATGCGGAAGACGCCGAACTGCGTCTCCGGGATCGGGGCGTTGAGGCTGGCGCTGATGGCGAGACCCAGCACGTCGCGCGTCTGGGCCGGATCGATGACCCCGTCGTCCCAGAGGCGCGAGGTGGCGTGGTAGGGGTTGCCCTCGTCCTCGTATTTCTGGCGGATCGGCGCCTTGAAGGCTTCCTCTTCCTCTCTGGTCCACTTGTCCGCGTCGCGATGGACCGTGGCCAGCACGGAGGCGGCCTGCTCGCCGCCCATCACGCTGATGCGGCTGTTGGGCCAGGTGAACAGGAAGCGAGGCGAATAGGCCCGGCCGCACATGCCGTAGTTGCCGGCCCCGAAGCTGCCGCCGATCAGGACGGTGAACTTGGGCACGTTGGCCGACGCGACGGCGGTGACCATCTTGGCCCCGTCCTTGGCGATGCCGCCGGCCTCGTACTTTCCGCCGACCATGAAGCCCGAGATGTTCTGCAGGAAGACCAGCGGAATCTTGCGCTTGCAGGCCAGCTCGATGAAGTGGGCCGCCTTCTGGGCGCTCTCGCTGAACAGCACCCCGTTGTTGGCCAGGATCGCGACCGGATAGCCCCAGATGCGGGCGAAACCACAGACCAGGCTGGTCCCGTACAGCGCCTTGAACTCGTCGAACTCGCTGCCGTCGACGATGCGCGCGATGACCTCGTGCACGTCGTAGGGCGCGCGGACGTCATCCGGGATCACGCCGTACAGCTCGGCCGGATCGTACGCCGGCGGCCGCGGCTCCCTCACGTCCATCGTCACCGCCTTGACCGTGTTCAGCCCGGCGACGATGTCGCGAACGATCTGCAGGGCGTGCTCGTCATTGGCGGCCACATGGTCGACCACGCCGGACCGGCGACCATGGACATCGGCGCCGCCAAGATCCGTCGCCGAGATCACCTCGCCGGTGGCCGCCTTCACCAGCGGCGGACCCGCCAGGAAGATGGTGCCCTGGCTCTCCTCGCCGGCGCCGCGCACGATCACCGTCTCGTCGCTCATCGCCGGGACATAGGCGCCGCCGGCCGTGCAGGATCCCATGACACAGGCGATCTGCGGGATGTTCTCGGCCGACATCCGCGCCTGGTTGAAGAAGATGCGGCCGAAATGGTCGCGGTCGGGAAACACCTCGTCCTGGTGCGGCAGGTTCGCGCCGCCGCTGTCGACCAGATAGATGCAGGGCAGACGGTTCTGGTGGGCGATCTCCTGGGCGCGGAGATGCTTCTTGACCGTCATCGGGTAGTAGGTGCCGCCCTTCACCGTGGCGTCGTTGGCGACGATCATCACCTCGCGCCCCGAGACACGGCCGATGCCGCAGATCAGGCCTGCGCCGGCGATTTCACCCTCGTACAGGTCGAAGGCGGCGAGCTGGCCGATCTCCAGGAAGGGCGAGCCGGGATCGAGCAGCCGTTCCACCCGCTCGCGGGGCAGCAGCTTGCCACGCGCCGTGTGTCGCTGGCGGGCGTTCTCCGGCCCGCCGAGCGCGGCCTTGGCCACCCGCTCGCGCAGCTCCTCGACAAGGCTCCGGTTCTGCGCGGCGTTGCGCGCGAACGCGGGCGACTGCGGATCGATGGTCGTGCTCAGCTTCGGCATGGCCGAGGCATAGCCTGCCTTTGAGACCGACGAAAGCGGGTCAGGCCTGCCGCCGATCCCGGCTGTCGAGCGCCAGCCGCGACCAGCAGCGCTCGGGATAGGCCTGCTTGTCGAGATCGAAACGCTCCGGCCGGTCAAAGGCGCCCAGCGCGACCGCGATCGTCCCCGCCTTGCGCCGCGCGCGCCAGAAGACCGTCGAGCCGCAGGTCGGGCAGAAGCCGTGCTCGACCGGAAAGCCGCTGTCCGACGGCCGGGCGAACAGGTGATGCTCGCCGCTCACGCTCACACGGTCTTGGTCGAAGAAGACCGCGACCCCGAACATCGAGCCGGTCCGACGGCGGCATTCATCGCAATGGCAGGCCGACACCAGTGCAGGCTCGCCTTCGCAGGACAGGACCAGGGCGCCACAGGCGCAGCGAGCTGAGTGAGCCGTCATTGGTCAAGCCTAGCCTCCGGCGGAGGTTCAGCAAACTGCCAGCGCGAGGCGCCTGCGCGACTCAGGCTAGCCTTGCCTGGCGGGAGGCGAGATGACGGAACGGCCCGAAACCGCTCTGGAACGACTGTTCGAGCGCGAGCTGCGAGCCGGACAGGCGCGATGGTTCTCGCTGCCGGGCGGAGCGACCCTGTTCGCCGGTGGCGAGGCCGCCAGTGATCTTTACCTTGTGCGTGCGGGCAAGCTGGGGGCCTTTCGGCAAGACGCTGGCGGCGAGCGTTCTCTGGTCGGCCTGATCCGACCGGGTGAACCGGCGGGTGAAATGGCCCTGATCGCCGGGACGCCCCACACCGGCCAGGTCGCGGCGCTTCGTGATAGCGAGGTCCTGGCGCTCGACCGCGAGGCCTTCTTCGACGCGGCCGATCAGGACCCCGACGTCATGACCGGGCTCGCACGGCTGATGATCCTGCGGGCGCGCCAGACAGCGGGAAAGACCCCGGTGGCGGCGCCGGTGGTCTTCGGCTTCGCGGCCGAAACAGGATGCGGCAAGATTCGCCCGCTGGTCGCCCGCATCGCCCGGGCCGTCGCCGAGATGGGCCATGCGACGACCCTCGTCGGCGCCGAAGCGGCGACCGCGCCGACCGAATGGTTCTCCAATGTCGAGGCAGACCACGAGTACGTCTTCTACGTCGCCGAACCGGGCGAAGCCGCCTGGCGAACAGTCATGGGCCGCCAGGTCGATCGCCTGTTCCGGGTCGGACGTGGCGACCGTCCTGCGCCGATGCAGGACACCGTCGCGCCAATACAGCCCCTCCAGGACCAGGGACTTGTCGATCTCGTCCTTATCCAACCGCCGCATCTGGTGCGGCCGGTCGGTTCGGAGGCGTGGCTGGACGCCACCGGCGCCGCGCGCCTGTTCCACCTCCGGAGCGACTCCGCTCCCGACGCCCAGAGGCTGGCCAGGGTGCTGACCGGGCGATCCGTGGGCCTGGTCCTTTCCGGGGGCGGTGCGCGCGCCTACGCCCACATCGGCGCGCTGCGCGTCCTGAGAGAGGCGGGCATCCCGATCGACTTCGTCGGCGGCGCATCCATGGGCGGCATCATCGCCGCCTGTGTGGCCATGGGCTGGGAAGAGGCGGAACTCGAGGCCCGCATCCGCGAGGCCTTCGTCGAGACCAGCCCATTGGACGACATCGCCTTTCCACTGGTCGCCCTGACCCATGGGGCAAAGGTCAAGGCGCGGCTGAAGACGCACTTCGAGGACGTGCTGATCCCCGACCTCTGGCTGCCCTTCTTCTGTATCTCCTCAAACCTGACTTCCGGCGCCTATCACGTGCACCAGCGCGGCAAGGTGCGTCACGCCCTGAGGGCCTCCATATCCCTGCCGGGCGTCATGCCGCCCTTCATGCGAGGCGGCGAGGTGCTGGTCGACGGCGCGGTGCTCAAGAACTTCCCGGCCGATGTGATGCGCGCGATGCACCAGGGACCAATCATCGGTGTCGACGTCACGCGCGGCCGCTCGATCGCCGCCGAGGATGTCCAGATCCCGCCTCTCACCCAGTGGATTCTGTCTGGCGAGTGGCGCAAGGGACCACCGATCGTGGCCCTGCTGATGCGGGCCGCCACCCTGTCGA
This sequence comes from Caulobacter sp., assembly GCA_046295055.1. Taxonomy (GTDB): domain Bacteria; phylum Pseudomonadota; class Alphaproteobacteria; order Caulobacterales; family Caulobacteraceae; genus Caulobacter. The sequence goes on along the minus strand of JBKBOD010000003.1, from coordinate 130,657 downwards.
CGAACCGCGACGTGATCGCGGCTCGGGAGGCCACCGACGTGCTGGTCCTGCCGGAGGTGGACCACATCGACATCCGCGACTGGAAGGCCTTTGACGTCGGCGCCGAGACTGGGTTCGAGGCTACGGTTGACGCGCTCCAGCGGTTGCGCCGACCCGTTACAGAACTTCGGCGAGCAGGCTAGGATAGCTGCGACTCGCAAGCGACCCTGGGCCCATGACCGAACCATCCAGTCTTCCGCCCATTCGCATGAAGGCCCTGCTGGCCCGCCTCGGTCGGAAGACTGCCGCCAACCCTGGAATCCTCGTCTTCCTGCTGGTGACGCTGGTCGGAGCGCCGAATGCGCTGAACGCCTGGCTCGCGCTGAACGTCAGTGCGACCATGATCCTGGTCTCGGCCATTGCCGGCCTCATGGGCGTCCTTGCCACAACCGCCCTGTGCTGGATGGCGCTGGATCAGGCCCATGACGCCCCTGTCACGCTCGACTCGGTCGTGAGCGCAGGCTTTCGGAACTACCTGACCGGCTGGCAGGTGCTGGTGATCATAGCGATCGGCTACTTGGTCGCGGCGCTGCTTCTGTTCTTGCCGGCGATCCTCGTGCTGGCGGCTCTGCTGCTGGCTTTGCCCCACGCCCTGATACGCCATGACGGTGTTCTTGCGGCGCTCTCGAACAGCGTCCGCATCGGCTTGAGATCAGCGGGTGTTCTGTTGGCTTTCGCCGGCGCCGCCGTCGTTGTCCAATTGGCGATCGGCTTCACCCCCCGATTTCTCCCCGGGCTGGGAGAGCCGGCCATACGGTTCATCGCCCCTGCGGCTGCCGGACTGGCCGCGATGCTGAACGCCTTTGTCATCGCGATCGGCGGCGCGGCGGCCTATGAGGAAGCGATGGGCGACCCGGCATTGGCGCCCGAGACCACGGCCGAGGTGTTCGACTAACCCCGGCTAGGCGGCCCGGCCCGCGCCACCATGAACAGCCGCGGGAACGGGAACAGGACCACGCCGTCCTCGCGCGGTGGGAAGGCGGCCGCGATGCGCTCGCGGAACGCGGCGAGGAAGTCGACGCGCATCGCCGGATCCGGAAGGACATCGAGATAGGGCCGCAGCGCCGTGCCCATCATCCAGTCCACCACAGGGTCCTCGCCCTCAAGCACATGCAGATAGGTCGTGGTCCAGATGTCCACCGTCGAGCAGGAAGCGGCGAGCCAGCCGTAGTAGGCGTCAAGCGACGGGGTGGGAGCGATCAGGCGGGCGCCGGCGGTCAGAGGCGCCCAGGGCCCCTCCCCGGCCGTCTGGCGCAGGATCGCGTGGTGGACGGTCTCGAATGCCATCGGCATCTGGCAGGCGAGCACACCGCCCGGCGCCAAGGCGCGGGCAAGCCTGGTAAAGAGTCCTTCGTGGTCCGGCAGCCACTGCAGTGCTGCGTTGGTGAAGATCAGGTCCGGTGGCTCGACCGGATCAAACCCGGCGATGTCGCCCTGCACCCACTCCACCGCCTCGGCGCGGGCGCGCGCCTTGGCCAACATCTCGCCGCTGCTGTCGAGACCGTGAACCTTCGCGGCTGGATGGCGCCGCGCCAACAGCGCCGCGTGCTCGCCGGTCCCGCAGCCAAGGTCCCAGATGATCGCCGGATCAAGGTCGTCCGGCAGCTGGATCATCAGGTCCAGTGCGGGCCGATCCCGATAGGCCTTGTAGCGCTCGTAGATGTCGGGGTCCCAGGACGGCATGGCGCCAGCGCTACACCTGTTCGGGCAATTACGTCAGGCCGATTGCGTTTTTCCGCGAACGACCCATATCCTGCAGGTCCTGTTTCAACAGCTGAAAGGAGGTGATCCAGTGTCTCACCACAGTCACACGGCAACCGCGCTCGGATCGAAGGGTTGCGAGGCTATCGCTTCCTGATGCTCTGAGTTGACCCTCAAGCAGGGTCGCGGCGGTTTGTCGTCGCTTGGTGTGGGCGGTCCTTCGCAAGAGGGGCCGCCCTTTCCATTTGGGCCTCAGCGCACGGCCAGGGAATAGAGCCAGAGGCCGACGCTGCCGATAAGGACGGCGAGGAAGAGCACGCCGACCACTCGTCCGATCATCCTTCCGGTCCGGCTGGCGACAGGACCGGATTCGGCGAGGCGCCGACGCCGCGCCGCAGCCTGACGCGCCTGTTCCTCGGCGCGCTTGCGGTCGGCGGCCTGCTCGCGGCGCTCGCCCAGGCTGATGATCTTGTCGTCCTTGCGGGTCATGGTCGCTGGTCTAGCGAGCGACAGGGCGGCCGCCAAGTTACAATGCCGAACAGGCAATGACGCCTTGTCGCACAAGGCGTCTCCACCCCCGACGATGACTAGCCCGGCATCGCGTCGTCCCAGTCGTAGACCACGATGCCGCCGGTCTCTCGAGCCATCGTGCGACGGTAGAGAGCGCGCGCGGCCACATTGTCTTCCTCCGTGGCCAGCCAGATGCCGCGGCATCCGCGCTCGCGCGCGATCTCCAGCAGGTGCTCGACCAATTGCCGGCCCACGCCGCTACGCCGCTGGTCTTCGTCGACACCAACCTCGTTGATGAAGAAGGCCGGCTGCTTGTCGGGGTGCAGCAGGACGACGCCTGTCGCCATGCCGATGATCCGTCCGTCCTGGCGCGCCACGACGATCTCGTGGCCAGGATCGGCCAGGAAGGCGCGGGCCTGGTCCGGCCGGACCGGGTAGTCGAAGACATCGGCCCCGGCCAGGACAGCGTCGTCGCCAGGCCCCAGCCGGAGGATCTCAAGCGCCATGCGGGGAAGCTCCTATCCGCCGAGCAACTCCCGCCCGATCAGGAAGCGCCGGATTTCGTTGGTGCCGGCGCCGATGTCGTAGAGCTTGGCGTCGCGCAGGAATCGCTCGACCGGCCACTCCTTCGTATAGCCGGCGCCGCCCAACGCCTGGATGGCCTCAAGGCAGGTCTTCACCGCATTCTCGCTGGCCAGCAGGATCGCCCCGGCCGCATCGAAGCGTGTCGTCTGGCCGGCGTCGCAGGCGCGCGCCACGGCGTAGACGTAGGCCCGGGCGCTGTTGAGGGCGACATACATGTCCGCCACCTTGCCCTGCATCAGCTGGAACGAACCGATCGGCTTGCCGAACTGCTTGCGGTCGCGGACGTAGGGCAACACAACGTCCAGGCAGGCCTGCATCAGCCCCAGGGGGCCGGCCGAAAGCACGGCGCGCTCGTAGTCTAGGCCGCTCATCAACACGCCGACACCACCGTTTTCGGGGCCCATGATGTTCTCTTCGGGGACCTCGCAGTCCTCGAAAACCAGCTCGGCGGTGTCGGAGCCGCGCATGCCCATCTTGTCCAGCTTCTTGCTGACGCTGAAGCCCTTCATGCCCTTCTCGATGAGGAAGGCGGTGATCCCCCGGCTACCCTCGTCCGGGGCCGTCTTGGCGTAGACCACGAGGGTATCGGCGTGCGGCGCGTTGGTGATCCAGAACTTGGTTCCGTTGAGGACGAACCGATCGCCCCGCCGCTCGGCCCGCAGGCGCATGGACACCACGTCCGATCCCGCGCCGGCCTCGCTCATGGCCAGGGAGCCGACATGCTCGCCGCTGATTAGCCTGGGCAGATAGCGGGCCTTCTGCTCGGGACTGGCCCAGCGGCGGATCTGGTTGATGCAAAGGTTGGAGTGCGCGCCGTAGCTGAGGCCGACGCTGGCCGAGGCGCGGGACACCTCCTCCATGGCGACCACATGCTCGAGATAGCCAAGGCCAAGCCCGCCCTGCTCTTCCTCCACGGTGATGCCATGCAGGCCAAGCGCGCCCATCTCTGGCCACAGCTCTCGCGGAAAGCTGTTGGTCTCGTCGATCCGGGCGGCAATCGGGGCGATGCGGTCCGCGGCGAAGCGCGCGGTGGTTTCGCGGATGGCGTCAGCGGTCTCGCCGAGGCCGAAATCCATCTGGGGTCCGTGGTTCGGGATCATGCCCGCGAGATAGCAGACCCCCGACGGGTCGGCGAGACCGCTCTGGCGCCCAGAACGCGGACAGGGCGCGACACAGGCCCACTGAACGCCGGCCCGCATCGCGCCCCTCGCGGGCTCCGATCACGGAGCCCCTCTCCCCCCAGAGAGCTCTAGTTCCGCTGGTCCGCGGAGTCCGGATCGGCGATCTCGAACTCCATGGCCTCGTCCTCGTCGTCCAGGCGCGGAACGCCCAGCGCGTTCAGCCAGCGCCAGCCGGCGAAGATCGCCAGTCCGGAGCCGCCGATGAACAGGCCCCAGCTGATCAGGTCCGCGCTGGGCTCGCCCGTCGCATCCGCAAAGCCCCAGACAGCCCCGCCGGCGGCCACGGCCACCCCGGTGATGGCCGAAGCGAACCAGGGCAGACCGACGAAACGCGCCTGCTCCATCGGCGCCTCGGTCAGCGCGCCGTCAAAGTCGGCGGCCATGGTGCGCTCGTCCTGTTCGACCAGCCGACGGATCTGGTCCTCGGCCATGAAGGCCTGGGTGCGGACAGGCTCGACGGGCTGCTCGAACGCCGGCTCCGGATAGGCTTCCGGCATCGGCGGCGGCACGTCGAACAGACCCGGCTCCGATTCGTTGGCGGCCTCGGGCAGCGCGAAGGCGGGACGCTGCGGCTCCTGCTCCGGCTCGGCCACCGGGTCGGTCTCGGCCGCCGGCGTCAGGTTGAAGGCCGGCTCGCCATTGACCACGGCCAGAGTCGGGGTGGCCGGGTACGGCGTGTAGCTCGCCGTTTCGGTCGGCAGCACCTCCGCGGCCACCGGCGGCGGCGGCGCGATCAGGGCGTCCGGAGCCGGCTCTTCCGTCGGCTGGGCCGGGGTCGCCTCGATGACCAGCATCGGCTCGTCCGATCCGGCGTCCGCGTCGGCCTCGTCATCGCCATTCTCGGCGGGCGACCAGGCCAGGCTGTCCGGTTCGGACGGGGCTTCCGGCGCTGGCGCAGCCTCGGCCATCTGCCAGCTTTCGACGGCGGGCTCGGCCGGGGCCGGTTCAGCTTCCGCGACCTGGACCGGCTCAGGCGGCGCGGCGCTGACGGGCTCGGGGTCCGGCAGTATCTCGGCAAGGCGCGAGGTCACGGCCGCCGCAGCGGTCATGGCTGCGCTGGTCGCGAGGCCGGAGACGGGGGCCGCAACGCCCTCCTCGCCCTCGCGGCGAACAAAGGCCTTGTCGCCAGTCATTGGCGCATCGAGCGCGGTCGGGGTCTGGCGCGGCACGAAGTTGACCGCGTCGTAGTCGACCTTCGGCCGCACGATCGGGGACGGGGCCGGAACCCAGCCGCCGGCCGGGGTGAGGAACAGCGTCTTTTCGGCAGACCGGCGCCGAACCAGGGCGTCAACGACGATCCGCTCGCCCTCGAAGTCCGCCTTGCGCCACATCTCCATGGCGCAGGCCGCCTGGAGCAGCGAGCCCTCGTTCACCCGGCGCAGCACGCTGGAGCGCTTGAAGTTGTCCAGGCCGATGTTGAAGGCGAAGGCGCAGAGCGCGTCGAACTGGTTCTGCGTAAGCGGCGTGAAGGTCTGTTCGTTCACCGCATGGGCGACCGAGATCAGGTCGTAGAGCAGGAGCGCTTCGGCGTCCTGTTCCGAGACCTGCGCGCCTTCGCGGGCGGTCAGGGTGTGGCCATAGCCGATGGTCCAGCGGCCGTCGGGCAGCTGGGCAGCCTTGGAGCGATACCCTTCGAACCTCTTGATGAGGTCGACGGCGGCTCGGGAGACCTGATGACGGGGCTTCATCCCATTCTGATCCAATTTGATACGAACGCCGGTTGGCTCGGTTCCCTTCCCGCAAGAATGGGGCCGATCGGGCGCTCGCCTGTCAGGCGCTGCGAATTGCGTCCTGCTTCAGAGGAGGATCAGGCCCGCCAGCCCCAGGAACGACAGGAAGCCGACAAAGTCTGTCAGGAAGGTGACGAAGATCGGCGAAGATACCGCCGGATCGCGCCCCAGCCGGTCGAGAGCCAGCGGGGCGAGGACGCCGGCCGTCGATGCGGCGACCAGGTTTATGATCAGGGCCAGCGCGATCGTCAGACACAGCAAGGGGTCACGGAAGACCAAGTAGACGGCGACGCTCATGATCGCCGCCAGGGCCAGGCCATTGATGCCCCCCACGGCCAGTTCCCGCAGGACGATCCGCAGCGCGTTGGCCGCGTTCAGTTCGCGGCTCGCAAGCGCCCGCACGGCGACGGCCAGGGACTGGGTGCCGGCATTGCCGCCCAGCGAAGCCACGATCGGCATCAGGATCGCCAGGGTTACCAGCTTGGCGATCTCGTCCTGGAACACCCCGATGACGCTGGCGGCTGCGGCGGCGGTCAGGGTGTTCACGGCCAGCCAGGGCAGCCGCGACCTGGCGATGCCCCAGATGGTCGCGTCGCGGCCGGCGTCGCTCACCCCGGCCAGGGCGAGGATGTCCTCCTCGCTCTCCTCCTGGATGACCCCGACGATGTCGTCGACGGTGATCTGGCCCACCAGCCGCCCGCCGGGGTCGACCACCGGAGCGCTGATCAGGTGATACTTGTCGAAGATGTAGGCGACCTCTTCCTGGTCCATGCCGACATCGATCTCGGTCACCGGCTCCATGATCTCGGCCAGGGCCGTCCCGCGCTGGGCGCGCAGGAGCTGGCTGACCGGCACGGCCCCCGTGGGCTTGTAGGCAGGATCGATCACATAGATGTCGAAGAACAGCTCGGGCAGATCCTCGCCGGCGGCGCGAACGTGATCGATCGTCTGGCCGACGGTCCAGAAGCTCGGCGCGGCCAGGACCTCGCGCTGCATCAGGCGGCCGGCGGTCTCGTCCTCGTACTTCAGCGCCGTCTCGATGGCGTCGCGGTCGGTCTGGTCCAGCTCGGCCAGCACCTCCTCGCGCTTGTCCTCCTCCAGGTCCTCGACCAGATCGACGGCGTCGTCGGAGTCCATCTCCTCCAGGGCCCGCGCCAGCGTGGCGCTGGGCACCGTCTCGAGGATTTCCTCGCGCAGGTTGGTGTCGAGCTCCGACAGCACCTCGCCCAGGGTTTCGGGATCGAGCTGCGGAATGACCTGCTCGCGGTAGTCCGCCGTCAGGAAGCCCATCAGGTCGGCGACGTCCTCGGAGCGCAGCGCGCCCACCAGTTCGTGCAGCCGCTCGTCGTCGCCGCGATCGGCAGCGTCGATGACCATCTCGACGTATTCGGGATTGAGCGCGTAGTCGTCGCCCAGTGCGAGGTCTTCGAGGTCCTCGGGCGTGCGGGCTATTTCGGGGGCGTTCTCCAGCTCTTCGGTCAGGTCGGCGTCGTCCCGGTTCATGGGGGCCTCCTGGCTTTAGAGTGGCTGCGTCGCGTTCGGCGCTAGTGTCCCTGATTCACTGGTGCGGTCGAGAAGACTCGAACTTCCACGGGTTGCCCCACAGCGACCTCAACGCTGCGCGTCTACCAATTCCGCCACGACCGCTCGTGGTGAGGCGCGGGGGTTAGCAAAAGGCGTGCGGCAAGGGAAGCAGAGATTTTCGGCCAGCGCCTTGGTCGGACGCGACCCGCCGTCAGTCGACGCCGAACGCGAACACCGGCTGGTTCCCGCCGCCCCGGCCGCCCCAGCCCCAGGTGTTGTTGCCAAGCTTCGGCGCCACCGCCAGGGCGTATTCCCCAGGCTCCAGCGGCGCGGTCGGGTCGAGCTTGAAGAAGTCCCCGCCATGCCGGACCGCGGCGAATTCCACGGCCGACTGGGCCTTGGTGTTGCGAGTGCCATAGCCCAGCGGATTGACCTTGCCGGTCGCCAGCCGCCGCGTATTGCGCGAGATGGTCAGCTCGAAGAGGCCAAAACGCTCCTGCGGGTCGAGATCGGCCGGGGCCCGCACAACGAAGGAAGGCAGCGAGGCGGCGCTGAACCGGACCGGGCTCGCCGCTCCCTTCAGCTCATAGAAGACGTCGGCCCCGCCATAGCCCATGGCCTTCATCTGCTGTTTGAACAGCGCCGTCTGTTTCTCCAGCGGCGTCAGGGCATCGCCGGCCAGCGCGGCGAACTCGTCAGGCTTCTCGGGACCGACCTGCGCCAGCGCGGGGCTGGCGGCAAAGGCGGCGGCGGTCAGGATGAAGGCGCGGCGGTGCATGGCTGATCTCCTCCCCAGGCGGCCGCCACCATGCCCGACGGCCGGAGCTGGCGCGCCCCCGGAATGGGGGGCCGGTCAGGCCAGGCTGTCGCCGCGTCCCAGCGGATCGCGCAGAGGCTCGCCCTCGCCCACGAACTCCAGCGACACCGAATTGATGCAATAGCGCAGCCCCGTCGGCGGCGGCCCGTCGGGAAACACGTGCCCCTGGTGGCTGTCGCAACGCGCGCAACGGGTTTCGATCCGTCGCATGCCATAGCTGCGGTCCTCGACCCCCTTCACATGCGCCGGATCGATCGGCGCATAGAAGCTGGGCCAGCCCGTGCCGCTCTCGAACTTGGTCTCGAACCTGAACAGCGGCAGGCCGCAAAGCCTGCAGCAATAGGCCCCGGGCCGCTTTTCGCCGAGCAGGCCGCCACAGAACGGCGCCTCGGTGCCGTGATGCAGCAGCACCTCCCGTTCTTCCTGATTGAGGTCCGCCTCCAGTCTGGCGCGCTCCGCCTCGTCGGGCGGGGTCAGGTCGAAGCCGGTGGCGGAGCGGGTAGCGGTGTCGGTCATGGCTCCCAATCTATGGCAGGCGGGACGATCCGCAATGACCGGAGGAAACCAGACCCCATGATCACCAGCACCACACCCACCGTGCCGGGCCGCGAGGTTGTCGAAAGCCTTGGCGTCGTCAGCGGCGAGGCGATCATCGGCGCGCACATCTTCCGCGACTTCTTCGCGGGCATCACCAACATCATCGGCGGTCGCGCCGGCGGCTACGAAAAGGCCCTGCGCGAGGCACGGGACATCGCCATCAAGGAGATGTGCGACGAAGCCCGCTCGCGTGGCGGCGAGGCGGTGATCGGCGTCGATCTCGACTACGAAACCCTCGGCGCCGACAACGGCATGATGATGGTCACCGCCAGCGGCACGGCCGTCCGGCTGGGCTGACGGGACCGTTTCCTTTCGGCTCGCTGGCGCTAGTTCGCTGGCCATGGCGAGCCTGACTTCCTTTTCCGACGGTGGCGGCGCGGCGATCATCGGCGCCGGCGGCGCGATCGGCGCCGCTCTTGCCCGCGCGGTCGTCGACAGCGAGCGTTTCGAGGTCGTCCACGCCCTGAGCCGGTCGGCGTCCCCGATTGCCGGGGCTTGGGCATGCGAGATCGATCTCGGGGACGACGACAGCATCGCGCGGGCCGCCGGGCGCCTGGCCGAGGGCCCGCCCCTTCGCCTGCTGATCGTCGCGACGGGAATCCTCCAGGGACCGGACTTCCAGCCTGAGAAATCCATTCGCCAGCTGGACCGCGAGGCCATGCTGAAGGTCCTGGCCGTCAACACCGTGGGCCCGGCCATGCTTGCCCGCCGCTTTCTGCCGCTCGTCCCGCGCCAGGGCCGCAGCGTGCTGGCGGCGCTGTCGGCTCGGGTCGGCAGCATCGGCGACAACCGCCTCGGCGGCTGGCACAGCTATCGCGCCTCCAAGGCGGCGTTGAACATGGTCTGGCGCAACCTCGCGATCGAACTGGGCCGGACCCATCCCGGCGCGGTCTGCGCCACCCTGCACCCCGGCACGGTCGACAGCGACCTCAGCAAGCCGTTCCAGGCCGGTGTCGCGCCCGAGAAGCTGTTCACGCCGGCCTATTCAGCCGAACGGCTGCTGTCCGTCCTCGATGGCCTGTCGCCCGCCGATTCCGGCGGCGCCTATGCCTGGGACGGACAAGCTGTCCCCTGGTGACCTAGCGTCGCCGTTGCCAAGCGGCCCCGGTCGGTCTAACCCCGCCTCGCGCAACATCCGTGCACAGCAGGGGTCGGACGGGCTTATGTTTTCGAAGATTCTGATCGCCAACCGGGGTGAGATCGCGGTGCGGGTCATCAAGACCTGTCGCCGCATGGGCATCAAGACGGTGGTGGTCTACTCCGAGGCCGACGCCGACAGCATGGCCGTCGAGATGGCCGACGAGAGCGTCTTCATCGGCCCCGCCCCCGCCGCCCAGTCCTATCTGGTCGCCGAGAAGATCATTCAGGCCTGCAAGGACACCGGGGCCGAGGCGGTCCATCCGGGCTTCGGCTTCCTCTCCGAAAAGGCTGAATTCGCCCAGCTTTGCGCCGACAACGGCATTGTCTTCATCGGTCCCAACCCCGGCGCGATCAGCGCGATGGGCGACAAGATCGAGAGCAAGAAGTTCGCCCAGAACGCCGGCGTCTCCTGCGTGCCGGGCCATATCGGAGAGATCGACGACACCGCCCACGCCGTGAAGATCTCCGAGGAGATCGGCTATCCGGTGATGATCAAGGCCAGCGCCGGCGGCGGCGGCAAGGGCATCCGGGTCGCCCATAACCGCAAGGACGTCGAGGAAGGCTTTCCCGCGGTCCGCGCCGAGGCCAAGGGCGCCTTTGGCGACGACCGGATCTTCATCGAGAAGTTCATCGTCGACCCGCGCCACATCGAGATCCAGGTGCTGGGCGACAAGCACGGCAACGTGGTCCACCTCTTCGAGCGCGAATGCTCGATCCAGCGTCGTAACCAGAAGGTCATCGAGGAAGCCCCCTCCCCGCTGCTCGACGAGAAGACCCGCGCCGAGATGGGCGCCCAGGCCGTCGCGCTTGCCAAGGCCGTGAACTACGACAGCGCCGGCACTGTCGAGTTCGTCGCCGGCCAGGACCGCAGCTTCTACTTCCTGGAGATGAACACCCGCCTCCAGGTCGAGCACCCGGTCACCGAGCTGATCACGGGCCTCGACCTCGTCGAACAGATGATCCGCTCGGCCTACGGCGAGAAGCTGGCCTTCGGACAGAAGGACCTGAAGATCAACGGCTGGGCCATCGAGAGCCGCATCTACGCCGAGGATCCCTACCGCAAGTTCCTGCCCTCGATCGGGCGTCTGGTCCGCTACGACCCGCCGGCGGAGGGAGAGCAGGACGGCTACAAGGTGCGGAACGACGCCGGGGTTCGCGAAGGCGACGAAATCTCGATGTTCTACGATCCGATGATCTCCAAGCTCTGCACCTGGGCGCCGACCCGCGAAGGCGCCATCGACGGAATGGGGCGGGCGCTGGAAGACTTCCATATCGAGGGCCTCGGCCAGAACGTCCCGTTCCTGGCCGCCGTGATGGACCAGCCGAGGTTCCGGTCCGGCAAGCTCGCGACCAGCTATATCGCGGACGAGTTTCCCGAGGGCTTCTGGGGCTCGGCGCCGACCGAGTTCCAGGCCGATGTGATGACCGCCGTGGCCAGCGCCATGCACCGGGTCCAGTCGGCGCGCGCCGGCGTTTCGGACCGTACCGACTGGATCGCTGTGGTCGGCTCGAGCACGCGGCCCGTCAGCCTCTCCGAGGATGGCGGCGCGCTGGTGATCCGGCTTTCGGATGAAGACCGCACCCTGACGCTGACGGCCATCGACTGGCGCCCGGGCAAACCGACCTTCGCCGGCCAGCTCGACGGCAAGGCTTTCACGGTCCAGGTCACGCCGGCCGGCGAGGGCTTCACCATCCGCCACCGCGCCGCCAAGGCGCGGGTCATGATTCTGACGCCTCGCTCGGCGGAACTGCACGCCAAGCTTCCCGAGAAGAAGGCCGCCGACACCTCCAAGCTGATCATCAGCCCGATGCCGGGTCTCGTCGTGTCCATGGACGTCGCCGAGGGACAGCTGGTCCGTGAAGGCGAGATCGTCTGTGTCATCGAGGCCATGAAGATGCAGAACATCATCCGCGCCGAGCGCGAAGGGGTGGTCAAGACCGTGTCCGCCAAGGGCGGCGACAGCGTCGCCGCCGACGAGGTGCTGGTCGAGTTCGCCTGACGCGGGAGGTTCCCGCCCGGAACGGGCGCTACCACCCGGTATCTGTGGCTTCGGCGCGACAACCGCGCGGCGACGCGACGCGGCAATGCGCGCGAATGCAGCCAATCGGCCGAACCGGCGTTATGGTCACCGGGTTGGCAGGGCGAACGGCGATGGGTGTATCCCGGCTATTCAGTCTGAACGGGCGTATCGGTCGGCGCGAATTCGTGCTGACGCAGATCGCCGTGTTCGTCGCCTCCTATTTCACGACCTTCCTGCTCATCGTCGTCGGCGGCGCCGGATTCGCCAGCATGACCGGCGTCGAAGGCGTCTGGAGCACGCTGGTGAACGTCATCGCCGCCATCCTGGCCGGCCTTGGCCTCTGGATCAGCCTGGCGGCGGCCGTAAAGCGCTGCCACGACCGTGCGCTCAGCGGCTGGATGCTGCTCTTCGCCATGCCGCCGGTCATCGGCCAGCTGTGGCTGTTTCTCAGCCTGGTCCTCGCCGAAGGCGAGGCCGGCGCCAACGCCTACGGTGATCCGGCCCATGGCCACGGGCTTTCCCCCGCCCCCGCCCTCGCCTAGATAGATTTCCAGGAGCCCGGCGCGACCGGGCGAGTCGGAGCGGTCATGGGCGGTCAACTCGATCTGGCGGAACTGCTGTTCTCCTCGACCGGCCGACTGGCGAGAACGCCCTTCGTCGTCACGGCCGCCGCGCTGTTCGCCCTGGCCTACCTCTACCTGTGGATCGTGCCGGGTCCGGTTCAGTGGATCACCGGCTGGATCGTCTATCCGGCGCTGCTGATCAGCGGCTGCTGCCTGCTGGCCAAGCGCCTGCACGATCGCGGACGGTCCGGATGGTGGGCGGGCATCGTCATCATCGCCCTGATCGCCGTCTGGCCCTTGCCCTCCAACTTCTTCGATTTCATCTTCGCGGCCATCGTCTTCTGGGCGGTGGTCGAGCTGGGCCTCATGCCCGGCGAGCCGGGCGCCAACCGCTTTGGCGCCAGCCCCCTGAAGCCCGCCTGACCGGAGTCGCACCCATGCGTATCATCGCCGCCACCCTCGCCCTGTCCCTGCTCGCCACCGGCGCCGCCATGGCCGCCGATCCGCCGGAAGCCGAGGCGGGCCTGGCCATCGCCAAGCAGTTCGCCAAGACCGACAAGGTCAAGTTTCGCAAGGTGAAGGTCGGCGCCGACGGCAAGGTCTGCGGGACCGCCAGCGTCGGCGGCGATCGCGACACGGAGTTCATGGTCGATCCCGAAGCCCAGACGATGTGGCTGAACGAGGATCCGAAGGAGCCCTACTCGGACTTCGGCTACGGCGAGCAGATCCTGCGCAGCACCGACAGGCCGGCTTTCGGCCTCTGGAAGGCCTGCCAGAAGGGCAAGTAGTCCGGCGTCAGCGAGGCGGCTCGGCCGCCTCCACCGCTCCGAAGACGCGCTCGAACGCCGCCCTGAGCGCCGCGTCCGCCTCGTCCATCGTTACCGGCAGGCCCTGGTCGACCAGGCTGGTAACGCCGTGCTCGGTGACCCCGCAAGGCACGATGCCGCCAAAGTGCGACAGGTCCGGCTCCACGTTCAGGCTGACCCCGTGGAAGCTGACCCAGCGGCGCAGCTTGACCCCGATCGCGGCGATCTTGTCCTCTCGTGACCAGCCCGCGCCCTTGCGCTCGACCCAGACCCCGACCCGGCCCTCGCGAATCTGGCCCTCGAGGTTGAAGACAGCCAGCGCCTCGATCACCCAGGCCTCCAGGGCGTTGACGAAGGCCCGCACGTCCCTTCGCCGGGCCGTTAGGTCGAGCATGACATAGGCCACGCGCTGGCCCGGCCCGTGATAGGTGTACTGCCCGCCACGGCCGCTCTCGAACACCGGAAACCGCCCGGGCTCCAGCAGGTCAGCCGCCTTCGCGGAAACGCCGGCCGTGTAGAGCGGCGGATGCTCCAGCAGCCAGACCAGCTCCCCCGCCCGCCCTTCGGCGATGTCCGCGGCGCGCGCCTCCATTGCGGCCACCGCGTCCGGATAGGCCACAGGCGCGGTCGACACCGCCCAGCCGGCGGGGACGCCGTCCTGCCGCGCGAATATCGGCGCCGCGTCCGCCGGGCTTAACAGGTGATCAAGCATGTCAGCGGCAATGTGGGGTCCGAAGCGTTCGGGTGCGAGGGGACCTCTGTTCTCGTGAGTCAGGTCAAGGCCGTCAACGTCGAGATTTCCGTGGTCCTGGGCCGCTCGCAGCTGCCCATGGCCCAGCTCCTGCGCATGGGCCGCGGCGCGGTGATTCCCCTGGACGCCAAGGCCAGCGACGAGGTCTGGATCCTGGCCAACAATCACCCCGTCGCGCGCGGCGAAATCCAGATCAGCGACGACAAGATCAGCATCGCCGTCACGCGGGCGGCGGATGTCTACGACTTCATGGCCGGGGGCGGCTAGGCCGGCCCACCGGCTCATCACTCATCTCTACAGCGGAATGTTGTCGTGCTTCTTCCAGGGGTTCGACAGTTCCTTGCCGCGCAGGCTCCTGAACGCGCGAACCACCCGCCGACGGGTGCCGTGGGGCATGATCACGTCGTCGATGTAGCCGCGCGCGGCGGCCACGAACGGGTTGGCGAAGCGGGCTTTGTAATCCGCTTCCTTCTCGGCGATCTTTTCCGGATCGCCGATGTCGGCGCGGAAGATGATCTCGACCGCGCCCTTGGAGCCCATGACCGCGATCTCGGCCGTCGGCCAGGCGTAGTTGACGTCGCCGCGCAGGTGCTTGGAGCTCATCACGTCATAGGCGCCGCCATAGGCCTTGCGGGTGATGACGGTCACCTTGGGCACGGTGGCCTCGGCGTAGGCGAACAGGAGCTTGGCGCCGTGCTTGATCAACCCGCCGTACTCCTGCTTGGTGCCCGGCATGAAGCCCGGGACGTCGACCAGCGTCAGCAGGGGGATGTTGAAGGCGTCGCAGAATCGCACGAACCGGGCGGCCTTGCGGCTGCTGTCGATGTCCAGCACTCCGGCCAGGACCTGCGGCTGGTTGGCGACGATGCCGACCGTCTCGCCATCCATGCGGGCGAAGCCGCAGATGATGTTCTTGGCCCATTCGCTTGAGATTTCGAAGAAATCTGCCTCATCCACGATCTTGAGGATGAGCTCCTTCATGTCGTAGGGCTTGTTCGGATTGGCCGGCACCAGGGTGTCCAGGCTGGCTTCTTCGCGGAAGGCCTCGTCGAAGCTCTCGCGGATCGGCGCGTCCTCGCGGTTCGACGACGGCAGGAAGTCGATCAGACGCCGCACCTGGGTCAGGGCCTCGAGATCGTTCTCGAAGGCGCCCTCGGCAACGCCCGACTTGGCCGCATGGACCCGGGCGCCGCCCAGGTCCTCGTGGCTGACGGTCTCGTTGGTGACGGTCTTCACCACGTCCGGGCCCGTCACGTACATGTAGGAGGTGTCCTTCACCATGAAGATGAAGTCGGTCATGGCCGGCGAATAGACGTCGCCGCCGGCGCAGGGGCCCATGATGACGCTGATCTGCGGGATCACGCCGCTGGACAGGACGTTCTCGAGGAAGATGTCGGCATAGCCGGCCAGGCTGTCGACGCCCTCCTGGATTCGGGCGCCGCCGGCGTCGAACAGGCCGATGATGGGCGCGCCGACCTTGGCCGCCTGGCGCTGCACCTTGACGATCTTCTGCGCGTGGGCGCCCGAAAGAGACCCGCCGAAGACGGTGAAATCCTTGGAGAAGACGTAGACCACCTTGCCGTTGATGGTGCCCCATCCCGTGACGACGCCGTCGCCGGGGGTCTTCTGGTCCTGCATGCCGAAGTCGTTGCAGCGGTGCTCGACGAACATGTCGAACTCCTCGAACGAGCCTTCGTCGAGCAGCAGGTCGATGCGCTCGCGCGCCGTCAGCTTGCCCTTGGCGTGCTGGCTGGCGATGCGTTTTTCGCCGCCGCCCTGCCGAGCCTGATCCCTGCGCCGTTCGAGCTCTTCGAGAATATGCTGCACCGCCCGCTCCTTATGCCGGATGCGGAGGGGTTAAAGCCCCCGCCGGGCGCATGCAAGCGTCTCCCTAGGTCAGGCTGCCCCCGCGTCCAGCGCCCGGAACCACCGCTCCATCAACGCCGCCTCGGCGCGCAGGGCGCCCGTTCGCTGTGCGGCCTCCTCGTCGACGCCCCACTGCTCCTCCTGGAAGGCCTCATCCAGGCGCGACAGCTCGAAAGCGCCCTCTCCCGTCAGTCGCCCGCGCTGCACCGCCAGAGCCAGGATCGCGGACCCCAGCAGCGCCGTGGCGTGCGCCAGGCCCGCCAGGGTGAAATCATCGCCTTCTGCGGCCAGCGACCGCACCCGCTCCAGCGCCTCGGCCGGCTGGGGGCGGTGAACAATGCCGGCGGCCCGTTCCAGCCGCACGCCCAGCGTCTCCTCTGCCCAGTCCAGCACCGGACCCCAGCCCGCCGTCTGTCGCCCGTTCAGGTCCGCCGGATGCTCGGCGAAGTAACAGAGCACGTCGGAGCCGGCATAGCGCGCCACCTCGTCGGCCACCGCGTCGCGCGCATCCGCCACCTTCTCCAGCGCCGTGAAGGCCAGCCGGGTCGCCGGCATGGCGGCGAACTGGATGTGCTCCTCCTGCGCCGCCCATTCCGCGGCCACCAGTCCGGCCAGCGCCTCGGTCGGCAGCACCAGGGCGACGCCGCCCGGGCTCTTGGGCGTCCGGCCGTCCAGCGCGACCGCAAATCCGCCCTCGACCGGGCGAACGCCGGCTTCCTGATAGAAGCGGCGCATGAGCTGGACGGTGTCGAACCGTGACGGCATTTCAAACTCCACGACGCGCGACGGAACCTCGCGACGGCGACGTGGAAGTGAGGCAAGCTCGCCGCTAGCGCAAGGAGGCACTGTTGGCGTTTCCCTCCAGAGGCATGATGGCCGCCATCGCCGCTACCCGGTTCGGCCTGGGCGCGCGACCCGGCGAACTGGCCGAGGCCGCCCTTGATCCGCAGGGCTGGCTGGCGGCCCAGGTTCGCGGCCAGGGCGCCGACATGGCCCTGCCCAACACCGACCTCAGCGCCGCCCGCGTTGTCGCCTACCGCGAGTTCCAGATGGCCAACCGCGAGCGGCGTCGTGAGGCGGATAGCGACGGCAAGCCGGCTGAACCCTCTCCCGCCACCGACCCCGCCCAGATTCTCCGCCGCCAGATCCGTGAAGGCTCGGCGGTCGACTTTCTGTCCCGCGCCCAGCTCGGCGCCGAAACCCCGGCCAGCTTCCGCGAGCGGTGGACGTTGTTCTGGGCCAACCACTTCGCCGTCTCCGGGACCAAGGGCACGGTGGTCAACCTGGTCGGCCCCTTCGAACAGGAAGTGATCCGGCCTCGCGTGTTCGGCCGCTTCGAGGACATGCTGGTCGCCTCCTCCATCCACCCGGCGATGCTGCTCTACCTCGACCAGGTGTTTTCCATCGGCCCCAACAGTCGCACGGGCCTCGCCCTGGCCAGGCGGCCGAACGCCCAGCGCCGGGGCGGGCTGAACGAGAACCTCGCGCGGGAGATTCTCGAACTCCACACCGTCGGCGTGAACGGCGGCTACACCCAGGCGGACGTCACCGAGTTCGCCCGATGCCTGACCGGCTGGTCGATCGGCGCCCCGCGCGAGCCGGAGCGGGCCGGCCGTTTCGTCTTCCGCGAGCCCTCGCACGAGCCTGGTCCGCGAACCATCATGGGCCGCCGCTTCGCCGAAGACGGCGTCCAGCAGGGCGTGGCCGTGCTCAAGGTCCTGGCGAGCCATCCCAGCACCGCCCGGCATCTCTGCACCAAGATCGCCCGCCACTTCACCGCCGACCAGCCGCCGCCCCGCCTCGTCGCCGCGCTCGAAAAGGCCTGGCTCGCCTCCGGCGGCGACCTTGCCGTGGTGGCCCGCTCCCTGATCGCCTCGGACGAGGCCTGGGACCCGGCGCCGGCCAAGCTGAAGACGCCCTACGAGCTGATCATCTCGGGATACCGCACCTTCGGGACGCGCCCCGCCGCGACGCCGCACATCGTCAATCCGCTCAACGCCATGGGCCAGCGCGCCTTCTCCCCGCCCTCGCCCAAGGGCTGGCCCGACGAAGCCGCCTTCTGGGCCCCGCCCGACGCGCTGATCAAGCGTATGACCTGGGCCGAGCGGTTCGCCGCGGTCGCCGACCCGGCCGCTGATCCCAAGGCCGTGGCCGCCTCGGCCCTTGGCGAGCGCCTGACGCCCAAGGTAGCCACCGCAATCGCCCGTGCCGAAAGCCGGCGCGAGGCCCTGGCCCTCCTGCTCATGTCTCCGGAGTTCCAACGCCGATGACCCGCCTCACAACCTCGCGCCGGGGCCTGCTGGCCGCCGCCGGGCTCGGCCTGTCGGTCAGCTTCATGGGCCGCGCCGCCGTCGCTGACGATCTTCAGGGCCGCAAACTGGTAGTGGTCATCTGCCGCGGCGGCATGGACGGGCTGTCGGTGTCGCCCCCGCTGGCGGACGCTGCCTATGCCGGCCTTCGCGGCCCGATCGCCCTGACGGCCGAAACCGCCCTCAAGCTGGACGAGACCTTCGCCCTGCACCCGGCGCTGGCCGGGGTGCATTCCCTGGCGGCGAAGGGCCAGGCGCGCATCGCCCCGGCGATCGCCGTGCCGGACCGCGCCCGCTCGCACTTCGAAGCCCAAGACGTCCTGGAGTCCGGCGGCGAGCGGGTCTACGGGACCAGCAGCGGCTGGATGAACCGGGCCCTCGGCGCCATGGCGCCGGGCCGAAAGGTCAGCGCCCTTTCCGTCGGCGCCACCGCCCCCCTGATCCTGCGCGGCCCGGCCCAGGCCGGCTCCTGGTCGCCTGGCCGCTCGGGCGAGAGCAATCCCCGACTGCCCCAACTGCTGACGGACCTCTACGCCGACGACCCGCTGCTCGGTCCCGCCTTCGCCAAGGGGCTGGAGATCGAGGACATGGCCGAGGTCGCCACCGCCGGCGTTCCCGCGCCGGGCCAGATGATGGCGGGCGGCGCCAACCCCGCCTTCGTCCGCCAGGGCCAGGCCGCCGCCGACCGCATCGGGCGCACCCTGGCCGGCTTCATGGTCCAGCCGGGCGGGGCCCAACTCGCCGCCCTGTCGGCCGATGGCTTCGACACCCACGCGGGCCAGGGCGCGGCCCAGGGCCAACTCGCCAACCGCCTGCTCTATCTCGACGCCCTGCTGACCGGCCTGCGCGAAGGCCTGGGCGAGCAATGGAGCAAGACCGTCGTCGTCTGCGCCACCGAGTTCGGCCGCACCGCCCGGGTCAACGGCACGGGCGGCACCGATCACGGCACCGCTTCCACGGCCCTGGTGCTGGGCGGCGCGCTCAAGCGCGGCGGCATCATCGGCGATTGGCCGACCCTTGCGCCGGAAGCCCTCCTCGACGGACGTGACACGCGACCCACGCTCGACAGCCGCGCCCTGTTCAAGGGTCTGCTGCGCGATCACATGGGCATGGACCAGGCCACGCTCGACCGCGTCGTCTTCCCTGGCAGCGGCGAGGCCCGTGCTGTGACCGGCCTGACCTGAACCGCCCTTGCCTGATCGTCAGGCCGGAACCACGTCGAAGGCGATCGTCAGGCGCGGCCGCTCGTCGGTGAACGGCTCGGTGCCGTGCCACATGTAGGATGGAAACAGCGCCAACATCCCCGCCTGAGGCTTGATCCAGTGCTCCGCGCCCAGTTCCGGCGCCGTCACCGTGCCCGGCTTGCCGAACCGTAGCGAGCCCTGGTTCCCCTCCCCGGACACGGCCGGCGGCAGGTCGACATAGAAGGCCGACGAGATCCAGCCATGGTCATGCAGATGGTCCACATGCCGGCCGCCTGACCGGAGCCGCACCGACCAGGCGCCGGCCACCCGCCAGTCGGCGGCGCGGCGGTCCGTCATCGCCGGATGCGACTCGTCCAGGCCGGCGATGTAAGCGTCTACGGCCGGCCGGATGGCCTGGAAGAAGGCCTTGATCGCCGGATCCTGCGAGCGCTCCAGCCGGACATTGGTCTGGGCCCCGCCGCGCAGCGACTGGCCCACCGGGTGGGCGGCGTTGACGTGGATGGCCTCAAGCGCGGCCTTGAGGTCGGCGAGATAGGCGCCAAGGTCCGGCCAACCCTCCGGCGTCTCGATGACGAAGGTCCGCACCAGGGCGTCGTAGTCGTACAGGCCACAATGGTCCTCGCCGCGAAGCCGCTTCAGGGTCGCCTCGTACGCCAGACCATGCTGGTCGCCCGGCGCCAGGGCGCGCAGACGCGCCAGCGACGCGTCCGCGCCCTCCAGATCGCCAGCCGCCAGCTGCGCCTGCAGGAGGATGGAGCGGCCATAGGCGTCGGCGGGCGAGCGCTCGACGGCTCGCTCGGCGTACTTCACCGCCGCGCCTGCGTCGGCCTCAAGCACGACTTGCGAGGCGGCGCAGAGCAGGTAAGGCGGCGCCGAGGCGCCATCGGCGGCATCCCGCAGCAGAGCGCGCGCGCCTTCAGCATCGCCGCCGAACTCCAGCAGCTTGCCTTTGACCACCGTCAGGGCCGGGTGGCCGGGCGCCAGCTCGAGCGCCTGGTCCAGCTTCTCGACGGCGGCCGCCAGATCGCCGGTGCGCATCCAGACGATCTGCGAATAGTCCCGGTGGGCGCCCGGATGCAGCGGCTGGCTGGCGATTGCGTCCGAGAACGCCGCCTGCGCCTCTTCCAGCCGATCCTGTCCCTGCAGGGCATGGCCTAGAATCTGCAGCAGGTCGGGCGAACCCGGCTGCCCCGTCAGCGCGCGGCGAGCCGCCGCCTCCGCCTCGGCCATATGGCCGATCGACAGCAGGGCCGAGGCCAGCGCATGCAGCGCCACCGGCGCCCCGCCCGACACCTCCACACAGGCGCGCAGATCCGACAGCGCCTCGCGCTCGGCGCCCAGGGATGCATGCGCCCGGCCGCGCAGCAGCAGCACATTGGGATCAGGCCGCTCGGCCGAGAGGGCGGGCAGCGCCTTGATCGCGTCCTCGGCCAGGCCCCGCTCGAGCAGGTCCTCGGCCAGGCTCAGGGCAGCCGGCGTAAAGCCCGGATCGCGCCGCAGCGCCTCGCGCCAGGCCGCTTCGGCCTCGGCGGTCCGCCCCAGTTCCGAAAGCAGGTCGCCGAGGCTGGCGGACGCGAACGGCGCCGCCGCATCGAGGTCAGTCGTCCGCTTGAGCGCCATCTCGGCCTCGGCCGAGTCACCCATCATCAGCGCCGCCGTCGCCCGCGCCCACCACACCCTCGGGCTCTTGGATTCCGCCCGCATCAGTTCGGCGATGAAAGGCAGGGCGTCCTGTGGCCGGCCTTCCTGCAGCAGTTGTTCGGCCTGGGACAGTTTCTGCGAAAGCTCGGGACTCAACGCCTGGATCTCCGTTGGAAGGGGTCGGCCTCGGCTTCGGACTCGTGGAAGCCGAACATCTCGAAACCGGCGCGCAGCTCGGGGCTGATCGGCGCCTCGACATCGATCAGGCCGCCGGAAGGATGCGGCGTGACGATGCGGCGGGCATGAAGCTGCAGCTTGAGATTGGGGGCCAGCAGTCGGCTGGCGTCGTTGGCGTATTTAGGATCGCCCAGGATCGGATGGCCCAGCGAGAGCATGTGCGCCCGCAGCTGGTGCGTCCGGCCCGTGTGCGGCCGCAGCGCCATCCAGCTGGCCCGGTGGCCCGCGCGCGAGACCGTGACGTACTCCGTCTCGGCCGGTTCGGCCCGCGGGTCCTTGGGATCTGCGGCCACGACCATCTCGCGGTCGCCCACGCCCGTCTTCATCAGCGGCAGCTCGATGACGCCTTCCGCCGGCTTGGGCGAGCCAAGGACGACAGCCCAATAGGTCTTGCGCGCCTTGCGGCGGGCGAAGGACCCCGACAGCTTGGCCGCCGCGCCCGGCGACTTGCCCAGCAGCAGGACGCCTGACGTATCCCGGTCCAGCCGGTGCACCAGGCGCGGCCGCTCCAGCCCCTCGCCCCAGGCCGACAGCAGCTTGTCGATATGGTGGTGGGTCTTGGTGCCGCCCTGAACGGCCAGGCCCGCCGGCTTGTTCAGCGCCAGGACCTCGTCGTCCTCATAGAGAACCAGCGACCGCACATAGGCGACATCGCGGTCATTGAGCCGCTTCACCTCGCCCGGCGGCGGCGGATCGGGCAGCGGCGGGATGCGCACGATCGACCCGGCCGACAGCCGGCTGTCGGCCTTGACCCGTCCGCCGTCGACGCGGATCTGGCCGGAACGGGCCAGCTTCTGGATGACCGCCTGGCCCAGATGAGGCCAGCGGCGGCGTAGCCAGCGATCCAGCCGCGAGCCGTCCTCGCCATCGGCGACGACCAGGGACTTCACTTCCTTCATGCCATCACCCGCCGTGCGATGATCAGGCCGGCGAACAGCGCCGCCACCGACAGGACGACCGACAGGGCGACATAGCCGCCCGCTTCCATCCAGGCCTTGCGCTCGATCATCAGCGCCGTTTCCAGCGAGAAAGCCGAGAAGGTCGTGAAGCCGCCCAGGAAGCCGACACCCAGCAACAGGCGCCACAGCTCCTGCCCGGCGCCGCCCTTCAGCGCCAGCGCGCCGGCCAGCAGGCCCATCGACAGCCCCCCGACGATGTTCACGGCCAGCGTCCCGGCCGGCCAGCCGGGGCCCAGCCAGCGCAGGGCTCCCAATCCGACGAGGTAACGGGCTGTCGAGCCCGCCGCCCCGCCGGCGGCCACGAGAAGCAGTTTTTCCATCCGCGCCTTATAGCCGAGCCCGGAGCCGACGCATCCCCCCGTGAAACAGGCCTCCGAGCGTCGCCCCGCGGCGGATGTATACGCCCCCTTAACAGCATGTGGGTCTAGTGACCCGTAATGGGGATTTAGACCTCGGGTACCCGATTGCCGGACGCCGCCGTGGATCGCATCGCCGCTGCTGACGCCGCCGCCGCGCTGGAACGCGTGGCCGGTGCGGATCTCGCCGCGCGCGGAGCCGTCAACATCATCAGCGTCGAGGCCGTCCGCGCGGTTTCCGGCCCTCGCTGGGAACGCAGCCGCTCCGGAGTCTGGGCCTTCGTCGAAAAGCGCCTGGACGAGCACCTTTCGCCGCACGACCTCTGGCATCGCCTGAACGATACCGACTTCCTGATCGCCCTGACCGACGACAGTGGGCCGGCGGCCCAGGGCCTGTCCCTCAGGGTGCTGGAGGAAGTCCTGACCCACTTCCTGGGACAGGCCGACCCGGCGCACATGCAGCTCAAGTCGGTCACCGGCATCGGCGCCGGCGGCATCGAGTTCCGCCCCCTCGCGCCCAACGAACTGGCCAGGGCCGCGCGGACGCGCGAGGCGCCGCCGCCACCGCCGCGCCCGACGCCGGACGAGATCGACCCCGCGGAAGAGCAGCGGCGCAACCCCGCCAGCTTCCTCACCGCGGCGGGACGCCGGCTGACGATCACCTTTGGCGTCGAGCGCCTGATCAGCCTTCGTCACGCAGCCACGGCCGCCTTGCGTATCGCCCCACAGGTCTGCGACGCGTCCGATGGCCGCCCCTTGCCGGAATCGGCGCTGGCCGGACTGCCTGACGCCGACATCGCCAGGGTCGACCAGGCCACGATCGACTACGGCGCCCTATATCTGCCCCGGCCTCAGGCTCGCGGCGGCGCGCCTTTGATCCTGCCCGTGTCCTATCGCACCATGATGGCCGGCAAGGGACGCGCCATGCTGGTTCAGGCCGCCGGCGCGGCGCCCGAGAGCGCGCGGACAAGCCTTCTCGTCGAACTGGCCGACGTTGATCGCGGCACGCCGCCGGGGCGGCTGGTCGAAGTCTCAAGCCTGCTGGGCAGCATGACGCGCGGCGTTCTGGCGCGCGCCCTGCCCGGCCGCGACGCCCTCGCGCCCCTCCTTGGGGCTCGCCTGGCCGGCATCACCGTTAGAGCGTCCGATCTCTCGGACGAACCGGCTCGTCTTGCGGCCCAGTTGCTGGACTTCGGACGCCAGGCCAAGGGCGCCGCGCCGCTGCTGGCGGTGCTGGGCCTTGAAAGCAGCGACTACTTCGCCTTCGCCGAGGTTGGCGGCCTGACCCACGCCTCGGTCCGCGCGGCGGCGCCGGCGCCCGTTCGCACGGCCGCCTGACAGGCTTCAGAGCAGCGAGCCGCGACCGCTGCTCACTTCGGAATAGCGGTGGACGCGGGTGGACAGCACCAGGCCAAAGCCGATCATCACTGTCAGCATCACCGTGCCGCCATAGCTGAGCAGCGGCATCGGCACGCCGACGACCGGGGCCATGCCCATCACCATCGCCCCGTTGATCAGCACATAGAGGGCGAAGGTGGAGGTCACGCCCGCGGACGCCAGCCGACCGAAGTGGCTGTGGCTGGTCGAGGCGATCCGCAGGGCCATGAAGATGACGCCCGCATACAGCAGCAGCACGATCAGCGAGCCCAGGAACCCCGTCTCCTCGGCCAGCGCCGCGAAGATGAAGTCGGTGTGCTTCTCGGGCAGATAGTTGAGCTGGCTCTGACTGCCGAGGCCCAGGCCCTTGCCGAGCAACCCACCGGCGCCCAAGGCGATCTTGGACTGCAGGATGTGGTAGCCCTCGCCCTTGGGATCGTTCTCGGGGCTAAGGAAGGTCAGCACGCGGTTGCGCTGGTACTCGTGCAGCACAAAGAAGAACACCGGCGGAATGGACACCAGCAGCGCGCCGATCCCCAGCCCGATGATGCGCCACGACAGCCCCGCCAGGACCATGATCGCGGCGCCGGTCGCGCCGATCAGGATGGCCGTGCCCAGGTCGGGCTGGTGCGCCACCAGGAGGAAGGGAACAACGATCATCGCCGTCGGGACCAGCAGCCACCAGCTCAGCCGGGCGCTCTCCGCCGACATGCCGTGATAGAAGCGGGCCAGCGCCAGCACGATGCCGATCTTCATGATTTCCGAGGGCTGGAAACGCAGCGGTCCGATCGTCAGCCAACGCTGGGCGCCCTTGGAGATGTCGCCGAACAGCTCGACCCCAACCAGCAGGATCAGTCCGACGATGTAGACCGGATAGGCCACGGCGAACCAGACTCGCAGGTCGATCATCGCCAGCACGATCATCATCACGAAGAAGATGCCGAACCGCACCAGATGCGCCGCCGCCCACGGTTCCCAGGAGCCGCCGGCGACCGAGAACATGATCGCGCCACCCGCGCCGGCGATCAGGCACAGCATCAGACAGAAGACCCAGTCGATCTCTGTGAACTTGATGAGGGGGCGGCTGCGCTCGCCCGCCCGTGTCAGACCGGTCGCCGTCATTGCGCGCCCCCGCCGTCTTCGATCGGCGCCTCGGAAATGGTCTCTTCGAACTCGTCTTCCGGCGCCACCTGCGGCAGCGGCAGCGGCTTTTCGATCCGCGCCCGGATCTCGGGGTCCTTCAGCAGGGCGACCCGCATGATCTCGCGCGCGCGGGGCGCGGCGGCAGTCGAGCCGCCCGAGCCGTGCTGGACGATGACCGACAGGGCGTATCGCGGATTGTCGAGCGGGGCGAAGGCGACGAACAGGCCGTGGTCGCGAAAACGCCACTGGCGTCCGACGTTCGAGCGACTCTTGACCTTGTCGTAGTTGATGACCTGGGCCGTACCGGTCTTGCCCGCCATCAGGATGTCGCCGAGGCCAAGCTGGCTGGCGCGATAGGCGGTGCCGCCCGCCGCCGCCACGGCGGCCATGCCGGCCCGCACATAGTCCAGGTGCTCCTTGGAGAACGGCAGGTCCGGCACATCGGCGCCGCTGGGCAGTTCGCGTCCGCCGATCGAGCGTATCAGCCTGGGGTTGAGCGCCTTCTTGGCGTTCGCGACACGCGCCGTCATCACCGCCAGCTGCAGCGCATTGACGGACAGCGCCCCCTGCCCGATCGCGTAGCTGGGCGTCTCGCCGGGGAACCAGGTGGTGTTCCTCGGATTGCGCTCCTTGAAGTACTCGGCCTTCCAGGCGCGGGACGGCACGATCCCCTTCTTCTGCCCGGGAATGCCGATGTCGAATATCTGGCCAAAGCCCAGCGCCTTGGCCGCATCGGCGATCGGGTCCGGCCCCGTGCGCAGCGACATCGTGTAGAAATAGATGTCGCAGGAGTTCTTGATCGCGTCGTGCAGGTTCTGCGAACCGTGGGTCTTGTGGCAGCGCCAGGTCCGGTTGCCGAACCGCCAGGTCCCGCCGCAATGGACGCGCTCTTCCGGATTGATGCCGGCCTTCAGCAGGGCCAGGGCCGTGACCGTCTTGAAGGTCGAGCCCGGCGCGTAGACGCCGGACATCGCCTTGTCGAGCAGCGGCCGGCGCTCGTAGGTCGACAGGGCGCGATATTCGGGCCCGGTCAGGCCCCGCACGAAACCATTGGCGTCGAAGCTGGGCGCCGAGGCCATGCACAGCAGATCGCCCGTGCGGCAGTCCATCATGACGGCCGCGCCGCTCTCCTCGCCGAACACCTCGAGCGCGCGCTGCTGCACGTCGGCGTCGAGGGTCAGCCTGATCTCCTGTCCCGCGATCGCCGGGATATCGCCGGCCGTGTCCTCGGCGACGACGCGGCCGCGCGCATCGACCTCGACCTTCTTGCCGCCGGGCTTTCCGCGCAGTTCGGCGTCAAAGGCCTTCTCGACCCCCGACTTGCCGATCCGGAAGCCTGGGTTGAACATCAGCTGGCTGGGCTGCTCGCCCCGCTCGCGCATAGCCTTGATGTCGTCGGCGTTCACCTTGGCCACATAGCCGACCACGTGGGCGAAGGCGCCGCCGTAGGGATAGACCCGAACCTCGGCCATCTCCGCCGTCACACCGGGCAGCTCCGGCGCTCTGACGTTGACCCGCGAGAACTCCTCCCAGCTCAGGTCTTCCATGATCGACACGGGCGACTTCTTCGGCGCGCGCTTGATGTCCTGGACAATGCGCGGAATCCGCTCTGGATCGATGCTCACCAGCTGGGCCAGGGTGTTCACCGTGGCCTCCACGTCCATTTCATCGTCGCGGGACACCAGCAGGCGGAAGTTCGGCCGGTTCGAGGCCAGCACCACATCGCTGCGGTCCAGCACCCGGCCGCGGGGCGGCGGGACCAGCCGGAAGTTGAACTGGTTGGAGGCCGCCAGGCTCTCGTAGCGCTGGGCCTCGACCACCTGCAGCAACGCCAGCCGGCCGCCCAGGGCCGCGAGACCCAGGCCGGTCAGACCGCCCAGCAGAAAGGCGCGACGATTGAAGTCCCCCTGTCGGCGGTTGACCTCGCTGAAGAAGATGGACGGTTCGCTCATCGGAATCGCACGTCCGCGTCGTCAAATCGGTCGATCAGTCGGTGAGCGAACGGATACAGCAGGCTTGTGGCGGCAAGTTGCCAGAGCATGCCGATCAGATTCGGCGCCGCGCGAAACTCCAGCATCGTGAACAGGAAGCCGGCGATCATCGTCACCGCGCAGACGCCGGCGTACCAGGCCCACATCATCGGCCGGCTCTGGCCGGTCATCATGTTGCGCATGGCCAGGGTCACGCCATAGCCGACCAGCATCGACAGGCCCCAGTGGCCCAGCACAGCGCCCCACAGCAGGTCCAGCACCAGGCCCATGGCCAGGATGGCGACTGGCGACAGGATCGACGGCCTGATGACCGCCCAGCTGAAAGCGCAGATCATCGGGAAGACGGGCTCGGGAAGTTGCAGGCCGAAGACCTTGAACGGCAGCGCGAACACGAAGGTCGCGGCGAGACAGATCAGGGCCGGCGCGCCGAGCCAGCGCCAGGGATCGAGCGGCCGGGCGGCCTGGAGGCTCACGGCTGGCCTCCTCCGGTCGACGGGTTGGCGGGCGCCGCGCCGGGCGTCGTCGGCCCGGCGACCGACGGCGCGGCCTTGGGCTGGGGCGCTGCCGGCGTCTTCGGGGTGGGCGTCTTCGGGGCCGGAGCCTTCTGAGCCGGCGTCTTCGGCGCGGGCGGCGCGGCAGGCGGCGCCGTCTTGGGCGCGGGGGCGGTCGCAGGCGCAGCCGACGGCTGGCGAAGGATCCGGGCCTGCGGGTTCTCGGTGATCACCGGCGGCATGGCCGTCTGCGCCAGCGCCTTCTGGTCAGCCAGCTGGGAATAGTCGTTGAACAGCAGGATGCGGACCCAGTCGATCGGGGCTGCGTCGGAGTCCAGCGCCACCCGCCACTTGCCGTCGATGCCCTTGACCACACGGCCCACGGGCAGCCCGCGCGGATAGATGCCGCCGTCGCCGCTGGTCAGCACCCGGTCGCCGGCCTTGATCTCGTCAGGGCCGCGCAGATTGTCCAGGCGCGGGTTGTCGCCGCCGTCGCCGGCCAGGATGGCCCGGGCGTTGCTGTTGACCAGCATCACCGGCGTGCGGGCCGACACGTCCTTGAGCATCAGGATGCGGCTGACGCCGGGCGACACGCCGATCACCCGGCCCACCAGACCCCGCTCGCTGATCACCGGATGGCCGATGGCCACGCCCTTGCTCGTGCCGACGTTGGCCAGCTGCGCGCGGCGGTAGGGCCCACGGCCGTCGAACACGACCCGCGCCGTGACCATCGGCATCGGCGGCTCGGTCGAGACATTGAGCATGGTGCGCAGCCGGGCATTCTCGATGGCCAGCGCCGTGGCGCGATCCTCGATGCGGCGGGCCTCCTCCAGCTCCTGCTTCAGCCGACGGTTCTCACCGGCGGCGTTCCAGTAGCTGGCGATGAAGGCGCCGGCGTCGTTCAGCCAGAGGCCCGGTCGCGACAGCACATCGCCGACCGGCGCGACGACGGTATCGACCGCCTGCTGCGTCGCCGAATGCGCGGTGTTCTCGACCGCGCCGCGCCGATCCGACAGCATCAGCGCCACCGCGATCACGACGCAGACCACCAGCGCCACCCCGGCCGTCCAGGCCAGGGGCACTTTCAGCTCGCCGAACGAGTCCTGGCGAAGGGCCACCCGATTGCTCCGTCGGGGCCAAGGCGCCCCGATTCGAGAAGTTTAGACCAGGGTGCTCTCCAGAACGCCCTTCATCCACTTGGGGTGTTCAAGAACCTTGCCACATCCGAGCGCCACGCAGGACAGCGGATCATCGGCCACCGTCACCGGCAGGCCGGTGTGGTCGCGGATCTCGGCGTCCAGCCCGCGCAGCAGCGCGCCACCGCCGGTCAGCATGATGCCCTTGTCGGCGATGTCGCTGGCCAGTTCCGGCGGGGTGGCTTCCAGCGCGACCTTCACGGCCTCGACGATCTGGTTGACCGGCTCGGCCAGGGCGTCGGCGGCCTGCTTCTCGCTGATGCGCACCTCGCGCGGCACGCCCTGCATCAGGTCGCGGCCCTTGACGTCGATCGACAGGCCTTCGCCGTCGGCCGGCGAACGGGCGGTGCCGATTTCCTTCTTGATGCGCTCGGCGGTGGTCTCGCCGATCAGCAGGTTATGGTGCCGGCGCATGTAGCTGATGATGGCCTCGTCCATCTTGTCGCCGCCGACCCGCACGCTGCGCGAATAGACGATGCCCGACAGCGACAGCACGGCCACTTCGGTGGTTCCGCCGCCGATGTCGACGACCATCGAGCCGGTCGGCTCGTGGATCGGCAGCCCGGCGCCGATCGCCGCCGCCATCGGCTCGTCGATCAGGCCCACCCGGCGGGCGCCGGCGTTCAGGCAGCTGTCGTTGATCGCGCGCCGCTCGACGGCCGTCGCGCCCGACGGCACGCAGACGATGACCTTGGGGTTCACGAAGCCCTTGCGGTTGTGAACCTTGCGGATGAAGTACTTGATCATCTCCTCGGCGACTTCGAAGTCGGCGATGACCCCGTCGCGCATCGGGCGGATGGCTTCCATGTGGCCCGGCGTGCGGCCCAGCATCTGCTTGGCCTCGATGCCCACCGCGTGCACGCTCTTGCGGCCGCCGACGTTGCGCAGCGCCACGACCGAGGGCTCGTTCAGCACGATGCCCTTGCCCTTCTGGTAAATCAGAGTGTTGGCGGTTCCGAGGTCGATGGCGATATCGTTGGAGATGGCGCCGAAGAGAGAGCCGAACATTCAGGGCCTTGCGATCAGGAGCATTTTCGGGACGGGCGAAGGTCAGGACTGCAGGCCGTTGACCATAGTCGAATTCCGCCCCCTCCCAACCCCTGGAAGCCCCGGATTCGCAAATCAGTCGCAGGCAATGCCGAACAAGGGCCGTGTGCCCCCTGAACGTGTTGATTTCAAGGTCTATTTTGAGCGCCGTTCTCCGGGCGCCGCGCAAGCCCTTTCCCTGCCGTCAAACCGCTCGTTCAGGCCAGCGCGGCCAGCACCACGCCCAGGGCCGTGACGCCGCCGAACAGCCACTGACGGGCCGTGATCCGTTCGGCGAAAAGCCGCCGTCCCGCCAGCGCCGCCATCGGCATCTCCACCACCCCGACCGCCCGAACGGGCCCCGCGGGCGACAGCGCCAACGCCAGGAACCAGCCGCTCGAGGCCAGGGCGCCGAAGAGCCCCGCCCCCATCGAAACCCGCCAGGACGCCAGCACCACCATCAGGGCCGACCGCTGGAAGATCGCCATCCAAAGCCCCAGCCCGCCGGCCTGCAGCGCCTGCACCACCGCCACCGTCGCCAGCGCCGCGGGCAACGGATGGGCAGGGTCCAGCCCCAGCGTCGCCTGCCGGAACGCGTTGGCCGAGATGGCGAAGATCCCGCCCGACAATGTGCCCAGTCCCGCAGCGCTCCAGTCCCTTGGCCCCTCGATCCGGGCCGGCCAGGACAGCGCCATCAGTCCGGCCGTCGCCAGCGCCACGCCCAGCCAGGCGGCGAGGGACAGCTGGTCTCCGAAGACGACCAGCCCGACGACGGCCGCGAACGGCAGGCCGCTCTGCTGGAAGGCCGTACCCAGCGCAAAGCTCGACCGTTGCATCGCCAGCAGCAGCGCCGCCGTCGCCGCCACCTGCGCCGCCGCGCCCAGGGCGCTCCAGCCCAGGAATATCCAGCCGGGCTTCAGCGCATGCGGCAGCAGCAGCAGCGCGACGGCGAGAAAGACAAGCGTGAACGGCAGGCCGAACAGGAACCGCACCAGCGTCGCGCCCCAGGGCCCGCTGGCGCCCATCAGGCTTCGCTGGGCGGCGTTGCGCGCCACCTGGCACGCGGCCGCCGCGATCGTCACCGGAATCCACAGCATCCCTACCCTGCCCGTCCCGCGCCAGGCTTCAGCAGCCATCGGAAGGCGCGGCCGATGAAGGCCCGCCCATCGCGCTCGACCGGCCGGCCATGGGCCATGACCACCCGCTCCGCCGGCCACACCAGAATGCGCTCCAGCGCCGCGCGGGCGGCCCGCCGGTCGGTAAAGGCCAGCCTGAACTTGCGCGGCACGGCCGGCTCCGGTTCGGTCATCAGGTCCAGCCGCGCCACAAGGGCCCGCCAGCCCCTGAACCAGCCCGGCGGAAACTGCTGCAACAGGTCAGTGAACAGCACCGTCCCGCTTGCCCGATGGAAGAAGACGGCCTCGGTCGTGATGCGGTTGCCGCGCACCAACACATGCTCCAGTTCGCCCGCCCATTCCACGACAGGCGCCTCGCCCAGCTCGGCGTCGATCGCCAGGTCCGGCCGCCGCGCGGCCAGGCCCGGCGCGGCGTAGAGGCGCGCGTCCGGAAAGGCGTCCTGCCAGTCGCGAAGGAACAGGTGATGGAGCGAATTGGGCGCGACCAGCCAGCGAACCTCGCCAAGCCCGGCGATGTCCCGCCGCAGCGCCTCGGTCAGCGCGACCGGCGACCAGACCAGCAACCCGCAGGCCAGCCGCATCACCGCCATCCGGGTCGGATAGCGGAAGCCGGCCACATCGGCCTGCGGACCGTCGGCCAGCCAGATCTCCGTACCGAAGGGCGCAAGCGCATCCATGGTTCTTCCCCGAGGCCCGGATGGCGACGCTCTACAGCCCCCGGCGGACCGCCGAAAGCTTGATGAGGCGCGTCAACATCCGCTGCGGGAAACCTAGAAGCCGCTGGCGATCGCCGTTTCGGGCCGGCTCTTCTCCTTGCGGGAGAAGAGGTTGTTCAGCGCGTTGACATAGGCCTTGGCGCTGGCCGTCAGGGTGTCGGTGTCGGCCGCCTGGCCCGTGGCGATGCGGCCATCCTCTTCCAGCCGCACCGAGACCTGCGCCTGGGCGTCGGTCCCTTCCGTCACCGCATGCACCTGGAACAGGCGCAAGGCCGCGCCGTGAGGCACGATGGCGTGGATGGCGTTGAACACCGCATCCACCGGACCATCGCCCGTCGCCTCTGCCGTCTTCTCGACGCCGTCGACATCCAGCGTCAGCTCGGCCGACTGTCCGTCGGTGCCGGCCACGACCCGCAGCTTGGCGACGCGGATCTTCTCCGAACCGCGCGCCAGGGCGTCATCCACCAGGGCGATGATGTCGTCGTCGAAGACGTGCTTCTTCTTGTCCGCCAGTTCCTTGAACCGCACGAACGCCTCGTTCAGCGCGTTCTGGCCCAGCTCGTAGCCCAGCGCCTTCAGCTTTTCGCGGAAGGCGTGGCGGCCGCTGTGCTTGCCCATCACCAGGTTGGTCGCGCCCTGCCCGACGTCCTCGGGCTTCATGATCTCGTAGGTCTCGGCGTTCTTCAGCATCCCGTCCTGGTGGATGCCGCTCTCGTGGGCGAAGGCGTTCTTGCCGACGATGGCCTTGTTGAACTGCACCGGGAAACCGGTGATGGCCGAGACATAGCGGCTGGCGCGGGTGATGTGCTGCGGATCGACGGCAGTGTCGAAACCCAGCGTCTCGCCCCGCACCCGCAGGGCCATGACAATCTCTTCCAGCGCCGCGTTGCCGGCCCGCTCGCCGATGCCGTTGACGGCGCACTCCACCTGCCGCGCCCCGCCCTGGATGGCGGCCAGGCTGTTGGCCACGGCCAGGCCCAGGTCGTTGTGGCAGTGGGCGGAAAACACCACCCGGTCGGCGCCCGGCACCGTGGCGATCACATCGCGGAACAGCGCGGCGTATTCCTCGGGATAGGTGTAGCCCACCGTGTCCGGCAGGTTGATGGTCGAGGCCCCGGCGCGGATGGCCGCCTCGACGCAGCGATACAGGAACTCGCGCTCGGTCCGGGTCGCATCCTCGGCCGACCATTCGACGTCGTCACAGAAGTTGCGCGCCCGGCTGACCGAGGCGGTCACCGCCTCCAGCACCGCTTCCGGCTCCATCTGCAGCTTCCACTTCATGTGCACCGGGCTGGTGGACAGGAAGGTGTGGATGCGGCCCCGCTTGGCGGGCCGGATCGCCTCGGCGCAGCGGTCGATGTCGGCGGCGGCGGCGCGGGCCAGGCCGCAGACCGTGCTCTCGGTGACGATCTTGGCGATCTCGCGGACCGCCTCGAAGTCGCCGTTCGAGGCGATCGGGAAGCCGGCCTCGATGACATCGACCCTCATCTCCTCGAGGATCTTGGCCAGCTCCAGCTTCTCGTCCAGCGACATCGACGCGCCCGGCGATTGCTCGCCGTCACGCATGGTGGTGTCGAATACGATGACGCGGTTGGGCTCGGATACAAAGGAACTCATGGGGTAAAATCTTTCGTCGCAGGTGGCTTTGGCGGGCGGAGCGTTCGGCCCCTGAGCGACCCGCCGCGACGAACGCGCAGCTAGCCGGCCGCCCAGGGGCTGCTAAGCCCCGAAAGCCCGAGAAGACGCAGGTTGTCGCGCTGGCGATCCATGCCGCCGATCTACAGAAACAGGATGAATCGCGCAAGAGTTTTGCGCGAAACGCGATATCAGCCCGTGTGCTGAGCAAGAACCTTCCGGACGGCCGGCCGCGCCCTGACCCGCTCGCGATGGTCGTGCAGCCGCGGGAACCACGCCGGGTCGATGCCGACCCCCTCCAGCCAGTCGGTGAAGACGAAGAGATAGAGATCGCAGGTCGTGAAGCTCTCGCCCATCACCCAGGGCCCGTCCAGCATACCGTCCTCGATCGGCTGCAGGGTGGCGGCGAACTTCTCCGGCGCGAGATCCTGCAGATGCTGGCGACAGGCCGCCTCGTCCGCCCAGCGATAGGGCCGCCAGCGATGGGCGTAGGCGACATGCACCGTCGAGGCGAGATAGCCGTTGAACGCCTGCGCCTGCGCGAACCCGAATGGATCGGCCGGGGCCAGCGCCTTCTCCGGCCAGGTCTGGGCGATCCAGCCGAGGATGGCGATGTTCTCGGTCAGCACCCCCTGCGCGGTCGCCAGGGCTGGCACCCGCCCCTTTGGGTTCAGCGCCAGATATTCGGGCCTCTGCTGGTCGGCGGCGCGAAGGTCCATCCGCACCACCTCATAGTCGGCCCCGACCTCTTCCAGCGCCAGCAGCGCGGCGAGCGAACAGGATCCCGGCGCGTGGAACAGCTTCAACGTCATCGGAACCTCCGCGCGGCGACCATCTCCGGCCGCCCGGACGCTACTGCGGCCGCCAGACGATCGGGAAGTCTCCTTTCGGTGCATCGAACCAGCCTGTCAGCCGCTGCAGCGCGCCGACGTCGCCCGACACCTTGGCCCGGCCCGCTATCACCTCGCCGGCCAGCGGCTTGCCGGTGAACAGGCTCTGCAGGAACAGGTCGCGCGGCAGGGTGAACGTGGCGTCCGCCTTCGCCGCCTCGTCCACGGGCAGCGCGGTCAGCACGCGATTGCGCACCTGCACCCGATAGCGCTCGTTCCGCTCGGGGAAGACGAAGATCACGCTGACCTCGGCGTCGCCCACCTTGGCCGGATCCAGCCGCACCGCCATCAGGTCGAAGATCATCGGGGTCGGCAGGCTGCGCACCATATCGAGCGAGGCGGTCGCCGGCCCGCTGGCCTTGGGCGCGCCCTGGCGCAGCTCCTGCGCCCCCGTCAGGTACATGTTCCGCCCGATGGCGCTTTCGTCCTGCCAGCCCATCTGGTCATAGGCCCGGGCCAGTTGCTCGCGGGCGGCCGTGTCCGACGGATCGGCCAGAACCAGATGGTTCAGCAGCGTCGCGGCCCACGGATAGTCGCCCGCCGCGTGGGCCTCCGCCGCCAGGGCCAGCACCTTGTCGCGGCCGCCCATCGCCTTGACATAGCGGCTGGCCGCCTGGGCCGGCGGAATGGGCGCCAGGTTGACCGGGTTGGCGTCGTACCAGCCCATGTAGCGCTGGTAGACCGCGCGGCTGTTGAACGCCATCGAGCCGTAGTAGCCGCGATTGTACCACTGGCGGGCCAGCACCGGCGGCAACTCGATCCGCGCGGCGATCTCGGCCCCGACATAGCCCTGGTTCAGCAGCCGCACCGTCTGGTCGTGCAGGTACTTGTAGGCGTCCCGGTGGCTGGCCAGGTAGTCGCGCACGACCGGCCCGCCGAAGCGCGGCCAGCCGTGGCTGGTGAACATCACGTCGGTCTGGTCTCCGAACAGCACCAGCGCCTCGGTCAGATAGTCGGCCCAGACCTTGGCGTCCCGCACCAGCGCCCCGCGCGGGGTCAGCACGTTGTGCATCGTCGGATTGGCGTTCTCGGCCATGCACAGGACCCGCCAGTCGGGGAAATGGATGTTCATCTCGGCGGGCGCCTCGGTCCCCGGCGTGTACTGGAACGCCATCCGCACGCCATCCACGGTCAGGATCTGGCCCGTCTTGTCGATGGTCTCGGTCGGGGCGATCAGCGAGATGGCCCCGTTGGCCACCGCCTGTCCGATCCCGGAGCTGATCCGCCCCTCCGGCCCCGGCGACAGCCGCTGGCCGAACTGGAAGTTGGCCCGCCGGCTCATCGCCACCCCGGCGATGACGTTCTCGCTGACCGCCTCCTCCAGAAAGCCGTGCGGCGCGATGATCCGCACCTTGCCCGCCTCCAGCAGCGCCGCATCCACCACGCCCCGGGCCCCGCCGAAGTGGTCGACATGGCTGTGGGTGTAGATGACCGCCACGACCGGCCGCGCGCCCAGCCGCTCGTTGGCCAGTTCCAGCGCCGCGCGCGCCGTTTCCACCGTGGTCAGCGGATCGATGATGATCCAGCCGCTGTCGCCGGCGACGAATGTGATGTTGGCCAGGTCAAAGCCGCGCACCTGCCAGATGCGCTCCGAAACCTGGAACAGGCCATGGATCGACAGCAGCTGCGCCTGCCGCCAGAGGCTCGGGTTGACGCTGTCCGGGGCCTCGCCCTTCAGAAAGTCGTAGTCCGACAGGTTCCACGCCACCCCGCCGCCATCGCGGGGAATCACCGGGTCCTTGCGCGTGCCGACAAAGCCGCGCCGCGCGAACTCGAAATCCCGCGTGTCGTCGAACGGCAGAGCCGCGCGCGTGGCCTTCTGGCGCGCCGCTGTCGTCGCGGACGGCGGCTCGGCCGCCTGGACGATGGACACCATCAGGAACGCCAGGCCGACAATCCCGGTCAGAAGCTTCTTCACGGCGCATCTCCCCCAGTCTGTTTTCACACAGACTGGCAGACCCGCCGATCGGCAATGACACTTGGGTTACATTGCCGTCCGCAAGGCGCGATCAGCCGTGCGCGTCCTCGCGCTCGGCCACTGCTTCGCGGGCCTTCAGCCAGTTGCGGGCGAACCATCCGACCGCGATCCAGGCCACGGCGACGAGCGCAAGAATCGCATAGTGGCCGATCCCGCCCTGCCCCTTGAGGCTCTGGACAAGCGAGTTGCCGGCGAAGGCCGTCAGCATGATCTTCGGAATGATGCCGATGGCGGTGCCGCCGGCGAAGTCGCGGTTGCGCATCATCGTCACGCCTGCCGCCATGTTGACGACGATGAAGGGCGCCGAGGGCACCAGCCGCACGATCAGGCTGGCGAGGAAGCCATTGCGGCCGATCAGCTTCATGAACCGCTGCACGCCCTCGCCGGCCACGTCGCGCAGCAGCCGGCCGCCGAACAGTCGGCCCAGCCAGAAACCGACCTGGGCCGAGACCATCGTCCCGCACCAGCTGTAGACCATGCCCAGCCAGGGCCCGAACGCGACCACTGCCGCGGCGATCAGCACGATCTGCGGCACGCCCAGGAAGGCCAGGATGGCGAAGGCGCTCACCGCCACCGGCAGGCCCCAGAAGCCGTGCACCGAGCCTAGCCAGCCTTCGACCGTCGCCTCGCCGTCGAGCCCCATCAGGGGCGCCCCGAACAGGAACACCAGCCCCACGCCGCCGAACAGCACAAAGCTGACCGCCACGGTCCGCCAGGCGCGGGCGTCCATGTTCAGGACAAAGTTGAGGAAGGCCTTCATGCGAGCGAAGGCCTCGCCGATTGCGGCGAACGGGTCAAGGGCGGCCTCCCGCGCACTGTGGTGCGCGGCTCCCCGGCCTGTCGGGGCGTAGCTCATCTGTCCTCCTGCCCCCGACCTGCAATCAACAGGTCCGAAGGCGGACGGTTCCGGTGCGACAGGCGTCAAACGCTGGCGGCATCGGGGTTTGCGGGCCTATGTTGCGTCGCTGGAACAGGGATCACCGATGCGACTTCTGGGCGTTTCAGGCAGCCTGCGGGCGGCCTCCTTCAACTCCGCGCTGCTGAACGAAGCGGCCGACCTGTTGCCCGAAGGCGTCAGCCTCGAGCGGTTCGGCCTGCACGACCTGCCGCTGTTCAACGCCGACGTGGAGGCGCAGGGCGATCCGGAGCCCGTCACCGCCTGGAAGGCCGCCGTCCGCGCGGCGGACGGCATCCTGTTCGCCTGTCCCGAGTACAACGCCGGAATCACCGGCGTCCTCAAGAACGCCATCGACTGGGCCTCGCGCGGCGGCGGCGATACGCCCGCTCCCCTCACCGGCCAGATCGCCTGCATCTTCGGAGCCAGCCCCGGCGTCACCGGCAGCGCCCGGGCCCAGGACCAGCTTCGCCTTGTCCTGCGCCGGACCGTCACCACCGTGGCCCCAATCGGCGAGGTGCTGGTGTTCCAGGCCCACACCAAGATCACCGACGGCCGCCTGACCGACGAGCGAACGCGCGAGGCCTTCCGTCGCCACCTCGCCGGCTTCGCCGAGGCCGTGCGCGCGCATCGCGCCTGATCCCCCATAGCCTGCGGGCAAGACCTCCCTGACGAATGTCAGGTTCCGCTCTGTTGCGACGCAGCAGGGCCGCGCGTATGACGGCGCCAATCCTGAAAACCGAACCAGGGGAGCCCTGTCGTCATGTCGCTCGAATCCGCCGCTTTGGCCCGCGTGAAGCCCTCCGCCACCATGGCGGTGACCGCCAAGGCCCGGCAGCTTACCCGCGAGGGTCGCGACGTGATCGGCCTCGGCGCCGGCGAGCCCGACTTCGACACCCCCGACAACATCAAGCAGGCGGCCATCGCGGCCATCAACGCCGGCAAGACCAAGTATACCGACGTCGACGGCATTCCCGAGCTGAAGGAGGCCATCTGCGCCAAGTTCGCGCGCGAGAACGGCCTGACCTACAAGCCCAGCCAGATCAACGTCTCCCCGGGCGGCAAGCCGGTCATCTACAACGCCCTGGTCGCCACCCTGAACCCGGGCGACGAAGTGGTTATCCCGACCCCTTACTGGGTCTCCTACCCGGACATGGTCTACCTCGCCGGCGGCGAGCCGCGCTTCGTGCACACCAGCGCCGAGACCAGTTTCAAGGTCCAGCCCGAGGCGCTTGAGGCGGCGATCACCCCGCGCACCCGCTGGGTCCTGCTGAACTCGCCGTCCAACCCCTCCGGCGCCGCCTACACCCGCGCCGAGCTCAAGGCCCTGGCCGATGTCCTCCTGCGCCATCCGCAGGTCTGGATCCTCACCGACGACATGTACGAGCACCTGGTGTTCGACGACTTCGAGTTCACCACCATCGCCCAGGTCGAACCGGCGCTCTACGACCGCACCCTGACGATGAACGGCGTCTCCAAGGCCTACAGCATGACCGGCTGGCGCATCGGCTACGCGGGCGGGCCCGAGCCGCTCATCAAGCTGATGGGCAAGGTGATGAGCCAGTCCACCTCCAACCCCTGCTCCATCTCCCAGTGGGCGGCGGTCGAGGCCCTCAACGGGACCCAGGACTTCATCAAGCCGAACCAGAAGCTGTTCCAGGAGCGCCGCGACCTCGTGGTCTCGATGCTGAACCAGGCCACCGGCATCCACTGCCCGACGCCCGAAGGCGCCTTCTACGTCTATCCGTCGGTCGCCGGCCTGATCGGCAAGACGGCCCCGACCGGCAAGGTCATCACCGACGACGAGGCCTTCGCCAGCGAACTGCTGGAAGCCGAGGGCGTGGCCGTGGTCCATGGCGCGGCCTTCGGCCTCTCGCCGCATTTCCGCATCAGCTATGCGACCTCGAACGCCATCCTCGAGGAGGCCTGCGGCCGCATCCAGCGCTTCTGCGCCGCCGTCCGCTGACCAGAAGCGTCCGCTGACGCGAAAGGGGTCCAGGCGGACCTGGACCCCTCTGTCGTTCCGATCTTCGTCGCGCCTAGTGCTTCTCGCGCCAGGCCGCCTTGGCCTGTTCGGCGGTGAGGTTCAGGCACACCTGGTCGCCCTCGACATGGTCCACCCAGTTGATCGGGATCAGGTGATGCTTCAGGCCCGAGCCGAGGTCGAGCTTGGCCAGTTCGATGTCGTTGCCCAGCACGTGGTCGACGCGGCCGACATGCTTCTGGTCCGAGCCGACGACTTCCATGTGTTCGCGGATTTGAGCGGCGCTTTGCATTGAGAGGGTCTCCCTGTTTCTCCAAGCCCCTCCCGCCACATCAACGGCCAGCCTCGCGCAGGGTTTCCGGCGGGCGCCGACAAACCGCAACGACCACATGTCGATAATCGACATCTTTTGCGCCGACGGCCGCGACAGGCCGCTCACCGGGCGCCGAAGCTGTCGCAGAACGACTACAACCGCGTGGGGATTTGCACCCCCACTCTGACCACGGTCTGTAACAGACCGCCCCACGCGCAACCTACAAGATCCCCGCATCCGGCCCACGGCTGTATAGCCACAGTTCCCCCGGATTCCGGGCGTTTTGGCCCTAAACCCCTGTCGCCGCTTTTCTTTTCCCGTGGGGGACCCTGCTATACTGCTGTAACGCTTCGCCCGGAGGCACGATGAGCGAGATCATCAACCTGAACAAGGCCCGCAAGGCCCGCGACAAGGCCGCTGCCAAGGACGCCGCCGCCCGCAACCGCGCCCGGTTCGGCCGCACCGCCGCCGAAAGGTCTCGCGACAAGGCCGAACGCGACAAGGCGAGCCGCGAGCTGGACGGCGCGAAACTGACCCCCGACGAATAGTCCAGGAAGACTACCCTGGCCGAAATCATTCCTCCGAAGTGACCCATTCTATAGATGCCGCAAGGTTTCGATAACGCATTGCGTTGAAGGGTCGTTCGCGCCCTAAGCGAATCCGGCTAGGGGTTACCCAAGGGTCTAAGGGGAAACACAATGGCCGATTTTCCAGCCACGCTCTCGCTCACCAGCCTGGACGGGACCAACGGGTCCCAGATCACCGGTGAGGCGGCCAGCAACTATGCCGGCCAGTCGATCACCAACCTCGGCGACATCAACGGCGACGGCATCGACGATTTCGCCATCGGCGCCACGGGCGTCGGCGGCTCCAGCCAGGGCGCGCTCTATGTCGTCTTCGGTACG
Source organism: Caulobacter sp. (assembly GCA_046295055.1). Classification (GTDB taxonomy): domain Bacteria; phylum Pseudomonadota; class Alphaproteobacteria; order Caulobacterales; family Caulobacteraceae; genus Caulobacter. The sequence goes on along the minus strand of JBKBOD010000003.1, from coordinate 90,443 downwards.
GCCTCGGGCTTCGGTGCGAACTTCAGCCTGTCCAGCCTGAACGGGACCAACGGCTTCCAGGTCAACGGCGGCGAATACGCCCAGGACTTCGTCGGTGTCTCGGTGTCGGCCGGCGACATCAACAACGACGGCATCAACGATGTGATCATCGGCGCTTCGGGTGCCGACCCCGACGGCGGCGGCTCGGGCGCGGCCTATGTGCTCTTCGGCAAGAACACCGCCGTTGATGGCGACTTCGCCGCCGATATCGCCACCAGCAGCCTGACCGGCACAACCGGCTTCCAGATCAGCGGCACCAACGGGGGCGACGGCCTCGGCTTCTCTCTCGCCGCCGGCGACTTCAACGGCGACGGCATCGACGACGTCCTCGTCGGCGCCAACCAGGCCGATTTCTATCGCGGCGCGGGCTATGTGATCTTCGGCAAGGACACCGACACCGACGGCGCCTTCGCCAGCAACATCGACGTCGCCACGCTCGACGGCACCAACGGCTTCAAGATGCCGGCCGTCAACGTCTACGACTATGCCGGCACCTCGGTGGCCAATGCCGGCGACGTCAACGGCGATGGTATCGACGACCTGCTGGTTACGGCGATGGGTTCCGATCCCAACGGCTCCAATTCGGGCTCGGTCTATATCGTGTTCGGCAAGACGACGGCCTTCACCGCCTCGGTGTCGCTGTCCGCCCTGGATGGCACGGACGGCTTCCGGGTCGCCGGCCTCACTGCCGGCGACCAGCTGGGTATCAGCGCCTCATCGGCCGGCGACGTCAACAACGACGGCATCGATGACGTGCTCATCGGCGCCAACGGCCTGACCAACAACGGCGGCGTCTTTGTCGTCTACGGCAAGAACACGGCGGTGGACGGGGATTTCGCCAGCAGCATCAACGTCTCAAGCCTCGACGGCACCAACGGTTTCCGGATCGACGGCGAGGCCAGCGGCGACAATGCCGGCATCCGGGTCGCCGGCCTTGGCGACGTCAACGGCGACGGCATCGACGATTTCATCTTTGGCGCGACCGGCAAGGACGACGGCGGCTCCAACGCCGGCGCGGCCTATGTCGTGTTCGGCAGCGAGACGGCGTTCGACACCGGGACCTTCTCCCTGGCAGGCCTGGACGGGACCAACGGCTTCCAGATCAATGGCGAAGCGGCTGGTGACAACCTCAGCCGGGTCGGCGGTGGCGGCGACTTCAACAACGACGGCGTAAACGACATCCTGGTCGCGACCTCGTTCAATGACGCCGGTGGCAACAACTCCGGGGCGGCCTGGATCATCTACGGTGAGGCCGCATCCGCCGCGCCTGTCGGCACCGCCGGCGATGACGACCTGGATGGTACGGCGGGCGCCGACACCATCGACGGCCTGGGCGGCAAGGACATCCTGCGCGGCCTTGGCGGCGACGACATCCTCGACGGCGGCGACAGCCAGGACGTCCTCTACGGCGGCGACAACAACGACGAGCTCTACGCCGGGGCCGGCAACGACACCCTGTACGGCGAGGACGGCGATGACCAGCTGTTCGGCGAGACCGGGGCCAACAAGCTGTTCGGCGGCAATGGCGACGACATCATCACCGGCGGCACGGGCAATGAGCGCCTCGACGGCGGGGCCGACAACGACACCCTCAATGGCGGGGCCGGCAACGACTATCTGGACGGCGGGCTGGGAACCAACAGCCTGGCGGGCGGGACCGGCAACGACGTCTACATGGTCCGCTCGGTCAATGACACGGTCACCGAACTGGTTGGCGAAGGCATCGACACCCTCCGCTCCACCATCAGCCTGACCCTGGGCGCCAACGTCGAGAACGCCGAGCTCCTCAGTGTCCAGGACCTCAGCCTGATCGGCAACGAACTGGTCAACAACCTCACCGGCAACGTCGGCGAGAACACCCTGTCGGGCCTCGCCGGCAACGACACCCTCAATGGCGGCGACGGCGACGACATCCTCATCGGCGGTCTTGGCAAGGACACCCTGATCGGCGGCCTCGGCGCCGACACCTTCACCTACTTGCAGGAAAGCATCGGCGTCGGCTCGAGCGAGCTCGACAACATCGTCGACTTCTCCACCGCCGAGGGCGATCGGTTCGACTTCAGCGCCATCGACGCCAACAGCGTCGACGGCGGCGACCAGGCCTTCGTCCTGGCCGAGAACGGGTTCACCAGGACGGCGGGCGAGATGTTCGTCTTCTACGTCGCCGGCCAGAACCAGACGGTCATCCGCCTCGATGTCGATGGCGATGGCCTGGCCGACCTGCAACTGCGCGTCGGCGGCGATGTCACCGGCGATACCGGCGGCTGGCTGCTCTGACGGCCTGAGGGGGCCAAGCCCCCTCAACGCCTGTGATCCTTCGGTCGGGCGCGCCCCGATACGGAGGCCGCATGGGTCGGGCCGTAATGCCCGGCCCGTGGACGGACAATTCCACCGCCCCAGCCGCCGCGAGCCGTTCCTTCTCCCCTTGCGGGAGAAGGTGGCGCGAAGCGCCGGATGAGGGGTTGAAGACTGTCACAGCCGCCCGGGAACGGCCGCTCCGCATCCGTAAGCCACCGGGACCGCCTCGGCAGCCCCGGCTCGCCAGCATCACTCGACGCCGAGCTTGGCCTTCAGGATGGCGTTGACCGCCGCCGGATTGGCCTTGCCGGCCATTTCCTTCATCACCTGGCCGACGAACCAGCCGATGGCCTGGGGCTTGGCCTTCACGGCCTCGGCCTGGCCGGGGTTCGCGTCGATCAGCTTCTGCACCACCGCCTCGATGGCGCCGGTGTCGGTCACCTGGACCAGACCGTGCTTCTCGACGATGGCCGCCGGAGCGCCCTCGCCCGCCCACATGTGCTCGAACACCTGCTTGGCGATCTTGGAGGAGATCGTCTCCTTCTCGATCAGTTCCACCAGGGCGGCGATGTCGGCCGGCGGGATCGGCGAGGCGTCGAACTCCAGGCCATCGGCCGACAGCTTGGCGGCCAGGTCATTGGTCGTCCAGTTGGCCACCAGCTTGGCGTTGCGCCCGGCGGCGGCCGTCTCGAAGAAGGTCGCCAGGGCCGCGTCGCTGGTCAGCACGCCAGCGTCATAGGCCGACAGGCCATACTGGCTCTGCAGCCGCGCCTTCTTGGCGTCGGGCAGCTCCGGCAGGGTCGCCTCGATGGCCTTCACCCAGGCCGGATCGATCTCCAGCGGCAAGAGGTCGGGGTCGGGGAAGTAGCGATAGTCGTGGGCGTCTTCCTTGGACCGCATGGAGCGGGTCTCGACCTTCGTCGGGTCGAACAGCCGGGTCTCCTGGTCGATCTTGCCGCCGTCCTCGAGGATCTCGATCTGGCGCCGGGCCTCGTACTCGATGGCCTGCTGGATATAGCGGTAGGAGTTGACGTTCTTGATCTCGCAGCGCGTGCCCAGGTGCTTGAAGTCGCCGCTCTCGCGGAACTTCTCGTAGTCGCCGGGACGGCAGACCGAGACGTTGACGTCGGCGCGAAGGTTGCCCTTCTCCATGTCGCCGTCGCAGGTGCCCAGCGTCACCAGGATGGCGCGCAGCTTCTTCACATAGGCGGCGGCCTCGGCGGACGTGCGCATGTCGGGCTTGGACACGATCTCCATCAGCGCCGTGCCCGACCGGTTCAGGTCGACGTAGGTGGCGTTGGGATCAAGGTCGTGGATCGACTTGCCAGCGTCCTGCTCCAGGTGCAGCCGCTCGATCCGCACCGTGAAGGCAGTCCCGTCGTCGCGCTCGACCAGAACCTCGCCCTCGCCGACGATCGGCTGGTCGAACTGGCTGATCTGATAGCCCTGCGGCAGGTCGGGATAGAAGTAGTTCTTGCGGTCGAACCGGCTCTTCAGATTGATCTTCGCCTTGAGGCCAAGGCCGGTCTTCACCGCCTGCTCGACGCAGAAGCGGTTGAGAACCGGCAGCATGCCGGGCATGGCCGCGTCGACCAGGCTGACCTGCTCGTTGGGCCCCGCGCCAAAGCCCACGGCCGCGCCGCTGAACAGCTTGGAGTTCGAGGCGACCTGCGCATGGACCTCCAGGCCCAGCACCATTTCCCAGTCGCCGGTGCGACCCTTGAGGGTGATTGCGTTCGTCATTCGGATGCGCCGTTCGGATCGCGTCGGGCCGACAGAGCGACCCAGATGCGGTGGAGATACTCGATCATCATGGCCGAGCAGAACAGAAAGACAGGATCCATCAGATAGCGAAATCCGATGGTCAGCCAAACTGATGCATCGGGCCTCACGCCGGACATTTCGAGTTCCCAGACCTCGCCAAAAATCTCGAAAACCTGGACCGCAGCGAACAGCACGGCGATGGCCACAACGGCCATCGCAACGGGACTGTGAAGGCGGTTCTTCATCTCTACCACCACCGTTCCGCCCGGGCCTTGAACCCGGCGGCCTTCTCGATCGCGCCCGCCGCGGCGAACACCGTGCCCTCGTCCAGCGCCTTGCCGATCAGTTGCAGGCCGAGCGGCAGCCCCTGGGCGTCCAGGCCCGCCGGCACGCTGATCGACGGAAGCCCGGCCAGGTTGGTGGTCACCGTGAAGACGTCGTTGAGGTACATGGCGATCGGATCGGCGTTCCGCTCGCCCAGGGCGAAGGCGGCCGACGGCGCCGTAGGCGTCAGCAGCACGTCGCAGGTCTCCCAGGCCCTGTCGAAGTCCTCGGCGATGCGCCGGCGGACCTTCTGGGCCTTGAGATAATAAGCGTCGTAGTAGCCGGCGCTCAGCACATAGGTGCCGATCAGGATCCGCCTTTTCACTTCCGCGCCAAAGCCTTGCGCCCGGGTCCGCTCGTAGATTTCGGTCAGGTTGGCGCCATCGGCCCGGAAGCCGTAGCGCATGCCGTCATAGCGGGCGAGGTTCGAGGAGGCCTCGGCCGGGGCGACGATGTAGTAGGCCGGCAGCGCGTACTTCGTATGCGGCAGGGAGACATCGACGATCTCGCAGCCGGCTTCCTTCAGCCAGGCGATGCCGTCTTCCCACAGCTTCTCGATCTCGGCCGGCATGCCGTCGACGCGGTATTCCTTCGGAACGCCGACCCTCAGCCCCTTGACCGAATTGCCGACAAAGCTCGCGAAATCAGGCGTTTCGACCGGAAGGCTCGTGCTGTCTTTCGGGTCGTGGCCGGCCATGGAGGTCAGCAGGATGGCCGCGTCCTCGACCGTCTTGGCGATCGGCCCGGCCTGGTCGAGCGAGCTGGCGAACGCCACCACGCCCCAGCGCGAGCAGCGCCCATAGGTCGGCTTGATCCCGACCGTGCCGGTGAAGGCCGCCGGTTGGCGGATCGAACCGCCGGTATCCGTCGCCGTCGCGCCCAGGCAGATGTCCGCCGCCACCGCCGAAGCCGAGCCGCCCGAAGATCCGCCCGGGGTCAGCGACTGGTTGCCGCCCTTGATCTTCCAGGGGTTCACAACCGGCCCGAAGGCGCTGGTTTCATTGGAAGAGCCCATGGCGAACTCATCCATGTTCAGCTTGCCCAGCATGACGGCGCCGTCGCCGAACAGGTTGGCGGTGACCGTGCTCTCGTACGGCGGCTTGAAGTCGCCGAGTATCTTCGAGCAGGCCGTCGCCCGCACCCCTTCGGTGCAGAACAGGTCCTTGATGCCCAGCGGCGCACCTTCCAGCGGCCGGGCCTCGCCCGCGGCGATGCGAGCGTCCGAGGCGGCGGCCATCTCCAGCGCCTTTTCCGGCGTCTCCAGCACAAAGGCATTCAGAGGCCGTGCGGCTTCCACCGCCGCCACATGGGCCTTCGTCAGCTCGACGGCCGAAAAGTCTTTGGCTTTCAGGCCTTCCAGGGCGGCCTTCAGCGTCAGGGAGGTGAGTTGCGACATCTATTCCACCACCTTCGGCACGATGAAGAAGCCGTCCGCCGTCCGGGGCGCGTTCAGCACCACCCGGCCAGCGTCGCCGCCGTCGGTCACAACGTCGTCGCGCAGCGGCAGCGTCGCGGCCACGGCCGAGGTCATCGGCTCGACGCCGTCGGTGTCCACCTCGGCAAGCTGCTCGATCCACTGCATGATGCCGTTCAGCTCCTGGGCCATAGGCTCCAGGGCGTCTTCGGGGACCGCGATACGGGCGAGCCGGGCGACCTTGCGCACCGTGCCGGCGTCGATGGCCATGGGCCTATGCTCCTTGAATTCAGAGGCGGTGGTTACCCGCCCGCCGCGCGCCTTTGCAAGCGCGCGCACGCAATCGGCTCCTAAAGGATGACGATTGTGACCGTTTGGCTGTTCACAGCCTGGCTGAAGTCGATGACCACCGCCCTTTCAAGCCCGTTCTGGCGCACGATGAGCCGCACGGCCCGGGCGCCCTGCTCCTCCTCGATCCGCCAGCTCTCGAAGCGGCCGACCGGGAATGTGCGCCAGGTCGAGGCCTCGGGGTCCTGGGCCACCGAGATGTTGAGCACCCCGTCGCGGTCGAACAGCCGGGTCTGGGTCGCCGATCCCCGGAGCCAGGCCGATTCCGGCGGCGGCGCGGCCCTGTAGTCGCTGACGACCAGGAAGGATTCCCGCTCCGGCGGGCCGCTGGCGCAGGCGGCCATGGGCAGGCTCAGAAGAACCACCGCCAGTGCGGAAATCGCGCGCATGACCTGGCCCCTCGCTGTTTGACCTCGTTGAAACCGGCCCCTATGGCGGGATGATGGCCATTCTCGATATCGTCGACTTCGCCGCCGCCCTGCCCGCGGGTTCGCCCGTGGTCGGGCTGGATCCGGGCGAAAAGACCATCGGCGTGGCCGTTTCCGACGTCACCCGCTCGGTCGCCAGCCCGATGGAGACCATCCGGCGCGTGAAGTTCACCCAGGACGCCGAGGCCCTGTTCAAGCTGATGGCCAGTCGCGGCGCGAAGGGCATCGTCATCGGCCTGCCCGTCAACATGGACGGCACCGAAGGGGCCCGCGCCCAGTCTAACCGCGCTCTCGCCCGCAATCTCCTGCGCCTCGGCGACCTGCCGATCACGCTGTGGGACGAGCGGATGTCGACCATGGCCGTCAACCGCGTGCTGATCGACGAGTTCGACATCACCCGCAAGCGCCGCGCCGAGGCGGTCGACAAGATGGCCGCCGCCTGGATGCTCCAGGGCGCGCTGGACCGTATGCGCTCGCTCTAGCCGACCTTGACCATCCGCTTGCCGACGTTCTCGCCGGCCAGCAGGCCGATCAGCGCGCCTGGCAGGCTTTCCAGCCCCTCCAGAACGTCCTCGCGGACGATCAGCTTGCCGCTGGCCACCCAGCCCTGAAGGTCGGCCAGGGCCTGTTCCCGCTTGGCGTCGAAGTCGCTGACGATGAAGCCGCGCATGGTCAGCCGCTTGGTGACGATCAGGCCGGGTACGCCGCGCGGACCATAGGCCGGGGCGGCCCCGTCGTACTGCGAAACCGCGCCGCAGCAGGCGATCCGCCCGAACAGGTTCATGCCGAACAGGCAGGCCTCCAGCACATCCCCGCCGACGTTGTCGAAATAGACGTCGATCCCCTTGGGCGCCGCCTCGCGCAGCGCCTTGCGGAAATTCGCGTCCTTGTAGTCCACGGCGGCGTCGAAGCCGAGTTCGTCGGTCAGCATGGCGCACTTGCGCGTGCCGCCGGCGATGCCGACCGCCCGGGCTCCGACAATCTTGGCGATCTGGCCGACGATCGTGCCGACCGAGCCGGCCGCCGCCGAGACCACTACCGTCTCCCCGGCCTTCGGCGCGCCGCACTCGATCAGGCCGAAATACGCCGTCAGGCCCGCAACACCGTAGACGCTCAGCAGGTGCGTCAGCGGCTCCATGCGCGGGATCGGCGCCAGCTTGCGGGCCGGCAGGACGGCATATTCGCGCCATCCGGTGTCTGCGAACACCAGATCGCCCGGCTTCAGGTCCGGGCTCTTCGATTCGACGACCTCGGCCAAGGCCCCGCCGGCCATCACGTCGCCGGCCTGCAGCGCCGAACGGTAGGTCGCCCCCTGCATCCAGGCGCGGTTGGCGGCGTCCAGGCTGACGTAGAGGATCTTCAGCAGCACCTCGCCGTCGCCAACCGCTGGAACCTCCGCCTCCGCCAGCCGGAAATGATCCGGCGACAATTTGCCCTGCGGCAGGTCGGCAAGGACTATCTGGCGGCTGCTGGTCATGGTCTTCTCCCTTTGCCCGAAGGTGGCGCCGATGCGCCGGCATGCAAACCCCGCAATCTGGCGGACGGTCGGCGGAATCCCTGTAGGGACGGCCCATGAGCGCCATCCTCCTGGGCGTATTGCCCATCTTCACGATGATCGCCCTGGGCTGGGGGCTCAAGGCGTCGGGTTTCATTCCCGAGGCGACCTGGCCGCCGATCGAGCGCATCACCTACTTTGTCTTCTACCCGGGCTTCCTGCTCCCGGCCGTCTGGCGAGCCGACTTCTCCAGCCTCGCCGCCGGGCCGCTGGCCATCGCCACCATCGGCGGGGTCCTGATCGTCGCCGCCGCCGTTCTGGCAGCGCGGCCACTGCTGCGCCTGCAGGGCCCCACATTCACCAGCGTCTTCCAGGGCAGCCTGCGCTGGAACGCCTTTGTCTTCCTGCCCTTGGCCGCCGCCGTCTACGGCGCGGAGGGTGCGGCGCTCGCCGCCCTCATCCTCGGGGCCCTGATCCCGACCATCAATGTCATCTGCGTCCTCGTCCTGGCGCGCTGGGGCGAGGGTCAGGGCGGCGGCGCACGGCAGGCCTTGCGGGGCCTGGCGCAGAATCCGGTCCTCTGGGGCTGCGGGGCGGGCGCCTTGCTCAACGTCCTGCGCGTTCCCGAACCCGAGATCGTCGGCGCCACCCTCAAACTGCTCTCCGACGGCGCCCTGCCCATGGGCCTGATCGTCGCCGGGGCAGGCCTGAACTTCGCCTACCTGAACCAGAACAAGGCCCTCATCATTGCGGTCAGCGCCGTCAAGCTTCTGGTGCTGCCCATCCTGATGTGGAGCATCTGCCGGCTCGTCGGCGGCGACGAGATCGCCCAGGGCCTGGCACTGCTGGTCGGGTCGGCGCCCGGAGCGGCGGCATCCTATGTCCTGGCGCGCCAGATGGGCGGCGATGCGCCGCTGATGGCCGGCATCGTCGCCTTCACCACCGTGGCCAGCCTGGCCACCATTCCGCTGCTGCTCCTGGCCTTCCACATCGCCTGAGGTTGTCGGGGCGCAGCAACCCGCCTATGAGGGCGGCTCATGAGCGCCAGCGCCCCGGGAATCGACGACCTTCGAGCGCGGGTCTTCCCGTTTCCACAGCGCCATTTCCTGTCCGCGGGCGACCTGAACATCGTCCAGGTCAACGAGTTGCTCGACCTCGCCGACGGCTTCGTCGACTTCAATCGCCAGACCGCCAAGAAGCTCGACCTGCTCAAGGGCAGGACGATGATGAACCTCTTCTTCGAGCCCTCGACACGCACCCAGTCCAGCTTTGAACTGGCCGGCAAGCGGCTGGGGGCCGACACGGTCAACATGAGCCCCCGCTCCTCGTCCATGACCAAGGGCGAGACGCTGATCGACACCGCCGTGACGCTCAACGCCATGCGGCCCGACATCCTGATCGTGCGGCACGGATCATCCGGCGCCGCCGCCCTGCTGGCGCAGAAGGTCGGGTGCAGCGTCGTCAACGCCGGCGATGGCCAGCACGAACATCCGACCCAGGCCCTGCTGGACGCCCTGGCCATGCGCCGGGCCTTCGGCCACATCACCGGCCTGACGGTCGCCATCTGCGGCGACGTCGCCCACAGCCGGGTTGCCCGCTCGAATGTGGCCATGCTCAGCGTGCTGGGCGCCGAGGTGCGCCTTGTTGGCCCTCCGACCCTGATCCCCGCCGGCGCCCAGCACTGGGGCGTGGAGATCCACCACGACATGAAGACGGGCCTCAAGGGCGCCGATGTCGTGATGATGCTGCGTCTGCAGCTTGAGCGCATGCAGGGCGCCCTGGTGCCGTCCACGCGTGAGTATTTCCGCTTCTACGGCCTTGACCGGGAACGACTTTCCCACGCCGCCCCGGGCGTTCGGGTCATGCACCCCGGCCCAATGAATCGCGGGGTGGAGATCGACTCCGACGTCGCTGACGATCCGAAGATCAGCCTGATCCAGAACCAGGTCGAAATGGGCGTCGCAGCCCGGATGGCGGTCCTCGCTAGCCTCGCCGAGCGGCTGGAGAACGCGGCATGACCCGCGCCCAGCCGATCGCCTTCCAGAACGCCCGCCTCGTCGATCCCGAGAGCCGGTACGATGGCGCCGGAGCGCTGATTGTCGCCCAGGGCGTGATCGCCGACGTCTCCAAGGGCAAGGATTTCAAGGACCTGTCGGGCGATGTTCGCATCATCGACTGCGCCGGAGCCATGCTGGCGCCGGGCCTGATCGACCTGCGCGTCAAGACGGGCGAGCCCGGGGCCGAAACCAAGGAAACGCTGAAATCGGCCTCTCTCGCGGCGGCCGCGGGCGGCGTGACCTCGATGGTGGTCCAGCCCGACACCGATCCGGTCGTCGACGATCCGGCCATGGTCGACTTCATCCTGCGCCGGACCCGCGACAACGAGACGGTTCACGTCTACCCCGCCGGCGCCGCCACCCGTGGCGCCCGGGGCGAGCAGTTGGCCGAGATCGGCCTGATGCGCGACGCCGGCTGCGTCTATGTCAGCGATGGCGATGCTTCCATCGTCGATTCAAGAGTCTTCCGCCGGGTTCTGAGCTACGCCAACAGCTTCGGCCTGATGGTCGCTCACCGGCCGGCCGATCCCTGGCTGTCAAGGGGTGGCGCGGCGACCGAAGGCGATTTCTCGGCCCGTCTGGGCATCCCGTCCGCGCCGGCCGAGGCCGAGCGGATCATGCTTGAGCGCGATCTCGCCCTGGCCGAGCTCACCGGCGCCCGTCTGCTCGTCGACCAGATCACCACCGCAGACGCCATCGAGGCGCTGCGCAGGGCCAAGGACCGCGGGGTAAAGGCGCACGCCACCTGCTCGATCAACCACCTCAGCTTCAATGAGCTGGACATCGGCGACTACCGCACCTTCGCCAAGCTCGACCCGCCGCTGCGCAGCGAAGATGACCGCCAGGCCCTGATCGAGGCCCTGGCAAGCGGTCTGGTGGAGGTCGTCGTCTCGGCCCACGCCCCCGCCCCTGCGGAGGACAAGCGGCTGCCGTTCGATGAGGCCGCGCCTGGCTCCATCGGGCTGGAGACCCTGCTCCCGGCCCTGCTGGCCTTCCATCATGACGAGCGCATTCCGCTGATCGATCTGGTCCGCTCGGTGACCCTGGCTCCGGCCAGCCTGCTTGGCCTCCACGCGGGCCGACTGTCGCCCGGCGCGCCGGCGGACCTGGTCCTCTGCGACCTGAACGCCCCGATCATCGTCGATGCGGACCGCCTGGCGTCGAAGTCCAAGAACTCGGCCTTCGACGGCCGCCGCCTGCAAGGCCAGGTGCTGATGACCCTCGTCGACGGTCGTATCATCTACAGGGCCGTCGACTGATCCCTTGCGGCCGGCGACGCCACCGGCCATCGTCGCGCCGGGAGGCTGGATCATGGAATCTCTTGCTGGCGCTGCTGTGCTGACGCTCGGACTGGTGACGGTCGGCGGCTATCTTCTGGGCTCCATCCCGTTTGGCCTGATCGCCACCAAGCTTGGCGGGGCCGGCGATATCCGTCAGGTCGGCTCGGGCAACATCGGCGCGACCAACGTCCTTCGCACGGGGCGCAAGGACCTGGCGGCCCTGACGCTGGTCGGCGACTCCGGCAAGGGCGCTCTGGCGGTCCTTCTGGCTGGCCTGCTGACACACTGGACGCCCGCAGCGGTCGCGCTGGCCGCCGGCGCGGCATTCACCGGCCACCTCTTCCCCGTCTGGCTGAAGTTCAAGGGCGGCAAGGGCGTTGCGACCTTCTACGGCACCATGCTGGCGGCGGCCTGGCCGGTCGGTCTGCTGGCCGGGGTCACCTGGCTGGCCATGGCCGCCCTGTTCCGCATCTCGTCGCTGGCGGCCCTCACGGCCGTCGCGCTGGCGCCGCTGTTCTCACTGGCGACCGAGCAGCCCTATCCCATCACCCTGCTGGCCGTCTTCATGGCGGTGCTGGTCTTCATCCGGCATCGCGAGAACATCGCGCGCCTCCTCAAGGGCCAGGAACCCCGCATCGGCAAGAAGACCACCGCCCCGCCGAGCGATACCCCCGCTGCATGACCGGGGAAGAACGTCTGGCATGGGTGCGCCTGGCTCGCACCGAGCAGGTCGGCCCGGTGACCTTCGCCCAACTGATCGCCCGCGAAGGTTCGGCCGGCGCCGCGCTGGAGGCGCTTCCCGAGCTTGCCCGGCGCGGTGGTCGCGCAACGCCCCTGCGGATTCCCACCTTGGCCGACGCCGAGCGGGAACTCGCCGCCGGCGAACGCCTGGGCGCAACCCTGCTGTGTTCGGCTGACGCCGCCTTCCCTCATCTTCTGTCAGTGCTCGACCCGCCGCCGCCTCTGATCTGGGTGCGTGGCGATGTCGCCCTGACCGGTCGACGCAGTGTGGCGGTCGTCGGCGCCCGCACCGCCTCGGCCGGAGGACAGCGCTTCGCGCGCGGCCTGTCCGCTCAGCTCGGCGAAGCGGGACTGACGGTCGTTTCGGGACTGGCGCGGGGTATTGACGCCGCGGCGCATGAGGGCTCGCTCCCGAGCGGCGCTGTCGCTGTGCTGGGCGGCGGAGTCGACGACATCTACCCGCCCGACAATGCGGGTCTCTACGCTCGCATGGTCGAACAAGGGGCGGTGATCTCGGAAAGCCCGCCCGGCTACCGCGCCCAGGCACGCGATTTCCCCAGGCGCAATCGCATCATCTCCGGCCTTTCGTTGGCTGTCGTGGTGGTCGAGGCCGAGCTGCGCTCTGGCTCGCTCATCACCGCGCGCCTGGCGGCCGAACAGGGCCGAGAGGTGCTGGCGGTGCCAGGCTCGCCGCTGGATCCCCGCGCCAAGGGGACCAATGACCTCATCCGCCAGGGCGCTCAGATGTGCGAAGGGGTCGACGACGTCCTCAAGGCGCTCGGCGAGGCGCGGCTGCGCGAACCGGACGCAGCGCCCTGGCGCGGCGCTTCGGTCGAAGACCGTGAGGTCGATGCGGTTCGCGAGGAGATCGCCGCCCTGGTCTCCGCCACCCCGATCTCCAGGGACGAACTGGTCCGGGCGACGCGCGCGCCGACACCGGTCGTGCTGGCCGCCCTGACCGAACTGGCGCTGGCGGGACGCGTCGAATTGCTGCCGGGCGGCATGGTCGCCTCGGCCTGACGGGATACCGCCCGTTCGAAACGCTTGGCGATGAGGCCGCGCTTCGGCCATCATGCCGGTAACCACAAGAACGAGGGAGTGATCAGGCATGGATGCGCAAAGCCAGTGGACCGGGCTGGACGCTGACCGGCTGGACCGGATCGGGGAACACCTGGAGCGCAACTACATCAAGCCAGGAAAGATCGCCGGCTGCCAGGTCGGGGTCATGCGCCACGGCCAACTGGCCTACAGCGGCGTGTTCGGCTCGATGGACCTCGAACGGTCCAAGCCGATGGCTGAGGACACCATCTTCCGCATCTACTCCATGACCAAGCCGATCACCTCGGTGGCCCTGATGACGCTCTTCGAGCGGGGCCTGTTCCAGCTGGATGACCCGGTCCATCGCTTCTTCCCTGAATGGAAGGCCCAGCGGGTCTGGGTGTCCGGCGAGGGCGACGACATGCAGACCCAGCCGCTGGACCGGCCAGTGAGCATCCGCGACGTGCTGACTCACATGAGCGGCCTGACCTACGGCGGCGGCCTGCCCGGCGTCGGCATCCAGCACCCGGTCGACAAGGTCTACCGCGCCCTGAAGGTCCGCAGCCTCGGCGCCGCCGATACCCTGCCCGAGTTCATGGCCAAGCTTGCCCAGGTCCCCCTGCTCTATCAGCCCGGGACCAAGTGGATGTACTCGCTGGCCACCGACGTGTGCGGCGCGCTCGTCGAGCGCATCAGCGGCGTTCCCTTTGACCGCTATCTGCAGGATGTCATCTTCGATCCGCTGGGCATGATCGATACCAGCTTCCAGGTGGCGCCCGAGAAGGCCCATCGCTTCGCCGCCAACTATCAGCGCAAGCCCGACAAGACCCTAGCGCTCATCGACGATCCCGCCGCCAGCGCCTACCTCGAACCGGCCCGTTTCCTCTCCGGCGGCGGCGGCCTGACCGGCACCTGCGCCGACTACCTGCGCTTCTGCGAGATGCTGCGTCGGGGCGGCGAACTGGACGGCGCTCGCATCCTGGGCCCGCGCACCATCGACCTGATGACGCGCAATCATCTGCCTGACGATCAGGACCTGACCGACATCGCGCTCGGGACGTTCTCGGAGACGACCAACAAGGGCGTCGGCTTCGGGCTCGGCTTCGCCAGCACCATGGACGTGGTGACGACCGGCGGCCTCGGCGAAGGCGACTATTATTGGGGCGGCGCCGCCTCGACCATCTTCTGGGTCGATCCCATCGAGGACCTCAGCGTCGTCTTCATGACCCAGTTGATGCCCTCCGGCACCTTCAACTTCCGGGGCCAGCTGAAGAACATCATCTACTCGGCCATCGTCGATTGATGCGCCGCCGGGGCGGTCAGGGTTTCTCGCGAACCCAGACCGCCTTGCTGCCCTTGTCGACCTCATAGCCCTTGCTAGCCGCCGCCGCGCGCCGCACCGTGTCCTTGTCGGCCGGCATGCACATGGTCTCCTGCGGATCGATGCTCATGCCCTCGACCGGCTGAAGCGTCACTGTTCGCGGTTGCCCGTCGGCGCGCTTGGCGTCCTTCGGCGGGGGCGGCCCGCACTGAACGATCCAGCCGGTGAATGCGGTGATGCGGCCTTGTCCGTCCGAAGAGAGCGGCTCGACCCCGGTGTAGAAGTAGAGCGTGACCTTGCTGTCCGGCTCGGCCAGGCCAATCTGCATAACGCGCGGAGCACCGCTCGCCAGGATGTAGTCGAGCGACTCTTCCTCGCCCTTCTTGTTCTTGCCCTTCATGGCCGTGGCGGTGATCGTCACGCCTTCCGCGCATTCGGGCCAGGCCTCGACCGGCCCGCTGAGGTCCGCCTCGCAGGGGCCGTCCAGCATGCCCCAGAGCCCCGGCTTCAGCACGGGCGCTCCAGCCGCGTCCGCCGCGCTGAACATCGGGGATTCGGTAACGACAATGTTGCAGGCCGCGAGCGACGCCGCCGCCATCGTGACGCACAGGGTGGTGAGGAATCGCCGCATGAAGGCCTCCGGGTTTCGATCCGTGTTAAGGTTTATCGGCGAAAAGCCAAGCTGATCAGGAGATTGCATCGTGCCGATGGCCGCTGACGAACTGGATCGCCGCCTGCGGGAGGCCTTTCCGGACGCCGAGGTGACGATCACCGATCTTGCCGGAGATGGCGACCACTACAAGGCCCGGATCGTCGCCAGCGCCTTCGCCGGGCTGCCGCGCGTGCGCCAGCACCAGCTGGTCAATCGCGCCCTGGCCGATGTCCTCGGCACCACGCTGCACGCGCTGGCCCTTGAAACGGCCGCCCCGGAGGGCTGATGCGCTATCGCCCCTTCGGCGCCACCTACGGCATGGCTGTTTCGGCAGTCTCCCTGCGGCTCGAGGACCGTAGCCGCAGATCGGCCCGCGCCTGGCGCGATCTGCTCGAAGGCGCCATGGGCGCGGGCGTCAACTGTTTCGAGATCGGCGGCGACAGCGACGGCCTGATCGGCGGCCTTGCAGAGGCCCTGGCCCTGGTCGAGCGACGACTGGTCTTCCTCAGCTGGAACGCGCCCGCCAGGTCGGACCTCGAGCATTCCGCCCGGACCCTCATGGACAGGCTGGCGGTGGACCACCTCGATCTGGTGATCGCACCCGACCGCGAGGGGCTCGAGGCGGCCCGCCTGATGAAGCAATCGAGGCTGGCGCGCCTGATCGGCTATGGGGGAACCGAGGAGACTGCGGACGAAGCCGTCACGCTTCCGGGCCTGGATGCGGTCGTCGCGCCCTACAGCCTCATGGCCGGCTGGAAGGAGCGCAACCGCCTGAAGGCCGCCTCGGCTCGGAACATGGCGGTCATAGCCTACGACATCTGGCCGGAAGTGTTGCAGGAGCCGCGAGGACCGACGCTCGTGCCCCGAGGCCTGTTCCGGCGCAAGGCCGCCAAGGCCGCCCATGACGCCTATGGCTTCCTCAGGCACACGCACGGCTGGTCGCCCGAGCAGATCTGTCTCGCCTACGCCTTGACCGAACCGGCGGTCACCACGGCGCGCTTCGACGCCGACGACCTGGAGCGCGTGCTGAGCCTGGCGTCGGTTCCGGAACGCGATCTGCCCACCGGCGTCGCCGCGCAGATCGAGATGGCCCGGTTCAGCGCCGAGTCGGGTTGACCCCGACCGTCCGGGCGCCTAGCTGAGAGCCGTCGTTGCTGAAAGAAACCGATATGACCGACGCCGCCGTCGCCGAAAAGGTGCAGGAATTCATCGCCAGGACGATCGCCGACCATCCGGTGGTCGTCTTCATGAAGGGCGAGCCGGACCAGCCGCGCTGCGGCTTTTCCTCGGTCGTCGTCCAGATTCTCGACCACGTCGGGGTCGACTTCGTCGGCGTCGATGTTCTCCAGAACGACGACCTGCGCCAGGGCATCAAGACCTTCAGCGACTGGCCGACCATTCCCCAGCTCTATGTGAAGGGCGAGTTCGTCGGCGGCAGCGACATCGTCCGCGAGATGTTCCAGGCGGGCGAGCTCAAGTCGTTCCTGGAAAGCCAGGGCGTCCTGCCGGCGTGAGCCGGATCCACCAGCCCCCCGAGGGCCGCCAGACCTTCACCCTCGATTTCGCCCCGCTGGACCGCGACATCGACGAGAACGGCCACGTCAACAACGTGGTCTATCTGGCCTGGATGCAGGACATCGCCATCGCCCACTGGTCCAGCCGCGCGCCGGCCGAGGAGCAGCCGAAGTGGGCCTGGGTCGCCCTGCGCCACGAGATCGACTACCGCCGCCCACTGTTGCCGGGCGAGACGGCGACGGCCGTCACCTGGGTCGGCGAGCGGCGCGGCCCCCGCTTCGACCGCTTCATCCGCATCGACGGGCCCGACGGCGAGATGTGCGCCCAGACACGGTCCGAATGGTGCCTGATCGACGCTTCGACGCGCCGACCGGTTCGGGTGCCTGACTGGATGGAGATGATGTTCGCCTGAGGCTCAGCGTCTCGCCGCCAGCGGATTGATCACCGCCACCGGCTGGCCCGGGCGCAGGCCAAGCTCCGCCCAGGTGAAGCTCAGGTCCATCGGCTGCGGTGCGGCCTTGCAGCGGTCGGGCTTGCGCCGGCCGAATGCCACGGACGCCCGCTCTCCATCCCGCTCGACGAAAAAGGCCATGTCCTCCTTGGCCGTGCAGCCGGTGGAAAGAACCCGGATCCGCACACCGTCCTCGGCGATCTCCGCCGCCAGCAGCGGTTCGAGCTCGACCATGCCCGCGTCGGGCGATCGATAGACCGCCGTCGTCGAGCAGGCGGCGACCAGCAGCAGGCCGGCGAGGAGAAGGTGTCGGCGGTTCATCCTTCGAGCAAAGACAGCGCCGCCGCCAATGTCTAGGCTTTCCTGAACTGCGAGGCCGCCCATGACCCTTCGAACCTCCGCCATGACTGTCGCTCTGCTGCTGACGCCGCTGGCCGGCGCAGCCCAGCCGGCTCAACCCACCTTGCCGACGCAGGCTGCGCTCGACGCGGAAGTCGCGAGGCAGATGAAGGACACCGGCGCCCGGGGCCTAGCCATCGCCGTCATCGACGACGGGCAAGTCGTCATGGTCCGCACCTATGGCGCGCGAAATGCCGCCGGCCAGCCGCTGCAGCCGGACACCATCATGTACGGCGCCTCGCTGACCAAGGCGGTGTTCGCCTGGACCGTCATGCAGATGGCCGAAGAAGGCGTTCTCGACCTCGACGCCCCGATCAGCCGATATCTCGCGAAGCCCCTGCCGGAATACGCCGGCTTCGCCGACGCCTATGCCCCCTTCGAGACCCTGGCCGGCGACGAGCGCTGGCGGCGACTGAAGCCGCGCATGCTCCTTACCCACAGCGGCGGCTTCGCCAACTTCTACTGGCTTAACCCCGACGAGAAGCTGACCATCCACTTCGATCCGGGCAGCCGCTACGCCTATTCCGGCGATGGACTGATCCTCCTGCAGTTCGTGCTCGAGAAGGGGCTGGGGCTGGATCTCGGCAAGGAGATGCAGCGCCGCGTCTTCGACCGCTTCGGCATGTCGCGCAGCAGCATGATCTGGCGCCCGGACTTCGCCGGCAATCTCGCCGACGGCTGGGATGCCGAGGGCAATACGGAGCCTCACGACGAGCGCAGCCGGGTCCGCGCTGCAGGCTCGCTGGACACCACAATCGACGACTTCGCCCGGTTCGCCGCCGCCTATGTCAGGGGCGAAGGCATCTCGCCGGCGAGCCGCGCCGAACTGGTGAGGCCGGGCCTGCCGATCACCACCGCCAGCCAGTTTCCCACGCTGCTGCCGGAGTTGCCGCCGGAGAAACGGCGGGCGGATCTCGCGGCGGGTCTCGGCGTCGTCGTCTTCGAGGGCCCGCAGGGACCGGCCTTCTACAAGGGCGGCCACAACGATGTGACGGGCAACACCTGGGTCTGCATCGAACGTGGCCGGCGCTGTGTGGTCATCCTGGCGAATGACGTGCAGGCCGAACGCGCCTTCCCGGCGCTGGTGCGGTTCGTGCTGGGCGAGACGGGAGCACCCTGGTCCTGGGAGTACGGCTGGGCGGCCGGCTCCGCCCCATAGAAAAAGGCCCCGGATCGCTCCGGGGCCTTCGTCGTGGTCTGGTCTGTCCGGCGTCTTAGGACGCGTAGAATTCGACAACCAGGTTCGGCTCCATCTTCACCGGGTACGGCACTTCGGCCAGTTCCGGGGCGCGGACGAAGGTCGCCGCGAAGGCGCGCATGTCCACGGTGATGTAGTCGGGAGTGTCACGCTCGGACGAACCCAGGGCCTCGAGCACCAGGGCCATGTTGCGCGACTTTTCGCGGACGCTGACCACGTCGCCGGCCTTCACGCGGTAGGAGGCGATGTTGACGCGCTTGCCGTTCACCAGCACGTGGCCGTGGTTGACGAACTGGCGGGCCGCGAAGACGGTCGGCACGAACTTGGCGCGATAGACGATCGCGTCCAGGCGGCTTTCCAGCAGCGCGATGAGGTTCTCGGAGGTGTTGCCCTTGCGACGGGCGGCCTCGGTGTAGGTGCGGGCGAACTGCTTTTCGGTCAGGTTGCCGTAGTAGCCCTTCAGCTTCTGCTTGGCCTTCAGCTGGAGGCCGAAGTCGGAAACCTTGGACTTGCGGCGCTGGCCGTGCTGGCCGGGACCGTAGGAACGCTTGTTCACCGGGGACTTCGGACGACCCCAGATGTTTTCGCCCATCCGGCGGTCGATCTTGTACTTGGCGCTATGGCGCTTGGACATCCGTCACTCTTTCGTTCGATCCGGGCCGGCCCCTCCCCGAATGGAGGCGCGATTTCAACGGCGGCTTCGGATCACCCGTCATGGATTCCAGCGCCGTCCGGCGAGCCGGCGGCGTGGAAGGCGCGGTGTATGAAGGGGCGGCGGCCGGAAGTCAACTGTTTGGCCCTTGCCGTAGGGTGAGGCTGTGGCGAAGCTGGGTCATGACCGGAATCGCCTCGCGACATCCCCATGCCCGCTGACCGCACGGTCGCCATCATCGGCGGCGGCTTCAGCGGCACGCTGCTGGCGCTCAAGCTCAACGCCGCCCGCCCGCTCTGGCGCATCCTGTTGATTGATCCCGCCGCGCGTCCGGGACGGGGCTTGGCCTACGGCGCCTGCGAGCCCTACCACCTTCTCAACGTGCCGGCCCATCGTATGGAGACCGGTCTCGAGCCGGGTTTCCAGGCCTGGCTCCAGGCCGGCGCCGGGCGTCACCTCGAAGACGCTCTGGAGGAAGCCGACGGCGTCCTGGCCGATGCCTTCCTGCCGCGCGCCCTGCTGGGCGACTACCTTCAGGAACGCCTTGGCGAGGCCCGATCCCCCGACCCCGCGCGAGGCCTGACCTGCGTGAGGGGGGAGGCTGTCGCCCTCCTCGACCCGCCCCGGCGAGGCGTCCGGCTGGCTGACGGACGAGACATCGTCTGCGATCTCCTTGTGCTGGCCACCGGCAACCTTCCGCCCAGGGCTCCCATGGCGCCAGACGCATGGCTCCAGGATCACCCCGCCTATGCGCCCGACCCCTGGGCGCCCCGGGCGCTGGAGATGCGCGATCCCGCTGCTCCAGTCCTCCTGTTCGGCACCGGCCTGACCATGGTCGATATCGCGCTCAAGCTGGCCGACGAGGGGCAGACAGGACCGATGCTGGCGGTGTCCCGTCGCGGCCTGTTGCCGACCGCGCACAGGGCTGGCGGGGCCTGGAGCCCCTTCATTGCTCCCCTCCTGCCCGCCTCTCCGCTGGCCCTGACCCGGTCCATCCGCGCCGCCGCCGCCCAGGCCGAGCGTCAGGGCACGCCATGGCAACGGGTGATGGACGCGGTCCGTCCAGCCATCGCGCGCGTCTGGGAGACCTGGTCTCCGGCCCAGCGGCGCCAGTTCCTGCGCCACCTGCGCCCGCGCTGGGATGTCCATCGCCACCGCATGGCGCCCCGCGTCGCCCGGCGCCTCGGCGCCCTTATCGCATCCGGCGCGCTGCGCGTCGCCGCTGGTCGGCTGGACCAGTGGCGGCGCGAAGCCGACGAGACCGTCGCGGCGCGACTTCGCTTGCGCGGTGGCGGAGAAGAGACGGTCCGGGCTGGCCTTGTCGTCAACTGCACCGGTCCGCGCAGCGATCTCAAGAATCTGGCGACACCGCTGTTCGCCGATCTGGCCCGCCGACGGATGATCAGGCCCGATCCCCTGGGCCTTGGCCTGGAAAGCGAGGACTGCGCGGTTCAGGACGCCGACGGGCGGACGCAAGACTGGCTCTACGCCGTCGGCCCCCTCACCCGCCCGGCCCTGTGGGAGGTCACCGCCGTGCCGGAGATCACCGCTCAGCTCGACCGTCTGGCACACCACCTGGCCCAGGACACGGAACGCCCGCGCGCAGCCCTGGCGGAGGTCTTCATCGATATGGGCGCCGGCATCTGACCTCGGCCGCCAAACGCCCCGGCGCTACAGCCGCGCGGCGTGCCAGGCGATGTGGTCGTCGATGAAGCTGGCCATGAAGAAGTAGCTGTGATCGTAGTCGGGCTGGCGCCGAAGGGTCAGCTTCTGGCCCGCGGCCGCGCAGGCGGCTTCCAGCAACTGGGGCTTCAGCTGGCCTTCGAGGAACTGGTCGCCCAGGCCCTGGTCGACGAGGATGTCGTCGAACTTCGCAGCGCCGGCCTCGATCAGCCGGCAGGCGTCATGCGCCTCCCACGCGTCCCGATCATCACCCAGATAGGCGGCGAACGCCTTCTCGCCCCACGGGCAGCGCGTCGGCGAGACAATCGGCGCGAAGGCCGAGACGGACTTGAACAGGTCCGGATGGCGCAGGGCCAGCGTCAGGGCCCCATGACCGCCCATGCTGTGGCCGAACACCCCGCGCCGGGCCGGATCGGTCGGGAAGGCGCCGTCGACCGCGTTCAGCAGATCGCCGGTGATATAGCTCTCCATTCGGAAGTGCGGCGCCCAGGGCGCCTGTGTGGCGTCGAGATAGAAGCCGGCCCCCTGCCCCAGGTCATAGGCCGGATCGTCGGCCACGCCCTCGCCGCGCGGGCTGGTGTCCGGCGCCACGATGATCACGCCATGCCGCGCGGCCGCGCCATATGCGCCGGCCTTGGTGGTGAAGTTGTCCTCGGTGCAGGTCAGCCCCGACAGCCAGACCAGGACCGGGAACGGTCCCTCGCCCGGCGGAACGAAGACGCTGAACTTCATCGGCGTGCCGGTCGCCGCGCTGTCATGCCGACAATAGCTCAGCGTGCCGCTGTGGACCCGGTGAGTGGCGGTGGTTTCGATCATTTGGCAGGCCCAGTCAGGTATTCAGCATCCCAAGCCTCTCGACCCGGCCAGGTCTTGGTTAGGCAATCCATGTGAGCCCACAACATCTCGGATCTGGGTTTGACGAGGTCCCTGGACCAGTCCCGCATGTTGAGCGCCGCGAGCGCGACCGAGGTGTCCTCATCCTTGCGGGAGATATCCTTCTCACAGAAGCAGCAGAGGTAGCCCCTGGGCACCACTAGAACACCACGACGCTGCGGATGCTCTCGCCCGCGTGCATCAGATCAAACGCCTCGTTGATCCGCTCCAGAGGCAGGGTGTGGGTGATCATCGGGTCGATCTCGATCTTCCCGTCCATGTACCAGTCGACGATCTTGGGAGTGTCGGTGCGCCCCCGCGCGCCGCCAAAGGCCGTGCCCTTCCAGACGCGGCCCGTGACCAGCTGGAACGGCCGCGTGGCGATCTCGCGGCCGGCCTCGGCCACGCCGATGATGATGCTCTCACCCCAGCCGCGATGGCAGGCTTCGAGCGCCTGGCGCATCACCGTGACGTTCCCCGTCGCATCGAAGGTGTAGTCCGCGCCACCATCGGTCAGGGCGACCAGGTGGGCGACGATGTCGCCATCGACATCGTTCGGATTGACGAAATGGGTCATGCCGAAGCGACGCCCCCACTCCTCGCGCGCAGGATTGATGTCCACGCCGACGATCATGCCCGCGCCGACCATCTTCAGACCCTGGATCACGTTCAGTCCGATGCCGCCCAGGCCGAAGACGATGCAGTTGGCGCCGGGCTCGACCTTGGCCGTGTTGACCACGGCGCCGACCCCTGTGGTGACCCCGCAGCCAATGTAGCAGGCCTTGTCGAAGGGGGCGTCCTTGCGGATCTTGGCCAGGGCGATCTCGGGCAGGACCGTGTGATTGGCGAAGGTCGAGCAGCCCATGTAGTGGGCGATCTGCTGGCCCTTGTAGGAAAAGCGGCTGGAGCCGTCAGGCATCAGGCCCTTGCCCTGAGTGCCCCGGATCGCCGTGCAGAGATTGGTTTTGCGCGAAAGGCAGCTTTTGCACTGCCGGCACTCGGGCGTGTAGAGCGGGATCACGTGATCGCCCGGGGCGACACTGGTCACGCCCGGACCGACTTCCAGCACCACCCCGGCGCCCTCATGGCCCAGGATCGAGGGGAAGATGCCCTCGCTGTCCAGGCCATCCAGCGTGTAGGCGTCGGTATGACAGACCCCCGTGGCCTTGATCTCGACCAGCACTTCGCCGGCGCGCGGTCCCTCCAGGTCGACCTCGACGATTTCCAGCGGCTTCTTGGCTTCGAAGGCGACGGCGGCGCGGGTCTTCATGGCGGGAATCTCCTGTTCGGAGCGCCAACCTAGCGCCTGCTGTCTCAAGGTCCATGCACCCGCTTGTGAAGTTGGTTGCTCGTGGCCCGCGCTTCGTCCCACCACTGCCGCACAAGGTCAGCCGACCGGCCGGCTGTCGCCAGGGCCACCCCCTGCCCGGCCCAGAGCGACAGGACCTCATCGTCGCCGAGGCGGGCGCCGGCCTGGCGAAGTTCACGCGTCAGTCGGTTCTGCACCGGGTAGGCAGGCGCCTCTGCCTCGACTGCCCGCATCTGGCGCATGAAGTCATTCTCCACCCCGCGCGCATTGCGGCCTGTGTATGCGCGGCTGACGGCGGTGGCGTCATCGCCGACGTCCTGCAGACGCCGCCGCCACGGCGCACTGATCTCGCTCTCATCAGCCAGCAGAAAGGCAGTACCCATCTGAACCGCCGCGGCGCCAAGGGCCAGGGCGGCCGCCACGCCGCGCCCGTCCATGATCCCGCCGGCGGCGATCACCGGAAGCTCGACCGCCGCCCGCACGGTGGCGACGAGGGCCATGGTCCCGACCAGGCTCTCGGGCCCCGGTTTGAGAAACTCGCCCCGGTGGCCGCCCGCTTCGGCGCCCTGGGCGCAGATCGCATCGGCTCCGACCTCCGCCCAGCTACGGGCCTCCGCGACTGTCGTCGCCGTCCCCACCACCAGCGTTCCGCGAGCCTGCAGCGCCTCGACCCATTCCCGCTCGAGGCGGTCGAAGGTGAAGCTGGCGACCGGCGGCGCGGCCTCGATCAGCGCGGCCAACTGGCCATCGAAGTCGGGCGCGAAATCGTTCGGCGCCGGCGGCAGGTCCAGGCCCAGCCGATCGTACCAGGGCGACAGACGCTCCTGCGCCTCCGCGACCCGTTCCGCATCCGGCGCCACGAGCCGCGTCATCAGCAGGTTGACGGCGAAGGGGCCGTCCGCCGCCGCCCGCAAGGCCGCGACCGCAGGCCCAATCGTTTCGGGGGGCAATCCGCCGGCCGCCAGGGACCCCATTCCGCCCGCTCCGGTGACCGCCGCCGCCATCGCCTGTCCGGAAGCGCCCAGCATGGGCGCCTGGATGATCGGGATCGCGAGGCGGTCGAAGAGATCGGTGCGGGCCATATCCCAACATAGGCATCAGGCGCGCCGACTGAACCCTTGCTTTCCGCAAGGACGGCTCGTCACCCTGTCCGGCAACAAGATCAATACAGGGAGGCGCGGCCATGTCCGCCATCGAGACCATGATGCCGCCGGTGCAGTACGCCGACGTCAACGGCATTCGCATGGCCTACTACGAGGCAGGCCCGCGCAAGGGCGTGCCGGTGCTGTTCTGCCACGGCTTTCCGGAACTGGCCTTCAGCTGGCGCCACCAGATTAAGACGCTCTCCGAGGCGGGCCGCTGGGTGATCGCCCCGGACCAGCGCGGCTATGGCCTTACCGAGCGTCCGGACGCCGTCGAGAGCTACGACCTTGAACACCTCTGCGGCGATCTGGTGGCGCTGCTCGATCACCTCGGCGTGGAGAAGGCGATCTTCTGCGGCCACGACTGGGGCGGCTTCGTCGTCTGGTACATGGGCATCCGCTATCCCGAGCGCGTGGCCGGCGTCATCGGCCTGAATACCCCGTTCCAGCCGCGCGCGCCGTTCGACCCCATCGCCATCATGCGCAACCGCCTCGGGCCGCGCATGTACATTGTCCACTTCCAGACCCCGGGCGAGGCTGACGCCGTCCTCGACGCCAACACCCGCAAGGTGATGGACTTCTTCCTGCGCCGCCCCATCGACATGCCCGCGCCTTCGGCCGGCTTCGCCACGGAGCGCAAGGAGGGAGACCCTTCGGCCTTCGCCATGGTCGATATGCTCGAGGCCTACGACCCCAGCGTCGATCCGCGCCCCTACTTCCTCACCGACGAGGAGTTCGAAGCCTATGTCGAGACCTTCGAACGGACCGGCTTCACCGGCGGCATCAACTGGTACCGGAACTTCACCCGCAACTGGCATGCCTCCGAGCACATCGAGCACCGCGTTCGTCAGCCCAGCCTGATGATCATGGCCGAGAAGGACGCCGTCCTCCCGCCCTCGTCCGCCGACGGCATGGAGGCGATCGTCGATGATCTGGAGAAGGTGCTGATCAAGGACAGCGGTCACTGGACGCAGCAGGAACAGCCGGAGGCGGTCAACAGGGCGATGCTCGACTGGCTGGCGCGGCGCTTTCCGCAGTAGCCCGCGCCCTCAGGGCCGGGCATCCAGCCCGATAACAGGTTCCCAGGTATCGGAACGCACTCTAGAAGTGCGGCATGGATCGCACCTCCCCGCCTCCTTCGATCGCGCATGCCTCCGGGCGGCGCGGCCTCTATCCCGAGATCGACCCGTTCAACTTCGGATGGCTAAAGACCGGGGGGCCGCACGAGATCTTCTTCGAGGAATGCGGCAACCCGGCCGGCGCTCCGGCCGTGGTGCTTCACGGCGGGCCCGGCGGCGCGATCAACCCGACGATGCGCCGGTTCTTCGATCCCCAGAAGTGGCGCGTGGCCCTGTTCGACCAGCGCGGATGCGGCAAGAGCCGGCCGAACGCGAGCCTGGAGGACAACACCACCTGGAGCCTCATCGAGGACATCGAGCGCCTTCGCGTCCACCTCGGCGTCGAGAAGTGGGCGGTGTTCGGCGGCAGCTGGGGTTCCACCCTGGCTTTGGCCTACGCCATCACCCACCCTGATCGCGTCAGCGCGCTTGTCCTGCGCGGCATCTTTCTGGTCACCCAGCGCGAGTTGAAGTGGTTCTACCAGGATGGCGCCAGCATGCTGTTTCCTGACGCCTTCGAACGGTTCGTGGCCCCGATCCCGCCGGCGGAACGGGGAGACCTCATCAGCGCCTATCACCGGCGCCTGACCGACCCCGATCGCACAGTACAGGCCGAAGCCGCCGCCGCCTGGAGCCAGTGGGAAGGCGACACCATCTCGATCCGGGGCCCCGAGGCGCGGCCACCCAAGTTCAACGAGACCGACTTCGCCATCGCCTTCGCCCGCATCGAGAACCACTTCTTCGCCAACCGCGGCTTCTTCGACGAGGACGGCTGGCTGCTGAAAAACGTCGATCGCATCCGGCACATCCCCGGATGGATCGTCCAGGGGCGCTTCGATGTCGTGACGCCGCTCGAGACCGCCTGGGCGCTGCACCGTGCATGGCCCGAGGCCCGCTTTGACATCGTCTGGGACGCCGGCCACGCTTCTACCGAACCGGGCGTGATCGATGGTCTGATCCGGGCGACGGACGCGGCCGCGCGGGT
The DNA here is from genome assembly GCA_046295055.1 of Caulobacter sp. Lineage (GTDB taxonomy): Bacteria > Pseudomonadota > Alphaproteobacteria > Caulobacterales > Caulobacteraceae > Caulobacter. The sequence goes on along the minus strand of JBKBOD010000003.1, from coordinate 63,919 downwards.
CTGATCACCCCCCATTTTCGGCATGACGCGCCAGGCTCTCGGGGCTGCAATCGCGGCATGAGAATCCACCGCCCACGCTACGTCGCCCTTCCGTTCGTCACGGCCCTGCTGCTAGCGGCCGCACCGGCCGCCGCCCAGGACCACCCCGTCGACGGCGTCTGGGAGGGCGCTTACGATTGTCGCCAGGGCCGGACCGGCCTGACCCTCAAGCTCGACGCCACAGCCGACGGGCAGGTGACCGGGACCTTCGCCTTCTGGCCACGACAGGACAATCCCGGCGTTCCGCGCGGCAGCTTCCGGGTGCGCGGCAAGATCGATGTCTATGGCAAGTTCCGGCTGTACGGCGACAGCTGGATCCAGCGCCCGAATGACTACGCCATGGTTGGCCTCACTGGCACGGTCTACAAGGGCCAAAACGGCGACAAGGACACCATGCTGGGCAATGTCGTGGATCTGGACGGCTGCACGACCTGGGCCGCCAGGCGGCGCTGACGCGTCAGATCTCCAGTCCCAGGCTCGCTGACAGCGCCATCATGTCCGCCGGCATCGGCGCTTCGATCGTCGTCGTCCCGCCGGCGGGGTGGGGAAAGCTCAACCGCGCGGCGTGCAGCATCAACCGCGGCACGGCCACGCCGCCGACCGCCAGCGCACCGCCATAGCGCGCATCACCGGCGATCGGACGACCCAGGCTCGCCAGATGAACCCGGATCTGATGCATGCGCCCGGTCTGCGGACTGCATTCCACCAGGGCCGCGGTCGCTCCGCGCGCCAGGGTTCGATACCGGGTCAGGGCGGTTTCGGCGCCGGGCTCCTCGGCCGTGGCGATCCGCATATAGCTCTCGCGGCCGATCTCCTCGCGGCGCAGCGCATGCTCGATCACGCCGCCTGCCGGCTCGGGCGCGCCCGGCGTGACGATGGCCAGATAGGTCTTGCGGAACCGGCGCCCCATCATCGCCTTGCCTAGGAAGCCGGCCGCCGGCTTGGTTCGCGCGGTGAGGATGACCCCGCTCGTGTCGCGGTCGAGCCGGTGCACCAGGCGCGGCCGGTTGCCGTTCGAGCGCGCGAAGGCCGCCAGCAGGTCATCGAGCGTATGGGCCTTGATACGGCCGCCCTGGCTGGAGAGGCCCGAGGGCTTGTTCAGAGCGATGATGTGCTCGTCCTCGTGGATGACGAGGGATTTGACGAAGGCGACATCCTCGACGGTCAGCGGCGCCGTCACGGTTCACTCACCCTTGTCATCGCGCATCGCGGCCCATCGCTCGAGCCGCTCCTTGATCCGCGCCTCGATCCCCTCTCCCTTGGGCCGGTAGAACCTGCGGCGCTCCATCCCGTCCGGGAAGTAGTTCTGGCCCGAGAAGCCCCGCTCGGTGTCGGGATCGTAGGCGTAGCCCTTGCCGTAGCCGAGGTCCTTCATCAGCCGCGTCGGCGCATTGAGGATGTGGGCGGGGGGCGCAAGCGAGCCGGTCTCCTTCGCCGCGCGCCGGGCCTCGCCAAAGCCCTTGTAGACGGCGACGGACTTCGGCGCGGCGGCCAGATGCACTGTGGCCTGCGCCAGGGCCAGTTCGCCCTCCGGCGAGCCCAGGAAGTCGTAGGCGTCCTTGGCGGCGTTGGCGACGACCAGGGCCATGGGGTCGGCCAGACCGATGTCCTCCACCGCCATCCGCACCAGCCGGCGCGCCAGAAACAGTGGGTTCTCGCCGCCCTCCAGCATGCGCGCCAGCCAGTAGAGGGCGGCATCGGGATCAGAGCCGCGCACCGACTTATGCAGGGCCGAGATGAGGTTGTAGTGCTCCTCGCGGTCCTTGTCGTAGGCGGGGCTGCGCTTCTGTAGCACCTGCGACAGTCCGGCGATGTCGAGCGGTTGCGGAAACTCCAGCCCCAGCAGGGTGTCGGCCAGCGTCAGCAGGTAGCGGCCGTCGCCGTCGGCCATCGCCACCAGCGCCTGCCGCGCACTGTCGTCGACCGGCAGCGCCCGGCCCTCGACCGCCTCGGCCTTGGCCAGCAGCGCCCGCTGTGCGTCCTCGTCCAGGCGCCGCAGCACGAACACCTGGCATCGCGACAGCAGCGCGCCGTTGAGCTCGAAGCTGGGATTCTCCGTCGTCGCGCCGACCAGGGTGACGATCCCCTCCTCGACGAAGGGCAGGAAGCCATCCTGCTGGGCGCGATTGAAGCGGTGAATCTCGTCGACGAACAGCAGGGTCGACTGGCCGGCCGACCGCCGCACCCGCGCCTGCTCGAAGGCCTTCTTCAGATCCGCGACGCCCGAGAAGACCGCCGAGATCTGCTGGAACTCGTAACCGGCCGCCTTGGCCAGCAGCCTGGCGATGGTGGTCTTGCCGGTGCCGGGCGGGCCCCAGAGGATCATCGAGGCCAGCCGGTGCCCCTCGACCATCCGGCGAATGGGGCCTGCCGCTCCGAGCAGATGATCCTGGCCGACGACATCCTCCAGCGCCTGCGGTCGCAGGCGCTCTGCGAGCGGGGCTGGCGCCTGGGGCGTGAGGCCGGCGGCGGCGAAGAGGTCGGACATGGCGGAGTTGTAGCGGATTCACACGCGGATGGGCGCCACCGAGCCGATGCCGACCCGAAATGAAGAACGCCCCGGAGGTTTCCCTCCGGGGCGCCAGTCTTTCAGCTCAACCCGTCGATCAGGCGGCGCTGTGGGCCAGGATGGCCAGCAGCAGCAGGGCGACGATGTTGGTGATCTTGATCATCGGGTTCACGGCGGGACCCGAGGTGTCCTTGTAGGGGTCGCCGACAGTGTCGCCGGTGACGGCGGCCTTGTGAGCCTCCGAACCCTTCTTGTGGACGACGCCGTCCTTGTCGGTGAAGCCTTCCTCGATCACCTTCTTGGCGTTGTCCCAGGCGCCGCCGCCGCTGGTCATCGAGATGGCGACGAACAGGCCGGTGACGATCACACCCATCAGCATCGCGCCGAGGCCGGCGAAGGCGTTCTGGCGGGTGGTGATGGCGTCCAGGATGAAGAACAGCGCGACCGGCGAAACGACCGGCAGCAGCGACGGCACGATCATCTCGCGGATCGCGGCCTTGGTCAGGATGTCGACGGCCTTGCCGTACTCGGGCTTGACCTCGCCGGTCATGATGCCCGGGTTCTCGCGGAACTGGCGGCGGACTTCAGCCACCACGCTTTCGGCCGCCCGGCCGACGGCGGTCATCGACATGCCGCCGAACAGGAACGGCAGCAGGCCGCCGAACAGCAGGCCGACGACGACGTAGGGGTTGGACAGGTCGAAGGCCACCGTGCCCAGGTCGGCGAAGAAGCTGCCCGCCGGAGCGTCGGCCGAGAAGAACTTCAGGTCCTCGGTATAGGCGGCGAAGAGCACCAGGGCGCCCAGGCCCGCCGAACCGATGGCGTAGCCCTTGGTCACGGCCTTGGTGGTGTTGCCCACGGCGTCCAGCGCGTCGGTGGTGACGCGGACTTCCGGGGGAAGACCGGCCATCTCGGCGATGCCGCCGGCGTTGTCGGTGACAGGACCAAAGGCGTCCAGCGCGACGATGAAGCCGGCCAGCGACAGCATGGTCGTGGTGGCGATGGCGATGCCGAACAGCCCGCCGAGCTGATAGGTGGTGACGATGCCGACGATGATCACCAGCGCCGGAAGCGCGGTGGCCTCCAGGCTCATGGCCAGACCCTGGATGACGTTGGTGCCGTGACCGGACACGCTGGCCTGGGCCACCGACTTCACCGGACGGAAGCCCGTGCCGGTGTAGTATTCGGTGATCATGACGATCAGCGCCGTGACGATCAGGCCGGCCATGCCGCACCAGAACAGGTCCATCTGCGAGCGGACGATGCCGCCGATCTCGATGCCCGCTCCGGGCACCAGCTGGTGGATCACCCACCAGACGGCCGGCACCGACAGCACGCCGGTGACGATCAGGCCCTGGTAGAGGGCGCCCATGATGTTCTGCTTCTTGCCCAGGCGGACAAAGAAGGTGCCGACGATCGAGGTGACGATGCAGACGCCGCAGATGGCCAGCGGCAGCATCATCATGGCCGCGGCGTTGGGGCCGGCGAACAGGATGGCGGCCAGGACCATCGTGGCCACCGTGGTCACCGCATAGGTCTCGAACAGGTCGGCGGCCATGCCGGCGCAGTCGCCGACGTTGTCGCCCACGTTGTCGGCGATGGTGGCGGCGTTGCGCGGGTCATCCTCGGGGATCCCGGCCTCGACCTTGCCCACCATGTCGCCGCCGACGTCGGCGCCCTTGGTGAAGATGCCGCCGCCCAGACGGGCGAAGATGGAGATGAGCGAGGCGCCGAGGCCCAGGGTCACCAGGCTGTCGATGACCACCCGGTCGGTGGTCGCATAGCCCATCGGGCCGGTCAGCACATAGTAGTAGACCGCCACGCCCAGCAGGGCGAAGCCGGCCACCAGCATGCCGGTGACGGCGCCGGAGGTGAAGGCGACCGACAGGCCCTTGCCCAGCGATTCAGACGAGGCCTGCGCCGTGCGCACGTTGGCCCGCACCGAGATCAGCATGCCGGCGAAGCCGGCCGCGCCCGACAGCACCGCCCCGATCAGGAAGCCGACCGCCGGAAGGATGTCGAGAAGGAAGTACAGCGCCACCAGGATGACCGCGCCGATGATGGCGATCGTCGTGTACTGGCGGTTCAGGTAGGCCTGCGCGCCTTCCTGGATGGCCGCGGCGATCTCCTGCATGCGGGCGTTGCCCGCCGACAGGCGCAGCAGCGCCATGGTCTGGACGACGCCATAGACGACGGCGAGCAAGCCGCCCCCGATGGCGAGCCAGAGAAAAGTCTCGGTGCTCATGATGTAAAACGCGCCCCTTGTTTCTGCGCGGAGGGCTTTGGCCTGCCTGTTGTCGGCAGCTTCCAGTCCCCCTTCTCCCTGCGGGACGCGACGCGCCCCGTGCCTTTACGGCCTACCGTGTTTGCCAAATAGAGTCGGGGCGCGCAATGGCGCTCATGGCCGGGAGCAGAAGGGTTGCGTCAGGCGCCCGTCAGCCGCGCGGCCGGGGCAGGTTGCTGCGCTGTTTGGGGGTCTGGGCGGTGATCGTGACCGAGGTGACCTGCCGGGCGCCGGCGATCCTGTTGGCGTCGGCCAGCAGCGTGGACTTGAGCCGCGCCTCGTCCAGACGCGTGTAGTCCTTGAAGTTGGTGAAGGGGTTGCGGTGCGCGGCCCTCACCAGGGCGTCGCGGAAATAGGGCTCCTTGGCGCGCAGCTTGGCGGCATCGGCGCTGGGCGTGAGGTTCAACCGACAGTGCACGAACACGTAGTTGATCAGCCGCTCGTCGACGACCACCGGCAAGGCCACCGGTGAGATGTCGACATACTGGCCGCTCGCCTCCTTCTTCTCCTTGGGCGCGGCCGCCTGGGCGGCGCCGGCGGCCAGAAGGAAGGGCGTTCCGGTGAGAAGGGCGCGACGTTGCATGCCGCCGATCATGGCCGGACGTGGTTAAGGGCCGGTTGCGGAAGCCCGGGCTGGCGGGCGTTGCGCGGCTTCAGTGGGTCCAGCCGGCCGAGGCGACCTCGATGTTGCGCCCCTCGAACGACGCCGTGACGCCCTCGCCCATCCTGAACCGGCCGACCACGGTCAGGTCCAGGCCTGCCGCCCGCACCGCCGGAAGCTCCGCCGGGTCGAGCGCGCAGACGATCTGATAGTCGTCGCCCCCGGTCGCCAGCCGCGCCCGCGCCGCCGCCTCGTCGTCCTGGGTCGTCAGCCAACCCGCTCCCTCGGCCGAAAGCGGAACCTGCTCCAGCGCCACCTCGACGGCCAGGCCGCTGGCGATGGCGATCCGGCCCGCGTCGGCCAGCAGGCCGTCCGACACGTCAGCCGAAGCCCGGGCGAACCGCCGCACGGACGCCGCCAGATCCAGGCGCGGTTCCGGCGTGCGATACCGCCCGGTCAGAATGCCGCCCGGATCGTCCAGTTCGCCGCGCGCCGCCAGCAATCCCAGCAAGCCATCGCCGATCGTTCCGCTGACCATCAACAGATCGCCGGGCTGTGCGCCCGACCGCCGGACCATCCCGCCCGCCGCGACCTCGCCCAGCAGCGTGGCGGTGACGGTGAGCGGTCCTGGCGTCGAGACCGTATCGCCGCCCAGCAGCGCGACCCGCCAGTCCTGCCCAGCCCGGCCCAGCCCTTCGGCGAAGCGCGCCTTGTCGGCCCAGGCCGTACCGGTGGGCCAGGCGACGGAGAGAAAATAGCCGATCGGCTCGGCGCCCTTGGCGGCCAGGTCGGACAGGTTCACCGCCAACAGCTTGCGCGCCACGCTGTCCAGCGGATCGTCGGCCAGGAAATGGACCCCGGCCACCATCGAGTCCTTGGTGACGACCAGATCATGACCTGGACGCGGGCTCAGTACGGCCGCGTCGTCCAGCAGGTCCAGCGCGCCGGGATGGCCCAGGGTCAGAGGGCGAAGCAGGCGTTCGATCCAGCCGAACTCCCCCTCGTCCGAGGCGCGGTCAGAGCCGGCCGGCATCCCGCGCGATCCCGTCCAGCGCCCCGTTGACGAAGCCGGGTTCCGGACCCTCGAAGAACGACTTGGCGATCTCGACATACTCGTCGATGGCCACCTCGGCTGGCACATCCGTCCGGTGACGCAATTCCCAGGCGCCGACCCGCAGGATGGCGCGGGCCGTGGCGTCCAGCCGCTCCAGCTTCCAGCCCTGGCTCAGCCGCCCGGTGACGGCCTTGTCGATCTCGGCCTGGCCGGCCACCGCGCCGCGCACCAGCTCGGCGAAAAAAGCTTCATCAGCCTGCGCCAGGACCTCGCCTTCGATATCGCGGTCGAAGCGATGGTCGGTGAACTCGCGGATCACGGCCTCGACGCCCGCTCCGGACATCTCCAGCTGATACAGCGCCTGGACGGCCGCCAGTCGAGAAACGGTGCGCGCGCGGCGCTCGGCGGCGCCCATCGGCGCGGCCGAGGGCTTCTGCTCGGCGGCCGCTTGCAGCTTTTCGTAGGCTTCCTTCAGCGAGGCCGGCTTGCTGTCGCTCATCGGTCCAGCCCCGAAAGCCGCCGCTTGATCGACAGCACGTCAAGACAGGCGCGCGCCGCGCCGCCGCCCTTGTCGCCTTCCGACGCTCGCGCACGGGCGAGCGCCTGTTCCTCGTCCTCGACGGTCAGGATGCCGTTGCCGATGGCCAGCTTGCGATGCACCGCAAGGTCCATCAGGCCGCGCGCCGACTCGTTGCAGACGATCTCGAAGTGATAGGTCTCGCCCCGGATCACGCAGCCAAGCGCCACATAGCCGTCGTAGCGCACCCCGGCCGGCCGGTTGCCGGCCTCGTCGGCCAGGGCGATGACCGCCGGGATCTCCAGCGCGCCGGGAACGGTGACCACGTCGTACTCAGCCCCGAAGGCGTCGAGAGCCGAAGTCGCGCCGTTCAGCAGCTCGTCGGCCAGATGGGAATAGAACCGTCCCTCGACGATCAGGATGCGGACGGGGTCGTCGGTCATTCACTGTCTCCGGTCGGGATCGGCGCGCGCCCGACGATCTTGAGTCCATAGCCTTCCAGAGCCGCCGGCTTGAAGGCGCTCGAGGTCAGGAGGATCATCTCCCGGACCCCGAGGTCGAGCAGGATTTGCGCCCCGACGCCATAGTCGCGCAAGGCGTTATTCCGATATTGCCCGCCGGCGGCATACTCGCCCCCATAGCGTTCGGACAGCCAGGCCGGATTGGGATCACGGATAAAGACCGCCACACCCGGGCCATCGTGGTCGCCGATGGCGTTCAGGGCGGCCGGCACATAGTCGCGCCGCGCGCCGGTGAAGCCCAGCATGTCGGCGGCCATGTCCACCTGGTGCATCCGCACCAGGGTCGGCTCGTCGGCGCTGACCTTGCCCTTGACCAGCGCCACATGCTCGCAGCGATCCAGGACGTTGCGATAGACGATCATCCGGAACTCGCCGCCGTGCACGCTGGTGAACGGGGTTTCCAGCACCCGCTCGACCTGGCGCTCGGTGCGCCGGCGATAGGTGATCAGGTCGGCGATGGTGCCGATCTTCAGGCCGTGAAGCTGGGCGAACGCCACCAGTTGGGGCAACCGCGCCATGGTGCCGTCGTCGTTCATGATCTCGCAGATGACGCCGGCGGGATTGAGTCCCGCCAGGCGCGAGATATCGACCGCCGCCTCGGTGTGGCCGGCCCGGACCAGCACGCCGCCGTCCTTGGCCACCAGCGGGAAGACGTGGCCGGGCGTGACGATGTCGTCCGGTCCCTTGGTCGGGTCGATGGCCACGGCGACGGTATGGCTGCGGTCATGCGCCGAGATGCCGGTCGTCACCCCTTCCCTGGCCTCGATGGACACGGTGAAGGCGGTTCCCATGCTTTCGCGGTTCTCGGCCGTCATGGGCGGCAGCCGCAACTGACGCGACCGCTCCGCGGTAATCGACAGGCAGATCAGGCCGCGAGCATGCTTGGCCATGAAGTTGATCTGCTCGGGCGTGGCGAACTGGGCCGGGATGATCACATCCCCCTCGTTCTCACGGTCCTCGGCGTCGACCAGGATATAGGGCCGCCCGTTGCGGGCGTCCTCGATGATGTCCTCGATGGGAGAAATCGGGGTGTCGTGGGTCATGCGGCCGTCTCCTGCCACCGCGCGAGGTAGCGCGCCAGCATGTCGATCTCCAGGTTGACCCGCGAACCCGCCTTCAGCGCGCCCAGCGTGGTCACTTCCCAGGTGTGCGGAATGATGTTCAGGCCGAAGACGTCGTCATCGACCTCATTGACCGTCAGCGACACGCCTTCGACGGCGATGGAGCCCTTGGGCGCGATCAGCCTGTGCAGCGGACGGGGCGCGCGGATCCGAATGCGATGGGATCCACCCTCGGCGGTGACCGACAGCACCTCGCCGACGCCGTCGACATGGCCCGAGACGACATGGCCGCCCATCTCGTCTCCCAGCCGCGCGGCGCGCTCGAGATTGACCGATCGCCCCTCTTCCCAGTCGCCCAGCGTGGTGTGCGCCAGGGTCTCGCCGGAAACCTCCACGGCGAACCAGCCCTCGCCCTTCTCGACCACCGTCAGGCAGCAGCCGGCATGGGCGATGGAGGCGCCCATCTCGATGCCCGCGACATCATAGGCCGTCTCGATCTCGTAGCGGCGATCGCGGTTGGTCTGCCGGACCGAGCGCACCCGGCCGACGTCCGTAACAATACCGGTAAACATCTCAGAGCCTCTCGTAGCGCTCCCACAGATCGTCGCCGACCTCGTGGACCGCAAGCCGCCGGAAGCGGGGCGCAGCCGCCAGCCGCTCCAGCACGAACTCGCCGATCGCCGGACGGCCTTCGTCCCCAAGCACGATCGGCGCGCGAAACCATTCGATGGCGTCCACCAGCCCTGCCTTGAGGAAGCTGGCCGCCACCTGCCCGCCGCCCTCGATCATCAGCGCGCCATCGAACGTGAAGTCCTCGGGCGGCGTGGTCGGCAGGCGCGCGCTGACCTTTCGGTTCAGCCAGCCGGACAGGGCGTTCAAGGCCTGTGGCAAGTCCGGCCGGGCATCTTGCGACTCCACCTGTAGGACGGTGACCCCAGCGTCAGTCAAACGCTTGTTTGGCGCAGTGGTTGAAACGACTACCGTGTCCAGGCGGCCGGCGTCCCGGACCAGCTTCGTCTCCTGGGGGAGCCTCTGGCGACTGTCGAGCACGACCCTGGCCGGCTGGATCCCGACAAACCCCGGCAGCCGGACAGTCAGCTCAGGATCATCGGCGATAGCGGTCTCCACCCCGACCAGAATGGCCTGGTGCTGGGCTCGCAACCGGTGCACCTCCTCGCGCGCGGCGGGGCCGGTGATCCATTTGCTCTCTCCGGACGCGGTGGCGATGCGGCCGTCCAGCGAAGTGGCGAGTTTCAGCGTTACGCGCATCGGCCCTTCCCTGCCCCTCCGGATGTGGAGGCGCGGATCAGTCCTCGCCCTCTTCGCTCAGTCCCTCGTCGCTGAGGAACTTGGCGAAGTCGTCGGTGTGCCGGAAGTCGCGGTACACCGAGGCGTAGCGGACGTAGGCTACGTCATCCAGGCTCTTGAGCGCCTTCATGACCATCTCGCCGACCGCGCTGCTGGGCAGTTCGGTTTCGCCCATGCTTTCCAGCTGGCGAACGATGCCGTTAACCATCCGGTCCACCCGCTCGGCGTCGATCGGGCGCTTGCGGATCGCGATCGAGATCGACCGGACCAGCTTCTCGCGGTCGAACGGCGAACGGCGGCCAGACCGCTTGAGGATCGTCAGCTCGCGCAGCTGCACGCGCTCGAAGGTGGTGAAGCGCCCGCCGCATTCAGGGCAGAGACGGCGGCGCCGGATGGCCGCGCCATCTTCCGACGGCCGGCTGTCCTTCACCTGGCTTTCCATGTGACCGCAGAACGGGCAACGCATGATGTTGGCCCCTCCCGCAGAGCCGTGCCTATTAGTTGTAGATCGGGAAGCGCCGCGTCAACGCCACGACTTCCTCGCGCACCTTGGCCTCGACCGCGGCGTTGTCGTCCGGATTCGCCGCCAGGCCGTCCAGAACCTCGCCGATCCAGCGGCCGATCTGGCGGAATTCGTCGGTCCCGAAGCCACGCGTGGTTCCGGCCGGCGTACCGACGCGGATGCCCGAGGTCTTGGTCGGCGGCAGCGGGTCGAACGGGATGCCGTTCTTGTTGGTGGTGATGTGGGCGCGCTCCAGCGCCTCCTCGGCCTGCTTGCCGGTGACGTTCTTGGGCCGCAGGTCGACCAGCATGACGTGGCTGTCGGTGCCGCCCGAAACGATGTTCAGCCCGGCGGCCTGCAGCGCATCGGCCAGCGCGACCGCGTTGTCGATCACCTGGCGGCCATAGGCCTTGAACGACGGCTGCAGCGCTTCACCGAACGCGACGGCCTTGGCGGCCACGACATGCTCCAGCGGTCCGCCCTGGATGCCGGGGAAGATGGCGCTGTTGAACTTCTTGCCGAGGTCCGGATCGTTGCTGAGGATCAGGCCGCCGCGCGGGCCGCGAAGGGTCTTGTGCGTCGTCGTCGTCACCACATGGGCGTGCGGGATCGGGCTGGGGTAGTGGCCGCCGGCGACCAGCCCGGCGAAGTGGGCCATGTCGACCATCAGCCAGGCGCCGATGCTGTCGGCGATGGCCCGGAACTTGGCGAAATCGATGATGCGCCCGTAGGCGCTGCCGCCTGCGATGATCAGCTTGGGCTTCTCGGCCTGCGCCACCTCGGCGACGTTGTCATAGTCGATCAGATGGTCCTGCTGGCGGACCGTGTAGCTGACCGGACGGAACCACTTGCCCGACTGGTTGGCGGGGCTGCCGTGGGTCAGGTGGCCGCCGGCCGCCAGGTCCATGCCCATGAAGGTGTCGCCCGGCTTCAGCAGCGCGTTGAACACCGCCTGGTTGGCCTGCGAACCGCTGTGGGGCTGGACGTTGGCGTAGGCGGCGCCGAACAGTTCCTTGGCCCGGTCGATGGCCAGTTGCTCGATCACGTCCACATACTCGCAGCCGCCGTAGTAGCGCTTGCCCGGATAGCCCTCGGCATACTTGTTGGTCAGGATCGAGCCCTGAGCCTCCAGCACGGCGCGAGAGACGATGTTTTCCGACGCGATCAGCTCGATCTGGTCCCGCTGACGGGTCAGTTCAAAGCCGATGGCCTTGGCGATCTCGGGGTCAGCCTGGGCGAGGTCTGCGCCGAAGAAGGCGGGAGCGATCTGGGTGTGGGCGGTCATGGGACTCTCCGAGCTGGGCCGGGCGCGGGCTGCGCCCTGTTAAGCGTTGGTGGTGACGGGATCAATCGGAACCGGCGGGAAAGGCCGCGCGTTGGCGCAGAAGGCGCGGCGCAAAGACCGCCTGCCGATGCGTTTGAGTGAAGGGGTATGCGTCCATGGCCGACGACGGCGACCATCCGGAATCCGGAACAGCCGAACTGCTCGAGCAGGGAACAGCGATCGTGGCGGCCTATGTGAGCCGTAACCAGATTTCCCCGGCGGGACTGCCGGACCTGATTCGATCCGTCCACGAGGCCCTCGCGGGCCTGAGCGATGCCGAAAGGCCCGCTGCGCCGGCCGCAAGGCAGAAACCCGCGGTGCCGATCTCCCGCTCGGTGCAGCACGATCACATCGTCTGCCTGGAAGACGGCAAGAAGCTGACGATGCTGAAGCGCTATCTCCGCGCGCGCTTCGACATGACCCCTGAAGAGTATCGCCGCAAATGGGGGCTGCCCCCCGACTATCCCATGGTCGCGCCGGCCTACGCCGAGCGGCGCAGCGACTTCGCCAAGAAGATCGGGCTGGGCAAGGGCGTGAGACGGCGGCGGTAGAGCGCTCCGGTCAGGCCGCGACGCCGCCCAGGCGGGCGATGTTGCAGTGGGCCCACAGCTTTTCGAGGGCGGCGACCAGGTCGCGCATCATCTCGTCGGTGTGGAAGGGCGTCGGCGTGAAGCGCAGGCGCTCGGTGCCGCGCGGCACGGTCGGATAGTTGATCGGCTGGACGTAGATCCCGTGATCCTCGAGCAGCATGTCCGAGATCATCTTACAGTGGACCGGATCGCCCACCAGCACCGGGACGATGTGGCTGACCGACGGCATGACCGGCAGGCCGGCCTCGGCCATCATCGCCTTGAGGGTCGCGGCGCGCTCCTGATGGACCTCGCGAACCTCGTTGTGCTCCTTCAGCCAGCGGACCGAAGCCACCGCCCCGGCCGTCAGCGCCGGAGGCAGCGACGTCGTGAAGATGAAGCCCGACGCATAGAGGCGGATGGCGTCCACCATGTCCGCGTCGCCGGCGATGTAGCCACCCATCACGCCGAACGCCTTGCCTAGCGTGCCTTCGATGATGTCGATGTCGGCCATGACGCCGTCACGCTCGGCGACGCCGGCGCCCCGTTCGCCGTACAGGCCAACGGCGTGAACCTCGTCGAGATAGGTTATGGCGTTGTACTTCCTGGCCAGCGCGATGGTGCCCGCCAGGTCGGCGATGTCGCCGTCCATGGAATAGACGCTCTCGAACGCCACCAGCTTGGGCGCGTCCGCCGGCGCGGCGGCCAGCAGGCTTTCGAGATGTTCCAGGTCGTTGTGCCGGAAGATGTGGCGCGGGCCGCCGCCGTTGCGGATGCCGGCGATCATCGAGGCATGGTTCAGCGCGTCGGAAAAGACGATCAGGCCCGGCAGGACCTTGTAGAGCGTCGAAAGAGCGGCCTCGTTCGCCACATAGCCCGAGGTGAACAGCAGCGCGGCTTCCTTGCCGTGCAGGTCGGCCAACTCGCGTTCGAGTTCAACGTGATGGTGGGTCGTGCCCGAGATGTTGCGGGTGCCGCCCGAGCCGGAGCCGTTGGCGTCGATGGCCTCGTGCATCGCCTGAAGGACGACCGGGTTCTGGCCCTGGCCGAGGTAGTCGTTGGAGCACCAGACCACGATTTCGCGGGTCGAGCCGTCGTCGCGGGTCCAGGTGGCGCGCGGGAAGTCGCCGCGGTGGCGCTTCAGATCGGCGAACACCCGGTAGCGGCCTTCGGTCCGGACCTGCTCGACGGCGGTCTTGAACGCGGCTTTGTAGTCCATCGACGACGCTCCGGCCGTTCGTCAGCTGACGCCGAGGCCGGCCCCTTCTGTTCTTGTCAATTTCGCGACGGGCTTTTGCACCCGTCGCGAACGCCTGTCCAATTAAGGAAATCTCACGCCAAAGAATACTGGGCCAATGGTCGCGGGTCTTGTGCGAACGGCTCTCAATTTAAGTGACGGGGGCGTCACCCTTTCATTCGGCCAGTTCGTCCAGCTTTCCCCGGAACAGCTGCAGCATCGCCGAGAAGTCGCGCTGGCCGAAGCCGAGGTTGTCGAACATGGCGTACAGCGCCTCGGCCTGGGCCCCCATCGGCGTCGAGGCGCCGGCGCGGGCGGCGGCCTCCTGGGCGAGCTTGAGGTCCTTGAGCATCAGGCTGGTCAGGAACCCGCCCTGGTAGTTCCGGTTCGAGGGCGCGGTCTCCACCGGCCCCGGCCAGGGGCAATAGGTCGTCAGGCTCCAGCACTGCCCGGACGACTTCGAGGCGATCTCGAAGAACTTCTCCGGGTCCAGGCCCAGCTTCTCGGCCAGCCCGAACGACTCGCAGACCCCGATCATCGACACGCCAAGCAGCATGTTGTTGCAGATCTTGGCCGCCTGGCCCGAGCCCAGCGCCCCGGCATGAAAGACCGCCCGCGCCATGGGGCTCAGCGCGTCCTCGAAGGCCGGATAGTCATCCGCATCGCAGCCGACCATGAAGGCCAGGGTCCCGGCGTCGGCGGCCATGATCCCGCCGCTGACCGGAGCGTCGCCGAAGCGGAAGCCGGCCGCCCTCGCCTGCTCGCCCACGGCGCGGGCGCTGTCCACGTCGATCGTCGAGCAATCGACCAGCAGGGCCGAGGCCGGGGCGTTCGGCAGGATGTCCTGGTCGTAGACCTGGCGCACATGCTTTCCGGCCGGAAGCATGGTGATGACGATATCGGCGCCGCTCACCGCCTCGGCCGCCGAAGCGGCGGGCCGACAGCCGGCCGCCACGGCCTTGTCAACCGCTGCGGCCGACAGGTCGAAGGCCACGACCTCGCGCCCCGCCTTGACCTGATTGGCCGCCATGCCGGCGCCCATGTTGCCGACACCGATGAAACCGACGCGTGTCATATTTTGACTCCGTTGATACAGCCCAGGAGCCCTACTTCGGCTTGCGGAATTTCAGCACGAACTGATCCGTCTTGCCCCGCACCGGCTCCCGGAAAACGTTGACCGTCCGGTCGTCCGACGGGTTCCGCAGGATGTCGCTCTGGCTCTCCAGCACGAACCCCGCGGCCGTGATCTCCTTCTTGACCACCTCGATGTCGATGCGGTGCAGCGAGTTGGAGTCCCGCGTGCCCGAGCCATCGGCCGCATAGTGGTCAATGACGATCAGCACGCCGCCGGGCTTGAGGCTGTCGAACATGGCCTTGTTCGCTGCGGCGATGGCCGGCGCCGGCATGAAGCCGAGATGGAAGTCATGGTAGTTCTGGGCCGTGAACAGCACGTCCAGCGGCTCGGGGAACGACACTGCGGCCAGGCTGTTGCGCAGCGGCACGACATTCGGGTACGCGCCCGCCACCGTGTCGAGATCGGTCCCGTACTGGGCGTTAAACTCAATGAATTCCTTGGGTTGGTAGGCGAAGACCTTGCCGTTGGGCCCCACCGCGGCGGCGAAGATGCGCGTGAAATAGCCGCCGCCGATAATGAAATCGCCGACCTTGTCGCCCGGCTTGACCTCGGCCAGGACGAGGAGTTCGCCCGGCTTCCGAGCTGCATCGCGGTCGCGCTGAGCCTGCGGCCTCGCCGGATCGGCCAGCGCCGCCGTGATGTAGTCCGGAACGGCGGTCTGGGCCGTCACGGCGCCGGCCGTGACGAGGCCCGCGACCAGGGCGATTGCAGCGAACTGACGACGATTCATCGGCGAGCCCTCCCAGGCTTTCTGAACTTCATCACGAACTGGCTGGTCTTCCCGCGAACCGAGGGATCGAAGACGCTGACCGAACGGTTGTCACGTGGATTGGCCAGGAACTGCGCCTCGCCCTCGTAGACGAAGCCGGCCGCCTCGATCTCCCGCCGCACAGCGGCCTGATCGATGCGATGCAGATCATCCACCGCCGAAAGCCCGCTGCCGGGCTTGGCGGCATGGTCGATGACGATGAAGACGCCGCCCGGCTTGAGCGCCAGGAAGATGCGGCGATTGACGGTCGCCACGTCGACCGGGCCCATGAACTGGGCGTGCATGTCATGGTAGTTCAGCGCCGTGAACACCATGTCGAGCCGCTCCGGCGTGGAGAACAACGGCAGCGGGCTGAGAATCATCCGGCTATTCGAAAAGCGCGGATCGCGGGTCACCTCGGCCACGGCCGGTTCGCGGTTCGCCAGCTTGGACAGCTCGTCCGGAACGTAGGCGTACACCCGGCCACGAGGCCCAACGGCCTTCGACAGGATGCGGGTGTAGTAGCCTTGGCCGGGGATCAGGTCGGCGACCTTCATGCCCGGCTGGAGTCCGGCGAACATCAGCGTTTCCGCCGGCTTGCGCTGGGCGTCGCGGACCATGTCGGCGGCGGGCCGCGCAGGATCAGTCAGCGCCGCCTCCAGCCACGCGGGCGCGGGCGCGCCGGCCTCGTACGGCGGCGGAGGCGGCGGCGGTACGGTAGCGCAGGCGGCAAGGGCCAGGACGGCGGACAGGGCCGCCCAGCGAAAGCGCGGGTACATGGCGTCTCCCTTTGCCCGGCCTCCCTCGGCCGGCTTCTGATGCACGGCGTCGCGGAATGCCGGGAACACTGGAACAGGTCCCCCGACCCGGGTTCCTTCTACGATGATCCGCCGCTCAAGTCAGCGGCGTCCACTCCTCATCGGGCGGCAGGGGCGCGAAAATCTCGTCGAGAAGCGCCTCATCCACAGCCTCGACGCTCGCAGGCTCCCAGCGCGGGTTGTTGTCCTTGTCGACGATCACAGCGCGAACGCCCTCCAGGAAGTCGTGACGCTGCACCACCCGGGCGCCGATGCGGTATTCCATGGCCATATTGGCGGCGAAGTCCGTGAACGCCGCGCCGTGCGCCAGCTGGCGGAAGGCGACCTTCAGCGTCTGGGGCGACTTGGTCGCGAGGCCGACCATCTGCCCCCGAGCCCACTCACCGCCATCCTCGTCCAGCCCCTGCAGGATGGCCTCGACCGAGGCGACGCCGAACAGGCGATCGATGTCGGCCAGATGCGCCTCGATCGGCGCCGGACCGGGGTCGCGGACATAGTGCGCCAGGGCGCCGGCTACTGCATCGGGATGGCCCGCCAGAGCCGCCTTGAAGCCTTCGACGTTCTCCGACGGCATGTAGTGGGTTGCGATCCCCAACCGGACACAGTCCGCGCCCTTGATGCGCGCGCCGGTCAGGGCGAGCCACAGTCCCGACTTGCCCGGCAGGCGTGGCAGGAACCAGCCTCCGCCGACATCCGGAAACAGTCCGATGCCGGTCTCCGGCATGGCGAAGGTCGTACGCTCGGTGGCGATCCGGACGGCGGCCGGCATCGACAGGCCAACGCCGCCGCCCATCGTCACCCCGTCCATCACGGCAACCACGGTCTTGGGGTAGGTGAAGAGCAGATGGTTCAGGCGATACTCCGTGTGGAAGAACTCCCGCGCTGCCGATCCGTCGCCAGCCCCGCTCTCGGCCAACATCCGGATGTCCCCGCCAGCGCAGAAGCCGCGCTCTCCCGAATGGTCAATGAGGACAACATGGACGGCATCGTCCGAACGCCAGGCCAGCAGCGCCTCGGTAATCAGGCGGCACATGCCGGTGGTCAGGGCATGGAGGGCCCTCGGGCGGTTCAGGGTGATCCGGCCAACGCCGGACTCGACGCGGGTCAGGACTTCGGCTTCCTCGGTCATTGACGGAACATCTCCCGGCCGATGATCACGCGCATGATCTCGTTGGTGCCCTCGAGAATTTGGTGGACGCGCAGGTCGCGGACGATCCGCTCCATCGGATAGTCTGCGAGGTAGCCGTAGCCTCCGTGAAGCTGCAGGGCGTTGTTGGCGACCTCGAAGCAGCTGTCGGTCGCGAAACGCTTGGCCATGGCGCAGAGCTTGGTGGCATGCGGGTCGCGGCCGTCCAGGGCTGAAGCCGCGTTGCGGACCATCAGCTGGGAAGCCGTCAGCTCGGTGGCCATGTCGGCTATCTTGAACTGCAGGGCCTGGAAGTCCTTCAGCGGCCGTCCGAACTGGTTGCGGGTCTCCATGTAGGCCTTGGCGGTATCGAGGGCGAAGGCCGCGCCGCCCAGCGAGCAGCTGGCGATGTTCAGGCGGCCGCCGTCCAGGCCCATCATGGCGAATCGGAAACCCTCGCCCTCGCCGCCGATGCGGTTGGCGACCGGCACCCGGACGTTGTCGAAGTTGACCTGGGCGGTGGGCTGCGACTTCCAGCCCATCTTCTTCTCGTTGGCGCCGAAGGAGAGCCCCTCCCAGCCCTTCTCGACCACGAAGGCCGAGACGCCCTTGGCGCCATCCCCGCCGCTGCGGGCCATGACGACGTAGACGTCCGACACGCCCGCTCCGCTGATGAAGGCCTTGGAGCCGTTCAGGACATAGTGGTCGCCATCCAGGCGGGCCGTCGTGCGCATGGCCGCGGCGTCGGACCCGCTGCCCGGTTCGGTGAGGCAGTAGCTGGCGATCAGCTCCATCGTCGTCAGCCGCGGCAGATACCGGTGGCGAAGGTCGTCGGAGGCAAAGCGGTCGATCATCCACGAGGCCATGTTGTGGATGGTCAGGTAGGCGGCGGTCGGCACACAGCCGTAGGACAGGGCCTCGAAGATCAACGAGGCGTCGAGGCGGCTAAGCCCCGAGCCGCCGACGTCTTCCTGGACGTAGACGCCGGCGAAGCCCAGCGCCGCCGCCTGGCGCAGGACGTCGACGGGAAAGTGGCTTTCCTCATCCCAGCGCGCGGCGTTCGGGGCGAGTTCATCCCTCGCGAAGGCCTGCGCCATCTCCTGGATCGCGCGTTGCTCGTCGGTGAGTGAAAAATCCATTCCCGAAAATCCCTGGTCGCGACGAAGCGTCACCCCTCGTCTGATCCCTTGATGACCTGCCGCCGACAGGCCAAGCTGTCAATGACGACGCAGGGGGACAGCCAGTGACCGTCATTGACCCGGCCGCCGCCCGCCGTTTCGAAACGGACAGGACGCTCGCGCTCATCAACTATGCGCTGCTGTTCAGCGCGGTCTTCTTCGCGGGGGTTCCAGGGCTGGTCGCGGTTGTGATCGCCTATGCCCAGCGCGGCGGGGCGGACCCGGGCGTCGCGAACCACTACCGATTCCAGATTCAGATCTTCTGGATCTCCTTCCTGCTTGGCCTGATCGCCGGGATCTGCGGCCTTTGGGCGGTGCTCGACGTGGCTGGCCAGGTCTGGGGGACCGGCGGGCCGCGTGCGATCACCGGCGAGTTCGACCTGGGCGGAGTCAGGGTCGAGCGTCAGATCATCAGCCTGACCATCGCCGCGGTGGTCTCGCTGATCCTCATGGTCATCTGGCTCCTGGCCGCGCCGGCCATCGGTTTCATCCGTCTCATCACACAGGCAGAAGCCCGCTGACCTTGCCACCGGCGGCCGGTTGCGCGACACCCGCGCCATGACCGTTCCGCCCCTTGCCCCCTACCCCGCCACCCGCCTGCGCCGGCTGCGCCAGGCCGACTGGTCGCGCCGCATGGTCCGCGAGACCACCCTGTCGCCGGCCGACCTGATCTGGTCGATGGTGGTCCACGAGGGCGAGGGCCGCATCCCGGTCGCCTCGATGCCCGGCGTCGACCGGCTGAGCGTCGCGGAGGCCGCCGCCGCGGCCGTCGAGGCCCGCGAGCTGGGCATTCCCTGCATCGCCATCTTCCCGCACATCGACGGCGCCCGGAAGGATGCCGAAGGCTCGCTGGCGGCGGAGGAGGACGGCGTCATCTGCCGCGCCATCCGCGCGATGAAGGCTGCCGCTCCTGAGGTCGGCATCATGTGCGACGTGGCCCTGGACCCCTTCACCACCCACGGCCATGACGGCGTTCTGAAGGACGGCCGGATCGTCAACGACGCCACCATCGAGCGCCTCGTCGAGCAGGCCCTGGTGCAGGCCCGGGCCGGCTGCGACATCCTTGCGCCGTCCGACATGATGGACGGCCGCGTGGGCGCCATTCGCGCGGCGCTGGAAGCCGACGGCCTGCAGGACGTGATGATCATGTCCTACGCGGCCAAGTACGCGTCCGCCTTCTATGGCCCCTACCGCGACGCTATCGGCTCGGGGAAGCTGGGCAGCGGCGACGTGGCCAATCCCGGCGACAAGAAGACCTACCAGATGGACCCCGCCAACAGCGACGAGGCCATCCGCGAGGTTGCCCTGGATATCGCCGAGGGCGCGGACATGATCATGGTCAAGCCTGGCATGCCCTACCTCGATATCGCCCGGCGGCTGGTCGACACCTTCGCCATGCCGACCTTCGCCTTCCAGGTCAGCGGCGAGTACGCCATGATCATGGCGGCGGCCCGAAACGGCTGGATCGACGAGGAGCGGGCGATCCTGGAGAGCCTGGGCGCCTTCAAGCGAGCCGGTTGCGACGGGGTCATCACCTACTTCGCCCCCCGCGCGGCGCGGATGCTCGCGCCGAAATAATTGCGAATAGCTCTCAACTGGGCCATCCTGCCGAAAACGGGAGGACGACCATGGAGCCGATCGCATCTGTCCAGGCGCTGGAAGCCTGCATCGGGGTCGCCGGACTCCCGGTGAAGATGAAGATCATCGATCACATCGACGAGACGGCGGCGGCCTGGATCAAGGCCGCCCCCGTCGCCTTCATCGGCATCGGCGGCGGGGACGGCCCCCGCGCCACCCTGGCCGGGGGAGAGCCCGGTTTCGCGTCAGCGCCCGACCGCCGCACGGTGGTCCTGCCCCTCAGCGCCATCGACGCGCCAGGCGAGCTTTCGGTCGGCGACGGCCTGGGCCTGCTGTTCCTCGCGCCCGGCGTTGGCGAGACCCTGCGCGCCAACGGGCGTGTGGCGGCCGTCAGCGCCCGCGAGGTGCGGGTCAGGGTAGAGGAGTGCTTCGTTCACTGCGCCAAGGCTCTCATTCGCTCCGACTTCTGGGCCGGCGGACCGGCGGAGGCCCCGTCCGAAGGGGCCGACTTCCTGGACGCCAGCCGGTTCCTGGCGCTCGTGACCATGGACGCCTCCGGCCGGATCGACGTCAGCCCCAAGGGCGACCCGGCCGGGCTGCTGGTCCGCATGGACCAGGGACGCGCCACCCTGGCAGAGCGTCCCGGCAACCGGCTGGCGTTCGGCTACCGCAACATGATCGAGCAGCCGAAGATCGCCGCCCTCGCCGTCATCCCCGGATCGACCCGCACCGCCGTCATCCGGGGCCGGGCCCAGTTGACCGCCGACGAGACCCTGCGCTCTGCCTTCGTGGTCGAAGGCAAGACGCCGATCCTGGCCACGGTCATCGAGCCCGACGCGATCACCGTGGGCGACAGCGGCGCCCTGGCGAGGGCTGGCGTCTGGTCGCGGGCCGGCAAGGCCGAGATCGACGCGGCCGCAACGCTCTTAGCCCACATCAAGCTGAACAAGGCGCGCGGCGCGCAGGCCACGCTGATGCGGCTGGCCGTCCGGCGGGACCTGGTCGCCGGGGGCCTGGAGAGCAACTACAAGACCGACCTCTACTAGGAGGCCGGCTTTTCCCAGGGCCAGCGGAAGCCGGACTTGGGCGGAGCCTCCTGCTGCGCCGGCTTCGCCGCGACCGGGGCCGGACAGGCAGCGACGGCGAAGCCGCCGAGGTCGAGGCAGCGACCGTCGACATCGGCGGGCGGGGCGACGCCCAGCAGGTGCGCCAGCGTCGGGCCGATATCGACGGTGCGTATCGGCATGAACCGCTCCTGGCCCTGCGCGCCCGGCCACCAGAACAGGATCGGCACCCGGCGGTCATAGTCCCACGGGCTGCCGTGGCTGGAGATCGCGCCGCCGACCCGGCCGGGGCCGAAGGTCAGGCCAGGCCGCAGGGCGACCTGGATATCCGGCGAGCGAACCGCGACCGTGCTGAGGGCCATCCGTTCACGCACCGACAGGTCCTGAGGCTCGGCCCAGGCCGGCGCCGGCGGCGTGGCGAGCAGTTCCTCGGAGGTGTAGGCGGCGGCGACGTCCGGGTCCTTGCGAAGAGCCTCGACGGCGGCGGTGGCGATCTCGCGGCGGCGGGCCTCGGAGAAGGGCTTGTCCTTGGGGCCCTCGATGTAGAGACCGCCCTCGTGGAAGGCGATGGGCGGGTCCTTCAGCTTGAAGCGGGCCATCAGCACGCCGTTGACCCGGGCGAGCATCCCCAGGTCGCCGCGCCCGGCTTCGGGATAGCCGCGATCCACGGTCCGCTCTGGGAAGTCGGAGCCGCCGTGGTCGGCGGTCAGGACGACGATGACGCCGCCCGGAACCAGCTCCTCGGCCCGCGCCAGAAAGGCGCCCAGGCCCTCGTCGAGGCGAAGCAGTTGCTCGCAGATCTCCGGGCCCTGGGTGCCGAACCCGTGACCGATGCGGTCGGTGGCCGAGAGGCTGACGCCCAGAATGTCGACGCCATCTCCCTGCCCCAGCTTCTGTTCCTCCAGCAGGGTCGTGGCGGCTTCGAGGGTCAGTTCGTCGAGAACGGGAGAGTTCTCGATGGCGAAGCGGGCCGGCGGCAGGGTCGAGCGCCAGGACTGGCCGCCGATCCGGTACTCGCCTTCCAGCTTGCGGCACTGGTCGTGGCGGTAGGTCCAGCCGGGCGGTTCGGCCTTGAAGCGCGCGTCGATCCGCGCGTTCAGGCCGGCCATCGGCGCCAGCTTGGCCTCAGCCGACTGACCCGGGCCGACCCAGGTGGTGAAGCCAAAGCCCTTCTGGAACCAGAAGACGCCGTCAGCCTGATGGCCGCCCAAGGCCAGGGCGCCGCGATCCTTGCCGGAGACCGCGTAGACCCGCCCCCTGCCGCCGCCGGCCTTCATCCAGTCGCCCAGGGTGGTGGCGGTCATCTGGTCGGGGCCGACCGGGCCATTGTCGCCCTTGCCGCCGTCGGCCAGCGTGTTCTGCGGCGCATAGAAGCAATAGACCTCGGCCTGGCGCTCGCGATCCCACCAGTCGTTGGCGGGGATGCCCGTCTTGGCCGGATGCTTGCCGGTCAGGATGGTCGAATGCCCAGGGCAGGTCTCGGTGGCGCCGTGGGTCTGGTAGCCGTTGGCGTAGACGAGGCCCTCGGTCGTCAGGGTCTTCAGGCCGCCGGTGAAGCTTGGGCGGTACTGGTTGTAGAGGTTGGAACTCAGCTGATCGACGCTGATCACGATGACCAGCTTGGGCGCGGGACGGGCCTCGGCCGCCTGGCCCTGGGAGGAGAGGCCGAGCAGCATCAGACCCGCCGCAGCGGCCAGAACCTTCAATCGCATCGCCAGACCTCCGACCCCGTTCGCGGGACGTGATGCAATGGTTTGCCCCGACGAGTCGACAGGGCCGTGACAGTCGCCGGGATCAGCCCAGGTTCGCGGCGATGGGCAGTTTGCGGATCGGCTTGCCGGTCAGGGCGAACAGGGCGTTGACCAGCGCCGGCGTCGCGGGCGGCAGCGGCGGTTCGCCGACACCGCCGATCACCTCGTCGTTCTCGATGAAGACGGTCTCGATCACCGGCGGCGATTCGTTCATGCGCATCAGGCGATAGCCGTCGAAGTTGCGGTTGGCGCAGGCGCCGTCGGCAACCTCGATGCCCTCGAACAGGCCGGACGACAGCCCCTGGACGACGCCGCCCTCGACCTGGTTGCGGGCCCCGTCCGGGGTCACCACACGGGCGCAGTCGAGCACGCAGACCACGCGATGCACCCTGACCTCGCCGTCCTCCAGGCTGGCCTCGACCACCTGGGCGCAGAGGCTGCCGTAGCTTTCGACATAGGCGAATCCGCGCGCCCGGCCTGCGGGCAGAGGCTTGCCCCAGTCGGCGGCGCGCGCCGCCGGGGCGATGACCTTAAGGGGGCGGGGGTCGGGGGCCAGAAGTTCGCGCCGCAGGGCGACCGGATCCTTGCCCGCGGCCTTCGCCACCTCATCGAGGAAGCTCTCGACGAAGTAGCCGTTCTGGGTCGCGCCCACCGCACGCCAGGGCGCCATGGGCGGGGCCTGATCGACCCGCACCCAGTCGACCCGGTAGGCGCCGGTCCGGTAGCGGGTGTCGGTCAGGGTCTGGACCGAGGAGCCGTCGAGCTGGCCCTTGGGCAGGCCGCCGGGGGCGAAGCTGTGGCGCATCGAGGGGCCGGCGGTACGGATATGCAGCCCGACGACCTTGCCGTCCTTGTCGAGGGCGGCCTTCATGCGGGCGACCTGGGCGGGACGATAGTAGCCCTGGCCGATCTCGTCCTCGCGCCGCCAGAAGAACTTGACGGGCTTCTTCACCGCCATGGCCACCTGAACAGCCGCAGGCGTGCCGTCGTCGCCGAGACGCCGGCCGTAGCCGCCGCCGAGCATCAGGGTGTGGAGCCTAACCCTTTCCGGGTCGATGCCGGCCGTCCTTGCGGCGGTGGCCCTGTTGCGATCCTGGGTCTGGAACGGGCCCCACAACTCAAGCCCGCCGTCAGCCGTCGGCTCGACGACGACACACCAGGGCTCCATCGGCGCATGGGCCAGGTAGGGAACCTCGTAGTCGGCCTCGACCACGCGGGCCGCGCCCGCCAGGGCGGCGGCGACATCGCCCTCGGCCTTGGCCTGGATCGCCTCGGCGTCCTTACCCAGGCCCGCGAGCATCTCTTTGGAGATCTGTTCGGAGGTGAGCTTGTCGTGGGGCGTGGAGGTCCATTTCACCTCCAGCAAGGCCGCGCCCTTCATGGCCGCCCACTGGCTGGAAGCGACGACCGCCGCGCCGCCGGGGAAACGGACGACGCCCTCGACGCCCTTCACGGCCCTGGCCAGAGCCTCGTCCATGGTCGCGATGTCCGCGCCCCAGACCGGCGGCAGGACGGCGCAGGCGTGGACCATGCCGGGACGGCTGAAGTCCTGGGTAAAGATCGGCTCGCCGCGGACCTTGGCGGGCACATCGACGCGCGGCGTCGCCTTGCCCACGAGGCGGTAGGTCGAGGGATCCTTCGGCTCGCCTTCGACAGGCGGGCGGCCCGAGGCGAGCTTTGCCGCTTCGCCAAGGGTCATCAGCGGCTTGCCGGCGCGCAGGACGCGGCCATCGACGATGGACAGTTCGGCGACCGGCGCGCCCGACTTGTCGGCGGCCGCTGCGATCAGGCTCTGGCGCGCCGAGGCGCCGACCTTGCGCAGCGCCTGCCACCAGGCGCGGACCCCGGCCGAGCCGCCCGAGCCCATGGCGCCGCCGCGCCGGAACGGGTCCGACGGCAGGGCGGTATCGACCTTCACCCAGTCCAGCGGCGCGCCGATCTCGTCGGCGATGATGGCCGCGTGGGCGGTATGGGTCCCCTGCCCCATCTCGGTGGTCGGCGACAGCAGGGCGATGCGGCCGTCGGCGCCGATCGTCAGGTAGGCGGTCCAGGCCGCTGCCGGTGCCCCGGTCTGCTGGGCGATCGCAGCTTTCGGGGCGACGGTGAAGCTGAGCGTGAAGGCGCCGGTAGCGGTGAGAAAGGCGCGGCGGTCGACGGGAATGTTCATGGCTGTCTCTCCCCTCACGCCTTGGCCGCCGCCTTGATGGCGGCCTTGATGCGGACGTAGGTCCCGCAGCGACAGATGTTGCCGGCCATGGCCGCGTCGATGGCGGCGTCGTCGGGCGTCTCGACCTCGGCCAGCAGAGCGGTGGCGCTCATGATCTGGCCCGGCTGGCAGAAGCCGCACTGGGGCACCTGGAGGTCGATCCAGGCCTTCTGCACCCGGTCATCCGCCGGCAGGCCCTCAATGGTGGTCACCGTCGCCCCGTCGATATCGCCGACGGGCAGAGCGCAGGCCCGGACGGCCTGGCCGTTGACCAGCACCGTGCAGGCGCCGCACTGGGCGATGCCGCAGCCGTACTTGGCGCCCTTGAGGTTCAGCTCGTCACGGAGCACCCAGAGCAGCGGCGTATCGGGCTCCGACGTCACCGTCACCGATTTGCTGTTGATGGTCAGCTTTGTCATCGCGGGAGCCTCCTGGCGGTGATGGTAGGTGGCGACGGGCGCAGCGGTCGAGTGAGATTTGTAGTTTTTGACGTGCGAACTTGTCGCCAGTTGCCACTTTCTTGTTATTTTTCAGCTGTTTGGGAGCATCACTCGACGAAATCCGGGTCGCCACAGGTCAACATCCGGTCAGCACCAGGTCGCACACGGGTCCGTGTTGGGTGGATTCGAGGCGCCGGCAGGGTGAGGGTCGGGTCGCAGAGTTGGCGCGCCTGCGTGCTCCGCGAAGCGGCGCTGCCATTGTCGCACGGGATTGGGCGTCCGGCTTGCACCGTCTGCCGTCGTGAACGGCCAGAGCCTTCAACCGATCACGCTCGCGCAGGCGGACGTCCATGCGGCGTATCCCTGCGAGGCGCGGTGGCATGGCCGCCCTCGGCTATGCCCCCCCGCCTACGCGAGGGCGGACGGTGGATGGGTAGCGAGCAGGCGGCGCCCGTGGGCGGCCGGGATCAACCGGCCTTGGCGAGGCCGGCCAGGGTGGTGAGGATCTTCTCGGCGGCGTCGAGGCGCTGGGCGGGGCTTTCCCACTCGCCCTTGACCACGACCTTCTGGTCCGGCCGCAGCTTCCAGACATGGGTGTTGCGCTGGATGTGCATGACCAGCCCGGCCGGATTGGCGAAGTGGTCTTCGCGGAAGGCCACGACGGCGCCCTTGGGGCCGACGTCGATCTTGGCGACGTTGGCCTCGCGGCACAGCCCCTTGATGGCCACGACCTTGAGCAGGCTGCCGGTTTCAGGCGGCAGGGGGCCGAAGCGGTCGATCAGTTCGGCGGCCAGGGCTTCGCGGTCGTCGGCCTTCTCGGCGTCGGACAGGCGGCGGTAGAGGGCCAGGCGGACGTTGAGGTCGGGGACGTATTCTTCCGGGATCAGCACGGCCGCGCCGGTGTTGATCTGCGGCGACCAGCCGCGATCGGAGAACAGACCGCCCTCGCCCCGCTCCTTGAGGTCGGCGACGGCGTCTTCCAGCATCTGCTGGTACAGCTCGACGCCGATCTCGCGGATGTGACCGCTCTGCTCGTCGCCCAGGAGGTTGCCGCCGCCCCGGATGTCGAGGTCGTGGCTGGCGAGCTGGAAGCCGGCGCCGAGGCTGTCGAGCGATTGCAGCACCTTGAGGCGCTTTTCCGCCGAGAGGGTGATCTGACGCTCGGCCGGGGTGGTCATGTAGGCGTAGGCGCGCCGCTTGGAGCGGCCGACCCGGCCACGCAGCTGGTAGAGCTGGGCCAGGCCGAACATGTCGGCGCGGTGGATGATGAGGGTGTTTGCCGACGGGATGTCGAGTCCGCTTTCGACGATGGTGGTCGAGAGCAGCACGTCGTACTGGCCGTCGTAGAAGGCGCTCATCACCTCTTCGAGCTGGGTCGGCGCCATCTGGCCGTGGCCGACCACGAACTTCACCTCAGGCACCGATTCCCGAAGGAATTTCTCGATATCCGTCAGGTCCTTGATGCGCGGAACGACGAAGTAGCTCTGGCCGCCGCGATACTTCTCGCGCAGCAGGGCCTCGCGCAGGGAGACCTCGTCCCAGGGCATGACGAAGGTCCGCACGGCCAGCCGGTCGACCGGCGGCGTGGCGATGATCGACATCTCGCGGATGCCGCTGAGCGCCATCTGAAGGGTGCGCGGGATGGGGGTCGCGGTCAGGGTCAGCATGTGCACATCGGCGCGAAGCTCCTTGAGCTTCTCCTTGTGCTTGACCCCGAAGTGCTGCTCCTCGTCGACGATGACGAGGCCGAGATCGCGGAAGCTGACCTGCTTGGACAGCACCGCATGGGTGCCGACGACGATCTCGAACTCGCCATTGGCCAGACCCTCGCGGGTTTCGGCGGCCTCCTTTGCAGGGGCCAGGCGCGAGAGGCGTCGCACCTTGACCGGCCAGCCCTGGAAGCGCTCGACGAAGGTCTTGTAGTGCTGGCGCGCCAGCAGGGTCGTGGGGCAGACGACGGCGACCTGGCGCCCGCTCATGGCGACGACGAAGGCGGCCCGCAGGGCGACCTCGGTCTTGCCGAAGCCGACGTCGCCGCAGATCAGGCGGTCCATCGGGCGGCCGGAGCCCAGGTCGGTGAGCACGTCTGCAATGGCGTTGAGCTGGTCGTCCGTCTCCTCGTACGGGAAGCGGGCGCAGAACTCGTCGAACAGGCCGGACGGCGGGTCGATGTCGTCGACCTTCTTGGTCGCCCGGGCCGCGGCGATGGCGATGAGGCCCTCGGCCATCTCGCGCAGACGTTCCTTCGCGCGGGCCTTGCGCGACTGCCATGCGGCGCCGCCCAGCTTGTCGAGCTGGACGTTCTCGCCGTCGGCGCCGTAGCGGGTCAGCAGGTCGATGTTCTCGACCGGCAGGTAGAGCTTGGCCTCGCCGCCGTAGTGAAGCTCGAGGCAGTCGTGCGGGGCCTGCTGGACTTCGAGAGTCTTCAAGCCCTCGTAGCGGCCGATGCCGTGGTCGATGTGGACCACGAGGTCGCCGGGCGTCAGGGCGCTGGCCTCGGCCAGGAAGTTGGCGGCGCGGCGCTTCTTGCGCGGCCGGGCCAGACGATCGCCGAGGATGTCGGTCTCTGAGATGACCGCCAGGCTGTCGGTCTCGAAGCCGCCTTCCAGCGGCAGCACGGCGCGCTGGGGCTTCTTCGGGTCAGCCGCCTTGGCCGCCGGCCAGTCGGGGGCGAGGGAGAGGCCCTTGATGCCGTGGTCCGACAGCATGCCCGCCAGCCGCTCGGACGAGCCCTCGGACCAGCTGGCGAAGATCACCCGCTTGCCCGCCGCGGCGAGGTCGCGGGCGTGGGCGCCGGCGGCCTCGAACAGGTTGACGCTGTCCTGGGCCCGTTCGGCGGCGAAGGTGCGCCCGATGCGCGCGCCCATGTCGACAACGCCGGCGCCGTCGCGCTGGAAGGGGGTGAACCACCGCGTCGGCATGAGGGCGGTGATGGCGTCGAAGTCGGCGCTGGACAGGTAGAGCCCGCTCGGCGGCAGCGGCCGGTAGGCGTCCTTGCGCTGGGCGTCGGCCCGCGCCTCGTAGGCGTCCTCGACCATCGCCAGCCGCTCCTCGCGCGCCTCGATGGTGAGGTGGTCGAAGGCCACCAGGGCGTCGTCCGGCAGGTAGTCGAACAGGGTTTCCAGCCGGGGATAGAACAGCGGCAGCCAGTGCTCCATGCCCGCGCGGCGCCCGCCTTCGCTGACGGCCGAATAGAGGGCGTCCTCGCCCGGGGCGCCGAATTCGGCGACGTAGCCCCGGCGGAACCGCGCGACCGCTTCGGCGTCGACGAGCGCCTCGCTGACCGGCAGGAGGCGGATATCCTTGAGCTGGCGGGTCGAGCGCTGGGTCTCGGGATCGAAGGCGCGAATGCTCTCCAGCGTGTCGCCGAACAGGTCGAGGCGCACGGGCTCGTCGGCGGTCGGCGGAAACACGTCGATGACGCCGCCCCGAATGGCGAACTCGCCCCGCTCGGATACCGTCGAGGCGCGGTGATAGCCGTTGATGGCGAAGTAGCGTTCGAGATCCTCGATCCGCACCGTGGCGCCGGGGCGGGTGTCGTAGCCGGCGCGGGCGACGATCTCGCGCGGCGGTACCTTCTGCATGACGGCCGGCATGGTCGTCACCAGGATGGTGGGACGGGTCGTCGCCTCCCTCGCCGCAAGCCAGGACAGGGTCGCCATCCGCTGGGCGGCGATGCCCGGCGCCGGGCCGACGCGGTCGTAGGGCAGGCAGTCCCAGCTGGGGAAGCTGACGACCGACATGCCCGGCGCGAAGAAGCCGAGCGCCTGGGCGAAGGCGTCCGCGCGCGAGCCGTCACGGGCGACAAACACTACCATGCCGCCGCGGGCGCGGGCGATGTCGGCCATGACCAGCGCGTCGAAGCCCTCGGGCGCCGAGGTCAGCTCCAGGCGCCCGTCGGCCTTGGCGACCGTCTTCAGTTCGGCGTCACGCGCCACGGTCGATCCCCTGGGACGGGTCGAAGGCCTGCAGCTTCTTCATCAGCGAGGTATCGTGCTCGGCCGGAGGAGGTTCCCGGCCGATGATCCAGCCGTAGACATCCTGATCGTCGGCGCCCAGCAGGGCCTCGAAGGCGGCCAGTTCGTCGGCGCCAAGCTCGTGGCCATGGCTGTCCGCGAACGGCCCCAGGATGAGGTCCATTTCCCGGAAACCGCGCCGCCAGGCGCGCATCCGAAGCCGTTTCAGTCGAGAGTCTTCCATCGGGAGCGGCGGGATATAGGGCCGCCCCGGCCATCAGGCCAGTGGAAAGCGGCTACGGCCTCCGCTATCCCCGGACCATGAAGGCGCCCGCCAAACGTTCCGCTCCCCGCAAGACGCTGAACGCCGCCAACCTGACGACCCTGGGCGCCGAACGGCTGGCCACGCTGTTGATGGAGGTCTCCGACGGCCAGGCGGCGATCAAGCGCCGGCTGCGCCTGGAGCTGGCGGCGGAGGCGGGACCGGCGGACCTGGCGGGCGAGCTGGACAAGCGGCTGGCCGGGCTTGCCGAGAAGCGGACCCGCATCAGCTGGCGTCGGCAGAAGGAGTTCGTGCGGGAGCTGGCCAGCCTGCGCGCGGCCATCGCCGGCCGGCTGGCCGAGCAGGACGCGACCCTGGCGCTGGAGCTGAACGGCCGGCTGCTGGCGCTGGCCGATGCGGTGATGGCGCGGGTCAGCGACAGCAAGGGCGAGGTCGAGCAGATCTTCCAGGACGCCGTCGACGACATGGGGGTGCTGGCCAGGGCGGCCAAGCCCGCGCCGATGGCGCTTGCCGAGCGGGTCTATGAGGCGATGACGGCCGACAGCCTCGGCCTGGCCGGCGGCATGGCGGCGGCCGCCCTGCCCGCGCTGGATGCGGCGGCGCTGGCCTGGCTGCGGCAACGCCTGACCGAGGCGATGAACCGGCGCGCCCGGACCAGCCACCCGCTGCGCCGGGCGATCCAGCAGATCGCTGACGCCCAGGGCGACGTCGATGGCTTCATCGAAAGCTGGACGGAGGCCGAACGGGGCGAGGCGCTGGTCGGGGCCCAGATCGCCGCGCGGTTGACGGCGGCGGGCCGGCTGGACGAGGCGGGCGCCGCGCTGGACGCCTCGCGGCCGCGAGGGCCAGTGCGCACGCGCGGGACGGCCGACTGGGAAACGGCGCGGCTGGCGCTTCTCGACGCCCAGGGGCGCGGCGAGGAGGCGCAGGAGATGCGCTGGGCCGGGTTCGAGGAGCGGCTGGACGTCGAGATGCTGCGGGCGTTCCTCAAGCGGTTGCCGGACTTCGACGATGTAGAGGCGGAGGATCGCGCCATGGCATTCGCCAGGACCTATCCGAACGCCAACCAGGCGCTGCGTTTCTTCACCCAATGGCCGAACGTCGGCGAGGCGGCGGCGCTGGTGCTGGACCGGCAGTCGGACATCAAGGGCGACGCGCACGAGATCCTCGAGCCTGCCGTGCGGATGCTGGAGGCGCGCAGCCCGCTGGCGGCGGCGCTGCTGCTGCGGACGATGATCCACGATACCGCCCTGTTTCGCCGCCACGAACGCTATCGCGACGCGGAGCGGCAATTGCTGGAGGCCGCGTCGCTGGAGCCGCAGATCACCGATCACGGGCCGTGGGGAACGCACGAGGACTATCTGAAGCGGCTGGCCTCCATCCGGCGCTTCTGAACCGGGCGCCGGCAGGGTTATCCTGAACCTCGATGCGCCCCGAGATTCTCTTCCCGCTGTTCGCGCCCGTGTCCGCCCTTCGCGGGGTGGGACCGCGCGTGGCGCCGCTGGTGGAGAAACTCGCCGGGCCGCTGGTGCGGGATATGCTTTTCCTGACGCCGCACAGCCTGATCCACCGCCGGCCTTCCAGCTTCATGGCCCTAAGGGAGGGCGAGGTGGCGACGGTGCGGGTGACCATCGACGCGCACATGAAGCCAAGGACCCTGGGCCAGCCCTGGCGCGTGCGCGCCTTCGACGGCGAGACCGGATTTGTCACCCTGGCCTGGTTCAAGGGTCATGGACCGCATCTGGAGCGGCAGCATCCGCCGGGCGCCGAACGCATCGTCAGCGGCAAGATCGAGCGGTTCGGGGCGGAGATGCAGATCGTGCATCCCGACTACATCCTGCCACCCGAGCGGGCGGACGAGATCCCCGAGCTGGAGCCGGTCTATCCGGCCACGGCGGGCCTGGCGGCGCGGGCGGTGCGCAAGCTGGCGCAGGAGGCGTTGAGCCGGGCGCCGAACCTGGCCGAGTGGATGGATGGTCCGCTGAAGGCGAAGATGGGCTGGCCCGACTGGCGCGCGGCGCTGGAGAGCGCACACCATCCGGCCAGCGACGCGGAGGTGACGCCCAACTCCTCGGCCCGGCGACGGTTGGCCTATGACGAGCTGCTGGCTCATCAGCTGGCGCTGGCCCAGCGCAAGGCCCAGCGTCGCGACGAGCCCAGCCCGCCGATCCCCGCAGGAAAGATGGCCGAACGGCTGGAAGCCGCCCTGCCCTGGCGGCTGACCGGGGCGCAGATCCGCTCGCTGGCCGAGGTGCGGGGCGACCTGGCCAGCGGCCTGCGGATGACGCGGCTGCTGCAGGGCGATGTCGGCGCCGGCAAGACGGTGGTGGCGATGCTGGCCATGGCCGATGTGCTGGACGCCGGCCGGCAGGCGGCGCTGATGGCGCCGACCGAGATCCTGGCGCGCCAGCATTTCGAGACCATCGCCCCGGCGCTGGAGGCGCAGGGCGTGCGGGTGGTCCTGCTGACCGGGCGCGACAAGGGCGGCGTGCGGACCGAGAAGGTCATGGCGATCATGGACGGTACGGCCGGCGTCGCCATCGGCACGCACGCCCTGTTCCAGGACGACATCCGCTTTCGCGACCTGGCGCTGGCGGTCATCGACGAGCAGCACCGCTTCGGCGTTTCCGAGCGCAAGCGGCTGCAGGACAAGGGGACCGGCGTCCATCTGCTGGCGATGTCGGCGACGCCGATCCCGCGCACGCTGGAGCTGACGGTGTTCGGCGACCTGGACGTGAGCCGGCTGGACGAGAAGCCGCCCGGGCGCACGCCGGTGGTGACCCGCGCCATCCCCTCGCCCCGACTGCCGGAAGTGGTCGGCCGGCTGCGGGCAGCGGTGGCGGAGGGGGCGCAGGCCTTCTGGATCTGCCCGCTGGTGGCCGAGAGCGAGGACAGCGACCTGGCCGCCGCGGAGGCGCGGGCGGAGGACCTGCGCCGGGTGCTGGGGCCGCGCGTGGGGCTGGTCCACGGCCGGATGAGCGGGCCGGAGAAGGACGCGGTGATGGCCGACTTCGCCGATGGCCGGGTGAGCCTGCTGGTGGCGACAACGGTGGTCGAGGTCGGGGTGAACGTGCCCAACGCGACGATCATGGTCATCGAGCACGCCGACCGCTTCGGCCTGGCCCAGTTGCACCAGTTGCGCGGCCGGGTCGGCCGGGGGCTGCGGGAGAGCGCCTGCCTGCTGATCTACGATCCGCCGCTCGGGTCCATCGCCGAGCAGCGGCTGGATATCCTGCGCAAGACCGACGATGGCTTCGAGATCGCCGAGAAGGACCTGGAGCTGCGCGGCGGCGGCGACCCGCTCGGCCTCAAGCAGAGCGGGTTTCCGGCCTACCGGCTGGCCGATCCGGTAGCGCACCGCGACCTCATCCCCATCGCCGCCGACGACGCGCGCATGATGATGACGCTGGATCCGGAGCTGACCGGCGAGCGGGGACAGCGCCTGCGGGTGCTTCAGGCGCTGTTCGACTGGCGCGGCGGGGCGCAGACCGATTAGGTCAGGCTTCGCAATCGCCGCAGCGGCGACATCAGCGCGATCAGCGGCCCCAGGAGCACGCCCACCGCCCCGATCCACAGCGTCTCGCGCACGCCGAGCCGTTGGCCCAGCGCCCCGCCGGCCAGGGCGCCAAGGACCATGACCCCGCCGCCGGCGACATGGAAGACAGCGCTGGTCCGGCCGAGGATCGTCGGTGGAAACAGCGACTGGCGCAGGGTGACGGCCGGGATGATGGCCGCCACCATGAAGGCGTCGCCGATGAGCTGGGCTGCGATCAGGAAGGCTGGACCGGCGACCGGATCACGGGGCGCGGCGGGCACCAGCAGGAGCGCCAGGGCCCCTGCCCCGCCCATCGCGATGATGGCGGGCCCCGGTCCAAGGCGGGCGGACGCCAGCCGGGCCAGCAGCGCCCCGGCCAGGGCGCCGACGCCGCCCATGGCGATGATCAGGCCGAGGAGCGCCGGCGGGATGCGGAGCACCTGGATGGCGAACAGCATGTAGAGGGCGGCGAAGAAGGCGCCGAAGAAGCCCTGGGCCACGGTCATTGCCAGCAGGGGCCGCACCAGCGGCTGGGCGGCGATCGCCCGCAGGCCGGTCATCAGGTCGGCAAACGGATGGCGCCCGCGCGGCTCGGGGTCCGGCGGCGCCTCGCGTCGGCGGATCGTCGCCAGGAAGGCGGCCGAGGCCAGATAGGTCCCCGCGTTGACGACCAGGGCGAACGGCGCGCTGAGGATCTGAAACAGGACGCCGGCCAGGGCCGGCCCGCCGACCTCGGCGACGGACTCCGTGACGCCAAGCTTGCTGTTGCCGTCCATGAGCTGATCGCGGTCGACAAGGCTGGGCAGGTAGGCGTGGTCGGCGATGTCGAAGACGACGGTGGCGGCGCCGACCAGGGCCGCGACGATATAGAGCTGGGCCATGGCCAGCTGGCCGCTCCAGGCGGCGAGCGGAATGGACATCAGCAGCAGGGCCCGCAGGAGGTCGGAGCCTATGAGCAGCGGACGGCGGCGGCGCCGATCGGCCCAGCCGCCGGCGAAGAGGCCGACGACGAGCCCGGGACCGTAGCCGAGCGCGGCCAGCAGGCCCAGTTGCGCCGGCGTGGCGTCCAGCGTGAGAACAGCGGCGAGAGGCAGGCCCTCGCGCGTGATGCGTGAACCAAAGGCCGACACGGCCTGGGCGGCCCATAGCCGCAGGAAATCGGCATGGCGCCAGAGGGATCTGGACATGGATGTCTTTCGAGAAGGAGTCATGCGGCGTCGCCCCGGCTCGCGGGGTGACGGTCGGTCGGGCGCGCCGTTCGCGCCGGCGGACTAGCCGATAGCGGTGGCCTGCATGGTTTTGACTCCCTTCGCCGAAATCACGGGAAAGCCAGCCAGAGATACCGATGGTCGGCGCCGCCGGCAACTGGTTGACTGACGGTGGGTGAAGGGTCGGAATCGGAAGCCATGGACGATCTTCAAAAGGCCCTTGAGCCCATCGCCCCGCAGCTGGACGCCGGGGCCAGGACGGTGGTCAACCTTCGCCGCCTGTCCGGCGGCGCGAGCCAGGAGACCTGGGCGTTCGAGACCGACACCGGGGCGCCGATGATCCTGCGCCGCAAGCCGCCCGGATCGACCGGCAGCGGCAACGCCGTGCCGCTGGCCACCGAGGCGGCCCTGATCCGCGCGGCGGCGGCGAACGGGGCGGCGGTCCCGCGCGTGCTGGCTGAAAGCGCGCCAGGCAGCGAGATCGGCGAGGCCTATGTGATGGCCAGGCTTGAGGGCGAGACGCTGGGCAAGCGCATCGCCCGCGACCCGCCCTTCGAGGCGGTGCGCCCGAAGCTGGCCGCCCAGTGCGGAGCGGCGCTGGCGGCCATCCACGCGGTTCCGACCGAGGGCCTGCCGGAGCTGGTCACCTCCAGCGCGCTCAGCGAGATCGAGAAATACGAGGGCGTCTACCGGACCTCCGGCGCCGAGCGGCCGATCTTCGAGGCGGCCATCCGCTTCCTGAAGGACCGCGCGCCAGCGCTGGACAAGCCCGTGCTCGTGCATGGCGACTTTCGCAACGGCAACATCATGGTCCACCCGGACAAGGGGCTGGTTGGGGTGCTGGACTGGGAACTGGCGCACCTGGGCGATCCGGCCGAGGACATGGGCTGGATCTGTACGCGCAGCTGGCGGTTCGGCGGCGGCAAGCCGGTCGGCGGGTTCGGCGAGTACGCCGACCTGCTGGACGCCTACCACGCAGCGGGCGGGCGGGAGATCTCGCTGGAGCGGGTGCTGTTCTGGGAGATGCTTGGCTCGCTGAAGTGGGGCTGCATGTGCCTGACCATGTACATGGCCTACGCCACGGGCGCGGACGCCTCGGTCGAGCGCGCGATGATCGGTCGGCGGGCCAGCGAAACCGAAATCGACCTCGTCGCCCTGCTGGAGCAAGCCGCATGATCAGCCAGCCCACCAGCATCGAGCTGATCGAGAGCGTCATCCGTTTCATCGAGGAACGGGCCGCGCCGCAGCTGAAGGATCGCGACGCCTTCCACGCCAGGGTGGCCGTCAACGCCCTGGCCGCCATCAAGCGCGAGATCGCCGGCGGCCAGGCGGCGGAGGACGCCCAGACCGAGCGGTTGGCGACGTTGCTCGGTCATGACGGCGAGTGGGCGGCGCTGAACAGCGAGCTTTGCGAGCGCATCCGTACCGGCGCGATCGCCCCGACCGACCCGGCGCTTCTGGCTCATTTGAAGGCGTCGATCGTCGATCAGGTTCGGATAGACCAGCCGCAGTACGCCGGTCTGCGCACGCTGGCGGGTGCGGAAACGCCCTAGTCGATCTTGTGGATCGGCGCGGTCCCGACCGGGATCGACCGGGTGATCGGGGGCGCCAGTTCAGGAAACTCGACGAGCCCCATGCGGGCGGCGACGCGGGCGCGGGCGTCGGCCTCGAGGTCGCCGTAGAAGAGGTTGTAGGGCGTGGCCTTGAGACGGTCGGCCCAGCCGCCGGTGGGGCGCAGAGTGCGGGCCTTGGGGCGGGACACCTTCAAGAGGCCGCCCTCACAGGCGGTCTCGACCTCGCGAGTGAGAAGTCCGGGCCGATCGCCCCATTCCAGCCGGGTTGCGTTGGCGGCTCCAAGGTTCATGCGCGCCGGCGCGGTCGGTCCCGACGTGCCGCCGGTCAGCGGGTTGACGCAGAGCGCGGGCCGGTCGCCCAGGTTCACCAGTTCCTGGCGGGGGCCCCAGACCAGCGAGCGGTCGAGGATGCGGCCACGATCCACCGCGCCGCCCGTCTTCCAGGCCACGACGCAGCCGGCCTGGGCGCGGCGCTCGCATGCCGGAATGGTCGCGCCGGGCGCATAGGCGTCGGCGGGAACCACCGTCTCGATGAGGTAGACGCCGGCGAGACGGGCGACCAGTTCGGGATCGGGCGCGATCTCCTCGGCCACCAGGCGCGCGGCCAGCAACCCGCCCTGCTCCACCCCGACAATGATGAAGGGTCGGTCGCCGCCGTAGCGGGTCTTCCACAGGCGGAAGGCTGCCAGGATGTCGCCGTAGGCAAAGCGACGGGCGTCCCGCGCGTCGTCGCGCAGGGTCAGCTGGGCATAGAGGCTGGCCTGGCGGTAGCGCGGCGCGAAGACCCGACCGGCGCGCTCGAACGGGCCGGCATGATTGGGCAGCATCACCTCTTCGAGCTGGCGGCTGGCGCGGGCGTCGCGGAACGGCGCGTTCCAGTGCTCGCCGCCGTCATAGGTCGTGGGGTGGATGAAGAAGACGTCGGCCGGCCCGTCGCTGACCATCGGCCGGTCCGGAGGCTGGGGCAGCAGGGCCCAGGCGCGGGCCTCGGCGTAGTTGGGCGCCTTTGGCGGCTCGTAGATCTGGAAGGGAGTCTTGGGGTCGAGGGAGGTGCGGAGAATATCCACGCGGAAGACAAGGAAGGCCGCCGCCAGCACCGCGAGGAGCAGAACGCCGGCGACGAGACTCCAGAACTTCACACCCTTGATGGCCATGCCCCAGCCTCGCATGGCCGGCCGGCGGAATTAAGCCCCTTCCCGCCCGACGATGGCCACCGAACAGACATTGGTCGAGGGTGAGCCGCCAAGATTGTGGGTCATGCCAAAGACCGGGTCGGGCAGCTGGCGTTGGCCGGCGCGGCCCTGAAGCTGCAGGTACATCTCGTACAGCATGCGAAGACCGGACGCCCCGATGGGGTGGCCGAAGCACTTCAACCCGCCGTCGATCTGGCAGGGAATGCCGCCGTCTGCATCGTAGAAGCCGTTGAGCACGTCCTTCCAGCCCTGGCCCTCGGCCGAGATGTGGAGGTCCTCCATGGTCACCAGCTCGGTGACGCTGAAGCAGTCGTGCACCTCCATCATGCTGATCTGCTCGCGCGGCCGCTCGATGCCGGCCTCGCGATAGGCCTTGGAAGCGGCGATGCGGGCGGTGTGGAAGTAGCTGCCGTCCCAGCCGTTGTACTGGCTCTCCCAGCCGTTGGAGACCGACAGCTGCAGGGCCTTGACGGTGACGAGGTCATGCTTGCCGAGACTGCGGGCGATCTCGGGCGTGGTGACGATGGCGGCGGCGGCGCCGTCGGACACGCCGCAGCAGTCGAACAGTCCCAGCGGCTCGGCGATCATCGGCGCATTGAGGACCTGTTCCTCGGTCACCGGCTTCTGCAGGTGCGCCTTGCTGTTCTTGGCCCCGTTGGCGTGGCTCTTGACAGAGACGTGGGCGATGGCCCGCTTGAGGTCTTCCTTCGAGACGCCGTGCTTGGCCCGGTATGCGCTGGCCAGCTGGGCGAAGTTGCCGGGGGCCGAGCCGTTGGGCATCGTCTGCGGCGCCAGCGTGCCGGGATTGGCGACCGGCAGGCCGCCGTAGCCGGTGTCCTTGAGCTTTTCCATGCCCACCGCGATGGCGATGTCGGCGGCGCCAGCGGCCACGGCGTAGACCGCACCCCGGAAGGCTTCGGAGCCGCTGGCGCAGAAGTTCTCGACCCGGGTGACGGCGATGTTGGGCAGGCGCAGGGCCATGGCCAGCGGCGTGCCGCCCTTGCCGGCGCCGATCTCGTCGATGTGGGTGGAGAACCAGGCCGCATCCAGCTGCGTCGGCTCGATGCCGGCGTCCTGCATGGCTTCGAGATAGGCCTCGACCATCAGGTCTTCGGGACCGGCGTCCCACCGCTCGCCGAACTTCGAGCAGCCCATGCCGAGAATGGCGACCTTGTCCTTGATGCCGCTGGCCATGACTGATCCTCCTATTCGGCCGCGATTGCGGCGGGTTTGGCCTGGGCCGAGCGGTCGGGCGCCGCCTTCCAGAAGTAGCGGCGGAAGCCTCGCTTCTCGTCCACCTCCTTGAGGCGGAAGACCATCTTCACCGGGAGCCCGGTGTCGACGTCGCCCTGCTCGACATCGGTGATGTCCATGAAGATGCGGCCGCCGGCCTCGAAAACGATGGTGCCGTAGTGGTTGGGCGGGCTCATCGAATAGGTCAGGAAGTCGGCCGAGTAGGTCAGCACCTGCGCCTTGCGCTCGGCGAAGCGGTACGGCTCCTGGGTGTCGACGGCGGGATTGTTCGGCGCCACGGAGATGCGCGTGCGCGGGTACTGCACCACCCCCGTCTCACGGCAGCGACCACCGACGAGGCCAAGGATCTGGTCCTCGTTGCGATAGAGCGTGGTCAGAGCGGTCTTGTTGTCCTTCTCGGCGCGCATGCCCTTGTCCCACTCGACCAGGCCGTTGAAGAACAGGAACTTGAGGTAGTTGGTCTCTTCCTTGCGGTCGGCCAAGGAGCCGGTGACGCCGCGCGCCGGCCGGGCCTGATCGATGCGGTCGGTGACCCGGAAGACCAGAGCCTCGGCGCCCTGGCCGAACTGGGCGACGAGGATGACATCGCCGGCCTTCGCCTCCTCGAGCGCATGGGCCAGCATGATCGGACCATGAGCGGCGCCGGCCTCGCCCATGACGGCGGCGAGGTTGTCGCGCACCGCCTCGGCCGACACGCCAAGACGCTTGGCCAGGTTGGCGGCCATGCCGCCGAAGACCGAGGGAAAGCAGAAGTGCGTCACGGCCGAGGGCTCGATGCCGGCCTGGACCAGCGCCGCCTCGATGGCCGGGGGCACGAGCTTGACGATGCCCTCGTCACGGATCCAGCGCTCTTCCCACTGGTAGTCGAACTCGGAATCGGCGCCGCGGAAGTGGTCGACGAAGTCGTCGGTGACGACGCCATGACCCAGCAGCTCGGCCGCCGGGGCCTCGGCCGAGACGACGAAGGCGGCGGCGCCATCGCCGTTGTCCAGTTCCTGGGCCGAGGCGGCGCGGGCGCGGCGGTGCTCGCCAACGGCCACCAGGCCAGAGGAGGCCGCGCCGGCGCGCACCGCATTCAGCGCCTGGCCGAGGGCCGTCAGGCCACAGCGCTGGGAGCCGGTGATGTCGGCCGCCGCGATGGTCTTGTCGAGGGTCAGGGCCGAGGAAACGATGCCGGCATTGAGCCGGTCCGCGAACGGAGCGGTCGTGGACGCGTACCAGAGGGCGCGGACATGGCCCCGCTCGTCCGCCGGGCCCAGCGCGTCGCGCGCGGCCTCTACCGCCATGGTCAGGGCGTCCTCGTCCCAGTTGGCCATGGCGCGCTCGCCCCTGGCCTTGCCCATCAGGTTGGGAGCGACCCAGGCGTTGGCGCTGGCGGCGGCCTTGCGGCTCAGACGCAGGCGCGGGACATAGGCTCCCCAGGCGGCGATGCCGACCATGACTGATCTCCTCCGGACGCTTCAGGCCGGGGTCAGTCTATGACCCTCGAAGCGCCCCGCAAGGCTGACCCAGGGTGACGCCGAAGCGGCGGGCCGGGTTCAGTAGATCAGATACGGCCTGCGGACCTCTGCCCAGTCGGCTTCGTCCGGCAGGGTGATGGCGTCGAGATCGCCCGGTGCGGCCGCCGGGTCATCGACCCACTCGCGCAGGCCCGGGCCGCCGTTGATGACGTCGATCGCCAGGCGGTCCAGCACGTACTCGTACGGGAAGTCCCGCCAGAGATCGTAGTCGGGATGGAGCCGCCGGATCGCCTTGAATGCCAGCGCCTGCAGGCGCCACGGGCGGAAGGCCTCGTGATCGTACTCCGGCCCCTCGGTGTGGATCTGCACGCCGCTGCAGAGCTTGTGGACGTGCTTGTGGAAGGTGGGCTCGAAGCTGATGTCCCGCAGGGTGCAGCCGGCCAGCCATTGGGGGGCCAGCGATCGCATTTCTGCGATGACCGCGCGACCGTCGATGTCGGGCGCGCCGAAGAGCTCCAGGGGCCGGGTCGTGCCGCGCCCCTCGGACAGGGTGGCGCCTTCCAGCATCACCGTCCCGGCATAGGCCCGGGCCATCCAGAGGTTGGGCGCGTTGGGGCTGGGGTTGACCCAGGTGCGCTCGCCCAGCGGCCAGCCGAAGCCGGGGCCCTCGTCGGGACGATAGCCTTCCATCTCGATGACGCGGTAGTCGACGTCCAGCCGGTAGTGGTCGATGAACCAGCGGCCGAGCTCGCCCAGCGTCAGGCCATGGCGCATGGGAATGGGCCCCGCGCCGACGAAGCTTTCCCAGCCCGGACGCAGCGTCAGACCCTCGATCGGGCGGCCGGCGGGGTTGGGACGATCCAGCACCCAGACCGACTTGCCATGCTCGGCGGCGGCCTCCAGCACGTAGAGCAGCGTGGTGATGAAGGTGTAGATGCGGCAGCCGAGGTCCTGCATGTCGATGAGGATAACGTCGAACGTCCCCATCGACTGGCCGGTCGGGCGGCGGACTTCGCCGTAGAGGCTGAAGACGGGGATGCCGTGCACCGGATCGGTGAAGTCCGGCGACTCCATCATGTTGTCCTGCTTGTCGCCGCGCATGCCGTGCTGCGGCCCGAAGGCGGCGGTCAGCTTGATCTCCGGGCAGGCGGCCAGCGCGTCAAGGCTGTGGGTCAGGTCGGCCGTGACCGAGGCGGGATGAGCCAGCAGGGCCACGCGCCGCCCCGACAGGGCGCGGCGCAGTTCCGGGTCGGCGATCATACGGTCGAGGCCGAACTTCATGGGGACTCCGGGGGCAGGATGGCGGCGAAGGCGTCGGGGTGATGGAAGTCGGGCGGGCCCGGCGGGTGAGCAAGCGCCCAGTAGGACTTCGATCCGTCCTTCAGTTCAATGACGGCCGAAAGGCCTAGCGCCCAGGGGCCGCGGCCGGGCGTCGAGAGCCGGTCGAGATCGACGGTCGCGGCGAGGGTGAAGCGATCATCGCCGGCATCTATCGCGACGTCGCGGCGCTCGACCCCGTCGGGCGATGTCATGCCCTGGCGATAGCGCTCGAAGGCGTAGACGGCCCACTGGTTCGAGGGCGACAGGTTGATCTCAGCGTATCCCGCGCCGCCCACAGCCGGACCGACAAAGGCCTCGAAGCAGGTATGCCGCCAAAGCTCGTCCGCCCGGGACGCCTTTCGCCAGGTCGGAAAGGCGATGTCCCCGACCGCGCCCGCCACCGCATAGACCAGCGACAGCGACTGCCCGCGGCGCGTCACCCGGACGGTGATCTCGCGCACGGCGCCGCAGGGCGTGTCCGGGTGTGGCGAAAGGGCCAGCATCATCCTGCCTTGGATAGCGGCGGGTTGACGCTGGTCAATGGCGGAGGCTAACCAGCGGCCATGATCGCCAAGGCCGCCCTCGCCGCCCTGTATTACGCCCGCTCGTTCTGACGAGCGGCGTTGCGATCGCATGCCGCCCACCCCCGGCGGCATGACCTGACACCATCAGACCTCAGACGCGTCGCCGGCCTTCCAGACAGGAGACCTTCGATGCCCGATGACTTGCAGACCCCTCTCGCCGTGCTAGACGCGCGGCCTCAAAGCGAGCCCCCGACGATGACCGCCCCGACCGAAGCCCAAGAGTTCAAGTCCGCCTTCCTGCAGACGATGCGGGACCGGGGGTTCATTCACCAGATCACCCACCCGGCCGAGCTGGACGAGGCGGCCGCGAAGGGGGTCGTCACCGGCTACATCGGCTTCGACGCCACCGCGCCCAGCCTGCATGTCGGCAGCCTGATCCAGATCATGCTCCTGCGGCGGCTGCAGCAGGCCGGCCACAAGCCCATCGTGCTGATGGGCGGGGCGACGACCAAGGTCGGTGATCCGACCGGCAAGGACGAGTCGCGCAAGCTGCTGAGCGAAGCCGACATCCAGGCCAACATCGCCAGCATCAAGTCGGTGTTCGAGAAGTTCCTGACCTTCGGCGACGGGCCGACCGACGCGGTCATGGTCGATAACGACGAGTGGCTGTCGAAGATGGGCTACATCGAATTCCTGCGGGAGTTCGGGGTCCACTTCACGGTCAACCGCATGCTGGCGTTCGACTCGGTGAAGCTGCGGCTCGAGCGCGAGCAGCCGATGACCTTCCTCGAGTTCAACTACATGCTGATGCAGTCGGTGGACTTCCTGGAGCTGAACCGCCGTTTCGGGACCAGCCTGCAGATGGGCGGCTCGGACCAGTGGGGCAACATCCTGAACGGGGTGGAGCTGATCCGCCGCGTCGACCAGAAGCCGGCCTTCGGCCTGACCACCCCCCTGCTCTCCACGGCCAGCGGCGCGAAGATGGGCAAGACGGCGCAGGGGGCGGTCTGGCTGAACGCCGACATGCGCAGCCCCTACGACTACTGGCAGTTCTGGCGGAACACCGAGGATGCCGACGTCGGCAAGTTCCTGCGGCTGTTCACCGACCTGCCGCTGGACGAGATCGCCCGGCTGGAAGCCCTGCCCGGCGCCGGCATCAACGACGCCAAGAAGGTGCTGGCCGACGAGGCGACGCGGATGCTGCACGGCGAGGACGCGGCGAAGGCCGCCCGCGACGCCGCCACCAAGGCGTTCGAGCAGGGCGCGCTGAGCGACGACCTGCCGTCCATCGAGATCGCCGCGGCGAGCCTCGACGAGGGGATCATGCTGGCCGCGCTTGCCGTCGACGCCGGGCTGTCTACCTCTCGCGGCGAGGCCCGCCGCCTGGCCCAGGGCGGCGGCCTGCGGGTCAATGACGTGCAGGAGATGGACGGGATGAAGCTGATCACACGCGCCGACATCGTGGACGGGGTGATCAAGCTGTCCCAGGGCAAGAAGAAGATCGTCCTGGTCCGTCCGGTCTGACCGGACGCGCCATCAACATCGAGGGACCGAGCATGACCATCGAACTGAAGGAGGGCGACGCCGCCCCCGACTTCGAGCTTCCCACCGACGACGGAGAGGTGCGCCTGGCCGATCTTCGGAGCAAGACGGTGGTCCTGTTCTTCTATCCCAAGGACGACACCCCCGGCTGCACCACCGAGGCAAAGGCCTTCTCCGCGCTGATCGACGAGTTCGCGGCGGCCGGCGCCGCGGTGGTGGGCGTGTCCAAGGATACGGTGGCGGCGCACGCCAAGTTCCGGGCCAAGCACGGCCTGAAGGTCATCCTCGGCTCGGACACGGACAGCGACGTGATCGAGCGCTACGGCGCCTGGGTCGAGAAGAGCCTCTATGGCCGCAAGTACCTGGGCATCGACCGTTCGACCTGGCTGATCGACGGCCAAGGCATGCTCCGGCGCGTCTGGCGCAAGGTCAAGGTCGCGGGCCACGCCGAGCAGGTCCTGGAGGCGGCGCGGGCCCTGGCGAAGGGTTAATTGCGACCTGTCGGTAACTGTGGCCCCGGCGCCGCGCCCCAGTTGCAATCCGTGAACGGAAAGGGCTGGGGCGCGCAAAGCGCTGGCGGGCAGCTCGCTGTTTGGTTAACCGTTGAGCGACATGGGATTTCCGCGCCCGGCGAACACGCCTGCGACGCGAAGTCCCTTGCACCCCTGCTTGAGATCGTTGCATATGCCGGCCTGGACAGAAATCCGGGTTTCGGGGGCGATGGCGTATTCACGCTGGCGACGGATTCGCAGGGCTCTGGAAGAGCTATTTC
The DNA here is from genome assembly GCA_046295055.1 of Caulobacter sp. GTDB lineage: Bacteria > Pseudomonadota > Alphaproteobacteria > Caulobacterales > Caulobacteraceae > Caulobacter. The sequence continues at coordinate 19,728 of JBKBOD010000003.1, read as the reverse complement.
CTGAAAGGCACCTCTACGTCCGCTCGGGCGGCGAAATGCGAGGGTATGTCCTTTCGACCGGCAAGCAGCTGGCCGTGGCTGGGGTTGTCGCCATGGCCTCGCTCTGGATGGGCGTCTGCACCGCGGCGATGATGGTCAACGCCCTGTCGGCGGGGGCCGCCGACCAGGAGCTGGTCCGCCAGAAGGCCTACTACGAGCGCGTCAACGCCGATCGCCAGGCGCGGCTGAACAGCGCCATGGCCCAGCTGAACGCCACCAACGGCTCGTTCGGCGAGATGGCCGAAGGGGTCGAGAAGCGCCACGCGGCGCTGGCCCTGCTGTTCCAGGAATTCAAGGGCGTGCCGGGCGCCGCCGAGGCGCTGGCGCCGGGCAAGCCCTCGCTGCTGGCCCAGAGCCCGATCGAGCGCGTCCAGTACACGCGGATGGACCAGGAGCGGCTGATCGAGGCCGCCGACAGCTTCGCCAAGAGCCGGGCCGAGCGGCTGCGCGCCGCCTTCCGCCTGGCCGGACTGTCTCCGGAGAGCTACGCCGGTCGCGGCGGTTCGCTGGGCGGGCCGCTGATCGAGGCCAAGGACCCGCGGGCGCTGGCGGTCGTGCTCGATGTGGACGAGGACTTCGCGCGCCGGATCCAGCGCGCGGCGACCAACGTCAACGACATGCGCGGCCTCGGCGTCGCCGCCCGCGAGATGCCCTTCTATCGCCCGACGACCGCCGGCGCGGCCTCGTCGAGCTATGGCGTGCGGCTTGACCCCTTCACCCGGCGGCCGGCCTTCCATTCGGGGCTCGACTTCCCCGGCGCCTATCACACGCCGATCTATGCGACCGGCCCGGGCGTGGTTTCGTTTACCGGCGTTCGTTCAGGCTATGGCAACACGATCGAGATAGACCACGGCAACGGCTTCAAGACCCGTTACGCCCATCTGCAGACGATCTCCGTCCGCGTGGGCCAGCGGGTCGGCGTCGGCACCCGGATCGGCGCCATGGGCTCCACCGGTCGGTCGACAGGGCCGCATCTGCACTACGAAATCTGGGTCAACGGACGACCCCAGAACCCCAACCGTTTTCTGAGAGCCGGTGAATATGTTCAGCAAGCCCGCTAACAAGACCGCCCAGCCGGTCAAGTCCTCGGCTCCCGAGCCGGCGCCGACGCCCGCCAGCGCGCCGGTCGACGCGCCCAAGCCGCGCCCCAAGGTGGCCTCGCTGATCTCCAACGGCATCACCATCGAAGGCGGCGTGACCGGCGATGGCGAGCTGCAGATCGACGGCGTGGTCAAGGGCGACGTGCGCGTCGGCCGCCTGACCGTCGGCGAGACCGGCCACATCGAGGGCAGCGTCTATGCCGAAGCCGCCGAAGTGCGCGGCCGCATCGTCGGCGCGGTGACCGCCAAGCAGGTGCGACTGTACGGCACCAGCTACATCGACGGCGACATCACTCATGAGCAGCTGGCCATGGAGACCGGCGCCTTCTTCCAGGGCCGCAGCCTGAAGTTCCAGCGCCCGGCCCCGCCGCCGGCGACGCCGGTCGCCGCCCCTGCCCCGGCTCCGGCCCCCGCGCCGATGCCGACCAGCGGCCTGGACATGCCCAAGCCGCTGACCTGATCTCGGCTCTGACAGTTTGCAGAAGGGCCCGGCGAGCGATCGCCGGGCCCTTTCTCTATGGGGCTGCAGGCTTGGCAGCCCGACAGACGAGCCAGCATCGCTCGACACCGTCGTAGCCGCCGCCCCTGACCTGTTCGATGGACAAGTCCGCCCAGACAGCGGCGGCCCTGAAGGCGTCCTCCAGCCTGCGCTCGCTGGGAAAGTTGTAGTAGCGGCCGAGTTGATCGCGTCCGGGGCCATCGCCCGCCTTGAAACTCGCCTCGAGCACGCCGCCCGGCGCCAGCGCGCGCCAGACCCGGCCAAGGATCGCGGCGAGGCCCTCCATCGGCACATGAAGCAGGCTGGCGTTGGCCCAGACGCCCTCGAAGCACTGATCGTCGTCCAGATCGGCGAACCGCATCACCCTCACGGGCCGCCCCAGCCTGCGGGTCGCTTCGGCGGCAAGGCCCGGCGAGCCATCGAGCGGCGTCACCCGCAGGCCCGCGGCCAGCATGACCGCCGCGTCCTGCCCCGCGCCGCACCCCAGGTCCAGGACGCGCGCGCCAGGGGGAAGCGAGGCGATGAAGGCCGCCAGCCGGATCGACTCTCCGGAGCGACTGCGATCGGCATAGGCGGCCGCTTCCCGATCGTAGAAGGCCAGGGTGGCGTCGTCCTCAAAGGCGTTCCGGCCGGACGGGTGCATGGATGTGGCGGGTCTGGTCTATGGTGGACGGCGCCACAGGAGGCTGTCACCGATGTCCCAACTCGACAAGCTCGCCGTCGCCGAGGTGGTTCAGACCGAGCGCGCCGCGCGCGACCAGGGCCAATGGGAGCGGATGGCCGCCTGCTTTCATCCGGACTCCGTGGTCAGCATCAGCTGGATCGAGACCAGCGGACCCGAGTTCGTCGCCGCCTCGCAGCGCGCCTTCGCATCCGGGATGCGCCACCTGCACCAGATGGCCCCGACCCTCGTCACCCTGAACGGCGACCGCGCCCTGGCCGAGAGCGGCGCAGCGATCCTGCTGGGCGGCTGGGTACGCGGCGTCGAGGTCATGGTCACCAGCCACGCGCGGATGCATGCCCGGGTCGAGCGCCGCGAGGGCGTCTGGAAGATCGTTCGCCTGGGCGCGGTCTATTTCGAGGACGAGATGCGCGCCCGCATCCCCGGCGAAACTCTGCCCCTGGATGCCGCGCGCCTGGCCGCCTACCGCCCCAGTCTGCGCTTCCTTTCCTACCTGCTCGAGGAAGGCGGCAAGACGCCTCGCGCCGACCTCGCGGGCATCGACAGGCCGGAACGGGTCGAGGCCTTCCTGGCGGCCGAACAGGCCTGGCTAGGCTAGCGGCGCCGCCACTCGTACCGAACGTCCGGCAGCTTCTCCTCGTTGAATTCGCCGTCGGTGAACTCCACCGCGGTGAAACCCCGCCGCTCGTAGAAGGCCCGTGCCTTCACATTCCCCTGGAACGTCCAGAGCTGCAGGAATTCGAGGTCCTCGCGGACATGGTTCAGCAACCGCGAGCCATGCCCCGCGCCCTGCGCCTCCGGATGCACGAACAGGTGGTTCAGAAAATCCCCCTGCGCGGCCGCGTAGGCGGCAACCACTCCCTGCCCGTCCTCGATCACCCAAACTGTCTGCTCGGGCAGCATCCGGTTCGCGAAAAAGCCCAGGTCCTCTTCGGGGGTGTGGACATGCGGATGCCAGGCGCTGATCCGGTAGACCGCCGCGATGGCCGGGGCGTCGGCGATGACGGCCCGGCGGAGCGTCACAGCCCCGCGCCTTCCGGCAGGCCGAGCATCAGGTTCATGTTCTGCACCGCCGCCCCGGACGCGCCCTTGCCGAGATTGTCGAGGCGGGCCACCAGCCGCGCCTGCTCATCCGAGCCGAAGACGAACAGCTGCATGCGGTTGGTGTTGTTCAGCGCCTCCGGCTCCAGGCCGGTGATCCCCGCGCCGCTCTCGACGGTGACGAAGGTCTCGCCGGCGTAGGCCGCGTTCAGGCAGGCGTGGATGTCGGCCAGCTTCGGCGAGCCGTTCAGACGGTCCATGAATAGCGGAACCTCGACGATCATTCCCTGGGCATAGCGACCAACGCTGGGGGCGAAGAACGGCCGCACGGTGAGGCCGGTGTTCTTCTGCAACTCCGGGACATGCTTGTGGGTCTGACCGAGGCCATAGATGCGAAAGGCCTCCGCCCCCTCGCCCTCGAACTCGGCGATCATCGCCTTGCCGCCGCCGCTGTAGCCGCTGACGGCGTTGACGCTGACCGGATAGTCGGCGGGCAGGATGCCGGCGTCGACCAGCGGCCGGATCAGGGCGATGGCCCCCGTCGGGTAACAGCCGGGATTGCTGACCCGCGTCGAGGCGGCGATGGCCGCCCGCTGGCCCGGCATTTCCGCGAAGCCATAGGTCCAGCCGTCAGCCACCCGGTGCGCGGTCGAGGCGTCGATGACCCTGACCGAACTGTTCTCGATCAGGCTGACCGCCTCCCGGGCCGCGTCGTCCGGCAGGCAGAGGATGACCAGGTCCGAACCGTTCAGCAGCTCGGCTCGGGCGGCGGCGTCCTTTCGGCGCTCCGGATCGATCGAGACGAGCTGGATGTCGCGGCGGCCATCCAGCCGCTCACGGATCTGCAGGCCGGTGGTGCCGGCTTCGCCATCGATGAAGATCTTCGGAGCGGTCATGCTCGCCTCCATACAGAGCCCGGCAGGCGAAAGTGGCTTCCGGTTCCGCCGCTCGGACGGGCTCTGACATTTGAGTAGGACCATTTCCGAAGGAACTGGTCCGGGCAAAGAAAAAGGGCGCCTCGGTTGCCCGAAGCGCCCCTTCGCAAAGGTATGAACCCTCGCGCGCTTAGCGCTTCGAGAACTGGAAGCTGCGGCGGGCCTTGGCGCGGCCGTACTTCTTGCGCTCGACGACGCGGCTGTCGCGGGTCAGGAAGCCGTGCGGCTTCAGGACCGGACGCAGGCCGGGCTCGTAGTAGGTCAGGGCCTTGGAGATGCCATGGCGAACGGCGCCCGCCTGGCCCGACAGGCCGGAACCCTTGACCGAGACGATGACGTCGAACTGACCGAGGCGGTCGGCGATCTGCAGCGGCTGGGCGATCATCATGCGCAGCACGGGGCGCGCGAAGTAGATCTCCTGGTCGCGGCCGTTGATCGTGATCTGACCCTTGCCAGGCTTGATCCAGACGCGGGCGACGGCGTTCTTGCGCTTGCCGGTAGCGTAGGCGCGGCCGTTCTTGTCGATCTTGGGCTCGGCCGGCGCAGCTTCAGGCGACGACGACAGGGCTTGCAGGGCTTCGAGACCTTCGGCCATCAGGCGCTCCGCACGTTCTTGGCGTTCTTTTCAGCGAACGCGATGGTTTGGGGGTTCTGCGCGGCGTGCGGATGCTCCGCGCCGGTGTAGATGCGCAGATGGGTCATCTGCTTGCGAGCCAGCGGGCTCTCCTTGGGGAGCATGCGCTCGACGGCCTTCTCGAGCACGCGCTCGGGGAAGCGGCCGCCCAGCTGCTTGCCGGCGGTGACTTCCTTGATGCCGCCCGGGTGGCCGGTGTGGCGGTAGTAGACCTTCTGGTCCAGCTTGCGGCCGGTGAACTTCACCTTGTCGGCGTTGACGACGACGACGAAGTCGCCGCAATCGACGTGCGGGGTGTAGTCGGGACGGTGCTTGCCGCGAAGGCGCATGGCGATGAACGAAGCGAGGCGGCCGACCACGGCGTTCTCGGCGTCGATCACGATCCAACCCTTCTCGACCTCGGCGGGCTTCAGAGAAGCCGTGGTCTTCATCATGGTTCGTATCCGTTGCGGGCGGGAACAAGCGGCTCCCGACGTGAGGGCGGGCTGATAGGTGAGGAAAGCGTCGCTGTCAACGCCCCCTCACCCCATGCAATTCCATAACTGTTATATAAAACAATGACTTAAAGGATACGGTATTATGATACCGTGATTTTGCGGCGTAATGACTCTGTCGCATCGCTGGTTTAGGCACCCGCCAGACACCAAAGGACCGTTCCGTGCCCCTGAATCGCCGCGCGCTTCTCTCCGGCCTCGCCGTTTCCACCGCCTTTGCGGGTCTGGCCCGCGCCCAGCAGCAGACCGGCGAAACCTACCTCAACGAGGTCGAGGGGTACGGGCCGCTGGTTCCGGACCCCATGCGCATTCTCGACCTGCCGCAGGGCTTTTCCTACCGCGTCCTGTCGCAGGCCGGCGAGACGATGAGCGACGGCCTGTTCGCCCCCTACAAGTTCGATGGCATGGGCTGCCTGCCGCTGGGCGGCTCGAAGGTGGCCCTGATCCGGAACCATGAGCTGAAGCCGGCGGACCGCAATCATGGCCCGCTGGGCCTGGGACGCCGACTGGCGGGCAAGCTGGATCCGGCAAAGGCCTACGACCTGGACCCCGACGGCGATCCCCTGCCCGGCGGCACGACCACGCTGATCTACAACCTCAAGCGCCAGAAGGTTGAGCGGCAGTTCGTCAGCCTGGCCGGCACCTCGATCAACTGCGCCGGCGGCATCACGCCGTGGGGTAGCTGGCTGACCTGCGAGGAGACGGTCCAGAAGGCCGGCAAGGGTGTCGGCAAGGATCACGGCTGGGTCTTCGAAGTGCCCGCCAGGGCCCGGGGACCCGTGCAGGCGATTCCGCTGACCGGTCTGGGACGGTTCAAGCACGAGGCCGCCTGTGTCGATCCGCGCACGGGCATCGTCTACCTGACCGAAGACACCAGCGAGAGCCTCCTCTACCGCTTCATTCCCGACGCGCCGGGCGAACTGGCCAAGGGCGGCAAGCTTCAGGCCCTGGGTCTTGCCGAGGCAACCGAAGGCGGCGACACGCGCAACTGGTCGGGCGTCACCTTCGCCAAGGGCGACTGGAAGGCGGTCCGCTGGATCGACCTGGACGGAGTCGACAATCCCGACGATGACCTGGCCAAGCGCGGCCATGCCGCCGGCGCGGCGCTGTTCGCCCGGGGCGAAGGCATCTTCTGGGGCAAGGACGAACTCTACTTCACCTGCACCTCCGGCGGCGCGGCCAAGCTCGGCCAGATCATGCGCTATGTCCCCTCCCCGCGCGAAGGCCAGCCGGACGAGACGGCCGAGCCCGGCCGCCTGCAGAACTTCGTCGAGAGCAGCGATCCAAAGGTGCTGTTCTATGCGGACAACATCATCGTCGCCCCGTGGGGCCACCTGATCGCCTGCGAGGACAACTACACCGACGAGACGGCGAACCACATCAAGGGCGTCACGCCGGACGGCCGGACCTACACCATCGGCCGCAACGCATTTCGCGACAACGCCGAGTTCGCGGGCGCCTGCTTCTCGCCGGACGGCCAAACCCTGTTCGTCAATATCTACTGGCCGGGCATCACCCTGGCGATCACCGGCCCCTGGGCCGGCCTCAAGCTCTAGACCCGCCGCACCCGCCAGGCGAATACGGTGGCCGCGCCCAGCAGGACGGCGGCGCCGGCCTGGTGCAGGATGCCCAGGGTCAGCGGCACGGCCATCATCAGGGTGGCGATCCCCAGCAGGAACTGCAGAATGACGACACCGCCGAGGGCGAATGCCGCGAAGCGAGCTTCGCGCGGCAGCAGGCGGTCCCGCGCCGCGAATCCGACAAGCACCACGGTGGCGATGGCCAGCAGATAGGCGCCGATGCGGTGATGGAGCTGCACGGCCGCCTGACTGTGAGCCAGGGTCTGCCAGAGGCCGGCGCCGGCATAGTCGGCGGGGAACAGCCGCCCGTTCATCAGCGGCCAGTCGGTGTAGACCAGTCCGGCGTCATTGCCCGCCACAAGCGCGCCAAGGAGGCTCTGCGCGAAGGCGGCGCCGAGGAACACCAGCGCCCAGGTCCGCCAGCGGGTGACGCTCTCCTGCCGGGGCTGGCCGTTCCAGGCGTCGAGGCCGGTCCAGACCAGGGCCATGAACAGCGCCAGGGCCAGGCCAAGGTGGGTGGTCAGCCGCTCGGGCGCGACGGAGACCCGTTCGGAAAGGCCGCTGGCGACCATCCACCAGCCGATGACGCCCTGCAGGCCGCCCAGGACGAGAAGGCCGGCGCAGCGCAAGATCAGTCGCCTGGGCAGCTGGCGGCGCACAAGGAAGTAGGCGAACGGCAGGGCGAAGGCGAGACCGACCACGCGGCCCAGCAGGCGGTGAGCCCATTCCCACCAGAAGATCTCCTTGAACTCGCCGAGCGTCATGCCGCGGTTGACCTGCTGGTACTGCGGGATCTGCTTGTAGGCCTCGAACTCGGCGTTCCAGGCGCTGTCGGACATCGGCGGCAGGGCGCCGCTGATGGGCTTCCATTCGGTGATCGACAGCCCGGAATCGGTCAGGCGGGTCGCCCCGCCGACGACAACCATCGCAAACACCAGGGCGGCGACGGCGAACAGCCAGATCGCCACCGGACGCGAGCGATCGGAACGCAGGAAGGAAGTCATATCGGACGATGTCTTTCCCAGGGAGGGAGCGGAAGGACAAGCCAGACACCTAGACCTCAAGGCCGCCGAGGTCCAGCGACCGCGCCAAGTTGACGCTGTCCCGGAAGGGGCGGAACCTCGAACCCGGTTCGGCGGTTACAGCCGGGCATTCAACAAGGGAGGCTGACCATGCAAGGCGTGGGTTGGATTGGTGCGATCATCATCGGGATTCTGGCGGGCTGGATCGCCGAGAAGCTCATGAAGCGCGATCACGGGCTTCTGACGAACCTGATCGTCGGCATCGTCGGCGCGATCATCGGCAAGTTCCTGATCGTGGACCTGCTGAACATCGGATACGAGGGCTGGATCATGAGCCTGGTGGCGGCGGTCGTCGGCGCGGTGATCCTTCTGTTCCTTCTGGGCCTGTTCAAGCGCCGGGCCTGAGGCTCGGCCAGGTCCGATAAGCGGTTCCAACCGACCGGAACGCGCTCTAAATGCTCCCGCCGCCGAATGTGCGGCGGGAGTTCTCATGTCGCCTCGCATCAAGAAAGTCGTCGGCTCGTTCGCGATCCTGCTTTTCCTGGCGGTCTACGCCATGGCGGCGGTGAGCCTGCACGAGCTGCTGCCCGACAGCTTCCTGCTGGAACTGGTCTACTTCGCTGTCGCTGGAACGGCCTGGGGCGTGCCGCTCATCCCCCTGCTCTCCTGGATGAACCGGGAACCGTGAGGTCCGGCAGGAGAATGGTCGGAGCGGCGGGATTCGAACCCACGACCCCTTGACCCCCAGTCAAGTGCGCTACCAGGCTGCGCTACGCTCCGACGCAGGAGGGAGCGCCCTTATAGGGATGCGTCCGTCCCCCGGCAACGGCCAAAGTGGACGAATTCAGTCGCGGCGCAGCAATCCGTCCAGCCGACCCTTGATGGCCTCAAGTTCGGCCAGGGTCAGGCTCAGGCGATCCCGCGCCTCGGCGGAGATTTCGCCGGCCGGCGCGGCCTCGGAAACGCCGGACTCGACCGCGGTCTCGCCCCGGCCAACCGCCAGCAGGCGCCGGACGCCGTGGTCCTTGTGCAGCTTCTGCACGCCCTTGATGGTCAGGCCCTCGTCGTGCAGCAGCCGCCGCACACCGGCCAGGACCTCGATGTCCTGCGGACGGTAGAACCGCCGTCCGCCGGCCCGCTTCATCGGGCTGATGAAGGTGAACTTGGTTTCCCAGAACCGCAGCACATGCTGCGGCACGCCCAGCTCTTCGGCCGCTTCCGAGATTGTCCTGAAGGCGTTGGGGCCCTTGGCCACGCCGTGTCCTTAGCTACCCATCGCGCGATCGATTCGCGCCTTCATGACCTGCGAGGCGCGGAAACCGATGACGCGGCGCGGCTCGATCTCGGCCGGCTCGCCCGTCTTGGGGTTGCGACCCATGCGGGCGCGCTTGGCGCGGACCTGGAAGACGCCGAAGCCGGACAGCTTGACCTGTTCGTCGCGCTCGAGCGCCTCGGCCATCAGGTCGAGCGTACGTTCGACGAGCTCGGCGCAGTCCTGGCGCGTCAGTCCCACTTCCTCGTGGACCGCTTCGCACAGCTCGGCTCGCGTCAGAGTCGCGCCCTTCATGGGACCCCTCCCAACCAGATCGACTGCTTTCATGACGCGAAAACGTCGCCGCGTCAAAGGGTTCCGCCGCCGTGTGGAGACGGCGCGTGCGCTGCCGGCAGACGCTACAGTCGAACCAGGCAGGCGCCCCAGGTCAGGCCGCCGCCCATCGCTTCCATCAGCAGCAGGTCGCCCGGCTTGATCCGCCCGTCGTCCAGAGCCGCGGCCAGGGCCAGCGGGATGGAGGCGGCCGAGGTGTTGGCGTGCTCGGCGACGGTCTGGACGACCTTCTTCTCGTCGAGCCCCAGGCGGTTGGCGACGCCATGCAGGATGCGCTGGTTGGCCTGATGGGGAATAAACCAGTCGACGTCGGCGATGGTCAGACCGGCCTTTTCCAGAGCCGCTTCAATGGCTTCGGAGATATTGATGACCGCGTGCTTGAAGACCTGGTTGCCGGCCATGCGCAGCTTGCCGACGGTGCCGGTCGTCGAGGGGCCGCCGTCGACGTAGAGCAGATCCTGCTTGGTCCCGTCGCAACGCAGGGCGAAGCTGATCAGGCCCTTGTCGGTGTTGTCGCCGCGGCCCTCGACCGGCTCGATGACCACCGCCCCTGCGCCGTCGCCGAACAGCACGCAGGTGCCGCGGTCGGTCCAGTCCATCAGGCGCGTCATGGTTTCGGCGCCGATGACCAGGGCGCAGCGGCTGTGCCCCCGGGCGACGAATCCATCGGCCACGCTGAGTGCGTAGACGAAGCCCGAGCACACCGCCTGGACATCGAAGGCGATGCCGACCGGGCAGCCCAGCTTGCGCTGGACGATCGCGGCGGCGGCCGGGAAGGTCAGGTCGGCGGTCGTGGTCGCGACGACGATCAGGTCGACGTCGGCCGGCGTCTTGCCGGCGCGTTCCAGGGCCTGGCGGGCTGATTCGACAGCAAGGTCCGACACCGCCTGGTCGTCGGCGGCGCGATGGCGCTGGCGGATGCCGGTCCGCTCGGTGATCCAGGCGTCGCTGGTGTCGACGATCTTCGACAGGTCGTCGTTGGAGACCACGTCGGGCGGCAGATAGGCGCCGATGCCGGTGATGGCGCTACGCAGCACAGAACTCACGCACGGGACTCCGGATCGGCGGGCGCGGCCGTACCGGCCATCGCCTCGGTCAGATGCTTCACGCTGCGGTCGATCTCGGCCGCGAAGTCGCTCGCAGCGAGGTCATAGGCCACCCGAACGGCCGCCGCATAGCTCTTTGCGTCGGCGCTGCCATGGCTTTTGACGACAACGCCGTTGAGGCCCAGCAACGGGGCGCCATTGACCGCGCCCGGGTCCATGCGAGCCCGCATCTGCTTCAACGCGCCGGAAGCGATGAAGGCGCCGAGCATCGATATGGGGCTGGAGGTGAAGGCCGAGCGGATCTCGGCGCCGAAGAAGCGCGCGACGCCCTCGGCCGTCTTGAGCAGGACATTGCCGGTGAAGCCGTCGGTGACGACGACATCGACGGTGCCCTTGGAAATGTCGTCGCCCTCGACGAAGCCGCGATAGTCGAACTCGAAGGGGGTCTGGCGCAGGATGGCGTGGGCCTCACGGACCGCCTCATGCCCCTTCTGCTCCTCGGAGCCGACGTTCAGCAGGCCGACCGTGGGGCGTTCGGCGCCGTGCACCGCGTGGTGGAAGGCGGCGCCCATGATGGCGAACTCGACCAGTTGCTCGGCGTCGCTCTCGACGTTGGCGCCGACGTCGAGGACCGTGGTGATGCCACGCGCCGTCGGCCATGAGGCGGTCAGGGCAGGACGCTCGACCTGGGCCGCCAGCCGCAGGATCAGCATGGAGATGGCCATCATCGCGCCGGTGTTGCCCGCCGAGACCGCCGCCTGGGCGTCGCCCGCCTTCACGCTCTCGACGGCGTTCCAGAGGCTGGAGCCCTTGCCCCGCCGCATGGCCTGGGACGGCTTCTCGTCCATCGAGATGAACTTGTCGGTGTGGCGCACCGTGGCGAGCGCCGCCACCGCGGGCGCCTTCGCCAGTTCGGCGGCGATCTGCGCCTCGTCGCCGTGGATCAGGAACCGCACGCCGCGGCCCTCCAGCAGCTTCAGCGCATGGCCGAGACCGGGAATCACCACGGACGGGCCGTAATCGCCGCCCATGGCGTCGACAGAAAGGGTCAGCATGTCCGGCAAGACGGGCCTTGAGCTCCCGACGGCGCCCCGAGGGCGAAGGCGCCGGACGATAGCGCCGCGCCGCATGGATGCAAGCCCCGCCCCATTCCCTCAGCGCCCGGAAGGTTTGTCGCGCCGGAAGTCGGCCAGCACGGCGAACGGCGAGGTCGAGCCTTCCTCGGCCGGCTGGGCGAAGACCGCGCCCGGCTTGCGGGGGAACGGGTCGATTTCGAGGGCCAGGTGCTCGACGACATAGGCCGCCAGGTCGAGGCGGTCGCTTTCCAGGACATCCGGCGGATCCTCGCCCTCGGGGTCGAGGTCGATCTCCTCGCTGTCGGTCACCGGGGCGGCGGCGCTGCCGGCGGGGACGGCGCGTAGGCTGAAGTCGGCGGACAGCTCGTCCTCGAAGGGCTCGCCCGACAGGCTGCAGACCTGCGTCATCCTGGCTTGCAGGCGGCCACGGATCTCCGCGCCATCCAGCCAGGGCGTGGCGGTGACCCGGGCCGTCAGGCCGTCGAGCCGTTCGAGGCCAAGCTCGCGCGCGATAGCCTGGCGAGTGGCGCCGTCGGCCTCGAGGTCCAGCGTGACCGGGCCCCGGGCCAGGTCGCCGAGCCCGATGGTGCGGCTCCAGAGCGGACGGTTCAGAGGGTCGGCCATTCGGCCTTTCCTTCAAGGATGGCTTCCAGGGACTGGCCCGCCAGTCCTTCACGGGCGGTCACGACGTAGTCGCCAAGGCGCCGGGCCGGCGCGTCCTGGCCGTCGAAGACGGTGCGGGCCAGCAGGGCGTCGAGGGTGCGGCGGTCCGGCAGGGCATCAAAGGCCTGGTCGGCCGAGCGGGCGCGGCCCAGGAAGGCCTCGGCCAGTTTCTTCATCTTCTTGGAGACCGACAGGTCCCCCACGCCCAGCTCGCGGAAGGCGTCGTCCAGGCCCCGGGTGAAGCGGTCGACGAGCAGCTGGCTGACCTCCTCGGCCTGGGCGCCCTGACCCTTGAGCCGGTCGAGCAGCAGGATGACGTGCAGGCCGTAGACTTCGAACCGGCCCTCGCGCGTGTCCGGCACGGCGAGATCGGTGTAGAGGCCCGGCTGGCGGGCCTGGCCGACAGCCCCGGCGTACAGGGTTTCGGCCGCCGTCTGCGCCGGTCTGGCGCGCATCAGCCGCTTGAAGAACATGATCGCCTCGATTTCGCCCCGGCGGGGCGCTAGCAAACGGGCATTGAACTAAGCCCGCGCGGGCGATAGGTCAAAGCCTGCACTGTCCGGAGACGACATGTTCCGCAAGACCGCTTTCGCTCTCAGCGCCGCCGCCCTCCTGGCGACCGGCGGCTGCGTGCCGATGACCAGCTATTCCGGCTTCCAGGTCGTCGAGAACAATCCCGCCGATCTGAAGGTCGGCGAGGACACCAAGTCGACCGTGATGGCCAAGCTGGGCTCGCCCTCGGCGACCTCGCTGACCCAGAGCAGCGCCGCCAAGCCCGGACAGGAACTGGCCCCCACCCGGGGCTATGAGTCGAACCTCTGGTTCTACATGAGCCAGGTCAGCGACCGCGTGGCCTTCTACAAGCCGCGCGTGGCGCGCCGCGATGTCGTGGCGGTCAGCTTCGACCCCGCCAGCGAACAGGTGGCCTCGATCAACACCTATACGCTCGAGGACGGGAAGGTGATCTCCTTCAATGGCCGCGAGACGCCGACCCGGGGCCGCGAGATCACCATCCTGGAGCAGTTGCTGGGCAACGTCGGCCAGGGCGGCATGCTGCCTCGCGACGATTCGGAAGGCCTGCCGGGCAACCGTCCGGGCGACCGCCGCTAGGCCTCCTGTTCAGGCTTCGCCGGGCCGGCGCCTGGCGAAGCGCTACAGCATTATACGAGCCCCCCACGCCAGAAGACTGGCGCTGGCAGGGCCTTGCGCCGTTTTCGCCCGGCCCGCGTAGGGAATGTGGCGATACAGGCGTGGGCTGATTGTAGGGATCGGTGTGACAGCCGTGGGCCAAAGGAGGGGCACAATACCCACGCCCCTGCCCCACAGCCTGTTACAACCGGCAGCCGGCCCGATCAGGCGGCCGGAGTGCGGCGGATCCGGCGGACCAGCTGAAGCAGATAGACGAGCATGAAGCCGTAGAGGAACAGCTCCTCGACCTCGCTGGAGCGATAGGCGTTCACCTTGGGGATCAGGCCCCATTCGGCCAGACGCTCGGGCATGCCGCCGAGCATGGCGAACAGCGCCACGGGCGTCGCCGCCAGGGTGGGCGCCAGCCACCAGGGCCGGTTGATGATCCCGCGCCCCTTACGCGCCAGCTTGACCAGCGGGTGGATGACGCCGCCGACCACCATCGCCAGCAGCAGCAGGGCGCGCGGCTTCTGGTCGAACCAGGACGAGGTGTTGTGCAGATTGGTTTCGCCCTGGTCGTTGTGCAGTTCGAACCAGCCGGTCGTGGCCCAGCGGAAGTAGTGCTGACCCCAGCTGATCTCCTCGCCGAGGATGTAGAGCATGCCCAGAGCGACCATCAGCAGGAACGGCCGCGCGCCCGGCAGGGCGGCGGTCTCGCGGCGCAGCAGCCCGTAGAGGGCGACCAGCATGCCGACCAGCAGCACGACGGCCTGGAGGTTTTCGAGAATGCCCAGCTCGCCCAGCACGACATGGCGGCCGAAGTCATAGGAGATCATCGGCGCGGCGATGAGGAAGCCGTAGACGCCTGCGCAGACGAGCGTCACGACCCAGCCGAACCGCCGGTCCGAAGGCCGGGGCGACGCTGTAATGGCGGCGTCATGGGAGTGTTGCGCGATCGTCATAATGCCCTAGGTCTCACACCCCGTTTCGGGTGCAAAATGAATTTCTGTTTGGAATTCACAGTCCCCGGCACTGTTGCATCAGAGACGCAAAGCAGATGAGGGCCGCCGACAGGTCGCCTGGCGGGATGCGGGCATCAATAACAGATGTAATTGCGGGGTTCGGGCGTCGTTTACGCGTCGGTACGGCGCGCGCTTCTGGGTCGTTGACCCATACTGGTTACAAATAGACCCAAATTAGGCATCAAGCTGGGCGGCGCGATCCTCAAAGCATCGGATCAACTTGTCCACGGCCTGCTGGAAGTTCGCCGACAGCAGGCGGCCAAGCATCGGAACCTTGAACTCGAAGTCGATCTCGAAGTGGACCTCGCAGCCCTCCGCATGGGGCTCGAACCTCCAGCGATTGGTCAGCCGCCGGAACGGGCCGTAGATCAGGACCACGTCGATGATGCGGTGGGCGGCGTCGCGCCGGACACGGGTGGCGAACTTCTCCCGCACGAAGCTGAAGGCGACGCTGGCCTCGGCGTCGAGCTGGTCGACCACCGGGCTCAGCTCGCGCTGGTTCCAGGTCCGCATGCCGGTGCACCAGGGCACGAACTTCGGATACTGCTCGACGTCCCCGACCAGCCCGAACAGGAGCTCGGGCGAATAGGGCAGGATGCGCGTCTCGCTGTGGCGCAAGGCTCAGGCCGCGCCCTGCGACGCGGCGCGGGCCGCCTTCAGACGCTCAAAGTCCTCGCCCGCATGGTGCGAGGAGCGGGTCAGCGGGCTGGCCGAGACCATCAGGAAGCCCTTGGCGCGGGCGATGGACTCGTAGGCGGCGAACTCTTCGGGCGTGACGAAGCGGTCGACCGGCGCATGCTTGCGGGTCGGCTGCAGGTACTGGCCGATGGTCAGGAAATCGACGCCGGCGCTGCGCATGTCGTCCATGACCTGCATGACCTCTTCCTTGGTCTCGCCGAGACCGACCATCAGGCCGGACTTGGTGAAGGCCGAGGGGTCGCGCTGCTTGACCCGGTCGAGCAGGCGCAGGGAATGGAAGTAGCGCGCCCCCGGCCGGATCTTGAGATACAGCCGCGGCACGGTCTCGAGGTTGTGGTTGAACACGTCCGGGCGCGCATCGATGACTACGTCCTCGCAGCTGTCCTTGCGCAAGAAGTCGGGCGTCAGGACTTCGATGGTGGTCTGGGGCGCGGCGGCGCGGATGGCGCGGATGACCTGGGCGAAGTGCTCGGCGCCGCCGTCGTCGAGGTCGTCGCGGTCGACCGAGGTGATGACCACGTGGCGCAGGCCCATCATAGCCACGGCCTCGGCCACCCGGCGCGGCTCGTCGGCGTCCAGCGCATCGGGCCGGCCGGTCGAGACGTTGCAGAAGGCGCAGGCTCGGGTGCAGATCTCGCCCATGATCATCATGGTCGCGTGCTTCTGGGTCCAGCACTCGCCGATGTTGGGACAGGCGGCCTCCTCGCAGACCGTGACCAGCTTGTGGTCGCGGACGATGGCGCGGGTTTCGTTGTAGCCGGCGCTGCCGGGCGCGCGGACGCGCAGCCACTCGGGCTTGCGCAGCACCGGGCTGTCGGGCCGGTTCTGCTTTTCGGGGTGGCGCGGGCGGGCCTTGAGGGTGTCGATGACGGTGACCATCGGCCCCTAGATCGGCCTTCCGGGCCAAAGGATCAAGCCATGGTTCGCCTGTGGCGGTTCAGCACTTGCGGACAGGGACCGGCGCCGCCCAAACTCCGGGCGCATCATGCCGCGCCGCCTCGCCCTCCTGCTTGTCCTGTTCCTGGGCGCCTGCGGCCCGTCCGGCGGCCTTGAGCCCCTGACCGACAGCCGCCTGCCGCCAGGGGTTTCGACGCTGGCCTTCCCGCCGCGGGGATGGGCCTGGGGCCTTGTGCAGGTCGGCGACCTGCCGCCACAGCGCTATGGCGTCTCCTCGCCCCGCACGGCGCCGACGGCGCACATCCTGATCCTTCCGGGCTATGGCGAGAGCGCCGAAGCCTGGTTCGAGACCGCCGCCGACCTGAACCGGCGGGGCTACGCCGCCTGGGTCCTCGACGGCGCGGGCCAGGGCGGCTCCGGCCGGTTCGCCCAGCCGCGCGACGTCGGCCACCTGCCCTCGATCGAGGCCGACCTTGCGGGCGTCAAGGCGATGGTCCGCACGGTGATCCCGCAGGACGGCGCGCCGGTGATCGTGCTGGGCCAGCAGTCGGGTGGAATGCTGGCGGTGCTGGCGGCGAGCCGCGACCTTGGAGGAGACGGCGTCATCATCTCCGGCCCCTGGCCGGCTCCCTCGCCCGGCGCGGTGGAGCAGGCCATGAGCCGTGTGGGCCTGGGCTGGCTGCGCGATCCGCGCCTGCCGGCCTGGTCGCGGGAGGTTCCCTATCGCACCGGTCCGGTCGGCGGCAGCGTCCGCCGGTCCGGCGTGCAGCAGGCCTGGCAACTGGCCAACCCGGACCTGCGGCTGGGCGGGCCGAGCATCGGCCGGACGGTGGTCGAGGCCGGCGCCCGCAGCGATGCGCTGACCGCCCTGCCCGGCCTGCAGACACCGGTACTGTTGATCGGCGCCGAGACGCCCGTCGCCACCGCCTGCGCGCGCAACACCGCCTGCCGCGCCGCGCCCCGCCCGCCGGGCGCGCGAGGCCCCTATTTCCACCTCGACGCCGACGGCCCGCGCGGGGCCTGGCTGGCCCAGGTGGATGGATTTGTCCGTGAACGGCGCTCCATCGCGCCCTCCGCGCAAGCTCCTGCCCCGGCTCACGGCGAGTAACGCATCTTTTCAAGCCGTGAACCGCTCTATACCGTCGAGCCAACAAAGACGGTGGAAACGGCCAGAGAGTCTTACGAATGCCGCGAGCCTATGATCCTCGGGAAGCCGAGCGGTCCCTGTTCGACGCTCTGCTGGTGGCCCGGGACCGTCACGGCGCCAAGAAGCAGATTCTGGAAGACCAGAACCGCCAGCCCCTCTCCTACACCGACCTGATCCGGGCCAGCTTCGCACTGGGCCGCAAGATCGCCGGGTTCACCTCGGCGGGTGAGAACGTCGGGGTGCTGCTGCCCTCGTCAGCGGGCGTGGTGGTGACCTTCTTCGGCCTGCACGCCTTTGGCCGCGTGCCGACGATGCTGAACTTCACGGCCGGCCTGCGGAACCTGCGAGCGGCCTGCAAGCTGGCCAACGTCAGGACGGTGCTGACCGCCCACGCCTTCATCGAGCAGGGCAAGCTGCATGACCTGATCGACGCGCTGGAGGAGACCAGCAACGTCGTCTACCTCGAGGACGTCCGGGCCAAGCTCAACCTGGCCGACAAGGTC
The DNA here is from genome assembly GCA_046295055.1 of Caulobacter sp. Classification (GTDB taxonomy): domain Bacteria; phylum Pseudomonadota; class Alphaproteobacteria; order Caulobacterales; family Caulobacteraceae; genus Caulobacter. The sequence continues at coordinate 1,915 of JBKBOD010000003.1, read as the reverse complement.
TTCGCCGCCGCCGCCGGGGCCGCGCCCAAGCTGTTCCGGGCCAAGGCCAAGGCGAGCGACACCGGCGTGATCCTGTTCACCTCCGGCAGTTTCGGCGCTCCGCGCGGGGTGGTCCTGACCCAGGCCAACCTGATCGCCAACGCCGAGCAGGTCGCCGCCCATATCGACCTCGACCCCGACTGGGTGATGTTCAATCCGCTGCCGACCTTCCACTGCTTCGGACTGACGGGCGGGGTGATCCTGCCGCTGCTGACCGGGATGAAGGCGTTCCAGTACCCCTCGCCGCTGCACACCAAGCAGATCCCGCCGCTGATCAAGGACAGCAAGGCCTCGATCCTGCTGGCCACCGACACCTTCGTGAACCAGTACGCGCGGGCGGCGGAGAAGGACGAGTTGTCCGGCCTGCAGTTCATCGTCTGCGGCGCCGAGAAAGTGCGCGAGGAAACCCACAACCTGATCCGCGACCGGTTCGGCGACGTGCCGGTGCTGGAAGGCTATGGCGCGACCGAGGCCTCGCCCGTGGTGGCCGTCAACAAGCCGGACGACAACCGCCGCGGCACCGTGGGCGGCCTGCTGCCGGGCATGGAATGGCGCATCGAGCCGGTCGAGGGCATCCCCGAAGGCGGCAAGCTGATGCTGCGCGGGCCGAACGTCATGGCCGGCTATCTTCGCGAGGACGGCGGCGTCGATCCGCCGACCGGCGGCTGGCACGACACCGGCGACGTGGTCACGATGTCGAACGACCAGTGGATCACCATCAAGGGCCGGGTGAAGCGGTTCGCCAAGATCGGCGGCGAGATGGTCAGCCTGACCGCCGCCGAGGACCTGGCCAGCGCCGTATGGCCGGACGGGCGTCACGCGGTCATCGCCATGCCCGACCCCAAGAAGGGCGAGCGCCTCGTTCTCTACACCGACCAGCGCGACGCGGACGTCAACCCGCTGCTGAGCCATGCGAAGGCCATCGGCGCGCCGGAACTGGCCGTGCCGCGCAAGATCGTGAAGATCCCGGAAGTGCCGGTCCTGGGCACCGGAAAGACCGATTACGTCGCCATCCAGCGACTCGCGGAGACCCAGCCGCGCGCCGCCTGACCCAAAGAGGGGGGAGCCTCATATGGATCGTCTGGCCCAATACGCGCCGCAGGTGCTGAGCATCCTGCGCATTGTGTCCGCACTGGCCTTCATGCAGCACGGCCTGATGAAGATCTTCGACTTTCCCGCCGCCCAGGCGGGAGCGCCGGACCCGCTGCCGACCCTGCTGGTCGTCGCCGGCTGGCTGGAGATCGTCGGCGGCGCCCTGCTCGCCATCGGCCTGTTCACCCGGCCGACGGCCTTTGTGCTGTCCGGCATGATGGCCGTGGCCTACTGGATGGCCCACGGGACCAAGAGCTTCTATCCGGCGCTGAACGGCGGCGAGCCGGCCCTGCTGTTCTGCTTCATCTTCCTCTACCTGGCCTGCGCCGGGGGCGGGCCGTGGAGCGTCGACGCGATCGTCCGCAAGAAGCCGTAAGGGGGGCCTTGCGTCCTTCGACACGCGCTGCGCGCTGCTCAGGATGACGGGCATGGGAGGGCATCACCTCTCTTCGTCATGCTGAGCAGCGATCGGCAGATCGCGTGTCGAAGCACGCAGCACCCTTCCCCCTCAATGGGGGGCAATCGCATATGGTCTCACGCTCGCTGAGCGGGGTCGATTGAGGGGCCGCGCCGGCGTCTGGCGATGCCGGCCTCGACCGCCTCATCGCAGCTTCGAGAGTCTTCAACCCCTCATCCGGCGCTTCGCGCCACCTTCTCCCGCAGGGGGACCTTTGCGTAATTGCCGTGTCGTGATTCCCTGATGGTGTTGCAGGGAGAGCGGTGATGTCGGTGAAGCGGACGGGTCAGTTCAGCTTTGTGGATGCGCTGATGCCGGAGGGGCTTG
>JBKBOD010000002.1:528889-693447 GCA_046295055.1 Caulobacter sp. | reverse complement strand
AAAACACCGCTTCGGAACCCTCCGAAGCGGGCTCAAGGGCGTATCCACGCCCCCCCAACCGCCAAACCACCCCCACGACCGCGTAATGCAAAGGTCCCCTCGCGGGAGAAGGTGGCGGCCGGAGGCCGTGGGATGAGGGGCCGCGCCGGCATCTGACGATGCCTGTGGCCGCCGCCTCACTGCAGCTTGAAGAGTCTTCAACCCCTCATCCGGCGCTTCGCGCCACCTTCTCCCGCAGGGGGAGAATGAACACCTCGCGGCGGCTGGGCGACCGATAGCCGCGCGACAGCCTGCATCGACATGGACGCCACCCGCCTGATCAAGCCAGAGGCGCGCCGACCGCTCAGCAGCCGAAGGTCGCCTTGAGAATGCGTTCGATCCCGTCCTGGTCCACGGCGTCGAACGCGGCCGGCTGGTCGGAGTCGACATCGAAGACCGCCAGCAGCCTGCCGGCCCGGTCCTTCACCGGGACGACAATCTCGCTCTGGCTGCGGCCATCACAGGCGATATGGCCGGGGAAGGCGTGCACATCGGCGACCAGCTGGGTCTCGCCCGTCGCGGCCGCCGCCCCGCAGACGCCGCGTCCGAAGGCGATGCGCAAACAGCCGAGCGTGCCCTGGTAGGGCCCGACGACCAGCTCGTTCTCCCGCTCCGGATCGACGACGTAGAAGCCGGTCCAGAAGTAGTGATCAAAGCTGTTGGCCAGCATCGAGGCGACCGTCGCCATGCGCGCGGTCAGGTTCGGCTCGCCGTCCAGCACGGCGGCGATCTCGCGGGCCACCTCGGCGTAGCGGGCGGCCTTGTCGGCGGAGAGGGTCAGGTCGTTGAAGGCTTCGGCCATGGCGGCCGATATAGGCCGGCGCGGTTCAGGCCGCCAGCATGGCGAGATGGCTGGCGATGCGGCGCGAAACCGCCTTGTCCAGCTGCCGCACGACCAGCGCCGCGCCCTTGAGATCCTCCGCCGGCAGGCTGGCCAGGGCTCTCAGGGTGTCGAGGTGGATTTCCACCACCTCGGGGTCGGCGGGTCCGGCGCCGCCCACCGCCGAGACATACCGGTCGAGCGAGGCGCAGGCGCGCTCGATATTGCGATCCCCCAGCTCGCGCGCCCTCTGGCGGATGGCGTGGGTCACGCGGAGGGCCATCTGGCGCAACATGCGGTCCAGGCCCTCCCGGGCGACGACCAGCCGGGTGAAGGTCGCCAGCTCCTGCAGAAGTTCGGCGCAGAAGCGGTCGCGGGCCTCGCGGTCCAGGATCTCGCTGGCGTCGCTGCGGCGGCGCAGCGGCCCGCCATAGCGCTCCTCGCGCTGAAGCCGGCGGTCAGGACCGACGTAGCTGCCGGAAATGACGAAATCGACCTGGCGGCGGGTGACGCTCAGGACCCGCTCGATGACCCGCGCGGGGGTGAAGGGCTTCATCAGGAAGGCGTCGGCGCCGGCCGCGCGGGCGGCGTTGACGTCGCGCTGGGTGCGGTCGCCGCTGAGGACGATGATCGGCAGGCGCGGGTCGGGCACCCGCGCGTCGGGCGTCACGGCGGCGCGGCGGATGATGCGCACCAGCTCCGAGCCCTCCATGCCGGGCATCCGCTGGTCTGTGATGATCATGCCCGGCCGCCGGACCCGCAGCAGGCCCAGCGCCTCGGCGCCGCTCTCGGCCGTCGATACCTCGGCCGCGCCGGCGGCGCGCAGCACATCGGCGACCAGGCGGCGCGAGGCGGCATGATCGTCGACCACCAGCGCATGCAGGTGAGCCAGGGGACTGGGCGGGCCGGAAACGGGTTCCATAGACCGCATCCCTTACCCGACAAGGCTTTCCGGCCGGTTACCGGTCAGTTTTTCGGCCGCGCGGCCGCTGCCCTCGCGGAAACGCCAGCAAACAGGCGAACGGGCGTGTCCGACGCGCCACGGTTCCAGCCCAAGGCCCCCAACCCGCGCAACGCGCCACTGCGCCCGCCGTTGTTCAATTGTCATTCCCCCTGAAGGACTATCCCCATGAAGACCCTGTTGCTCGCCTCGGCGGCCCTGACCCTCGCCGGCGGCGCGTTCGCCGGCGCCGCCAACGCCCAGGAGTGGGCCGGCCCGTATGTCGGCGGCCACTTCGGCTACGCCAACATCGATGACGGCGACCGCGAGACCATCCAGTTCGACACCGACCTCGACGGCCGCTTTGGCGACACCGTCAACACCACCGCGCCGGCCAACGCCTTCTCGCCCGGCTTCTGCAGCGGCGCGGCGCGCACCGCCGTGCCGATCGACGGCTGTTCCGAGGAAGGCGACAGCGTCGATGTCGGCCTCCGCGCCGGCTACGACTGGCAGTTCGGCCCGATGGTGTTCGGCGTGGTCGGCGAGATCGGCAAGGTCGACATCGAGGACAGCGTCAGCGGCTTCAGCACGACGCCGGCCTCCTACACCATGACACGCGAGATCAACTGGAACGCCGGCCTGCGGGTTCGGGGCGGTTACGCCTTCGACCGCTTCCTGGTCTACGGCACGGCGGGCCCGTCCTACGCCAAGGTCGAAAGCAGCTTCCGCACCACCAACGGCGCCAACGACTTCACCGGCCGCGGTGAGGATGACGGCGTCTGGGGTTACCAGGCCGGCTTCGGCGGCGAGGCCCGGATGACCGACAACTGGACCCTCGGCGTGGAGTACCTCTACAGCAACTACGAGGACGACGGTTACCGCGTCCGCGCCAGCCAGGGCACGGCTCCGGCCACCAACCCCTTCATCCTCGTCGATCCCGCCGGCACCGATTTCCGGCGCAGCGACAGCGACCTGTCGTTCCACACGATCCGGGCGACGGTGACCTACCGCTTCTGAACAATGGCCGGGTAGGCGTCTCGCCAGACCGGCCGAGCGGGCCGCCCCGAAACGGGCGGCCCGCTTCTTTTTTGCGAATTGATCGCGAGAGCAGTTGCCCCGGACGGCAAGTCTGTTATTGCGAGGCGTTCTCAAGACAACGCCAGACCGATCGCCCCATGACCCAATGCCCACGCCCGTTCCCCGGCCAGGACCACGGCTGATGACGACGGACGTCATGGACGAGCGCCAGGTCGCCAAGGCCAGGGCGAAGAAGGAGGCGCAGGCTCGCGCCGCCTTCCTGCGGGAGACCGTCCGCTGGCACTGGATCAGCGCCGCCATCTGCCTGATCGGCATGATCCTGTTCGCCGCCACCGGCATCACGCTCAACCACGCCGGCGCCATCGAGGGAAAGCCCAGGATCGAGACCCGCGAGGCCGCCGCGCCGGCCCCGGTGCTCTCGGCGCTCAACGCCGCGCGGCCGGCCGAAGGGCCTCTTCCCTCCACCGCCATCGCCTGGCTGGACGACGCCTTGAAGGTCCGGGTCGCCGCCGACACGCCCGTCGAATGGTCGGACGGCGAGGCCTACGTCGCCCTGCCCCGCCCCGGCGGCGACGCCTGGGTGCGGATCGACACCGAGACCGGTGAGACCGAGTACGAGCTGACCCGGCGTGGCTGGATCGCCTACCTCAATGACCTGCACAAGGGTCGCAACACCGGCCCCTTCTGGTCCTGGTTCATCGACATCTTCGCGGCCGGCTGCGTGGTGTTCTGCGTGACGGGCCTGATCCTGCTGCAGCTCCACGCCCATGCCCGCAAGTCGACCTGGCCGCTGGTCGGGCTGGGCCTGGTCATCCCCCTCCTCCTCGCCCTTTTCCTGATTCATTGACGAGCGTTCCCATGGCTTCCACCAAGTCCCTGCTGCTGCCGACCGCCCTGCTCGGCGGCCTCGCCGCTCCCGCCGTCGCGGCGGCCGCAGAGATGACCGTCAGCGTCGAGATCCCGCGCCTCACCGTCGCCGAGTATCACCGGCCCTACGTCGCCATCTGGATCGAGACGCCCGACCAGACGGCCGTGAAGACCCTGGCGGTTTGGTACGACGTCAAGCTGAAGAACGGCGAGGGCGCGACCTGGCTGAAGGACATGCGCCAGTGGTGGCGCCGGGCCGGACGCGACCTGAAGATGCCCGCCGACGGCGTCAGCGGCGCCACCAAGGCCCCTGGCAAGCATCAGGTCACCTTCAAGGCCGCCGCTCTCTCGGGCCTCAAGCCCGGCCAGTACAATCTGGTCATCGAGGCGGCCCGCGAAGTCGGCGGCCGCGAGGTGGTCCGCGTCCCCTTCACCTGGCCGCCCAAGGGCTCGGCCAGCGCCTCGGCCGGCGGCAAGTCCGAGCTGGGCGCCGTCACCGTCACCGTCAAACCCTGATCCTCCAGAGCGGAGCCAAAGCCGATGAACCGCACTCTCGCCAGGGCCGCCGCCGCGCTGGCCTTCGCCGCCGCCCTCGCCGCGCCGATGGCCGCCCAGGCCCACCGCCAGTGGATGCTGCCGTCCTCCACCGTGCTGTCCGGCGACAGCCCGTGGATCACGGTCGATGCGGCCGTCTCCAATGACCTGTTCATCTTCGAACATGTGCCGATGCGCCTCGACGGCATCGTCATCACCGGGCCCGACGGCAAGCCGGTGCAGTACGTCAACGGCCACACCGGCAAGTACCGCAGCGTCTTCGACGTCAACCTGACCCTGCCGGGCACCTACCGGGTCGCCAATGTGCTCGACGGCCTGCTGGTCAGCTACAAGCTCAACGGCGAGCAGAAGCGCTGGCGCGGGCCGGCCGACCAGATGAAGGCCAACATCCCCGAAGGCGCCACCGACGTGCGCGCCAGCTACAACCAGCGCCGCGTCGAGTTCTTCGTCACCGCCGGCGCCCCGAACGAGACCGCCCTGGCCCCCACCGGCAAGGGGCTGGAGATGCAGCCCATCACCCATCCCAACGACCTGTTCGCCGGCGAGGAAGCCAGCTTCCGCATGCTGCTCGACGGCAAGCCGGCGGCCGACCTCGAGATCACCATCGCGCCCGGCGGCGTGCGCTACCGCGACGATCGCGGCGAGATGACGGTCAAGACCGACAAGGACGGCGTGTTCAAGGTCACCTGGCCCGAGCCCGGCTTCTTCTGGCTGGAAGCGGGCGTACGCGGCGGGCCGAGCCCCGTCGAAGGCGCCGAGCGGGCGGCCGGCTATGTCGCCACCCTCGAAGTGCTGAAGGACTGATCCGGCTCTTGCCGGCGGCGGGCGCGGGCTTCATCACCGGCCGATGAACCGCGTCGCCGTTCCCGAGACCCTCGATCCGATCGCCCTGCGCCCGCCGCCTGGCGCGGTGGTCAGCCTTTCCGGTCCGACCATGGGCGTGCGCTGGACGCTGAAGGCCGTCCCGCCCCCAGAGGTGCCGCACGCCGCCATGGCTGCCGCCGCCCAGGCCGCCGTGGACGCCGTCGTCGCCGCCATGTCGACCTGGGAGGGGGACAGCGAGATCAGCCGGTTCAACCGCGCTCCCGCTGGTCAGCCCGTCGTGCTGGGCGAAGACTTTGCCCGCGTCATCGACCATGCCCTCGCCATCGCCGCCATCACCGACGGCGCCTTTGACCCGACCCTCGGCCGGCTGACCGACCTCTGGGGCTTCGGCCCCGCCGGCGAGCGGCTGCACGCTCCAGATCAGAGCCTCACTCGCGACGCCACGGCCTCGGCCGGCTGGCGAAGGCTGGACTGGAATGTCGGACGCCGCACCCTGGTCCAGCCCGGCGGCCTGGGGCTCGATCTCTCGGGCATCGCCAAGGGCTATGGCGTCGACCGCATCGGCGAGGCCCTGCAGGCGCTCGGCGTTCGCCACTACCTGGCCGAGATCGGCGGCGAGTTCGTCGGCGCCGGCGTCAAGCCGGATCGCCAGCCCTGGTGGGTGTCGGTCGAACCCCCGCCCGGCCTCGCCCTGCCGGGCGATCCCATCCTGTTCGGCCTGCACGGCTGCGCCCTGGCGACCAGCGGCGACTATCGTCGCTTCCGCCTCGACGAGGGCCGCCGACGCAGCCACAGCCTCGATCCCCGCACCGGCGCCCCGGTCGAGGACGCCCCCGCCTCGGTCAGCGTCATGTCTGCCGACTGCATGACCGCCGACGCCCTCTGCACCGCCCTGACCGTCATGGGCGCCGACGCAGGCCTCGCCTTCGCCGAGACACAGGGCGTCGCCGCCCTGTTCCTGCTGCGCACCGCCGCCGGTCTCGAAGAGCGCCTGTCGCCGGCGCTGCGAGAGCTGATCGAGGGCTGATCAACCGGCCCAGGGGTCGAGCACCTCAAGGTCCAGACCGGCAAAGTCGCGCAGGTTGCGCGTCGCCAGGCTTGCGCCGGCCGCGCTCACGCAGCCTGCGATCATCATGTCCGATGGCGAGGACGCCAGTCCCGCCGCCTCGCGCAAAGCCCGCAGTCGGCCGGCCTCTCGCGCCGCGGCGTCATCGAGCGCCAGGATGCTCAGGGCCTCCAGCAGGCTTTCGAAACCGTTGACCAGATCGTCCCGCCGCCGTCCGGCGGGCAGGCGGGCGAGGCCGCAGGTGATCTCCGCGATGGTCACCGTGCTGACCGCGAGGCTGGTCGCGTCCAGCGCCTGGAGCCATGCCGCCACCCTCGGGTCCGGCGAGGTCTTCATCAGTTCCGACAGGACATTGGTGTCGAGGACGATCATCGTCCCGGCGCTACTCGGAGAAGTCCGGGGCGTTGCGATCCGCCCTTCGATCAGCCAGCCTCAGATCAACGCCGCGCTCCCCGGAAAAGAGCTCGCGGGACCTTGCCCAGAGCGCGGGGCCGTTGGCGCCGGATACCGCCTGCCTGAGAATCTGCCGCGCTTCCTGTTCCATCGAATGGCCCCGAGAGGCCGCCCGCACCCGCAGTCGGTCGCGGGTCTCGTCGTCCAGGTTCCGGATCGTCAGCGTCGCCATCGTCCGCTCCATGCTAGCATTGCTGTCAATGCTATCACAGCCGGGCACGACAGCCAATCAGATCGCCGTCCGCAGGCTCAGCAGCTCCGGGAAGAACCCCTTCTCCAGCGCCCCCGCCAGATAGGCCACGCCGCTGGAGCCGCCCGTGCCGCGCTTGAAGCCGATGATCCGCTCGACCGTCTTCATGTGGGCGAACCGCCATTGCTGCAGGCGGTACTCCACATCGACCAGCTTCTCGCCCAGCTCGTACAGGTCCCACCACCGCTCGGCGCCGCGATAGACCTCCAGCCAGGCCGCCTCGACCTGCGGGCTGGGCTCATAGGGCTGGGTGAAGTCGCGGCTCAGCCGGTCGGCCGGAATGGCGAACCCGCGCCGCGCCAGCAGCGCCAGCGCCTCGTCGTACAGGCTGGGCGCGGCCAGCGCCGCCTCCAGCTCGGCCATCAGCGGCGGGTCGGCGCGGAAAACCTCGATCATCCGCGCGTTCTTGGCGCCCAGGATGAACTCGATCTGCCGGTACTGGTGCGACTGGAAGCCCGAGCTCGTCCCCAGCGACTCGCGGAAGCGGCTGTAGTCGAACGGCGTCATGGTGGCCAGGATCTCCCAGGCCTGGATCATCTGGGTCTGGATGCGCCCGACGCGGCTCAGCATCTTGAAGGCTGGCTCCAAGTCGTCGGCGCGGATCTGCGCCGCCGCCCCGCGCAGCTCGTGCAGACACAGCTTCATCCACAGCTCGCTCGACTGGTGGATGATGATGAACAGGAGCTCGTCGTGCTCGCCCGACAGCGGCTTCTGGGCGTCCAGCAGCTTGTCCAGATGCAGATACTGGCCGTAGCTGAGGGACTTCGACAGGTCCCAGGTGACGCCTTCGTAGATGTCCTTGTCGCTCATGCGCACGGTCTAGCGCGCTTCGGAGGACCTGTCGCGCCGCTCCGGGCGCAACGCGGCGCTTGCCCTGACCCCACGTCCGGTTGCTAGGCTGCCCCAGCCAATAGAAGACATGGGAGAACGATCGGATGAGCGCGATGGTGCTGCGCGAGGATCGCGACGGAGCGGCGATCCTGACCCTGAACCGGCCCGACAAGCTGAACGCCCTCAACGTCGAGCTCTTCCAGGCGCTGGACGATCACGTCGCCGCCATCGCCGGCCAGACCGACACGGTCGGCCTCGTCATCGTGCGGGGCGCCGGCCGCTGCTTCTCCGCCGGCCATGACCTGGCCGACATCGCCACCGGCGAGAAGCTGCCCCGCCCCAACTTCCAGGCCAGCGTCATCGAGCGGCTGGCCGACCTGCCCCAGCCGGTGATCAGCGCGGTTCACGGCCACTGCTACACCGGCGCCCTTGAGCTGGCCCTGGCCGGAGACATCATCTTCGCCGCCGAGGGCGCCAAATTCGCCGACACCCACGCCAAATGGGCCCTTACCCCCGTCTGGGGCCTGTCGCAGCGCCTGCCCCGCCGTGTGGGAACCTACAAGGCGCGGGAGATGATGTTCACCTGCCGCACCTACGGCGGCCGCGAGGCCGAGGCCATGGGCCTGGCCAACGTCTGCGTGCCCGACGCCGAGTTCGACGCCGCCCTGAGCGCCTTCGCCGCGACCATCCTGCAGCAGAGCTGGTTCAGCCACCGCGCCAACAAGCGGCTGGTGCGCGAGACCGATGGCCTGCCGCTGTCCGCCGGCCTCGCCCACGAGGTGTTCCGCGGCGCGGGCGTCGGCCCCGACATGGCCGCCCGCATCGGCGCCTTCCAGAACAAGTCGGCCAAGGTTTCGTGACCTGCTGACATCACCGCGTTCGGCGGGCAACATCGCACCATGACCCTGCTCGCCCTGCCGACCCAGCCCGCCGACACACCCTGGCCGACCGCCGACTGGCCGGCCGGGACGCCCTATCCCGAACCGCTGCGCCGGCGGCTGGACGAGGCCTTCGCCGCCGAGAACGCCATCGGCGCCACCCACGCCCTGCTGCTCGTCCAGGGCGGCCGCGTCCGCTATGAGCGCTACGGCGAGGGGCTGGGACCGACCGACACCTTCCCCTCCTGGTCCAAGGCCAAGAGCATCACCCAGGCGCTGGTCGGCCTGGCCGCGGCCGAGGGGCGGATCGACATCCACGCCCCTGCGACCGTCCCGGCCTGGGCCGGCGACGAGCGCTCAGCCATCACCCTCGACCAGTTGCTGCGCATGTCCAGCGGCCTGAAGTTCGTCGAGGACTATGTGCCCGGGTCGGTCTCGGACGTCATCGAGATGCTGTTCGGCGCAGGCAAGGACGATGTGGCCGCCTACGCCGCCGCCCAGCCGCTGGCCCATCCGCCGGGAACCCAGTGGTCCTACGCCAGCGGCATGACCAACATCATCTGCCGTGTGCTTCAGGATACGCTCGGCCTGAACGGCGAGGCCTTCGAGGCACACATGCGCCGGGCGCTGTTCGAGCCGCTGGGCATGACGAGCCCCCTGCCCAAGTTCGACGCCGCCGGCACCTTCATCGGCTCGTCCTTCTGCTTCGCCACAGCGCGCGACTTCGCCCGCTTCGGCCTGCTCTATCTGCGGGGCGGGGTGTGGGAGGACCAGCAACTGCTGCCGGCCGCCTGGGTCGACTATGCCCGCACCCCCACCCCCGTCCCGCGCACCGAGGTGCTGGGCTACGGCGCCCAGTGGTGGCTGGGCCTTGGCGGCGAGGGCTCCTTCTCAGCCAACGGCTACGATGGCCAGTACACCCTGCTCGCCCCGGACCTCGATCTGGTCCTCGTCCGGCACGGGGCCACGCCCCTGGCCCTCAAGGACAACCTGGCCGCCTGGGTGACCGAAACCGTCGAGGCCTTGCGCCGGGGCTGAAGCCGCTTCATGGTGCCCTCAAACAATTGGCACGGTGAATGTCATGATCCAGGAAACGCCCTTCGAGCTGTCCGGCGCGCCCGGCTCTCCCTACACCCGCAAGATGCTGGCGGTGCTGCGCTACCGCCGCCTGCCCTACCGGCTCTACTTCCGGGGCCGGGAACCGGGCGGCTATCCCGTGCCCAAACCGCCCCTCCTGCCGACCTTCTATCTGCGGGACGATACCGGCGCGGTGCAGGCGGTGACCGACTCCACCCCGCTGATCCGCCGCTTCGACGCCGCCATCCCGGACCGGCCGGTCCGCCCGGCCGATCCCGCGGTCGCCTTCCTCGACAGCCTGATCGAGGACTACGCCGACGAGTGGCTGACCAAATGCATGTTCCACTATCGCTGGGCCCATGCCGCCGACGCCGCCTTCGCCGGGCGCCTGCTGCCCAGCTGGGGGCCCGCGCCGCTCGATGAGGACACCCTGCGCCAGTCGGCCGCCTTCTTCTCCGAGCGGCAGATCTCGCGCCTGGCCTATGTCGGCTCCAACCCGACGACCGCACCGGTCATCGAGGACAGCTATGTGCGCCTGGTTGCGGCCCTGGAGGCGCATCTTTCTACCTCGCCCTTCATGCTCGGCAGGGCGCCCGGCGCGGGCGACTTCGGCCTGTTCGGCCAGTTGACCCAGCTGGCCGGCGTCGATCCCACCCCGACCGACATCGCCCGCCAGGGCGGCCACCGGGTCATGGGCTGGGTCGGCATGGTCGAGGATCTGTCGGGCCTGGAGCCCGGCCCCTTCGTCGATGCCGGCGACATTTCCCCGACGCTCAAGGCCATGCTGGCCGAGATGGGCCGCGTCTACGCCCCGCTGCTGATCGCCAACGCCCGCGCCCTGCAGGCCGGCCAGACCATGGTCGAGACCGAGATCGATGGCCGCGCCTGGACCCAGAACGCCTTCCCCTACCAGGCCAAATGCCTGGGCTGGCTGCGCGAGGAGTATGCCGCCCTGCCGGCCGACGCTCGGCGCAAGGTGGACGCGGCGCTCACGGACACGGGCTGGAGCCCCCTGTTCGCAGGACTGTAACAAGCCGCGGCTAGGGAAGCCGGACCGCCCGGATTGTCCGGCGGCGGAGCATTGCCCGTGATCGACCTGTGGCGCCTTGCCGCCGTCCTGCTGGGCCCGGTGGTCGGCAGCTTCATCGGCCTTGTCAGCCTGCGCCTTCCCGCCGGGCGCCCCGTTGTGTTCGGCCGGTCGGCCTGCGGAACCTGCGGCCGCACCCTCGGCCCCCTGGATCTGGTCCCCGTGGCCAGCTTCCTCGTCCTGCGCGGCCGGTGCGGCGGCTGCGGCGCGGCGATTCCCCGGCGCTACCTGGCGATGGAACTGGGCTGCCTGGCCATCGGCGTGACGTCCGCATTCCTGCACGCCGGAGATTTCGCCCTCATCGGTGCAGCCTTCGGCTGGGCCTTGCTGTTGATCGCGACCATCGACGCCGAGCACTTCTGGCTGCCGGACCGCCTGACCCTGCCCCTCGGCCTCGTCGGCATCCTGCTAGCGGCGGTCCATCCGGACCTGGACCTCCGATCAAGCCTGATCGGCGCGGCCGTCGGATTCGGCAGTCTCTGGCTGCTGGCCTGGGCCTATCGCCGGATTCGGGGACGGGAAGGCCTCGGCGGCGGCGATCCACGGCTCTTCGGCGCCATCGGCGCCTGGGTGGGATGGTCCGGCCTGCCCAGCGTCCTGGTCTGGGCCTCTATCGCGGGCTTCAGTGTCCTGGCCGCCACAGCGTTGAGCGGCAAGCCTTTGTCATCGAACCAGCGGCTCCCGTTCGGGACGTTTCTAGCCGTAGGCGCATGGATTGTCTGGCATTTCGGCCTGATCGGCGCCTGAGCCCGCGACCGGGATTCACTCCGGATACAGACTGAACGTCATGTTTTTGTTGGGCTTTTGTCGTGGTTTGGTGGCCTGGTTGTCACAAACCCTTGGCCGCGCCGTCACGAAGCGCGACTAAGCCCCGACCCCGGGCAGGCGGGGTGACCTATCCATTGAAGCATGGCGCACGGCCATTCGCTCCCCGCAGGCGCAGTCACGGCCAGGTGGAGACAAGGATGTCCGGCTTCAAGAAACTGAGCTCAATTCTTCTGGCGGCCAGCGCCTCGCTGGCGCTCGCGGCCTGCGGCGGCGCGGACGGCGTCGCTTCGCCCGGCGAAGGCGACTTCGGCGGCGGCGGTGGCGGCGGCGGCGGTGGCGGCGGCGGTGGCGGCGGCGGTGGTGGCGCGGCCACGGACTGCCCGACCGGGTTCGCCAACGTCGGCACGATCAACGCCGCGGTCGGCGGCACGCTGCGCATCTGCCAGCTTCCGGCGCTCATCACCGGCAACCTGGTGGTTCCGCTGCGCACCGGCACCATCTACTCGGTCAGCGGCCGCGTCGACGTCGGCCAGGACCGCGGCGGCAACGTCGCCTCGCCGATCGCCGGGGCCCAGCAGGGCATCCTGACCATCGAACCCGGCGTGCGCATCTTCGGCTCGGCCGGCCTCGACTACGTGGTCGTCAACCGCGGCTCGCAGATCTTCGCCCAGGGCACGGCCGCCGCGCCGATCGTCATGACCAGCCGTCAGTCGATCGAAGGCACGGCGGGTGCGGACGCCATCGGTCAATGGGGCGGCCTGGTCATCCTCGGCCGCGCCAACATCTCCAACTGCCCGGCGGCGGTCGCCTACGGCAGCCCCAACTGCGAAGCCCAGGTCGAAGGCACCAACGCCCTCTACGGCGGCAGCAACAACGCCGACAACTCCGGCACGCTGCAGTACTTCCGCGTCCAGCACTCGGGCTTCCAGATCCTGCCCGGCAACGAGCTGAACGGCATCACCTTCGCCGGCGTCGGCAGCGGCACGACCGTCAGCCACATCCAGGTGCACAACTCCTCGGATGACGGCGTCGAGTTCTTCGGCGGTAACGTCAACGTCAAGTACCTGGTCCTGACCGGCAACGACGACGACAGCATCGACACCGACCAGGGCTACAACGGCAACATCCAGTTCGCCATCGTGACCCAGCGCGCCGCCGGCGGCGACCGCATGATCGAAGCCTCGATGGCCGCCCTGGCCACCGGCAACCCCCGCTCGCGCCCGACCCTGTCGAACTTCACCTTCATCGGTCGCGACGGCGGCGGCGACGGCATCACCCTCAACACCGGCACCGACTTCCGCCTCTACAACGGCGTGGTCTACCGCCCGGGCACGACTGCCGCCTGCGTCGACATCGACGATGTCGCCACCACGGCGACCTTCCGCTCGGTGTTCCTGAGCTGCTCGCTGGCCTTCCGCGACGACGCCAACGTCAACGCGGCGGCGACCTCGGCCATCTTCGGCCCCGGCGCCAACAACAACGTCTCGAACGGCACGAACAGCCTCACCAGCCTGTTCATCAACGGTCCCAACGAAACCGCCATCACGGCGACCGACGTGACCGGCCTGTCGGCCTTCTTCACCCCGGTGACCTGGATCGGCGCTGTCCGCAACAGCGCCGACACCTGGTGGCAGGGCTGGTCCTGCGGCCTGGCGGCCGGCTCGACCTGCTGATGCCGTTTCCGGGCGGCGGTCAGCGCCGCCGCCCGGTCTCCCTCCGCGGATCCCTCTGAAGGTAATCGAAATGTCGAAGCTATCCCTGACCCTGACGGGTCTGTTGCTGGCGACTTCGGCCCTGACGGCGCCGAACCTCGTCATGGCCCAGGAGGCGGCCCAGCCCGCCCCGCCGGCGGAGGGTGAAGTCGAGGAAATCATCGTCCTCGGCCGCAACATCCCCGAGCCGATGCGTGAAACCTCGGAAGTCGCCACCTTCCTCCAGCCGGAGGACCTCAAGCGCGCCGGTGACGACACCGCCGCCGAAGCCCTCGTGCGCACCACCGGCCTGTCGGTCGTGGGCGGCAAGTTCGTCTATGTCCGGGGTCTCGGCGAGCGCTATTCCTCGGCCCTGCTGAACGGCTCGCCCCTGCCGAGCCCCGAGCCGCTGCAGCGTGTCGTGCCGCTGGACCTCTTCCCCAGCAGCATCCTGGGCGGCGTCACGGTCCAGAAGACCTATTCGCCCAACTATCCCGGCGAGTTCGGCGGCGGGGTCATCGACCTCCAGACGGTGGCCACGCCAGACGAGCCCTTCCTGTCGATCGGCATGAGCGTCGGCGGCAATACCGAGACGACCTTCCAGGAAGGCATCACCTACTACGGCAGCGACTACGACTGGCTGGGCTATGACGACGGCACGCGCGACACCCCGCGCATCCTGCAGCGCGTCACCAGGAACCGCCTGCGCGTCTCCGAGGCCAACTACACCGACGCCGAGCTGCAGCAGATCGGCCGCGCCTTCGTCAACGCGCCGCTGAACCTGATCCAGCGCAAGAACCAGATGCCGGCCAACTTCGGCATGGACATCTCGGCCGGCCGGTCCTTCGACCTCGGCTTCGGCACCCTCGGCGTCATCGCCGTCGTCGGCTACGACAACAGCTGGCGCAACCGCGAGGGCACGCAGCAGGAAGGCATCGTCCAGGCTGGCGTCATCAGCGTGAACACCGACTACGGTTTCCGCTCGACGACCAGCGACGTGGTCGTCAACGGCCTCGCCGGTCTGTCGCTCGAGGTGGGCGACCACCGCGTGCGCTGGACCAACCTCTACATCCACTCGACCAGCAAGGAAGCCCGTATCCGGGAAGGCTACGACGCGAACGCCCCGGGCCAGGGCCTCGTGCGGGACGACTACACCGAGTGGTTCGAGCGCAGCCTGATCAGCACCCAGCTCGCCGGCGACAGCGAGTTCGGCGACTTCCGCGTCAGCTGGCGCGGCGCCTTCGCCCGCACCGCGCGCAACGCGCCCTACGAAAAGGGCATCCGGTATCGCTGGGAAGACACCAACGGCGATGGCCGGCGTGACGCGGACGAGTACTTCCACAACGGCTCGTCCGAGCAGAACTACACCCGCTTCGGCGAGGTCGAGGATGACGTCGCCAGCTTCGGCGTCGATGGCTACTACACCCTGGCCCTGTCGGACGAGCGGGACATCATCTTCTCGGGCGGCGTCGCCTGGATGGACAACAACCGCGCCGCCGTTCAGCGCGAATTCCGCTTCCTGGCGCTGAACAACGCCATCCCGGTGGATGTCCAGAACAGCCGGGTGGACTACCTGCTGTCCGACTTCAACATCGGGCCGCTGCTGTTCACCCTGCGCGAAACCACCGGCGCCGACGGCGCGGCAGCCTACAAGGCCGCTCTGGAAAGCAAGGCCGCCTGGTTCCAGGTGGACGCCGAGGTCATCCCGCTGCTGCGCGTGGCGGTCGGCGTCCGCTACGAGGACGCCACCCAGTCGGTGACGCCCTTCGACATCTTCGGCGGCGGCGCCCTGCCCGCCCCCGCGCCGCTCGACAACCAGTACTGGCTGCCGGCCGCGACGGTGACCTGGAACTTCTACGAGGACATGCAGCTGCGCTTCGGCGTCAGCAAGACCATCGCCCGTCCGCAGTTCCGCGAGCTGGCGCCGCAGGCCTACCTCGATCCGGACAATGACCGGCTCTACATCGGCAATCCCTACCTGGTGGACTCCGAGCTGCTGAACCTCGACGCCCGCTACGAGTGGTACTTCAACACCGGGCAGTCCTTCACCGTCGGCGTCTTCTACAAGGACATCGACAAGCCGGTCGAAACCATCGTCAACGAGGGCGGTTCGAACCTCCAGACGACCTTCCTCAACGCGCCCAAGGCCATCCTCTACGGCGCCGAGATCGACGTGAAGGCCTACTTCGACCTGCCCTTCGAGGCGTCCTTCTTCAGCGACAAGCGCTGGCTGGTGTCCGCCAACTACACCTGGACCCAGTCCGAGGTTCAGGTCGAGGCCGGCGATGTCGTCTACCCGCTGTCGGGCCTGGGCGCCTCGCGTCCGGCCACCGACTACGTGACCGACGGCGACCAGCTTCAGGGCCAGTCCGAGCACCTGTTCAACGTCCAGTTCGGCTGGGAGGACGACAACGCCCAGTCCCAGGCGACCCTCCTCATCGGTTACGTCTCCGAGCGGATCTCCGCCCGCGGCCGGACCGGCTTCCCCGACCTGATCCAGGACCCGGGCGTCATCGTCGACTTCACCTACCGCAAGGGCTTCACGGTCATGGGCCGGGAGATGGAGTTCGGCTTCGAGGCGCGGAACCTGCTGGGCGAGGACTTCGAGGAGTTCCAGGAACTGGGCGGCGGCCGCGTCGACACCAACACCTACGACCTGGGCCGCAGCTTCTCGTTCAGCCTGACGGCGCGCTTCTAGCTTTCCCTCGATCCCTCCGATCCGTCAGCTTCCCCGGACGGATCCAACTTGGCGCTCCCCACTCGATCCGGGTGGGGAGCGTTTGTCATCGGAACGTCACCCAGGTGTCACCGTCCTGCGGCACGGCGGGACTAACCCCACGCACCGAGGGTCATCGCACCAATCGGGGAAGCCAGTGTCGGGTTCGACGCGACCGGCGTCCGGGCTCGAGGGCCTGGCGCCCTACCGCACCATCATCGAAGTCGTGCTCGTGCTGCTGCTGGCGGCCCAGGCGGCTCGTCTGGCCTGGGTGCTGCTGGCGCCCGGACTGCCGCCCGCCGCCCCGACCCCGGCCGGCCCGCAGGCGGACCTCACCGTCCTGACCCGCTTCAACCCCTTCATCGGCGACGCCGCCGCCGCGGGGCCGGCCTCCACGGGCGATGGCCTGCGTCTCTACGGCGTGCGCGCCGGCGGCGACGGCCAGGGCTCGGCCATCATCGGCACGCCCGACGGCAAACAGGCCTCCTACGCAGTCGGCGAGACCATCGCGCCCGGCGTGACCCTGCGCTCGGTCCAGTCCGACCACGTGGTCCTTTCGCGCGGCGGCGCATCCAGCCGCCTGTTCTTCCCCAATGCCGACAACTGAGGATTCGCGCCCCGTGAGGAAGCTCTTCCGATCCGCCGCGTTCGCCGCGATCCTCGCCGTCGGCCTGGCCGGCGCGCCGGCCCCCGCCGCCCTGGCCCAGACCCAGGTGCTGAATGTCCAGGACGCCGACATCCGGGCCTTCATCCAGGATGTCGCCCGCTCGACCGGCTACACCTTCATCATCGACCCGCGCGTCAAGGGCAGCGTCTCGGTGGCCAGCGACGGCCCGCTGACCAAGGCCGAGCTGTTCGAGGTCTTCCTCGCCACCCTGCGGGCCAACAACTACGTCGCCGTGCCGGTGGGCCCCGGGACCTGGCGGATCGAACCGGCCGAGAACGCCGCCCGCCAGGCCAGCTCCAGCCGGGGCGGTTTCGTCACCCAGGTCTTCCGCCTGCGCACCATCGACGCCGCCTCCGCCGCCGAGACCATCAAGCCGCTGGTCGGCCCCCAGGGCGTGGTCAGCGCCAATCCGCGCGGCAACACCCTGGTCGTCGCCGACTATCCCGACAACGTCCGGCGCGTCGCCGGGCTGGTGGCCCAGATCGACCAGGACCGCTCGGCGGTCCAGACCGTCTCCCTGCGCAACAGCTCGGCCCGCGAGATCGCCGCCGTCATCACCGAACTGCTCTCGGCCCCGGGTCCCGACGGCAAGCCCGTACGCGGCGCCGTCTCTGTCGTCGCCGTCGACGGCAGCAACTCCATCGTCCTGCGCGGCGATCCGGACGCCATCGCCCGCCTGCTGCCGATCATCGCCGACCTCGACCGCCGCGCCGAGGAGAACGGCGACATCCGCGTCGTCTTCCTGCAGCACGCCAACGCCGAGGAGATGCTGCCGGTGCTGCAGCAGCTGGTCGGCCAGACTCCCAGCCAGGCGGCGACGACCACCCGGACGACCTCGACCTCCGGCGCGGCCGCCGCCCCGGAGACCGCCGCCGCCCCGGCCCAGCCCGGCGAGCGCCGGGCCACCATCACCCGCTATCCCGGCGCCAACGCCCTGATCATCAGCGCCCCGCCCGAGACCCAGCGCATGCTGGCCGAAGTCATCCGCCAGCTCGACGTGCGCCGCGAGCAGGTGCTGGTCGAGGCCATCGTCGTCGAGGTCTCCGACGAGACGGCCCAGCGTCTGGGCGTCCAGACCATCCTCGGCGGCGCCGGCGGCAACGTGCCCTTCGCGGCCACCACCTATTCGAACACCGGCCCCAACATCCTGGCCCTGACCGGCGCCATCATCGGCGAGAACACCCTGCCGGAGGACTCCGACCTCCTGGCCACCCTGCGCGACACCGCGCTCAGCTCGCTGCTGGGCACCAACGGCGCCCTGGGGGCGGTCACCGGCACGCTCAGCGGCGACACCCTGTTCGGCTTCATCATCAACGCGGTGCGTTCCGACGCCGGCTCCAAGCTCTTGTCCACCCCCTCGATCATGACCCTCGACAACCGCGAGGCCAGCATCATGGTCGGCCAGGAGGTGCCGGTGACCACCGGCGAGGTGCTGGGCGACGCCAACTCCAACCCCTTCCGCACCATCCAGCGCCAGGACGTCGGCATCCAGCTGACCGTCAAGCCGCAGATCAACGCCGGCGGCGGGGTGACCCTCTATATCCGGCAGGAAGTCTCGGCCATCGCCGGCACGGTCTCGACCAACTCGCCCGAGCTGATCCTCAACAAGCGGGTCATCGAGACCACCGCCGTCGTCGACGACGGCGCCATCGTCGTGCTCGGCGGCCTGCTGCAGGAGGACGAGACCATCTCGCTGGAGCGCACCCCGCTGCTCAGCGACGTGCCCATCGTCGGCGAGCTGTTCAAGAGCCGCGCCCGCACCGGCAAGCGCACCAACCTGATGATCTTCCTGCGGCCCAAGATCATCCGCAACGGCGAGGACGCCCAGGCCGTCACCGGCCCCCGCTACGAGCGCCTGCGCCAGGCCCCGCCCCTGACCCGCCGCGACGGGACCAACGCCCTGGACGAGGTGGTCATCGACTACATGGGCGCCGCCCCGCCCAACGTCCCGCGCCCGCCGCCCGCCGCGCCCCAAGCCGCGCCGCCCCCCGCACCAGGACGCCCCTGATGCTGACGCTCAGCGATCCCGGCCTCTCCTACGGCTTCGCCAAGCGCGCCGGCGTGCTGCTGCTCGCCATGGGCGAGACCGCCCGCGTCGCCCTGCGCGAGGGCGCCGATCCGGCCGCCCTCATCGAGGCCCGCCGGGTGCTTGGCCGCCCCCTGGAGATCGAGCGCCTGGCCCCCGCCGCCTTCGACCGGCGCTTCTCCGAGGTCTACGCCGGCGAGGGCCTGTCGGCCTCCAGCGCCGACAGCGTCGAGATGGCCGGCGGCCTCGAGTCCCTGCTGGACGACCTGCCCGAGACCGCCGACCTGCTGGATCCCCAGGACGAGGCCCCGGTCATCCGGCTGATCAACGGCGTCATCGCCGAAGCGGTGCGGCTGTCCGCCTCGGACATCCATGTCGAGCCCTTCGAGCAGGCCCTCGTCGTCCGCTTCCGCATCGATGGCGTGCTCAGGGAAATCCTGCGCCTGCCCCAGCGCATCGCCCCGCTGCTGGTCTCGCGTATCAAGGTCATGGCCCGGCTCGACATCGCCGAGAAGCGCATCCCCCAGGATGGCCGCATCTCCCTGGCGCTGGGCGGCAAGAGCCTCGACGTCCGCGTCTCCACCCTCCCCGCCCGGGTCGGCGAGCGGGTGGTGCTGCGCCTGCTCGACAAGGACCAGGCCGGCCTGCGGCTGTCGGACCTCGGCATGACCCCGGCCATCCTGCGGCGGTTCGAGGCGGCGGTGCGCGAGCCGCACGGCATCGTGCTGGTCACCGGCCCGACGGGGTCGGGCAAGACCACCAGCCTCTACGCCGGCCTCGGTCTGCTGAACACGACGGCCTGTAATATTTTGACAATCGAGGACCCGGTCGAATACGCCGTCCAGGGCGTCGGCCAGACCCAGGTCAACGCCAAGGTCGGCATGACCTTCGCCGCCGGCCTGCGCGCCATCCTGCGCCAGGACCCCGACGTGGTCATGGTCGGCGAGATCCGCGACAGCGAGACCGCCCAGATCGCCGTCCAGGCCAGCCTGACCGGCCACCTGGTGCTCTCCACGGTCCACACCAACGATGCCGCCGGCGCCGTGACCCGCCTGCGCGACATGGGCGTCGAGCCCTTCCTGCTGGCCTCCACCCTGCGTCTGGTCGTCGCCCAGCGGCTGGTGCGGCGCCTCTGCCCCCACTGCCGCCAGCCCTGGCCGGCCGACGCCGCCGCCGCGCGGCTTCTCGAGGTGGCCGAGGGCCAGACGCTCTGGCGGACCGCCGGCTGCGAGGCCTGCAACCACACCGGCTATGCCGGCCGCGTCGGCATCTTCGAGGCCCTGGCCATCACCGACGAAGTCCGCCGCCTGATCGGCGCCGATGGCGACGAGGAGGCCCTGGCTCGCGCCGGCCTCGCCGAAACCGGCGACCTTGCGGCCAGCGCCCGCGCGCTGGTGCTGGAGGGCCAGACGACGCTGGAGGAAGTCCTGCGCGTCACCCGCCAGCGCGTCGAGGGCGCCGCCCCTGCCCCCGGCCCGGAGCTGGTGCATGGCGGCGTTTGAGTACCTGGCCCTCGACCGCTCCGGCGGCGCCCGCACCGGCGTCCTGCGCGCCGCCGACGAAGGCGCGGCCCGCCAGATCCTGGTCCGCCGCAGCCTGGCCCCCGTCCGCCTGACCCCGGCCAACGACGCCGAAGCTCCCGCCAGCGGGCTCGGCGGCCTGCTGGCCAACCTGAACCGGCCCCGGCTGTCGTCCAGGGACCTGTCCCTGGTCACCCGCCAGCTCGCCACCCTGGTCTCGGTCGCCCCGCTGGAAGAGGCCCTGCGGGCCATCGCCCAGAACGCCGACCAGACCCGCGTCCGCGACATCCTGCGCCAGGTCCACGGCGGGGTGCGCGAAGGCTTCCGCCTGTCGGAGGCCATGGGCCGCGCCGCGCCCAGCTTCCCGCCCATCTACCGCGCCATGGTCTCGGCCGGCGAGGCGTCCGGGTCCCTGCCCGCCATCCTCGAGCGGCTGGCCGACCTCCTGGAGCAACAGCAGGCCGTGCGCGCCAAACTTGTCACCGCGCTCGTCTACCCCATCGCCCTGGCCGCCACCGCCGTGCTGGTCGTGATCGCGCTGATGACCTTCGTCGTTCCCCGGGTGGTCGAACAGTTCGACAGCATGGGCCAGGCCCTGCCGCTACTGACCCGGATCATCATAGGCATCTCCGGAGCCTTGCAGACCTACGGCTGGCTCGCCGCCATCGTCCTGGCCCTCGGCGCGCTCGCCTTCGCCCAGGGCCTGCGCCGGCCGGGCTTCCGGCGCGCCGTCGATGGCGCCCTGCTGCGCACCCCCATCCTCGGCCGGCTGCTGAAGGAGGTCCACGCCGCCCGACTGGCCCGCACCCTGGCCACCATGCTGGCCAGCGGCCTGCCGGTGCTTGAGGGGCTGGTGCTGACCGCCCGCACGGTGCGCAACACCGTCCTGCGCCAGGCCATGGACGAGATGGCCGCCGCCGTGCGCGAGGGCGCCGGCCTGTCGGCGGCCATGCGCAAGGCCGCCGTCTTCCCGCCCGTGCTCCTCTACATGACCGCCAGCGGCGAGAGCAGCGGCCGGCTGGAACTGATGCTCAGCCGGGCCGCCGACTACCTCGAACGCGAGTTCAACACCTTCACCGCCGCCGCCCTCAGCCTGCTGGAGCCGGCGATCATCATCATCATGGGGGCGGTGGTGGCGACCATCGTCCTGTCGATCCTGCTGCCCATCCTGCAGCTCAACACCCTGGCCCTCGGCTGAGGGAGGAGCCCGCCATGTCCGAAGACGACATCAAGCAAGCCGAACGCCGCCGCCGTGAGGCGGGCTTCACCCTGATGGAGATGATGGTCGTCGTCGTCATCCTCGGCCTGCTGGCCACCGTGGTGGTCATCAACGTCCTGCCCAGCCAGGCGCGGGCCATGCGCGAGAAGGCGCGGGCCGACATCGCCGCCCTTGAGCAGGCGGTGGAAAGCTATCGGCTGGACACCTTCGCCTTCCCGGCCGGCGAAGCGGGGCTGCAGGCCCTGGTGACCGCCCCGGCCGGCGTCCCCGCCGCCCGCTACCGCGAAGGCGGCTACATCAAGCGGCTGCCCAACGATCCCTGGGGCAATCCCTACCAGTACCGGATCCCCGGCCAGCACGGCCGGTTCGACATCTACAGTCTCGGCGCCGACGGGCGCGAAGGCGGCGAGGGCGATGACGCGGACATCGGCAACTGGGACTGACGCGCCGGCCCGGCGCGGCGGCTTTACCCTGATCGAGCTGATGGTCGTGGTGGCGATTCTCGGCCTGATGGCGGCTGTCGTGGTCGTGGCCATCCCCAGCGGGACCACCACCCTGGCCTCGGAGGGCGAGCGGTTCGCCGCCCGGCTCAAGCGCGCCCAGGAAGAAGCCATCCTGACCGGCCGGGGCGTGGCGGTGACCTTCACCGACCGAGGCTATGCCTTCCAGCATCACCGGGCCGGCGCCTGGTCGCCTCTGGAGGACGGCCACTTCCGCGCCGTGGCCTGGGAGCCGGGCACCCGCGCCGAACGAACCGATGACCTCGAACGGATGGACTTCGATCCGACCGGCCTCGCCACCCCCGCCCAGGTCGTTCTTCGCCGAGACGCCGCCAGCGTCCGCATCGCCGTCGACGCCGCCGGCACGGTGACCTTCGATGCCAGGTAGAGCCCGCCGCCGCGAGGGCTTCACCCTCATCGAGATGCTGGTCGCCCTGTCGATCTTCAGCATCGCCGCCCTGGCCCTGGTCAGCCTGTCCAGCCAGAACCTGCGCGCCGCCGGCCGGATCGAGGCGGCGGCCCTGGGCGGTGTGGTGGCCGAGAACCGGGCGGTCGAGGCCCTGACCGCGCCCCGCGCGCCAACCCTCGGAACCAGCGCCGGGACCGAGCGGGCCGGCGACCGCACCTGGCTGTGGACCCGGCAGGTCAGCCGCACCGCCGATCCGGACATCCTGCGCATCGACATCGTGGTGGTCGACGCCGAGCGCCGTCCCGCCGCCGCCCTGACCGTCTTCCGGAGCCGCGCATGAGACGCGCCGGCTTCACCCTGGTCGAGATGCTGACCGCCCTGATGATCTTCGGCATCCTGACCGCGGCCGGGGCGGCGGTCATGGGCGGGACCCTGACCAGCCAGCGCGCGGTCAAGAGCCGAGTGGAGCAGTTCTCCGACTTCCAGCGCCTTCGCGCTGTCATCCGGACGGACCTCGGCCAGGCCGCCGGCCGGCTGACCCGCGACGCGACCGGCCAGCAGGCCCTGGCCTCCTTCATCGGCGGCGATCCCTGGGGCGGGCAGCCGGACCGCCTGCTGGTGCTGGTGCGGCGCGGCTGGGAAAACCCCGACCAGGCCGGCCGCGCCTCGATGCAATATGTCGAATACCGGCTGGTCGAGGGCCGGCTGGAGCGGCGGGCCCGCCCCGCCCTCGACGGCGCCCCGCTGGGGCCCCCGCTGGTTCTGGTCGAGGGTGTCCGCCAGGCGCGGGTCGCCTTCCTGTATCGCGGCGCCTGGCAGGCCAGCTGGAAGGGCGTTCCCGAAACCGCCCTGCCCCAGGCCGTGCGGCTGGAGCTGTCGCTGGACGGCGTCGGCCAGGTCACCCAGCTCTTCCTGACCACCGGCGAGGCGCCATGAGCCCGCCGATCAAGCCGCCCCAGAAGCTGCCCCAAAAGCTACCCATGAAGCCGCACGAGCGGGGCGTCGCCCTGCTGACCGTCCTGCTGATGGTCGCGGTCATGGCCGCCATCGCCGTCGGGGTGATGGACGACATCCGGTTCGGCCTGCGCCGCACGCTCAATGCCCAGGCCGGCGGCCAGGCGCAGTATTTCGCGCTCGGCGCCGAGGCCCTGGCCCGCGCCCGCATCAGCCGGCTGCTGGACCGCGACAGCGCCCGCACCACCCTCGAAGGCGGCTGGAACGGCCGGCCGGTCAGCTTCCCGGTCGAACAGGGCGTCATCCTGGCCACGGTCCGCGACGGGACCGGCTGCTTCAACCTCAACAGCGTCGCCCTGGCCGGCGGCGGCGAGCCCTTCGTGCGGCGCGAGGCAGGCGTGCGCCAGTTCGCCGCCCTTCTGGAGGCGCTGGGCGTCGCCTCGCCCGAACTGCTGGCCGAGGCCTTGGCCGACTGGATCGACACCAACGCCGTCGGCGGACCGGGGCTTGAGGACGACGGCTATGTCCAGGGCCCCCGCCCCTACCGCACCGCCGGCGTTCCCTTGGCCGAGGTCAGCGAACTGCGCGCCGTCCGGGGCTTCACCCCGGAGGTCTACGCCAGACTCCGTCCCTGGGTCTGCGCCCTGCCGACCACCGACCTGTCGCCGATCAACATCAACACCCTAGACCCTGAGCGGGCCTTGCTGATCACCGCCATCACCGATGGACAGGTCCCGCCGGCCAACGCCCGCTCGGCCCTGGCCGCTCGCCCAGCCAGCGGCTGGGACGATCTCGCCGAGTTCTGGGCCCTGCCGGCGTTCGCCCAGACCCCGCTGGACGCCCCGGCCCGGTCCCAGCTTCAACTGCGCAGCCGCTACTTCACCCTCGAGGCGCGGGTCGATCTCGCCGACAGCGAGGCGCGCATGACCGCCCTGTTCGAAACCCCGTCCGGCGATCTCGTTCGCCTGGTCGCCCGTCGCTGGACCCTGGACGAATGAGCCTCACCCGCCTTGTCATCCTTTTCGCCGATCCCGAACGCCAGCCCGAGGTCCTCGAGACCGAAGGCGGCGAGGTGGCCCGCTATGACGTGCTGCGCGAGGGCGAGGCGGCCGCCTGGACCGATGGCCGGACCATCCTGGTCGTGCCGGGGGCCGAGGCGGTCGCCCGCTGGCTGGACCTGCCGGCCGCCAGCGACGCCCAGGCCCGCTCGGCCGCCGGCTTCATGCTGGAAGAAACCCTGGCGGCCGCGAGCGAGGCCCAGCACATCGCCGTCGGCGAGCGCGAGCCGGCGGGCCGGCTGACCGTCGTGGTCGACGCCGGCCGGCTGCGGGGCTGGCTGGACCGGGCCGCCTTCCTGGGCGTGCGGCCGGACCTCGTCTCGCCCGACCACCTGATCCTGCCGCCGCCGGAGGACGACAGCCTGGTCGGCGTCCGCTTCGGCCCCCTGCTGGCCGTGCGCGGCCAGGGATACGCCCTGTCCGGCGAGGCCGACCTTCTGGAAGCGGTGCTGGGCGAGCGCCTGCCCCGCGCCACCGGGCCGCTGGACAGCGCCGCCCTCCTGGCCCGAGGCGCCCTGGCCCCGCCGGTCAACCTGCTGCAGGGCGCCTTCGCCCCCGGCGCGGCGCGGCAGGCGGACGGCGGCTGGCGCCGCGCCCTGGTCCTGGCCGGTCTCGTGCTGGTCTCGCCGCTCGTCCTGCTGCTGGCCGATGTCGCCCGCCAGCAGGGCCGCGCCTGGTCGCTGGAGGATCGGGCGGCCGCCCGCGCCGTCGCCATGGCCCCCGCCGCGCGGGGCGAGGCTGATCCCGCCGCCTTCGTCCTGCGCCAGATCGACGCCCGCCGCTCGGCCGACAGCTTCCTGACGACCACCGCCGCCCTGTTCCGCACCCTGGAGACCGCCGGCGGCATTCGGCTGGACACCCTTGTCCAGGGCCGCGACGGGGCCCTTCGCGCTACCATCGCCTACGCCAACTATTCGGACATGGAGGTCCTCAAGGCCGCCGCCGCCGAGGCGGGCCTGGCCCTGACCGAGGACAGCACGGTGACCGACAACGGCGCCATCACCTCCGACCTCATCATCCGGAGCGCCGCCCGATGAACGACCTGATCCAATCCCTGCGTGGCCGCTGGGCCGGCTGGTCGCCGCGCGAGAGGATGCTGGTCGCGGTGATGGCTGTGGCCGTGCTGGCCGTCGGCGGCTGGTACGGCCTCGTCGCCCCCTTGAAGGGCTGGTCCGAGGCGGCGGAAACCCGCGCCGACCGCGCCGCCGCCCGGCTGGCCGAACTGGAAGCCGCCCGCCAGGCCGGCTCCCTGCCGGGCGCCGCGGCCGCCGGCGCCCGCAAGCCGCTCGGCGCCCTGCTGGACGAGACCGCCGGCCCTGCGGGCCTGGTCATCGACCGTCGCCGCGAGGAAGCCGGCGGGGCGATCACCGTCTGGCTGGAAGGGGTCGAGGCGCCGGTGATGATGGGCTGGCTGACCACCCTGGCCCGGGGCCAGGGCGTCAGCGTCGCCGAACTGACCGCCTCCCGCACCGAGGGCGGCCTGCTGGACGCCCAGATCACCCTGGCGAGGGCCGCCCCATGAGCCCCTGGAAGCTCGCGGCCATCTTCGTCGCCGCCTTCGCCCTCTGCCTTGGCCTGTTCACGCCCCTGTCGGCCCTGTTCGCCTGGTCCGCCCCGGCCAGGGCGGTGTCGGCCGGCAAGGTCGAGGGCGGCCTGCTGGGCGGAACCCTGACCGACCTTCGGCTGGGCGGTCTGCTGATCGACGAGGCCCGCGTCTCGGTCGATCCGCTGGCCCTGCTGACCGGCGCCCTGCGCCTCGACGCCCGGGCAAAGGGCGGCTTCACCGGCCGCGCCCGGCTGATCCGCCAGGGTCGCCGCATGGGCATCGAGGGGGCCGAAGGGCGCCTGCCCCTGTCGGCCCTCGGGCTGGCCGGCGGCGGCCTCGCCGGCGAGGCCTCCCTGCGCGATGTCTCGGCCCAGTTCGGCCAGGGCCGCTGCCTCAAGGCCGGCGGCCGCATCGAGGCCCGCATCGGCGCCACCCGCGCCCTGCCCCGGCCCATGACGCTGGCCGGGACGCCCGTCTGCCGGGGCGCCGACTGGGTGCTGCCCCTCGCCGGTCAGGCCGAGGGCCTGCGCGCCGAGGGCGAGGTGGTGCTGAACATTTCTGGCGGCTGGAAGAGCCGCATCGACCTCATCCCCGCCGACCCCGCGCTTGGCGCCGGG
Source organism: Caulobacter sp. (assembly GCA_046295055.1). Lineage (GTDB taxonomy): Bacteria > Pseudomonadota > Alphaproteobacteria > Caulobacterales > Caulobacteraceae > Caulobacter. Next base: position 667,030 of record JBKBOD010000002.1, on the reverse strand, counting down.
CTGGCGGCCTCCGGTTTCACCCAGGACGGCGATCGTTGGCGCCGCATCTCGGAAGGACGGCCATGACCGCTCTCGCCTCTCCCCGCCGCCGCGTCGCCGCCACGGGGCTGACCGCCGCCCTGGCGCTGGCCCTCGCCCTCGCGCCCGCCGCGCCCCAGCCGGCCCTCGCCCAGTCGGCCCGCGCCCAGAAGGCGCAAAAGGCCCCCGCCCCCAACGACCAGGGCGTGCCCTTCGCCGCCCTGCCGCCGCAGATCCTCGCGCCCGGCCAGTGCGGCCTCTTCCTCTGGGCCCGCACCACCCCGCCCCGGCTGATCCTGATGGCGGTCCAGAACCCGGGCGTCGCCCGCGTCAGCTACAAGGGCAAGACCCTCGACCTGCCGCTGACCGCCTGGGACGGTGAGGTCGCCTTCGGCCAGTACGAGACCCAGACCTTCACCGGCAATGGCCTGACCCTGACCGTCACCATCCGCGCCGAACCCGCCACCGGCCTCCTCGGCGGCGCCGTCGTCCGCCAGGCCTCGGTCCAGTACCGCGATGCCGAAGGCTGGGAGACGGTGATCGCCACGGCGGGGATGATCGCCTGTCAGACGTAAGCGCGTTCCGATAGGTGGAAACCGGCTATCGGATCAAACGCGCGACCAGAAGGGACTCTGCGTTCCGATAGGTGGGAACCGGCTATCGGATCAAACGCGCGACCAGCAAGGACTCCGGCCGGCCATGGGTCAGGCGACCTGGCCCAACCGCCTCAGGAAATCTGGAACCGCCGCCGGATGGCCAGCGCCAGCAGGAAGATGATGACGATGGCGATCAGCGACTGCACCGTCGCCAGAAAGCGCACCAGCAGCCCCCAGCCCGGCCCATAGCCATACAGCACCGCCGACGCCCAGCTCGGCTCATAGGGCGCCACCCCCTCGGCGCTCAACGCCGACAGCGGCCGGAAGATGTTGTTCCAGGCAAAGGTGTAGGCGCTGGCCATATCCTCCAGCCGCGCCCATCTCAGATCGTCCGAAGCCCGCACTGCCGGCGTGGCCAGGGACGCCTTCGCCGCCCCCTCCGGTCCCAGCGAAGCCGCGCAGGCCTCGCTCAACGCCGCCGAGGCGCCGGCCCCGATCTGGTTCTCGACGATCATCCGCTGGCAGTCGGCGCTGATCTGGGCGTGCGAGGTCGTGACAATCGGCGCCAGCCGGTCCAGCCCCTCGCCCAGCCCAAGGAACACCAGTCCCGACGCCGCCCACAGGATCGCCAGCCCCACGAACGGCCGCCGCAGCGAGTTGCCATAGTTGGCCAACAACCGATAGGCCCCCGACGCCCACCGCTCCCACGACGGAATGTCCCCCCGCCGCCGCCGCGCCTCCAGCTCCAGCCGAAAGAACTCCCCCTCGCTGATCCGCTCCCGCTTGTCTTCCATGGCCAGCTTGAGGGTGCGGAAGTCGGCTTCGACATTGCGAAGCCAGAGGTCGCGTTCGTCGCCCTTCGGCGGGCGGTTCTTCAGGCGGTCCTCCTCCAGCGCCGCCAGAATGGCCGGCCAGTTGTCTTCGAGAACTTTGGCAATCCCGTAGATGCCCTCCGGCAAAATCCCCGACCGGGGGGCGCCAGCCTTGACAACCAAGCCAAGGCGGTCGTTGGCGATGCCCTCACGAACTTCCGCCCACTGCACCGCCCGCGCTCTCCGAGTACGTTCGGTCCGCTGCCACCCATCGATCAGCCGCGCCGCGCCGACGCAAACCGCTCCCTTCAGGGCGGTCCGATGCGACTCCAGACCGGTTGTCGATGGTTCGTCCGACAGGACTGTATCGAACTGCTTGTGATCCAACAGGACGCCTTGGTGGAGTCGGGAGCCATGGAACAGAGCCCGCCCCCTAAACATAGTGGATTTGAACTTCGCCCCCGTCAGAACGTCGCGGTTGGAAAGGTCGGCGTCTCCCAGAACTGCGACACCCGAAAAATCGAGCGTCTGGAAACTGCGACTCGCACGCGGCAGTGGGCCCGCCGGAGTAATAATTTCAAACTGGTTCTCGCCGCCCTCGGCCGGGATCCTCACCGCCTGCCGCTCCTCCTTCCTGTCGGTCGGCTCCGAGACTCCGGACAGATTCGCGTTCGAGAAGAAGGCGGCGCTGTTGAACCTGGCGCTCCCTGAGAAGGCGGCGCTGCTGAACCTGGCGTTCCCTGAGAAGGCGGCGCTGTTGAACCTGGCGTTCCCTGAGAAGGCGGCGCTGTCGAACCAGGCGTCGCGTGAGAAGGCTGCGCTGTTGAACCTAGCGTTCCGTGAGAAGGCGGCGCTTTCGAACCTGGCGTTCCCAGAGAAGGCTGCGCGGTCGAACCAGGCGTTCCCTGAGAAGACTGCGCGGTCGAACCTGGCGTCTCCTGAGAAGGCGGCGCTTTCGAACCTGGCGTCCCCTGAGAAGGCTGCGCGGTTGAACCTGGCCTTCCCAGAGAAGGCAGCGTTGTTGAATCTAGCGTTCCTTGAGAAGGCGGCGCCGTCGAACGTGGCGTCCCTCGAGAAGTCTGCGCTGTCGAACGCGGCGTTCCCTGAGAAGGCTGCGATGTCGAACGTGGCGTCCCCTGAGAAGGCTGCGCTGTCGAACCAAGCGTCCCCTGAGAAGTCTGCGCTGTCGAACCAGGCGTCCCCTGAGAAGGAGGCGCTGTTGAACCAGGCGTTCCCTGAGAAGGCGGCGCCCATAAAGTTGGCACCGCCTGAGAAGGCAGCGTTGTTGAATCTAGCGTCCCCTGAGAAGGTGGCGCTGCCGAACCTGGCAAACCCCGAGAAGACGGCGCTGTTAAACTTGGCGGCGCCTGAGAAGGCGGCGTTGTTAAAGATGGCGGCGCCTGAGAAGGCGGCGTTGTTGAACCAGACGTTCCCTACGAACGCGGCACGTTCGAGACTAAGGGCCACGGGAATCCGGCCATCCTTTCGCGGGTCGGCGGGATGGCCCAGGTCGTTCACATCGAAGTCCAGGAGAACAGATCCGTTGAGGCGGGCCGGGGACGGAGGCTCCTGCGCGAGCGCCATCTCGTTCAGCCGCCGAACCATCGCCATCAGGCGGCCGCGCTCAGCCTTCCCCCAGTCCGCCTTCCCCGTCGACGTTCCGTCTCGCCAGGCCAGCGGCAGGTGCAGCCGCGTGAACCGCACCGAGCCGTCCGGGCTCTCGAACAGTTCTGGCTCGCCCCCCAGCCAGTCGCGGAAGTGATCCTGCAGCGTCGCCGGCTCGCCCTCGACGCCGTCTTCCTTGCGCCGGCAAGGCCCGCCGTCCGCCGGCCGGACCCAGCCGTCCCATTTCTGCCGCGCCAGGCCGTCCCACGAATAGTCGGCTTCCCACCAGCCCCGCCACCATTCGTCCGAGATCGCCATGGATCGCCCCTTCCCCTGCAACCATGAGTGAGGCGGCCGGGCGGAGAGTCAAGGCGGGGCGGGGCGGGGATCAGAACGGCCTGTCGTTCCCCGCCACCGTGACCCGCTCGACCACACGCTGGTGCGGCCAGTAGTCGAGGACGCCGTAGTGCTGGGTGGCGCGGTTGTCCCAGAAGGCGATGGCGTTTGGGCTCCAGCGGAAGCGCAGGTGATATTCGGGGGCCTTCACCCGTTCCAGCAGCCAGGCCAGCAATTGCCGGCCGTCGTCCTCGTCCAGGCCGAGGATGCGGGTCGTGAAGACGTGGTTGACGAACAGGTGCTTCTCGCCCGTCTCCGGATGGGTGCGGACCACCGGATGCGCGCGGGGCGGGAACAGCGCCGACAACCGTTCACGTTCGGCGGCGTCGACGCGGTAGCCGAAGCTCTGGAGGATGTCGTGCTCGGCGCGCAGCCGGCCGATCCGCTCCTTCACGTCCGGCGGCAGGTCGGCGTAGATCGCCGCCGTATCGGCGAACAGGGTGTCGCCGCCCAGCGGCGGCAGGGTCCGCGCCCGCAGAATGCCGGCGAAGGACGGCTTCTCGCGGAAAGTCACATCGGTGTGCCACTTGTTGCCGGGCCGCAGGATCGGCAGCGTCCGGTCATTGATCTTCAGCCCGTCCCAGGCCTCGATGTGCAGGATCTCCGGGTGGCCGGGAACCGTTGCCGTGACCGGATGACCTTCCAGCTCGCCGAAGTAGCGGCCAAAGCGGATATGGTCCTCGTGGCTGATGTCCTGGTCCCGGAAGAACAGCACCTTGTAGCGGTTCAGCGCGCCCCGCAGCGTGGCCACCACGCCCGGATCAAGTTCGCGGCGAAGGTCCAGCCCGGTCACCTCGGCCCCGAGCAGGGGTCCCGCCGGCGTGAAGGTCAGGCCTTCGACCTGTTCGACCTTGAAGAGATGTTGGCTGACGATGGCGTTCATGAGGGCCTCCGGGCTCGTCCCCGCGACCGGGGTTGCGCGGGCCGACCGCTTCCGGCCGACCCGCGCCCCCGCACCCGCGACGCCAGGGGAGGAAGACATCGCGCATTTAAAGTCTATCAAACTGGTAGGAATATTCTCGCGAGAATTTCTGAGGCGGGGTTCAGCGAACCGCCTGCCGATTGACGCGAACCCGTCACCCATATAGTTTCCATGGAAACCACCGAGCGCCCATGACCTCTGCCCTCACCGACCATCTCGGCTACTGGCTGCGACGGGTTTCCAACCACGTCTCCCACGCCTTCGCACGCAAGCTCGACGCCGCCGGGGTGTCGGTGGCCGAGTGGGTGATGCTGCGCGAGCTGTTCGACGTCGAGGCCATGGCGCCCAGCCTGCTCGCCGGACGCATGGGCATGACGCGCGGCGCGATCAGCAAGCTGGCCGACCGGCTGCTGGCCAGGGGCCTGCTGGTCCGGACCGCCAATCCCGACGACGGGCGCGGCCACAGCCTGTCGCTCAGCCCCGAGGGCCGGCGGCTGACGCCCCGCCTCGCCGCCCTGGCCGACGCCAACGACGCCGAGACCTTCGACTGCCTGTCGCCGGACGAACGCGCGACGCTTGCCGCCCTGCTCCGCGCCATCGCCGAGCGCCGCAACCTGACCAGCCCGCCCCTGGACTGACCCCGCCCTTCAAGGAGACGCGCCGATGGACGCGCAACAGATCGCCGTCGCCCACGCCTGCATGGCCGGCGCCTACGCCGGCGAGCGGAGCTTCCCCGAGATCCTCGGCGCCCTCGGCGCGGCCGGGATCGAGGGCTATATCGTCGACTACCGCCGGAGCCTGGCCACCTACTACGCCCCGGACGGCGACAGCTGCGAGGTCCCCTGCGAGCCGACCGCCGCCAAGGTCGCCGACCGCTTCGACCCAGCCGAGATCGCCGCCAACATCCGCCAAGCCCAGATCGGCGGCCCGGACTACAGCTATCGCGGCTTCTGCGAGCGCGTGAAGGCGGCCGGCTGCGCCGGCTACCAGGTCTCCTTGCTGGGCCGCCGCGCCGTCTACTTCGGCCGCTCCGGCGAGACCCATGTGGAGCTGTTTCCGCAGCCGGCGGAGTAGGCGCGGCAGGACTCGAACCTGCAACCAGACCGTTATGAGCGGCCGGCTCTAACCATTGAGCTACGCGCCCCCGGCGGGGAGGGCCGGTTAGCATGCCGGGGGCGGTCGGCAAAGCGCCCGCGCTTAAGGAAGCCTGCACCAAGACCCCGCTAGGGTGTCCGCGACCGAAGAAGCTCGGGGCGGCGCACCTTGGAGAACCTGACGATCTGGCTGCAGGCCCTGCCGGCGGCGACCGCCGACAAGCTGGCGCGGCTGTTCCTCGCGCCGGCCTCCAGCACCTCGCTGCTGTCGCTGGCTGTGGCCTTCTGCATCGCCGCCCTGTTCCTCGTGCGCCGCCGCCCCACTGGCCGGCCGCCGCTGAAGGCCCGCGCCCTGGTCCGCGCCCTGCTGCCGGCCCGCATCCTGAAGAGCCGCTCGACGCGCACCGACATCGGCTTCTTCCTGTTCAACAGCTTTCTCTATGTCAGCCTGTTCGGCTGGGCCGTGCTGTCGGGCGGCGCCGTGCGCGAGGCGGTCGGCGGCGGGCTGGAGGCCCTGTTCGGCGGACCGCTGGCCGTGACGCCGCCGGCCTGGCTGGTGCTGGCCATCGCCACCCCGATTCTCTTCCTGGCGGCGGAGTTCAGCTACTGGCTGATCCACTACCTGCTGCATCGCGTGCCCTTCCTCTGGGCCTTCCACCAGGTGCACCACAGCGCCGAGGTGCTCACCCCGGCGACCAACTTCCGCGTCCATCCGGTGGAGACCATCGCCTTCGCCAACCTGCTGGCCGTGGTCATGGGGACCACCAACGCGGTGCTGGACCAGCTGCTCGGCGGGCCGGCCGATCCGATGGTCGTCGGCGGGCGCAACGGCCTGGCGCTGGGCGCCTTCTACCTGCTGGCCCACCTGCAGCATTCGCACATGTGGATCACCTTCCCCGGCTGGCTGGGGCGCACCTTCTACAGCCCCGCCCACCACCAGATTCACCACTCCACCGACCCGGCCCACTTCGGCACCAACCTCGGCAGCTTCGTGCTGATCTGGGACCGGCTGTTCGGCACCCACTATCCGCCTCCGGCCGCGCGCCCGCGCAACCTCACCTTCGGCGTCGAGCCCGTCACGGCCGCCCAGCAGACCATCACCGGCGCCCTGCTGACGCCCTTCGCCGACGCCTGGCGCACCCTGCGCCCGCCGGCCCCCACGCCCGAACCGGCGGCCCGTCCCGCCCCGGCGCGGAGCTGACCTGGCCATGACCCAGCCCGCCAACCGCCTGCTGGCGCTCGACGGCCTGCGCGGCGTCGCCGCGGGGCTCGTCGTCCTGCTGCACGCCGGTCCCGTCCTGGGCGGGGTGGGCCTTGTCCAGCACGCCTATCTGATGGTCGACCTGTTCTTCCTGATGAGCGGCTTTGTCCTGTCGGCCGCCTTCGGCGAGCGCCTGGCGCGCGGCGGAGCGGGCGGCGCCTTCGTGCGGGCGCGGCTGCTGCGGCTCTGGCCGCTGTGCCTGGCCAGCCTGCTGCTGGGCCTGGCGACGGTGCTGATCGCGCAGGCCGCCGGCAAAACCATCGTCGAGGCGCCGCTGCTGCTGGCCGCCGTGCTGGCGGCGGGGTTCATCCCCTGGGCCGGCGGCGGGCTGATCTCGCCGATCAACGGCCCCCTCTGGTCGCTGCAGGCCGAGATGTGGAGCAACCTGGCCTGGGGCGCGGTCGGCCGCCATGTCACCACCGCCCGCCTGGCGGTCTTCACCGCCGTCATGGGCGTCACGCTGGCGGCCTGCGCCCTGGGACGCGGCGACTTCGACGGCGGCTTCATGGTGCGCCAGCCGGGAACCGCCTCGGGCTGGCTGGACCTCGGCATGGCCGCCCTGCGGGTCGGCTTCGCCTTTCCGCTCGGCATCCTCCTGCACCGGCTGTGGCGCGAGGGTCGCCTGCCCCGCCCCTCGCGGCCCCTGCCGCCGATCCTCGTCCCGGCCGTGCTGGTGCTGGTCAGCACCGTGCCCTACGGCGTGCCGCCCCTCTTCGACCTGGTGGTCGTCTATCTCCTCTTCCCCATCCTGCTGATGCTGGCGGTCGCCCAGTCGCCCCAGGGCCGCGCCGCCGTCTGGAGCGAGCGGGCCGGGCGGCTGTCCTACGGCCTCTATGTCATGCACGGCCCGATGCTGGTGCTTGCCAAGCACCTGACCCCGGCCGAGGCCTCGATCTGGCTCAAGCTGGCGGTCTGCACCGCCGCCGTCGCCGCCTCCGTCCTGCTGGCCTGGGCGGCGGAACGCTGGATCGACCGACCCGTTCGAGCCTTCGTCGCCGCGCGTTCGCCTTTCTCCCGCCCAACGGCGGCGACAGCATCGGTTCAGCTTGAACCTGTCAGAAACGCCTGAACGGGACGGATCAACCGGCCCGAACCTGGTCGGAGATCACCCTATGAAAGCTCTTGTTCGCGCCGCCTCCATGGGGGCGCTGATCGTCGCCGGCGCCGCCGCCTCGGCCGCCGCCCCCGCCATGGCCCAGTCGGCCCCGCCGTCGGCCGCCGACACCCTGTTCCGCGCCACCACCCTGAACCTGTCGGCCGAGGGCGAGGTGCGCCGCGCGCCCGACATGGCCACCATCACGCTTGGCGTCACCACCGAGGCCGCGACGGCGGGCGAGGCGCTCAGCGCCAATTCCGCCCGCATGAACCAGGTGATCGCCTCGCTGAAGGCCGGCGGCATCGACGCCAAGGACATCCAGACCTCGGGCCTGAACGTCCAGCCGCAGTATGTCTATGTCGAGAACCAGCCCCCCCGCCTCAGCGGCTATCGCGTGTCCAACCAGGTGACGATCACCGTCCGCCGGCTGGACCGGCTGGGCGCGGCGGTCGACGCGGCGGTCAAGTCGGGCGCCACCGACGTCGGCGGCATCAGCTTCGGCATCGACAAGCCCCAGGCGGCCGAGGACGCGGCCCGCCTCGAAGCGGTCAAGGCCCTGCAGGCCAAGGCCGACCTCTACGCCAAGGCCACCGGCTATCGCGTCGCCCGGCTGGTCAGCCTGAGCGAAGGCGGCGGCTATGCGCCCGAACCGCCGCGCCCGATGGCCATGCGGGCCTACGCCGCGGACAAGGCCGAGGCCGCCCCGGTCGAGGCCGGCGAGCTTGCCGTCCGCATCCAGATCTCGGCGACGTTCGAACTGGTGAAGTGAAGACAGGGGGCGCGGGGGGACAACCCGCGCCTCACATCCCCCCGCGACGCAGGGCCGGCTCCAGCCTGGCCTTGATCTCGCGTCCCGGCAGGGCCGTCTCGCCTTCCATCATGGCGGCGTAGGCGGCCTGGCCGTACCGGGAGCCCGGGCTGGGCTCGATCGGCCCCGCCGCCCAGGCGACGTCCCGCCCCTCGTCGGCCCCGCTCGGACAGCTCACCGCCCGCTCGTCGCCCTTGGCCGCCAGCTGGGCCAGTTGCTCGACGTTGATCGTCGCGGTCCCGTCACAGGACGGCAGCGCGCGGGTGCAGTTGATATGCCCGCCATAGCGGTACAGCAGCTTGCCGCTCGGCCGCTCGACGATCAGCACACAGGTCGCCGGCTCGCCCACGGCGCGGCCGATGGCGTCGCCCAGCTGGTCGGGGTTCACGCCGGCCGGCTTGGGATCACAGGCCGCCAGAAGCGGCAGGGTGAGGATCAGGGAAGCAAGAATCCGGCGCATGGCGACCTCCATCCCGGCACCATGCGCCAGAGCGGCCGCCGATTGAAGCCCGCGAAGGCGCCTCAGGCGGCGCGCTTGGCCACATTGCCCTCGTCGAGCAGCACGACCGAGGGGTTGTAGTTGCGCGCTTCCTCGGCCGGCATCTGGCAGTAGGTCACCACGATGACCTTGTCGCCCTTCTGCACCAGGCGCGCGGCGGCGCCGTTGACGCCGATCACCTTGGACCCGCGCGGGGCCTCGATGGCGTAGGTGGTGAACCGGGCGCCGTTGGTGATGTTCAGCACATCGACCTGCTCGTGCGGCAGGATGCCCGACGCGTCCAGCAGGTCGCGGTCGATGGCGATCGAGCCCTCGTAGTCGAGATCGGCCTGGGTAACCGTTGCGCGGTGCAGCTTGGCCTTCATCATGGTCAGCAGCATGGGCGTCAAAAACCTCGGATCGGTTCAGAGCGCGGGGCCGCCACACACAAGGCCCGCCGGGGAGGAGGGCTGCATATACTCATCTTGGCGCCGCTCTTCAATGCAGCGCAATATGAACACTGATCAGATAGCAGGCTGATCTCACCCTGCGTCAGCATTCGAATCCCCCCGTTTTCGGGCTTTCGCCGTTCCGTCGTCCCCGCCAACCTGCCTGCCAGCGATCGGAAATTTCTTCAGGAGACGCGCTTGGATCGTCGAACCCTGCTGGCGGCGAGCGCCGCCCTGGCCATCTGCCCGGGCCTGTCCGCGCGGGCGGCGAGCCCGTCGTCACCCTCGGCCATCATCGCCGAGGTCTACCGTCGGCTCATCGTCGAGCAGAACCGCGCGCCGGGCGACCTGTCTCCCGCCTACGATCCCCCCGACAGCCTGTTCGCGCCCGCCCTGCGCCAGGCCTTGGCCGACGAGCGCCGCGAGGCGAAGGGCGAGCTTGGCCGGCTGGACTTCTACTTCTGGGTCAACGGCCAGGACTGGAGCCTCTCCGACCTGCGCATCGAGGAGCGCACCGTCTGGCGCCGTCCCGACCGCCGCGTCGTGACCGCGAGCTTCCTCAACAGCGGCCAGCCCAGCCTGCTGGAGTTCTATTTCCAGAACCACGGCGGTCGTTGGCTGGTCGAGGAGGTCGCCTCCATCCCCGTGCCGCATGACGGCGAGCCCGGCTATGGCTGGACCCTGTCGCTGATCCTCCGGTTCGGCCGCGAGGAGGACGATCCGGCCTGAATTCTGGCCGGCTAGCTCGCTGCCGATGAAAGCCCTGCCTGCCGCTGCAGGAAGGGGATCATGTCGTCCCACAGCGGCCTCCGGGCCCGGAAGGTCCGCGACATGGCCAGCAGCACGTCCGCGTGGCTGAGGCCCGGATAGACGTGCGCCTCGACCTCCACGCCCTTCTCGCGCAGCGCCTTGGCCAGGCCCTCGGTGTTGCGCGGCGTGACGGTCCGGTCGCCGCCGCCATGGGCCAGGAACGCCGGCGGGGACGACGCGCTGGCGAACCGCACCGCCTGATAGGCCTCGCCCGGAACCGTGCCGAACGCCGCCTTCAGGATCGGGCCGTCCAGGTTGGGGAAATAGTAGGGGCCGGCCAGGCCGGCGAAGGCCTTGATGCGGCCGGGCTCGACGCCGGCGGCCTGCAGATAGCGGGGGTCCAGCGCGATCATGGCGGCGTTGTAGGCGCCGGCCGAGTGGCCGATCAGCACAATGCGCGAGGGATCGCCGCCCAGCCGGCCGATGTTGTCGACGATCCAGCGGATCGCCAACGCCCCGTCCTCGACAAACGCCGGGAACGCCACCTCGGGCGTCAGCCGATAGTCCGGAACCACGGCGACAAAGCCTTGCGAGGCCAGCGCCTTGCCGGCCCAGACGTACTCGCCGCGCGATCCCGAGTTCCAGGCGCCGCCGTACAGGAACACCGCGACCGGCGCGCCGCCCGCCGGGGCGCCGCCTTGCGGCCCATAGACGTCCAGCTGCTGCCGGCCCGCCTCGCCATAGCGCTCGCCCGTCGCCAGGACGCGCGCCGGGTCCTCCGGCGTGATGGCGTTGAACAGCCGGGCGGGCGTGCAGGCGGCGGCCAGGCCGGCGGCGAGGGCGGCCAGTCCGAGGCGGCGGGTCATCAGCGTCATCCGAAGGCGGTCTCCGTCAATCGCCAGGGCGGGAACCGGCGGTTCTCCCCGGCGCGGTAAAGGCAGATGCGGTTGCCGGCCGGATCGCGCGTCCAGGCCTCGCGCCAGAGCCAGCTCTGGTCGACCGGGCCGCTCTCGAAGGCGACACCCTCGGAGGTGAGCCGCTCGACCTCCCGGTCCAGGTTGGCGGTTTCGAAATAGATCGCCGTCTGGCCGGGCGTCACCTCGTCCTCCAGGTGGAGCGAGAAGGTGGCGGGCTCGCCGCCATCGCCCTCCGGGCATTCGAACCGGGCGTAGTGATCGTTGCGCACGATAAGTCTCAGTCCGAGAAGCTGGTAGAAGGCGATGGAGGCGGCGAGGTTCCGCGCCGGCGCGGTGATCTGGTTCAGTTTCATGGATCGCAGATAGGGCCGCGAGCCGTCCGGGCAAGCCTGCGCCCTTGCGTTGCCGCCGCGTTTGGACTACTAGCCCCGCCTTCGTGACCGCCGGGCCAAATGGCATGCCTTGGCGGTCTGATTGCACCTATCAGAGGACAGGGCTCCGGCCCTGAGCAAAATGCCGAAACTGAAGACCAAGTCGGGCGCCAAGAAGCGCTTCAAACTGACGGCGACGGGCAAGCTCAAGGCCGGTGTGGCCGGCAAGCGCCACCGCCTGATCAGCCACAACGGCAAGTACATCCGCCAGCAGCGGGGCACCAAGGTGATGAGCGAGGCTGACGCCAAGATCATCAAGACCTACCTGCCCTACGGCCTTTAAGAGGAGCGCTGACAGATGGCTCGCGTTAAACGGGGCGTTGTCGCCCACGCCAAGCACAAGAAGGTTCTCGAGCAGGCCAAGGGTTTCTATGGCCGCCGCAAGAACACCATCCGCGCCGCCAAGGCCGCGGTGGACAAGGCCGGACAGTACGCCTACCGCGACCGCAAGGTCCGCAAGCGCAACTTCCGCAGCCTGTGGATCCAGCGGATCAACGCCGCTGCCCGCATCGAAGGCTTTACCTACAGCCAGTTTATTCACGGCCTGGGCGAGGCCGGGATCGAGATCGACCGCAAGGTCCTGGCGGATATCGCCGGTCAAGACCCCGCCGCGTTCAAGGCCATCGCCGACAAGGTCCGCGCCGCGCTGGCTTGATGGTTCGAGGCTGACCGCCTCAAACGTATCGAAGAGCCCTCCGGCGCGAGCCGGGGGGCTTTTTGTTTGCGCGGTTCCGAAGGGACGGGATCGGGCAGGCGCCCACCCAACCCATCGTGCGCCCTCGCGAAGGCGGGGGCCCATACCGGGGACGGCCACCCGGCGAGAGCTCTCCAGGACGCACCTTGTGGACGCCCGCCTGCGCGAGCGTGATCGGTGATGAGGGAGCCTTTCGCGCTGTATCGAACCGCCGCTGCGCCCATGAGCAAGGGTCGCGGTCGCCAAGGACGGGAGGAATTGATGACGAACCGGTCCAACCTCGCTAGACGAGCCCACCATGACTGACCTGACCGCACTGCAAGCCGACCTGACCGCCCAGATCGCCGCCGCGCCGGACGCCGCGGCGCTGGAAGCCATCCGCGTCGCCGCCCTGGGCAAGTCCGGGTCGGTGTCCGGCCTGCTCAAGACGCTCGGCGCCATGACGCCCGAGCAGCGCAAGACCGAGGGCGCGGCGATCAACGCCCTGCGCGACGCGGTCGCCTCCGCCCTGGCCGAACGCAAGGCGGCGCTGGAAGCGGCCGAGCTCGACGCCCGGCTGGCCCGCGAGGCGGTCGACCTGACCCTGCCCGCGCCGCCGCGCCGCAAGGGCGGGGTGCATCCGACCATGCAGACGATGGACGAGATGGTCGCCATCTTCGCCGAGATGGGCTTCGGCGTGGCCGAGGGTCCCGACATCGAGGACGACTTCCACAACTTCACGGCCCTGAACTTCCCGCCCAAGCACCCGGCGCGGGAGATGCACGACACCTTCTTCTTCCAGCCGGGCGAGGACGGCGAGCGCAAGCTGCTGCGCACCCACACCAGCCCCGTGCAGGTGCGGACCATGCGGCGCACCAACAGCCCGCCGCCCGCGCCCTGGATCGCCGCCGGCCAGGAGCCGCCGATCCGGGTGATCGTGCCCGGCCGCACCTATCGCAAGGACAGCGACGCGACCCACACCCCGATGTTCCACCAGATCGAGGGTCTGGTGATCGACAAGGGCATCCATATGGGTCACCTCAAGTGGACGCTGGAGACCTTCATCGCCCGGTTCTTCGAGACCGACGTGGTCACCACCCGCTTCCGCCCGCACCACTTCCCCTTCACCGAGCCTTCGGCGGAGATGGATGTCGGCTGCGACCGCTCCGGCGGCGAGCTGAAGATCGGTTCGGGCAGCGACTGGCTGGAGATCCTCGGCTGCGGGATGGTCCATCCCAACGTCCTGCGCCACTGCGGCATCGACCCGGACGTCTACCAGGGCTTCGCCTTCGGCATGGGCGTCGATCGCCTGGGCATGCTCAAGTACGGCGTGCCGGACCTGCGCGACATGTTCTCCAGCGACACCCGCTGGCTGGCCCATTACGGCTTCTCGGCCTTCCAGGCGCCGAACCCGGCTTCCGGCCTGAGCTGACGCCCGACCGGCCCAAACCTCAAGGACAAGACCATGACCGACATCTACGGCCCCATGCCTCCCGGAATGACGCGCGCGACCGACTTTTCGGCCAGCGCCTATGACCGCCAGGCGGTGTCGCTGCTCGACCTGATCCGCGAGCGGATGGCGCGCGGCGAGAACACGATCCGCAACGTCACCTTCACCAACTGCCGGGTCGAGGGTCCGGCCGTGGTGCTGGTCGTCGGCGCCTGCCGCTTCGACGGCACCGATGTCGGCAATCCCGGCGGCGACATCCGCTCGCTCGTGCTGCTGCCGGCCTCGCCCAGCGCGGTCGTCGGGGCCATCCCGATCCAGGACTGCGAGTTCCGCGGCTGCCAGATGGTCGGCATCGGCTACACGGGCCCGGAAAGCTTCCTCAACCAGATCCTGATGCTCGGACCGGCCACATGAAGTTCACCCTCTCCTGGCTGAAGGACCATCTCGACACCGAGGCGGACGCCGACGCGGTGGTCGCCGCCATGACCATGGCCGGCCTCGAGGTCGAGCATGTCGAGGATCCGGCCAGCAAGCTGGCGGCCTTCACGGTCGCGAAGATCGTCGAAGCGGTCCAGCACCCCAACGCCGACCGCCTGCGCGTCTGCCAGGTCGACACCGTCGACGGGCGCAAGGAAATCGTCTGCGGCGCGCCCAACGCCCGCGCGGGCCTGACCACCGTCTACGCCCCGATCGGCGCCTATGTGCCGGGCCTCGGCGTCACCCTGGTCGAGAAGCCGGTGCGCGGCGTCGTCTCCAACGGCATGCTCTGCTCGGCCAGCGAGCTGGAAGTGGCCGAGGAGAGCGACGGCATCATGGAGATGCCGGACGACCTGGCTGTCGGGACGCCGGCCGCTGTGGCCCTGGGGCTGGAAGCGGTCATCGACTTCGAGGTCACGCCCAACCGTCCCGACTGGCTCGGCGTGGCGGGCATCGCACGCGACCTGGCCGCCGCCGGCCTCGGCCGGCTGAAGACGCCGGACATCAAGCCCGTGCCCGGCGCCTTCCCCTGCCCGATCCGCATCGAGGTGGACGGAGAGGCCTGCCCGGTGTTCGCCGGCCGGCTGATCCGGGGCGTGAAGAACGGTCCCTCGCCGCAGTGGCTGCAGGATCGCCTGCGCGCCATCGGCCTGCGGCCGATCAACGCCCTGGTCGATATCACCAACCTGATCTCCTACGACCGCGCCCGGCCGCTGCACGTCTATGACCGCGCCCTGCTGGTCGGCGACCTGGTCAGCGCCCGCCTGGGCCGGGGTCCGGGCGAGCCCTCGCAGGGCGACGCCCCCTCGCCGGAGCCGCACCGCGACGAGCAGCTCATCGCCCTGGACGGCAAGACCTACGACATCGGCCCGGAGATGTGCGTCATCGCCGACGCCGGCGGCGAGCGTCCCATCGGCCTGGGCGGCGTCATGGGCGGCGAGAGCACCGGCTGTTCGGAGGCGACCACCGAGGTCTTCGTCGAAAGCGCCTGGTTCGATCCGATCCGCACCGCCCAGACCGGCCGCGCCACCGGAATCACCAGTGACGCCCAGTACCGCTTCGCCCGCACGGTCGATCCTCAGTCGGTGGTCCCGGGCCTTGAGCTGGCCACGGCCCTGATCCTCGAGCTCTGCGGCGGCGAGCCCTCCGAGGTTGTCGTCGCCGGCCAGGCGCCGGCCCCGCCGGTCGCCTTCAGCTTCGACCCGGCCTATGTGAAGGCCCTGGCCGGGCTGGATGTGCCGACCGAGCGGACCGTCTCCATCCTCCAGGCGCTGGGCTTCCGCATCGAGGGCGCCGCACCGTCGCTCACCGTCACCCCGCCCAGCTGGCGGCGCGATGTCGAGGGCAAGGCCGATCTGGTCGAGGAAGTGGCGCGCATCGCCGGCTACGGCGCCCTGCCCTCCACGCCCCTGCCCGAGACCGCCCGCCCCGCCGGCGGCGTGCTGACCGTCCGCCAGGCCCGCGCCCGGACCGCCCGCCGGTTCCTGGCGGCCAACGGCTATGCCGAGTGCCTGACCTGGAGCTTCCTGCCCCGCGAGACCGCGCGGCTGTTCGGCGGCGGGGCCGAGGCCCTGGTGCTGGCCAACCCGATCGCGGCCGAGCTGGACTGCATGCGGCCCTCGATCCTGCCCAACCTGATCGATGCGGCCGCCCGCAACGCCCGCCGGGGCTTCCCGGACGCGGCGCTGTTCGAGGTCGGCCCGGTGTTCGGCGGCGATCAGCCGGCCGATCAGCGGCTGGTCATCTCCGCCCTCATCGCGCCTCACGCGCCCCGCGACTGGGGCCGGCGCCCCGACGCCGACCTCTTCACCCTCAAGGGTGACCTGATGGCCCTGCTCGAGGAGCTGGGCGCGCCGGTCGGCTCGCTGCAGACCGCCCAGGGCTCGGCCGCCGCCTGGTTCCACCCTGGCCGCTCGGCCCGGCTCCAGTTGGGTCCCAAGGCGGTCATCGCCGAGTTCGGCGAGCTGCATCCGGCGGTGCTCAAGGCGCTCGACGCCCAGGGCCCCATGCTGGCCTTCGAGCTCTATCTGGAGGCCGTGCCCGAGCCCAAGAAGAAGGCGGTCAAGACCCGGCCCGCGCTGGACCTCGCCAGCCTGATGCCGCTCAGCCGCGACTTCGCCTTCCTGATGGACGCCGCCCGCCCGGCCGGCGACCTGGTCAAGGCCGTGGTCGGCGCCGACAAGGCCCTCATCACCGAGGCGCGGGTGTTCGACGTCTACCAGGGCGCCGGCGTGCCGGACGGCCAGAAGTCGCTCGCCGTCGAGGTCCGGGTGCAGCCCCGCGAGAAGACCCTCACCGACGCCGAAATCGAGGCCCTGTCGGCCAAGGTTGTGGCGGCGGCGGAAAAGGCCGGCGCCAGGCTGCGGAGCTGAACCCATGGCGCCGCACATCGCCGCGGTGAGCCTCGTCGTGCGCGACTACGACGAGGCGGCGGCCTGGTATCGCGACCGCCTCGGCTTCGCGATCGCCGACGCCGACCTCGGCGGCGGCAAGCGCTGGGTCACCGCCACCCCGCCCGGCGGCGGCTGCGCCCTGCTTCTGGCCCGCGCGGCGGACCACGATCAGGCGCGCGCCATCGGCGACCAGGCCGGCGGCCGCGTCATGCTGTTCCTTCACACCGATGACTTCGAACGCGATCATCAGGCGATGAGTCGGGCCGGCGTCCGGTTCCTCGAAACGCCCCGCGCCGAGCCCTATGGCATGGTCGCGGTGTTCGAAGACCTTTATGGCAACCGCTGGGATCTGCTGGAGCCCCGCCCGGCAGGCTGGAGAGAAACGACGTGAGCAAGCCCAAACCCGCCCTGGAACGCTGGCTGGAGGCTGGCCTGTTCGCCTCGCGCTGGCTGCTGGCGCCGCTCTACGTCGGCCTCGTCGTCGCCCTGGCCGGCCTGATCGTCGTCTTCTTCCAGGAAGCGGCCCACGAGCTGCCGGTGATCTTCTCCGGCGGCGCCTCGCCCGAGGACGCCATCCTGCTGGCCCTGTCGCTGATCGACCTGTCCCTGGCCGGCAACCTGCTGCTGATCGTCATCTTCTCGGGCTACGAGAACTTCGTCTCCAAGCTCGACGTCGCCAACGGCGAGGACCGGCCGAGCTGGATGGGAACGGTGGACTTTTCCGGCCTGAAGATGAAGCTGGTCGCTTCGATTGTGGCCATCTCGGCCATCTCCCTTCTCAAGAGCTTCATGCAGCTCTCCGAGCCGAGCGTGCCGGTCGACCAGGCGCGGCTGCTCTGGGGGGTGGTCATCCACCTGACGTTCGTCGGCTCCGGCGTCCTGCTCGCGCTCATGGACCTGCTCGCCGCCAAGACCGACAAGCACTGACATCCACCTGTAGTTTTTTGACAGCCGAACGGCCCCGCGGATACAGATCCGCTACAGCCTAGAACGGGAAGACGTTGCGGTTCCGGCTGTAGGACAGATAGCCCACGTTGGCGCCCAGCCGCAGCCCGACTCCGGCCCGGATCGGGGCCAGGGTGATGTCGTCCGCCCGCTGGTAGTTCACGCCCAGACCGCCCACCAGATAGGCCGACCCCTCGACCCCCGGGTAGCGCCGGAAGATCATGTCCGGGTAGTGCAGGTTGTAGCAGAGGGTGAAGACCCGGCTGACATTCCCGCCCCAGTCGAACCCGATGGTCGGCCCTTGCCAGTAGATCTCCATGGTGGGCCGGTCCTTCATGTACATAAGGCCCCGGCCGTACCGCAGCCCCGCCACCGCCGCGCCCGAGCCCTCCTCGCCGGCGATGTAGGCGGTCGGCTCGCCCTGGTCGGCGAAGACCCGCTCGATCGCCTGGCCCGCCGCCTCCGCCGTCACGCCCAGGAAGTCCGAGGTGTAGGACTTGATCTCCTCGCGGGTGTAGGTGCGGGTCTCGGCATTCGGATCGCCCCCGGCCCCGCCGAGCGTGGCGCATCCGCTGGTTCCAAGAGTGGCGATGCCGGACAGGATCAGGCTGCGACGGTCCATGGCGCTCTCCGTTCAGAATCAGGCGCGAAGGACAGGCTCACACGCCTTTGGGACCGGTTTGCGGCGTGGAAGTAAACGCCGCCTTAACCATGCCCGCCGGGCGCTTCAGTCGGTGAGGTAGGGCTCGAACTGGTCGGCGTCGTCCGGGTAGTGCCGGCGCAGGGCCTGCATGGCCTTCTGCGTCGCCGGGCCGTCCCCCGCCGTCACAGCCAGGAACACCATGCCCCGCAGGGCGAACCGCTGGCGCGGGTCGATCGACAGCGACTGGCGATACTGGTCCTCCGCCTCGTCGACCCGGCCCAGTTGCCGGTAGGCATCGCCCAGATAGGCCAAGACGTTCGGGTCTTCAGGCGCTCCGCGGGCGACCAGCTCGTACCGGGGCAGGGCCTCCTCATACCGGCCGGCGTTGTAGAGGAAACTGCCGTAGGACTGCTGACAGGGCAGGCAGTCCGGCTCCAGCTGGATCGATCGCCGATAGGCCGCCTCGGCAAGCGCGGCGCGGTCGGAGCGCACATAGGCGTCTCCCAAATAGGCCCAGGCCAGATAGTTGCCGGGATCCCGTTCCGTCTCCGCCTTGTAGGCGTCCGCCGCCTCGGCGAAACGCCCGGCGTTGTAGGCGTCGACACCACGCTCCATCGGGTCGCCTTGGGCGAACGCAGGGCCGGCAAGGGCCAGGGTCGCCGCACCGGCAAGGACGAGGCACAGCTTGAAAAGACGGGAGAAACGGACCGGCATGGGGCGCTCCTGAAGACGGACTGGATGCACAATGGCATGAGGCATGGCCGGGCCGCCATCGCCATTCTGTCTGTGGCCGGCGGCGGAATCGCGATCTGGTCACGCCATGATGCGCACCGCCCTTGCCCGGCTCATCGGCAGCTTTCGGACCCAGCCCGACGCCGCCGGCTGGCGGTGGAGCCTGCTGATCGGTCTGCCCGTTCTGGCGGCGATGGCGGCGACCGGCCTGGCGACGGGCCTCTACCAGCCGCAATCCGGCGACATCGCGACCCTGCCGCTCACCCTTCTGACCGTCCTGTTCGTGCCGGCCATCGGCGAGGAGGCGGTATTTCGCGGCCTGATGACGCCCGGCCGGACCGAGCAACCGTCCGCCCTCAAGGCAGTGGCGATGTCGACGCTGATCTATGTGCTCTGGCACCCCCTCGAGGGGTTCACCTTCCTGCCCGGCGCGCGGGAGCTGTTCAGTCGCTGGGACTTCCTGCTGGTGACCGGCCTGCTGGGCCTGGCCTGCGGCCTCACCCGCTGGCGGACGGGCTCCATCTGGCCGGCGGTGCTGCTGCACTGGGGCGCGGTCGTCGTCTGGAAGACCTGGCTGGGCGGCCCCGCACTCGAGACGCTGGGTTGAGCGATCCGGTCAGGAGCCCGCTCCGGATGACGTGAAGGCCGATTGTCCGGCGGCGGCCGATTCCGCCTTGCCGCTGGCGGTCGCCGCCCCTAGAAGCCGCGCAACATTCCTCCCGCGAAGAGTCGTCCGATGAAGCTGCTGGCTGGCAACTCCAACCGCTCGCTCGCGAACGCTATCGCCGAGTACCTGGACATGCCCCTGACTAAGGCCCAGGTGCGGCGGTTCGCCGACAACGAGGTCTTCGTCACCATCGACGAGAACGTGCGAGGCGAAGACGTCTTCGTCATCCAGTCGACCAGCTATCCGGCCAACGACAACCTGATGGAACTCCTGATCTGCATCGATGCGCTGAAGCGCGCATCGGGTCGCCGGATCACGGCTGTGCTGCCCTACTTCGGCTACGCCCGCCAGGACCGCAAGACCGGCGGCCGCACGCCGATCTCGGCCAAGCTGGTCGCCAACCTGATCACCCGCGCCGGCGCCGACCGGGTGCTGACCATGGATCTGCACGCCGGCCAGATCCAGGGCTTCTTCGACATCCCGACCGACAACCTGCTGCCCTCGCCCCTGATCGCCCAGGACATCCGTGACCAGTACGGCCGCAAGGCCAGCGAGCTGATGATCGTCTCGCCGGACGTCGGCGGCGTGGTGCGCGCGCGGGCGCTGGCGAACCGCCTGGGCTGCGATCTGGCCATCGTCGACAAGCGTCGCTCGGGCCCCGGCCAGAGCGAGGTGATGAACATCATCGGCGACGTCTCCGGCCGCGCCTGCGTGCTGTTCGACGACATCGTCGACAGCGCCGGCACCCTGTGCAACGCCGCCAAGGCCCTGACCGATCACGGGGCGACGGAAGTGACCGCCTACGTCACCCACGGCGTGCTCTCCAACCCGGCCGCGGAGCGGGTCACGGCCTCGGTCCTGCGCGAGTTGGTGGTCACCGACAGCATCGAGCCGCCGGATCATGTGAAGGCCTGCTCCAAGATCCGGCACCTGTCGTGCGCGGCCCTGATCGGCGAAGCCATCCGTCGGATTTCCAACGAGGAATCGGTCTCCAAGCTGTTCGACTGAGGCCGCCCTTCCCACGGGTTAACGCTAACGGACCCTTAACGAGGCGAGGTCACATTCCCGCCCGAAGCGACGTGCTATTGACGCTCTCCGGGAGAGCGGGGAAGGTTTCGCCATGATCAAGCTGACGACCGCGCGAATGGGGGCTTTCGCAGCGGTGGCCATGGCCGCCGTGCTCGCCGCCTGCTCGACACCCGAACCGCCCCCGCCGCCCGCGCCGCCTCCGCCGCCGCCGCCGCCGGCCATCAACCTCTCCTCGCAGCTGTTCGAGGAAGCCAGCGCCTGGCGCATCTACATGGCCAAGGCCACGGCGATCTCGCCCGAGTTCTCGGACGCCGCCGGAGTCGCCTCGTCGCTGCGGATCGGCGCCTCCTATGAGCCGCGCCAGTTCATTCGCGGCGCCATTTCCTACGCGGCCGTGATCGCGCTGCAGGATCAGACCTTCGTCAGCAATGTGCGCGTCTACGCCGCTGACCCGGTCGCCCGCCAGCAGCTGGCCGCCGAGCTGCTGTCCAATCCCAATCGCGTCGCCAGTCTGCCCGGCGCCGACCGCGCCGCCGGCCTGGTTGTCGCCGCGCTCGGCGGCGAGGGCGCCAAAGTTCTGACGAACGGCCGCAACATCAAGATGTCGGCCTATGGCGTCCAGAAGCAGAAGTGGTCGCGCGACTTCGTGCCCAACCGCGATGGCCGCCTCGTCGATGTGCGCACCCTCTCGACCAGCGCCTATCGCGGCGACATCGAGGAGGTCAGCCGCATGCAGCTGGCCAGCCTGGGCGGCGGCCTGCCGACCGGCCCCGAAGGCCTGATCGGTCAGGAAGTGGCCCAGCCCTGGACGCCCGTGGTTGTCCGCGGCCTGGCGCTCGCGGCCCTGGCCGCGCTGGGCGAGGCCGGCGACGACCGCATCGCCAGCCTGCAGCCGCTGCTGCAGGACGAGCCGTCCTACTTCTGCCTGAACATGTCGAAGCTGATGCTGTTCCAGTGCCTGGCCGCGGCCAAGCCGCACTATGAGGACGTCTTCTGCCTGGGCCAGCACGCCCTGATCGACACCGGACAGTGCACCATCAAGATCGCCGGCGCGCCGATGCCCATCGAGCCTCCGCCGCCGGTCAACATGGCCGCCAGCAAGCCCCCTGCCGCCAAGCCGGCGGCCAAGGCGGCTGCCAAGAAGAAGTAGCCCGTTCAAACCGCCAAGGCGCCGGTTGCACCCGCGCGCCAAAGCGTGTATCGAGCCGCCCCTGAATTCACCGACCGTCGCCGCGCGGAGTCTTCGCGCGGCGACTTCGTTTTGAGAACAAAAACCATGGCCGAGATCGTCCTCAACGTCGAAGTTCGCGAACGCACCGGCACGGGCGGCGCCCGTGAGGCCCGTCGTGGCGGCAAGGTCCCTGGCATCCTGTACGGCGGCGACAAGGCCCCGGTGGCCATCGCGGTCAAGGAAAACGAGTTCCGCAAGGCGCTCTACACCGGCAAGCTGCTGGGCCACCTGGTGACCCTGAAGTACGGCGACGAGACCCAGCCGGTCATCGCCAAGGACGTTCAGTTCCACCCGGTCACCGACGCGCCGTTCCACTTCGACCTGTACCGGGTCGATGAAGGCCAGACGATCAAGATCAACGTCCCGGTCCACTTCAAGGGCCACGACGACTGCCCCGGCCTGAAGCAGGGTGGTTCGCTGGAAGTCGTGCGTCACGAGGTCGAGCTGAACTGCCCGGCCAACGCCATTCCGGAAGAACTGGTCGTCGACCTGACCGGCCGCGAGCTGGGCGACACCATCCGCATCGGCGACATCGCCCTGCCCAAGGGCGTAGCTCCGACCATCGGCGACCGCGACTTCGTCATCGCCACGCTGAAGGTCTCGTCGGCTGCCCTCTCGGAAGCTGCTGACGCCGCCTCGACCGAAGGCGCTGCCGAGGAGTAGTCCTCGCGCCCGACGGGAGGGCCGCCATGCTGCTGCTCGCCGGTCTGGGCAATCCGGGCGACCGGTACGCCAGGACACGCCACAATGTCGGCTGGACCGCTCTTGAAGCGCTGGCCGATCGCTGGCGATTTTCGCCCTGGCGCAGCCGCTTCCAGGCCCTGGCCTGCGAGGGCGAGGTTCCGACGGCGGCCGGCTCCGCCCGGGTCCTGCTGCTGAAGCCCCAGACCTACTACAACGAAAGCGGCCGCTCGATCGGCGAGGCGGCGCGATTCTTCAAGATCGCGCCGGCCGACGTCGTGGTCTTCCACGATGAGATCGACCTGGCGCCCGGCCGATTCCGGATGAAGACGGGCGGCGGCGCGGCCGGGAACAATGGCATCCGTTCGACCATCGCCGCCCTTGGCCCGGACTTCCGGCGCGCCCGCATCGGCGTCGGCCATCCTGGCGACAAGGCCCTGGTTCAGGGGCACGTGCTGTCGGAGTTCCACAAGGCCGACAAGGTGTGGCTCGAGCCCATGCTGGAAGCGCTTGGCGACGCCCTGCCCTTCCTCGTCGCGGGGGATGACGAGCGCTTCCAGGCAGAGGTTCTGCGCCTTGCGCCGGCGCCCAAGTCCGATCCCAGGCGGTCGCTGCGCGAAGGCGATTGACGCCGGACTAATCGCGGGCAGATTGCACCGATGTTCGTCGGTCTCGGTCTCCACATCGCCTTCGCCATCGCCATGTGCATCCACGTCGTGAAGACGGGGCGCGAGATGTACTGGCTGTTCATCATCCTGGCGTTTCCGGGGATGGGGCCGCTGGTCTATCTGATCGTCGCCGTGCTTCCCGACCTGATGAATGGCGGGATGGCCCGAGGGCTGACCAAGGCGGCCAAGCAGGCGCTGAATCCCGAGGGCGAGTATCGCGCGGCCAGGGATCTGGTGGAGGACAGCCCGACGGTCGGCAATCGCATGCGGCTGGCCGCTGCGGCGATGGAGCTGAACCGCTTTGACGAGGCCGAGCGGCTCTATGCGGAGGCCGCCCACGGCATCCACTCGGAGGACACCGCCCTGCTGATGGGCCGGGCCCGGGCGCTTGTCGAGCTGAACCGCGCCGGCGAAGCCTTGCCGCTGCTCGAGCAGCTTGGCGAACTGGGCGAGGCCGGGCGCACGCCCCAGGCGGCGCTTCTCATGGGCCGCGCCTATCATGCGCTCGGACGCGAGACCGAGGCCGACACCGCATACGGCTGGGCAGCGGGCCGGATGCCCGGCCAAGAGGGTCTGGCGCGCTATGCCGTGTTCCTGGCCGAGACCGGTCGAACGGACGAGGCGCGGGAAGCGCTGGGCGAGCTGGACAAGCGCCTGCAGAAATCGAATGGACACTTCCGCAAGGAAGCCCGCTACTGGCGCGACTTCGCCGCCGCCGGTCTTGAACGTCACTAGAGAGGCGCCATGCGACCCGCAGGGATCATCGTTCTGTTCGTGCTGGGGCTGGTCCTGATCCTTGGACTGGCGTTCGGCTATCCCACCTACCGAGTTTGGGCCGAGGGGCAACGAGGCCGGGCCGAGCTGGCGCGGGCCGAGCAGAACCGCAAGATCGCCGAGCTGGACGCCCAGGCCGAGATCGCCCGCGCCCGGGGCGTGGCCGAGGCCAACCGTATCATCTCCGAGGGCCTGGGCGGACCGGACGGCTATCTGCGCTATCTGTGGATCCAGAAGCTGTCGGAGAACGGCCAGGACGTCATCTACGTGCCGACCGAAGCCGGATTGCCGATCCTGGAAGCGGGACGCGCGACCAGCCCGCGGGACGAGCGACGGTGAGACGGTCGCCTTTGGCCGGCTGACGTGCTAGGTCGCCCGACCTTTCCTTTCCGCCGGATTCCGAAGACCCCGCCATGGCCCTGAAAGTTGCGATCGTCGGCCTGCCCAACGTCGGCAAATCGACCCTGTTCAACGCTCTGACCCAGACGGCGGCGGCCCAGGCGGCCAACTACCCCTTCTGCACGATCGAGCCGAACGTCGGCGACGTGGCCGTGCCCGAGCCGCGCCTCGACAAGCTGGCGGCCATCGCCGGCTCCAAGGAGATCATCCCGGCCCGCATCAACTTCGTCGATGTCGCCGGCCTGGTGCGGGGCGCCAGCAAGGGCGAGGGTCTGGGCAACCAGTTCCTGGCGAACATCCGCGATTGCGACGCCGTGGCCTTCGTCGCCCGCTGCTTCGAGGACGACGACATCACCCACGTCGAGGGCCGCATCGACCCGCTCAGCGACCTGGAGATCATCGAAACCGAGCTGATGCTCGCCGACCTTGAAAGCCTGGAAAAGCGCGTCCCCAACCTCGAGAAACGCGCCCGCCAGGACAAGGAAGCCGCCAACACCCTGCGCCTGGTCAACCTCGCGCTGGAACAGCTGCGCGCCGGCCGCCCGGCCCGCACCGCCGACGTGTCGAAGGAAGACGCCAAGGCCTGGGCCATGCTGCAACTGCTGACGTCCCTGCCCGCGCTCTATGTCAGCAACGTCGAGGAAGGCAGCGCCGACAAGGGCAACAAGTACTCGGACCTGGTCGCCGAGCGCGCCCGCAAGGACAACGCCAACAGCGTCGTCATCTCGGCCCAGATCGAGAGCGAGGTCGCCATGCTGGACCCTGAGGAGCGCACCGAATTCCTCGGCGCCCTGGGGCTTGAGGAGCCGGGCCTCAATCGCCTGATCCATGAGGCCTACAAGCTGCTCGGCTTGCAAACCTACTTCACGGTCGGGCCCAAGGAGGCGCGCGCCTGGACCATCCATGTCGGCGACACCGCGCCGCAGGCCGCAGGGGTGATCCACACCGACTTCGAGAAGGGCTTCATCCGCGCCGAAACAATCGCCTATGACGACTTCGTCCGCCTGAACGGCGAACAGGGCGCCAAGGAGGCCGGCAAGATGCGCTCCGAAGGCAAGGAGTACGTCGTCAAGGACGGCGACGTGATGCACTTCCGCTTCAACGTCTGACCCAGCTGCGCCGGGATGAGCGGTATTGGGGGTAGCGGCAGGCAAAGCCCGGGCTAAGTTAGCGCCCATGACCCCCGCCGACCGCCTCGCCCGGTTCATCGACGACGCCAGGCGCGTGGTCGTCTTCACCGGGGCCGGCATCTCCACCGAATCCGGCATCCCGGACTTCCGCAGCCCCGGCGGCGTCTGGTCGAAGATGAAGCCGATCTACTTCCAGGAGTTCGTCGCCAGCGAGGAGCGGCGTCGGGAAGCCTGGACCCGGGTCTTCAACGGAACCGCCGGCTGGACCGGCCGCAGCCCGAACGCCGGCCACGACGCCGTCGCGAGGCTCGTGGCGCGCGGCAAGGTTTCCGCCGTCATCACCCAGAACGTCGACAACCTGCATCAGGACAGCGGCCTGCCGGACGACCGGGTCATCGAATTGCATGGCAACGCCAGCTACGCCACCTGTCTCGACTGCGGCCAGCGCCATGAGCTGCATCACCTTCGTGGTCCCTTCGTCGAGGCGGGCGTCATTCCGTCCTGCCGCGAGTGCGGCGGCCTGGTGAAGACCGCAACCATTTCGTTCGGGCAGTCGATGCCCGAGGGCCCGATGGAGCGGGCGACGGCCGAGACCCTGGCCTGCGACCTGTTCCTCGTGCTCGGCTCGTCCCTGGTGGTGTACCCTGCCGCCGGCTTCCCGTTGCTGGCCAAACGGAACGGTGCGGCGCTGGTCATCGTCAATCGCGAGCCGACCGAACAGGATCCCTACGCCGACCTGGTGCTGCACGAAGAGATCGGCCCTCTGATGAACGCCGTGACGTCCGGGGACTGACCGCCAACCCT
Source organism: Caulobacter sp. (assembly GCA_046295055.1). Lineage (GTDB taxonomy): Bacteria > Pseudomonadota > Alphaproteobacteria > Caulobacterales > Caulobacteraceae > Caulobacter. The sequence continues at coordinate 640,701 of JBKBOD010000002.1, read as the reverse complement.
TGGCCGGCAAGCCTTGTCCGTGCAATCCTGATCCCAACCGAGGCAAAGCGGCGGAGCGTCATGGCGTCCGCCGCGACCTTGCGAGGCTGACCTTGACCCCTTCGGGGCGCGGTCTAGCTGCGTGGGGACCAAGGACTTCGGAGGCGCGGCGGGCGTGGCGAGCGACAGGGGCGAAGGAACGGGAATGACGACAAGGATAGTCCTGCTCAGCCCTCGGGACGGGCATGCCTTCGAGGCGCTGCACGCCAGGCCGCAGGGCGAGCGCCGGGGCGGCGTGATCGTGGTGCAGGAAATCTTCGGCCTCGACCGGTACGTCGAGGAAGACGTGGCCCGCTGGTCAGCGCTGGGGTTCGAGGTGCTGGCGCCGTCGATGTTCGATCGCCAGGAGAAAGGCTTTGTCGCCGAGCACGATCCGGACGGCGTGGCGGCGGGGGTCGCTCATGCCACGGCTAATGGGCCCGACAATGCAATGAGCGACATCCAGGCCTGCGTCGACATGCTGAAGCCGCGCGGGCCGGTGTTCCTGACCGGGTACTGCTACGGCGGGACCATGGCCTGGTTGGCGGCCTCGCGCGTGCGGGGCCTGTCGGCCGCGGCCAGCTACTACGGCGGCCAGGTCGCCCAGATGGCGTCCCTGCCGCTGCACTGCCCCGTCATCGTTCACCTTGGCCGCAAGGACACGCACATCCCTGCCGACACCGTGAAGGCGGCGGTCGAGGCGGCGCACCCCGAGACCCCGGTCTACATCTACGAAGCCTCCGGTCACGGGTTCAACAACGACGGCCGACCGGACTCGGACCCTGACGACGCCGCTCTGGCGCGGCTCCGAACCCTGGAGCTGTTCGAAGCGAACGGCGCCGGCTGATGCCGGAGCTGACGCTGAAGAGCCACTTCGACGGCTTCACGCTGGGCGGCTGGCATGCTCCGCATCGGGATGCCCGGCGGGGCGGCCTGGTGCTGATCCAGGAGATCTTCGGGGTCACCGAGCATATCCGCGAACTGGCCGAAGGGTTCGCCAACGACGGCTATGAGGTGATCGCCCCCAGCTTCTACGATCGCCTTGAACCTGGGTTCGCCGCGGAGGGCTACGGCGAGGAGGCTGTCGCGCGCGGCATCGCCCATGCCAACGCCACGCCCTGGGATCAGGTCGCGGGCGATATCCAGTCAGCGATCGACGCGCTGCGCGATCGCGGTCCGGTCTTTGTCGCCGGCTACTGCTGGGGCGGCGCGGCGACCTGGCTGGCGGCGTGTCGCTGCGATGGCGTGACGGCGGCGTCCGCCTTCTACGGACGACGCATCAGCGAACTGGTCGAAGAGACGCCGCGCTGTCCGATCATCCTGCACTTCGGCAAGAGCGATGCGTCGATACCGATGGAGCGGGTCGACGAGATCGCGGCGCGGCATCCCGAAATCCCGATCCATCTCTATGAGGCCGGCCACGGCTTCGTTTCCGACCGCCGACGGGACTATCACGCCGACTCCGCCAACCTCGCGCGGCTGCGGACCCTGCAGCTCTTCCACCGCGCGGTCGGGTCGCGCGGCGAGGTCTGAGGGTTATTTCGGGCCCACGGGCGCGGCGGACGGCCAGTCCGTGTCGCCGATGCGCTTGAGGTTCATCTCAATGAACTTGAAGGGCGGGCGCCCTTCGGCGACGAACTCCCCGCTCTCGATCCAACTGTCGCCTTTGATCACGGCCGTATAGCGGATCGTGGCGCCGGGACCGGCGGGGATCGACCAGGAGAACCCGTCATCGGTAACGGTCAGCGGAAACTCGCCGCCCCGCCCCTGGGCGAAAGTCTTCATGCTGTAGGTCTTCCCGGCGGGGTCATAGGAGATGACCGCGAAGGCGTTGAACACCAGGTCGCCGTCGAGCGAATAGCCGCGCCCCTCGACCAGCTTTATGCTCCCGTCCAGCATCGGACCGACGCGCTCGGTCTGGATCATGTCGGTTCGCTTGCCCGAACGGTCCACCGCCCAGGCCGTGCCACGCCATTGGCCATTCAGCTTGTCGAGCGGCCCCATCGCCGTCTTCTGCGCAGCCAACGCGGCGACGTCTGCTTCCTGGGCTGCCGCCGGCCCTGCCAGGGCCAGCGTTGAACCAAGCAGGGCGATGACTAGGGCGGCGGCGATACGGCGCATGTCGGCCTCCTGACATTGAGACCCAAACTCTGTCTTACAAAGTACTTTCTGTCAACCGGGCGAGTCTGCGTCTGGAGAGGCGGCCGCGGCCTGCGCCTTGCGACTCCGCCAGAGGAGGCGTCCCCATATCGCGAGCGGGATGACCCAGAAGGCCATACCCGGGAGCCAGGGCGCCGCCCGCATCGGTCCGAACATGGCCAACAGCGCCGAGAGCAGGCCGGTCGCGCCGCAGATCGCCCAGATCGCGACGAAGTCCTTGGCCCTCGCCTGGTCGCTCTGGCCCGCGCCGAGCCGATCACCATGCACGGCGACCTGGCGGAACAGGACGACAAACAGGCCGGCGAGGAAGGCGAAGCCCAGGCCGTACAGAAAGAAGAGGTCACGCAGGTCGCCCAGCGTTCGTATGAGAGCCGCGCCCGGCAGCCAGCCGCCTGTGATCCACGACAGACCGGAGCTGACCAGCATCCGCAGCGGGAAGACATAGACCAGGACCGAGAAGACAATCGCCAGGCTGAGCAGGACCGACAGGCCGTCCCGCCGGGGAGCCATCCGGCCGTAGTCGCGATGAGCGCTCCAGAACAGGGCCACCAGGGCGAACGCTGCAGCCGACGCCGGAATCTGCTTCAGCGCCGCCTTGAGCCCCTCCAGCGACGTCAGCGGCTCGGCCCCGGCGATCAGCAGCAGGGTGACGGCGAAGGCGAAGGCCGCGTCGACGAAGGCGTCCAGCCGCTTCGACTCGGTATTGCGGTCGTCCTCGGTCTCATCGGAGGCGGTCATTCTGCGGCTTCTTGCGCCAGAACCCGCCCGGCGACGGCGCTCAGCTTCGAGACCATCGCGGGGTCGCGCGCGGACGGGGCGGTGATCAGGGCGAAGTCCAGGCAGCTGTCGATCGGCGAGGGAGGCCGCTCGACGGGCAGCGCTTGCGCCAGCGACGCGACCAGTGTGCGCGCCTTGCCGGCATTGGCGTTCAGCACGGCCAGCAGCTGGCTCACCTCGACCGCCGCCTCGCCCTGACGCCAGCAGTCATAGTCGGTGACCATGCCAACGCAGGCGTAGGGAAGCTCCGCCTCCCGCGCCAGCTTCGCCTCCGGCATGCCGGTCATGCCGATCACCTGGCAACCCCACGAGCGGTAGAGCTCGCTTTCAGCGCGGGTAGAGAACTGTGGTCCCTCCATGGCCAGGTAGGTGACGTTCTCCACGACGGCCGCACCGGCATGCCGCGCGGCCTCCGCCGCAAGACTCGACAGGCGGGGGCAGACCGGATCGGCCATTGAGACGTGGGCCACGAGGCCCTCGCCGAAGAAGCTCTTTGGCCTGGCGAAGGTGCGGTCGATGTACTGGGAAACGGTCACGAAGGTTCCGGGGGGCAGCGGTTCGGCCAACGAGCCCACCGCCGAGAGCGCCAGAACATCGGTGCATCCGGCGCGCTTGAGCACGTCGATATTGGCCCGGGCGTTGACGCTGCTGGGATCCAGCCTGTGCCCCGCGCCGTGGCGGGGCAGGAAGACCAGCTCGGTCCGGCCGATGCGACCAAACACAAGGGCCCCTGACGGCGCGCCGAACGGGCTCTCCAGAACCACCTCGTCGCGATCCTCGAGCCCATCGATGTCGTAGAGGCCCGAGCCTCCGATGACGCCCAGCCGCCAGCCCGCCATGTCGCCTTCCCCACGCCGCGAGCGGACTATGGTCGGCCCGGCGCGGGCCTGTCCAGCCGGATGCTCAACCGGTTATGGCCGCGGCGTCCATTTCGCCGGTGCGGATACGCAGGGCTTTCTCCAGGTCGAGCACGAAGACCTTGCCGTCGCCGATCTTGCTGGTGTTGGCCGACCGGGCGATAGCCTCGACCACGACGTCCACCACGTCGTCGGGCACAGCGATCTCCAGCTTCACCTTGGGCAGGAGCTTCACCTCGTACTCGGCGCCCCGGTAGACCTCGGTCTTTCCCTTCTGTCGGCCATAGCCGCGCACCTCGGTGACGGTCAGGCCCGAAGCGCCGGCCTCGGTGACAGCATCCACGACGGCGTCCAGCCGGCTGGGCTTGATGACGGCGACGATCATTTTCATGGCGAGTAACCCCGGGGAGGAGCTTGCAGGCTAGGGCCGCGAACTCCTGCCGTCAAAGGGCCCCCTGCCGATTGGTTGCGGGGCGGGCGCCGGCGCCAGGATTCCGGGCTGCCGCGCCCGAACCTTGGCCCTCACGCCCTTGGGCTTGACCGCAAAACTCTGCTTCACCGCCTCCATCAGGATGACGCCCGCGAAGGCCGGCCAGACGCGGGAGCCGATCTGTTCGAAGCCATCCGCCCACCGCGCCGCCCATCCGAACGGCGGCGCATAGAGGGCGCGGGTGTATAAGGTCGGCTCCAGCCCAGCCTCTCGCAGCAGGGTTTCCAACTGGCCTCGGGTGAAGGGTCGCCCGTGGCCGAAGGGTGTGCCTTCGGCGTTGGACCAGAGGCCGTTGCGCGCCGCAGCGGCGACAATCACGCGTCCCGATGGCGCAAGCACCCGACAGACATCATGCAACAGGGCCGGAGCGCTGTCGGCTTCCTCAAGGGCGTGAACACAGAGGATGCGGTCCATCAGGGCATTGGCGAACGGCAGCGCCTGCTCATCAACCAGGGCGGTCAGGTTCCCTCGCCCGCCCGGCCAGACCTCGACTCCCTGTGACGCCGGCATAGCGGCGATCACCCGGCGCGCACGGGGCCGCATCGCATCCAAGAACGGCGTGGCGTAGCCGAGGCCCAGCACATCGAGGCCGGAGGCGTCGCCCCAGGCCTCGGCGACCTTTCGGCCAAGCATCTCCCTGGCCGCCCGGCCGCGGGGCGAGGCGTAGAAGGCGCGCAGTTCCAGTACGTCTCGGCGCATTGCGGCTCCGGAATCGCTGAAGGCCAATGTAAGGTGGCGCGAGGCGCTGCGTCACCCGTCGGGCGATGCTCCTTTGATCCAAACCTTGAGGCGAAAGTTCGATGCCCCTTCAGGTCCGCCAGTTTCCCTGTCTGTCCGACAACTATGGCTTTCTCATCCGCGATGAGGCGACCGGCCAGACGGCGGCGATCGACACGCCGGACGCGGCCGCCATTCTTCGGGAACTGGAGGCTGCCGGCTGGACGCTGTCGTTGATCCTCAATACCCACTGGCACCCCGACCATGCGGGCGGCAACGCCGAACTCAAGGCGGCGACGGGCGCCACCGTCGTCGGTCCGGAAGAGGTTTCGCGCATCGCACCGCCCGACCGCGTGGTCGGTGATGGCGACGTCGTCATGCTGGGCGAAACACGGCTCGATGTGATCGACACGGGCGGCCACACCCTGGGCCACGTCACCTACCACGACGCCGCCGACGCCATCGCCTTTGTCGGCGACACGCTGTTCGCGCTCGGCTGCGGCCGGCTGTTCGAGGGCACAGCCGCCCAGATGTGGGCCAGCCTGTCGCGACTGACCGCCCTGCCTGACCAGACACGCGTCTACTGTGCGCACGAGTACACGGCCTCCAACGCCCGCTTCGCCCTGTCGGTGGATCACGACCCGGCCCTGAAGGCCCGGGCCGAGGCTATCTTCGCCGCGCGCGAACGGGGCGAGGCCACCGTGCCGACCACCATCGGCCTGGAGAAGGCGACCAATCCCTTCCTGCGCGCGCCCCTGCTGCGGCCGGACATCGCCGACCCGGCCGAGGCGTTCGGCGCTGTCCGCCAGGCCAAGGACCAGTTCAAGGGATGAGCGAGACCCTGACGGCCGCCGAAGTCGTCGCCCTCCTCGATCTCGCCCCCCACCCCGAGGGCGGATGGTATCGCGAGACCTTCCGGGACGAGCCCGGCCCCGATGGTCGCGCCCGATCAACCGTGATCTTCTTCCTGCTCGAAGCCGGCCAGCGAAGCGCCTGGCACCGCGTCGATGCGGTCGAGGTGTGGCATCACCACATGGGCGGACCGCTGCGGCTCGATCTCGCTGAAGAGGGCGAAGCCGGTATCGCATTGACCCTTGGCCCGGACCTCGCCGCCGGCCAGAGGCCGCATATCGTGATCCCCGCGCACTGCTGGCAGTCGGCGGCGCCGCTCGGCGACGACTGGACGCTCGTCACCTGCACGGTGGCGCCCGGCTTCGAGTTCGAGGGCTTCGACCTTGCCCCTGCGGGATGGCGACCGAAGGGTTAGCGCGCCCCCGGATTCGACTTTCGAGTGCGCGGGGGCGACACTCCGCCCGATTCGGGTGTGTCGGAGCCCCAGATGCTACGCTGGAGTACGGACGAGCAGTCACGCCGCGCGGTCCAGCGCCTGATCTTCCGCTGCGTGGCCGACTTCCTGACCGACCAGGCCGGCATCATCAATCGCGCCAACGATGGCGACTTCGTCCGGGCGCTGGTCAGGCTGACGCTTGACCTGACGACGGAGCCCGTCGGCGAGACCACAAGGGGACCGACCGTCCGCGCCCTTGCCCGGTCGCTGTCGCTGCCGTTCGAGACGGTGCGGCGCAAGGTCGCCCGGCTGGAAGAAGACGGGCTGGTTCGGCGAACCGACGACGGTGTCATTGCGCTGGTTCCCAGCCCGCCGGAAGCGGCCGTGCTTTGCGAGGAGTTGCGCCGCCTCATCAACCGCCTTGAAGCCCTGGGTATCGAACGCGTCCAGTTCGCCCCGCCGCCGGCACAGCCCCGTCAGCCGCCGATCGGCGAGGAAGCCGCCGGCCTGCTGATCCGTCGCTTCATCCTGCGCGCGCTGGAGATCGGCGCGGTTTCCTACAGCGCGGTGACCGACGCGCTGCTGTTCACCTCCCTGATCGGCCTGAACGCGTCGAACATCACCGACGACCCCGAGCTGGCTCAGCGCTTCGCCGGCGCCGACACGCCGCCGCCCGACCATCTGCGCCGCCCGGTCCGCCCGCTTGAGCTGGCGGACCGCCTCGGCCTCGCCTACGAGCCGGTTCGCCGCCGTCTGCAGGGCTTTGTCGAAGAGGGCCTGGCGGTGAAGGTGGGCGGTGGATACCTGGGCGCCATCAGCCACATGCAGCGGCCAGAGGTTCAGGGTGCGGCGCTAAGCGCCAACCAGCGGTTCGCCCAGCTGTTGCAGGGCCTGGTCCAGGCCGGCTTCGATTTCGAACCCGCAAGCCCCTGACACCCAGGGATACCCCGGAAAGCAAAGCGCCCCGCCCAGGGCCGCCGTCGCGGCAGACCCTGGGTGGGGCGTCGCCCTTCCCCCGAAGAACGACCTTCAGGCTAGGCGGGGTCGCGGGGCGCCGCCAAGATGGGCATGACCCATTTCGAGGGCAAAATGTGCGGCAAGGCGAAGGCCCGCGCAAAGGCTGACCTTTTGGCAACACCCCTGCCGATTGTTACGGAGCGGTCGCATAGGCCACCCGCTCGGACGAGGGGCGGCCAGCGAGGCCCAGTCGCGGCGCGACAATCACGATCAGAACGCCATCGTGAAGCGTCACGCTGGGGCGCGGCCCCTCGGTCAGGAAGACGCGCTGGATCCGCGACAGCCGCTCTCGTCCCTGCGGCGTGGCGGACATCCGAACGAGGGTGTCGGCGGTGATCATCGCGGCGTCCGCGATGAGCGCCGACGAGGCCGGCGAGGCCTCGGCCTCGAAAGGCACTTGGCGTCGGGACGCGCGGCTGACCAGGCTCGAGGACTCGTAGAGACGCTGATACAGCGCCTTCGGACCAACGGGCTGAAGCCGTATAGGCGTCGTTTCCCCCAGCAGGGCGGCGGCCGCGCCTTCGCGGCGGCGCGACGTGAAGATCGTCAGCCCGCCGACCTTGGTGTCGCGCAGCATCACCCGCCCGGCGTCGGTCTTGTAGAGGGTGTCGCCACGCGCGCCAGGCTGCGGCGCCAGGACCCAGATCTCGTTGCTGCCTTCGAACCGCAGCATCGGCAGCGGGGTCGAGCGATCCAGGGTGAAGGTTTCCCCGGTTTCGGAGACGTACCGGGCCACCGGCGGGGCAGCCCGTCGCGTCTCCTCCGGCTTGTCGGGGAACAGCATGTCGCCCAGCGAGCGGAAGGGCGATGAGCCCTTGTCCCGTCCCCGGTCCTGAGCGTCCGCCGCCGGCGCCACGAGCCCGGCCACCGCCGCCGCAAGCACCAGCGCGGCGGCCGGATTTCTCGCACTCGTAACTGCCATGCCCCGGCTCATGCGCCCCGACTGGGGCGAATCTTGGACGTGGGTCCAGCGCCGATCAAGGCGCCGGTATCGTCGGTCCGCCACTGTGGCGCCGGGGCCGCAGGAGGGTCAGGACGCCAGGTACTGGCCGCCGTTCAGGGTGAAGGTCGCCCCGGTGACGAAGCCGGCCCGCTCGCCCGACAGATAGGACACCATGTCGGCGATCTCCTCGCCCTTGCCCAGGCGCCCGACCGGAATGCCGGCGATGATGCCGTCCAGGACGTTCTGCGGCACCGCCGCCACCATGTCGGTGTCGATGTAGCCGGGACAGATGACGTTGACGGTGATGCCCTTCTTGGCGTTCTCCAGGGCCAGGGCCTTGGTGAAGCCGATCAGGCCGGCCTTGGCGGCGCTGTAGTTGGTCTGGCCGACCTGGCCCTTCTGGCCGTTGATCGAAGAGATGTTGACCACCCGGCCCCAGCCGCGCTCGCGCATGCCGTCGATCACCTGGCGGGTCATGTTGAAGGCCGAGTCCATGTTGACCCGGATCACCTCGGACCACTGCTCGTAGCTCATCTTGTGGAAGAAGCCGTCGCGGGTGATGCCGGCGTTGTTGACCAGCACGTCGATGGGGCCAAGCTCGGCGACCACGGCCTCGGCGGCGCGCTTGCAGTCGTCGAAGTTGCCGACGTTGCCCTTCACGACCATCACCCCCAGTTCCCTGGCGCAGGCGTTCGCCGCCTCGTCGTTGCCGCTGTAGCCGGCGGCGACCTTGAGGCCATCGGCCTTCAGCCGCTCGACGATGGCCCGGCCGATGCCGCGCGTGCCCCCGGTGACGAATGCGACCCTGGTCATGTTGTCCCTTCCCTTGGTTCCCCGTCCGAGCGCCCCGGACGGGGTCTGTTCAATATTGATCCGCCGAGCGGTCGCCGGACAAGCGCCGCGCCGTCAGACGGCCTCGACGCACATCGCCACGCCCATGCCGCCGCCGATGCAGAGGGTCGCGGCGCCCTTGCGGGCTCCCGAGCGCTTCATCTCGTGCAGCAGGGTGGTCAGCACCCGCGCGCCGCTGGCGCCGATCGGGTGGCCGATGGCGATGGCGCCGCCGTTGACGTTGGTCTTGGCCGGATCGAGCCCCAGTTCCCGCACCACGCTGAGCGACTGGGCCGCGAAGGCCTCGTTGCTCTCGACGAGATCGAGGTCGGCGACCGTCCAGCCGGCCTTTTCGAGAGCCTTCTTCATGGCCGGGATCGGGCCCGTGCCCATGATTTCCGGGTCGACCCCGGCGTGAGCCCAGCTGGCGATGCGGGCCAGGGGTTTCAGCCCGCGCTTGCTAGCCTCGTCGGCGGTCATGACCACGAGCGCCGCGGCGCCGTCGTTGATGCCCGAGGCGTTGGCGGCGGTGACCGAGCCGTCCTTGGTGAAGGCCGGCTTGAGGCCGGAGATGGTGTCGATGGTGACGCCATGGCGGATGTACTCGTCCTGGTCGACGACCGTGTCGCCCTTGCGACCCTTGATCGTCACGGGCGCGATCTCGTCGGCGAACCGGCCGGCCTTCTGGGCCGCCTCGGCCTTGTTCTGGCTGGCCACGGCGAAGGCGTCCTGGTCGGCGCGGGTGATCTGCCAGCGGCTGGCGATGTTCTCGGCCGTCTGACCCATGTGATAGCCGTGGAAGGCGTCCCAGAGGCCGTCCTTCAGCATGGTGTCGACCATGCCAAGCTCGCCCATCTTCGTCCCGTTGCGCAGATGGGCGGCGTGGGGCGACTGGCTCATGCTTTCCTGGCCGCCGGCGACGACGATGGACGCATCGCCCTGGGCGATCTGCTGGGCGGCCAGGGCGACCGCGCGCAGGCCCGAGCCGCACAGTTGGTTGACGCTCCAGGCCGGCGCCTCGACCGGGATGCCGGCGTTGACGGCGGCCTGCCGCGCGGGCCCCTGCCCGGCCCCGGCCTGCAGCACCTGGCCCATGATCACCTCGTCCACGTCGGCGGGGGCGATGCCGGCGCGCTCGACGGCGGCGGCGATGGCGATGCGGCCCAGTTCATGCGCCGGCAGGCTGGCCAGGGCGCCGTTGAACGAGCCCACGGGGGTGCGGGCGGCGGAGACGATGACGATGTCGCTCATGATGGCGAGGCTCCCGGGGTCTTCCATGGGGCGGCGAGGCGCGTCGCCCACGATCCTTGTGCGGTCGCACAATGCCCCAGATGGCGCCCCGCCGTCACCCGCTCAAGGCGGGCTGGTCGGGTTTTTCGCAATTGCGAGGGAGGCTGGCGCAACGCCTTCGCTTTGGCGATACTGCGGCGCAAGATATGCGGCCCGGCCGCCCATAAACGGGGATGAAATGTCCGAGAAGTCCGAGGCCGGAGGCGACGCCGGCGACCGCGTGGTCATCAAGAAGTACGCCAACCGCCGGCTCTACAACACCGCCTCCAGTTCATACGTCACGCTGGAGCACCTGGCCGACATGGTGCGCAGCAACGTCGATTTCGTCGTCTTCGACGCCAAGTCCGGCGAGGACATCACCCGTTCGGTCCTGACGCAGATCATCTTCGACGAGGAGAACCGGGGCGACGGCAAGAACCTGTTGCCGATCCAGTTCCTGCGCCAGCTGATCAGCTTCTACGGCAACCAGATGCAGGCCTTCCTGCCCAGCTATCTGGAGATGAGCCTGGAGCATTTCGCCCGCCAGCAGGAGCGGTTCCGCAGCCAGTTCGGCACAATGGGCGCGGCCGGCTCCATGGGGGCGTTCGACGAGCAGGTGCGCCAGAACATGGCGCTGTTCGAGCGGGCCATGAAGATGTTCACGCCGTTCGCCTACGGTCGCCCGGACGAGGCGCCCGCCGCCGCTCCCGAAGCGGCGTCAGAGGACAGTCTCGCAGAACTGAAGCGGCAGGTCGAGGCGATGCGCGAGCAGATCGACAAACTGGCGTCCAAAGGCTGAACCGGCGCCGGTTCCTTAACCAGGACCGGGCCAGACTGGCGGACATGACCGAGCGTCTCGACCCCGTCAGGCCCTTCGCCGAGCGCCGCCAGCAGCGGCGGCGCGAGGAGGACCAGCAGGCGCACAGCGCCGCCCGTCCGGCCGCCGAGACCGCCAACCTGCCCGTGCCGGTCGATACGCCGCACGCGGCCGAACGGCCCGATGGCGCGGGCCTTTCGGGCCAGGCGGCCTTCGCCGCGCAGTTGCTGGGCCAGCCGGGACTGAAGCGCGGCCTGCGCGCGCCGGGAACGGTCGAAAATGCCCGGTCGGCCTACCTGGGCGCGGAGTATTCGGGGCCGGCGGACCGCCGTCCGCCCAAGGGCCTGCTCAAGAAGGCCGAGATCTAGCCAGACCGGCCCAGCCGCGCCTCGAGCGCGGCCACGCGGCGTTCGAGCTCGGCGATGCGCGACAGCGGATCTGCGCCGGGGGTCGGGGTCGCCACGCCGGCCCGGCTGGCCGCCTCGGCCGCGGCGACCCCCAGCATCTCGGCAAAGACGGCCACCTCGGCGGCCTTCAGCTCGCGCTGGTCCTTGAAGGCCAGGGCCAGCTCCGCCTCGGTCATGCCGGCGGCGGCGGCCAGCACCGCGCGGCTCAGGCCCCGCTCGGCGAGGCGGGCGTCATACCATTCGACATCGAAGAATAGGGCCATGGGTCCTGCTGGCGCCCGTCTTGCTTAACCGGTGGTGAATCCCTTTTCGGAGCCCGCCGTGATCACCTTCCTGACCCGCACGCTCGATATCGCCGTCGTCGCCCTGATCTTCACTGTCCTGACCTGAAACAGTCGGGATTTCAGCGGGTTCAGGCTGCGTCGCCGGGGCCGAAGTCGATGTCCCTGCGGGCGGCGACGATGGTCACGATGAACCCGGCAAGAACGTCCAGCAGGACCATCAGGGTCATCAGGAAGAAGGTCGAGGTGGCGAAGGCCGGCGCCAGCAGGAACTCGACCAAGCAGACGATGAACAGCAGCATCGACAGCGAGTGGTTGATGATGGCGATCCGCCGGCTGGTGGTCGACTTCAGAAGCTCGATGAACAGCACGACCAGGGCGCCGGCCAGGAGCAGGTCCGACAGGCTGACCGGCCAGGGCGAGCCGGAGGTCATGTTGACGGTGAACAGTGGCGCGGTGAGCTGAAGGGTGGCGTCGGCGGCGCCGAAGCCGCCCGGCACCGTCAGGGCCACGAGGTTGTAGACCAGCACCGGAATGGCCAGCAGCGGAAACGCGGCGAACATCTGCATCCCCAAATCTCCCCCGGGTCCCAGCCCCGCTGGCGCAAGGGTTAACGCGTTTTCCGGGGCCGGTGAAGCGGGCTCGCGCGGCGGGCGGCGTGTCGCGGCTGTCGCAGGGGGTGCCCCACGCCGAAAGAAAAGCGGAGTCAGGGGCTTAGGGCAGAATCGCCCGGAATCCGTGGGAACAGTGGCGATACAGCCGTGGGCCGGATGCGGGGATCCTGTGGCGAAGACGTGGGTGTTCCTGTGACAGGTGTGGGGCGAAGGAGGGGTACAGATCCCCACGCGGTTGTAGCCGTTTGATACAGGGATGACCGGCCGGGGAGTGATCCGGGCGCGGCGGCTGCGTCTATTTTGTCGATAATTGCCAATCGACAATGTGGCACTTTGCGGGGGTCGTGGCACGTTTGCCGGGCAGGCGGCGTGAGGCCGCGCGAAATGTCACGGGAGGCCTCGATGTTGACGATCCTGACCGCGATGCTCGCGCTCGCCGCTCCGGTGGAGGACGCACGAGACGCGATCGCCCGGGCCGAGACCGAGGCGAAGTCGACGGGACGCGCGCCGAGCATGGGCTATTGGCTGATCGGTCCGGACAACGGCTGGACCAGCGTGTCGATCTCCGTGTCGACCGAACTCGGGGCAGTGGGCAAGCCGCCGCGCCGCGCCTGGACGGCCCGCCGCGCCACGTCGGACGGCGAGAAGGCCGTGGCCGACAGCCGCGCCTGCCCCGCGCTGACGCAGGCGCTGGGGACGTTTGACGATCTGCCGGCCGCGGCCCCCCGCCTGCCGGGCAACCGGCTGCTGGATGGCGAGGCGCGCATCGTGTCCAGCGACACCCTGTACGGCCTTTGGTCAGCGGGCCAACGCCAGCCGGGCGGGCACTTCTATTCCGTGCGGGTCGAGGCTTCGAGCGGACCCTACGCCGACTGGGTGATCGCCGCCGAGACGACCCTGGCCCCCTGCTGGCGGCCGGCCTGAACCGGGTCAGACCTCGTCGACGCCTTCGGGATTGCGCGCCCGGGTGTTCAGCCACATCACGCCCAGCAGGTCGGTGAGCGAGGCCTTGAGCCGGCCCCAGTTGGTGTACTTCGACGCGCCCGTCTCGCGATGGCGGTGGTTCACCGGCTCGAAGGCGATCTCGTAGCCCTCGCGCAGCATCAGCGCCGGCAGGTAGCGGTGGATGTGATCGAAATAGGGCAGCCGCAGGAAGGCCTCGCGGCGGAAGGCCTTGAGGCCGCAGCCGGTGTCGTTGGCCTGGTCGTTGAGCAGCTTGCGGCGGATGCGGTTGGCCCAGCGGCTGGCCCAGCGCTTGGCTTCGCTGTCCTGGCGCTTGACCCGCTCGCCGCCAACCATGGCCAGGGTCTGCGGCGCCGCCTTGAGCCGTTCGGCCAGGCGCGGGGCGTCGGCCGGATCGTTCTGGCCGTCGCCATCGAGGGTGACGATGATGCCGCCTCGCGCGCCCAAGATGCCTGACCGCACCGCACGGCTCTGGCCCGAGTTCTTGCGGTGCGACAGCACGCGGAGCTGCGGCAGCTCGGCCTTGAGCGCGGTGAGGCGGGCCAGGGTGTCGTCGCGGCTGGCGTCGTTGACGAAGACCATCTCGTAGGACCGGTCGCCGAAGGCGGCGGCGATCTCGCGCGCCAGGGCCGGGGCGGCCTCGCCCTCGTCGAACACAGGCACGACGACCGAGAAGTCCGGGACGGCAGCCGGGTCCTTCATCGCGACTTTCGGGGCGATCTTGGGGGCTGCCTTGGGCGCGGCTTTAGCCACTGTCCGGGCAGCCGGCCGGACGGCGGGCTTCGCGGCCGCTTTCGGGGCGGCCGCCTTCGCGGCGGCGGCCTTGGCAGGCGCCGTGGGCGCGGCCTTGGCGGGCGTCTTCTTCGCGGCCTTGGGGGCAGCCTTCGCAGGCGCCTTCGCCGAGGCGGTCTTGGCGGGAGTCTTCATGGCCCTGTCTTAGCCGAAATCCCGGGACAAGGAAGGATTCTGCACCGATACGGCAGGCAGCGACGGACACGGAACATGCTATCTAGCCGCCCATGACGCTCGAATCCCGTCTGGACAGCCTGGCGCAGGGATGGCGCGGCCCGCTGGTCGCGGCCTTCATCGCCTTTCTCGCGGGCCTGCCCGGCCTGATGGCCATGCCGCCGCTGGACCGCGACGAGTCCCGCTTCGCCCAGGCCACGGCCCAGATGCTGGAGAGCGGCGACTTCGTCTCGATCAACCTGCAGGACAAGTCGCGGGACAAGAAGCCGGTGGGCATCCACTGGATGCAGGCCGCCGTCGTGGCGGCCGTCAGCGAGGTCGAGAACCGCGACATCTGGCCCTACCGGATCCCCTCGCTGCTGGGGGCGATGCTGGCGGCGGCCGCCTGCGCCTGGGGGGCCAGACCCTTCTTCGGGGCGCGCACCGCCCTGCTGGCCGGGGTGATGTTCGGCGCCAGCTTCCTGCTGTCGACCGAGGCCTTCATCGCCAAGACCGACGCGGTGCTGGCGGGATGCACCACCCTGGCCATGGCGGCGCTGGCGCGATTGTACGCAGAGGCGCGAGGCCTGGAGCCGGCGGGCAAGCGGGTGCGGCTGGCCCTATGGCTGGGCATAGCCTTCGGGGTGCTGGTCAAGGGGCCGGTGATCCTGATGGTCGTGGGCCTCGGCCTGCTGGCCCTCTGGCTGTGGGACCGCAAGGGCCTCGGCTCGGGCTGGATGAAGGGGTTGGGCTGGGGCTGGGGCCTGTTGCTGGTGCTGGCGGTGTTCGGCCCCTGGGCGCTGGCGATCAGCGTCGCCACCGACGGCGGCTTCTGGGGGGCGGCCATCGGCGGGGACCTGGCGCCCAAGCTGGCCGGCGGGCATGAGCGCCACGGCGGCCCGTTCGGCTATCACCTGCTGCTGTCGCCGCTGCTGGTGTTTCCGGCCACCCTGCTGCTGCCGGCGGGGCTGGCGCTGGGCTGGCGGGCGCGAGCCGAGCCGGGCGTGAAGTTCGCCCTGTGCTGGCTGATCCCGACCTGGCTGATGTTCGAGCTGCTGCCGACCAAGCTGGCGCACTACAGCCTGCCGGCGCACGGCGCCCTGTTCTGGCTGATGGCCGCAGCCCTGCGCGAGCCGCTGGGCAAGGTCAGCCGCATCGCCGGCGCCGTCCTGGCCGCCGTCGCCGCCCTGGGCTTCGCCGCCATCACCATCGGTCTGATGGCCGAGTACGGCGACGAGCCGGACCTGACCTGGACGGCTGTCACCGCCGGCCTGTTCCTGATCGCCGGCCTGGTGTCGGTGATCCTGGTCCTGCGGCGGGCCAGCCTGACCGGCGTGCTGCTGGCGGGCGTCATCGGGGTGCTGGCCCACGCCTCGTTCTTCGGCCAGTTCGGGCCGCGCCTGGAACCGCTGTGGAGCTCGCAGCGCATCGCCATGGCGCTTGAGCGCACAGGACTGGACCCGCGCGTCGGCCGCACGCCGGGCCCGGTGGAAGTCGCCGGCTATTCCGAGGCCAGCCTGGTGTTCGCGCTCGGCACCCGCACGGGTCTGGGCGGGCCGGAGGACGCGGTCCGCGCCCTGGCCGAGGGGCGGCCGGCCATCGTCGAGAAGCGCGAGCAGGCGGAGTTCCAGCAGCTGTTGAAGGAAGCCGGCATTGCGCCCAAGCCGGTGCTGACCCTATCTGGCTTCAACTATTCCAACGGCGATCCGATGACCCTGACCTTCTACCAGGGGCTTCCGCGCTCGACCGATCCGACCAGCCAGCCCGCCACGGAGGGACCCGCCCGATGAGCCGCTTTATCGAGATCGTCGAAGTCGGCGCGCGGGACGGGCTGCAGAACGAGAAGGCCATCCTGGACGTGGCCGAGAAGATCGAGCTGGTCACCCGGCTCGAGGCCGCCGGCGCCCGTCGCCAGGAGGTGGTCAGCTTCGTCAATCCCAAGCGCGTGCCGCAGATGGCCGGCGCCGAGGAGATCATGTCCGGCCTGCCCGCCGACCCGTCGCGGTCGCGCATCGGCCTGGTGCTGAACGAGCGCGGCTGGGACCGCTGCGTGGCCGCCGCCTGCGACGAGGCCAATGTCGTGGTCTGCGCCAGCGACGGCTTCGGCATCCGCAACCAGGGCGCATCGATCGCCGAACAGGTCGACTCCCTGGGCGCCATCGCCGCCCGCAAGGCGGCCGACGGCGGGCCGCCGATCAGCCTGACGATTTCGGTCGCCTTCGGCTGTCCGTTCGACGGCGAGGTGGCCGAGGACACGGTGGTGTCGATCGCCCGCGCCGGCGCCGCGCTGAAGGTGGACGAGATCGCCCTGGCCGACACCATCGGCGTGGCCGACCCCTGGACCGTGCGCGCCCGCGTCGAGGCCGTGCGCAAGGTGAGCGGCGACATCCCCCTGCGGCTGCATTTCCACGACACGCGCAACACCGGCCTGGCCAACGCCTTCGCCGGGGTCGAGGCCGGGGTCAGCATCCTGGACGCCTCGGTCGGCGGGCTGGGCGGCTGTCCGTTCGCCCCGGCGGCGACAGGCAACATCGGCACCGAGGACCTGGTCTACATGCTGGAGCGCGCCGGCTTCGAGACCGGCTACGACCTGGGCCGGCTGCTGGAGACGGCGGCCTGGGTCGGCGGCAGGATCGGCAAGACGCCGGCCTCGTCCCTGTCCCGCGCCGGGGTGTTTCCGCCAGCGGGGTGAGGCGGGGGCAGCCTTTCGGGTATGGCCAAAGGCAGGTCGGCCGCCGCGAGCTGTTCCTTCTCCCCTTGCGGGAGAAGGTGGCGCGAAGCGCCGGATGAGGGGTTGAAGACTCTTCAAGCTGAGTAGAGGCGGCCGAGGCCGGTATCGTCAGACGCCGGCGCGGCCCCTCATCCGGCGGCCTCCGGCCGCCACCTTCTCCCGCGAGGGGAGAAGGAAACCATGTGAATGCGCCGCCCAATAGGCGGGACTCGGAAAACCGGCAGCCGGGCCGAACTCAACCCGGGGTGCAATCACGAAAGAGTCAACGCCGCCGCGACTCGACGCCGCGCGATCACCGCTTGTCCCCGATTCGCAAATCGGATTAACGATTCTTTCCAGCGGGACGTTCACCATTAACCAGTCTTAAACGGCCGCGTCGGCAAGGTCGCCGGCGGGCGATGGCGGAGGATTCCGCCTTCGGGCCAGGACTTTTCATTTCCGCCGTGTGCGGGGAGGGGCTTTGATGCGGGTTCTTCTGATCGAGGACGACAGCGCCACGGCGCAGTCCATCGAACTGATGCTCAAATCCGAAGGGTTCAACGTCTATACGACGGACCTGGGCGAAGAGGGCGTCGATCTGGGCAAGATCTACGACTACGACCTGATCCTGCTGGACCTGAACCTGCCCGACATGAGCGGCATGGACGTGCTGCGCACGCTGCGCAACGCCAAGATCAACACCCCGATCATGATCCTGTCGGGCACCGCCGAGATCGACACCAAGGTGAAGACCCTGGGCGGCGGCGCCGACGACTACATGACCAAGCCCTTCCACAAGGACGAGCTGGTCGCCCGCATCCACGCCGTGGTCCGTCGCTCCAAGGGCCACGCACAGGCGATCATCCAGACCGGCGACATCGCCGTGAACCTGGACGCCAAGACGGTCGAGGTGGCGGGCAACCGCGTTCACCTGACCGGCAAGGAATACCAGATGCTCGAGCTGCTCTCCCTGCGGAAGGGCACGACGCTGACCAAGGAAATGTTCCTGAACCACCTGTACGGCGGCATGGACGAGCCCGAGCTGAAGATCATCGACGTGTTCATCTGCAAGCTGCGCAAGAAGCTGGCCGCCGCCAGCAACGGCCAGCACCACATCGAAACCGTCTGGGGCCGCGGCTATGTGCTGCGCGACCCGTCGGAAGGCGCCAACGCCGCCTGAGGCGAGGCCCCAACACGCATCCGGAAACGCCCGCCCGCAACGGCGGGCGTTTTCATTTTGGGGCGATGCTCGCGGCGCGAAGGGACGCAGACGCGCGTTGCCGGAGGAGATAGTCTGGCGTCTTCCTTGGGGGGATCCGATGAGCAACGCCAACCGCCTGCGCACGCTGTGGCTGATGCTGGCCGTCCTGCTGGGGCTGGGGCTGGGGGTCGTGGGCCTGCTGCCGCCCGCGCCGGCGCCGGCCGATGCGCCGGACGAGGCCTTCTCCACCGCGCGGGCGCTTCCCGACCTGACCCGGCTGTCGGCCGAGCCTCATCCGACGGGCTCGCCGCAGAACGCCGCCGTCCGCGACTGGCTAGTCGGGCGGATGGACGCCCTGGGCCTGTCCCCAACTGTCCAGCGCACCACCGGCGTCAACAGCGGCGAGGGTTGGATGGCGGCGGGGCTGGTGGAGAACGTCATCGGCGTGCTGCCCGGCAAGGATCGCAGGGCCCCTGCGGTGATGCTGATGGCGCACTACGACACGGTGCCCGGCTCGCCCGGCGCCGGGGACGACAGCACGGGCGTCGCCGCGATCCTGGAGATCGTCCGCGCGATCAAGGTCAGGGGCCAGCCGGCGCGCGACATCATCGTGCTGATCACCGACGCCGAGGAGACCGGCCTGTTGGGGGCGGAGGCCTTCTTCAGCCAGCACCCCATGGCCGGCCGCGTCGGGGCTATCGTCAACCTGGAGGCGCGGGGCGGCGGCGGCCGGGCCAACATGTTCGAGACCAGCCGCGAGAACGGCGCGCTGATCGCGCTGTACGCCCCCTCGGCCCGCAAGCCGGTGAGCAGCGCCCTGTCGGTGTTCCTGTACGAGCGGATGCCGAACGGGACCGACTTCACCATCCCCAAGGACAAGGGCGTGGCGGGGCTGAACTTCGCCTTCATCGGCCGGCAATTCGACTACCATTCGGCGACCGCCACGCTGGCCAACCTGGACAAGGGCTCGGTGCAGTCGATCGGCGAACAGGGGCTGGAGGCGACCGCCGCCCTGGCCTACGCCCCCGCCCTGCCCGGCAAGGCGCCCAACGCCGTCTACAGCCAGACGTTCGGGGACCACATCCTGGTCTATCCGCAGCCGCTGGGCTGGATCGCGGTCGGGCTGGCCGCCCTGCTGCTGCTGGTCGCCGGCTGGCGGGCGCGGCGGGCGGGCGTGACGCCGGGCTGGCGCGACGGTCTGAAGGGGGCGGGCGGCGGCCTGCTGGTGCTGACCGCCTCGGCCGCCGTTCTGAACCTGGCGCGACGCGCGACCACGGTGGGCTTCGGCTACATGGAGCAGCGGCCGCTGCTGGCCCAATGGGTCTGGTGGGAAGCGGCGATGATCGCGCTGGGCCTCGCCGTCCTGCTGGGCGTTCCCTGGCTGGCGGCGCGGGGCCGCGCCCGGCTGGCGACGGCCATCGCGGCGGCGGCGGTCGGGGCGGCGGCAAGCCTGTTCGGCGGGTTCGACATGGTCGGGCTGGTGCTGGGCGGGGCGTCGGCGGTGCTGGCCCTACTGGTGCTGGGCCGGCCGGCCGAGCCGGGCGGAAGCTGGGCGGGCCTGCTGCTGCTGGGCCTGGTGCTGGCGGGACTGGCGCAACTGCTGCAGCCGGAGGTCGCCTTCCTGCTCGCCTGGCCGCTGGTGCTGGCCTGCCTGGCGGCGGCGATCAGCGGATTTCGGGCCGATGGCGCGTTCGGGATCGCCCCCCTGGCGGCGTCGATCCTGGTCATCGGATGGCTGGGCCCCTACCTGCACCTGACCGCCCAGGGGCTGGACTTCCCGGCCCTGCTGGGTCTGTTCGCCTTCATCGCCGCCTTCGCCGTCTGGCCGCTGGCGGCGGGCGGCGGAAGCCGACTGTCGGTCGTTCCAGCGGCGCTGGCCCTGGTGGTGGGGCTCGGCCTGCTGGGCTTCGTACGGTTCTCCGATCCCTGGACGGCGCGCCACCCTCAGGCGTCGGTGGTCATGCATGTGACCGAGGCCGACAGCGGGCGAAGCTGGCTGGCGACGCCGCACCTGACCGACTGGACGCGGCGGGCGCTGGAGGCGGCCGGGCCCGGCGAAATCGTCGAGGCCAGCCTGCCGCCCTGGACCGCCAGCCCGGTGTATGTGAAGCGCACGGCCGCCGCGGGCGCGGCCGGGGCGGTGCTGGACCAGCGGGTCGAACCGGACGGCCGGGCCGTGCTGACCCTGACCCCGCCGCCGGGGGCGCGGGTGATGCGGCTGGAACTCGGCGCGGTGGGCGAGGACGTGCGGCTGCAGGACCGGGCGGTCACCCTGCGCCCGTCCGCCGCCCGCAAGCCGGGCGCGGCGGCCGAGCCCTATCGCATCAACTGGACAGGCGACGGCGCCCCGCTGACGCTGTCGTTCATGCCGGCCAGGACGCCGGGGGCGACGGAGGCGCGGTGGTACGCCCTGACCGAACGCTGGCCGGAAGGCGCGGCGCCCCTGCCTCGCCGGCCAGCCGAGGTGATGCCCTGGGGGACCAGCGACGGGACGCTGGTGACCGGACGGGCGAAGGTGAGCTGGTAGCGGTCAGGCCGCGTCGTAGGCGGCCCTGAGCCAGGCCTTCACCGCATCGTCGAAGTCGGCGGGCGATTCCAGCCGCACGCGGTGGCTGACCATGGCGTTGAACGAGCCGGAGGCTTCGAGCCGCCCTTCCGGAGGATGGCCCTTGAGCTGGATGCCGAGGTCCAGCCGGGTCTTCGTCGAGGGTTGGGCAAGGGCGAACTGCTTGCTGCGGCGCAGGGAGATGTTGGCCTTCTTGGGCGCAACCTCGACGTCGGGGCCCAGACCCTTAAGCCAGGCCTCGATGGCGTCATAGAGCGGCCTGAGCGCGGCCTTGTCGCCGGCGAACACCGCCGCCACCCCGTCGTCGGCCGAAACGGGCGCGGCGCTGACCACCCCCTCGCGCGTCTCCAGGGCCACCAGATTGGCGTAGCCGTGGCCGAGGCCATGCTCGCCCTTCAGCCAGGCGACCATCTGGCCGTGCTTCTCCTGGCCGGACGCCTTCACCAGCGCGACCCAGTCGGCGAGCGACCGGCCGGTGTTGGCTTCGAGATTTCGGACCATTGTCCGGGTTGCTTCGTCCATGGCCGCGCCTCCTCCGATGAGTTGATTGAGCGATCAACTCAGAGCAGGAGTCAAGCCTGCCTCTTGACGCGCCAACTTATTTCTATGTTTCTCGAATTCTAGAATCATGGGGACACCGATGAAGCGCCTTCACCTTCACATCGCCGTCGACGACCTGAACCGGTCGATCGGCTTCTATTCGACGCTGTTCGGCGCCGGTCCGAGCGTGGTCAAGGACGACTACGCCAAGTGGATGCTGGACGATCCGCGCGTGAACCTGGCCATTTCCCAGCGGGGCCGGGCGGCCGGGATCGATCATGTCGGGGTCCAGGCCGACAGCGCCCAGGAGCTGGCCGAGATCGCCGCGCGGCTGAAGGCGGCGGGCGAGACGACATTCGACCAGAAGGCCACAACCTGCTGCTACGCCCGTTCCGACAAGCACTGGGTCAGCGATCCGTCCGGCCTGCGCTGGGAGACGTTCCACAGCATCGGCGGGGCGACCACCTATGGCGAGGAGGAGCCCGTGGCGGCGATCCAGGCCGTCGCCGCGCCAAAGGGCGACGCTCCGCGCGCCGCCTGCTGCTGACGAAGGGCGCGGCGATGGTGGAAACCGTCACACGGTTCGGCTATTCGCGAACCATGGAACAGACCGACGCCGTCGCCGCCCTGTCGGCCCTCGCCCACCCTGGCCGCCTGGCCATCTTCCGCCTGCTGGTGCGGGCCGGTCCGGGCGGACTGGCGGTCGGCGAGATCGCCCGCGCCACCGGCAGCCTGCCCAACACCCTGTCGAGCAACCTGGGCATCCTGGTCCAGGCCGGACTGGCGGGCTCGCGCCGCGACGGGCGGTCGATCATCTATTCGGCCGACTATGGCCGGATGAGCGGCTTGCTGGCCTTCCTGATGGAGGACTGCTGCGCGGGCGAACCGGCCATCTGCGACCCGGCCATCGCCGCCGCCCAGGCTGGCGCCTGCGGACAGGCGCGCTGCTGATCCGATGAACATCTTCGAACGCTATCTCACCCTCTGGGTCGCCCTCTGCATCGTCGCCGGCGTGGCGGTCGGCGCCCTGGCGCCAGGCCTGTTCCAGGCCATCGCGGCGCTGGAGGTGGCGCGGGTGAACCTGCCGGTGGCGGGGCTGGTCTGGTTGATGATCATTCCCATGCTGTTGCGGATCGATCTGGCGGCGCTGGGCCAGGTGGGCCGCCACTGGCGCGGCATCTCGGTGACCCTGCTGATCAACTGGGCGGTCAAGCCGTTCTCGATGGCCGTGCTGGCCTGGGTCTTCATCGGCTGGCTGTTCCGTCCGCTGCTGCCGGCCGACCAGATCGACAGCTACATCGCAGGGCTGATCATCCTCGCCGCCGCCCCCTGCACGGCGATGGTCTTCGTCTGGAGCGCCCTGGTGAAGGGCGAGCCGCACTTCACCCTGAGCCAGGTGGCGCTGAACGACGCGGTGATGCTGGTCGCCTTCGGACCGATCGTCGCCCTGCTGCTCGGACTGGCGGCGATCACCGTGCCCTGGGACACGCTGGCGCTGTCGGTCCTGCTCTATGTCGTCGTGCCCGCCGCCATCGCCCAGGGCCTGCGCGCTCTGTTGCTCAAGCGGGGACAGGCGGCGCTCGACCGCGCGCTCAGGCGGCTGGGACCGGTGTCGATATGCGCCCTGCTGGTCACCCTGGTGCTGCTGTTCGCCTTCCAGGGGCCGCAGATTATCGGCAATCCGCTGATCATCCTGCTGCTGGCCGTACCGATCCTGATCCAGGTCTACCTGAACGCGGGCCTGGCCTACGGCCTGAACAGGATGGCTGGCGAGCGGCACGAGGTGGCGGGGCCCTCGGCCCTGATCGGCGCCAGCAACTTCTTCGAACTGGCGGTCGCCGCCGCCATCAGCCTGTTCGGCCTGACCTCCGGCGCGGCGCTGGCGACAGTCGTCGGAGTGCTGATCGAGGTGCCGGTGATGCTGTCGGTCGTAGCCATCGTCAACCGAACGCGCGGCTGGTATGAGGCCGGCCGCCCATCCCCGGACAGGAGCGCGCCATGACCGTCACCGTCTATCACAACCCGGCCTGCGGGACCTCGCGCAAGACGATCGAGCTCCTGCGCGAGCGGGGCGTCGAGCCGGTGGTGGTGGAGTATCTGAAGACCGGCTGGACGGCGCCGCAACTGCGGGATCTGCTGGCGCGGATGGGGGCCACGGCCCACGATATCCTTCGCGTGCGCGGCACGAAGGCCGAGGACCTGGGCCTGACCGATCCGGCGACGCCGGACGAGCGGCTGATCGAGGCCATGGTCGCCGACCCCGCCCTGGTCAACCGGCCGATCGTGGAGACGCCCCGGGGCGCGGCGCTTTGCCGTCCCCAGGAGACCGTCCT
The DNA here is from genome assembly GCA_046295055.1 of Caulobacter sp. GTDB lineage: Bacteria > Pseudomonadota > Alphaproteobacteria > Caulobacterales > Caulobacteraceae > Caulobacter. Next base: position 616,957 of record JBKBOD010000002.1, on the reverse strand, counting down.
GACGCTGCTCTGAGCGGCCGAAGGGTTTCCGTTCGTTAACCATCCCCGTGACAAAAAGCGCGAAGCACTGAATATTGCTTGCCTTTCCAGGGCCGGTGCGGGCAGAACCGGCCCGCGACTTGCTGGGGGGCGTCCCAGCCGTGCCATTCTGAACTCACGGCCGCGAACCGCGACACGGGGGAACGATGCAAGAGTTTGATCCGCGCCGCCCGACCGCCCGACTGGCCCCTCGCCTGTTCATCGCGGTCGCCGGTTTCGCCGTCCTGGCCCTAGGCTGGAAGATGACGGCTGGCGAGGAAGCGGTGGCCGCTCCGCCGATGGACCCGGCGGCTTTCGCCGCACTGCAGCATCTGGCGTTCGCCCAGGCCGAGGCCCTGCCCGGCTTCTCGCGCGGGGAAAGCATTCCGGTCGAGGTGCGGCCCGGCGAGACGCTGGAGGCCGCCGTCGCCCGCAGCGGCATCGCCCCGGACGAGGCGCGCCAGGTGGTCCGCATCCTGTCGCAGGCCATCGACACCGTGAACATCCGGGCCGGCATGGACTTCGTGGCCTCGGTGGCCCGGCCCATCGACCGCCGCGGCCCGGCCCGGCTGATCGGCCTGTCCATGCGGACCGGCCAGGCCAAGACCCTGACCGTATCGCGCACCTTCGACGGCGCCCTGCGCCTGCGCGAGATGGAGGAGAAGGTCAGCCACGAGACCACCGTCGCCTGCGGCGAGATGCAGGGCAGCTTCCACGAAAGCGCCAGCGCCGTGGGCGCGACCTCGGGCGTCATCGCCGGAGCGGCCAAGCTGTTCTCGCACAAGATCGACTTCTCGCGGGACATCAAGGCGGGCGATGACTTCTGCCTGGTGTTCGACCGCCAGGTGACCGAGAGCGGCCGGACCATCGCCGCCGGCGACATCCAGTACGCCGAGGTCAAGGGCATGCGCTTCTACGGCTTCAAGCGGGCCGACGGGAAGACGCACTTCTTCGACGAGAACGGCAAGAACATCAAAGGCTTCCTGCTGCGCACCCCGGTCGACGGCGCGCGCATCTCGAGCCGCTTCGGCGCCCGTCGCCACCCGGTCCTGGGCTATACGCGGATGCACCAGGGCATCGACTTCGCCGCCGGCACGGGCACCCCGGTGCTGTCGGCCGCCGACGGCGTGATCGTCGAGGTCGGCCGCAAGGGCGGCTACGGCAACTGGATCAAGGTTCGCCATCCGGGCGGCTATGAAACCGGCTACGCCCACCTGTCACGCTTCGCCCGGGGCCTGCGCAAGGGCCAGACGGTCAGCCAGGGCCAGGTGATCGGCTATGTCGGCTCGACCGGCATGTCGACCGGCCCGCACCTGCACTACGAGGTGTTCTTCAAGGGTGGCCGGATCAATCCGATCGGCGCCAAGGTGCCGCAGGGCACCGTGCTGGAGGGCCGCGAGCTGGCCGCCTTCAAGGCCTCCAAGGCGCGCACCGACGGCCTTCTGGCCGGCCAGGGCCGCGAGACGCCGGGCGAGACCAAGAAGCTGGCGGTCAACACCGTGCGCGACGCGCGCGGCGCGGGGCTGCGCCGGTCGCAGCCGGCCGTCGGCGGCCAGAACTAAATCATCTGCGATTTCATGCGCCTGCGACACCCGTCAACCTTGACAGGGGCGGGGTCGCGGGCCATGTGCGCTAACGTGGATTCGTCGAGCTGCTGACTGACATCGCCGGGCCGCCGTCGCGCGCGCCCCTCGCTGAGACAAGGATGTCACCCTCGCCGCCGAAGATTCCCGGGGAACGCTGCCCAGGACGACCGTCCAGCGCCGCGCCCATGACGCCGCCCTTCGCCTGGCCCTTGCCCGGAGGAGGAGATTTTGCGTGGCGCCCATGGCCGGCCGGATTTTCGACGACGAGGCGCGACCCGATCCACGACTTTTCCCAGGTTCGCGGCGCCCCGGATGGCCGGCTGTCGCGTTCCCAAGTGACGAGACCCAATCGCCCCGCCCTGCCCAGGCGTGGCCGGAGACCTATATGAGCACCACCGCCCCCGAGCAGACCGAAGCGCCCGAAGCCGCCGCGCCCGACGGTCCGCTGCTCGACCTCACCGACGCCGGCGTCAAGAAGTTCATCAAGCAGGCCAAGGCCCGCGGCTACGTCACCATGGACGAGCTGAACAAGGTGATGCCCTCCGAGGAGGTCAGCCCCGACGCGATCGAAGACACCCTGGCCATGCTGTCGGAGATGGGCGTCAACGTCGTCGAGGCCGAGGAGGACGCCGCCGGCGAGGAAGGCGGCGAGGTCGCCAACCGCGAAGAAACCTCGATCACCACCGAGGCCGAGTCCAAGCCGGCCTATGACCGCACGGACGACCCGGTGCGGATGTACCTGCGCGAGATGGGCAGCGTCGAACTGCTCAGCCGCGAAGGCGAAATCGCCATCGCCAAGCGGATCGAGGCCGGTCGCGACGCGATGATCCGCGGCCTGTGCGAAAGCGCCCTGACGTTCGAAGCCATCATGGTCTGGCGCGAGGAACTGAGCAGCGGCCGCATCCTGCTGCGCGAGGTCATCGACCTGGAAGGCACCTACGGCGTCCTGTTCCCCAGCGCCCCGCCGGTCACGCCCTCCGAGGACGGCGAACAGGCTGAAACCGAGGACAAGGCCGAGGGCGAGGAGAAGCCCGAGGGCGAGGAGGACGACGACGACTTCGACGACGGCGCCGGCCCCACCGTCAGCGCCATGGAAGGCGAGCTGCGCGAGAGCGTCATGGAGACGCTGGACGCCATCGCCGCCGAGTTCGAGGCCTTTCGCCCGCTGCAGGAACGGCTGGTCGAGCGCCGCCTGAAGGGCCAGGACCTGTCCGACGCCGACCGCAAGGCCTATGCCGAGGCCAGTGGCGCCATCGTCGCCAAGCTGAAGACGCTGAAGCTGAACAACAACCGCATCGAGGCGCTGGTCGAGCAGCTCTATGCGATCAACAAGCGCCTGGTCGCGCTGGAAGGCCGCCTGCTGCGCCTGGCCGACAGCTACGGCATCAGCCGCGCCGAATTCCTCAAGGCCTACTTCGGCCAGGAGCTGAATCCCAACTGGTCCGACACGGTCAAGCAGCTGGGCGTGCGCTGGACCAAGTTCGTCGAGAACGACGTCAACAGCGTCAGCGACATCCGCCAGGAAGTCGCGGCCCTGGCCACCGAAACCGGCGTGCCGATCGACGACTATCGCCGCATCGTCCAGACCGTGCAGAAGGGCGAGCGCGAGGCCCGTCAGGCCAAGAAGGAAATGGTCGAGGCCAACCTGCGCCTCGTGATCTCCATCGCCAAGAAGTACACCAACCGCGGCCTGCAGTTCCTGGACCTGATCCAGGAGGGCAACATCGGCCTGATGAAGGCGGTCGACAAGTTCGAGTACCGCCGCGGCTACAAGTTCTCGACCTACGCCACCTGGTGGATCCGGCAGGCGATCACCCGCTCGATCGCCGACCAGGCGCGGACCATCCGCATCCCGGTGCACATGATCGAGACGATCAACAAGATCGTCCGCACCAGCCGCCAGATGCTGCACGAGATCGGCCGCGAGCCGACCCCGGAAGAGCTGGCCGAAAAGCTGGCCATGCCGCTGGAGAAGGTGCGCAAGGTCCTGAAGATCGCCAAGGAGCCGATCAGCCTCGAGACCCCCATCGGCGACGAGGAAGACAGCCACCTGGGCGACTTCATCGAGGACAAGAACGCCGTCCTGCCCATCGACGCGGCCATCCAGTCGAACCTGCGCGAGACCACCACCCGCGTGCTGGCGTCGCTGACGCCGCGCGAGGAACGCGTCCTGCGCATGCGCTTCGGCATCGGCATGAACACCGACCACACCCTGGAAGAGGTCGGCCAGCAGTTCAGCGTTACGCGCGAACGGATCCGCCAGATCGAGGCGAAGGCGCTTCGGAAGCTGAAGCATCCCTCGCGGAGCCGGAAGCTGCGCAGCTTCCTGGACAGCTAGACCCAGACCAAGCGCCCCGGATGACCTCCGGGGCGTTTTTCTTGACGCTCAGGGGAGGCAGGTTCAACCTTTGGCCATGGCGGATGGTTCGATCAATCTCGACCTGGATGATTGGCTGGCGGAGCGCCTGCGATCGGACGCCGTCGAGGCGCGCATGAGCGAGAAGGAATTCGTGCGGCTCGTGCTCGAACAGCACCTGACGTCGCGCGATGCCTTCGATTGGGAAGACGAGACGCCAGGCGGGGCTGGCGACGAAAGCCTCGTACCACTTGAGGATGCCCTCTCCGACGTTCGACAGCTGGTCCAGCAACGCCTGGGCGGGGAATGAGGCCAGTCGTTCTCACCGTCGCCGCGCGACGGGAGTTGCTGGAGAAGGTCGAATAGCTACTGGAGCGGTCTCCGGAAGCGGCGGCTCGCGCTGAAGGCGACATTCGTCAGAGCATGGCGATCGTGGCGGAGTTTCCCGAGATCGCTCGGACGTCGACGCCGGGTCACCGCGATTGTGTGGTTCGTTTCGGCAAGTACGGCTTCATCCTGCGATACCGTCTCACGCACGACCGCATCGTGATCACCCGCATATTCCACGGAAGCCAGCGTCGCTGACCTCAGGCCGCCCGCAATCTGCCCCGCACCCATTCAGCAGCGGCGTCGGACGGGGTTCGCAGCTCGGCGCCGGTGAGGGCGCAGCGCAGCTCGGCGCCGGATCGCAACGCAGGGGGCAGCGCGTCGTACAGGGATCGCGCCTCGTCGGCCTCGGCCATCCGGAACACCCAGACGTCCATCACATGCAGTTCGTCGGTCAGGCTACGCATCGGGACAGGCTTTCACATCTCCTCTGACGCCAGACTGGCAGGACCATTCTGAACCGCGCCTGAGCGAACCGTGCAGGTTCGGCGCCGAACCCTGGGCCATTTCTTGACCGACGCGCCGCCCGGGTCGATGCTTGGCGCATGGCCAAGCCCGCCCCCCTTGATGGAAAGCGCTACCGCACGTTCGCGGAGTTCTATCCCTTCTACATGACCGAGCACGCCAACCCGGTCAGCCGCCGGCTGCACGTCGTCGGCACGGGACTGGTAATCCTGGCCCTGGTCGCCGGGCTGGCGGTGAACCCCTGGTTCTTCCTCGCCGCGCCGCTGATCGGCTACGGCTTTGCCTGGGTCGGGCACTTCGCCTTCGAGAAGAACCGTCCGGCGACATTCCAGTATCCGCTGTTCAGCCTGATGGGCGATTTCCGCCTGTTCTTCGAGACGATCAGCGGCAAGCGCCGCTGGTGACGCCTTCCGCCGACGCGTGCTCGCGCTGGAAGTCCAGCCGGTCGCGCGGCATCGCTTCGGGAAGCTCGTCGCGCAGGAAGGCGACCATCTTCTCGCGCACCTCGCAGCGCAGGTCGAAGGCGCGGCCGGCGCTGCGCGCGCTGGTCAGGCAGCGGATTTGCAGGGTGCGCTCGGTCACCTCGGTGACCTGCAGGTTGACCACCTGGCCGTCCCAGAGCTCGGAGTCGCGCGCGATTTCCTCCAGTTTCGCGCGCAGCCGGTCCACCGGCGCGGCGTAGTCGACATAGATGAAGGCCGTGCCGATCAGGCTGGCGCTCTCGCGGGTCCAGTTCTGGAACGGGTTCTGGACGAACCAGGTCAGCGGCAGGACCATGCGCCGCCAGTCCCATAGCCGGACCACGACATAGGTCGAGGTGATCTCCTCGACATTGCCCCACTCGCCCTCGACGATCACTGCGTCGTCGAGGCGGATTGGCTGGGTCATGGCGATCTGCACCCCGGCGATCAGGTTGGTCAGGATCGGTTGCAGGGCGAGGCCCAGGATGATGCCCGCGGCGCCCGCCGACGCCAGCAGGCTGACGCCGTACTGCCGCACACCGGGAATGGTCATCAGGGCAAGGGCGACGGTGATGATGACGATCAGGACCGCGCCGGCCCGCCGCAGGATGCGCACCTGTGTGACGTGCTTGCGAGCCAGCAGGTTGTCTTCGACGTCGATGCGGAAGCCGCGCAGGTAGATGCTCGCCCAGATGTCGAGCGCGGTCATGACGACCCACCCCAGCATCAGGACGAAGACGAAGGTCAGCAGCCGTCCGGCGAGGATGCGGTGGGCGACCTCCATCGGGGCCAGGGATACCGCGATCCCCACGAAGACGACCAGCAGAGCGAGCCGTGTCGGCCCCCGCGTCCTCTGAACCAGAGAGCGAAGAAACTCGTCGCGCGAGCGAAGAAGCCGGCGCACAAGTCGGACGCCGGCGCCGTGCACGGCCACCGCCGCCAGCGCGGCAATCACGATAAGCCCGGTGCTGAGCAGCCAGGGCGGCGCCCAGCCAAATGCTCGCATGACATCCTGGATGCCGGCCGCGACGCCGTCCATGGAACCTCACCTGTCGTTCTGGGGATGGTCAGGCCAACCCCTCGCGGCCGGGATGGTTCCGCGCGCCGGACGCCGGACGGCCTGATCGCCGCCCGGCGCCGCCGGTTCAGGCCTTTTCTTCGGGCGGCGCCTCACCCGGAAGCGCGCCTTCGGCGACCTCGCCGTGATCCTTGCCAGCCAGACGATCGCCCCGCGCCAGGGCGAAGACGACCCCCGAAAGCGCGGCGAGCGCGATCAGGTTGGGCAGAGCCATGGCCGCGTTCGCGATATCGCCCAGCCGCCAGACGAACTCGATGTGCTGGAAGGCGCCGACAAAGATCATGCCGACCCACAGCAGGCGCCAGGGGATGGCGGCCCACTTGCCGAACAGGAAGGTCGCCGCCCGCTCGCCGTAGTAGCTCCAGGTGATCAGGGTGGTGAACACGAACAGGATCAGGGCTACCGAGGCCACGAGGCCGCCGATGGTCGTGGCGCCGAAGACCTTCAGCGGGAAGGCCGCCGAGAAGGCCGCAAGCGTCATTTCGAAGCCGCGCAGATCCGAAGACCAGACATGCTCCTGCATCTGGGTGACGCCGTTCACCACCGCCGGGAACTGGCCCTGCACGGTCAGCAACACCAGGCCGGTGGCGGTGCAGATGACGATGGTGTCGATGAAGGTGCCCATCATGGCGAACCGGCCCTGGCGCGCCGGATCGTTGGTCTTGGCCACGGCGTGCGCCATCGGGGTCGAGCCCTGGCCCGCCTCGTTGGAGAACAGCCCCCGCGCCACGCCCGCCCGGATGGCCAGCATGATGCCGGCGCCGACGAAGCCGCCGGTGGCCGCTTGGCCGGTGAAGGCGCTGTCGAAGATGAGGACGAAGGTCGCCGGCAGGTCGCTGAAATTCAGGATCAGCGCCAGCACGGCCATGACGATGTAGGCCAGGGCCATTACGGGCACGACGGCCTCGGCCACGCGGCCGATCGACTTGATCCCGCCGATGATCACCGCGAACACGACGGCGGCGACGATCAGCCCGCCGATCCACTCCTCAAGACCGGTCAGGGCCTGGATGGAGTCGGCGATGGAGTTGGCCTGGATCATGTTGCCGGTGGCGACCGAGGAGAACAGGGTGCCGATGCAGAACAGCACCGCCAGCCAGCCCCACTTCTTACCCAGGCCCCGCATGATGTAGCTCATAGGGCCGCCGCGATACTCGCCGTTCTCGTCGACGTCGCGGAAGCGGATGGCCAGAGAGCCCTCGGCGAAGGCCAGGGCCATGCCGATCAGAGCGGTGATCCACATCCAGAACAGAGCGCCCGGCCCACCAAGCGTGATGGCCGTGGCCACCCCGGCGAGGTTACCGGTCCCGACCTGACCGGAAAGCGCGGTCGACAGGGCCGCGAAGGGCGAGATCTCGCCCTTGCCTTCGGCGCCCTCCTCCTTCTTGAACAGTCCGACAAAGGCCGAGCCGAGCTTGAGGATCGGATAGAAGCGCAGGCCGATCATCATCCACAGCCCGATGCCGAGGAGGATGATGACCATAGGCGGGAAGGGCAGGACGGACGCTCCGTTCCATGTCCCGCCCCAGATGAAGTCGCTGACATTGGTGACGTGGGCGTAGAACGCCTCCACGCCCTGCGGCTCCGCCGCCTTGGCTGCTGTAGACATGGGCATTCCCCCGAATGGCCTCGCCGACGCCCGGCCGGGCGCCGTGTCGCGAATGATTGGGGGACCCTAGCGGGCTTCGCCGACCTATGGCGCCCCATTTCTGGCAGGATGGAGCCCAGTCCGTGTTTGCGCCGTTTAGGAAGCACGACTCGCGCAAAGGAGACCCACCATGCGCTATCCCCTGCTCGCGGCCGCTGTCGGCCTTTCGGTGATGATCGCCGGCCCCTCGATCAGCGCCCCGCCCGCCGGATCGCCCGATCCGGTCAACCCCCAGCGGCCCGCAAGCCAGACCATCTGTCTTGATGTCGGCGGCGAGACCCGCGCCCCGATCTGCCGCGGCTCGTCCAGTCGCCTGGACCAGCGATACGACATCTGCACCTGCGAGAACGCGCAGACGGTGGAAGCTCCGCTGTGCGGCAAGGACGAGCGGCCTCAGGCCGAAACCCGCGCGTTCGAACTGGCCCGCAAGGAGGCCGCCCGCGATGGCAGCCTGTTCGGCGACCAGTACAACGGCCGCTCGATGTGCGTGCAGCCCCGCAATCGCTAGGGAAAGCCCTTCTGCTGGTTGAGTGACTGTGCGCCGGGGTGCGCCACGATGGGACGACCGCGCCGGTTTCACCCCTCTGGAAACACCGGGGATACTCCCCCATCCGCAACCCTTCCCCATTGAGGGAGAAGGGGTGCTTCGACACGCGATCCCCTAGGGGATCGCTACCCAGCAGACGTAGAGGGGTGATGGGTGCGTCCAAGCTCGTCATCCTGAGTAGCGCGGAGCGCGTGTCGAAGGACGCACGCCGGGACAGCGCACGAAACCCTCCCCCTCATTGCGGCGAGCGGGAGGGTCGGGTGGACTACCGCCAGGTCGTGTAGCCCAGTTGCAGGGTCTTCACGGGGCCGCCGCTGATGCCGTTGACCCGGAACTGGCTGATGCGGCCCTGGTTGGTCTTGACGCAAACGTAGGAGCCGACCGGCACGGCGGCGAGGGGCACGCGCGCGCTGGAGAAGGCCGCGCGGCTGCAGCCGGCGAAGCCGCGGTTGGAGCGGTCGCCCACGGCCATCATCGCCCCGTTCTGCGGCGTCAGGAACATGCGCGTAGCGGTCTCGGCCTGGAACCAGAGGTCGGCCTGGGGTCCGGAGGTGACGTTGCCGTTGTCGAGATTCACCAGGTAGGTCTGCGGCAGGCTGACCGGACCGGTGGAGAAGGTCTCGGCCGGACGCGGCGGGGGCGGCGGCGGAACCGGCGGGCGCAGAGGCCGGCAGACGAAGCCGCGCGGTGTGGCGGTGCAGGTCTCGCCGACCGGCGCGTTGCGCTGGACCGAACCGGCCTGACCATAGACGCACTGCAGCGCCGGGCGGCCGCCGATGTTGACCACGCGGGTGTCGCTCAGCCGATCGACGATGGGGGTGTTCCACCAGCCGCCGGGCAGCGGCGTGGTGATTTCGCGGCGGACCTGGGTCGCCGGACAATCGATCGTCGCCGCGGCGGCCTGGCCGGCCAGGGCGGTGATGACGCCGGCAACGCCGGCGCCGGTCAGGTAGAGCATGCCTTTGTTCATAACTGCCTCCTTGAGCGGGACCCCAGCGGCCCCGTGGAGAGCACTGTTACGTGGCCAGTCTGAACGGCTGGCCGGACGACGCCGTTATCCGGCGTTCAGCTTCAGCTCCAGGCGTAGTTGAAGCTGATCGAGACGCGCTCGGAGCGGCCGCCATTCGGCGGCACCTCGTGGCGCAGCCAGCTTTCCCACATCAGGATCGTGCCCGGTTGCGGGATCACCTCGACGAAGGGCTTCAGGTCCTCGGCCGCGTCAGCCCGCCGCATCGGGGCGGCCATCATCATCGCCAGGCGGGGATCCTCCAGCCGAAGGCCCGCCGCCCCCTTGGGCAGGGCGATGTAGAGGGTGCCGCTGATGACGCTGTGCGGATGGATGTGGCCCGAATGGCCGCCGCCCGGCCGAAGGACGTTGACCCAGAGATTGTCGAGCCGCAGGCGACCGCCGGCCAGGTCGAAGGCCAGGTCGTCGGCGAACTGGCGGGCATGCCGGTCAAGGCAGCGCTTGAGATCGCCAAAGGCGCTCATCCGCGTCCACAGCGGCCCGGGCGAGGAATAGGAGGTGTAGCCGGGATAGCGGTTGGCCTTTGACCAGGCGCGCCCGGCGGCGTCCTCCTCGGCCATCATGGCGCAACCGTCGGCCAGGTCCTCGAGCAGGTCGGGCTTGCCGAGCTCGGCGCGATAGAGGCGGGTGGCGAAGAGCGAGCGGCTGGTCATCCCCGCCGGTTATGCCCGCCCTGCCCCGCTGTCAAAGGCCCGAACGCCCGCCCGTCTCAGGTCACGGCCTTGCGGGTCGCGGCGTACAGGTCATCCACGACCCGGCTCTCGACATTGAACACCATCGTCGCCCGGCGTCCGGCGTCGTAGGCGGGCCAGGTCGGCAGGACGGGGGTGTTGGGGTCGCCCTTTCGGGCGAAGGCCAGCCAGGCGGCGCTCATCTGCTTGGCCAGGACCTGTGGCTCGGGGCCGGGACCCAGCAGCGTTCGGCTGGTCTCGACATTGTCGAATACAAGGGGGATCTCCAGGGTGTGGGCCGAGCGGAGCGGCCCCACGGGCGTTCCCCATTCCAGCAGGTAGAACCAGGCCGGGGCGCCGCCCTGGGCGGCCTTGCGCTCGGCCATCTGCACGCTGCCGGCGAACATCCGGCCGTAGGTGACCAGGTGCGTTGCCAGGTAGGTCGGGCTGTCCTCCGGGAAGTCGGCCTTCAGCGCCGCGACCACCGTCTCGGCTTTTGGCCCGAAGATGCCTCTGGCCATCATCATCAGCCCGGCCTCGTCCATCTTCCCGAACCAGGGCTGGGACGCCATGAATAGGACCATCTCGTCGCGGTTGATGCCGATCATCAGCGGCACGTCCTTCGACAGGTCCGGCGCCTTGGGGTCCCAAGGCTGGGCCGGCAGGACCTTGCCATCCACCACCGGTGCGAAGCCGGCGCGGTCGAAGCCGGCGCCGGGCTGCTTCTTCTCGGCCGCATAGGCCGCTTCGAGGACCCTGGCGTAGGGCATCGCCCGCAGGCCCGTGACGTCGTCGGCCGCCAGGCCCAGCGTCTCGAAGAGGTCGCGGCGCAGGGCGTCGGCCCGCTCGGCCGGGACGGCGCGCACGCCCGGTCCGCTCTGCACCACGGCGCGATGGAACAGTCCCTGCGCCGAAGGCATGGCCATGAGGTAGCTGACCTTGGCTCCGCCGCCGCTCTCGCCGAAGATGGTGACGTTGGTCGGGTCGCCGCCGAACGCGGCGATGTTGGCCTTCAACCACTGCAGGGCCTGAACGATGTCCAGCATGCCCGCATTTCCGCTGCCCTCGACCCCGGGCAGATGGAGATAGCCGAAGACATTGAGCCGGTGGTTGATGGTCACCACCACGACGTCGCCGTTCCGCGCCAGGCTGGCGCCGTTGTACATGGGCCACTGGCCCGAGCCGTAGGCGAAGCCGCCGCCGTGCAGCCAGACCATCACCGGCCGATTGCGGCCATCCGCTACAGGCGTCCAGATATTGAGGCGCAGGCAGTCCTCGGCCTGGTCGGCGACGTCCTTGCGAGCGGGAAACACCTGTTGCAGCGCCTCGCCCAGCTCCGAGGTCGGATTGACCGTCGAGGGCGAGGGCATCTGGATCGCCGTGGGCCCGAAGCGGCGGGCCTCGAACTCCGCGTCCCGCTTTGCCGGCGGGCGCGGCGGGGCGAAGCGGTGCTCGCCGGTCGGCGGCGCACCGTAGGGGATGCCGAGGAAGGAGGTCGCGCCGTCGGAATAGCCGCCGAGCACCCGGCCCTCGGTGGTCTCGACCCGCAGGGGCACCTTGGCCCGGGCCGGCGATCCACCCAGCGCGGCGCCACCCGCGCCCAGCGCCAGCAGTCCCCGCCGGCTCAGCTTCATCCCGTCCGCCATGCAAGCCTCCCTCGCTTTTTCGAAACAACGGTATCCGATGGCCGCCGGGCCGTCGAGAATTCCCACGCGCCCCCTTCCGCTTTGGCGCTGAACAGCGATAACCTGTCGTCCAAACAATCGTTCGTCACCGGGAGAGACACGACATGAAGGCCGCCGTTCTGCGCGAGGTGGGCAAGCCCCTCCAGATCGAAGACGTCCAGATCGGCAAGCCCGGTCCGCACGAGGTTCTGATCCGGACCAAGGCGGCGGGCGTCTGTCACTCCGACCTGCACTTCGTCGAGGGCAAGTACCCCTATCCGCTGCCCGCCGTGCTGGGCCACGAGAGCGCAGGCGTCGTCGAGGCGGTGGGCAGCGAGGTCCGCACGGTCAAGCCGGGCGACCACGTCATCACCTGCCTGTCGGCCTTCTGCGGCCACTGCAATCACTGCCTGACCGGGCACATGTCGCGCTGCGTCAGCCCCGACACCAAGCGCGGCAAGGGCGATGAGCCCCGGCTGTTCCGCGAGGACGCGGACAAGCCGAACATGAACCAGTTCCTCAACCTGTCCTCGTTCGCCGAGTACATGCTGATCCACGAGCATGCCTGCACCGCCATCCGCAAGGACATGCCGTTCGACGTCGCCGCCCTGATCGGCTGCAGCGTCACGACCGGCGTCGGCGCGGTGATCCACACCTCGAACGTCCGCCCGGGCGACACGGTGGCGGTCATCGGCTGCGGCGGGGTCGGCCTGGCGGCCGTCAACGGCGCGGCCATCGCCGGCGCCGGCCGGATCATCGCTGTCGACATGCACGGCTCCAAGCTGAACCTGGCCAAGGAATTCGGGGCCACGGACGTGGTCGACGCCAGCCAGGGCGATCCGGTCGCCCAGGTGCTGGAGATGACCAGCGGCGGGGTCGAGCACAGCTTCGAGGCCATCGGCCTGAAGTCGACGACCGAGCAGGCGTTCAAGATGCTGGCCCGCGGCGGCACGGCCAACGTCATCGGCATGATCCCGGTCGGGGTGAACATCGAGCTGCACGGCGCCGACTTCCTGGGCGAGAAGCGCATCCAGGGCAGCCTGATGGGCTCCAACCGCTTCCCGGTCGACATGCCCCGGTTCGTCGACTTCTACATGGCCGGCAAGCTGAAGCTCGACCAGATGATCAGCCGCCGCATCCGGCTGGACCAGGTCAACGAGGCGTTCGACGAACTCAAGCGCGGCGAACTGGCCCGCTCGGTCATCGTCTTCGACGCCTGATCGCGGTTAAGGCGCGCGCCGGCGGATCATTTTTCGCCGGCGCAAGTCCTTGATCCTGCTGAACTACAACGACAAGTTATTGTTAAGGCTCACGTTTCAACCGTCACAGGGTGAAACGTGACACCGCTGGCCCCCGTTCGAACTGCCGGTATCGCAGCATCGAGGGTCCGCCATGAGCCGCCGTCTCCGCAAACTGGCCATGATCGAGCGCCGCTGGCGCGAACGCTTCGGCGAGCCCCCGGCCCTGCTGACCGACCCTGATCTGATGCTTCGTGTGCTGCGATCGGTCGAGGCGGATACGGGCGCGGATGGACCGCCGGCCAAGCGCCGCCGGGCCGGATAGGGCCTGGCCTCAGTGCAGCCAGGCGGCGGCCTCGGCCTCGTCCGACCAGGCGCCGCTGTCCAGCAGGCGCTTGAGCTGGTCGCGTTCCGACTTCAGGGTGAACAGGGCGGTGGAGTCGTTGTCGCGCTCCAGGTCCTGCTTGGCCGCCTCGACGGCCCGCTCGAGCGCCTCCAGCCGGATCAGCAGGTCGAAGGCGATGGACCACAGCCGGCGCGCGGTCTCGCCCGGCAGGCTCGCGTCAAGGAAGGCGGCGCCGGCCGCCCGGGCGGTCCCCGCAAGCTGGGCGAAGACGTCGTCGCCGAAGCCGCGCGCGGCCAGCCGCTTGCGCAGGGCCTCGGCGTCCATGTGGTCCCATTCGAACCGCGCCTGGACCAGTTCATGCGCCAGCGGGCGCAGGCGCTCGTCGCCGAACCCCTGGGCGTCGAGGAGCTCCACCTTGTCGTCCAGGAGGTGCGGGTCCTGCAGCACCGCCACGGCCAGCGCCGCAGACAGCGGACGGGGACGGTTGCGCAGCCTGCCGATCGCCTCGCGCGTCGCCTCCACCGGCCCGGTGGGGCCGCCGCGCCGTCCCGGCCCGTCCCAACGCCGGCGGGACATCTCGCGCGCCGCCGCCCCGACCGTGAAGACGGGTCGGCTGGTCGGCCAGATCTGTTCGTAGCGGCCCAGAAGGTCCTCGCGGTAGGCCTCGGCCAGGTCCTTGTCGGCGATGCTCGCGGCCGCCTTGCGCAGGCGCACCTTGAGGCCCGCGCGCTTCTCCGGCGTGTCCAGCGGCTCCAGGTCGCGCTCACGAACGAACAGGGCCTCGACGAAAGGCGTGGTCTCGGAGAGCTGGGCCTTGAGGGCCGCCGGCCCCTGTTCCCGCAGGACGTCGTCGGGATCCTTGCCGCCGGAGACGATGGCGAACCGGAAGCTGCGGCCGGGCTTGAGCAGCGGCAGGGCGCGGTCGATGGCGCTGCTGGCGGCGCGGCGGCCCGCGCCGTCGCCGTCGAAGCTCAGCGTCGGCTCGGGATGCAGCCGCCAGAGCACCTCCATCTGGTCCTCGGTCAAGGCGGTGCCCAGCGGCGCCACGGCGGCGATGCCGGCCCGCTGGCAGGCGATGGCGTCCATGTAGCCCTCGACCACCACCAGCGGCGGCTCCTCGCCGGTCGCATGCAGCAGCTTGCGGGCCTCGGGCAGCCCATAGAGCAGCCGGCCCTTCGAGAAGAGGCTGGTCTCCGGCCCGTTCAGGTACTTGGCCCGGGCGTTGGGATCGAGCGCCCGGCCGCCGAAGGAGACGATGCGGCCTCGCGCGTCGGCGATGGGGAAGATGATGCGGTTGCGGAACCGGTCGTAGGGCGCCCCGCCCTCCTCCGGAGCGATCAGCAGCCCCGCCTCGACCAGATCGGCCGGGCGGGCGCCCTTGGCGACGAGGTAGTCCTTGAGGTCGGTGCGGCCGTTGGGGGCGAAACCGAGGCCAAAGCGCTTCCACTCACTCTCGGGCAGGCCGCGTCGCTCGAGATAGGCCCGCGCCTCGCGGCCCGCGGGCCGGTGCAGCTCGCCCTCGAACCACCGCGCCGCCAGGTCCATCCAGTCGCCCAGCGACTGCCGCTTCTTCTCCTGCTCGGCGGCCTTGGGGTCGGGCGTCGGCATGGGCACGCCGGCCTCGGCGGCCAGGCGCTCGACAGCCTCGACGAAGCTGAGCCGCTCGGTCTCCTGCAGGAAGGCGATCAGGTCGCCGTGCTTGCCGCTGGAGAAGTCGTGGAAGAAGCCCTTGTCGTCATTGACGAAAAAGCTGGGGGAGCGCTCCTTGGTGAAGGGCGAGAGGCCGACGAATTCCCGGCCCTGGCGCTTGAGCTTCACGGTCTTGCCGATCACGTCCGACAGCCGGACGCGCGACTTGATCTCCTCCAGGAAGCGGTCGTCGAAACGCATGTCGCCATTAACGCCGCGGCGGCGGGAATTGGAAGGGTCCGCGCCCCCGCACTCAACCGTGGAGCCATGCGGACTGGCGCGCATTGTTCCTCCGTGCCCTTATGGTTGACGAGATGTCCCGGCGCGGGGGCGAGAAGGGAGTATCGGCATGGTCTGGTGGTGGTGGGTCCTACCGGCGGCGTCGGCGTTGCTTGGCGCCCTGGTCCTCCTGCGCGGACTGTCGGCCCTGTTCGGCGGCCGCTGGCTGGGCGGGCTGTTCGGATCGGCCATCGGCGGCGGCCTGCTGGCGGTTGGCGCGGTCGTGGCCCTGGCCGGCCTGGACGTGCAGACCTACCAGCGCCTCACCTACGAGCGCCCGGTGGCGGCGATCGATTCCCGCCGCATCGGCCCGCAGTTCTTCGAGGTCACCCTGACCGAGCCGCCCAGCGCCGCCGCGCCCCAGGGCCAGACCCGCAAGTTCACGGTGCATGGCGACGAATGGCGCATCGAGGCGCGGGTGCTGAAGTGGAAGCCGTGGGCCAATGTCCTGGGCCTGGACACCCAGTACCGGCTCGACCGGCTTTCCGGCCGCTACGAGAGCACCCAGGACGAGCTCAACGCCGAGCGAAGCGTCTTCGATCTGGGGCCGGAACCCGGCAACGTCGACCTCTGGCAGATGGCCCGCAAGTCCTCGCGCTTCGCCCCGATGGTCGACAGCCTCTACGGCGGCGGCGCCTTCATGCCGATGGCAGACGGCTCCCGCCACGAGCTGTGGATCACCCAGTCCGGCCTGGTCGCCCGGCCCGTCAACGCGCAGGCGCGGGAGGCGGGCGCGGAGGGCTGGCGCTGAACCGGCCGACGCCCTAAAGCGGCCCGGCGCCCAGACGCGGCGCGCGCAGGGAGCCATTCATGGACGTCAGGGACAGCAACGGGACGCTTCTGGCCGACGGCGACAACGTCACCCTGATCAAGGACCTCAAGGTCAAGGGCGCAGGCGGGGTCACCCTCAAGCGCGGGACGCTGATCAAGGGCATCCGCCTGACCAGCGATCCCGCCGAGATCGAATGCCGCGCCGAGAAGGTGCGCGACCTCGTGCTGCGCACCGAGTTCGTCAAGAAGGCCTGATCAGGGACGGACTAGAGAAGCGCCTCGTCGGCCGCCATCCTGGCTCGGACATCGCCAAGGGTGTGGTCGACCAGCAGCGCGCCATTGCGGAATACCGGTACAAGATGGTTCGACGAGCCATCCGCCGCCGCGCCGTCCTCCCCGACGATCAGGGTGTTCCAGACGCCATTCTCGCGACCCAGACCGAGCAGGCCCTTCTTGGACCGCTTGCCAGCGTCTGTAAGCGGGTCCTTGAAGACATCCCGCCACGCGCCGTTCACCCGCACAGCCGAGGTCTTGTAGGCGAACTTCTGGGTGTCCCGGTTCAACTGCTGCAGCAGGGCGCCGCCCATGCCGAAGGCGATGTTGCTCGCGCTGAACCCGTCGGCGGCCAGACGGTCGAGGATGGCCTTGATGCTGTGCGGATTAACGCCGTCACCCTGGATGACCCTGACGGTGTTGAGAACCTTGTATCCCCTGGAATTGGTCGTCACGCCGAACCGCTCCGCCAGCAGGGCCATGGTTCGGGCGACCACGGTCACCGGGTCGCCGCTGTCGGGTCGGACAACCAGGGTCGCGCCGCTGTCGATCACCTGCTGGCGCAGCGTTTCACCCCAGATGTGCTCGACGGCCCCGTAGAGGTCGTAGCTGTCGGAAACCACGGCATAGACGCCGCCAGGCTTGCCGAACCGCTGGATCATGTTGGCGTACGCGTCGGTCTCGCGCTCGCGCCCCCAGCTGGTGATGGTGCTGTGCTCCGCCGCCGGGATGCTGAAGGCCGCCATCGGCTCGTGATACCAGCGGCGCGCAGCCAGCACCGCGGACAGGGTGTCGCTGCCCTGGAAACTGACCAGATGGGCCAGCCCCCCAAGGGCGGCCGAGGTCTCGCTCGACACCCCCCGGGCTCCGAAGTCATGGAGCTTGAACGGCAGTTCGGCCGCTGCATCGTCTGCGGTGCGCTCCAGCGCCTCCCGGATGATCCGGCGGACCCCGAAGCTGATGGTGGCGACCGTGGTCGGATACCACAGCCGAAGCAGGGCGGTTTCGGCGTAGCTGGTGACCCAGGGCAGCTGCGGGTCGGTGTTGACCACCGTCATGAGCGGCAGGTGGACCGGCACGACCGCCCCCTCGGCGACGGCGCGGACTTCCAGCGGCAGAAGCCCGCCGTGAACCTCGACGATCCGCTCCCAGCCGGGGCGATTGAAAGGCAGGCCGTGAGCGGTCAGCAGCGCCTCGGCCTCGTCGATGTCATCCGCCGTAACCGGCGTCATGAACTCGCGCTTGAGGATTGCCTGCAGCCCGAAAAAGACGGTGTGATCGTGTTCCCCGCCCCGGCTCTCGACATAGGAGAACACCCGCTCGGCGCCGGGCGGGTACTGCAGGAAGTGGCTCGTCTTGTAGCTGTCGGTGTTGAGGATCGGATTGATCATGACGGGAAGCTCCTTCGCGTCGTTGAGGCCTTGCGGGGTCTGTCCCCTCGGCCGGGAGATCGGGGTCAGGCCCCGAGGAAGCGCTCGAGGATGAAGTAGTGGTCCTCGAACAGATGACCGCGCATGCGCATGACCTCGGCCACCGGCATCCAGCGGGCGCGGGCGGCGTCGTCCGACCCTCGCACGGCCGGCAGCGGCCCCGAGGGAAACTCGAAAAAGAAGGCGTGCGTGATCGTGCGGCCCCGCATCGAGCGGTCGGGATGGTCAAACACCGCCTGGTCCTTCAATCCGCCGCGAAGAACCGGCGCAGGCAGCTTCAGCCGGGTCTCCTCGCGCAGTTCCCGAATGGCGGCGTCGAGGAGCGTCTCCTGCTGGTCCACAAAGCCGCCAGGAAGGGCCCAGAGCCCCTTGCCGGGCTGGGAGCGCCGCTTGATGAGCAGGACATGTCCCGAGTGCACGACGACGGCGTCGGCCGTGACGAAGGTCGGCGGATAGGGCGCTGCCTCCCAGATGCGCCGGTAGTCGCGCACATGACGCCACTCGTCGCGGGTCTGGGCATAGGCGGCGGTCCGGCGGAAGGCCTGCAGCATCTCGAAAACGGACTGAGGAAGGTTGGCTTCCAGCAGGCGGAGCCCACCCTGATCCTCGTCGAACAGATGCTGGCGCAGTTCGGTGGCCGAGAGCATCGCCACCTGGTCGACATCGAGCAGTTCCCACTGCGGGAAGGCGCGCAGGTAGTAGCTGCTGGCGTCCTTCTCATGGCCGATGAGCCCGACGGAAGCGCCCGCCTCACTACCGGCCTCGGCGACGGCGGCGGCGACCTGGGACTGCACCTCGGCGAGCCAGGCGGTCTCGTTGTAGAGATGATCGGCCAGCGGACGGATGACGAGGCGTTCGGCGTCGGCGCCCAAGGCCGCCCGGATCATCACAGCCCGCTCCTGATAGGTCCACGGATTGCGGGCGCTGCGGGGGGCGTCGGCCGAACCGATCAGCACGATGGCGCGCGGCGCATGCTCCAGTGCACGGCGCAGAACGGCGAGATGTCCAAGGTGAAACGGTTCGAACCGCCCGATGTAGGCGACGAAGTCCAGGTGCGGCATGAGGCTCCCTCAGCGCTGATGTGATGTCCGGTCTCCCCGAACATGGGTTTGATACGCCCTTCACCGGCGAGGCCGCAAGCGGCTATGCAGGGGCATGACCCAGATCCAGCCCGCCCCGCCCTTCGAGCCGACCCGCCGCCAGGCCTGGGCGGCGATCATGGCGGGATCGGCGGCGATGATCGTTACCGGTCTGCAGCCGCTGCTGCTGAGCGAGATGGCCTATGTCGGGCGCCTTTCGCCGGCGCTGGTGCATCCGGCGGCGGTGGTGGAGATGCTGGCCATGGCGGCGGCCGTGGCGCTGTTCGCGTTCAGGGTTGCGCCGAACAACCTGCCCCGTATCGGGCTGGCGGCCGGCGTGGTGGCGGCGGCGGCCTGCCTCGGCGGGCTAGCGGCGCAGGGCTGGGGTTTCCTGGTGTTGCGCGCCCTCGGCGGCTTCGCCGGCGGCGTGCTGGTGTGGATCACCATCGGCATGATCGCGCGTCGCGAACGGTCGGAACCCTGGGCCGCGGCATTCTTCATGATCCAGGCCGTGGGGCAGGTTCTGGCGGCGGCATTCGCGGCCATCGTGGTGATGCAGGCGATGGGGCGCCCGGCGGGCATGACCTTCGCCGCCGTTCTCGCCGCGCTAGGCGGACTGGCGGCCATGGGCCTGCCCCGGTCCTGGCCCGACCTGCTCCAGGCGCCGACCGGCCGCCGGCCGGGCGCGCGCGGCTGGATGGCGCTGGGCGCCCTGTTCTTCTACTTCGCCGGCGTAGCGACGGCCTGGTTCCACATGCGGCCGCTGGCGGCCGTGCAGAAGCTGGGCGACACCGGGCCGGTCGTGCTGGCCGTGCTGGTCGCGCAGATGGTCGGCGTCCTGCTGGCGATGATGCTTGCCCGGCGTGTCGGCCGCGCCGGCCTCTATATTGGCGTGGCGGTAGTGACACTGGCCAGCTACGGGCTGGTGGCGCTGTCGCCGGGACCGATGCTGTTCCTGGCCGGCTTCGCGCTGGCGGCGATGTGCAGCCTGGTGCTGGGCGCGAGCCTGTTCTCGTTCCTGGAGGCTGCCGACCCCAGTCGCCGCGCCGGCGGGGTCAGCGCCCTGGCGCAGCTGACCGCCGCCGCGCTCGGTCCCCTGCTGGGCATGCTCTGGGCCGAGCGTATCGGTCCCACCGGCGCGCTGATGGTCGCCGCCGGGCTGATCGTCGCGGGCCTGGGCTGCGTGGCCTCGCTGCTGGCGCGGCCAAAGGCGCCGGTCGAGGCGCCGCGTTGACGGTTGTCGGCCGCCGCCGCAAGCTGGCGCCATGACAGACATGACCCGCCGCTCGGCGCTCGCCACAGGCCTTGCGTCCGGCCTCGCCGCAGGGGCCCTGACGGCGCCGGCCGCCGCCGCATCGAATGCCGAAGGTCAATGGGTTACGCGCGCCGCCCTGCCCTATGTTACGCAGGAGATCTACTGCACGGTCTGGCGCGGCCGCATCGTCACCGCCGGCGGGCTGGACCCCAAGGCGCCGGGCGTGGCGCTCGACCGGTCGGCGATCTACGACCCGGCCGCGGACGCCTGGACCGAGGGCCCGAAACTGCCAGCGCCCCGGCACCATCCCCAGATCATCGCCGCCGGCGACAGGGTCTACGCCATGGGCGGGTATGGCATGGGCAACGGCGGGTTCTGGAGCTCCAGGACCGACATCTTCGCCTTCGACGGGTCCGCCTGGACACCCGCCGGGCAGATGCCGGCGCCGCAGGCCGAGACAGTCACCGCTCTGCTGGGCGACAGGGTGCATATGGTCGGCGGCCGGGCGCCCAGAGGCGAAGCCAACGCCCAGTGGGACGACCAGGGCGACATCGACATCCACCGCGTCTTCGATCCGGCGTCCGGCAAGTGGGAGCTGGCCCGGCCCGCGCCTCAGGCCGCCAACAGCGCCGCCTGCGCGGTGATCGACGGCGCGCTGTATCTGGTCGCCGGACGTACGGTCGAGGGCGGCAACATCGCTCGGCTGGACCGCTATGACCCCGAGACGGATCGCTGGACCTCGCTGGCGCCGCTGCCGCAGGGCTCGGGCGGTCTGGCGGCGGCCTCCATGGGCGGAAAGCTATATGCCTTCGGCGGGGAGTGGTTCACGCGCGACGCTGCTACCCGCACCGGCGGGGTCTATGCGGAAGCCTGGTGCTACGATCCCAAGGCCGATCACTGGCGCGCCATTGCGCCAATGAAGACGCCGCGCCACGGCCTTGCGGCCGCGACCATCGGCGAGCGCATCTTCGCCGTCGCCGGCGCGGCCCGCATGGGCGGCTCGGAGACGACCAACCTTCTGGAAGCCTGGGAGGCCTGAGCCCCGCGGCTCAGGCGGCGTCCACGGCGTAGCTCTGCAGCGGCCGCACCTCGAGGGTTTCGGGCGAGGCGCCGGCGATCGCCTGGGCCGCCGCCAAGGCGCCGGCCGCGGTGGTGTAGTAGGGGATCTTCATCATCAGCGCGGTGCGGCGGATCTCGAAGCTGTCGGCCAGGGACTGCTTGCCCTCGGTGGTGTTGAACACCAGCTGGACCTCGCCATTCTTCATGGCGTCGACGATGTGCGGCCGTCCTTCGAGCACCTTGCGGACAAACTCGACCTCGACCCCCTGCTCCTTGAGCCAGGCGCAGGTGCCGGCCGTGGCCAGCACGCGGAAGCCCGACGCCAGAAGCGACTTCACCGGTTCGAGGATGAAGGCCTTGTCGGCATCGCGCACCGAGACGAAGGCGCAGCCCGAGCGCGGCAGTTCGACGCCGCCGCCAAGCTGGCTCTTGGCGAAGGCGCGGGCGAAGGCGGGCGCGAGGCTGGTCTCGTCGTCGCGCTTCCAGTCCAGGCCCATGACCTCGCCCGTAGAGCGCATCTCCGGGCCCAGCACGGTGTCGACACCGGGGAAGCGGGCGAAGGGGAAGACCGCTTCCTTGACCGCGATGTGGTCCAGGCTGTCGGTCTGAAGGCCGAAGCCCGACAGCGCCTCGCCGGCCATGACCTTGGCGGCGATGGCGGCGATCGGCTCGCCGATGGTCTTGGCGACGAAGGGCACCGTGCGGCTGGCGCGCGGATTGACCTCCAGCACATAGATGCGCGGCGCGGCTCCCTGCGGCTCCTCGATGGCGAACTGCACGTTCATCAGGCCGCGCACATTGAGCGCCATGGCCATCTCGCGGGTCTGGCGCTTGAGCTCGTCGATGGTCTCGGGCCGCAGCGAAAAGGGCGGCAGGGAGCAGGCCGAGTCGCCCGAGTGCACCCCGGCCTCCTCGATGTGTTCCATCACGCCGGCGACGAAGACGTCCTTGCCGTCGCACAGGGCGTCGACGTCAACCTCGGTGGCGCGGCTGAGGTACTGGTCGATCAGCACCGGGCTGTCGCCGCTGACCTGGACGGCGGTGGCGATGTAGCGCTCGAGCTGGGCGTGGTCGTGGACAATCTCCATGCCCCGGCCGCCCAGCACGTAGGAGGGACGGATGACGACGGGGAAGCCGACCTCGTCGGCGGCCGCCACGGCTTCCTCGCCACTGCGGGCGAGGGCGTTGCGCGGCTGGGCGATCTCGAGGCGGTGGAGCAGCTGCTGGAAGCGCTCGCGGTCCTCGGCCAGGTCGATCGCGTCTGGGCTGGTGCCGAGGATCGGCACGCCGGCCTGCTCCAGCGGATGGGCCAGCTTGAGCGGGGTCTGGCCGCCGAACTGGACGATGACGCCGAGCAGCGTGCCCTTGCTCTGCTCGACGGCGATCAGCTCCAGCACGTCCTCGGCGGTCAGCGGCTCGAAGTAGAGGCGGTCGGAGGTGTCGTAGTCGGTGGAGACGGTCTCGGGGTTGCAGTTGACCATGATCGACTCGACGCCGATCTCTTCCAGCGCGAAGGCCGCATGGCAGCAGCAGTAGTCGAACTCGATCCCCTGGCCGATGCGGTTGGGGCCGCCGCCGAGGATGATCGCCTTCTTGCGGTCCGACGGATCGGCCTCGCAGTCGGGCGCCTGGCCGAGCGCGCCGGTCTCGTAGGTCGAGTACATGTAGGGGGTGGTGGCGGCGAACTCGCCGGCGCAGGTGTCGATGCGCTTGAACACCGGGCGGACATTGAGCGCGTGGCGGCGGGCGCGGACCTCGGCCTCGGTCATGCCCGTCAGCCGGGCGAGGCGGGCATCGGAGAAACCCTTGGCCTTGAGCCGGCGCAGGCCGTCTGCGGCGGGCAGGCCGGCGGCGCGCACAACGCCCTCCTCGCGCACCAGGTCGGCGATCTGGCGCAGGAACCAGGGCTCGTAGGAACAGGCCTGGTTGACCTCCTCGACCGTCAGGCCGTGGCGGAAGGCCTGGGCGATGACGCGCAGCCGGTCGGGCGTGGGATTGGCCAGGGCGCGCAGCACCGCAGCATGGGCGTTGTCCGGATCATCGGCGCCGGGGATGTCGATCTCGTCGAGGCCGGTCAGGCCGGTCTCCAGGCCGCGCAGGGCCTTCTGCAGGCTCTCGGCGAAGGTGCGGCCGATGGCCATGACCTCGCCCACCGACTTCATGCTGGTGGTCAGGTAGGGCTCGGAGCCCGGGTACTTCTCGAAGGCGAAGCGCGGGATCTTGGTGACGACATAGTCGATGCTGGGCTCGAAGCTGGCCGGCATGGCGCCGCCGGTGATGTCGTTGTCCAGCTCGTCGAGCGTGTAGCCGACGGCCAGCTTGGCGGCGACCTTGGCGATCGGGAATCCGGTCGCCTTGGACGCCAGGGCCGAGGAGCGCGACACCCGCGGGTTCATCTCGATGACGACCATGCGGCCGTCGGCGGGGTTGAGGGCGAACTGGACGTTGGAGCCGCCGGTCTCGACCCCGATCTCGCGCAGGACGGCGATGCTGGCCGCCCGCATGATCTGGTATTCCTTGTCCGTCAGCGTCAGCGCCGGGGCGACGGTGATGGAATCGCCCGTATGGACGCCCATCGGGTCGATGTTCTCGATGGAGCAGACGATGATGCAGTTGTCCGCCTTGTCGCGGACGACCTCCATCTCGTACTCCTTCCAGCCCAGGACGCTTTCCTCGATGAGGACCTCGGTGGTGGGCGACAGGTCGAGCCCGCGCTCGACGATCTCGCGGAATTCCTCGACGTTGTAGGCGATGCCGCCGCCGGTTCCGGCGAGGGTGAAGCTGGGCCGTATGATGGCCGGGAGGCCGACGAAGTCGAGGCCTTCCAAGGCCTCGTCCATGGTGTGGGCGGCACGCGAGCGGGGCGATTCCAGGCCCAGCTTGTCCATGGCGTCGCGGAATTTCTGGCGGTCCTCGGCCTTGTCGATGACCTCGGCCTTGGCGCCGATCATCTCGACCCCGAATTTCTCCAGCACCCCCATCGATTCGAGCGCCAGGGCGGTGTTCAGCGCCGTCTGCCCGCCCATGGTCGGCAGCAGGGCGTCGGGCCGCTCCTTCTCGATGATCTTGGCGACCATCTGGGGCGTGATCGGCTCGATGTAGGTCGCGTCCGCCACGTCCGGATCGGTCATGATCGTGGCGGGGTTGGAGTTGACCAGGATGATCCGATAGCCCTCGGCCCGCAGGGCCTTGCAGGCCTGGACGCCCGAGTAGTCGAACTCGCAGGCTTGGCCGATGACGATGGGGCCGGCGCCGATGATCAGGATGGACTTGATGTCGGTACGTTTGGGCATCGGCTACTCGCGCGGACGGGCGGTCGCGACTCTTCGCGCCCGGCCCCTTGGTCAATGTTCAGGCTAAGGCGCCCGTTTAGAGACGGCGGGGGGGCGGGGCAAGCTTCCATTGCACCCCGGTGCGCGGCAATCTGCCCGCGGGGAGAGACCATCATGCGCCACGCAGCCTTCGCCATCGTCCTGACGCTCGCCGCATCGGCGCCCGCCGTCGCCCAGGCGCCGGAGAACCAGCCGCTGGGACGCTACACCGCGACCAACTCCGGCCAGACCATCGAGACCCCCACAGGACCGCTGGAAGTGACCGTGACCCGCGTGACCATCCCGGCCGGAACCAGCCTGCCGGTGCACAAGCATCCGTACCAGCGCATGGCCTACGTCGAGGCGGGGCACATCCGGGTGACCAACCTCGATACCGGGAAGAACGTCGAGTACCGTCCCGGGGAGACGATCATCGAGGCGCGGGGGCAGTGGCATACGGGCCTGGCGCTGGGCGAGGCGCCGGTGGTGCTGCTGGTCTTCGACCACACCCCGCCAGGCGAGGCCAACACGGTGCGAAAGGAATGACGGTCGGCGGCCTCCTCAAGGCGCTCGGGGTCCGCACCAGGCTGGAGACGCTGCTGGACGACTATCCGCGCTACATCCGGCCCTATCCGGGCAGCGGCAAGATGCTGACCGACGACAAGGCGCGCGCCAACCTTGAGCATTTCCTGTCGGTGAAGGACGAGCGGCTGGCCGCCGTCACCGCCCTGCTGGCCCGGTTCGGCCTCGACGCCCGCCGCGCCATGACGGGCGATCCCAAGCCCTTCCTCAAGCGGCTGGCCGACTGGATCAGCCGCGACTGGCCGGCCATCCGTGATGCGCAGCAGGCCGACTACAAGACCTGGCACAACGGCCCGCGCGGCGGTCGCGCCGACCTGACCCTGATCGTCGACATCGCCATCCTGCTCGGCGAAATGCTGGCCGCCCGCCGTCCGGAGCTGAGCTGGCAGGTCATGCTGGGTCCCCTGCATCGGGGCGCCAGCCACTGGCGCGAGATTGCCCTGACCGGCGAGGGCGCCGGGATATTCTCGTTGGAGGGGGCGGTGCACCGCTACTACGCCCATTGCGCCGGGCAGCATCGGCGGAGGGCCGACCTGCTGGCCAGCGACCTCCATGGCCTGTTCTATGTGCCGCCGCCGCTGACGGAGGCGCAGCTCGCCGAGCGGCTGTCCCTGATCGACGCCGCCAGGCCACTCTACGATTCCGGCTTCGCCTTCCATGGCGTCAGGCTGCGAGTCGCCGAGGCTGAGATGGAGGACGCCGAACTCGACCAGGATCGCAGGCAGAAGGCGGCGCGAGACGCCGGCCTCGATTGCCGCTTCGAACGGCTGCCGAACGAGCGTCACTACCTCTTCGTCGGCCTCACGCTGGCGGAACTGAGTCCGGACCAGGAGCCGCCGGCCTTCGACGATCCCGAGACCCTGCAGCGCCGCGCCGAAACGGACGAACGCCTGCGCGCCGCCGGCTTCCGGCAGAAGAGCGGCCTGCACATCGAATGGCTGCAGAACTGATGGGCCGCACCGACACCGGATCGCGCCTGATCGCCGCCACGCCCGATCGGCTGTACCGGGCGCATGTCGATCCGGTCGACCTGGCCGCCTGGCGGGCGCCGGAAGGGATGCGGGGCGAGATCATCGAGTTCGACGCTCGCCCGGGCGGCGTCTACCGCATGGCCCTGATCTATGAGGACGGCGTGACCGCCGGCAAATCGGGCGGCGGCGCCGACGTCTTCGAGGGGCGGTTCCTGGCCCTGGAGCCCGGCCGGCGCATTGTCGAGACGGTCGAGTTCGAGAGCGAGGATCCGGCCTTCGCGGGGACCATGACCATCACCACCACCTTCGCGGCGGCGGATGGCGGGACGCTGGTAAGCGTCGCCTGCGCCGACGTTCCACCCGGAATCTCGAAGAGTGACCACCAGGCCGGCATCGCCTCGTCCCTGGCCAACCTCGCACGACGGGTCGAGGCGAGCTGAACGCAAAAACGGGCCGGTCCGCGAGGACCGACCCGTCTCTGATGTTGCCGCGATGAGCGAGCCGTGAGGCTCGTCTTCGTCAGGCGGCCTGCAGGTTGCCGGCCGACATCTTGCCGCTGCGGTTGTCGCGCTGCAGCTCGTAGCCGATCTTCTGACCTTCGTTCAGGCCATGCATGCCGGCCTTCTCGACCGCCGAGATGTGCACGAACACGTCAGCGCCGCCGTCGTCCGGCTGGATGAAGCCGAAGCCCTTGGCGCCATTGAACCACTTCACGGTTCCAGTCGTCATAAGTCTAGTCCTTGTATCATACAGTCAACCCGCGCGAACGGTTCGCACGAGAAACCAAATTTCGAAAAGGTTGGGAGGCGGGTCCGGGCGCTTCATTTTTCGTGAAGCAGATGGATAGGCGGCCGAACCGAAACGAATTCGATGTCCAAGGGTGGACCTTTTTGCCTTCCGGGGCAAGTGAATTTGGAAAAAACTTCTGCAGCGCTGACATTCACTGGCGAAATACACATATGCTTGGATGATTTTTCTGTCGCTCCGGCGGCGAGCCTGGAGTGATTGCCCATGTCCCTGATCGAGAAGATTCCCACGATGTCGGATGCCGATGTCGACAGCCTGCTGGCCAATGCGCGCCGGCTCGCCGAAAGCGGCGACGGCCGCCAGAAGGCCGCGGCCGGCGAGCTCTTGCCCGCGCTGGAGACAGAGAGCGCCCAGCGGGCCGCCGCCAGGGCCGAGGTTACGGCCGCCAAACGGGCCGCGGCGCCGAGGCGCAAGAAGGCCGCCCCAGCAGCCTGATCGCTGCAGCGATCAGCGCGCCCGGTCCATCAGGCCGGCGAAGCGCTCGAAGAGGTAGAGGCTATCGGTCGGACCGGGCGAGGCTTCCGGGTGGTGCTGGACGCTGAACACCGGACGGTCCTTCAGCGCGAGCCCGGCATTGGTGCCGTCGAACAGCGAGACGTGGGTCTCGGTGACCGGCTCCGGCAGGCTGTCGCGGTCGACCGTAAAGCCGTGGTTCATCGAGACGATCTCGACCTTGCCGGTGGTCAGGTCCTTGACCGGGTGGTTCGCGCCGTGATGGCCCTGGTCCATCTTCACGGTGCGGGCGCCCAGCGCCAGGGCCAGCATCTGGTGGCCCAGGCAGATGCCGAACACCGGCTTGCCGCTGTCGACCAGCTTGCGGATTTCCGGGACGGCGTAGGCGCCCGTGGCCGCCGGATCGCCCGGCCCGTTGGACAGCAGCACCCCGTCGGGATTGCGCGCCAGGATCTCCTCGGCGCTGGTGTCGGCCGGCACGACGGTGGCGCGAGCGCCGATCGAAGCCAGACTGCGCAGGATGTTGCGCTTGACCCCATAGTCGATGACGACGACTTCGTACTTCGGCGCCTCCAGTCGGCCGTAGCCCTCAGGCCAGGTCCAGCTTTCCTCATCCCAGGTGAAGGTCTGGCGGGTCGTGGCGTCCTTGGCGAGGTCCAGCCCGACCAGCCCGCTCCATTCGGCAGCCTTGCGGATCAGCGCCGCGATGTCGAAACGGCCTTCAGGGCTGTGAGCGATGACCGCGTGAGGCATGCCCTTCTCGCGGATCAGCCGGGTCAGGCTGCGGGTGTCGACCCCGGCGAGGCCGATCACGCCCCGGCGGCTCATCCAGTCGTTCAGCGTGGCGTTGGAGCGCCAGTTGGCCGGCTCGGTCGGGGCGTCGCGGAAGATCGCGCCGCGCGCGGCGGTCTCGGACGCGCCGCTGATCTGCTCGAGGTCCTCGCTGTTGGTTCCGACATTGCCGATGTGCGGGAAGGTGAAGGCGACGATCTGGGCCATGTAGCTGGGATCGGTCAGGATCTCCTGGTAGCCGGTCATGGCGGTGTTGAAGCAGACCTCGCCGACCGCATCGCCGGTCGCCCCGACCCCGATGCCCTGCAGCACCGTGCCGTCCGCGAGAACCAGAACGCCCGTGACGCCAGGAAGAAGGTCGGTCATGGCGGGGCTCCTCTTGGCGGCGGGCGCGGAGCGGTCCAGGAATGGGGTCCGGCCGCGCAAACGGCCGCGTAGGTAGTGACTCGCGTCCGCCGGGTCAAACGCAATCGGAGGCCAGGATGCTCCAACTCCGCCCGAACTGCGAATGCTGCGACGCCGATCTGGCGCCCGACGCCGCGGGAGCGATGATCTGCAGCTTCGAATGCACCTTCTGCGCCGACTGCGCCGACGCCCGCTTCGCGGGCCGCTGCCCCAACTGCGGCGGCGGCTTGGCGCCCCGCCCGGCCAGGCCGACAGCCCTGTTGGCGAAGTTCCCCGCCTCGACCGAGCGGGTTCGCAAACCGCATGAGGCGTGCGCCTGACGCAGGCGACCCCAGGCGCGGGGAATCTGCTATCGCGGGCCCATGAGCATCACCACGGTCGGCCTCGATGCCGACGACACCCTCTGGCACAACGAGACGATCTTTCGCCTCAGCCACAAGCGGTTCCTTGAACTGCTGGCGCCCCACGCCGCGCCAGACCACCTGGAAGCGCGGCTGGCCGAGACCGAGAAACGCAACCTGAGGCTCTATGGTTACGGCGTGAAGGGCTTCACGCTGTCGATGATCGAGACCGCCATGGACCTGACCGATGGCGAGGTTCCGACCCGGGTGATCCGCGAGATCCTCGCCGTCGGACGCGAGATGCTGAACGAACCCGTCGAGCCCCTGCCCGGGGTCGAGACGGCCCTTGCCCGGCTGTCGGAGCGCTTCCGGCTCGTGCTCGTCACCAAGGGCGACCTGTTGCACCAGGAGCAGAAGCTGGCGGCCAGCGGGCTGGGCGACCTGTTTGCGGCCGTGGAGATCGTCAGCGAGAAGGATCGCGGAACATACGAACGCGTATTCGCACGCCATGGTTCGGGAGCCGGCCAGGCTGTCATGGCCGGAAATTCGGTGCGGTCGGACATCATCCCGGCCCTTGAGGCCGGCGCCTGGGCGGCGCTGATCCCCTACCCGCTCGTCTGGGCGCACGAGGCGGCCGATGCGCCGCATGACCATCCTCGCTATCGCGAGCTGGCCAGCATCGCCGAACTGCCTGACTGGCTGAACGAGATCGCTTGATCCGGCCTCCCGGCGCGTGAAACCATCGCCGGATGAAAGCTCTCGCGCCCCTCTTCGCCACCCTGCTGATCCTCGGCTGCTCGGCCAGCGCCCAGGAACCGGCCTATGACATCGTCATCCGGGGCGGGCTGATCCACGACGGTTCGGGCGGCGAGCCCTATGTCGGCGACCTGGCTATCGAGGGCGACCGCATCGTGGCGGTGGGCAAGGTGACGGGCCGGGGCCAGACCGAGATCGACGCCCGCGGCAAAGCGGTCAGCCCCGGCTTCATCAACATGCTGTCCTGGGCCACTGAGTCACTGATCGCGGATGGGCGGGGACTGTCGGACCTCAAGCAGGGCGTCACCCTGGAAGTCATGGGCGAGGGCTCGTCCATGGGCCCCTGGTCGGCCGAGATGATCGCCCAAGAGAAGGCGCGCCAGGGCGACGTGAAGTACGACATCACCTGGACGACGCTCGGCGGCTATCTGGAGATGCTGGAGAAGAAGGGCGTCGGCCCCAACGTCGCCTCGATGATCGGCGCCGAGACGGCGCGCACCTATGTGCTGGGCGAGGGCGACGTCGATCCGGACCCGAGCCAGTTGGCGACGATGAAGGGCCTGGTCGTCGCGGCCATGGAGGAAGGCGCCCTGGGCGTGGGCTCCTCGCTGATCTATGCGCCCGGCAGCTATGCCGAGACGCCGGAACTGGTGGCCCTGGCAGGCGAGGCCGGTCGCTGCGGCGGCATCTATGTCAGCCACATGCGGTTCGAGAGCGACCGGCTGCTGGACGGCATCGACGAGTTGATCGATATCTCGCGCCTGTCGGGCGCGCCCGCCGAAATCTGGCACCTCAAGGCCGCCGGCAAGGACAACTGGGCCAAGCTGGATCCCGCCATCGCCAGGATCGAGGCGGCGCGGGCATCGGGCCTGCGCATCACGGCCAACATGTACAGCTACACCGCCGGATCGACCGGCTTCGACGCGGCCATGCCGCCCTGGGTGCAGGCGGGCGGCCGCGAGGCCTGGATCGGCCGATTGAAGGACCCGGCCACGCGGGCGCGGGTGATCGCCGAGATCCGCGATCCCAAGGCGCCTTACGAGAACCTCTATCGCCACGCCGGCGCCGAGGGCACGCTGCTGGTCGGCTTCCGCAGCGACGCGCTGAAGCCGCTGACCGGCCGCACCCTGGCCGACGTCGCGCGCGAGCGGGGCGTTTCGCCGGAAGACGCCATGATCGACCTGGTGATCGCCGACGGCAGCCGGGTGCAGGTCGTGTATTTCCTGATGAGCGAGGAGAACGTCGAGCGACAGACAACGCTGCCGTGGATGAGCTTTGGCTCGGACGCCGCCGCCCTGGCGCCCGAGGGCGTCTTCCTCAAGTCCTCGACCCATCCCCGCGCCTACGGCAACTTCGCCAAGGTGCTTGGCCATTATGTCCGCGACCGCAAGGCGCTCAGCCTGGCCGAGGCCGTGCGACGCATGACCAGTTTCCCGGCTCACAACCTCGGACTCAAGGACCGCGGCCTGCTTAAGGCCGGCTACTACGCGGACGTGGTCGTCTTCGACCCGGCGACGATCGCCGACAAGGCCACCTACAACGACCCGCGCCAATACGCGGTCGGCGTCAGCCATGTGGTCGTCAACGGCGGGCTCGCCCTCGCTGACGGCGAGCCGACCGGCAAGCTCTCCGGCCGCGTGGTGCGCGGTCGGGCCTGGACCGGATGGGAGGACGGTGGCTGCCGCGCCTCGGCCAAGGACTGGAGCTGGTAGCGCCTAGCGGTTGAAACTGAAGTAGATCATCGTGAACGGTCGTCCGGTCCGCCGGTAGCCTTCGATCCGGTCAGACCGGAAACGCTCCGCCTTGGCCCGGTCCCGATTGCAGCTGACAAGCGCCAGCCCGCCACCGTTCGGCTCGGCGTCGGTGAGCGGCTGCAGCTGTTGCGACATCGCGTTTTGCGGCGCCGGCCCGGCGCCTCGCCACTCAAAGACCTGGGTGATGACCAGACCCTTGCTGCCGACGATCTCGGCGGCGCCGTAGCAGTACCAGCTTGATTCCTGAGCCGACGACGGGGGCGCGGCTCCAAGGGAGAGGCCCGCCGCCATGACGGCGCCGCCCGCCCACAGTTTCCAGTTCGCGATCATATTCCATCTCCGGCTCGTCGGGCGACAGGCCCGGCAACTGGCCGGCATGGGCTCATGCGGCCGGGCGGCCAGCCATCCCCATTTGCGGGGCGCCTTTCATCAAAGGCCGCTGGCCCAGACCAGGATGATCCAGACGCTGAAGGCCAGGGCGGCCAGAGCGAGCGCCCGCGCGCCAAGGCGCCGGGCCGGCGTCGACAAGGCGGCGGCTTCGCGGATCAGGGCCGCCGCACCCAGGGCGTAGACCAGCATGAAGGCCGCGACGGAGAAGCCGATGACAAGGTTGAACTGCTGGCTGATGGCTGGGGCCATCGTTGCGAAGGCCGTGGCCGTCATCAGGACCCCGGTGACCAGGATTCCGCGCCGTGGAACGACCGCCGGATCGGTCTCGCTGAAGAGACGGGGAAGGTAGCCGGCCGTGGCGCCGGCCCGGCCTGTCTCAGCCGAGACGAAAATCCACCCGGCCAGCGTACCAAGGGCCTTGATCGCGGCGCAGGCCGCCACGACGGCGCCGGCGATCGGGCCGGCCAATCGGCTGACGACATCGGCGAAAGGCGCGGTCGAACGACCCAGCTCCTCGGGCGACATCACGCCCAGAACCGCGACCGAGGCGAGGATGTAGACAACGATGGCGATCAACACGCCGCCGATCGCCGCAATCGGCAGGGTGCGGGCCGGATCGCGCACCTTGGAGGCGGCGGCGTTGGCGCTTTCCATGCCGAGGAAGGCCCAGAAGACCAGAACCACAGCAGCCGGCACCGTATCGCTCAGCGGCCTAGCCGAGGGATTCCAGCCTTTTGCGAACAGGTCCGCATCAAATGCCGCAAGACCCAGCACGATGGCCGCGACCACGGGGATGAGGCCGACTACCAGACTGGCGCCGCCCAGCCGGGCCACGCCTCGGGCCCCGGTCAGGTTGACCAGGGTGAAAATCCACAGCAGCGCCAGCAGGGCCGCGAAAGTCGCCACCTGCCCGCCCAGAACCGGAAACAGCGCCGCCAGGTAGCCGATCGCCGCAAGGGCGATGGCGGCGTTCCCGCCCCAGCACGACACCCAGTAGGCCGCCCAGGCGACGAAGCCGGCCGCCGGATGCAGGGCGCGCCGGGGATAGTCGATGACGCCGTCCGCTTCAGGAACAAGTCGCCCCAGGAGCGCGTAGACGCCGGCGATCGCCAGCGCCCCTGCGCCGGCGACGACCCAGGCCAGCAGGCTGGACCCGCCGAAGGGCGCCAGCGAGACAGGCAACAGATACAGGCCCGAACCGATCATGTTGCCGGCGACCAGCAAGGTCGCCAGAACAGGTCCCATTCCCCCCTTGTTCATCCCTACCCCCCATCCGACCGCTTCAGCGAAGCAAGGTCGCGATCCTCGACTGGAACCATCCGACCCCGACCTCGTGCCGAGGCGACAGCACGCCGATGTCGTAGACGCCGGCGTCGAGATTGCGTTGGACCGCCTCGCAGATCGCCTTGTCCTCGGCCGTCAGCTGGTCCGACGCGGCCAGCATGGCCGTCAGGTCGGCGCCGGGCTCGTGGAAGTACAGATAGTCGAGCCGGGTGCGATCATGGCCGATCGGCCTCATGTGCTCGACCATCAGTCCGTATCGATAGACGTTGAATGCCAGGTTCGGCCACACCCAGGCCCAGAGGCCGTCGTTCACGCCGCTCCGGGTTGGAACCTCGTGAAGGGCGACCGCGCCATGCATCGTGACGCGGTAGTGTTCGACCTCGACCTCCTCGGCCAGGGCCGGGTGGACCGGACCAATATGATAGCCTTCGAGGTAGTTCTCGACGTAAGTCTTCCAGTTGCAGGCCAGGTCGTGGCTGCGCCGGAAGCTGGCCGCAGGCAGGCGCACGCCCCGCTCTTCGAACAGGCGATCCAGCGGCGCGAGCAACGCTTCCAGCGGCTCGGCTTCTCCGCCCAGGTTGACGAACAGAAACCCGCGCCAGAGCGCCAGTCGCACGGATATGAGGCCGAACGCCCTGGGGTCGAAGCCTTCCGCCGCCCCGAAACCCACAGCGCTGCGGAGCCGCCCGTCGAGCGCATATCGCCACCCGTGATATCGGCAGACGAGTTCGCCGCCGCAGTTGCCGCGACCGTCCTGCGTCAGCGGTCCGGCGCGATGTCGACAGACATTGTGAAAGGCCTTGATCTCGCCCCCGGCCGCGCGCACGGCGACCACAGGTCGGCCCGCCGCCTCCGACGCCAGATAGTCGCCTTCGGCCGGCAGCTCGCTCTCATGCCCGAGGAACTGCCAGCCGGCGTCGAACACCGCCGCCCTCTCTCGGCCGTAGGCAAGCGGATCGCGATACAGGGCGGCCGGCAATGTCTCTTGCATCGGTGAACTTCGTCACGGCGGCCCCTTCCGGTCAATGGGCGGGCTCGCCGCCGATGCTAAGCCCTTGAGCTAAGCTTCGAGATACGATACTTAGCTTTATGGAACAGTATCAGGTCGACGCCGTCTTCCAGGCCCTGGCTGATCCCACGCGCCGCGCCGTCATCGGCCGGCTGGGCCGGGGTGAGGCGACGGTCGGAGAACTGGCCGCGCCATTCGCCATGGCGCTTCCCTCCTTCATGAAGCACCTGCGGATGCTGGAGGCGGCGGGCTGGATCGAAAGCCGGAAGGTCGGCCGGACGCGGACCTGCAGCCTTCGACGGGACAGGCTGGCGGTGGTGGAACGCTGGCTTCAGGACCAGCGCGCCATCTGGGAAGCGCGGACCGACCGGCTGGAACTGTTCGTGACCGACAACGCGAGAGACCCTTCATGACGCCCGAGTTCAACCCCAAGCTCGACCTGCGTGTCGAGCGCATCATCAAGGCTTCGCCGGCGGCGATCTGGAGCGCCTG
The DNA here is from genome assembly GCA_046295055.1 of Caulobacter sp. Taxonomy (GTDB): domain Bacteria; phylum Pseudomonadota; class Alphaproteobacteria; order Caulobacterales; family Caulobacteraceae; genus Caulobacter. The sequence goes on along the minus strand of JBKBOD010000002.1, from coordinate 582,283 downwards.
GACTACGCCGGAAAAGCTGGAGAAGTGGTGGCTGCCCGCCCCGCTCCTCTGCCGGGTCGATGCCCTGGACACCCGGCCGGGCGGCGCGTTCATCACAAGGATGAGTGAACCGGGGGGCGAGTTCGGCCCCCATGTCGAGGGCTGTTTCCTCGAGCTCGTCGAGAACGAGCGTCTGGTCTTCACGACCTGCCTGCTGGGCGGCTGGCGCCCTGCGGAAAAGCCTTTCATGACTGCCGTCATCACCATCCGCCCTCACGAGCAGGGCAGCGCCTACTCCGCTCGCGCGATGCACGCGGACGCGGCGACCCGGGACACCCACGACAGCCTCGGCTTCAACGATGGGTGGGGCACGGTGACGGATCAGTTGGCGCGTCTCGTCGAAGCCTAGGGTGGCCTTCCTCTGCGTGAGGCTGGACTTGTGGGCAGGCGAGCCTAGCTTCCGTGAGACCATCCGGGGGCGCGCCATGATCATCGTTCATCACCTCAACAACTCGCGGTCCCAGCGGGTGCTCTGGCTGCTTGAGGAGCTGGGGCTGGACCACGAGATCCGCCACCATCAGCGCGACGAGAAGACGATGCTGGCGCCGCCTTCGCTCAAGGCGGTCCACCCCCTGGGCAAGTCGCCGGTGATTGAGGACGGCGGCTACGTCATCGCCGAAACCGGTGCCATCGTAGAATACCTGTGCGAGAAGGCCGACGGCGCGCTTCGCCCGGCTCCTGGCACACCCGAACGCCTGGCCTGGACCTATTGGCTGCACTACGCGGAGGGGTCGGCCATGCCGCCGCTGCTGCTCAAGCTGGTCTTCAGCACGATGCCGACGCGCGCGCCCGGGCTGCTGCGCCCGCTGGTGCGCTCCATCACCGGCCAGGCCGAGAAGGGGTTCATCGATCCGCAACTGACCATGCACTTCGACTATTGGGAGAGCGTGCTGTCGAAGGTCCCCTGGTTCGCGGGCCAGGACTTCAGCGCCGCCGACATCATGATGAGCTTCCCGATGGAGGCGGCGGCGGACCGCGGCGGCGCGACCGAGGGACGGCCGCGGATCAAGGCCTTCCTCGAGACCATCCACGCACGGCCGGCCTATCGCGCCGCGCTGGAAAAGGGCGGACCCTACGCCTACGCCTGAAAATCGCGGGCCAGCACCACGTCATCGTAGTCGTTCGCGCCCACGCGGAACTTGCGCGTGCCGACCTGGCGAAAGCCGAAGCGGCGATAGAAGGCGATCGCCCGGTGGTTCTCGCCATAGGCCCCCAGGAGAAGGCGGCCAGATCCCCTCGCGGCGGCGCGATCGATCACCGCCTCCATGAGGCGGGGGCCGAGGCCTTCGCCGTGAAAGCGGTGCAGCACATAGATTCGCCGAAGCTCGAGATCGCCGGGGATCGTCTCGACCGGAAGATCGGGCGGACACAGCATGGCGAACCCAACCGGCGCCCTGCCGGGCGCTGCCTCGGCCAGGAAGAGATCGACCGCGGGATCGTCCAGCAGAGCCATGTAGGACCGGGCCGCATGGACCTTCAGGCCATGGCTCAGGATGTCGGCGCCATCGACGATGCCGGCGTAGGTCTCCAGGAAGGTCGCCTGCCCAACCGCGGCCAGGGCTTCGGCGTCGCTGGGCGTGCAGGCGCGGATCTCGATGGTCATGCTTGGCTCTCCCCTGGCCGAGATAGCCGCCCCGTCATCCCGCCGCCAGCAGCAGTCCGGCGCCGAGCGCGATCGCCAGCACACCGGCGAGGCGCCCGGGCGTGAGGCGCTCCTTTAGGAAGACCACGGCGATCAGGGTCGCGAACAGGATGGAGGTTTCCCGCAACGCAGCCAGCCGTGGCGTGTCTCCCAGTCGGAGCGCCCAGAGCGCGAGGCCGTAGGTCACGATCGACAGGGCGCCTGCCGCAAGGCCCGCCTTCCATTCGGCGCGAGCCGCCAGGACGAAGGCCGGTCCCCGCCAGAGGGCGAACAACAGTCCGATGCCGAACCCCAGGGTCAGGAAGACCCAGACGACATAGCTGAACGCCGTGGGCGCCGCCCTGACGCCCTGGGCGTCGATCACAGTGTAGACGGCGATGGTGACCCCCGTGGCCAGCGCCCAGCCGATCGCGCGACGGTCGACGTGCCGGCCGAGCCCGATCGCCAGCACGCCGGCGCTGACCATGCCGATGCCGCCCGCCGTGAGCCAGCCGATGGGCTCATCGAACAGGGCGACCGCCGCCATGGCGGCCAGCAGCGGCGCGACCCCGCGCAGGATCGGATAGGCCACCGACATGTCGGCTCGCTCGAACGCCTTCACCAGGCAGATCAGGTAGAGCAGATGGGTCGCCCAGCTGGCCGCCAGCCAGCCCCAGGCCCCATGGGGCAAGGGAACCAGCAGGACCGCCGGCAGAATAAGGATGGCCGAGAATCCGTCGATCAGGGCGCGGCTCGACATCTTGTCCCGGCCCGATTTCAGGATCGCGTTGACCACCGCGTGGGCCATGCCGGACGCGAGCATCATCAGGGCGGCGATCAGGGACAGGGTCATCAGGCGGGCATCCTTGCCAGCATGCCGCCCGTGCAGGCAATCGATCCTCTTGCGGACGGCGGCGTCTGGTGCTCAAAGCCCGCTCGCCTGACTGCCGGGGCCTGGCTTGAAACACCGCACAGACATCGACGGATTGCGCGGCGTGGCCGTGCTGACGGTGTTCGCCAACCACCTCGAGCTGGCCGGATTCTCGGGCGGTTTCGTCGGGGTCGACGTGTTCTTCGTCATCTCGGGCTATGTGATCGCCCTGGCCGTGGCCGGCCGGCATGCCGAGGGCCGGTTCTCGCTCATCGACTTCTGGGAGCGGCGCACGAGGCGCCTCACGCCGGCGCTGCTGGTGATGCTGCTGGCGACCACGGCGATGGCCATGGTGCACATGTTCCCGAAGGGTCTGGAGACGTTCGCCGGATCGGTTCTGGCCACCCTGACCTTCGTCTCCAACATCTTCTTCTGGCAGACGACCGACTACTTCGCCGCCCCGCCCGACGCTCACCCATTGCTGCACACCTGGTCGCTGGGGGTCGAGGAGCAGTTCTACATCGTCTTTCCGCTGGTCATGCTGGCCTGCTGGCGATGGGCGGCCGGCCGGGTTCGGGTGGCGCTGGGTATCCTGGCCGCCCTGTCGTTCGGGCTGGGGGTATGGGCGGCCGAGACGGATCCGGTCGCGGCCTTCTACCTGCCGTTCGGCCGGGCCTGGGAGTTGCTGATCGGAGTGTTGCTGGCCCTGGCGCCGGTGCATGCGCCGAAGGATCAGCGCTGGCGGGCCGCGATGGGCGTGGTCGGCCTTCTGCTGATCGCGGGGTCGGTGATCTTCTACAAGGCCTGGACGGCGATGCCGGGTCTCGCGGCCGTGCCGCCCTGCCTGGGCGCCCTGCTGCTGCTGTCCGCCGGCGAGGACACGCCGACCGGAAGGCTGCTATCGAACCCGCTGCTGCGCTTCTTCGGCCTGATCTCCTACAGCCTGTATCTCTGGCACTGGCCGCTGATCTCGCTGAAGCGCGGACTGTGGGGACCGGAAGCCGGCGGCTGGCTGGCGATCCTGGCGGTCTTCGCCGCCGCGACCCTGCTGGCCTGGCTCAGCTGGCGCTTCATCGAGACGCCGGTGCGCCTGCGCAAGGACGGCCTGTCCACGCCGCGGTTCTATCTGGCGGCTCTGGTCGCTGTGCTGCTGACGGCCATGCCGGCGGGGATCATCCTGGCGACGGGAGGGTTGCCGGGTCGGTTCAGCCCGGAGGTCCTGAAGATCGCGGCCAGCGGACAGCGCACGGAGCGGCGCGAAGAGAGCTGCATGACCCAGCCGGACGGACCTCTTCGGGCCTGGCCGGCGGCCTGTGTCGCCGTCGACCCCGTCAAGCCCGACTGGCTGCTGATGGGCGACAGCCACGCCAACCACCTCTGGTATGGCCTCAGCCAGGCGCGGCCGGACATCAACCTGATGCAGGCCGCCTCGGCCGCTTGCCGCATGACGCTCCGTCCGCACCCCGGAGCCACAGCCCAGTGCAGGCGGCTCAACGCCGACCTCTACGGCGGATTGCTGGTCAAGCGGCCGCCCGACCGGGTGATCCTGTCCGGGCTGTGGCGCGCCGAGGATGAGGCGGCCGTGCGCGAGACGTTGCGCTGGTTCAGGAAGCGCGGACTGAAGGTGGTGCTGATCGGCCCCTCGCCGGAATACGAGCGGGCGCTGCCCGAGCTGCTGGCGCTCGAAAAGCACCTGGGTGACCCGCAACTGGCGAGGCGCCGCATGCGGGCCCGCGCCTTCGAGGTCGACCCCATCTTTGCCCGTGTCGCGCGGGAGGAAGGTGTCGCCTATGTGTCGCTATTGGACATCCTCTGTCCCGACGATGAATGCCGCACGCTGAGCCCCGAGGGAAAGCCGATGCAGTTCGATCAGGGCCACTATTCCCGCAGCGGATCGCGGTGGATCGGCGAACGGATCGCGGCCTCCGCGGCGTTCCGCTGAGACGGGTTTTGCCGCGCCGCAGCAGCGGACTTGCCTAAACGGCCCTCAGGCCCTAGTTTCTTCGGCCCCGGACGAGCGCGCCCGCGGCCGGTAAATCTCATTCTCCAGGGCGAAATCGAGCGAACTTTCCCGAATGGAAAAGGTGCCTATGACCGCCGGGGGCTATACCGCCCTCGACGAGGAACTGAAGCGTTTGAAGACCGTGGAGCGTCCCAACGTGATCGCGGCCATTGCTGAAGCGCGCGCCCACGGCGACCTCAGCGAGAACGCCGAGTACCACGCCGCCAAGGAACGCCAGGGCTGGATCGAAGGCCGTATCGCCGAGATCGAGGACAAGCTCGCCCGGGCGCAGGTGATCGACGTCTCGAAGCTTTCCGGCACCCAGGTCAAGTTCGGCGCCACGGTCAGCGTCGTCGACGAGGACACCGAGGAAGAGGCTCGCTACCAGATCGTCGGCGAGCACGAGGCCGACGTCAAAGGCGGCCGGATCTCGATCGCCTCGCCGATCGCCCGCGCCATGATCGGCAAGGAAACCGGCGACGTGGTCGAGGTGAACACGCCTGGCGGCGTGAAGGCCTACGAAATCCTCAAGGTCGAGTGGATCTAGGATCAGGCGCGGCGACGCGCCTTGATCCGGCCAAGCTCCTCGCCTACCCCGCGCACTGAAGGGGTCGGGTCATGAGCCGCGCGCCGCGCAAATCGCCAAAGTCCGCCGAGCCGCCTATCGTGATCTGGGCGGTGTCGGACGGTCGCGCCGGCATCGAGGCCCAGGTGGTCGGGCTGGCGGACGCCATCGCGCGCCAGCGCCCGGCGGAAATCGTCGTCAAGCGCATCGCCTGGACCGGCCAGCTCGGCAAGCTGCCCTGGTGGCTGAACTGGTTTCCGCGGCGCTGGCTGGCGCCCGGCAGCGACTTCGAGGCGCCGTGGCCGGACCTGATGATCGCCGCCGGCCGGGCGACGCTGCCCCTGTCGATGCGCATGCGGCGCTGGACGGCGGGGAAGACCTTTGTCGTGCAGATCCAGGACCCTCGCACGCCGCTCCACTTCTACGACCTTGTGGCGCCGCCAAACCACGACCGGGTGCGCGGGGACAATGTGTTCTCGATCACAGGATCGCCCCACCGCGTGTCCGACGCGCGGCTGAAGGCCGAGTACAAGGCCTTCGCCAAGGTGATCGATCCCCTGCCGCGTCCGCGCGCCACCGTGCTGGTGGGCGGCAAGTCCAAGGCCTTCGACCTGTCGCAGGAGCGGGCGGCGGCGATCGCCAACAGCCTGCAGGCCGCGATCGAGCAGGAGGGGGGATCGCTGCTGATGACCTTCTCCCGCCGCACGCCCATGCGCGCCCGGGAGCTTCTGGCGGCGCGCCTCGGACATCTGCCGGGCATGATCTGGGATGGCGAGGGCGCCAACCCCTACTTCGCCTTCCTGGCGGCCGCCGACTATGTGCTGGTGACCGAGGACTCCACCAATATGGCGACAGAGGCCGCCAGCACCGGCAAGCCCGTCTTCGTGCTGAAGATGGACGGTCACAGCCACAAGTTCCGGCTGTTTCATGAGGAGCTTGAAGGGCGCGGCGCGGCGCGGCCGTTCGGCGGCGCCTTTCACGGCTGGACCTATGAGCCGCTTCGTGAGACCGATCGGCTTGCGAGCGAAGTGCTGACCCGCATGGCCGCTCGTGCGTCCTGAGCATCGCTTCCGGGGAAGTCATGATCCGTTCCTTCGCCGCCATCGCCGCGGCCACCCTCGCCCTGATCACCGCGGGTCCGGCCTTCGCCCACTGGGAATGGAGCCGTTGGGGGATGTCGGCCCAGGAGGTCATCAGCGCCTCGGCCGGCAAGCTGTCACCTGACGTCGGAAACGACCGCCAGCGGGTCAACGAGCAATGGCGCCATGCCAGCGGCCCGGTGACCTTTGACGGGTTCGACTTCCACGCCGAGTTCTATTTCGACCAGGCCGGCGAGGATCTGCGTATCGTTCGCCTGACCCTCAAGGATTTCAACGACTGCGCCCGGCTGCAGGCGCGGCTCAACAAGACGCTCGGAAAGCCCCAGGACGCCTCGGAAACCTTCAACCTGCCGAACGGGCCGGTGACCATCAACGCCTACTACTGGCCCAAGGACCGCAAGGGCGACTTCGCAGCCCTCACCTCCCTGCCGGCGGCCAATGGCAAGCCCGGCCTCTGCTTCGTCCGCTATTCGCCCAAGTCGCTGGCCACGCCCTGACGCATGATCCTCGCCGTTCTCCAGGCCCGCATGACCTCGACCCGCCTGCCGGGAAAGGTGCTCATGCCGCTGGCGGGGGCGCCGATGATCGTGCGGCAGATCGAGCGGGTGCTGCGGTCTCGACGGATTGACCGGCTGGTGGTGGCCACCAGCGCCAACCCCAGCGACGACGTGCTGGAGAAGGCGGTCCGACGTGAGGGGATCGCCGTCCACCGTGGACCCTTGGACAACGTCCTGGAGCGCTTTGTCGGCGCACTGGACGCCTATCCGGCGGACCATGTGGTGCGGCTGACCGCCGACTGCCCCCTGGCCGACCCGGTGGTGATCGACGAGACGATCGAGACCCATCTCGAAACCGGCGCGGACTACGCCACCAACACCCCGCCGCACCCCATGTTTCCCAAGGGTCTGGATGTCGAGGTCATGACCGCCGCCTGCCTGAGGCGTGCAGCATCGGTGGCGGCCTCCGACGAGGAGCGCGAGCATGTCACCTGGGGCATCCACACCCGCCCCGGCGACTGGCGCATCGCCTACCACAGCCAACCGGTCGATGAGGGCGAGGTCCGCTGGACCGTCGATCGGCCGGACGACTACGCCTTTGTCGGTGCGGTCTACGACGCCCTCTACGCCCGGGACCGCGCGTTCAGCAGCGACGCCGTCCGCGCGTTCGTCAGATCGCGCCCCGATCTGATGATGTATGGCGGCGATCGCCGCGCATGACCGCCAGGGCGCTCTTCGTCTGTGATGCCGGTCCCGTGGCCGGCGGCGGCCATGTCATGCGCAGCGTGACGATCGCCAGGGCCATGCAGGATCTCGGGGCCACGCCCCTGTTCCTGGCCCCGCCGGCGGTCGCGGCGCTGCTGGACACCTTCGCCCCCGATATCGCAACGACGCCCGCCGCCAACGGCGAGCCCGCGCGGCTGGTGGCGGCGGCCCGGCGGCAAACGGACGTGGACCTGCTGGTCTTCGACCACTACGGGCTCGACGCGGATGATCAGGCCGCCGCTTCCGGCGGCCGGGCAACGGCGGTCATCGACGACCTGGCCAATCGTCCGCTGCACGCCGATCTGCTGCTGGATCCCGGCCTTGACCGCGTAGCGGAGGACTATGCGCCCTGGGTCCAGGAAGCGGCGCCCAAGCTGCTCGGCCCCATGTTCGCACCGGTGCGGCCCGCCTTCGCTGCCGCGCGGGAGGCCAGCATCGCCCGCCGGCTGGAACCAGGCCCCGCCCGGCGCATCCTGGTGGCGCTCGGCCTCGGCGACCTGGGCGGCGTCACCGGCCGCGTGCTGGAGATCATCCTTCCAATGCTGCGCGACGAAGCCGTCGACGTCGTGCTTGGCAAGAGCGCGCCGAGCCTTTCGGCCGTGAAGGCGCTGGCCGCCGACGACCGCCGGGTGAGCCTGCACATCGACAGCCGCGAGATGGCCGGACTGACGGCCGCCGCCGATATCGCCATCGGCGCGGGGGGCTCTTCGAGCTGGGAACGCTGTGTGCTCGGCCTGCCTGCCATCATGCTGATCCTGGCGGACAACCAGCGCGCCGCTGCGAGCGGGCTGGAGTCCCGGGGCGCGGCGCTGGCGCTGGATGCTCATGGAGCGGGCTTTCAGGGCGCGCTGGAAGACGACCTGGGGCGCTTGCTGTTCGACGACGACCTGCGCCGCGGCATGGCGGTGGCGGCTGCCGAGATCTGTGATGGCCAAGGCGCCGAACGGGTCGCCGACGCCATGCTCGAACTGGCGCGACAGCGCGCCGCGCCCTGAGCGGCCCGCGCGCCCCAGACCTTAACAAAGTCTTCGCCAAATCGGACGCACCGTCCCCCTGCCCGGCGTCAGGCCGGATCAGGAATTTTGCATGCGCCCGCTGCCCGAGATCCGGGGCCTGAAGTATCCCGACGAGTTCGTGGCCCGGCACTTCTTCAAGCGTGGCCTGGACAGCCGGCCCGGGCGCGTGGTCGAGCTCGGCTGCGGCCCCGGCAACAACCTCGCCCTCTATGGCGCCTACGGATGGACCCTGACGGGCGTCGATATCAGCCCCGCCGCTCTGGACGACTGTCGATGGAACCTGGGCGAGACGGCGCAACTGATAGAGGCTGACCTGGCCGCCGGCTTGCCACCCCTGGGCGAAGCGCCCATCAATGCACTGCTGATCCCCAACCTGCTCTGCTATCTGCGCGACACCGAAGCCAGGGCTGTGCTGAGCGCCGCGCGGTCCCGCCTGGCGCCTGGCGCGGAGGTGTTCGTGCGGACCCGGCTGGTCGACGATTACCGCTTTGGCCGCGGCGTCGAGGAAGAGGCCGACGGCTGGCGCCTGGCGACGCCAGAAACCGGCGAGGCCGGCCTGTTCAACCTATTCTACACCGAGGCCCGGCTGGTCGGCCTGCTCGGCGACACCTTGGGCCTTGCCGATCCCGAAGTCTTCCGCATCCGCTTCGACAACCGCCAGGCGGGGCGACGCATTCCGGGCAACAGCGACATCGTCATCTGGGGAGCCGCATCATGAGCGGTCGTCTGGTCATCATCGGCGGAGGGCTCACCGGGGTTCTGGCGGCGCTGGAGGGCCATCGCCTCGGCTGGCGCGACATTGTCCTGCACGAACGGTTCGAGGCGCTTGGCGGGGTCGCCCTGCCAAAGGTGAACGCCGGTTTGGAGATGCGGTCGGGCTGCATCTACTTCGGTGGCCCGGAGGACCCAATCGTCAAGACCCTCCAGGACATCGGAGCGAGGTTCGAGACCTTCGACAACCGTTTCGCGTCCGTGGCTCCGGGTCCGGACGGAACCCGGCTGGTCTGCACCGACTTCGGCGGGCCGGCGCTCGACTGCGAGGACTTCACCGACGAGGCGCCGGCGGGTCCAAGCCTGGCGCATCGGCTGGGGGCCTACCCGCCGCAGATCGCCATGCATTTGGCTCGCTATTGCCAGTGGGCGCTGGACGGAGCCGACCCGTCGACGCTGGACGCCGACTGCGTCACGCCCCTGGCCATCAATCGGGTGTTCCCCGCCGGCGCCGACATCGAGGCGCTCGCCGGCGCCAAGCGGTCGAACCGCTGGACAGACGAGCTGTATGCGATCCCTCGCCAGCTCTGGGGCCGCACGGACAACCTGACCGCCAGCCTGCCTGTCGATGGCTTCGCGGGGTTGTTCGAGACCTGTCGCAAGGCTCTGGCCGAGCGCGGGGTGGAGGTTCGCCTGAACAGCCTGATCCCGCCTCGCCAAGCGCTGGACGAGACAGGGCGGGACGACGTGATCGTCTGGGCCGCCAATCCAACCGTGCTGTTCAAGCCCGTCGGCCTGACGCCGCCACGCCTCCTGCGCAAGGTCTTCACCAGCCTGGTGTTCGAGGCGGACTTCGACGGCCCCTGCCCGGCCTATGTGCAGAACTTCACGGCCGAGGGCGATGTCTTCCGGGCCTATGTCTACCGCAGCGGCGGCCAGACCCTGGTGACCGCCGAATGCGTGCGAGAGGCCGACGCGCTGGCCGTGGCGGACCAGCTGCCGGCGATGCTGGCGAGCTTCGGCGCCCTGTCGGTCGGGCCGGTGCGCCATGTCGCCGTCGAGCCCCGATGGATCTTCCATACGCTGGAAGCGATGAGCGGGCTGAAGTCCCTGCGCTCGACGCTGGCGGGCCGCCTCGGCGACCGCTTTGTCGCCGGCGCCTGGGAGCCCTATCCCAAGGCCGCCAAGCTCGCCGAGGTCAACGCCAGCCTTGCGCGGGCCCGGCGCGCGGTGGATCGACCGGACGAGGGCGACGGGCAGCTCAGCCTGGCGGTATGACCCGCGTCTGCGCCATCATGCAGCCAACCTGGCTGCCCTATCTCGGCTACTTTCACCTCATCGCCGCGAGCGATGTCTTCGTGCTGCTGGACGACGTGCAGTTCGCCCGCCGCTCGTGGCAGTCGCGCAACCGCATCCTGGGCCCGGCCGGCGAGCAGATGCTGACCGTGCCGGTCCGTTCGCATGATCGCGATACACAGATCCGCGCCATCGAGGTCGATGACAGCCAGCCCTGGCGGTCGAAACACCTGACCGCCCTGCGCCACGCCTTCGCCCGGCGTCCCTTCCTCGGCGAGGGGATGGCCTTCATGGAACAGCAGCTGGAGCGGCCCGGCACGAGCCTGAGCGGCCTGACGGGCGGCCTGATCATCGAAGCCTCGCGCAAACTTGGGCTGACCGCCGAGATCCGGCTTGCCAGCGAGCTTGAATGTCCCGGCGCACGATCGGAGCACTTGCTGGCGATCTGTCGGGCGGTCGGCGCCGACGCCTATCTGTCGACGGCCGGATCAGCGGACTACATGGCCGAGGACGGCGTCTTCGACGCGGCCGGCATGCCCGTGCGGTTCCAGAGCTTTGTCGAAGTGCCCTACGACCAGGGGCGGGAGCCGTTCACACCCTTCATGGGCTTTATCGACGCGGTCATGAACCTTGGATGGGACGGCACGCGACGACTGCTCGACACGATGGCCGGCCGTTAGCCGACCATGTCCCATGCCAGCGGCTCGCCGCGCGTCAGCGCGCGGGTGGCCGGGCGACCCAGGACCTGGTCCAGAGCCGCCGGCGGCAGTCCGTTCCCGGGCCGCACCGACCGCACATTGTCCTTCGACAGCGTCTCCCCCGCCGCCACATCAGCCGTCACGTAGAGTGAGCGGCGGAACAGGAGGGAGGTCCCCTCCGAGCCCAGCACGTCGTAGTGGGCCTTTCCAAGGGCGGCCCAGGCGTCCTTGGTGTCGCGCACCAGGGCCTTGAATTCCAACGGCTCAAGGCTGAAGGCCGCGTCGGGGCCGCCGTCGGCGCGCGCCAGGGTGAAGTGCTTTTCCACGGCGCAGGCGCCCATGGCCACCGCCGCCACGGAGGCGGCTGTGCCCGGCGTGTGGTCGGACAGGCCGATGGGGCATGCGAAGCGTTCGGCCATGTCCGCGACGGTTCGCACATTGGCGTCGCCGAAGGTTGCCGGATAGCTGGACACGCAATGCAGCAGCAGCACCCCCGGCGCGCCGGCATCGAGCGCGGCGTCGCGGGCGGCGGTGATCTCGGCGAGATTGGCCATGCCCGTCGAGATGATCAGCGGCTTTCCACGACTGGCGGCGTAGCGGATCAGCGGCAGGTCGACAGCTTCGAAGGAGGCGATCTTGTAGGCCGGCGCGCCCAGATCGGCGAGCAGGTCGACGGCGGTCTCGTCGAACGGACTTGAGAACAGGGTCACGCCCCGACGGGCCGCGCGCTCGAAGAGGGCGGCATGCCACTCGAAGGGCGTATGCGCCTCCTGGTACAGCTCGTACAGGCTGCGCCCGTCCCAAAGGCCGCCGTGGATCCGGAACTCCGGACGGTCGACGTCGAGGGTGATGGTGTCGGCCGTGTAGGTCTGGATCTTGATGGCGTCGCAGCCGGTGTCGGCCGCCGCGTCGACCATCTGCAGCGCGCGATCAAGGCTGCCGTTGTGGTTGCCCGACAGCTCGCAGATCACATAGGGCTCGTGGCTCGCGCCGATCCGCCGGCCGGCGATTTCGATCTCAGCAGTCATGCGGGGCGCCTCCGCGCCGTGATTCAGGCCCCGACCTTACGTCAGTCGCCACCGCCACCGCCATCGCCGCCATCCGAGCCGCCGTCATCGGCATTGTCGTGCGCGGATTTCTTCGAGGAAGACCCGCCGCCGTCGACCGGGCCGGAGCCGTCCGCGCCGCCGTCGCGCCTGGCCTGCCTGGTCTTGTTGGACGCATCCATCGCGAGGCCGATGGCGACGCCGATGGCCACACCCGCGCCCAGCCCGACCGCCAGATTTCCCATGGCGATGCCGATCCCGGCGCCGATGGCCAGGCCAAGGCCGATGCCCAGCCCCAGGCCGGAGCCGGACTGCGGCGTCTTCTGCGGGTTGTCGGCCATGCCATGGTCTCCGGAATCGGTATCAACGCGCATCGCGCGCGGGCGGAATCGACCCTATATCTAGGCCCATGTCGACCCCCGCCCCCCGCACCACCCGCTGCCTGATCGTCGGATCGGGTCCCGCCGGATACACCGCCGCCATCTATGCGGCGCGCGCCCTGCTCAATCCGGTCCTGATCGCCGGGATTCAGCCGGGCGGCCAGCTGACCATCACGACCGACGTGGAGAACTATCCGGGCTTCGCCGACGTCATCCAGGGGCCCTGGCTGATGGACCAGATGCGCGCCCAGGCCGAGCATGTCGGGACCGAGCTGGTCAACGACATCGTCCTGTCGGTCGACCTCTCCAAGCGCCCGTTCCTCGTCAAGTGCGACAGCGGCGCCGAATGGCTGGCGGAGACGCTGATCATCGCGACCGGCGCCCAGGCCAAGTGGCTGGGCATGGACAGCGAGGAGCGGTTCAAGGGCTTCGGGGTTTCGGCCTGCGCGACCTGTGACGGGTTCTTCTACCGCGGCAAGCAGGTGGTCGTGGTCGGCGGGGGCAATACGGCGGTCGAAGAAGCGCTGTTCCTGACCAACTTCGCCGAGAAGGTGACGCTGGTTCATCGCCGCGACGAGCTGCGCGCCGAGCGCATCCTGCAGGAGCGGCTGTTCGCCCACCCCAAGGTCGAGGTGGTCTGGGACCACGCCATCGACGAGGTGCAGGGCGAGACCGATCCGATGGGCGTGACGGGCGTGCGCCTCAAGAACGTCAAGACCGGCGAGACGCGCGACGTGGCCTGTGACGGCGTGTTCATCGCCATCGGCCATGCGCCGGCGTCGGAGCTGTTCAAGGGGCAGCTGGAGATGGACGGCTCGGGCTATCTGAAGGTCAAGGCGGGCACAGCCGCGACCGCGGTCGAGGGCGTCTATGCGGCGGGCGACGTTACCGACGATGTCTATCGCCAGGCCGTCACGGCGGCGGGCATGGGCTGCATGGCGGCGCTGGAAGCGGTGCGCTTCCTGGCCGAGCAGGACCACGCAGCCGCCCAGCATCCGATCAGCCACAAGGAAGCCGAGAAGATCGGCGCGTGGTGATCCGCCCCATCGGCCCGGACGACCATCCGGCCATCCATGACCTGGTCAAGGCCGCCTTCGGCCAGCGCGACGAGGCCAACCTTGTCGACGCCCTGAGGGACGACGGCGACGCCCTGCTGGAACTGGTCGCGGAAGAGGACGGCGAGATCGTCGGCCACGTCCTCTACAGCCCCCTGGCGACAGACACCGGCCAGCGGTTCGCCGCCCTGGCGCCGCTGTCGGTGGCGCCTGCGCGCCAGCGCGACGGGCTTGGCCAGATGCTGATGGCGACAGCCCATGAGCTGCTGCGCATGCAGGGGATCGAGGCGGTGATCGTGCTGGGTCACCCCGACTACTATCCGCGCGCGGGGTTTTCGGCGGATGCGGCCAGGGTCGTGGCGGCGCCGTTCTCGGGCCCATCGTTCATGGCGATGGCGCTGAAGTCCGGGGCGTTGGAGGCCCCGGTCAGGATCACCTACGCAAAAGCCTTCGGCCTTTAGCCTGGCCTTGCCGCCGACGCTGGCGGCGGCTGACCGGCCCGTCCGCAGGCGGAGGGGCGGCCGGATCCCGGGGCTTCGGCGCCGGCGCCGGCGGAGCGGGCGGCTGGGGAGGCGCGGGCCGGGGCGCGGTCGACATCGGCGCGTCCGGGTCGCTGGCGGCGCGCTTCTGTTCCTCGTTCTTCTCGTAAGCCTCAAGCCTGGCGTTGATGTCGGCCACCTCGTCCTTGGTCGGGGGCCGGCGGGTCGGCGTCAGCGAGCCCGGCGCGCGGATGGTCTCATCGCCCGGCCCGGACGGCACGGTGACCGTGTAGCTCTTCTCGATCCCGTCGATCGTGATGCTGACCGTCTTCTGCTCGCCGAAGATCGAGCCTCCGGCCGTGGCGGCGCCCAGATCGGCGGTCAGTTGCGAGCCCTGTGTCCGGCTGTCGAGACCCTGGAGGATGGCGGCGGAGAGGTTGTTCTCGCCGCCGGCGTAGCGGCCGGTGAATGCGGGCGGCAGGCCCCAGGGCCCGGTCCAGCGATAGAAGATATGGCGGCCGATCTGGGTGATGCGGAACAGGGTCGGAGCCCAATAGGGGGCGACGTAGTCGGCGTGGTAGTGGGTCGCCGTGCCCACGGCCGGCATGACGTAGCCGTTGAGGGCGGCGCGGGCGACGGCCTCGGACTGGGTCCAGATCGAGGGGATGGGCGTGCGGGCGAGCGAGCCGTCGCAGGTGAAGCTGAATTGGCAGCCGGTCGCGCGACGGCTGCCCTGGTAGACGACGCCGCAGACATTCTTGGGATAGGCCGGGTGGCGCATGCGGTTCAGCACCGTCTGGGCGACGGCGCGCTGGCCTTCCAGCGGTTCGGTCGCCGCCTCGTAGTAGACGGCCTGGGTCAGGCACTGGATGGCGGCCGCGCGGTCCGCTTCGCTGGCCTTCAGCACAAAGGGACGCGCGGGCGGCGGCGCCTCGGCCGGCGTGCCGATGAGGCTGTTGAGCAGCCGGGCTTCGTCCTCGCTGAGCGCGCCGACGCCCAGCACGGGGATGCGGGCCAGGCTGTAGGTCTCCCAGCCGGCCACCCGGCCCCAGTAATTGCGGCTGGGCACCCCGTCATGCCGGCGGGCCAGGGCGACCATGGCCGGGTCCATGTCGGCGCTGAGCCGCAGGAAGGCGATGGTTCCGTAGCCGCGAGTGACCTGGGCGGTGGACCTCGCCACGCCAGCGCCCGCCGTCAGCCGATAGTCGGTCGCACAAGCCGCCAGCACCGTCCCGAGCAACAGGACCGCCGCAAGGGCTATGAGGCGGGCCTGTCGCAAGGGGGATCGGACCTACTTGTCGCCGAGGGTCGAGCGCAGCATCCAGGCGTGCTTCTCGTGCGCGGCCAGACGCTGAGTCATCAGATCGACGGTGACCTCGTCGGAGGCCTCGTCGGCCAGGTCGAGCACCGAGCGCAGGGTGGCGCAGACGGCCTCGTGGTCCTTCATCAGTTCGCGCAGCATGTCCTGGGCGTCGTTCTCGGGGTCGCCATCCTTGATGGAGGTGAGGTTGGCGAAGGTCGTGTAACCCTGGGGCGCGAAATGGCCGAGGGCGCGGATCCGCTCGGCGATCTCGTCGAGCGCCGCCCACATCTCGGTGTACTGGGTCATGAACAGGTTGTGGTAGGAACTGAAGTTCGGGCCACGGACGTTCCAGTGGTAGCCGTGGGTCTTCAGATAGACCGCATAGCTGTCCGCCAGCGCCTTGGTCAGGGCTTCGGAGACCTTGCTGCGGTCTCCGGCGGCGATGCCGATGTCGATCTTGGTGGCCATGTGTGCTCCTGTATCTCGGGGACCATAGATACGGTCCCGCCGGTCCAAGACAAGCGCCGCGAACACCTGCCGGCGAACCGGCGAGGCCTTCGGGCGACACGTCGCCGCCTAAGCGCCCGGCAGCCCCAAGGTTGCGTCGCCGCGGCGCTCTTCAGCCGATCGGACAGCCGATTTCATAAGCCCCTTGTCGCGAGAAGACCACGGGTCTATATGTGATAGGTCAGTTATGCTCAGCTTTAGCAGAAGTGGCGGCCGGAGCCCGCAAGGCCCGGCCTTTTCGAGGCCCCACTAATGCTCACTTGGAGCATAAGTGGCTCTCAAGGAGGAATGAGATGGCCGACGGGTTCGCCGCTCTGGACTTCACGCCCGAGATCGAGGCGCAGACCGCCGCCGTGTGGGACAAGGTCAAGGATCAGGTCTCGCCGGTGGAATGGCGCCTGCACGCGCCGCTGATCGCCGAGATCAACCGGCTGAAGGCCGAGAAGAACGCGGTCATCCTGGCCCACAACTACATGACCCCGGAAATCTTCCACGGCGTCGGCGACTATGTCGGCGACAGCCTCGGCCTCGCGCGGGAAGCGGCGCGGTCGGACGCGAAGATCATCGTCCAGGCCGGCGTCCACTTCATGGCCGAGACCAGCAAGATCCTGTGCCCGGACAAGACGGTGCTGATCCCCGACCTGCGCGCCGGCTGCAGCCTGGCCAGCTCGATCACCGGCGCCGACGTGCGGCTGATCAAGCAGCGCTATCCGGGTCTCCCGGTGGTCACCTACGTCAACACCACGGCCGACGTGAAGGCCGAGACCGACATCTGCTGCACCAGCGCCAACGCCGTGCAGGTGGTCGAATGGGCGGCCCGCGAATGGGGCGTCGACAAGGTCATCCTGATCCCCGACGAGTACCTGGCCCGCAACGTCGCCGCCCAGACCGATGTGAAGATCATCGCTTGGAAGGGCGCCTGCGAGGTGCACCAGCGCTTCACCGCTCAGGATATCGCCGACATGCGCGAGGCCTGGCCCGAAGCGGAGATCCTGGCGCATCCCGAATGCCCCGAAGAGGTGCTGAACGCCGCCGACTTCGCCGGCTCGACCGCCGCGATGAGCGAATATGTCGAGACCCGCCGCCCCCGGCAGGTGGTGCTGATCACCGAGTGCAGCATGGCCAGCAACGTGGCTGGCGACGTGCCAGGCGTGCAGTTCATCGGTCCCTGCAACATGTGCCCGCACATGAAGCGGATCACGCTGGAGAACATCCTGCAGGCCCTTCGCGAGGAGCAGTTCGAGGTGACGGTTGATCCCGCCATCGCCGAGCGCGCCCGGCTGGCCGTTCAGCGGATGATCGACCTGCCCCCGCCGGCTACGCCCGCCCGCTACGACCTTGTCCGGGCGCGCGGCCACCATGTCGATGTGGAACTGATCTGACCCCGCCAGGGGCCGGGCCGAAAGGAGGCTCGTCATGATCACCGTCAGCAAGTTCGGACCGGTGTACCGGGTCAAGGCGACCCCGCCGGAGGTTCCGCGGGCCTGGTCCAGCCTGATGCCGCTGGGCGCCCGCGAGGTGGTTGAGGAACTGATCCGCCACGGCGCCAGCCTGCACGCCGCGTATGACGCTATGTTCGAGGCCGACCCGGTGCGCGCCGCGCGGGAGTTGCGCTGATGACCCGCGCTGCCGAGGCCTTTGACGGCGTCATCGTCGTCGGCGCCGGCCTGGCGGGCCTGACCGCAGCCCTGGCCGCCGCGCCGAGGCGCGTGCTGCTGCTGAGCCCGGCGCCGCTGGGCGAAGCCTGCTCCAGCGCCTGGGCCCAGGGCGGCATGGCCGCAGCCCTTGGCGAGGACGACACCCCCCACCTTCACGCCGCCGATACGGTCGTGGCAGGCGCCGGGCTGTGCGATCCCGACGCGGCGGCCGTGCTGACCGACGAGGGCCCCGAGGCGGTCCGGCGCCTGGCGGCGCTGGGCGCGCCGTTCGACCGCACGCCGGACGGAGGCTTCTCGCAGGGCCTGGAAGCGGCCCATGGACGCGCCCGCATCGCCCGCGTCGGCGGCGACGGGGCGGGACGCGCCATCCTCGAGGCGGTCACGGCGGCGGTGCTGGCCGCGCCGCACATCGAGGTGCGCACCGGCTACCGGCTGCGAGCCCTGTTGCAGGACGCCCATGGCGCTGTGCGCGGCGTGCTGGCCGAGGACGCCGCCGGAACGCTGCACAGCATCACTGCGGCGGCCACCCTGCTGGCCACCGGCGGCCTTGGCGGCCTCTATGCGGTGACCACGACCCCGCGCGAGCTGAAGGGCGAGGGCCTTGGACTGGCGGCGCTGGCCGGGGCGATGATCGCCGACCCGGAGTTCGTCCAGTTCCATCCCACCGCCATCGACATCGGCACCGACCCCGCGCCCCTGGCCACCGAGGCGCTGCGTGGCGAAGGCGCGATCCTGCGCAATCACGACGGCCGGGCTTTCATGGTCGACTATCATCCCGCCGCCGAACTGGCCCCGCGCGATGTGGTGGCCCGGGCCATCCAGTCGGAGGTCGCCGCCGGCCGGGGCGCGGTCCTCGACGCCGTCCAAGCCGTCGGCGAGGCGTTTCCGCACGAGTTTCCGGCGGTGTTCGCCGCCTGCATGGCCGCCGGGATCGACCCCCGCCAGCAGCCGATCCCGGTCGCGCCAGCCTGCCACTACCACATGGGCGGGATCGCTACCGACCTGGATGGACGGACCAGCCTGCGAGGACTGCTGGCGGCCGGCGAGTGCGCCAGCACCGGCGTGCACGGCGCCAACCGGCTGGCGTCCAACTCGCTGCTTGAGGCGGCGGTGTTCGGGGCCCGGGCGGGCGCGAGCCTGCGTCACGCCGGCGATCCTCGTACAGAGCCCCTGCCCGCGCAGCCCTGGCCGGATCTGCCGGCATGGGCGCTGGCCGAGCTGCGCGCCGCGATGAGCCGGGAGGCGGGCGTGGTCCGCGACGCCGATGGCCTTACCCGGCTGCTGGCGCGGATCGAGCGGCTCCGTGAGCAGCATGGCGAGGGGCCGGCCCTGGTCGCCGCTCGGCTGGTCGCCGCCTGCGCGCTGGAGCGCCGCGAGAGCCGGGGTGGCCACTTCCGCGCCGATGCGCCGGGCAAGCTGCCGGCGCGCCGCACCTTCGTGACCCTGGCCGCAGAGGCCGCCCGGAAGTTCGCCGCCGAATGACGCACCACATTCCCCACATGCTGATTGAACCCGTCGTCCGGGCGGCCCTGGCCGAGGACCTGGGACGGGCCGGCGACATCACGGCCATGGCCTGTATCGACGCCGACGCCCGGATGAGCGCCAGCTTCGGCGTGCGACGGGACGGGCGGCTGGCGGGCCTGGCCTGCGCCGAACTGGCGGTGCAGGCGCTCGACCCGACCGCCCGGTTCGAGGCCCTGATGGAGGACGGACAGGACTGTCCGCCCGGCAGCGTCGTCGCCCGCGTCGAGGCCAACGCCCGCGCCCTGCTGTCGGCCGAGCGCACGGCCCTGAACCTGCTGGGCCGGCTGAGCGGCGTGGCCACCCTGACCCGCGCCTATGTGCGGGCGGTGGCCGGCAGCGGCGCCCGGATCACCGACACCCGCAAGACCACGCCCGGCCTCCGGGCGCTGGAGAAGTACGCCGTCCGCTGCGGCGGCGGGGTGAACCACCGCTTCGGGCTGGATGACGCCATCCTGATCAAGGACAACCACGTGGCGGCCTGCGGCGGCGTGCGACCGGCCATCGAGCGGGCGCGGGCGTTCGCCGGGCATCTGGTCAGGGTCGAGTGCGAGGTCGACACCCTGGCGCAGTTCGAGGAAGCCCTGGCAGCCGGGCCCGACGTGATCATGCTGGACAACTTCGCGACCGAGGACATGCGGCGCGCCGTCGCCATGGCGCAGGGCCGGGTGGTGCTGGAAGCCAGCGGGGGCGTCAGCCTGGAGACCGTGGCGGACATCGCCGCCACCGGCGTCGATGTGATCAGCGTCGGCGCCCTGACGCACTCGGCCCCGGTGCTGGATATCGGGCTGGACGCCTGAGTGTAGCGAAGCGTCCCCCCATCATACCCACCCGCTGAAAGTCGCGCAGCCCTTGCAGGGGCTGAGTTTGCGCGGAATCGCCTGGCCGGGCGGGGGTTTGGGCGTAGGTCGCTGGGGGGCCGAAACGGATACAATGGGGGGCGTTGTGGCTATACAGATCGGGGCCGTGTGGGGCCCGATTGTGGGCCGGCCGCCGCAAAATCTGTATTATTATTACAAGCCCCCGTGTCGCGAACGCATGCGGCGTCAGACCGGCGCCGGGTCGCTGCGGCGGCGGGCCAGGGCGCGGTTGAGCCAGACCTGGACCGGTTCGTCGACCCAGCGATGGAAGGCGGCCGAGACCAGCAGGGCGGCTGGTATGGCGCCGGCCCAGAGCAGCCAGTGGACCGACAGCGGCAGCTCGAAGCGGGCCTCGATCTGCTGAACCAGGCCGAACCACACCAGACCCGTCAGGGCATGGGTGATGAACAGGGCGAAGGACAGCTTGGCGCCCTCCTCGATCAGCGCCGACGGACGCTTCACCGGCACCCGGCCGCAGGCCAGGATGATGGCGGCGATGGCGACGATGCTGGGCAGGTCGAAGCGTCCGGCGATCTGCAGGAAGACCAGCACGCCGGCGGCCAGCCAGCCCATGGCGTGGGCGGCGGCCAGCGGCGTGCGCCCCTCGTCGACGACGCGGGCGATGCACAGGCCGAGCATGAACATCGGCAGGGCGCGGATGACGCCGAAGTGGAACTCCAGGTCGTAGATGTGCCGGCCAAGTGTGGTCACGCACAGCAGATCACCGAGCATGACCGCCAGCAGGCCGAGGCTGAGCAGGGCCGACGAACTGCGAAGACGGCTGACCCAGCGCCAGGCCAGCGGGAAGGCGGCATAGCAGACGACCAGGGCCGACAGCGACCAGCTCTGGTGGTTCCAGCCGCCGCCGCCGGGCAGGCCCCAGGCCTGGACGAAGCCCAGTTGCATCAGCCAGGCGAGCGGGCTGTAGTTTTCGGGATGTTCGGGACGCACCCCGACCAGCAGGGCGGCGCCGACGATGACGGCCATGGCGACGAGCACGATCAGCTGCGCCGGCCACAGCCGTGTCAGGCGCTTGCCGAGGAAGGCGGCGGGCGTAATCTGGCGATACATCACCTGGCGACCGTAGGCGCGGCCGAGGACATAGCCGGAGAGGATCAGGAAGAAGTCCGTCGCAAGATAGCCCCGGGCGAAGACCGGGTGCAGGGCGTCGAGGGCGACAGGGGCGTTCTGGCCGTAGTGGTAGACCACGATCAGCAGGGCCGCGAGGAAGCGCAGCAGATCCAGGGCGCCGCCCCGGACCGGGACGCGACCACGGGCTTCTCCGCCCGCTTTGGGCGCTTCTGTTCCAGCCTGATACGTCTGCGCCATGGCGCGGCCTCCGGACGGCCCTGCGCCGTCTTCCGGAGAGCCGACTTGCAACGGCCGCGCCGCTGCATATCTGTATCGAAAGCCGTTACTGATCCAAACCAAGAGCCATGACCGCAAGCGCCCCCGCACCGATGCCCGCCCTGTTCCTGGGGCATGGATCGCCGATGAACGCCATCGAGGACAACGCCTGGAGCCGGGGTTGGCGCAGGGCCGGTGCGCTGCTGCCGCGCCCCCGCGCGGTGCTGGTGATCTCGGCGCACTGGGAGACGCGCGGCATCGGCGTGACGGCGGCGCCGAGGCCTCACACCATCCATGACTTCGGCGGCTTTCCCCAAGCGCTGTTCGACGCCCGCTATCCGGCGGCGACCGATCCGGCGGTGGTGGATCGGGTGGTCGAGCTGATGGCCCCAGACACGGTGGTGCGGGACACGGCGCGCGGCTTCGACCACGGGGTTTGGAGCGTGCTGGCGCCGATGTATCCGGACGCCGACGTGCCGATCGTGCAGCTCTCGCTGGACCGCACGCGCAGCGACGCCTGGCACTACGAAGCCGGCCGGCGGCTGGCCGTATTGCGTGATGAGGGGGTGATGATCGTCGGCAGCGGCGACATCGTCCACAATCTGCGGGCCGTCGACTTCCGGACCGGGGCCACGCCGGACTGGGCGCCGCGCTTCAACGAGACCGCCAAGCGGCTGATCGTCGAGCGGGACCATGGGCCGCTGATCGCCCACGGCGGGCTGGGCGAGGACGCGGCGCTGTCGATCAACAGCGCAGAGCACTATCTGCCGCTGCTCTATGTGCTGGGCGCGTCGCGGCCGGAGGACCCGGTCAGCTTCTTCAACGACGACGTCTTCGCCGGCATCTCGATGACCTCGGTGCTGTTCGGCGCGGCGCCCGAGGGGCTTTAGCGGCGCGGCCGGACTGCGCGTCGGCGCAGCATCGGGGAACGGACGGGGGCTCGCACCCGTTGGCTTTCAGGGGGCAGCGATGAGGAAACCCCCGATGGCCAAGACCCCGCCCATTCCCGCAGAACAGAAGCCGCTTCGCGGCGAACGCCCCGACATCTCCGGCGACAGCGGCGACCGCCGCGACGCCCGCACCGGCCTGCAGTCCGGCCAGCCGGGCGATGCGGACGCCAACCTCAAGACCCAGGGACGTTTCGGCAATCTCAGCCAGAACGTGGAGACGATCCAGGCGAAGGTGCAGGATCGGTAGCGTCGGCCAGGTGGCCACTCCGCTGCGACGACGGCGCGCGAAGCCTGGAAGCCCGCCTTCGCGAGCGTCGTCGGTGACGAGGATGGAGCGCGGTCTGTTGGGCGGCCACGCCGGCTTCCGACGATGCCGGTGTCGACCGCTTCTGCGCAGCTTTGAGTGTCTTCAACCCCTCATCCGGCGCTTCGCGCCACCTTCTCCCGCAGGGGGAGAAGGAACCGCTCGCGGCGGCTGAGGGTCCGGTGAGCCTTGCGAGTGGGGCGCTCCCTCAGGTGAGGCGGGCGGCGGCGGCTTTCGCGGCGGCGAGGCGTTCGGGCATGGCGGCGCCGTAGAAGGCCTGGATACGGTCGAGAACGGCCTGGGGCGCGGTTTCGGGACGGCCGGCGTTGAAGGGAGGCGCGGGCGCGTATTCGAGACCAAGCTGGATGCCCTGGGCCACCGCTTCGCCCGCCACCTCGGCGGCCAGGACCAGGGCGAAGTCGATGCCGGCGGTGACCCCGCCGCCCGTGAAGACGTTGCCGTCGCGGACCACCCGGGCGGGATCAGGGATGGCGCCGAACAGGGCCAACTGATCGCGCCAGGCCCAGTGGCAGGCGGCGCGGCGCCCCTTAAGCAGGCCGGCGGCGGCGAGGATCAGCGAGCCGGTGCAGACGCTGGTGACATAGCGGGCGTCGGCGGCGAGACGGCGGATCTGCTCGAGGAAGGCCTGGTCCTGCATCGCAGCGGTCGTGCCGAAGCCGCCGGGAATGCAGAGGATGTCGCAACGGCCGATGTCGCCCAGCCGGGCGAGCCCCGCGAAGGTCAGGCCGTCGGCCTCGAGCTCGCCGCCGTCCATCCAGGCGACCGTGACCCGAGCGCCAGGCAGGCGGCTGAGGAACTGGTGCGGACCGGTGAAGTCCAGATGGGTGACGCCCGGATAGAGGGCGAATATGATGTCGAGGGGCTGGGCCATGGAGCGCTCCGCTGCGGCTTGACGACCGCACTCTGCCCGACCTAGCGTCTGGCGGAAATGACAATGATCCTGCAATTTTCGCCAGCGGGGCAGATCCGATGATCCGGACTGTCGGCCTGCTGGTGTTTCCCGATTTCCAGCTTCTGGACGCGGCCGGGCCGATCTCGGCGTTCGAGATCGCCGGGCGGCACGCGCCGGGGGCCTATGCGATCGAGGTGATCAGCCGCGACGGCGGGGCGGTGACCAGTTCGTCCGGCGTGGCGCTGCACAGCCGGCCATTCTCGCCCGGCGAGCGGTTCGACACCCTGGTCGTTTCCGGCGGCGAAGGCACGCGGGGACCGGCGGTCTGCGCCGCGACGCTGGACTATGTGCGGGGCGCCTCGGCGGCCGCGAGGCGCACCGCCAGCGTCTGTTCGGGGGCCTACATCCTGGCCGAGGCCGGCCTGCTGGAGGGGCGACGGGCGACCACCCACTGGGCGCGCACCGACCATTTCCGGCGGCGTTACCCCGGCGTGCGGCTGGAGCCGGATCGGATCTTCGTGCGCGACGGGGCGGTCTGGTCCAGCGCCGGCATCACGGCGGGTATCGACCTGGCCCTGGCGATGATCGGCGAGGACCTCGGCGAGGAGATCGCCCGCAAGACGGCCCAGCAGTTGGTGGTCTATCACCGCCGGCCGGGCGGCCAGTCGCAGTTCTCCGCCCTGCTGGAGCTGAAGGGCGCGGGGCGATTCGACGGGCTGCTGTCCTGGGCGCGGCAGAACCTGCGCCGGCCGCTGACCGTGCCGGAGCTGGCGCAGGAGGCGGGGATGAGCGAGCGCACCTTCCTGCGCGCCTTCCAGGCCGAGACCGGGACCACGCCGGCCAAGGCCGTAGAGCGCCTGAGACTGGAGGCGGCGCGAGGCCTGCTGGAGAGCCAGCCGTTGCGGCTGGAGGATATCGCCGTCGAGAGCGGCTTCGGCGACGCCGAACGGATGCGCCGGGCCTTCGTGCGGGCGTTCGGCCAGCCGCCCCAGGCGATGCGGCGGGTCAGGCGGTAGCGGAGGGTGTGTCCACCCTGTCCGTCATGCTGGCAGCGATCGAAAGATCGCCTGTTGAAGCACGCACTTCTCCCTTCCCCTCAATGGGGGCCATCGCAGGATTGGGGTTGTATTCCCGCTGCTTTTGGAAAGATCGAAAGGGGCGCTGTCGCCAACCTCCGGCGCATTCCCCCTCCACCCCGTCGCCGATGGCGCCGGGGTCCCCCTCCCCCTGTTCGCCCGCAAGCGGGCGGGGGAGGATCTTCAGTGAAAACGGCTCCACCGGTGCAAGATGCTCCCCCGCTGCGAAGCAGCGAAATGGGGGAGCTGGCGGTCGCGCAGCGACCGTCTGAGGGGGCTCTTCACCACCTTGGGTCCTTCGACACGCGCTGCTCAGGATGACGAGAAAGGGGGCTGTGCATGGCGGGGCGGGGTGTCGGGGTGGTAGTTCCGGGGCGAACCAGAACCGGAGCGTCGCCGTGCCCCTTCCAGACGTCTATGACCGCCATCGGCTCACGCCGGCCAGGACCTTCGCGGACCTGAAGGTGGGGGATCGCTATCCCCTGCCCTCGCGCACGCTGGGGGACGGCAATTTCGCGGCGTTCCAGGCGGTCAGCCTGGACAACCATCCGATCCACTATGATGCCGAGTACTGCCAGGCGCTGGGCCATCCGGGGCCGCTGGCGCACGGGCTGCAGGTGCTGTGCTTCACGGCGGCGGGGGCTGGGCTGTTTCCGCACGAGATCGGCGATGCGCTGCTGGGGATGATCGAGGTGCGGGCCAAGGTGCTGAAGAGCGCCTATCCGGGCGACACCCTGTTCCCGCTGCTGGAGATCACGGAGCTGAAGCCGCAGCGGACCACAGGAGTGGTGACGATGCGCGCCACCGTCGCCAACCAGAGGGGCGAGACGATCCTGGACGGCGAGCACGTCTATCTGCTGCGCCTGTGAGACGGCGCGCCGTTCACGCCGCTGTGTGGTGACGGCGCGGGGCGGCGCTTGCCAATGTCGGGCAGCCAACACAGGAGGCGTCGATGGCCCACAAGTTCGAAATCTACAAGGACAAGGCCGGGGAGTTCCGGGTCCGCTTCAAGTACAACAGCGAGACCATGTTCTCGACCGAGGGCTACAGCTCCAAGGCGTCGGCCCAGAACGCCATCGATTCCATCAAGAAGAACGGCCCTGACGCGCCGGTCGAAGACAACAGCTGAGGCCCCCCTTTCCTTCCGCTCATCCCGGCGAACGCCAGGGTGAGCGGAAGGCGCGGCTTGCTCGCCAGCCCTAGCGGTAGCAGCCGGCGTTCAGCGGCTGGCGCGGGTTTTCCATGTAGACATAGCCGCCAGGGCCGACGCCCAGACGCACCCAGCGGCCGTCGGAACTGAGAATTTCGCAGACCATCGGGAAAGCGTTGTGGTTGGTGATGACCAGCGTCACGCCATTCGGCGTCTGGATCCACGAGGCCGAGACGCCGTTGCCGAGGTTGAATGACTGGGCCGCAGCAGGGGCCATGCCCGCCAAAGCGATGCCGAGCGCCGCGCCGAGCGACGCAGCCGGTTTCAGGATGCGCTGAAGAATGGTGGTCACGATGATGTCCCTCCGCGCGGACCGCCCCCTTGACGACCGCATCCAAAGACTGGGCGCGGCGGAGCGCGGCGTCCGTGACCGCGATCACGCCCTTCCGCCACGTCCGGCTTGACCACCGGCGCCAAGCCGCATCTGATCGGCGATAACCTGTCGATCGAGAACAGGCGGCATATCGGGAGGCCAGCATGGCGACGGCCAGCGGCGCGGGGCGCAAGTCCATCTTCATCACCGGCGGGGCCAGCGGCATCGGGCTTGGCGCGGCGAAGCGGTTCGCCCGCGAGGGCTGGTTCGTCGGGCTGGCCGACATCGACAAGGCGGGCATGAAGGCCGCGCTGGCCGAGATCGGGCCGGACAACGGGGTCGCGCTGGAGCTGGACGTCCGCGACCGGGACCAGTGGGACAAGGCGATCGCGGCCTTCGGCAAGGCGTCGGGCGGGCGGCTGGACGTGCTGCTGAACAACGCCGGCATCGCGCGATACGGCTATCTCGAAGAGCAGAGCCCCGAGGAGGGCGACCTGCAGATCGACATCAACGTGAAGGGCGTGATCAACGGCGCGCGGGCCGGGCTGGACCTGTTGAAGGCGACGCCGGGCTCGGTGCTGGTCAACATCGCCAGTTGCGCCGGGCTGTTCGGCGCGCCGCGCATGGCCATCTACGCCGCGAGCAAGTTCGCGGTGCGGGGCCTGTCCGAGGCGCTGGACGCGGAGTTCGCGCGGTTCGGCGTCAAGGTGCGCTGCGTGATGCCCTGGTTCGTCGACACGCCGATCCTGAACGCCGGCTCACAGGGCTCGAACCTGAAGATCGCCGACGCCATCCGCGAGGGCGGCTCGGAAGTCTACACCGTCGAGGACGCGGCCCAGGTGATCTGGGACGCGGTCCACGGCGAGAAGCTCAACTACCTCGTCGGCAAGGCGGCGAGGCAGCTGGCGTTCGGCGTCCGGTTCATGCCGGGGTCGATCAGGAAGCGGCTTCGGGGGCTCGCGACGGCGTCGTAGCCACCGGCTTGGCCGCGGCCGCAGGCTTCGCCGTCGCCGGCTTGGCGGCCACGGGCTTGACCGCAGCGTCGACCTTAGGCGCGGCTTCCGCCTTGGGGGCCGAGGCCGGCTCGACCGGCTTGCCGGCGGGACCGCCGACGCCAGGCTTCTCGGCGGCGCCTTCGCTGACGGCCGAGGCCAGGATCACCCGGGCGCCGGAACCGGTCACCACCTCGTAGGGCACCGGGCCGGTCGGCAGGCCGGTCAGCTCGGCGGTCTCGAAGCGCGGCTCGGGACCCGACGGCTCGGGCGTCGAGCCGAAGGCCCCAGGCGCGCCGGCGCGGCCGCCGAAGCGGTAGAAGACGTGCAGGCCGACCTGGTTGACGCGCACGAGACGCGGACCCCAGCTGGGCGAGACATTGATGGTGTGGAAGTGGGTGGCGTTGCCGACACCCGGCATCACATAGCCGCCGAGGGCGCGCTCGGCGACGCGCTGGGCCCGGCGCCAGGCGCCCGGCTCACGCGACCGGCGCATAGAGCCGTCGCAGGCGAAGCTGAACTGGCAGACGCCGCGACCGTAGGCGCCCTGGAAGACCACCGCGCAGACCGACTTGGGGAAGGCGGGATGGCGAACGCGGTTGAGCACCACCTGGGCCACGGCCGCCTGGCCGTCCGGGGTCTCGCCGCGGGCTTCGTAGTAGACGGCCTGGGTCAGGCATTCGAGGTCGCGCGAGGCGTCCAGCGCGCCGGACATGCGGAACGGCTCGGCCGCCGGGCTGTAGGGACCGCCAAAGCTGGCCCGCAGCAGCAGGGTCTCGCTCTTGCCGCCGGCGTCGACGCCGGCCTTGCGCTCGAGACGGGCGGCCAGCAGGGCTGACTGGCGATCGCGATGGGCGTCGCCGGCCGACAGCAGCGGGTCGTGACGGCGGGCCACCTTGAGCGCCGCCGGGTCCATGCCCATGACCTGTTCGTGGAGAACGAATTCGGAGAACTCGCCGGACGCGGTCTCGGCGAGGTTGGAAATGCGGCTGTGCCGGTCGCGCGCGTCAGCTGTACCCGCCACATAGGCGGCAGCGACGATCAGGCCCATGGCGGCGCCAGTCGATGCGCCAACGCTCAGGGCTCGCGCGCCAGCGCGGCTCCGCTTGGAGAAATTCAAGAGTCTCGTGTCCTGTTCGGCGAGGGCATCCCGCCCTCCGACATCGACGCTCGCAAGACCAGAAATACGCTACGCGGTCGTTACGAACGGTGGCTCGGCCGGTTCACGAATTGGCCGAGCGGGGTCCTTATGCCGGACTTTATGGCGCAAATGGGGCCGATTCGCAAGAGATTGTGCAGCGCAGCATAGAGCAACCCGCCAGATATCGCGGGTCAAGCCGGTAAGGCCCTCAAGTTCTTGTAGAATTCACTCGGCAGGCGACCGAGCATGCAGCGCAGTGATCCTGTGGAGAAAATGTGGGCCGATTGAGCGGGATCGCCGCCGGGCCCCCAATCATCCGTTGCGCGAACCCCGGGACGGAGTCACCATATTGATGGATCCTGAAGACCGATACGGGAGGCAGTCATGAAGTCGATCCTGGCGGGCGGACTCGCCCTTGTTCTGGCCAGCGCGGCCGGCATGGCCCACGCGGCCGACCTGACCTATCGGGCCGAGCCCGACAGCCTGACCGAGCCGCTGAACGGCACGGCCTACTGGGCCAACCAGGCGCAGTGTGCGGGCCTGTTCGGGGCGGCCAGCCAGTTCTTCGAGGGGCGCGGCGACGCCGCCCAGGCCGAGGCCAACCGGACGCTGGCGCTGCAGTTCGCCAATGACGCCATCGCCCGCCTGCGCAAGGATCGCGGCCTGACCAAGGCCCAGGCCATGGACCTGATCTCGCCGGCGGTGCTCAAGGCCCGCGACGACAGCCAGCGGGTGATGGCGCAGGGTGTCGATCCGAAGTCGCCCTGGAATTTCGCGCGCAGCAGCTGCCTGGAAATCAACGACAACTACCGCGCCCACGCCTCCTGAGCCCCTCGCGGGCGTGAGGCTGGGGCCACAGGTCGCCGATTGCGGCGGCCTGGCCCCTTTCGCGCGCTTGCAACCCCGGCGGCCTCTCGCCAGAGTGATCGCGCGCTGGCGCGCCGCGCCGGCATTCGGGGATGGGGGTTCTCGTGTCAGTTCGCAGGGTCGCCGGGCGTGGGTTCGCCGGTGCTAGTCTGATCGCCTTGCTGGCCGCAGGGTCGTGGGCCGCTGGGGCCATCGCCGCGCCGACCGGCCCCAGGCCCGCCACCTCGACCGCGCCGATCGCGCCGCCGACGCCTGAACTGCCGAGGCCGGCCACGCCGCCGCCGCTGTCGACGCCGACCAACGCGCGGCCGGCGGGCGCCCCGGCGCCGCCCTCGCCTTCCGCCCTGTCCAGCGCCCCGGCGCCCAAGGCGACCTACAGCGAAGCGGCGGTCGAGCCGATGAAGCTGTATGACGAGGAGCGGTGCAGCGAGGCCCTGCCCGGGCTGCGCGCCCTGGCCGCGCGGGCCGACTTCCCGGCCGACGACGCAGAGCAGGCCATACCGCTGTGGGACGCCCTGGCCTGGTGCGCCAACCGGCTGGAGCAGTATGGCGAGGCGCACGACGCGCTGGTCAAGGCGACGGCCTACGAGGAGGCCAGCGCCGAGTTCTGGGAGGCGCGGCTGTACGCCGCCGCGGCGGCCAAGCGCTGGCCCGACGTGCTGACCAGCATGGAGACCCTGGCCGAGCGCGACCCGGCCCTGTTCCGGACCGTGAGCTTCGCCTCGATGGACGCCATCTGGAGCTGGCTGGAGGCCGGCTCGAGCCTGGAGACGCGGTTCCTCGAGGTGATCTGGAACAGCGGCTGGCAGCCGGACGACCCGTTCCAGAGCGCCGACAGCTTCCTGATCATCCACGCCGAGCGGCTGCGGGCGGCGGGAGACGAGCGGCTGGCGCGGCGGGTGCTGCGCGGGGTGACCTCGCCGGGCAACATCTATGTCGCGCGGCTGCACCCGGGGCTGAAGACCTTCATCCCCGTTGAGCCGTCGGGCATGAATATCCGGGCGACGGCCGAGCGGCGCGTCTCGGCGCTGGCGCTACGGGCCTATGGCGATCCGGACCGCATCGACCTGGTGCTGGCGCAGGCGGACCTGATCCGGCGGCTGGGCCGGCCGGCCGAGGCGCTGGCGCTGCTGGACGGGACCCGGCGGCGGGTCGACCTGGAGCCGGACAAGGGCGGCTATCGCGACATCGTGCGGATGCGCGGCCACTGGTGGTCGTATCGCGCCGACGTGCTGTTCGACCTGGGCCGCGACGACGAGGCGCTGGCGGGCATGGCGTACGCCGCCGCCCTGCCCGAGGTGGCCGACGGCGTCGCCGACACGCGCAACGTCACCCAGGTGGGCCAGCTGGCCGACCTGCAGCTTCGGCTGGGGCGCTATGACGAGGCGATCGCCACGCTCGACCGGCTGCGCGGGCGGGAGGACGTGACCGACGCCGGCCGCATCGGCCATGCGCGCATCCGCGCCTGCGCCCTGGCCGGCAAGGGCGACCGCGAGGGCGCGGCCCGGATCGCCAAGCGCAACGCCAAGCTGGCCGAGGCGGGCCAGTTCCAGTGGATCCGGATGCAGCTCTGCGCCGGCGAGCAGGACGCGGTGGCCAAGGCCTATATCGCCCGGCTGACCGCATCGGACGCGGAGAAGGCCATGGCCCTCGAGGAGCTGGGCCCCTATGGCCGCCGGGCGCGCCGGACCAGCTTTACCGACGCGGAGGAGGCGCGCTGGGACGCGCTGCGCAAGCGGCCGGACATGGCCAAGGCGATCCGCGACGCGGGCGGGCTGGAGCCCTGGCCGATGGTGCCCTGACCGGGGCGGCGGGATCGCCTGCTGCCACATCCTGTCATCAGCGCCACTGGCCCCTCGCCCACGCGGGGCCTACATTGGGGACATGGCCAATCCCGGTGTTTCCGACGTCTCCGCGAAGTTCATCCACGACGGGGTGGACGCCCCCATGCTGTGGAAGCCGCACCGGCCGGCGCGGCCGGACAAGTCCGAGGGCGGGCGGCGGTTCAAGCTGGTCAGCGAGTACGCCCCGGCGGGCGACCAGCCGCAGGCCATCCGCGAGCTGGTGGCGGGCATCAATGCGCGCGAGCATGACCAGGTGCTGCTGGGCGTCACGGGCTCGGGCAAGACCTTCACCATGGCCAGCATCATCGCCGAGACGCAGCGGCCGGCGCTGATCCTGGCGCCGAACAAGACGCTGGCGGCCCAGCTCTACAGCGAGTTCAAGAGCTTCTTCCCGGAGAACGCGGTCGAGTATTTCGTCAGCTACTACGACTACTACCAGCCCGAAGCCTACGTCGCCCGGACCGACACCTATATCGAGAAGGACTCCAGCCGGAACGAGCAGATCGACCGCATGCGCCACAGCGCCACCCGGGCGATCCTGGAGCGGGACGATGTGATCGTGGTGGCCAGCGTCAGCTGCATCTACGGCATCGGCTCGGTCGAGACCTATACGGCGATGACCTTCAGCCTGAGCGTCGGCGACCGCATCGACGAGAAGCAGCTGATGGCCGACCTGGTGGCCCAGCAGTACAAGCGCAACGACCAGGCTTTCGAGCGCGGCATGTTCCGCCGCCGCGGCGACACCATCGAGATCTTCCCGGCCCACTACGAGGACCGCGCCTGGCGCATCGGCCTGTTCGGCGACGAGATCGAGGCCATCCAGGAGTTCGACCCGCTGACCGGCAAGAAGACCGCCGACCTGGAGACGGTGAAGATCTACGCCAACAGCCACTACGTCACCCCGCGCCCGACGCTTCGCCAGGCGGTGAACGAGATCAAGAAGGAGCTGAAGGAACGGCTGGACTGGATGGTGGCCAACGGCAAGCTGCTGGAGGCTCAGCGGCTGGAGCAGCGCACCACCTTCGACATCGAGATGATCGAGGCCACCGGCAGCTGCGCCGGCATCGAGAACTACAGCCGCTACCTGACCGGCCGCCGCCCGGGCGAGCCGCCGCCGACCTTCTTCGAATACATTCCCGACAACGCCCTGCTGTTCACCGACGAGAGCCACCAGACGGTTCCGCAGATCGGCGCGATGTACAAGGGCGACTACAATCGCAAATGGAACCTGGCCGAATACGGCTTCCGCCTGCCCAGCTGCATCGACAACCGGCCGCTGAAGTTCGAGGAGTGGGAGGCCATGCGGCCGCAGACGGTGCACGTCTCGGCCACGCCCGGGCCCTGGGAGATGGAGAAGGCCGGCGGCGTCTTCGCCGAACAGGTGATCCGCCCCACCGGCCTGATCGACCCGCCGGTCGAGGTGCGGCCGGTCAGCAAGAACAACGCAAGCCAGGTCGACGACGTCATCGCCGAGGCGCGGGAGACGGCGGCGCGCGGCTATCGCACCCTGGTCACGGTGCTGACCAAGAAGATGGCCGAGGACCTGACCGAGTACATGCACGAGCAGGGCCTGCGCGTCCGCTACATGCACTCGGACGTCGACACCCTCGAACGCATCGAGATCATCCGCGACCTGCGGCTGGGCGCCTTCGACATCCTGATCGGCATCAACCTGTTGCGCGAGGGCCTCGACATCCCCGAATGCGGCCTCGTCGCCATCCTCGACGCCGACAAGGAGGGTTTCCTGCGCTCGGAGACCAGCCTGATCCAGACCATCGGCCGCGCCGCCCGCAACGTCGACGGCAAGGTCATCCTCTACGCCGACACCATCACCGGCTCGATGGATCGGGCGATGGGCGAGACCAGACGCCGGCGGGAGAAGCAGCAGGCCTGGAACCTCGAACAGGGCATCACCCCCGAGAGCGTCAAGAGCCGCATCAAGGACATCCTGGCCAGCCCCTACGAACGCGACCACGTGCGGATCGACGCGGGGGTGGCGGAAGACGCCAAGCCGTTCCTGGGCAACAACTTCCAGGCGACGCTCCGCGACCTGGAAACCCGCATGCGCGACGCGGCGAGCAACCTGGAATTCGAAACGGCGGCCCGGCTGCGGGACGAGATCAAGCGGCTGAAACTGCTGGATCTGGAGTTCGCCAACGAGGCGCTGACCGGGGCGGGCGAGGCGGTGGACGCGAGCGTGCCGAAAGCGCTGCGAAAGCAGGCGCGGGTGGAGGCGGCGGAGGCGTTTCGGAAGGGGAAGCGGTAGGGGTTGGCCTAAGAATAAATCATTCGAAGCACATGTCGCACAACCAAGTCCTCCATCTTGCCGGTTGCACCCGTCGCAGATAGACCAAACCAAGTAAGACCAGCCAACACGAGACCGGCTAGGAGTTCCGCCGCCTGCCCGAAGCCTCGCGCAGCGTGCTCATCCAAAAGGTCCAGCCCGACTAACGCGCTTGTCAACCCGGTCCATTCCGCTGCCAGAGTGCCAAGCCACGCGACAACGATCACGAACGCCGCTCGCGAGACCCACAAAATCAAGCCCGACAGGCGTTGACGCACTCGCCCTTCGACTACGCCCATAGAATCAATTGTGCGCTCGTTGTTCCGTATCTCATCGAGCAGCTTCCGCGTCGCCTCCGTTACCTCCTGCGCGCCAGCTAGAACTTCGAACTCTGCCTTCCTAAAGCTCTCAATTGCCGTATCGTATTCATTTTGCAGCCTGCCCCGTTCCTCGTCCTTGATTGACTTGGTTAGACGCTGTTGGAAGTCCTTTTGCTGCTGAATGACCCTCCTCGCGACCGACGCAAACTGCTAATCGGAAAGGGTGCTAGTTCCGGCTGAAATTTCGCTCGCCAATGACTGTTCTACAAACTTCGATAGCTGCAACTTCGCAGCGACCTCTTCTGTTATTTTTCCTTCCGATACCCACTTGGCCAGATGGTGAGCAAAGCTCTCTCTCAGCCTCATCGATGGCCTAATGCTGCTGATAATATGCGAGAGAATTTGCGCCCTCGGAAGAGAAATTGTCTTAGTGGGCACCTTTGTCCACAGCCGGGTAGAAAATACTACGTCAGTAATGCAGAGCTGTACTGTGTTCGCCTCTCCCTCGTCCCGAAAACTCTTCTGAAAATGCCTGACCGAGAAATCGGCCAATCCTTTGTTAGTTGTTACAAAGATGGCAATACATTTCTCTAAGAATCTTGTCGGATTACCTTGTCGGAGCCTGTATATGGCCGAAAGCGATCGGATATCGGTAACGACAGCGTCCTCACTTGCCTGCTTTAGGTCTAATCTAAGCTGTCGCTCCATACTTACCTCGTCGACGCCCAGCGCGTCTTCGTACGGAGGCACCTCGAAGATCGAAAATCCGACAGACGCGATCTTCTCATCGATCGTCGCCGCTAAATCTATGAGATCCTCAGGTCCAAAGCCATAATCAGAGGCATAGGAGGCTATATCGCCATCGACCGGCACTCCCCTAACAAGTCGATCGGCGACCGTTCTGATGACCCGACGTATTTCTTCTACGTTGTGATCGAACACGCCAACCGTGCAGCCAGTCGCTTTGCATAGTTGGATCAGCTCTCTCGCGGCTTGCGTTAGTTGATCCTGACCAAATCCCAACGTTCTCATTACGAATCGCGTATCGAAGTAGACTGAGACACCATCCATCCTTGATGTTAGCGGTGCCGAATCGTCTACGTCATATTCCGTTATTGCCTTGATGGCTCTAGACAAGCTGTCGCCTAGTACAATTTCGGTTATGTCCTCCAAGAATTTCCCGTCGGCGTCATAATCTCTGATTATTAGATAAACTAACCTGTTTATTTCGCGGTCCCGGGCCGACGCTGCGTAAGCCGGATTCGGTGACGCGAAGAATGACAATGCTGATGCATCCAGCCACTGCTCGAGAAATTCGTCAGGCGTATAAGCCCTGAAATCGTGGTCAATAAATATTCGATTTAATTTTTTCCGCACTCGATCTAGTTGATCTCGGGATGAATTCTCGATATCCTGCAGCGTATCATCTTGATAATTCCGATCAGACAGCCGGTAAATGAAGTTATCTAGCTGAAGGATTCCCTCTCTTGCTAAAGCCGGAAAGGTGAACCGAATAACGTTCAAAGGAATCTCGATTCCGAGCGAGGAGCGGATTTCGGCTTGGATTGAGGTTTGGTCAATCTCTGCAGTGCGCGAGCGCATAAGAGCGCGCTTTACGAGCGGAATGACGACATCCAACGGGTTCCGCACGCCCTCGGCATACGCAGCCTTCAAGAAGGCATATGCAAAAATGGCAGATGCCAAATCTCGGCCTCCTTGCGGGTCGTCTGATCACACATCATGGCTGTGAAGTTTGCAAGCCCCACTAGGGCGGGGCCGTGTTACACGCATAAGGTTCGCCCGAGGTAATCTGAGAACGTTATGTCAATTTCCCGATCCCGCCTTCGGAGGTCGCCAAGGGTTCAGTGTGGTACAAAATTCGACCCTCCCCTTGATCGGCTCTCGGGTGCTGAACAGGATTGGAAACTAACATGCAGGGTATTCGAACCGCGCTCAGCGTCTTGGCGATTTCGGCCTTGGCGGCCTGCGCCAGCAGCGGCCCGCAATCCATTGGCGGCGGTAAGTTCATGGCCTCTGCTCGTGTGCCGCTTAACGGCCAGACCGGCGCCAAGACGAAGGCTCTCGAAACCGCCAACAAGCACTGCGCCTCGCTCGGCAAGGAGGCGCTGGTCGAGGACGTCAAGGCGAGCGAGTGCGCCCTGCATGGCGGGTGCGGCGAGGCGGAAGTTGTCTACCGCTGCGTCGATAAGGGCTCGGCGGCGAACTAGACTTGTCTCGGATGCACCTTTGTGGATCCATTCCCGCCATGCCCACCTACACCGTCCGCTGCCGCGTCGACGCCTACGTCGACTACCTCGCCGAGGTCGAAGCCGACTCCCCTGAGGAAGCTGCCGAACTGGCGAACGACGACCGCGCCGCCTACGACTGGCGCCCCGACGGCCAGCAGGAATTCGACGCCTGCCTCTACCTGACCCTCGACGCCGCCGGCGACGAGATCGACGCCGCCCAGGTCGGCGATCTTTGAGCGACGATCCGCCCTGGGCCAGCCTCGGCTTCGAGGAGCCCGCCGCCGTCTTCCAGGGGCCGACCCAGAACGCCCGCGTCTGGTCCGAAGGCTGGGCCCGGCGCCACCTGTTCTGCCCCAGCTGCGGCGCGGCGCCCGTCGAGGCGCAGACGGCCAACCGGCGGGTCTGCGATTTCATCTGCACGGCCTGCGCCGAGGAATACGAACTCAAGAGCCAGAACGGCCGCTTCGGCCGCAAGGTGGTCGACGGCGCCTGGGCCTCGATGACCGAGCGGCTGGCCCAGGCCAACAACCCGAGCCTGGTGCTGATGGCCTATGACCGCGCCCGGCTGTCGGTCACCGACCTGATCGTCGTGCCCAAGCACTTCTTCACGCCGGAGATCATCGAGCGCCGCAAGCCGCTCGGCCCCCACGCCCGTCGCGCCGGCTGGGAAGGCTGCAACATCCTGCTGGAGCGGGTGCCGGAAGCGGGAAAGATCAGCCTGATCCGCGCCGGCGCCCTCACCCCGCGCCAGGCCGTCCTCGACCAGTGGAAGTCCACCCTCTTCCTGCGCGAGACCGCCGGCGCGAGCCGTGGCTGGCTGACCCAGGTCATGGCCTGCGTCGAGGCTATCGGCCAGCCAGAGTTCACCCTGGAAGAGGTCTACGCCTTCGAACCCCGCCTGGCCCGCATCTACCCAGCCAACAACAACATCCGGCCGAAGATCAGGCAGCAGTTGCAGGTGCTGCGGGATATGGGGTGGCTGAGGTTTGAGGGGCGGGGGCGGTATGCGCGTGCTGGTTCTTCATAGGACCTGATCGAAGTCATCCTGAACGACGCCGCCGATCATCGCCTGCAATTGCTTCAGAGCGACGGTCACTTCATCTCCAAAGTGCCGTCCGCAGATGTCAGCCTGAATGTAGGGCCGGTTGGGATCATCATTGCCGTCAGGCGGCGGGCTTACCGACCAGGCATTGTTCGGATCGGAATAGATGCTGAAGTAGCCGATGGGATCGCCGGCTTCGTCGCAGAGCAACCAAGGGTCCCGTTGGCCAGGAAGCACCACATCGAGCGCCGCTTCAGCCTCGAGCTGGCTGGGAACGAAGAAAAGGAATCTGGACCTCACACTCTCACCTCAAACCGCTCCGCCGACACCGCCGCGATCCGCGGCCCAGCGACCTGCGTCGCGCAGCGGTCCCGCAGGTCGGCAAATCCAATGACCATTGCCGCCCCTCCCTTCGAAGCACACAGGAACTCAGTAGCGACCAGGAGAAACGATCTTTTCAACGGAGCGCAAGTTGAGGAGCTTCTTCGGGGAGAACCAGGTCAGGAAACGTCTTATGGGGTCGGGATTTTCGTCCAATGCCGTGCCCAGACTCCGCCAAGCCGACCACCACACCAGCTTCGAACAGTAGAAGGTCCTGTCATCAAGCAGGTCAAAGCTCATGATGTCGTAATCCTTGCCCGTCTGCGTTGCCGCGAGCCGCGCGAAGCTTGATCGCTCTTGCTCGGTCCTTCCCTTCAGGCGTGCATGCCAAAGCATGTCGGCGTGGTGTACCTTCGCAAACGTCTCGTAAGGCTGACAGATCACGCCCGCCGACACGGCTTCAACTACGTTGATTTCCTGGCCCTCGCGAACGACAATCGCGACGTGCCCGGTCGTCATACGAAGTGTTGTCATCGTGTCAGTAAAGACGTCGGCGGTGGCCGGCCCGCTGTAGTCGCGCAGGAAGCTCTCATAGCTCAACGCGCGGAGGCGACTTTGGTCTGACGGGGTCAGCGTGAAGTCGCCGACCTTTCCTTCCGCCAGGATTTTCGCTTTGTCGGCTTCCCACGCCCGCCGCTCCCCCGACAGCCCGGCAATGCCGGCCGCCGACTTGTAGATGACGGTCGCGCCCGGGCGACGCGGGAAGATCAAGTCCCCGCTCTGAAGTGTATCGGCTGACAGGATGTTTGCCTGTTCGCCGCGCCCGGGGCGAGTGGTTTCGCAAGCGGTGGTCAAGGCAGCGGCTGCCGTGATCAATGTTTGTCTACGGGTGATCATTTGCTCCCCCAACATTGCGCGCGCCGCCTCAGGAGACTGCCCTGGGGAGATGTTGGGACAAAAACACCCTGAGGTATAGTGAATTGAAGTGGGAGCCGCCACCGGCCCGCCCGACGCTCAGCCTCACCGTCCCCAGCCCTTGCCCCCACACCCCACTCACCCATAAGCTGCACCGCATGTTCCCCTCCCCTCTCCGCCTCCCCCTCCTCGCCCTGCTGGCCGCCGGGTTTCTCGCGCCATCCTCCGCCATGGCCGCCTTGCCTGACCGGAAGCTGCCGGAGGGGGGCGCCCTGCTGGCTTGCCGGGCGACGGCGCAGGGGCAGTTGCGGGATTGCCGGGTGGTCTATGAGACGCCGCGGGGCGCCGGTTTCGGCAAGGCGGCGCTGGGGCTGGCCGGTAAGATGAAGATGAAGCCGACGACGGATGGCCAGCCGCGTTCCGACGAGCTGTTAATCCCGGTGGCCTTCGGCCCGCCCAGCGCGGGGCGCAGGCCGGTGTTCAATGCCTATCCCGGCGGCGAGGGGCGGCTGGTCTATCGCACCGACGGGGGCGCGGTGGAGGATACGGTCGCCTGCCTGGAGGCGGCGCGCTGCCGGGTGGAGGTGGCGGACTGGGCTGAAGACGGCGGCGAGCTGCGCCGCCTGGAGATCGCCGAGCGGGTCGGGGACCTGAAGGGCAAGTCGATGCTGGATTGCGCGGTCGCCGAGGACGGGACGCTGGGCGGTTGTCGCACGTTGGGGACTTCGACGCCGGAGGCCGAGGCGGTGATGGCCGAGGTGGCGGGGCTGTACCGGCTGGAGGCCGGGAAGGGCAGGCCGGGGGCGCGGGCGCTGCTGACGTTCGACTGGACGACGATCGCCGAGGTGCGGGCGGCGATCGCGGCCGACGCGGCGCGGCGGAAGAAGTAGCAGCCGGAGCGTTCCCCGGAGGCGAAGGCGCTTTCGGCGGGCGGGGCCGCGTGGCAGGGTGGCGGCGTTGGCGCGCCGGGTCCGAGGGGCGGGTGGTCCGTGTCGGGGCGCGCTGTCGGGGGCTTTTTCATGCGTATCATCCAGACCCTGGCCGCGGCGGCGGTCGCCCTGGCCGTGTTCGCCGGTCCGGCGGCGGCGCAGCAGGCGCTGTTCACCTCGACCCATCGCATCGTCGAGGGGCAGCCGGTGGCCGACACCGGGCTTCGCCTGTCGTCGCCGGACAGTGTGAGCTGGACCCTCGAGGCGCAGGGGTGCCGGTATCTGGTGCGTTCGCGCGGCGAGACGGACGGCGCGGAGGCCGTCCTCTATCGCCGCGAGTTCGCCGAGGGGATGCGGCTGGGCATGCAGTACGGCCAGCGGGACATGATCGCCTGGATGGTGGTCGAGACCGATCCGCAAGGGCGGACGACGGCGCCCGCCAGCGGGCCGAAGGCGGGCTGCGACCCAAAGGGGCTGAGCGGGTTCGGGCTGGTGACCATCTATGGCGACGGGGGGCAGACCGTGGGCCTGGCGTTGTACGACGGGCCGCTGACGCGGGCGATGCTGACGGGCCAGGACGATGGCGAGCCGGCGGTGACGCTGTACGTCCTGCGCAAGGACCGCTTCGCCCCGGCCGACGCGGACTCCGCCAGCAAGCTGAGCCTGCTGGCCACGGCGCTGTTCGCCGCGTTCGCACCGATGAAGTAGGCGGCGGGGGCGGTCAGCCGCCGATGCCGCTGCCGCTGCGGGTGACCTGTTTGTCGACGGGCTGGGTCACCTTCTGATCCATCCGGGTTTTGACCTCGGGGTCTTCCTCCGGATTGCGGATGATCGGCCCGGGGGGACCGGGCGTGATCTCGCTGCGGACGGGGCACGCGGGGGGCGTGCAGGCCTTGGCGACGGGGTCCCTTGCCGGCGGGTCCTTGGGCGACGGAGTCGGCTCCGGCGGGGCGGCGACCAGGGCCGGCGTAGAGGCCTGAGACGAGGTGGCGACGGCGTCCGGCGAGCAGGCGCCTGCCAGACCGGCGGCGAGGGCCAGGGCGAGGCCGCCTTCGAACAGCAACTTCATGAGCATTTCTCCCGGGCCTTCCGATGGCCCGGCTGGACTGTGCCGCCGAGCGCCGGCGGACGCGCGTGATTGAGATCACGACGTTACTCGACCTACTGTGGTCTTCTGTGTTCGACGCCGGTGCGTCGCCCT
Organism: Caulobacter sp.; assembly: GCA_046295055.1. Classification (GTDB taxonomy): domain Bacteria; phylum Pseudomonadota; class Alphaproteobacteria; order Caulobacterales; family Caulobacteraceae; genus Caulobacter. The sequence goes on along the minus strand of JBKBOD010000002.1, from coordinate 542,075 downwards.
GGAGATCGAGATGTCGAGGACCGCCCTGCTGGCCACCGCCGGCGCCGCCCTGGCAATGGCCGGATGCACCACCACCCTGACCGTGTCGCCGGTCGATCCGGCGCGGCCGGAGACGGCGGTGGGCCTGCCCTATCCGCTATATTTCACCCAGTACGAACTGGTCATCACCCGGCAGGTGACCGGCTGTGGCGCTGAGCTGAAGGGCACGGTCAAGGCCGAGATCCGCTCGACCAGCGCCGCCCCGGACCCCCGGGCCAGCTATGTGCTGCGCAGCCAGGATTTCGCCAGCCCGATGAAGATCAGCGATGTCTCGCTGCAGTACGGGCCAGGCGGGGCGGTGACGGGGTTGAACGCCACGGCCGAGGATCGCACCGGCCAGGTGGTCGGCAATGTGGTCGGCACGGCGGTGAAGGTGGTCAAGATCGCGGCGGGCGCGGGCGGCGCCGGCGGGGTCGAGGTCTGCCGGCCCGAGACGCTGAAGGCGGTGACCCAGGACCTCAAGCCGGCCACCGAGGCGGTCAAGGTGGCGACGAAGCTGGTCGAGAGCCGGACAAAGACGCTGAAGGCCGTGCAGGACAAGGCCGCCGCGATGGGCGGCAATCTCGATGAGGCCACGCGGACGGCGCTGTCTGAAGCCTATGACGCCCTGCTGGCGGCCAACGAGGACCTGGCGGCCAAACAGAAGGTGCTGGAGGCGGTGCTGAAGGTGGTCACCGACGTGCAGGTGGTGCGCTGGCCCGAGAACGGCGAGGCCAGGACCGCGACCTTCGGGCTGCCGCCGGCGGTGCTGAACCGCTGGGCCCAGGACCTGGACGACAACGAGGTCGCCAACCCCAGGGCGCAGTTCGATGTGGTGGTCGAGCTGCGGGTCGCGGGCAACGCGCCGGATGGCCGGTCCGTGGGCTATGGCGCGATGGCGCCGGCCCCGGCGGCGGTCGACACCAGCCTGGGCGTGCCGATCCGCCAGCCGGCCAAGGGCATGCTGCTGGTCTGCGCCGGCGGGCCCTGCGACGCGGGCGGCGAGCGGATCGCCTTCCAGTGGGGCGATATCCAGCAGCTGGGGCCGGTCTACTACCTGCCCTGCAAGAGCCGGCCGTTCAGCTCGATCAGCTGCAGCTTCACCGCCGGCGAGGACGGCCGGCTGAAGTCGATCGGACAGGCCAGCAAGACGGCGACGGCCGAGGGGCTGACGGGCGCCATCGGCACGACTGTCGGGGCGGTGGGCGAGGCGCAGACGGCGCAGCAGGGCGCCGAGACCGCCCGGCTCAAGGCCGCCACCGAGGCCGCCAAGGCGCAGAAGGACTACGACGACGCGATCGCCGCGCTCAATCCCTCGACCAACGCCAGCGAGCTGGCGGCGCTGAACGCCAACACCGAACTGTTGAAGGCGCGCAAGGCCGAGCTGGACGCCAAGGCGGCGCTGGAGGCGGCCCGGACCGGCGACAGCGCGCCGTGAGGCGCCGCCGGTCCCTGCGACGGGCAAGGCTGGCCGCCGGACGGCGGGCGCGGCTGGAGGCCCGGCTGCGGCTGGTCGAGGCGGAAACGATCGGGGCCGGCGCCAAGAGCCTGAGCGCGCCGACCGTTCGCGCCGTCCAGAGCCGGGACTGGCGGCAGGCCGGGGTGGTTCCGCCGACGCGGGACCAGGGCGACCCGATGCGGTTCAACACCTGTTCCTCCTTCGCCCTGGTGGCGGTGATCGAGGCGGTGCGGGCTATCCGGGGCCTGCCGGCGGTCACCCTGGCGCCCGGGTTCATCCATCGCTGCCTGCTGGGGCTGGACGAGACCCGGACGGCGACGCCGCGCATGGTGGTGGAGGCCGTGCGAGCGGGCGGCGTCGCCGCCGGGTTCGCCGGGGACTATCCCTTTCCGCCCGACCGCTGCGAAATCCCGGACCGGGTCCGCATCGCCGGCTCAGCCCTGGTCAACGCCCCGACCGACGAGGGACGCAACGCCGCGGCAATGCAGGCCATAGACGACCACGGGCCGATCCTGGCCGACATGCATGTGGACGCCGGCTTCTTCAGCCTGAGCGACGGAGAGGTCTATGCGCCCGCGCCGGGCGAGCCGACCTTCCTGCACAGCGTGGCGGTCATCGGCTTTGACCGGCTGGCGCGCTACTGGCTGGTGCTCAACAGCACCGGTGCGGAATGGGCGGACGGCGGGGTCGGCAAGGTAGCCTTCGGCGCCGGCGGCATGATCTCGAAGCGCGGCGGATACCGGATCCTGGTCTGACGCCCTAGCCGCCCAGTCCCCTCACAATGCGGAATCGGACGCGGTCGCCGTCGATGGACTGGACCTCAAGGATGGCGCCGGCGGCGGTGAGGGGGCGGCCGGGGGTGGCGGGGAGTTCGAACAGGGTCGATTCCGGCCGGCGGCCGCCGGCGTACTGGCGGTGTTCGAGGATCACCCGGCCGTCGGCGGCGCCGACGAGGACAAGCTCCTCGCTGACGTAGTTGGGCAGGGGGCCCTGGCAGTATTCCAGGCGGTAGAGGTCGCGCGGGGCCTCGATCGCCCGGGCGCCGCGATAGCCGCCCTTGCGGCTCCACATGACATAGGGGGTCTCCTTGCCCCGGTTCAGGGCCAGCCAGACGCGGCCAGAGGCGAACCGCTCGCCGTCCGGTCCCGACAACTCGCCATCGTCGACCCAGTAGACGACATGGTTGTTGAAGGCGCCGCTGAGCGGGTAGCGACCGGCGCGGACGCCGGCGCGGTCCTTGCCCGCCTTGCCGTCGCCGGCGTAGCGGACATCGCCGGTCAGGACGATGGCCGAGACCCAGGAGCCGACGACCCCGCCGGCCAGCACCGCCTCGCCCGGGGCGACGGTGACGACCGCGCCGGGGCCGGGCGAGCGGGCGCTGTCCATGAAGACGGGATCGGCCAGCTGGAGCGTTGCGCTGGAGCACTGGCGCGGTGGTGGACGGGAGTCCTGCGCCTCGGCCCCGAGGCCTGGGACAAGGGCGAGCGCGATGGCGATGACGGCAGTCCGGGCCATGGATCCTCCCCGCGCGGCCGACGGGCGCGACCGTTGTTCGCGGAATGTTCCCGTCGATTGCTTCGGGAGTCAAGCGACCGTCGCGCGGCGCCTCAGGCGGTGCGACGGTCTTCGGCGGGGGTCGCGGCGGCGCCGAAGAGGCGTTCGGCGACGTCCTGCCAGAGGCGGGCGATCTCGGCGGCGGCGGGGCCGCGCGGCTCGAACTCCATGACGCCCTGGCCGCGCCACAGGCTTTCCTGGAAGGCGACGCGGGCGCGCAGGCCGACCGGCGCGATCGGCAGGCCAAGCTGGCGGGCCGCATCAATGGCGCGGGCGATCACCGGGCTTTCCACCCCGCCCCGGCGGCTGGGCGCCTGGTTGAGGACGATGACGCCGGGTTTGCCGGCCGCCTTGACCGCCTGGACCGCCGGCGCGAGGGCGGCGAGGTCGAAGTAGCCCGGGCGCGCGACCAGCACGGCCAGGTCCGCCGTGGCTATCGCAGAGGGGGTGATGGCGTCGCCGCCGGCGGGCGTATCCATGACCAGAAGCTGGCGGCCCTCGCGCTCGAAGGCGTTGGCCAGCGGGAACAGGGTGCCGCCGTTGGCGGGGGCGATCTCCAGCGTCTCCGAGCGACGCGCCCGGCCCCAGGCGCTGGCCGAGCCCTGCAGGTCGAGGTCGGCCATGGCCACCGACAGCCCGGCCCGCTCGGCCGCCACCGCCAGGTTGACCGCCAGGGTCGTCTTGCCCGTTCCGCCCTTGCGGGACAGCAGCACCAGCCTGCGCACCTTGGTCCGTCCCCCGCCGTCTGGATGGGATGAGGCCCCGCGCGGAGACTCGAAGCCGCCCCGGGGCTGACAGAGGCTATCGCGGTTCGCCTCCGGGCCAAAGCCCTTAGGCGCGCGCCGCGCCACAATCGGGTCACTCTGTTTCATGGCCGTAACGTATTGAAATTGCTGAAATATGATGAACCGAAACTGATCCTCGCCGTTCAGTTGAGGCTCAGCCGCCCCATCGCAGGATGGCGGCGTCGAAGGAAACAAGGCCGCCGCCCCTCCCCCAATCCGGCGGCCCGGACAAGGAGAAGAAGACCATGAAGAAGTTTCTGATCGGAGCTGTCGCCCTGACTGTCCTGGCCGGCGCCGGCGCGGCCTCGGCCCAGCCCTACAATCCGGTGGCCAAGCAGCGCCAGGACGTCCGCGAGGCGCGCCAGGATCTGCGCGAGGAGCGCCGCGAGCTGAAGCAGGCCCAGCGCTATGAGCGCCGCGCCGAGCGTCGCTATCGCGCCGGCCGCTATGTGCCGCCGCGCGGTTACCAGGCCCGTCGCTGGACCCGCGGCCAGGCGCTGCCGGCCAGCTATCCGACCCGCGCCTACTACGTCGACTACCGCGCCTATCGCCTGGCCCCGCCGCCCCGCGGCTACCAGTATGTGCGGGTCGGCAATGACGTGGTGCTGACGGCCATCGCCTCGGGCGTGATCGCCTCGGTGATCCTGGGTCTGTTCGAATAGACCGCGCCAATCCCACGCGATGACAGACGCCCCCGGAGTTCGCGCTCCGGGGGCGTTTTCATTGTCAGCCGTCCTGGATGGCGGGCCGTGGCCGGCGCACCGCCCGCCAAAGGCGCCAGAGCGCCAGCAGGACCACCACCAGCACCACCGGAATCAGCACCGGCGCCAGGAAGGCGACAATGACCATGATGAAGGCGGTGAGGTCCTCGATGAAGGACACCAGCGGATTGCCGAGGCCGCCGGTGCTGGCGCTGGACAGCACCCGCGTGCCGGCCTGCGCCGAGTGGAAGGCCATGGCGGTGGGCGCGCCGATGATCAGGCCGGCGATGGCGGCCACCAGAGGATCGAGCGTGACGAAGGCCGCGCCCGCCGCGACGGCGCCGGCCACCGGGCGGGCGACCGTGCCGATCAGGCTGAGCACATGGTCGACGAAGGGGATCTTGTCGGCGGCCAGCTCGAAGACCGTGGCCAGGGCCAGGGCGATCAGCGCCGGGTCGCTGTCCAGCCAGCTCATGGCGCCGGAAATCTCGATGCCAAACAGCTGGAAGCGGGCCGCGAGCCCCAGCATCAGCAGGGGCAGGAAGGTTCTAAAGCCCGTGGCGGCGGCGAGGCCCACGCCGAGCAGGGCCGGCAGGATCCAGGTTTCCATGCCTGAAGGCTAGCAGGCGGCGACGGGTTTGTCCCGCCGCCGCGCGGCTGCCGGCGACGTCAGGCCGCCTTGCGGAAATCGACCTCGACGATGCGGTCGATCTCGGCGCGGGCGTTCGCCAGGGCCTGTTCGCGGGCCTCGAGGCCAAAGCCCAGCTTCTCGGCGCGGACGAAGGTGACGTCGGTCACGCCCATGAAGCCCAGCAGGGTCTTCAGGTGCGGCTCCTGGGCGTCGAGCGCCGCGGCCGGGCCTTCGCTGTAGAGGCCGCCACGCGAGAGGACGACGATGGCCCTGACGCCCTTGACCAGCCCCTCGGGCCCCGCCTCGCTGTAGCGGAAGGTCTCGCCGGCGCGCAGCACATGGTCGAACCAGGTCTTCAGCCCCGTCGGGATGGCGAAGTTGTACATCGGCGCGCCGATGACCAGGACGTCGCTGGACTTGAGTTCGGCGATCAGGCTGTCGGCCAGCGCGCGGGCGGCGATCTCGGCCGGGGTGGTCGGCGGCGCGCCGCGCAGGGTGTTCACCGTCTCCGGCGTCAGGTGCGGCACGGGATCGGCGCCCAGGTCACGCTCGACGATTAAAAAGCCCGGCCCCTTGAGGCCGTCAACGATGGATTGGACAAGCGCGCGACTGGCCGAAGCCTCGCCGGACACGCTGCTGTTCAGGACCAGGACTTGCGACATGGATTCACTCCGGGGCCGGAAGCGGCCCGACGCCGGAGATCTGGTGGCGCACTCATAGGAACGGTAGGTCGCCAGATTGCACCTTGGTGTTGACCAATGAGCAACACCCGGCGAAGCTTCGCCAATGTCCGATCTCGACGACCTGCGCGCCTTCAACGCCGTGGCCGAGGCTGGCGGCTTTGGCCGCGCGGCGGCGCGCCTTGGCCTGTCCAAGTCCATCATCAGCCGCCGTGTCGCCGCGCTGGAGGCCGACCTGGGCGCCAGCCTGCTTCTGAGGGGCGCGCGGGGCGTGACCCTGACCGAGGCCGGCGAGACCTTTCGCCAGCGGGCCGAACGCATCCTGGCCGACCTGGCGGAGGCGCGGGAAGCCGTCGCCGAGACGCGGGAGGTGCTGGCCGGGACGCTGCGGCTGGCGCTGCCGCTGGCGTTCGGGCTGCGGCACATGGCGCCCCTGCTGGCCGACCTGGCGCTGGCGCACCCGCGACTGAGGATCGAGGCCAGCTACAGCGACGCCTTCGTCGACCTCATCGCCGACCGCTACGATGCGGCGATCCGCCTGGGAACGCTGGGCGACTCCAGCCTGGTCGCCCGCCGCATCGCCCCGATCCACGGGGCGCTCGTGGCCAGCCCCGACTATCTGGCGCGGCGCGGGCGGCCAGCGACTCTGGACGATCTGTCGGACCATGACGCGGTGATCCAGACCGGCATGCGCCAGGGCGACACCTGGCGCCTCCAGGTCGGCGACCGGAGCGTGACGATCCGGCCGCAGGGACGGATGCGGGCCGACAACAGCGAGGCGGTGCTTCAGGCGACGGTGGCAGGGCTGGGCGTCGCCCTGCTGCCGACCTTCCTGATCGCCCCCGATATCAAGGCGGGCCGTCTCGAGCCCCTGCTGCCTGACCTGCCGATGCCGGAAGCGGGGCTATACGTCGTGCGTCCGCCGACGGGTCCCCCCTCCGCCAAGGTGCGCGCCCTGACAGACCTGATGGTCGAGCGGTTCGGCGGCGAGCCCTACTGGGACAGCTGCGCCCTGCACCGCCGCAACCAGCGCGACAACGCATGAATCCGTTGTCATGAAACGGGTTGCCGATTGACTTTGCCTCGCGGCATACCCCAATTTCGAAAAAAGGGCGGAAAATACCGCGCCGGGAGGAAAGCCGAATGACCGAGCCCGCGACTGCGCTGGGCCCACGACCCCGTGTGGGCCTGGGCACCCGGATCCTCTACGGGATGGGCTCCATCGCCTTCGGCATCAAGGACAACGGCTACCGGGTCTTCCTGGTCCTCTTCTACAATCAGGTCGTCGGCCTTGACCCCCTCACGGTCACCAGCGCCATCGCGCTGGCTCTGTTCATCGACTGCCTGATCGATCCGATCATCGGCGAGGTCTCGGACAACTGGGTCTCGAAATGGGGCCGGCGGCACCCGTTCATGTACGCCTCGGCCATACCGGTCGCCTTGTCCTTCCTGCTGCTGTGGAACCCGCCGGAAGGCTGGAGCGACACGGCCCTGTTCTGGTATCTCGTCGGGTCGGCAGTACTGGGGCGCAGCTTCATCGCCATGTACGAGGTGCCCTCTTCGTCGCTCGCCGCGGAATTGACCGAGGACTACGACCAGCGCACCGCGATCCTCGGCTGGCGCTACTTCTTCGCCTGGTGGGGCGGGCTGACGCTGACCGTCATCATGTTCTGGGTCTTCCTGCGGCCGACCGAGGAATATCCGGTCGGACAGCTCAATCGCGACGGCTACTCGACCTACGGCTATGTCGGGGCGGCGCTGATGTTCCTGTCGATCATCGTGTCGGCGGCAGGGACCCACCGCTTCATTCCCTGGATGCGCAAGGCAGCCGGCGGCGCCAAACGAAGCGTCAAGGTGACATTGCAGCAGATGTACGCCTCGCTGTCGAACCGCAACTTCGTGGTCATCACCGGGGTCGGGCTGTTCGCGGCGATCGCCCAGGGCATGGCCTTCTCGCTGGCCTTCTATTTCTCGACCTACTTCTGGGAGCTCAACAGCTTCTGGACCGGCGTGCTGGTGCTGGACAGCTACATCTCCTCGACCGTGGCCATGTTCGCCGCGCCCTATCTGACCAAGCGGTCGGGCAAGAAGCTGGCGGGCACGGTGCTGCTGGCCAGTTCGGTGCTGATCGGCTTCATCCCGCTGGCCCTGCGCCTGCTGGGCTGGTTCCCCGAGAACGCCGACATGCTGGGCGACGGCCAGACGCCGAGCATCGTGCCCTGGCTGTTCCTGGACGGCGTGGCGCGCGGCATCCTGGGTATCACCGCCGCCATCCTGATCACCGCCATGCTGGCCGACGTGGTCGAGGACGCGGAGGTCAAGACCGGCCGCCGGTCGGAAGGCCTGTTCTTCGCCTTTACCAGCCTGGTTCAGAAGGCGGTCGGCGGCATCGGCGCCATCGCCGCCGGCCTGGTGCTGACGATCATCCAGTTCCCGGAGGGCGCCAAGCCCGGCGAGGTCGATCCGAAGATCATCGCCAATCTGGCGATCGTCTACATGCCGGTGATCGCCCTGCTCTACGGCACCGCATTGGGGATCATGCAGCTGTACAACATCAGCCGAGAGACCCACGTCGAGAACCTGCGGATCATCGCGGCCAAGGCCCAGGCGGCGGAAGCGGCGGACATCCAGCCTTAAGGGCGCCGGACGCCGGCCGATGGGCCCCCGCCTACGCGAGGGCGATCGGTGATTCGCCGCCTCCGCTGGCCCCTACCGGCCGCTCTCGGTGAAGGCCGAGTAGACCAGGGTGCGCAGTTCGCGCCGGACCGGATAGGCCGACGAGGGCAGAAGCTGGGTCATGAAGACGACCGTCAGATCCTCGGCCGGATCGACCCAGAAGAAGGTGCTGGCCGCACCGCCCCAGAAGAAGTCGCCCTTCGAGCCCGGGATCATCGTCGAGGCCGCATCGATGGTCACCCCGAAGCCGAGGCCGAAGCCGACGCCGGCATAGGTCGCCTCGCTGAACAGCGAGCGCGACATCTGCGTCAGGTCCTGGTTGCCCGGCAGATGGTTGGCGGTCATCAGCTCGATGGTCTTGGGGCTCAGCAGCCGGACCCCGTCCAGCTCGCCGCCGTTCAGCAGCATGCGGGCGAAGCGCATGTAGTCGTCGATGGTGCCGACGAGGCCGCCGCCGCCCGACAGGAAGGTGGCGGGGCGCAGATAGGGGCTCTTGGCCGGGTCGTCAGCCAGTTGCGGTCGGGCGGCGACAGCCTTGGAACCCAGTTGGCCGACGGCGTAGCAGGCCGTCAGGCGACCAGCCTTGTCGGCGGGAACGTCGAAGGCGGTGTCGACCATGCCGAGCGGCCCGAAGATCCGCTCCCGGAAGAAGGCGTCGAGCCGTTGGCCGCTGATCACCTCGACCAGATGGCCCAGCACGTCGGTGGAGACCGAGTAGTTCCAGGCCTCGCCGGGCGAGAACTGGAGCGGCACCTTGGCCAGCGCCTCCATCGTCTCGGCCAGGGTCCCGGCGCGCAGGTCCTCGACGAGCTTCAGCTTGCGGTAGGCGGCGTCGACGTTGCCCTGCTGCTGGAAGCCGTAGGTCAGACCCGAGGTATGGCGCAGAAGGTCGATGACCATCATCGGCCGGGCGCAGGGACGCGTCTGGAAGGTCTCCAGATAGCCCATGACGTAAACGCCCAGGTCCTTCCAGGAGGGGATGTATTTCGACACAGGGTCATCGAGGGCGATCCTGCCCTCCTCGAGCAGCATCATGATGGCCACAGAAGTGATCGGCTTGGTCATCGAATAGAAGCGGAAGATGTCGTCCGCCTTGAGCGGCCGGCCGCGCTCGATGTCCGCCATGCCCAGCGACGTGCTGTAGGCCAGGCCGCCGCGTCGCCAGACCTGGACCTGGGCGCAGGGCAGCTTGCCGGGGCCGATATAGCGTTCCTGCAGAAAGGTCTCGATGCGGCCCAGGCGTTCGGACGACAGACCCAGCTTCTCCGGCTTGCTCACGCGATGCTCCCGATCAATGCAGACCCGCCCTAACTATCGAATGGCCGGTATGGGGCAACTCAAACTTTACCCCTTGGATGAACAATGCTCCCCGAGTGAGTGGGAGATTGCATGGCCGGCCAACCCGTCGACATCGAGGTCGAGGCCGCGCGCTGGTTCTTCACCAGCGCCGAAGACATCTTCGTGGTCATGCGCGAGGGCGTCATCGAGCAGGTCAATCCCGCCTGGACGGCCCTGACGGGCTGGGGCGAGGAAGAGGTCGTCGGCAAGCGGTTCCGCGACTTCGCCCACGACGACGAGCATGACCTGATCAGCGATGTCGTGCGCAGTCTCGTGGCCACGGGGCAGGCCTATTGCCAGCATCGCCTCAGGACCAGGGACGGCGGGCATATCTGGGTTAGGTCCCGCTCCAAGCTGTCGCCGGGGGACATCGCCTTGGTGGTGCTGCAGGACATTACCGAGAGCCGGCGGCGCGAGCAGGAAACAGCCCAGGCCGACCGGGCGCGCGATCTTCTGCGCGAGGAAGCCGGCGTCTTCATGTGGCGGTTCGATCCGGTGACCAACCGCTACGAGGTCGACGCCGACCTGACGCGCGCCGGCCGGCCGGGAACGTCGGGACGGCGCAGCCTGAACGTCGCCCAGATGACCGCCGAGATTCATCCGGACGACGCCCAGCGGGTGACCGAGGCATTCCTGGAGACGGTGCGCACCGGGGACGCCCGCGTGGTCGAGTATCGCCATTTCCGCGCCGAGGACGGTGGCTGGGCCCGGTTGAGGGCCGCCTGGCGCGGCGAGCGTCAGGTCAAGGGCGGCTTCTGGGAAGTGCTTGGCATCACCCAGGACATCAGCGCCCTGGCGGAGGCGCGCGACGCCGCCGTCGCCGCGGCCGAGGCCAAGGCCCAGTTCCTGGCCAACATGAGTCACGAGATTCGCACGCCCATGAACGGCGTGCTGGGCGTACTGCATCTGTTGCGGCATGAGCGGCTTTCGGCCGACGGCAGGCGGCTGCTGCGCGAGGCGCTGGATTGCGGCGCGATGCTGGCCGAGCTTCTCAACGATGTGGTCGACGTCTCGCGGATCGAGGCCGGCCGCCTGGAGCTTGCGCCAGAGGCCATCGACCCGGCGGTTCTGCTGGAGAGCGTGGCGGCCATGCTGCGGCCCCAGGCGGAGACCAAGGGGCTGGCGCTCAGGCTGCATCCTCAGGCCGCCATCGGCTATTGCGAGATCGACCCGGTCCGGGTCCGGCAGATCCTGTTCAACCTTGTCGGGAACGCGGTGAAGTTCACCGAGAGCGGCAGGGTCGAGGTGCGGATGAGCACCCTTGGCGAAGGCGCGGGGCAGCGGCTGCGGGTCGAGGTGGAGGACACCGGGATCGGGGTTCCCGGCGAAGCGCAGGCCGGATTGTTCGAGCGGTTCCAGCAGGCTGACGGCTCCATGACACGTCGGTTCGGCGGCTCGGGCCTTGGCCTGGCGATCGCGCGCGGCCTTGTCGAGCAGATGGGCGGCGAGATCGGACTGGTCAGCGCCGAGGGAGAGGGGTCGACCTTCTGGTTCGAGATCGCCGCGCCACGCGCCGCGCCGCCTTCCCACGCCGCAGGCGAGGACGAGGGCGAGGACCTGCTGGGCGGCCTCCGGGTTCTGGTGGTCGAGGACAATCCGACGAACCGCCTGATCGCGACGCGGATGCTGGAACAGCTGGGCGCCTCGGTGACCACCGCCGACGACGGGGCCCAGGGCCTGGAAGCGGCGAAGGTAGCCGCCTACGACCTGATCTTCATGGATATCCAGATGCCGGTGATGGATGGCCTGGAAGCGACGCGGCGAATCCGCGAACTCCCCGGCGAGGCGGTCCGCACCCCCATCATCGCCATGACGGCCAACGCCATGGCTCACCAGATCGAGACCTACATGGACGCAGGCATGAACGGCTGGATCGCCAAGCCGCTGTCGCCGACCGCCGTGGTTCGCGGCATCAGCCAGGTGCTGGCCCAGGCCTGGGTCGAGGCCGCCGCCTGACCTTTGGTTACGGTTTCAACCGGCGGACGTAACAGACTAGACTGCCGACGAAATGAGCAAGCCCGTTCCCCAGACCCCGCCGGAAGGCGCAAGCACGGCCCGGTTCGCCGCGCGCCGCGAGGCGATTCTGGCCGCGGCGACGGGCATCCTCAACCGCGAGGGGGTCAAGGGCATGACCCTGGCCGACGTGGCGGCCGAGGTCGGGCTGATCACCACCTCGGTGACCTACTACTTCCGCCGCAAGGAAGACCTCGCGGCCGCCTGCTTCCTGCGCGGCATCGAGACCTTCGAGGGGCTGATGACCCGGTCGGCCGAGGCGCCTGACGCGCGGGCGCGGCTGGACCGCTTTCTTGACGAGTTCTTCGACCTGTCTCGGCGCATACGCCTGAAGCAGGCCCCGCCCCTGGTGGGCTTCAGCGAGATGCGGTCACTGAAGGAACCACACCGGACCGAGGTGACCGGCGCGTTCCACAATCTATTTCGCTATGTGCGCGGCTTCTTCGACGCGCCGGAGTTCGCGGGCCTGAGCCGGGCCGAAGCCAGCGCGCGCACGCACCTGCTGCTGGAGCAGGCCTTCTGGACGTTCGGCTGGCTGCGCCGCTACGACATCGAGGACTACCCGCGCATCCGGCAGCGGATGAGCGACATCCTTACAGGCGGCCTGTCGACCAGGAGCCGGTCCTGGGCGCCGCCGGCCCTTCCGCCGCTGGAGGCGCCGGCCGCCGAACCGGCGGCGGGCGAGGTGACCCGCGAGACCTTCCTCACCGCCGCGACACGGCTGATGAACCAGCGCGGCTATCGCGGGGCGTCGGTGGAGGACATCTCGGCGGCGCTGAACGTCACCAAGGGCAGTTTCTACCACCACAACGAAGACAAGGACGACCTGGTGGTCGCCTGTTTCGAGCGCACGCACACGGTGATGCGGGCGGCCCAGCTGGCGGCGCGCGACCTGCAGGCGGACCAGTGGACCCGGCTGGCGGCGGCGACCTCTGCGCTGACGGATTTCCAGCTGTCGGACCAGGGGCCGCTGCTGCGGGCGTCGGCCATGGCGGCGCTGCCGCTGCCCATGCGCCAGGAGACCTCCGAGCGCTATGCGCGGATTTCGGACCGCTTCGCCGGCATGGTGGCCGATGGCATCGCCGAGGGCTCGATCCGGCCCGTCGATCCTCTCATCGCCGCCCATATGCTGAGCGCCCTGCTCAACGGGGCCGCGTCACTGGGGAGCTGGGTGACGGGCCTGGAGCGTGAGGAAGCCTCGGCCCTGTTCGTGCGGCCCCTGCTGCTGGGCCTGTTCACGCGCTAGCGGGCCGCTCCCGCAAAGCCGTTCCCACAAACGAAAAGCGGGGGGCCCCGGGGCGCCCCGGACCCAGCGGCCCCGGGGGCGCGGC
>JBKBOD010000002.1:210975-528879 GCA_046295055.1 Caulobacter sp. | reverse complement strand
CCCCCCCCCCCCGGGGCCCCCCCCCCCCCCCCGCTTCCGTTCCGACCGGTGGTCCGATCAGAACTTCTTGGTCAGGCTGAACTTGATGGTCCGGCCCAGCCCGTTGTGGGTGAACGGATCGTAGTTCAGGTCCAGGCGGGCGAAGGGCGGATCCTCGTCCGTCAGGTTGGTGACCGTGGCCACGGCCGTGACATCCCAGGGCAGGAAGACACGGTAGGACAGGTCCAGCACCGTCCAGCTGTCGATCGTCTGGCCCTGCGGGTAGACGGTCGCCGGCGGGAAGATGGCTGCGCGCTGATCCTCGTACTCATCCCAGTAGCGGGCGGTCAGGCGGACGTTGTGCGGTCCGTTGTTCCACTCCACGAAGCCCTGCATCTTGAGCTGCGGCAGCGGCGTGGCCGAGGTCTGGTAGTTCAGGAAGCCGACCGCGTCGAAGGCGGGCGACACCTCGATGCCCTCGACGATGAAGGCGTCCTGGGCGAACTCGAGCGTGTAGGTGCCGCCGACGCCGAAGGTCAGGGTGCCGAAGTTGGTATCGAACTGGTACTCGCCCATGAAGTCGATGCCGGACGTCTTCAGCGCCGGGCCGTTCACCGAGAAAGTGGCGACGCGCGAGATGTTGGCCGAGTTGCAGGCGCCCTGGAAGGTGAAGCGCGCCTGAAGCCCGGCGTAGGCCGGATTGCCGCAGTTGCCGACGCCGGCGGTCGGGAACATGGCGTTGACGATCGGCCCCACCGGTTCAGCGACGATCTGGTCCTCGAAGTCGAAGTTCCAGTAGTCGATGCTGCCCTTGAAGCCGCCTGCCTCGACAAGAATGCCGACGTTGTAGGTCAGCGCGCTTTCGGGGGTCAGGTTCGGGTTGCCGGTGATGTCCACCGCCCGGAACGAGCCGAACAGGAACTGCAGCGAGGTCACCGTGCCGCCGGCCAGGGTCGTGATCGGCGGACCGCGGAAGGTCGTGCCGACCGAACCACGGAAGGCCAGCCAGTCGGTCGCCTGCCAGCGGGCCGACAGCTTGGGATCGAAGGTCGAGCCCACGGCGCCGCCGTAGTCCTCATAGCGGGCGGCGAGCTGGAACTGCAGGTTGTCGAGCACCGGGATGCTCAGTTCCCCGAAGACCGAGTAGTTGTCGCCGGTCAGCTGGGCCGGCGTGCCGCCGCCAAGGAACATGAAGGGCCCGTTCCGCACCGTACAGGCCGTGGAGCCGTTCACGGGCGTGTCGATGCAGGGCGTCTTGTTGAGGTCCGACAGCTCGTTGTAGGTCGAGGTGAACCCGTCCTTGCGGTACTGCGCGCCGAAGGCCCAGGCCAGATCGCCGCCCGGCAGGGTGATGCCGGTCTTGCCGCTGAGGACCGCGTCGACGACCCAGATGTACTGGCGCTGATCGGTCTGCAGCTTCTGGAAGAACCAGCGCGTCAGCTGGGCGGAGTTGGCGACGCCCGCATTGTAGTTCGGGTTGGTCTGGCCGGTGATCGAGTTGCGCTGGACCCCGTTCGAGAACGGATTGAACCACTCGCAGGTCGAGCCCGGGTTGCCGGCGACGATGCCGTTGCAGTTGGCGCCGCCAAGGCCGCGCAGGGCCAGCTGGAACCGGCTGACGACAGTGTCGTAGCCCGTCCGGGTGGCTTCCTGTTCGGAGTAGGTCACCGCGACGTCATAGTTGACGTACTCGCTGAAGCTGCCCTTCAGGCCGGCGCTGAAGCGGAAGGCGCGATAGTTGCGCGCGCCCCGCGACGGGCCGTTGTCGAACATCGGGTTGCCGCCGACCGAGAAGGGCCGGTAGAGCACGCCCGGGATGTAGACCCCGTTGGCGAAAGCCGGCAGGGCTCCCGGGTTCTGGGCGCTGTAGAGCTGATAGCCCGGGTTGGTCGAGGGCACGAAGTAGCCCGCGTTCAGGGTGCCGGCAGCCGGGTTGGTGGTGAGGGTCGGAACCTGCAGCGCCAGGTAGGACGGCGAGGTCTTCCATTCCGGCACGTCGGTGCTCGCGTAGAGCATCTCCATGTGGAACTTGTGGTCCGGGGTCAGCTCGAAGTCGAACGAACCGAACAGCTGGTAGCGATCCTCCACCTCGGTGAGGTTGTCGTAGCCGGTGAAGTTCCAGTTGCAGGTGCCGGTGGCCAGCGTGCCGCCGGGTTGCCCGTTCAGCACCAGGGTGCCGCCGAGCGGGACGCAGCCGGAATCGGTCTGCAGGCCGGCGGCCGGGGCGTAGACGCCGGGAGCCGGGCTGAAGGTCGGCAGGAAGCGGGTGATGGCGTTGCCGCCCGAATAGCCGCCCTGCGGGTTGTAGTTGAAGTCGCCGACGGCCCAGTCCCGCTCGAGCGTCGAAAGCTCGGAGCGGTGCTGGTAGCCGGCCGACAGCAGCAGGGTCGAGCGATCGCCGCTCCAGCCGTAGACGGCGCTGGCGTTGTAGTCGCCATCCGAGCCGTCGATGAAGGTGTAGCTGCCCGAGAGCTCCAGGCCCTCGAAGTTGGTCCGGGTGATGAAGTTCACCACCCCGCCGATGGCGTCGGAGCCGTAGATGGCCGCGGCGCCGTCCTTCAGCACCTCGACCCGGCCGATGGCGGCCACGGGGATGGTGTTGGTGTCGACGATGCCGGTGCCGACCTGGCCGAACGGGTTGGGCGTCATCCGCCGGCCGTTCAGCAGCACCAGGGTGCGCTGGGCGCCGAGGCCGCGCAGGTTGACCGAGCCGGAGCCTTCGGAGCCCTGGGCGCGGGCGTCGAACTGGTTGGTGTCGCCGAGCACGCCGGAGCTGACCGACAGCGACTTGAGCAGATCGACGGTGCTGGGCGAACCCTGCTTCTGGAGTTCATCGACGCCGATGACGTCGACCGGCAGGGCCGCGTCCTCCGGCGTGCCCGCGATCAGCGAGCCGGTGACGACAACTTCCGAGACGCTGGCCGGTTCGTCCTGGGCGGAGGCTATGCCCCCGAACCCGATCGACAAGGCCATGGCCAGCGCCGATCCGCCAGCCAGATACGCAGCTCTACGCATGTACTCCCTCCCTATGGTTTCCTCGTGGTCCCGCGCCTTCTGTTTGGTGGGCGTCGGTGACCGGTGCTGGTGATGATTATCCGCTGCCGGGGTTCGAGCCTCCCGGTCGCGAATGGCGGTCTGCGGCGCGCAGCGGGCGCAGCCGCGAAAGGATTTCGGGGATCAGGGAAACGGGGGGCGACGTCAGGGCTCGCGCCCTGTCGGCGTCAGTCGCGATCCGGAACTCCGAACTCGCCAAGTGGCCCCCTCCGGACTACCTGCCCGTCCGCCAGCGGAGCTGACGAACAACTGTTCGATGATGCGGTATGTTTTCCCGCTGCGTCAACCGGTCGGACGCCTTTTCGTCACCTTGTTGAAACAAAGCAGCAATGGCAGGGCGTGGCGGAATGACGCACCGCTTACCTTGACGTTCGCGTAACTAGGTATGCCCATTTTCGAAGAGTGCGGACGCTCCCGCGTCAGCCGGGCCCGCCAGCCGGCGGAAGGCAGCGAACAGTTCCTGGCCGTGGCCGGGACGCGTGGGCGGCGGCGGCGCGGCCGGCCGGGTCGAAAGATCGGCCTCGATCTCCAGCCGGCCGTGCTCGGGATCGATGGCGATGATGTCGCCGTCGCGGACGCGGGCGATCGGCCCGCCATCGAGCGCTTCGGGCGTCAGGTGGATTGCCGCCGCCACCTTGCCCGAGGCGCCGGACATGCGGCCGTCGGTCACCAGGGCGACGCGGTGGCCCCGATCCTGGAGCACCGACAGGGGCGGAGTCAGGCTGTGCAGTTCGGGCATGCCGTTGGCGCGAGGCCCCTGGAAGCGGACGACGGCCACGCAGTCGCGGTTGAGCTCGCCGCGCCGGAAGGCCGCCAGGTAATCCTCCTGGCTGTCGAAGACGGCGGCGGGCGCGCGGACGGCGCGGTGCTCGGCCTTGACGGCGCTGACCTTCATCACCGCCCGGCCCAGCGGGCCGGTCAGGAGGCGCAGGCCCCCTTCCCGCTCGAACGGGTCGGAGACGGGGCGCAGGACCTCGCGGTCGAGGCTGTCGGCCGGCGGCGGTCTCCAGGCCAGCGCATCGCCGTCCAGCCAGGGCTCGGCGGCATAGGCGTCCAGCCCCGGTCCCATGACCGTCAGCACGTCCCGGTGCAGCAGTCCGGCGTCCAGCAGTTCGCGGGCGACGAAGCCGAGGCCGCCGGCGGCCTGGAAGTGGTTCACGTCGGCCTGGCCGTTGGGATAGACGCGGGCCAGCAGCGGGGTGACGCGGGACAGGGCGTCCATGTCCTCAAGGGTCAGTTGCACGCCGGCCGCCGCAGCCATGGCCGGCAGGTGCAGGCAGTGATTGGTCGAACCGCCGGTGGCCATCAGCCCCACAACGCCGTTGACGAAGGCCTTTTCGTCCAGGACGTGGCCCATCGGAATCCAGTCGCCGGAGCGAGGGCCGATGGCGGCGCAGCGGCGGGCCGATTCAGCCACCAGCCGCTCACGAAGCGGGTCGTCCGGATGGACGAAGGCGGAGCCGGGGATGTGGAGCCCCATCAGCTCCATCAGCATCTGGTTGGAGTTGGCGGTGCCGTAGAAGGTGCAGGTGCCGGGGCTGTGGTAGCTGGCCTGTTCGGCGGCGAGCAGTTCCTCGCGGGTGGCCTTGCCCTCGGCGAACAGGGCGCGGATGCGGGCTTTTTCGGAATTGGGCAGGCCGCTGGCCATCGGCCCGGCCGGCATGAGGATCGAAGGCAGCCAGCCATAGGCCAGGGCGCCGATCACCAAACCGGGAACAATCTTATCACAGGTGCCCAGCAGAATGACACCGTCGAATGCGTCGTGGCTGAGGGCGACGCCGGTGGCCAGGGCGATGACGTCGCGCGAGAACAGCGACAGCTCCATGCCCGGGCGGCCCTGGGTGACGCCGTCGCACATGGCCGGGACGCCGCCGGCGAACTGGGCCGTGGCGCCGGCTTCGCGGGCGGCCTGCTTGATGATGGCGGGGTAGGCCTCCAGCGGCTGATGGGCCGAGAGCATGTCGTTGTAGGCCGACACGATGCCGAGGTTGGGGGCGTTGGGATCCAGCGCCTTGAGCCGGTCGGCGGCCGGCGAGGCGGCGAAGGCGTGGGCCCAGTTGGCGCAGCTGAGCTTGCCCCGGCCGGGGCCCTCGGCGCGCATGGCCTCGATCATGGCGAGGTAGTCGCCGCGCGTCCGGCGGCTGCGCTCGACGATGGAGGCGGTGACCTCGGCGACGACGGGATGCAGGGGCGTGGCGGGCATGGCGGGGCCTCCGCTCAGGCCGACCAGAGGAGGCGGACCTCGCCCCGGGCGGCGGCGATCATGTGGTGGACAGGCTTGTCCGGCGGGCCTTCCAGCACCGCCCGCTTGGCCGCGCCGGCGGCCAGCACGAGGATCAGCCGGGCCGAGGCCAGGGCGGCCAGGGTGAGGGTCAGGCGCGGCTGGGGCGGGGCCGGATCGCCGGGCGGCGCGGCCAGCACCAGCCGGGCCGAAGCCGGATCCAGCCCGTCGGCCAGCATGGGGTTGCCGGGGAACAGCGAGCAGATGTGGCCATCGGCGCCCATGCCCAGCAGCACGACGTCGAAGGGGGACAGCTCGGCGACGGCCAGGTCGGCCGACCAGGCGGCGGCGTCGATGTCGGCCCCGTCGGCCTTCAGGGCGGTGAAGGTCGCCTGGCCGGCCGCGCCGGACAGCAGCCGCTCGCGCACCAGCTTCTCGTTGGACTCCGGCGAGGCGGGGTCGACCCAGCGCTCGTCCGAGAGGGTGATGCGCACGGTGGGCCAGGCCAGCGGGGCGTTGGCGAGGCGGTCGTAGACCGGGCCCGGGGTGGAGCCGCCGGTGACCACCAGGTTGCCGTGGCCGCGCTCGGCGATGGCGTGGGTCAGGGCGTGCAGGATGGCGGCGGCGGCGGCGTCAGCGGCGGCGTCCGGGCCGGCGAAGGCCTCGATGGGCGGCAGTTCAGTCATTCCAGGCTCTCCCGCTGCGCTCGATCAGGCCGGAGGCGCCGGGCGGTCCCCAGGATCCGGCCGGATAGGGCTTTGGCGTCACCCCGGCCTCGGCCCAGGCGTCGGCGACGCCGTCGACGAAGCGCCAGGCCTCCTCGACCTCGTCGCGGCGGACGAACAGGGTCTGGTCGCCGCGCAGCACGTCGAGCAGCAGCCGCTCGTAGGCGATGCGGCGCCGGCCGCCCTCCTCGCCCAGGGCCTTGGCCAGGCTGAGCGACAGGGGCAGGGTCTGCAGCCGCATCCGCTCGCCGGTCAGGCCCGGCCGTTTGTTCATGATCGACAGCGAGATGTCCTCGTGCGGCTGGAGTTCGATGACCAGCCGGTTGGCCTGCAGGTCGCGGTCGCCGGTGGGGCCGAAGATCGAGTGGGGGACCGGCTTGAACTGGATGACGATCTCGGTGCGGCGCTCGGCCATCCGCTTGCCGGTGCGCAGGTAGAAGGGCACGCCCTTCCAGCGCCAGTTGTCGATCCAGGCGGTCAGGGCGACGAAGGTCTCGGTGGTCGAGGGGCGGCCGACCTCGGCCTCGTAGGCGGCGGCGGGGGCGCCGTCGGCCATGCCGGCGACGTACTGGCCGCGCACGCTGTCGGCGGCGGCGGCGGCGGCGGTGAAGGGGCGCAGCGAGCGCAGCACCTTGACCTTCTCGTTGCGCACGGCGTCGGGCTCGAGGTCCGACGGCGGCTCCATGGCCACCAGGCAGAGGAGCTGCAGCATATGGTTCTGCAGCATGTCGCGGATGGCGCCGTAGTCGTCGTAGTAGCGCCAGCGCTCGCCCACCTCCTGGGTCTCGGCGACGGTGATCTGGACATGGTCGATGGCCAGGCTGTTCCACAGCGGCTCGAACAGGGCGTTGGCGAACCGCAGGGCGAGGAGGTTCTGGACCGTCTCCTTGCCCAGGTAATGGTCGATGCGGAACACCTGGGCCTCGGTCGCCGCCTCGGCCAGGACGGCGTTGATGGCGCGGCTGGACTCCAGGTCGCGGCCGATGGGCTTTTCCAGCACCAGCCGGGCGTCCGGGCCGATGAGGCCGGCGGCCGCCAGGGCCTGGGTCACCGGGGCGAACAGTGTGGGGGAGAGGGCGTAGTAGAACACCACCTGGCCGGCGTCCGGGCCGATGCGCCGGCCGAGGGCGGCGGCCCCGCCCGGCGTGCCGGCGTCGGCCGACAGATAGTCCAGCCGGGCCGACAGGGCCGACCAGGCGCCGTCCAGCTCGCCCCGGCCCGCCAGCGCCGCCTCGACGTCGCGCCGGTAGCTGGCCGCATCGCCCCCTGCCCGGCCGACGGCGATGACGCGCAGCCCCTCGGGCAGCAGGCCGTCCATCTCCAGATGGAGCAGCGAGGGCAGCAGCATGCGCATCGACAGATCGCCGGCGCCCCCGAGCAGGATCAGGACAGGTGCGGCGTTGGCCATGGGGTCTCCGTGCCGTGAAAGGGGAAGGCGGCGGTCGTCAGGTTAGCCCGCCCCGCCTGCCGCTAGGACAGCGTTTGAGGCGGCGCAAGGTTCAACTTCCCGGGAGCCCAGCCGGGACCCATCCGGCGACAGGATGTGACAACGGCGGCGACAACCCCCACCCCGGTGAATACAGCCGTGGGGCCGATGGGGATATCGGCATGACAGGCGCGGGTTTCAGGAGGTGCACAGGTCGGGGCGAAGGGGGCCGACGCGTGGGGAAAGGGGGGCGCGGGCGTGGGGCCATGGGGGAAACGGGGGCGGGAGGCCGGGGGTGGAGGCGGGGCGCGGGCCGGGGGCGGTCCGGGGCCGGGCGCGCGACCGAAGATGGCCTGTTCACGGGCCGGCGTGGGATAATGGCCGGCCGCTTCGACAAGCGCGCCCTCCCCCGCCCCAGCGCCACGGACCCCGACCATGACCCGACCGCCCGACCCGGCGACGGCCCTCGACGCGCCACGCCAGATCTCGCCTGCCCAGGCCCTGCCAGCCCAGATATCACCGGCCGAGCCGGAAGCCCCGCCCGTTCCCATCCCGGCAGGCGGACGGCGCGAGCCGCCGCTGCGCAGCCTGACCGTGCGCCAGCACCGCTTCGTCGAGGAATATCGCGTCGACGGCGTGGCCGCGGCGGCCGCCCGCCGGGCCGGCTACAGCGCCGCCAGCGCCCGCTGGACCGGGCGCGACCTGCTGGCCACGCCGCATGTGCGGGCGGCGCTGGAAAAGGCCGAGCCGGCCCACGCCGCCATGGCCGCCCTGTCGCCCGACCGGCGCCAGGCGATGAGCGAGCTTGGCCGCATCGCCTTCGCCAACCTGATGGACTATGTGAGCGTCGGCGCCGACGGCGAGCTGGACCTCGACCTTGGCCGGCTGGACCGGGCCAGCGCCGCGGCGGTCAAGGAACTGACCATCGACCAGACCACCGACCCCCGCACCGGCGCCGTGCACAAGCGCGTCCGCTTCAAGCTGGCCGACAAACAGGCCGCCCTCGCCCGCTTCATGACCCAGTCCGCCGCCGCCGCCAAGGAACGCGAAGCCTGGCTCGAAGCCGGCCGCGACCAGGGCCGCGCCGAACTGTTCCGCGGGGGCGTAGACGCGTTCAGGAACGAGCAGGCGAAGTGGCGGCTGGGCGGGGGGTGGTAGCAGACATCGCCTACGCCGTTCTCCCTTGCCGGCGGGCGAAATCCACGAAGGCCCTGAACGCGGCCGTGGGGTTGCGCCGGCTGGGATAGTAGAGGCTGAGCGGCGGCTGGGCCGGCGTCCAGGCTTCGAGCACAGGGACAAGGCGGCCGGCCTCGATGTCGTCCCGCACATCGGCCTCCATGGCCAGGGTCAGCCCGACCGAAGCCAGGGCGGCCGTGCGGGCGAGGCTCGCTTCATCGAGGGTCAGGGGGCCCGTCACGTCGATGTGGAAGGACTGGCCGTCCTTCTCGAACGGCCAGCGGTGGATGGCCCCGTTTGGAAGCCGGACGCGCAGGCAGGAATGCGCGGTCAGGTCCTGGGGGGTCACGGGCGCGCCCTGCGCCTTGAGATAGTCCGGCGAGCCGACGACCAGGTTTCGCCGCCCGGCGCCGAGCGGCAGCGCGATCATGTCGGCCGGCACGAGATCGGCGCTGCGGACCCCGAAGTCGAAACCGCCCGCGACGATATCCACCAGCCGCCCCTCGGTGACGACGTCAATATGGACCTGGGGGTGAGCCTGCTGGAACGGCAGGACAAGCGAGGGGAAGATCTCCCGCGCCGCGGTCGGGAAGGCGTTGATGCGCAGCGTGCCCGAAGGGGTGGCCTGCCTCGAACGCACGCCGTCCATGGCGTCGTGGATGTCGCGCAGGGCCGGAGCGACCTGGGCGACGAACTGCTCCCCGGCCTCGGTCAGGGAGACGCTTCGCGTGGTCCGGTTGAAGAGGCGGACGCCGAGCGTGCGCTCCAGCTTGCCGACCGCATTGCTCAGGGCCGTCGTCGACATGCCCAGCTCAAGGGCGGCCGTCCGGTACTTCCCATGGCGGGCGACCATGAGGACGGCTTCCAGCTCCGAAAGGCTGCTCTTCGTCATTGTCCCGTTTTTCGTGACGACACATGCCAGGTTGTCCCGATTATCGCGGGGTCTGTCCACCCCTAGCTTGGGTCATCAGCGACGGAGCCGCCCCGGCCCCGCCCAGAGCCCAAGGACAGGACCATGTCTCTCAACCTTCCAGCGCCCATCGCCGGGTTTGTCGACGCCAACGCCCGGCTGGACCTCGACGGCATGCTGAAACCCTTCGCCCCCGACGCGATCGTGACCGACATCGGCGCGCGCCATGAAGGGCGCGCGGCGGTGCGGGCGCTGTTCGAAGAGGCCGTGCTGCCGGTGAAGGCGATCTTCACCCCCGACACCCTGCGGCGCGAGAACGGCCAGGTCGTCGTCGAAGGCCCGGCGCATGGCGACTTCCCGGGCAGCCCGATCCGCTTCACCTACCGCTTCGATCTCGACGGCGACGCCATCACGGCTCTGGAGATCACGGCATGAGCGCGCCCATCGATCCCACCGAGTTCGCCGGCAAGCGCGTGCTGGTCAGCGGCGGCACCAAGGGCCTGGGCCGCGCCGCCGTCGACCGGTTCCTGGCCGGCGGAGCCAGGGTGATCACCGCCGCCCGGGGGACGCCCGAGCCCATCGACGGCGTCCAGTTCGTGCAGGCCGACCTGACCACGGCCGAAGGCGGCGAGGCGCTGGCCGCGACCGCGCTCGAACGGCTGGGCGGCATAGATATCCTGGCGCATGTGATCGGCGGCTCGACCACGCCCGGCGGCGGCTTCGTCGCCCTGACGGACGAGCACTGGCTGTCGGAGCTGAACCTGAACCTTCTGGCGACGGTGCGGCTGGATCGGCTGCTGATCCCGCAGATGCTCGAGCGGGGCGCCGGCGCGGTGGTGCATGTGACCTCGATCCAGTCGGTCCTGCCCCTGCCCGAGGCCACGACCGCCTATGCCGCGGCCAAGGCCGCGCTCCGGACCTACAGCAAGTCCATCTCCAGGGAGCTGGGCCCCAAGGGGGTGAGGGTCAACGTCGTCTCGCCCGGCTGGATCATGACGGAAGGCACGGACGTCTTCCTGCAGCGCATCCAGGCGGCCAACGGCGGCACGATCGAGGATGCGCGGCAGTCGGTCCTCGCCGGCCTCGGCGGCATCCCGATCGGCCGGGGCGCCGAACCCTCCGAGGTCGCCGACCTGATCGCCTACCTGAGCTCGGACCGCGCCGCAGCGATCCACGGGGCCGAGTTCGTCATCGACGGGGGGACGGTGCCGACGGTTTAGGGAGGAGGGTGGGGGCGGGGTGGCGGAACCAAGCACCGGAAAAACTGTATAGTGTCCCCCGTTTCCCGCTTCTGATTATTCGGAGTTCAGACGAAGCTTTCTCGCGCTTGGATCGTCTGCAAAGGTAACAATGATATGATCATCTTCGAAATCAACTCCACCAGACTCAAAACGCACTCCTTGAACGGTCTTCCCACTATCGAGTTGGTGCTGAAAGAGGTTCTTCTCCCCAGGCCGCTCTCCACTCAGACTTCGAAATTGCTCAGGCGTAACCCGCCCAGCCAAGAGATCGATCAATGACCTTGCAGAAACTCTCACTTCCATAGGCCCTCCTCTCCGGAAGCTAATTGTAGTCGCCTCCCACCAACCCCGAGCCGCAGGGTTGAATAGCCCTTGGCGAAACAACGACCGCGCTTGATAGCCCTCAAACCGAGGACGCGGCATTGCCTGCCGGATGCGCTCAAGCGCCACCATTGGAAAGGTGAAGCCGGGCCGATTGAAAGCTTTTGCTGCCCACCTCAGCTTCTTGTCTAAGGTATTCCACGAACCACTCCTGACCGGCGAGAAGGTGATGACAGCGTCGACCGCGCGCTGGTTGGCGGTGACGAAATGCGAAATAATCTCAAAGCCGGACACGCGACGACGCGTTGGGTCGATCTCACCCAAGGTGCCGAGGCGGTTGATCAGTGTCGAACCAGCGTCGCCGAGAAAGATTACTCGCTTGGTGCCTGGCCGAGCGGCCTTTAGCTGCCGCAGCTTCCTGCTGAGAAGCTTGTAGAGAGGATTGTCTTCGAGTGAGTGGGTTTCGGGAGGCATGGTCGACCACGTGTTGTGGAAGCGTGTCTGCTTGTACGGTGTCCGCTCCACCTCGACATCAAGACCGGGCTCGACGATACGGAGAGCCTTGATATTGGTTTCGCCTCGTTCGACCCAATCTCT
This sequence comes from Caulobacter sp., assembly GCA_046295055.1. Lineage (GTDB taxonomy): Bacteria > Pseudomonadota > Alphaproteobacteria > Caulobacterales > Caulobacteraceae > Caulobacter. Next base: position 517,229 of record JBKBOD010000002.1, on the reverse strand, counting down.
AATTACAGTTTCGGCTGCAGCCGAGAGTTCATACTGGTCAGGTGCAAGGCGGCGACGGAAGTACTTTCCCCCTTCGTATCCACTCATTTCGCGAAACCGATAGCGGAGGTAGTTTCCCTCACCTTTCTGGAGGTGACTGACAAAACTCCCAATCTGCTGGGCAACGCGATCCATTGCTTCCTCACCGTTGATTACATTGTCGTTCGGTGCCGCAATCTCTATCGCGACAGGCTCGCCGACGATGAGGAACTCCGTGTAAACATCGGGACGGCTACCGTCCCCCCACCAAAGCGGCTCTATTTCCAGCTCACCGAGGGTCGCCATCGACCAAATCAGCGCGAGTTCAATCTCCGCCGGAAGGACCTGATCCACTCGCTTGTTCTCAAGTCGGGCCAGAAGGTCCCGCGCCTTCTCAGGACCCATGAGCGGCGACAACTCGTCCAACATGGATTGCAGGCGGCGGCGCGAGAATAGCGGCATCGCTTGATCATCGGCGATACCGCCGAATAAGGGAATAGACCCTCGGAGATGCTCGCGAATTCGACCATTTCGCTTTCAGGTGGGCGACCTGCTCTCCGCTGATATGGCTGAAGCATCTGGGCAGTTCATGTGGGGTGTCCGCTGCTTGAGCTTCAGCCCATCAGTGAGCATACATTGCCGGCGCAGCGCTGCCGGGAACGCCGGGGATCACGGCAACGCTGGCCTGCCCTTGGGCCGCCGAGACGGTCATTGAGACATGGGTCGTAGGCGGGATGCGCCAGCGCCTCTGCCTTGGCGGCCAGGCAGCCTCGCAAGTTGACAGGTGCCTTTCCCCGTGATGCGTCGGGACATCACACAAGGACCAACCATGAGCGACATACTGGCGATCGGCGCGCGGGCGGGCGCGTTGCTCAAGGCTCGGGGGGAGAAGATCGCGGTGGGGGAGACTTCGGCCGGGGGGTTGATCTCGGCCAGTCTGCTGGCGGTTCCGGGGGCGTCGGCCTATTTCGCGGGCGGGGCCATTCCCTATTCGGCGCGGTCGATCCGGGGGTTGATGAACATTCCGGTCGAGCGGCTGCGGGCCGAGGGGATCCGGTCGAGTTCCGAGCCCTATGCGCTGTTGCTGGCCGAAGAGGTGCGCGAGGGGCACGGCGGGGTGACCTGGGGCCTGGCGGAGACGGGCGCGGCGGGGCCGGACGGCAACCCCTATGGCGACCCGGCGGGGCACAGCTGCCTGGCGGTGGCAGGGCCGGTCAGCGCGGTGCGGACGCTGCGCACCGGGTCGAGCGACCGGACGGCGAACATGTGGGCCTTCGCCGAGGCGGCGCTGGCGCTGCTGGTGGAGACGCTGGAAGGGATGGAGGCGGCGCGATGAGCGGGGACAAGGTGAAGGGGCCGGCGTCGTACTTCCCGTCGATCGAGAAGACCTATGGCCAGCCGATCGCCCACTGGAAGGGGCTGATCCGCGCGGCGATGCCGGCGCGGCACATGGAGCTGGTGGCGATGCTGAAGGCGGACCATGGGATGGGCCATGGCCACGCCAATGCGCTGGTGGCGCATACGCTGGCGGAGGACGGGGGTTAGGGTGCAGGCGGGTCGGGTGCGTGCTTCGACACGCGCCCGCAGGGCGCTGCTCAGCATGACGTTTAGGGGTGGAGGCTGCGCCACCCGCACAGCAAAAGGCCCCGGTGTTTCCACCGGGGCCTTCGCTTGGTTCAGCCGTGGCTGATCGTCGGGGTTACTCGACGATCTTGCTCACCACGCCGGCGCCGACCGTGCGGCCGCCTTCGCGGATGGCGAAGCGCAGGCCCTGGTCCATGGCGATCGGGGTGATCAGCTCGACGTCCAGCTCGGCGTTGTCGCCCGGCATGATCATTTCCACGCCTTCGCGCAGCTTGATGATCCCGGTCACGTCCGTCGTGCGGAAGTAGAACTGCGGGCGGTAGTTGGTGAAGAACGGGGTGTGACGGCCGCCCTCTTCCTTAGTCAGGATGTAGGCTTCGGCCACGAACTTGGTGTGCGGGGTGATCGAGCCCGGCTTGCAGAGAACCTGGCCGCGCTCGACGTCTTCACGCTTGGTGCCGCGCAGCAGCACGCCCACGTTGTCGCCCGCCTGGCCCTGGTCCAGCAGCTTGCGGAACATCTCGACGCCCGTGCAGGTCGTCTTCTGGACCGGACGGATGCCGACGATCTCGACTTCCTCGCCAACCTTGACGATGCCCTTCTCGACGCGGCCGGTGACCACGGTGCCGCGGCCCGAGATCGAGAACACGTCTTCCACCGGCATCAGGAACGGCAGGTCGATCGGACGGTCCGGCTGGGGGATGTAGTCGTCGACCGACGCCATCAGGGCCAGGATCGCCTCTTCGCCGATCTTCGGGTCACGACCTTCGACCGCCGCCAGGGCCGAGCCCTTGGTGATCGGAATGTCGTCGCCCGGGAACTGGTAGCTGCTCAGCAGCTCGCGCACTTCCATCTCGACGAGCTCCAGCAGCTCCTCGTCATCGACCATGTCGACCTTGTTCATGAACACCACCAGCGCCGGAACGCCGACCTGGCGCGCCAGCAGGATGTGCTCGCGGGTCTGCGGCATCGGGCCGTCAGCGGCCGAAACCACCAGGATCGCGCCGTCCATCTGCGCAGCGCCCGTGATCATGTTCTTCACATAGTCAGCGTGGCCGGGGCAGTCGACGTGGGCGTAGTGACGGTTGGCCGTCTCGTATTCCACGTGCGCGGTGTTGATCGTGATGCCGCGGGCCTTCTCTTCCGGAGCCGCGTCGATGTCCGCGTAGGACTTCGCCGTCGCGCCGCCCGTCTTGGCCAGCACCATGGTGATCGCCGCCGTCAGCGTCGTCTTGCCATGGTCAACGTGACCGATGGTGCCGATGTTGCAGTGCGGCTTCGTGCGTTCAAACTTTTCTTTAGCCATTTCAAGCTCCAGCCCTGTCCGGGCCTGTCCTCTAAACCAGGGTTGAAGATCCTCCGGACGGGGACCTGGAGACCCCGTCCGGCGATTGGGTTAGGCGTACTTCTTGATCACTTCGTCGGCGACGTTCGGCGGCACCGGATCGTAGTGGTCATACTGCATGGTGAAGGCCGCGCGGCCCTGCGACATCCCGCGGAGGGTGTTCACATAGCCGAACATGTTGGCCAGCGGCACGAAGGCGTTGATGACGATCGCGTTGCCGCGGACGTCCTGGCCCTGGATCATGCCCCGGCGGCCGTTGAGGTCGCCGATGATCGAACCCAGGTACTCTTCCGGGGTCACGACCTCGACAGCCATGATCGGCTCGAGCAGCTTGGGCCCGCCCTTCTCGCGCAGTTCCTTGAAGGCGGCGCGCGAAGCGATTTCGAAGGCCAGCACCGAGGAGTCGACGTCGTGGTAGGCGCCGTCGATCAGGGTGGCCTTGAAGTCGATCAGCGGGAAGCCGGCCAGCAGGCCGTTTTCCTTGGCCGATTCCAGACCCTTCTGGACGCCCGGGATGTATTCCTTCGGCACCGCGCCGCCGACGATCGCGCTCTCGAACACGAAGCCCGTGCCCTGCTCACCCGGCTCGAAGACCAGCTTGACGCGGGCGAACTGGCCCGTACCGCCGGTCTGCTTCTTGTGGGTGTAGTCGATCTCGGCGCGGCGGCCGAGGCTTTCGCGATAGGCCACCTGCGGCGCGCCGATGTTGGCTTCCACCTTGTAGGTGCGCTTCAGGATGTCGATCTTGATGTCGAGGTGCAGCTCGCCCATGCCCTTCAGGATCGTCTGGCCCGACTCGTGGTCGGTCGAGACGGTGAAGGACGGATCCTCGGCGGCCAGCTTGGCCAGGGCGACGCCCAGCTTTTCCTGGTCGGCCTTGGACTTGGGCTCGACGGCGATCTCGATGACCGGGGCCGGGAATTCCATACGCTCGAGGATGACCGGCGACTTCAGCGGATCGCACAGGGTGTCGCCCGTGCGGGTGTCCTTGAGGCCGGCCAGGGCGACGATGTCGCCAGCGTAGGCTTCCTTGATGTCCTCGCGGTTGTTCGAGTGCATGAGCAGCATGCGGCCGACCCGTTCCTTGCGGTCACGGGTGGAGTTCAGCAGGCTCATGCCGGTCTCGAGCTTGCCCGAGTAGATGCGGCAGAAGGTCAGCGAACCGACGAAGGGGTCGTCCATGATCTTGAACGCCAGGACCGACAGCGGCTCGTCGTCGGAGGCCCGACGTTCGACTTCTTCTTCGGTCTTGAAGTCGATGCCCTTGGTCGGCGGGATGTCCACCGGCGAGGGCAGGTAGTCGACGACGGCGTCGAGCAGGGGCTGGACGCCCTTGTTCTTGAAGGCCGAGCCGCAGAGGATCGGATAGAAGGCGCCGGTCAGCACCGCCTTGCGGATGCACTTCTTGATCGTCTCGATCGAGGGCTCTTCGCCGCCGAGGTAGGCTTCCATGGCGTCGTCGTCGAGCTCGACGGCGTTCTCGATCATGTAGTTGCGGGCTTCCTCGGCCTTGGCCAGCAGGTCAGCCGGGATCTCCTCGTCGCGGTAGGACGCGCCCAGGCCGTCGTTGTCCCAGACAACCGCCTTCATGCGGACCAGGTCGACCAGGCCCTTGAGGTTGCTTTCCGAACCGATCGGGAACTGGATCGGAACGGCCTTGGCGCCCAGGCGATCGCGGATCGACTCGACCGACTTGTCGAAGTCGGCGCCGATCTTGTCCATCTTGTTGACGAACACGATGCGCGGAACCTTGTACTTGTCGGCCTGGCGCCAGACCGTCTCGGTCTGCGGCTCGACGCCGGCGTTGCCGTCCAGCACCGTGACGGCGCCGTCGAGCACGCGCAGCGAGCGCTCGACTTCGATGGTGAAGTCGACGTGCCCGGGGGTGTCGATGATGTTCAGGCGCTTGTCATTCCAGAACGCGGTCGTGGCGGCCGACGTGATGGTGATGCCGCGCTCCTGCTCCTGCTCCATCCAGTCCATGGTCGCGGCGCCGTCGTGGACTTCGCCGATCTTATGCGACTTGCCGGTGTAGTAGAGGATCCGCTCGGTCGTCGTCGTCTTGCCCGCATCGATGTGGGCCATGATTCCGAAGTTGCGGTAGTCTTCGATTTTGTGCGTGCGGGCCATGGTGGAGCTCGGTTCTCGAATGAGCGGAGCGGGCGGTTTGAGATTTCAAACCGCCCGCCCCTTGTAAGACCTGAAGGCGCCGGCTGATTACCAGCGGTAGTGGGAGAAGGCGCGGTTGGCTTCGGCCATCTTGTGGGTGTCTTCGCGCTTCTTCACCGCGGTGCCGCGGTTGTTCGACGCGTCAAGCAGCTCGCCGGCCAGCTTTTCGGTCATGGTGTTCTCACCACGCTTGCGCGCGGCGGTGACCAGCCAGCGGATGGCGAGCGCACGGCGACGGTCCGGACGGACTTCCACCGGCACCTGGTAGGTGGCGCCGCCGACGCGGCGCGACCGGACTTCGATCGCCGGGGCGACGTTGTCGAGGGCGCTGTGGAAGGTTTCCAGGGGACCCTGGTCCTTGCGCTTGGCTTCCAGAATGTCGAAGGCGCCGTAGATGATGTTCTCGGCGACGGCTTTTTTGCCTTCGTACATGACGTAGTTCATGAATTTGGTGACCGTCAGGTCCCCGAACTTCGGATCGGGCAGAACCTGGCGTTTGTCGGCGCGACGGCGGCGGGACATGCGATCTCTTCCTTACTTCGGACGCTTGGCGCCGTAGAGCGAACGGCGCTGCTTGCGGTCCTTGACCCCTTGGGTGTCGAGGACGCCGCGCAGGATGTGGTAGCGGACGCCGGGAAGGTCCTTCACGCGGCCGCCGCGGATGAGCACCACCGAGTGCTCCTGCAGGTTATGGCCTTCGCCCGGGATGTAGCACACCGCTTCGATGCCGGTGGTCAGACGGACCTTGGCGACCTTCCGCAGAGCCGAGTTCGGCTTCTTCGGGGTCGTGGTGTAGACGCGGGTGCAGACGCCGCGACGCTGGGGGCAGCCCTTCAGGGCCGGCACCTTGTTCCGCACCGGCTTCGGAGAGCGCGGCTTGCGGATGAGCTGGTTAATCGTAGGCATTCGTCTCTTTGCTCGTGGAAGCGTGTGCCTTTCGGCCGAAGCGCTTCATGGGTCCTTCGTGATCAGTCGGCTTCGAGGTACCGTGGAACGCGAAAACTCGCCGGATCACCGGAGGGGTGGTCCGACGGGCGCGCCCGGCCAGCGGCCGGGACCTTCGTTTCCCCGGAAACAGCGCCGTTTTCAGGCCCTGCCTCGAGAGGCGCGCTAGATACTCGCGAGGGACCCCAAGGTCAAGGGTTACGGACCGGTTGACTTCGCGCCGGACGAGTCCGGCGCGAAGGGCCGCGAGCAGGAGCCTCCTGGCCGGCTCAGTCGAAGATGTCGAAGAGGTCGAAGCCCTTCTTCTTCTTTTTGCGATAGTGGTAGTCGTCGTCGTAGCGGTAGCGCTTTTCGCGGTCGTCGTAGGGGTGGCGGCGGCGCCAGTCCTCGGGGTCGCGCTGGAAGCGGTCGACTTCCTGGGCGAAGCGCTCGCGGTCGCGATCAAAGCCCTGGCGGTCCTCGCGGCCGCCCTCGAGGATCTTCTCCAGCTCGCCCCGGTCCAGCCAAACGCCCCGGCAGGTGGGGCAGATGTCGAGCTCGACCCCGTCGCGCACCACCTTCTGCATCGAGGCGTTGTCGTTCGGGCACATCAGGAGGGGCATCCGGCGTTCCTTTCGTTTGATCCTTGTCAATCCAATGTAGGGGCTTGCCTCGCCATCGCCAGAGGGGGGCCACGATTTGAACAACCGCTGTCCTCAGCCTGAGGGTCCTGGACCGAGGGGACGCGGTGCGCCGGACAATCAAACCCGTGAGGATGCGCAATGCCGGCATCCTGGCCGCCTCGGTGCTGGTCCATGGCGGCCTGTTCCTGGCGCTGGGCCTGCAGGCGCCGTCGCTGAGGCTGTCCGAGCGCGAGGAGGAGCCGCCGATCGAGGTCTTCCTGCCGCGCCCGCCCTCCCCGCCCCGCGAGACGCCGCGCGAAGCCCCCCTGGCCGACGAGGCCAGGGCGCGGACGGCGCCCGCGCCGCGGGCCCGGCCCCGGACGGTCTCGCCGCTGGCGCCGGAAGCGACCGTCGCGCCCCTGCCGATGGCGCCGGCGGCCCCGGCGCCCGGCGGCGCCGGCCAAGGTCGCGACCGGGGACGGGCGGCGACCGAGTTTCCCGACAACCGGGGCGAGGTGACGGCCATCCTTCGGGGATCGCCTGTCGGGTGCAACAGCGCCGATCTCGTCAAGCTGACCGCCCGCGAGCGGGAGAAGTGCTACGAGCGCACCGGGGCGATGGCGCGGGCCGGCGGGCCGGTGGCCGCCCCGATCGACGCCGACAAGCGCGCCCGCTTCGACCGGACGGCGGCGAAGAAGGAGCGCGACCGCAAGTGGCGCGAGAGCGAGACCGTGCCGGTCGGCACCCAGGAGGGCCGGCCGGGCATGCCGGCGGGACTGGGCGGGGAATCGGATGTTTCGATCCCGATCCCTTGAGGCGGGCTCAGGGATCGGCGGCCCAGGGCAGGACGGCGGCGCAGCAGCGGGCGGTCTGCTGGTCGCCCGCCCTTTGAGCGCGCCAGAGGCGTTCGGCGATCGTGGCGCGCTGCTCGGCGCCGAGGCGACGCCAGTCCCAGCGTTCGGGCGGCGGCAGGGCGTAGGTCCAGTTGCGCGGGTCGAGGCCGTAGCCCCACCAGGTCAGCCGGCCCTCCGCATACTCGAGGACATGCTGCAGTTCGTGCTGGAGCAGGGCCATGGCGGCGGGGCTGACGCTGGCGTCGGCGGGCGCGCGGGGCCAGTGGATAACATCGCCAAGGGTGAGGACCGGAACGCTCCCTCGCCAGAGGGCGGCGATGCGGGCGAGCCAGGATGCCATCGGGCGAATGCGGGGAAAGGCGCCGGCGGCGGCCAGCGCCGCCAGCAGGCCGGGACTGAGGGCGGCCCGTTCGGCGGGCGTCAGCGACCGGATCGGCCGGATCACGGCGCTCCGGCGGCCGGGCGCACGACCTGAGCGTGGCAATAGCGTTTCCAGGCATCCCAGTAGGCGACGTCGAGACCGGTGCAGCCGGCGTCGGCGAAGGCCTTGTCGGCGGCGTCGAAATCCACCCTGGCCTCGCCGAAGTACTGCAGCACGAGGGGCCGGCAGGCGGCCGACTGGGCGTTGGACAGGGCGTCCTTCTGGACCTCAAGCGCCTGTTGCGCCTCGCCGCGCTGGACCAGGTGGATGAAGCCGCGCCAGCGGTCGCCGTCGGTCGAGGCCTCGCCGCAGACGGCGCGCCAGGCCCCGTCCGGGCTGGAGCTGATGGTGATGTCCCGGAACCGGAAGGCGCCGCGCGCGGCCGGGTGCAGCGGCACGGCGGCGGTGGCGGCCTTGACCAGGGCGCTGTCCTGCTCGTCCGGGAAGGCCGCCTCGGGCGGGGCGTCGGCGGCGCGGGCGGGCGCCTTGGCCGGCTCGCTCTGGCCGCAGGCGGTCAGCAGCAAGCAGAGACCGGCCGCGGTCGCCAGGGGTCGAAGCATCATTGGCGCCACTCCGCGATGGGCTGTTCCTGGCCGGGGCGGACGATGGCCACCCGTTCGAAGTCGACCACCACCAGGCAGACCGGCCGGCGATCAGGCGAGGTCGCGCGGCAGACCGTCGTGCGACCCTGGCCCAGATTGCCGACACGGCCCGAAAGCAGCAGCTGGAAGTCGTCGGCGTCGCCCAGGGCCGGATTGCGATCCAGCGACTGGACGGTCTCGTAGGGCCGGCCGCCGCGGCGCAGGGCGCGGGACTCGCCGGCGCGGTGGACCATCGCCAGACCGATGGTGCGGTCGCCGGGCGATGCGGCGGGCGGGGCGGCGTCCGCCTCCCCGGTCTTGCCCTCGGGCGCGGCGGACAGGCCGTCGATGGCGGCGGCGGCGGCCCGAAGCGCGGGGTCACGGCGCAGGCAGGTTTCGTCGAGCACCCAGGGGCGCGGCAGCCAGAAGCCCTCGACGGCCTCGATGCCGTCGCCGCCGACGCCGGCCAGCATCGGCGAGGCGGTCCAGTCGATGGCGCGGGCGGTCAGGCGGATCGACTTTCGCGCCGCATCGCGCGTGACGGTGAAGTCGGGACGGGCGCAGGCGAAGGGGATGCGCAGTTCGAACCGGCGGCCGGCGGCGAGCGCCAGTTCGGCCGGCGGCTCGCGGCCCGTTGCGGCGGCCGACGCCGCCAGGCCCGCCAGCCGGATGAGGCCGGCCCGGTCGAGCACCGGCTCGGCGGCAGGCGTCGGCGGCGGGGTCGGCTGGACCGGCTCGGGCCTGGCCGGCGTTCGGCCGACCGAAATCCATACGGCCGACGTCAGGGCCACAGTGAGGATAACCAGCAGGGTGGCGGCCAACATCTGGGCCTTGCCGTCCAGACCGCCGTTGGGATTGCGCATGAGGACACCATAACGAACCGACGCGCCGGCGCCATAGCCGCTTGACCTTCCCGCCCCGTCCTGTCCCATGAGGCGATGAGTTTTGACCAGATCCTGGCGCTGGTGGTGCTGGCGAGCGTGGTGGCGGCGCTGATCCACGGCAAGGCGCGCCCGGACGTGGTGGCGCTGACCGGGGCGGCCGTGCTGCTGGTCGGCGGGGTGATCCGGCCGGTCGAGGTGCAGGCCGCGTTCGCCAGCCCGGCGATCATCGCCCTGGCCTCGCTGTTCGTCATTGCCTACGCGATGGAGCGATCGGGCCTGCTGGACCGGCTGATCCAGCTGGGCATGGCCATGTGCGGTCGCCTGGGGGCGCTGGGCCTCTGGCTGATGATCAGCCTGTGCGGCGTGGCCTCGGCGTTCCTGAACAATACCCCCATCGTGGTGCTGGCCGCGCCGGTGGTGCGGGACGTGGCGCGGTCACTGGGCCAGACGCCGCGCCGGTTCCTGATCCCGCTGTCCTATGTGACGATCATGGGCGGCGCCTGCACCCTGATCGGCACCTCGACCAACCTGCTGGTCAACGACATGGCGCGGACGGCGGGGCAGCCGGTGTTCAGCCTGTTCGAGATCACCCCGGTCGGGGTGGTCATCGCGCTGGCGGGCGGACTGTACCTGTTCCTGTTCGGCGGCCGCCTGCTGGGGCCCGGACCCGATCCGGCCGGCGGCGGCGAGGAGGCGGCGGCCGCGCGCCCGACGCCGGAAGCGCACGACGCCAGCCTGGGCGATTCCAGCCTGTTCGCCGAGCACCGGACCTTCCAGCCGCTGCAGGCGGGCCTGTCGGCGGCGGTGTTCGGGGGCGTCGTGCTCATGGCCGCGCTGGGCATCGCGCCCATCGCGGCCTCGGCCTTCGCCGGCGCGGTGCTGCTGATCCTGGCCCGGGTGATCACCGCCGAGGAGGCCTACAAGGGCCTGCGTCCCGAAATCCTGCTGCTGATCGCCGGGATGGTGGTGGTGGGCCTGTCGCTGGAAGTGTCGGGCCTGGCCTCGTCGGCGACCGACGGGCTGATCGGGGTGATGCATGTGCTGGGCCCGCTGGGGGCGCTGGTGCTGCTGTACGGGGTCACACTGGTGCTGACCGAGTTCCTGTCCAACGCGGCGGTGGCGGTGCTGCTGACGCCGGTGGCGGTGGCTCTGGCGGAAAGCCTGGACGCCAGCCCGAGGCCGTTCCTGGTCGGTGTGATGATGGCCGCCAGCGCCGCCTTCGCCACGCCGTTCGGCTACCAGACCAATGTGCTGGTCTTCCAGATGGGTCGCTACAGCTACATGGACTTCGTGCGGATCGGCGTGCCGCTGAACCTGCTGACCTGGCTGGTGGCGGTGCTGGTGATCCCGGTCTTCTTCCCGTTCTGAACGGGCCCGCCTTCGGAAGGCTGGTATGGCAGGCGCGCAACGAAAACGGCCCGGGATCGCTCCCGGGCCGTATCCGTATTCAAGCCTGCCTGGACGATCAGTCCTGGGCGGGAACCGCCTCGGCTTCGGCGATCTCGACCGGCAGCGGCTCCATCGTGGCTTCGCGCTGGGCGGCAAGCTGCTCGTCACGCTTGGTGGCGATGCGCTGCAGGCCGCGCAGGTAGGAGCCCGTGCCCGCCGGGATGAGCCGGCCGACGATGACGTTCTCCTTGAGGCCTTCGAGGGTGTCGATCTTGCCGTGGACCGAAGCGTCCGTGAGCACCCGGGTCGTCTCCTGGAAGGAGGCGGCCGAGATGAACGAACGGGTCTGCAGCGAGGCCTTGGTGATGCCCAGCAGAACCGGCTGGGTCACCGCCGGGCGGCCGCCGCGGGCTTCGGTCTTGGCGTTCTCGATATCGAAGTCCGGCTTGTCGAGGTGATCGCCCTTGATCAGGCCCGTGTCGCCGGGCTCGAGGATCTCGACCTTCTGCAGCATCTGGCGAACGATCACCTCGATGTGCTTGTCGTTGATCGGCACGCCCTGCAGTCGGTAGACCTCCTGGATCTCGTTGACCAGGAAGTTGGCCAGCTCCTCGATGCCCAGGATGCGCAGGATGTCGTGCGGATCCGGGTTGCCGTCGATGATGTACTCGCCCTTGCGGACGATATCGCCGTCGTGCACCGCGATGTGCTTGCCCTTCGGGATCAGGAACTCGACCGGATCGCCGCCGTCCTCGGGCGTGATCTTGATCTTGCGCTTGTTCTTGTAGTCCCGACCGAACTCGACCCGGCCGTCCATCTCGGCGATGACCGCGCAGTCCTTGGGACGACGGGCCTCGAACAGCTCGGCCACCCGCGGCAGACCGCCGGTGATGTCGCGCGTCTTGGCGCCTTCCGTGGGGATACGGGCGATGATCTCGCCGGGCTTCACCTCGTCGCCGTCAGCCACCGAAAGGATGGCGCCGACGGGCAGGAGGTAACGGGCCTCACCGCCGCTCGACAGGCGCTTGTAGGCGCCATCGGCGTCGAGCACGGCCAGGGCCGGACGCAGGTCCGAGCTCTTGGTGCCGGTCCGCCAGTCGATCACGACGCGCTGGGCGATGCCGGTGGCCTCGTCGGTTTCCTCGCGGACGGACAGGCCGTCCACCAGGTCCTCGGCGCGGACCTTGCCGGCGACTTCGGTGATGATCGGGTTGGTGTAGGGGTCCCATTCGGCCAGGCGCTGACCGCGCTTGACCGTGTCGCCGTCCTTCACCTTCAGGCGGGCGCCGTAGGTCGGCTTGTAGGATTCGCGGTCCTTGCCGTCGACCTGGATGGTGATGGTGGTGTTGCGGCTCATGACCACCAGTTCGCCGTCGGCGGCCTGGACGGTCGGACCGACGATGCGGGCGACGCCTTCGGAACCGGCTTCGAAGAACGACTGCTCGGCCACCTGGGCGGTGCCGCCGATGTGGAAGGTCCGCATCGTCAGCTGGGTGCCCGGCTCACCGATCGACTGGGCGGCGATGACGCCGACCGCTTCGCCGATGTTCACCGGCGTGCCGCGGGCCAGGTCACGGCCGTAGCAGGCGCCGCAGGCGCCGATCTTGGCCTCGCAGGTCAGCACCGAGCGCACCTTCACCGACTGGACGGCGTGCTTTTCGATCAGCTCCGCCTCGTCCTCGGTGATGTAGGTGTCGGCCGGCAGGACGATCTCGCTGGTCGCGGGATCGCGCACGTCCTCGGCCGTGAAGCGGCCCAGGACCCGCAGGCCCAGCGACACCAGCACGTCACCGCCGTCGACGACGGCGCGCAGGGTGATGCCCTTGGTCGTGCCGCAGTCTTCCTCGGTGATGATGCTGTCCTGCGCCACGTCGACGAGACGACGGGTCAGGTAGCCGGAGTTGGCCGTCTTCAGCGCGGTGTCGGCCAGGCCCTTACGGGCGCCGTGGGTGGAGTTGAAGTACTCCTGGACGGTCAGGCCTTCCTTGAAGTTCGAGATGATCGGCGTCTCGATGATCTCGCCGGACGGCTTGGCCATCAGGCCGCGCATGCCGCCCAGCTGCTTCATCTGGGCCTGCGAACCGCGGGCGCCGGAGTGGGCCATCATGTAGATGGAGTTGATCTCCAGCTCGCGGCCGTTCTCGTCCTTCTTGGCGGTCGAGATCTCGCCCATCATGGCGTCGGCCACCAGGTCGGTGGACTTGGCCCAGGCGTCGACCACCTTGTTGTACTTCTCGCCCTTGGTGATCAGGCCGTCGGCGTACTGCTGCTCGTATTCCTCGACCAGCTTGCGCGTGTCGTTGACGATCTTTTCCTTCGACTCCGGAATGATGATGTCGTCCTTGCCGAAGGAGATGCCGGCCTTGGCCGCTTCCTTGAAGCCGAGACCCATCATCTGGTCGGCGAAGATGACCGTCGCCTTCTGACCGCAGTGGCGATAGACCACGTCGATCAGGTTGCCGATCTCCTTCTTGGTCAGCGCCTTGGCGATGAGCCGGTGGCCGATGGCCGGGTGATGCGGCAGCAGGGCGGCGATCTTCATCCGGCCCGGCGTGGTGTCGATCAGGCTGCGGACGACCTGGCCCTCGGCGTTCATTTCCGAGAAGCGGGCCTTGATCTTGGAGTGCAGGGTGACGACGCCGGCGCCGAGCGCCGCTTCGATCTCGCCCAGATCCGAGAAGATCTTGCCTTCGCCCGGCTCACCCTCGCGGGCTTGCGACAGGTAGTAGAGACCCAGGACGATGTCCTGCGACGGCACGATGATCGGGCGGCCGTTGGCGGGGCTGAGGATGTTGTTGGTCGACATCATCAGCACGCGCGCTTCCAGCTGGGCCTCGAGGCTCAGCGGGACGTGCACGGCCATCTGGTCGCCGTCGAAGTCGGCGTTGAAGGCGGCGCAGACCAGCGGGTGAAGCTGGATGGCCTTGCCCTCGATCAGCTTGGGCTCGAAGGCCTGGATGCCGAGGCGGTGAAGCGTCGGGGCGCGGTTCAGCAGAACCGGGTGCTCGCGGATCACTTCTTCCAGGATGTCCCAGACCTGCGGCTGCTCGCGCTCGACCATGCGCTTGGACTGCTTGACGGTGCCCGACAGGCCCTTGGCGTCCAGACGCGAATAGATGAACGGCTTGAACAGCTCGAGCGCCATCTTCTTGGGCAGGCCGCACTCGTGCAGCTTCAGCTCGGGACCGACGACGATGACCGAACGGCCCGAGTAGTCGACGCGCTTGCCGAGCAGGTTCTGGCGGAACCGGCCCTGCTTGCCCTTGAGCATGTCGGCGAGGGACTTCAGCGGGCGCTTGTTGGCGCCGGTGATGACCCGGCCGCGACGGCCGTTGTCGAACAGGGCGTCGACCGACTCCTGCAGCATCCGCTTTTCGTTGCGGATGATGATGTCCGGCGCGCGCAGCTCGATCAGGCGCTTGAGGCGGTTGTTCCGGTTGATGACCCGGCGATACAGGTCGTTCAGGTCGGAGGTGGCGAAGCGGCCGCCGTCCAGCGGCACCAGCGGGCGCAGTTCCGGCGGGATGACCGGCACGACCGACAGCACCATCCATTCCGGCTTGTTGCCGGATTCCATGAACGCCTCGATGATCTTCAGGCGCTTGGAGGCCTTCTTCTGCTTGATCTCGGAGGTGGCGGTGGCCAGCTCCTCGCGCAGCTTCTCGGCTTCCTTGGGCAGGTCGATGGCCTTCAGCAGGCCCTGGATCGCCTCGGCGCCGATCTCGGCGGTGAAGCTGTCATCGCCGAACTCGTCCTGGAAGCGCATGTGCTCGTCCTCGGTGAGGAGTTGCAGCGGCTTCAGCGGGGTCAGGCCCGGCTCGGTGACGATGTAGTTCTCGAAGTAGAGGACCCGCTCGATTTCCTTCAGCGGCATGTCCAGCATCATGGCGATGCGGCTGGGCAGCGACTTGAGGAACCAGATGTGGGCGACCGGGCTGGCCAGCTCGATGTGGCCCATCCGCTCGCGGCGGACGCGCGCGAGGGTGACCTCGACGCCGCACTTCTCGCAGATGATGCCCTTGTACTTCATGCGCTTATACTTGCCGCACAGGCATTCGTAGTCCTTGGTCGGGCCAAAGATACGGGCGCAGAAGAGGCCGTCACGCTCGGGCTTGAACGTGCGGTAGTTGATGGTCTCGGGCTTCTTGATCTCGCCGAACGACCAGGACCGGATCTTTTCCGGGCTGGCGAGGGCGATGCGGATCTGGTCGAAGGTCGGAGCGGCCTGGACCGGATTGAAGATGTTCAGGACTTCCTGGTTCATCGGTGCCTCAGTGCGGGATGGACCCGCGAAAAGTTTGAAGGGGGATCGGGCGTCCGGGCGGCGCTACGCCGCCCGGCTTGCTGCGATCACCCGTTCTCCAGCTCGACGTTCAGACCCAGCGAGCGCATTTCCTTGACGAGAACGTTGAAGCTCTCGGGGATGCCGGCCTCGAAGGTGTCGTCGCCGCGCACGATGCTCTCGTAGACCTTGGTCCGGCCGGCCACGTCGTCCGACTTCACCGTCAGCATCTCCTGCAGGGTGTAGGCGGCGCCGTAGGCTTCCAGAGCCCAGACCTCCATTTCCCCGAAGCGCTGACCGCCGAACTGGGCCTTGCCGCCCAGCGGCTGCTGGGTGACCAGGCTGTAGGGGCCGATCGAACGGGCGTGGATCTTGTCGTCGACCAGGTGGTGCAGCTTCAGCATGTAGATGTAGCCGACCGTGACCGGACGCTTGAACTGTTCGCCGGTCTGGCCGTCGAACAGGATCGACTGGCCCGAACGGTTGAGACCGGCCGACTCCAGCAGGTCCTCGATGTCCCCGATGTGGGCGCCGTCGAAGACCGGGGTCGCGAACGGCACGCCCTTGGAGAGGTTGCGGGCCAGCTCGACCAGCTCTTCCTCTTCATCGGGCAGCGGCACGTCGGGGCCGTAGATCTCGGACAGACGCTCGACCAGGGCGGCCTTCTGGCCACCGTGCTGCCAGGCTTCCAGCAGGGCGCTGATCTGGCGGCCGAGGCCGGCGGCGGCCCAACCGAGGTGGGTTTCGAAGATCTGGCCGACGTTCATGCGCGAAGGCACGCCCAGCGGGTTCAGCACCACGTCGACGGCGGTGCCGTCGGCCAGGTGGGGCATGTCCTCGATCGGGAGGATCTTGGAGATGACCCCCTTGTTGCCGTGACGGCCGGCCATCTTGTCGCCGGGCTGAAGCTTGCGCTTCACGGCCACGAAGACCTTGACCATCTTCATCACGCCGGGGGGCAGCTCGTCGCCGCGCTGCAGCTTGTCGACCTTGTCCTCGAAGCGGCGGTCCAGGCGCTTGCGGGCTTCGTCGAACTGGCGGCGCAGGGCCTCCAGCTCGCCCATGGCCTTCTCGTCGTCGAGGGCGATCTGCCACCACAGGCCGGGCGCGATCTCGCCCAGCTTCTCGGCGGTGACCTCGCCGCGGCCCAGGCCCTTGGGACCGGACACGGCGGTCTTGCCGACGATCAGGTCGCGCAGACGCGTGGTCATGTTGCGGTTCAGGATGGCGAACTCGTCGTCGCGGTCCTTGCCCAGGCGCTCGATTTCCTCGCGCTCGATGGCCAGGGCGCGCTCGTCCTTGTCGACGCCGTGACGATTGAAGACGCGGACCTCGACGATGGTGCCGGCGACGCCCGGGGGCAGGCGCAGGCTGGTGTCGCGGACGTCGGAGGCCTTTTCGCCGAAGATGGCGCGGAGGAGCTTTTCTTCCGGCGTCATCGGGCTCTCGCCCTTCGGGGTCACCTTGCCGACCAGGATGTCGCCCGGCTGGACCTCGGCGCCGATGGCCACGATGCCGGCCTCGTCGAGGTTGCGCAGGGCTTCCTCGCCGACGTTCGGAATGTCGCGGGTGATTTCTTCCGGACCCAGCTTGGTGTCGCGGGCCATGACCTCGAACTCCTCGATGTGGATCGAGGTGAACACGTCATCGCGCACGATCCGTTCAGAGATCAGGATCGAGTCTTCGAAGTTGTAGCCGTTCCAGGGCATGAAGGCGACGAGGGCGTTGCGGCCCAGCGCCAGTTCGCCCAGGTCCGTCGACGGACCGTCGGCGATGATGTCGCCGGCGTTGATCTTGTCGCCCACACGCACCAGCGGACGCTGGTTGATGCAGGTGTTCTGGTTCGAACGCTGGAACTTCGACAGGCGGTAGATGTCGACGCCCGGCTTGGTCGGGTCGGTCTCGTTGGTGGCGCGCAGCACGATACGGGTGCCGTCGATCTGCTCGACGACGCCATCGCGGCGGGCGACCACCACGGCGCCGGAATCCCGGGCCACGACGTCTTCCATGCCGGTGCCGACCAGCGGCGCGTCCGACTGGACCAGCGGCACGGCCTGACGCTGCATGTTCGAGCCCATCAGGGCGCGGTTGGCGTCGTCGTTCTCAAGGAAGGGGATCAGGGCCGCGGCCACCGAAACCACCTGCTTGGGCGACACGTCCATCAGGTCGACCTGGTCCTTCTGGAGCAGGGTCGGCTCGCCGTTGATCCGGCCGGGGACGAGGTCCTCGGCGATCTCGCCCGCCTTCATCTCGATGTTGGCCTGGGCGATGACGTGCTTGGCCTCTTCCATGGCCGACATGTAGACGACCTCTTCCTGAGGCTTGCCGTCCGTCACGCGGCGGTACGGGCTCTCGATGAAGCCGTACTTGTTCACCCGGGCGTGGGTGGCCAGGGAGTTGATCAGGCCGATGTTCGGACCTTCCGGCGTCTCGATCGGGCAGATCCGGCCGTAGTGGGTCGGGTGCACGTCGCGGACTTCGAAGCCCGCGCGCTCACGCGTCAGACCGCCCGGGCCCAGCGCCGAGAGACGGCGCTTGTGGGTGATTTCCGACAGCGGGTTGGTCTGGTCCATGAACTGCGACAGCTGCGAGGAGCCGAAGAATTCGCGGACGGCCGCGGCGGCCGGCTTGGCGTTGATCAGGTCGTGCGGCATGACCGTGTCGATGTCGACGCTGCTCATGCGCTCCTTGATGGCGCGTTCCATGCGCAGCAGGCCGACGCGGTACTGGTTCTCCAGCAGCTCGCCCACCGAACGGACGCGGCGGTTGCCGAGGTTGTCGATGTCGTCGATCTCGCCCCGGCCGTCGCGCAGGCCGACCAGCAGCTTGAGCACCGCCAGCACATCTTCCTTGCGCAGCACGCGGATCTCGTCATCGGTCTGCTGCTCCAGGCGCATGTTCATCTTCACGCGGCCGACAGCCGACAGGTCGTAGCGCTCGCTGTCGAAGAACAGGCTCTTGAACATGGCCTCGGCGGCCTCGACCGTCGGCGGCTCGCCCGGGCGCATGACCCGGTAGATGTCGAACAGGGCGTCCTCGCGGGCGACGTTCTTGTCCACGCGCAGGGTGTTGCGCATGTAGGCGCCGACCGTGACGTGGTCGATGTCGAGCACGTCGATGGTGGTGAAGCCCTGGGCTTCGAGGGCCTCGATCGAGGTGGCGTCCAGCTCGTCGCCGGCCTCGGCGTAGATCTCGCCGGTCTCGAAGTTGACGGCGTCGCGGGCCAGGTAGCGGCCGGTCAGGGCCTCCGGTCCGAGCAGCAGGGTCTTGAGACCGCCGTCGGCCAGTTTCTTGGCGTTGCGGGCGCTGATCTTGGTCCCGGCCGGGGCGACTTCCTCGCCGGTGTCGGCGTCGACCAGCGGGAACTCCGGCTTCACGCCGCGCCAGCGCTCGGCCTTGTAGGGCGTGGCCCAGCCGCCGGTGCGCTTCTCGAACGGCACCACGTCATAGAAGGTGGTGAGGATCTCTTCCCCATCCATGCCCAGCGCCATCAGGAAGGTGCTGGCGGGCAGCTTGCGGCGGCGGTCGATGCGGACATAGACGATGTCCTTGGCGTCGAACTCGAAGTCCAGCCAGGAGCCGCGGTAGGGAATGACGCGGGCGGCGAACAGCAGCTTGCCCGAGGAGTGAGTCTTACCCTTGTCGTGGTCGAAGAACACGCCGGGCGAACGGTGCATCTGCGAGACGATGACCCGCTCGGTGCCGTTGACGATGAAGGTGCCCTTGTCCGTCATGAGCGGGATGTCGCCCATGTAGACGTCCTGCTCCTTGATGTCCTTGACCGACTTGGCGCCGGTTTCCTCTTCCATCTCGAAGACGATCAGGCGCAGCTTGACCTTCAGCGGCGCGGCGAAGGTCATGTCGCGCTGGATGCACTCCTCGACGTCGTACTTCGGCTCCTCGAACTCGTAGGAGACGTATTCGAGCACGGCGCGCTCGTTGAAGTCCTTGATCGGGAAGACCGACTTGAACACCGCCTCGATGCCCTCGTCGCGGCGGTCCGCATGGCGGACTTCGCGCTGAAGGAACTGTTCGTAGGAGGACCGCTGAACCTCAATGAGGTTCGGCATCTGCACGGCCTCGGGGATGCGGCCGAACGACTTGCGGATCCGCTTCTTGCCGGTGAAGGAGTGCGCCATGTTTTTCCCTGCGGGCGCGGAGGGGTCTCCGCGCGTGAAGTGTCCTGTGCGTCCACCCTCGGCCGCCTGGAACGCCAGGCGCCGGACGCTGACCGGCTCCGCTGTCGTGGGAGCCGCCCCTTCGCTCGGACCACAGGGCGCATGGTCCGGCCATCGGGCATGTACGCGCGCGAGACCGCGTCTCTGAATCGAACGGAAATTTCGCGAGACGCGCGAGATAAGGGAAATCCACAAAGAATGGAAGGGGGCGGCCCGGATTAATTTGACAAGCGCCGCGGATCGCGGCTGGGCCCTTGCGCTTCGCCCGGCGCCGTGAGAACGTAATAAGAACACGCGGGAGGCGAGCGGCATGGCGCGGCGGTGGCCATCACTGGGGATTGCGGCGGCCTTGCTGGCGGGATTGGCCGTGACGGCCGGAGCGGTGTTGTGGCTAACGCGGGCCGAGCCGTCGGCGTCGCAGCTCGCCGTTGCCCTGGCGGCCAAGGACGGTTCGGCGGTTCCCCGAAGTCACAAGGCGACCTATGCGCCGCCCCTTGGCCCGCAGCCCCTACTGGAGCACGGGAACGCCGAAGTTCTGGCGGAAGGCGCCTTTCACTCGGTTATGGACTGGGACCACCCCGTCCGTACCTACCGGATCGGCGCCGCCACGATCACCGTTCGCAGGCCCAGAAGCGACTCCGACGACAGGCCCGGCCTGCTCATCTCGGTACCCGGCCAGCCGGACTATCGTCTCGAGACCGATAAAGCGCGCTTCCTAGAGGTCGGGGTGGGGCAGATCGATCCCGGCGCGCCGGGGCCTCAGATCCTCTACAGCGACTATACCGGCGGGGCTCACTGCTGCGCTGACTACAGGCTGATCACGCCCAGGACCGACGGCCGGCCGGGTTGGCGCGTGGTCGTGGTCGCCGAGCAACTGGACGGCGGAATCGTGGACTGGCCACGGGACCGGGATGGGGACGGCGTGCCGGACCTGATGGTGATCGACGACGCCTTCCTGCATTTTGGCCCCTACCAGGATCGATCCCGGCCGCTGAGGTTTTTCCAGGTCGAGGGCGGGCAGGTGCGGGACGTCAGCCGCAACCCCGGATTCCGCGCCGAGTACCTCGCCGACATGCGACGGAAGGAGCCGAGCTGCCGCGAGGGTCTGCCGTCCGCCTGCGCCGGCTTCGTCGCCGCGGCCGAGATGGCCGGCGACGGGCCTCGCGCCTGGGCCATCCTGGAAGCGTCCTACGACCGGAAGGCCTGGGCCGGATGGATGCCCAGTGAAGACTTTCCCAAGCTGTTACGGGGGGTGTTGACCGACCTGGGGTACGCGCCAGCGAAGCCCGGCGGAACGAGGACGCAGAAGTGATCTTCAATCGCCGCCTTGTCCTGGCCGGGCTCGCCCTGTTCCTGACGCTGGCGGTCGCGGGCGCGATCTGGCTTTCGCGGGGACCGACGGTCGCCGAAATGGCGGACCGCTCGTCGGCGCAGAGCGAGGCGCAGCTTGCCGAGACGGCGGCCGTGCTGGCGCGCGAACGCGCCGCGGAATCGGGGGCGCGGGCCGCTGCCTCCCTGAAGCTGCGGCGGGAGACCGGGCCCCGTCCGCACCGCCCGCCTGAGCCGGTCGCCGTGGAAACGCTGCACGAGGTCGCCATGCCGAAGGGCGACCTCTACCGCACCTACCGCATGGGCGAAGTCACCCTGACGCTGGATGGATCGCGGATCCTGGTCTCCGCGCCGGGCATGCGGGACGGCGAGACCTTTGTGTCGGGCGCTTGCTGCATCGCCTTCGGGGTCGGTCGGCTGGACCCCCGGCGACCGGGCCCGCAGATCCTCATCGGCTCTGACGGGCGCAGGGCGAAATGCTGCCGGGCCTACCGCCTGATGACGCCCGATCCGGCAAGGCTCGGCGAGTGGACGGTCATTGATCTGGTCGGCTTCCTGGAAAGTGGCCTGGTCGGCTGGCCGAAGGACACCGACGGAGACGGCAGAGCCGAATTCGAACTCGCCGACCGCCGCTTCCTCTACATGTTCGGACCTGATGAGGATCGCGACCTGCCTTCCCGCTTCTATGGCGTCGGTCCCGAGGGCCTCGTCGACGTATCCGACAGCCCGGGCCTTCGCGGCCGGTATCGCGAGCAGATGAAGACCTTCGAGCCGGCCTGCCGGGCCGGGAGCATCACCGCCTGCGCCGCCTTCGTCGCCACAGCCAGCCGGGCGGGCGAACTGGACCGCGCCTGGAAGGTGATGGAGGCGTCGCATAGCGCGTCGGCCTGGGCCGCCTGGCGCCGAAGCGACGAGAGCTACCCCAAGGCGCTCGAGACCTTCCTGATGGAAGAGGGCTTCATCGATCCCTTGCGCGGTCGGGCGCGCTGAACGCTCGCGACCGGCTCCTGCCCTACGCCGGCGCGATGACCGCTATCAGACCGCCGTTGGCATGCGGATCGTCGATGCGGGACAGCCCGATCCGCACCGGCAGTTCCTCGCCCTGGCGGCGCAGCAGGACGGAGCGGGCCTGCAACGGCCGGCCATCGGCGAAGACCTTTTCGAGCGCGGCGCTGGCGGCGACCTTGGACTTCGGCGTCAGGATGTCGATGAGGCGGGCCCGCGACAGGGCCGGACCGGAAAATCCTGTCAGCCGCTCGAACGCTGCCGAGGCGGACACGATCGCTCCACGCAGGTTGAGCTCGACCACCCCGACGTCGCCAAGCATGGCGAGCGCGGCCGATACGGCGGCGGCGCCGCGCAACCGCTCCGCCAGATCGCGCTCCTCGGAGCGATTTATGAACAGCACGCCGACGCCGCCGGCGTAGGGAAAGGCGCGGACCGTCAGGATGCGGCCTGCTCGGACCGTCGAGATCATCTCGAACTCTGTCTCCTCTCCGGTGCGGAGCACACGGCGGAGCTGCTCGCCGGCGATCGACCGGTCGGCCGCCGGGAACAGTTCGGACCAGGAGCGGCCGATCATCTGGGCTGCGCCAAGGCCGGCGAAGTCCTCGAAGACCCGGTTGACCTCGGTGATCATCAGGCCGCCGTCGGTTGCGTAGAAGCCCTCGGTCGTATGGTTGAGCAGGGCGGCCACCTTCGCCGCCCCGCTGTCGTCGCCCCCGCCATCCGGGGCAGGCTCCTGCAGGCCCTCGAAGACCTGGGCCGAAACCATGACCACTCGCGGCCGGCCATGGTGGGTCACCACCACCGGCCCCTGGGCCGCCTGGTCCTGCCACTGCCCGAAGTTGCGGCTGACTTCGCCCGCCGTGGCGAAACGGGCGTCTCCGTACGCTTGTCGAGTCCGGCCGTCGGCCATGCTCGCTCCCTGATCGGCGTGTCGCCGGTACCTGGACCGCGACAGTCGCAGACATTCCGAATCTCGACCATGGGGCGCGTTGTCACAAATACGCGAAATACGAGTATTCACATAACCTGTTTGCCCAATCCGACCGATCGCGCTCGCCCCGATCGGTCCAGACGTGGGAAGCAGCGCTACCCGCAGGTCAGTTCTACGGATTTTGCGGCAACGGCCCCGTTGAGGGCCGTTAGGGTTGATCAGCCCATCCTGAGCGCTCAAGCGCGGAGTGGGGACATGGATCACTATGGGCGACTGGTCGACGTTCTGACCGATCTCTGGGAGGAACTGGAGCGGGCGGACCTGATCGAGGACGCGGCGCCGGTGCGCAAGGCGCTGGAGAAGGCGATGGTCGCCTGTGTCGCCGCCGAGCGGATCCGGCGGGCGCGATCGCAGGCGGAGGCGGCGCGGCGGGCCCTGGCCGAGGGGCTGAAATCACGCAACGTCGTTCGGGCGGCCCGGCCGGCGACGGACACGGCGCCCAAAGAAAAAGGCCCGGCGATCGCTCGCCGGGCCTGATCCCGTGGACAGCTGTCGCTGCCGCCAGATTACTTGATCTGGACGGTGGCGCCGGCTTCTTCCAGCTTCTTCTTGATCTCTTCGGCTTGCTGCTTGGAGACGTTCTCGACGACGTTCTGCGGAGCGCCTTCGACGAGGTCCTTGGCTTCCTTCAGGCCGAGGTCCGGACGGACGCCGCGGACTTCCTTGATCACGTTGATCTTCTTGTCGCCGCCGTTGGCGAGAACAACGGTGAACTCGGTTTGCTCTTCGGCGGCTTCAGCCGGAGCAGCGCCACCAGCGGCCGGAGCGGCGGCCACGGCCACCGGAGCGGCGGCCGAGACGCCCCACTTGTCTTCCAGGAGCTTGGCCAGTTCGGCGGCTTCCAGGACGGTCAGGGAGGACAGGTCCTCGACGATCTTTTCGAGCTTCGACATTTCAGTAGTTCCTTGAATGCCCTTGCGGGGATGGGAGGTGTTGACGGAGATGAGCTGTGCTTAAGCCGCGTCCTTGGCGGCGTAGGCGCCGACCACGCGGGCCAGCTGGCCGGCCGGGGCTTGCAGGATGCCGGCGACCTTGGTCGCGGGGGCCTGCACCAGACCGATGAGCTTGGCGCGGAGTTGGTCGAGAGAGGGGAGCGTCGCCAGCGCCTTGACGCCGGTTTCGTCCAGGACGGTCTGGCCCATGAAGCCGCCGATCACGACGAACTTGTCGTTTTCCTTGGCGTACTGGGTGACGACCTTGGCGGCGGACACCGGGTCCGGCGCATAGGCGATGGCGACCGGGCCGGTGAACAGGGCGTCGCCCTCGTCACCGATCGAGCCGGCCAGAGCCTTCTGGGCCAGGGTGTTCTTCACCACCTTCAGCGCGGCGCCTTCCTGACGGAGGCGGCCACGCAGCGCAGTCATTTCCGCAACGGTCAGACCCAGGTTGTGGGTCACGACCACGGCGCCGGCGTCGGCGAAAACGCCCTTGAGCGTCTCGATCGACTCCTGCTTTTGAGCGCGGTCCATTGCGGTCTCCTACTCGGATGCGACGACCGGACCATCCGGTCGCCGAAACATGGCCTCGCGCCTGGACCAGGGGTCCGGGCGATCAGCCGCTTGAACTGTCCGAAGGAAGCCGCCGGGCTCCACGCGAAGTCCGTCAGCCGGACCGGCGCGAAATCTCTCTGGCATCCCCGTCTCCCCACGGCGCGGAAGGGCTCTTCACGCGGTTACGACAGCGGTGACCCCGCCATCCCGAAGTTCTCGGACAGGACCACGGCCGGGCGAGCCCGCCCGTGGAAGCGGCGGCGTATAGATGAGGGCGCCGGAAAACTCAAGCCTTGCGGCGAAACTGTTCCCGCCCGGGCTGACACGCGGCGCGGATCGAAGCCGCAAAGCCTTGCATCCGGCGCGGCGTTAACCACCTAAGCCCTCAATTCGCCCACATTTTTATCCACAGGGTGCGGAACAGTTCGCCCGGTTGGCGAATTTTGACAGGGACCGCAAAACGGCGGCCCCACCTCGAAACCCCGCCGCCGCAGAAGCCAGGCGGGGCGTGACGAGCCTGCCCCATGTTCCACAGCACCCGAGAGCTTGAAGCCCAGGTCTGGCGCGCCTTCGACGCCCGCCGTCTGCGCGCCTATCGACCCGAACCCCAGCCGACCGCGCGCGGCGAGCACGCAAGGATGCTGGAGATCGCGGCGGCCAGGCGGCTGCGCGCCCTGGAGCGCGCCGAGCACAATCGCCCCGAGGATGCCGAATACTGGAAGGCCGTTGCGCCATCGGCCGTCGGCAAGGCCCGCGCCCTGCGCAACGGCGAGGACTTCCCCGGCCTGCCCAACTGATCGCCCAATAGCAAACGGGCGGCCCCTCGCGGAGCCGCCCGTCGCATTTCAGATCAGGTCAGCGGGCGATCAGACGCCGATGCTGCCAGTGTCGACCTTGAAGCCGGGGCCCATGGTCGAGGACATCGCGATGCGCTTGACGTAGGTGCCCTTGGCGCCCGACGGCTTGGCCTTGTTGAGGGCGTCCACGAGGGCGCGGACGTTGGCCAGCAGGGCGTCTTCGGTGAACGAGGCCTTGCCGATGCCGGCGTGGACGATGCCCGCCTTCTCGACGCGGAACTCGATGGCGCCGCCCTTGGCGTCCTTGACCGCCTGGCCGACGTTCGGCGTCACGGTGCCGACGCGCGGGTTCGGCATCAGGCCGCGCGGGCCGAGCACCTTACCCAGACGACCCACGAGGGCCATCATGTCCGGCGTCGCGATGACGCGATCGAAGTCCATGAAGCCGCCCTGGATCTTTTCGACCAGTTCCTCGGCGCCGACGACTTCAGCGCCGGCGGCCTTGGCTTCCTCGGCCTTGGCGTCGCGGGCGATGACGGCGACGCGAACGTCACGGCCGGTGCCCGACGGCAGGTTGACCACGCCGCGGACCTGTTGGTCGGCGTGACGCGGGTCGACGCCCAGGTTGATGGCGATCTCGATCGACTCGTCGAACTTCGCCTTGGCGTTTTCCTTGACCAGCTTGATGGCCGCTTCGACCGGATGGACCGCGTCGCGGTCGCCCGACCAGGCTTGCATGCGCTTGGGTTGCTTGGCCATGTGATTAAGCCTCCACCACGGTCAGGCCCATCGCGCGGGCCGAGCCGGCGATGATCTTGGTCGCCGCGTCCAGGTCGTTGGCGTTGAGGTCCTTCATCTTCTTTTCGGCGATCTCACGCAGCTGGGCCGTCGTGATCTTGCCGGCGACTTCGCGGCCCGGCTTGTTCGAGCCGGACTTCAGGCCGATCGCTTCCTTGATGTAGTGGGTCGCGGGCGGGGTCTTGGTGATGAAGGTGAAGCTCTTGTCCTGATAGACGGTGATGACCGTCGGCAGGGGCGTGCCCTTCACTTCCTTTTCGGTGCGGGCGTTGAACTCCTTGCAGAAGCCCATGATGTTGACGCCGCGCTGACCCAGCGCCGGACCGATCGGCGGCGAAGGGGTGGCGGAGCCCGCGGGCACCTGCAGCTTGATGTAGCCCAGAATCTTCTTGGCCATGGTTTCTCCGTTGCCGGCGATGCCGGCGGTTGTGAGCCGTGGTGCGGGCTTGGCGTCCCTCCCACGGATTTGAATTCGCCCCAAAAGGCGAAAGCCGCGCCGGATGAGGGCGCGGGGGCCGGCTCTCTAGCAGGATGGGAGACGGGATGCAAACAGCGGCGGTCGGCATTGAGCCTCGTCGCACCCGGCCCCGATCGACCCCTAGGCGCCCGGCGGCGGGTCCCAGCTGCCGATGGCGTGGCAGGCCCTCATGGCGCCGGCGAACCCGTCGCGGGCGGTGACGCGGTCGATGTAGGCCTGTTCCCGGGGCGTCAGCGTCGTCACCCCCTGCCGCCTCGCCCAGAGCAGCGCGTAGGCCACGGAGATGTCGGCGGCGGTGAAGGCCTGGCCGGCGATGTAGGGCGCCTGCTCGAGCTGACGATCCACGAGCCGGCGGCGGCTCTGGAAGATCTCCAGGCCCAGGCGGCCGGTCCAGTCGTCACCGGCGCCTTCCGGGCCAAAGCCGCGCCCCGCCCAGCCGAAGAAGGCAGGCCCCATCAGCCCAGCCTCGCCCAGGTGGAGGAATTGCAGCCAGGCGCCATAAGCGGGATCGGCCGGCTCGACCGACAGCGGAGAGGGACCATGGCGGCCGAGCAGGTACTGCAGGATGGCCACGGACTCGACTATGACCTCATCGCCGTCCTGGAGGGCCGGGATGAATCCCCCGGGGTTGATGGCCATGAACTCCGGATCGCTGGCCGCGCCCTTGAGCAGGTCGACCTCCCGCAGGCGATAGGGAAGGCCCATTTCCTCGAGCAGCCAGATGACCCGAAAGCCCCTGCCCTCGCCCCAGACGGTGATCATCGGCCCTGCCCCTCCTAGGAATGGCCATTCTGGCGCGGGGAGCGGACAAGAAAAAGGGCGGACCACCGCAAACCGGCGCCGCCCTCATCCGGCCGCCATGCGGCCTCCTGCTCCCGGTGAGCGGGAGACGAGGGAACTCAGCTGACTTTCTCGACCTGGCCGTATTCCAGCTCGACCGGCGTGGCGCGGCCGAAGATCGACACCGCCACGTGAAGGCGGGCGCGCTCCTCGTCGACCTGTTCCACGACGCCGTTGAAGCTGGCGAAGGGACCGTCGGTAACGCGGACCTGCTCGCCGATCTCGAAGCTGATGGTCGGCTTGGGACGCTCCACCCCCTCGGCGGCGACGCCGACGATGCGCTCGACCTCGCGCTCGGAGACGGGCATCGGCTTGTTGCCCGAGCCGAGGAAGCCGGTGACCTTGGGCGTGTTCTTGATGAGGTGGTAGGCCTCGTCGGTCATTTCCATCTTCACCAGCACATAGCCGGGGAAGAACTTGCGCTCGGCGTTGACCTTCCGGCCGCGGCGGATTTCGACCACGTCCTCGGTCGGCACAAGGATGTCGGAGAACAGTTCGCCCAGGCCCTGGGCCCTGGCCTGTTCCTCGATCGATTCCTTCACCTTCTTCTCGAAGTTCGAGTAGGCGTGGACGATGTACCACTTGTGGCGCGGATTGACGGGCTTGGCGGTTTCGACGTCGGTCATCGGGATCAGTTTCCGCTCACCAGGGACAGCACGAGCCGGACGATGTTCGACAGGCCGTAGTCCACGATGAAGAAGAAGATGGCGGCGATCACCACCATGATGAAGACCATCACCGTGGTGATCCAGGTCTCCTTGCGGCTCGTCCAGGTGATCTTGCGGCCTTCGGCGCGCACCTGGCGAAGGAATTCCAGCGGGCTGACCGACGGCTTCTTGGGAGCGGCGGCGGCGGCTCCGGCGGGCGCGGCGACGGCGGCCGCGCTCTTGGCGGCGCGGGACTTCATCGCGGCGAGGTTGCCAGGTTTCTTGGCCATCGGTCGGGTCTGGAACTCTCAGTCGTTGCGGCGAAACCCGCAAATCGTGGCTCGCCGGGGAAAATCAATGGCAGGAGTGGAGGGACTCGAACCCCCGGCCCTCGGTTTTGGAGACCGATGCTCTACCAGCTGAGCTACACTCCTACGATAAACAGTCAGTGCGCCGGAGGCTAAGCCCGTCGGCGCGCGACCCCTATCGGAGCCGGGCCGTTTAGCAGGGACCATTGGCCTGGGCAAGCTGGCTGGCGCCGCCGCGAGAATTGAAGTGCGCCGAGGCCGCAGGAGCGGATAAGCAGGCAAACAGGAATTCCCGGAGACCGCCATGCGCCGCAAGACCCTCACGCTTCTCATCGCGGCCGCATTGGCTGTCGCGCCGGCCGCCGCCTGGAGCCAGGCGCAGAAGGCGCCCACCTTCAAGGTCACCGGCGAGGTGGCGGCGGACCAGGCGGGCAAGTGCGCGGCCGCGGCCCTGCTCATGCAGTCGGTCATCAAGGTCATGGCCAAGTCGGCGGAAGACCAGGAGCTGCTGGTCGCCACCCAGGCCATGGTGTCGGGCTGGCAGGTCTATATTTCCGGTCGCGACCCGGCCTTCATCTCGGCGGCGCAGGCGGCCGTGAAGCGCGATACCGAGGCCTATGCAGCCGGTCTCCAGGGCGATGACGCCCAGGCGACGATCCAGGCGGGACTGGCCGAACACACCCGCTGCCTGGGCTGGATGACAGAGGGCTGATTCCCGCGCCGGCGAACCGATAGGCCGGCATGCGCGTTGGGGCGGTGAACAAACCGGAGCTTCGCCGCATGGCCCAGCAACCCCGCCCATCGAACCGCGAGGTCGAGAACGAAAACCAGCGCCCGGCCGGCGACGGCAAGCCGCCGCGCCCGGCGACCGAGCCGAAGGGCTCCGAGGGCTCGACGGACTCGGGCGAAACAGCCACGGATCCGGGCTCAGGAGAGCAGTAACCCGCCTCTTCGCCCCGATATGGGCAAACCCCCTTTTTGAGCATGCGAACCGGCCAATACCGTGCGAGTTTCCGCGCGAACAGTCGGAGACCCGCCATGCGCACCCTCGTCACCCTCGCCGCCGCCGCGGCCCTTTCGCTCTGCGCCGCCCAGGCGTCGGCCCAGAACGCCTATACCGTCAAGAAGGACGTCAGCGCCGATCAGGCCGGCGTCTGCCTGACCGCCGCCATCATGATGCAGACCGTCGCCGAGACCATGGGCGACGGCAGCGCCAAGGACCAGGAGCTGCTGGCCTCGACCAAGGCGGTGGTGGCCGGTTGGCAGAACTACATGAACGGCAAGGGCCAGGCCTTCTCGCAAGCCGCCGGACAGGCCGCCGCGCGCAAGGCCGGCGAATATCAGAAGGCCCTCGAAGACGAGAGCAAGTTCCAGGCGACGCTGCAGGCGGCCCTGGGCGAGCACGCCACCTGCCTCGGCTACATGTGATCCAAGACGCGGAATACCAAGGAAACGCCATGCGCACCCTGATCGCCCTGACCGCCGCCGTCGCCCTCTGCGCCAGCGCCGGAGCCGCCACCGCCCAGACCCTCGCCGTCAAGAAGGAGGCCACCGCCGAGAAGGCCGGCGTGTGCTTCACCGCCGCGACCCTGATGAAGATCATGGTCGAGAACGGCAGCGACGGCAGCGAGGATGACAAGCAACTGCTCGCCTCGACCCAGGCCGCCGTAAATGCCTGGGACAACTACATCAACGGCAAGGGCGGCAGCTTCACCAATGCCGCACGGACCGCCGCCGCGAACAAGGCGACCGGCTATCAGAAGATGATGGAAGGCCAGGACGGCGTGACGACGGTGCTGAAAGACGCCCTGAACGAGCACGCCGACTGCCTGAACTACCTCTAGGCGATGACCGGCGCGGCGGCGGGACCAACCGCCCCGTGACATCGCCCCCCCTGTCCGCTATCGCAGCCCGCGAGAATGGACAGGGAGGCCCCCGGCCTTGAACGACAGCGTCGAAGAAGCGGGTTGGGCGACGGCCAAGACCCTGGCCGAGGCCCTGCCCTACATCCAGCGCTATGACCGCGAGACCGTGGTCATCAAGTATGGCGGCCACGCGATGGGCGAGGAGCAGGTGGCGAGACTGTTCGCCGCCGACGCCGTCCTGCTCAAGCTTCTCGGCCTGCACCCGGTCGTCGTCCACGGCGGCGGCCCCCAGATCAGCGCCATGCTGGACCGGGCCGGCGTGAAGTCGACCTTCGTCGACGGCCTGCGGGTCACCGACGCCGCGACGATGGAAGTGGCCGAGATGGTCCTGTCCGGCGCCATCAACAAGGAAATCGCCAACTGGATCACCCTGGCCGGCGCCGAGGCCGATGTCCGGGGCGTGGGCCTGTCTGGCAAGGACGCGCGGCTGATCACCGTCACCAAGGCGCGCCGCACCCGCAAGGATCCCGACAGCAACATCGAGCAGGTCGTCGACCTTGGCTTCGTGGGCGAGCCGCAGAAGGTCGATCCGCAGCTGATCAACGCCCTGATCCACGCCGACCACGACTACATCCCCGTGGTCGCCCCGATCGGGGTGTCGAAGGAAGGCCAGACCTACAACGTCAACGCCGACACGGTCGCGGGCGCTCTGGCCGGGGCGCTGAAGGCCAAGCGCATGCTGCTGCTGACGGACGTCAAGGGCGTGCTGGACAAGCAGGGCGAGCTGATCCGCCAGATGACCGTCGCCGAGGCCTTCCGCGCCATCGAGGACGGCACCGCGACGGGCGGCATGATCCCGAAGCTGGAGACCGCCATCGCCGCGGTCGACTCCGGGGTCGAGGCCGTTGTCATCCTGGACGGACGGCGTCCGCACGCGATGCTCGTCGAGCTGTTCACCGAGCATGGCGCCGGCACCATGGTGACCAAGTGATCGACCGCGCCCGTCCGGACCTGGCCCACGTCGAGACCTGGCTGTTCGACCTCGACAACACCCTCTATCCGGCCGAGACCGGCTTCATGAAGCTGATCGAGGTCCGCATGACGGACTTCGTCGAGCGCCGCACGGGCCTGCCGCGCGACGAGGCGCTCAAGCTGCAGAAGAAGTACTGGACGGAACTGGGCACGACACTGGCCGGGCTGATGGCGCACCACGACGTGGCGCCGGAGGAGTTCCTGGACGAAGTGCACGACGTCTCGCTCGACCTGCTGGAACCAGACCCCAGGCTCATCGCAGCGCTGGAGCGCCTGCCCGGGCGGCGGCTGATCTTCACCAACGGCTCGGGCCCGCATGCCGAGCGGGTGCTGGAAAAGCTCGGCATCGCGCACCTGATGGAAGACGTGTTCCACATCAGTTCGGCCGACTACCTGCCCAAGCCGGCGCTCTCGACCTTCCAGAAGATGACTCGGGAGCTCCGGGTCGACCCGCATGGCGCGGCCTTCTTCGAGGACAGCGAGAAGAACCTGGCCCCCGCCGCCGAGCTGGGCATGACGACCGTGCTGGTCGGGCTGAACGCCCCGGCGTCTGTCGCCCCCTTCGTTCACCACCGCACCGACGACCTCGCCGGCTTTCTGGCCGGCGCACGCCTCCGGGAGACCGCCGCATGACCACCGTTTCCGCCGCCGACCTCGCCCTGGAGATCGAAGCCGCCTGGGACGCACGCGATACGATCGGCGCCCACACCACCGGGCCGGTCCGCACGGCGGTCGAGGAGGCGCTGTCGCTGCTGGACAGCGGAGCCGCCCGGGTCGCGGAAAAGGGCGCCGACGGCTGGACCACGCACCAGTGGCTGAAGAAGGCGGTCCTGCTATCCTTCCGGCTCAACCCCAACACCGTGATGCGCGCCGGCGCGCTGGGCGGCGGGCTGGGCCCCTGGTGGGACAAGGTGCCGAACAAGTTCGACGGCTGGGACGCCCCGCAGTTCGAGGAAGCCGCCTTCCGCGCGGTGCCTGGCGCGATCGTGCGCCAGGGATCGTTCGTGGCCAGGAATGTGATCCTGATGCCCAGCTTCGTGAACATCGGGGCCTATGTCGACGAAGGCACCATGGTGGATACCTGGGTCACGGTCGGCTCCTGCGCCCAGATCGGCAAGCGGGTGCACCTGTCGGGGGGCGTGGGCATCGGCGGCGTGCTGGAACCGCTGCAGGCCAATCCCACCATCATCGAGGACGACTGCTTCATCGGCGCCCGGTCGGAAGTGGTGGAAGGCGTGGTGGTCGGCCAGGGCAGCGTGCTGTCGATGGGCGTCTATCTCTCGGCATCGACCAAGATCGTCGATCGGAAGACCGGCGAAACCCATCGCGGTTACGTGCCGCCCTACAGCGTGGTGGTGCCGGGTGCGATGCCCGATCCGCATGGCGGGCCGAGCCTTTACTGCGCCGTCATCGTCAAGACCGTTGACGCCCAGACCCGTTCCAAGACCAGCATCAACGACCTTCTGCGGGACTGATCCGCCTACTTTGCGAACAGGCGAACCCTTGCACGGCAAGGGGTTTCGTGGCCCCTTGCGCCCCAGAAATCAGAAGCGTGAGGGGTACATGATGCACAGGAAGGCAGCTCTTGGCGTTGCCGCGGCAGTCGCGGTCTCGGCCATCGCGTTCGGGGCCTCCGCCCAGCGCGGCGGCGATGTCTCGGGCGAATGGAGGGCCCAGCACACCGGCTCCAGCGGTTCGGTGCAGACCTGCGATGTCACCCTGACCAGCCAGGACTGGTTCGGCGCCTGGAAGGCCAGCAGCTTTGGCTGTTCCGGCGACCTGTTCGGGGTCGACCGCTACCGGATCGAAGGCGACGAGATCGTGCTGATCCAGGGCATGAGCACCGTGAAGGCGCGCCTGCGGCTGCGTGGCGGACAGCTGGTCGGGACCGATACGCGCGGCCGTTCGGTCAGCCTGGCCCGCAAGGGCTCGGGTCCCGTCGTGCCGCCCGGTCGACCCGGCGGCGGCGGCGACCGTCCGGGCGGCGGCGGCTGGGACAATGGCGGGTGGAACGGCGGGGGCGGCGGCGACTGCGTGCGCCACGGCGATTCCGACCGCTGCGCCACCCGGGCCGAGATGGCGCCGCCACAGGTGCGCGTGATCACGCCGGCGAACCTGCGCTCGCAGGCCAGCCTGAATTCCAGCGTCGTGACGACAATCCGCAAGGGAACCTGCGTCGCGGTCCAGGAATGCCGCCAGCAGGGTTCGGAGTTCTGGTGCAAGGTGCAGACCGATGGCTACAGCGGCTATCTGATCCAGATCGCCCGAAGCCAGTCGAGCAACCAGCGCGTGCTGGTGTTCAAGAACGGCTGCGCCGAATAGCGCCGGTCGGCGGCCAAACGACAGGCAGTCTTCAGGTCGCCCACCGCCATCCACAGAAAAGGCCAGGCCAGCCCCATATTGGGCTTTACCTGCGCTGGCTGCTGCTTCATCCCGTTTCCTCGGGGCGGGATGAAGAAAGCAGTTGTGATATCGATGATCCATTCCGCTCCGATGTCTGGCGATTTCACTATCGAGGCGCCGAGATGCGATGGTTACGCGCCCATTAACCTTGCTCGGTTCAATGCGGCTTCTGGCGGCCGCCCCAATTCGTCTTCCGTTCACACTCGCCAAGGGCCGGTGCATCGGCGTGCGGACTGGCTGGATGACTATCTCGGTCGCGACGTCAGCCGGTTCTTCTATCGCTGGGGCGGATCGCTCTCGCAGGTGCTGGGTCGACTGCGGGGACGCTATGAGGGCGACCTCGATCAGTTCGCCCTGCATCTGGTCATCCTTCTGACCGAGCTCGCCCAGGTCAACGCCGCCGCCGAGGCCCGGGCCAAGGGGGCGGAGCGTGTGGTCATCCGGCGCAAGGGGCTGAACAGCCAGAGCCTGTCGGACATCAGCCGCATCCCCCGCGAGACCGTACGACGCAAGATGGCGGCGCTGGCCGACAGGCGGCTGGTGGAGCGCGCAGAGGACGGGCTCTGGTACGCCGGCCCGGAGAGCGACGTCGACCAGTTCTTCTTCGCGCTCAGCCCGCTGTTCTGGGACGGGGTGCGGCCGGGCTGACCGGTCACGGCCCGTCCATCCAGCGCCAGAGCTCGCGCAGCCCCAGAGCCCTCAGGGCGGCGTCCGGCGACCGGACAGGCGGCAGGCCGACCAGGCGCCGCGCGTCGTTGACATCGGCCACATCGCCGACGCCCACCTTGATGCCGCGCCGGCGCGCCACCTTGATGAACCGGGCGCGGGCGCAGTCCAGGCTAGCGGCCCGGTCCTTGATCGAGTCCGGCAGGAAGGCGCCGTGCAGCGTGCGCCCGAAGGCCACCAGCCAGCCTCCGTTGCAGGGCGCCAGTGCCTCGTCCAGCTGTTCCCACCAGATCGCCGGCAGGGGCGGCGGCAGCGCCTGGCCGCCCCGGACGGGGCTGCGGCCACGGGCGAATACGCTGACCACGACGTTGCCGGGCTCGTCGACGACCGCGAACTGGAACAGGTGCGAGAACCCGTCCGCCGACACTGATCGGACGTGCAGGAAGTACTGGTTGGGTCGCACCTCGCGCGGGCGATCCGACGGCCGGATGATGACCGGCAGGCCGAAGCGCTGGCGGCGCGGCGGCTGGAACAGCGCAAAACGCGCCGGCGGGGGCAGGTTGCGGGGGCTGGCTTGCATGGCGTCCTCCTCTTGTTCGACGCCGCGATGAGGCCCGCGCCGGCCCGTCGGCTCAACGAAAGGGCCGCCCGGTCCGGGCGGGACAAACCGGGCGGGACGGCACGGTCGGGAGCGATGAGAAAATTGCGCGTCAGCGAGCCCGCGCCTAAAGCAGTGGGTCATGACGACCCTCGCCGACCCCGCCGTCCTGGACGCCCTGGCCCTGACCCAGGCGCTGATCCGCCGTCCGTCCGTGACGCCGGCGGACGAGGGCGCGATGGATGTTCTGCAGCGACAGCTGGAGGCGCTCGGCTTCGCCTGTCGGCGGATGCGGTTCGGCGAGATCGAGAACCTGTATGCGCGCCGCGGGATGGCGCGGCCGAACCTGTGCTTCGCCGGCCATACCGACGTCGTCCCCGTCGGCGACGCGGGGGCCTGGACCCAGGATCCGTTCAGCGCCGAGGTGCGCGAGGGCGTGCTGATCGGCCGGGGCGCAGTGGACATGAAGAGCGCCATCGCCGCCTTCACCGCCGCCGTGTCGGCCGTGCTGGCGCGGGGGGAGCCGAAGGGTTCGATCAGTTTCCTGATCACCGGAGACGAGGAAGGGCTGGCGCTGGACGGCACCCGCAAGGTGGTCGAGGCCCTGATGGCCGAGGGCGAGGTGATCGACCATTGCGTCGTCGGCGAGCCCACCAGCGCCGCGGAGCTCGGCGACATGGTCAAGATCGGCCGCCGGGGCAGCATCAACGCCTGGATCACGGTGGAAGGAAAGCAGGGCCACGTGGCCTATCCGCATCGCGCGGCCAATCCGATCCCGGTGCTGGTCGACCTGCTGGCGCGGCTCCAGGCGCGTGTGCTGGACGACGGCTATCCCGAGTTCCAGCCCTCGAACCTGGAAGTCACGACCTTTGACGTCGGCAATCCCGGAACCAATGTGATCCCGGCCCGGGCGTCGGCGCGGGTCAACATCCGCTTCAACCCCGCCCACAAGGGCGCCGAACTGGAAGCCTGGTTCGCCGAGGAATGCGCCCGCGCCGGTGACGGATTTGCCGGGCGGGTGGAGCTGAAGACCCTGGTCAGCGGAGAGGCCTTCCTTACCGAGAAGGGCCCGTTCACCGAGGTGATCGCCCAGGCGGTGCGCGAAAGCACGGGCCGCGAGCCCGATCTGTCGACGACCGGCGGGACCAGCGACGCGAGGTTCATCCGCAGCCTGTGCCCCGTGGTCGAGTTCGGCCTGGTCGGCTCGACCATGCACGCGGTCGACGAACGCGCTCCGGTCGAGGAGATCTTCGGCCTGCAGAAGGTCTACGAGCGGATCATCGAACTGTACTTCCAGCGTTTCGCCTGAACCTCGCCGCTTGCTGGCGGCAGGTAGCCGGATCATTCTGCCCTGAAATCACAAGGGAGAGGCGGGATGCGGCGGACATTGGCGGCGATCGGTGCAGCGGCGGTGGCGTTGGCCGCCCTGGCCGGGGCGGGAGCCCAGGCGCAGGGCGCGGCGCCCAATGACTATTCAAGGCCCGAGGCCTGGCTGTGCCTGCCGGGACGCGCCGACGACGCCTGCGCCGCGCCACAGACTGCGACTGTGGTCGCCGCCGACGGAACGCTTACGCTCGAGCCCTTCGAGCGCGCGGCCGACCCCGGCATCGATTGCTTCTACGTCTATCCCACCGTCTCGAACGACAAGACCGCCAACAGCGACATGACGGCCAATGCGGAGGAGCTGTCGGTGATCGCTGTGCAGTTCGCCCGCTTTGGCGGAGTGTGCCGCACGTTCGCGCCCCTCTACCGGCAGGTCACGCTGACCGCCCTGCGCCAGTACATGATGGGCCAGGATCCGGGCGCGGATCGCGACCTGGCCTACAATGACGTCAAGGCCGCCTGGCAGTGGTACCTCAAGCACGAGAACAAGGGCCGGGGCGTGGTGCTGATTGGCCATTCCCAGGGTTCGGGCGTCCTGCAGAGGCTGGTCGCCGAGGAGATCGACGGCAAGCCGGCGCAGAAGCTGCTTGTCGGGCTGATGCCGATCGGCATGAGCGTGCCGGTGGACGAGAAGGGCATGTTCGGCTCGATCCCAAGCTGTTCGAAGCTGGGCCAGACAGGTTGCCTTGTGGCCTACGTCAGCTTTCGCGACACCATGCCTCCACCCGCCACAAGCCGCTTCGGCAGGGTCGAGCAGGCCGGCAAGCGCGCGGCCTGTGTCAATCCGGCGGCCCTAACCGGCGGGGCCGGCACGAGCCGTCCCTATCTCTGGAGCCGGGGTCGCGCCCAGACGGCGGCCGAGCCCCAGGAATGGGCGACGGGGAAGACGGTCGACACGCCCTTCGTGACGACGCCCGGCCTCCTGACGCTGGAATGTGTGCAGCAGGGCGACTTCAGCTGGCTGAAGGTGACCACCAACGCCGATCCGGCCGATCCCCGCACCGACGCGATCGTCGGCGACGTGATGGTGCTGGGCAAGCCCGACCCCAACTGGGGCCTGCATCTGGTGGACATGAACATCGCGATGGGGGACCTCGTCGCCATCGTCGAGGCGCAGTCCCAAGCCTGGCAGGCCAGAGGCCGGCCATGATCGGGCGGTTGGCGATCGCCACGCTGCTGGGCGCCGGCATCCTCGTCGGCGCGGCGGCCTTTTCGCCGCCGGAGGATCAGGCGGGGGAATACACCCTGGCCAGGACGACCGAGGGGCCTGATGTCTGCCGCCTGACGCTGACACGGGAGCCGGCCATCGGCGGCTGGGTGATCGACCTCGGCGCCGACTGCGCCGCCCTGTTCGATCTGGGCGACGATATCGCCGCCTGGACAGTGGGGCCCGAGGGGCAGATCCGCTTCATTGACCCCTTGCGCAAGCCGGTGCTGAGCTTCGAGCCGACAGAGATCGGCGGCTACGTCGCCGAGCGGCCGGGCCTCTACGCCCTGTCGCTCGACCCGGCGGTCGACTGACCCCTTAGGATGCCGTCTGCTGCCGGTGCCAGTCGATCAGCCGCTGCGCCATGGCGGCATGCTCGGGCACGGGGATGCGGTCCATCAACGCCGCGTGCGCGGTCTTCGATGGCGTGATCAGCGGGCGCGCATCGGACAGGGGACCGGCCGTGGCGAGACCGGCCGTACCTGGCGGCGGACGCACATAGGCGACAATCGGGGTCCGGGCGGGACCGACCGGGTCGCGGTTGGGGTCGTGGAACGGATTGGTGTCGAACATCCCGGCGAAGGCCGGGTCGGTGAGATAGTTCGGCGTCTTGGCCACCACCGCTTCGTCGCCGGCGATCTGCAGCAGCATCTCGTCGGGGGCCAGGTTCAGGACCGAGGCCCCGTCCCGCCAACCGACGATGGCGGCCATGTCGTTGGCGGCCAGCATGGTGTTGGCCCCAAAGCACTGGACCACCTTGCAGTTGTTGACCATCACCTGCCAGTCCTCGGGATAGAGCTGGCGAAGCTGGGAGGCGTCCTGCCAGAAGCTCCAGGTGCGCAGGCCATAGCCGCGCAGGAGCGTGACCGCCTGGCGCAGCTCGTTGAAGGGGCCAAGCTGTGCGGCCTCGTCGAGGATGAACAGGGTCGACTGGGCCGGCCTGGCCCGACGACGCATGATCGCGATCATCAGGGCCCCGATCCAGAGCCGCAGCAGCCGCCCGTGCGAGATCAGCATGTGCGGCGGCAGGACGATGAAGATCGACAGCGGATCGCCCCGCGTCACGGCGGAGAGGTCAAAGGTCGAGTCCTCGGTCGCGCGCTGGATCAGCGGGCCCCGGATGAAGTCGATCCCTTCCTGGGCGTGGGCGACGATACCGCCGATGGTTTCGGGCGCGGCGATGCCCAGCAGTTCGGCGGTGTTGCGCGCCTCCGGATGGCGCGACCCGCGCAGCGCCGCCATCAGCCCGGCCGTGTCCCCGGCGGCCCGGTTGATCACCAGTCGCACCTGGGTCAGCGTGCGGTGCGTCTGCGTGAAGTCGGTCAGCACATGGAGGATGACACCGGTCAGGAGCTGGCGCGCGCGCCCCTCCCAGAAGGCGTTGCGCGGATCGCCACCGCCCAGAAGCTGGTCGGCCAGGGTGGCGGCGTCATCAACAGCCGTGGGCCCGTTGGGGTCGATGACATCAAGCGGATTGAGGCGAGCCGCGCTCTGGCCCGTCACGCCCATGGGGTCGAGCACGATGACCGTCTGGCCCAGTTCCCGCCGACGCCTGGCGGTGACCTCGACGTTCTCGCCCTTGGGATCAATGACGATGACCGGCCCGCCATAGCGAAGCAGCGCCGGGACGATGCAGGCGACGCCCTTGCCGGCCCCGGTCGGGGCGACGGTGATCAGGTGCCCTTCCCCTTCCAGGAGGACAGGGTCGACGACGCGCTCGGGCGTCTCCTTCTTCGGGCCATAGCTGAAGCCGATGGGATTGCGCGGCCGGTGCGCCAGTTCCAGCGACCACCCGACCAGGACACCGTTTCCGGGGATGTCGCCAGGGAGCCGGTAAGGCGATCCCGATGCGCCGAATTCGCGGGAAGGCTTGTCCGACATCAGGCGCGCTCCCCATTGGTGGACGCTGGCGCGCTCGGCGTGCGAATGCCGGCCTCGCTGATGAAAGTCGTGCCGGCGACCGGACCGACGATCACCTCATCGTCGATCATCTCGACCAGCCCCGTCCGGGTGAGGTTGAACTGGGCGCGGAAAAGGGTCTCGCCATAGAGGACATGCCCCTGCAGCATCCACCCATCGGCGGTGGCCTGGCAGGAGAGCGGCTTGAGCCGCCGGAAGAGAAGGTCGCCGATGTCGGGGACGACGCCCGTCAGGTCCATGTAGCGACGCATGTCCTCGACGAGGATGAATGGTCCCTCCTCGCCATGGACGGCCGAGCAGAACAGCCGCAGATACTCGATCGCAGCGGCGTCGCTATCCAGCGAGAGCAGGCCCCGGTCGTTGAGGTCGTGGAGAAGCGCCGACTGGCCGGTGATCGGGAAGGTCCCCTGGGGCCCGTACAGGAACCACATGACGCGCGGTCCGGCCTCGCCGCCCAGCAGCACGTCAACGGACAGGAAGCCCGGATAGCAGGACAGGGGGAACAGCCGGAAGGCGTCCAGAGACCCGGAGTGGGCGATCTCGCGCGGGCGGGACTGATCGCCGACCAGCACGTTGAAGAACTCGCGGGCGAGCGCATCATCGAGAACACGCCAGTCCCCGGTCATCATCGGAGGCACTGGCCAGGAGATGCCGGACGGCTTGCCGGCTGAACGCGACTTGGACATGGCGGGAACTTGGGACCTCGGCCCAAAAGGGGCAAGAGGCGGAACGCAGCTATCCCAACAAGTCCTAGCCTTCGGCCAGGCGATCGCGCGGCGCCGGATCGCCGAGGGCCGCGGCCACGAAGCCTCCAGTCCGCTCGACCATCAGACAGAGCGCCTCTCGCTCAGGCGCGCCGTCCATCCGGAAGTCGCGAAATCGGACCACCACGCCCGCCTTCAACAGGGCCGCCTGCGGGCCGTAAGCCGTCAGGGTGCGCGACGGACAGCCGCTCTCGCCAGCCAGGGCGTACTGCTCGAGGGTGATGTCGGCGATATGGAACATAACAAGAACATATCGTAGTCGGCCCGACGATTCGAGTCTCGATTCGAATGCTCAAACCTGTGGATGGTCGCGGCCCGGTCAGGCTCGCGCGACCCATCCGCGCCAGGTGAAGGCGGCAAAGAAGAGCTCCACCTCGCCGAAGCCGCCGGCGACCAGAGCCGCCTCGTCCCGGTCGGGCGCGAGCATGTTGACCGCGGTCGCGACGGCCGCGCGCGCATTCTCGGCCATCTGCGGCTCCACACCGTTGGCCACGGCGTAGGCGGCGTAGCGCGACAGCCATCGGGCCTTGTCTTCACCGGCCTGGGGGAAGCTGCCGTGGGCGGCGACGAACGGGGCGCCGGCGCGCAGGCGACGATGGATCTGGCCGAGGGTGCGCACACGCTCGTCGAAGTCGAGAAAATGCAGGGTCAGCAGGCAGGCCGCGGCATCGAAGGGGCCTTCCGGCGCATCATCAATGTAGCCTTCGATAAGCTGGGCGCGATGGGCGTCCTCGCCAAGGGTGCGCGCGGCCAGGTCGAGCATCGGCCCGGCCGGGTCGACGCCGACGAACCGCCAGCCGGGCTGGGCCTGCGCCAAGGCCCTCATCTCCAGACCGCCCCCTGCCCCCAGGACCAGGACCCGGGCATCTGCCGGCGCATGCTCCGCCAGCAGGATCGCGGTCATGGCGTGCAGCGCTTCCAGCCCAGGCACGAAGCGGCGCGGACCATCGGTGTAGCGGGCCACCGCCTCCGGATCCCTGAAGGCGCGCATGAACTGGAGAGCGCCGTCTTCCTGGACGGCTGCGGACGCGGGAGAGGGTTCATTCGGCATGATCGGCAAGCTCGCTCCTGGCGCCGGGCCGAGCGGCCAGGCGGGCATTGAAGTCCGAAGAGAGGTCGGCCAGCGTGACCTCGCCGAAGCGGGCCAGCAGCAGGGCCTCCGCTTCCCGGAAAGTCGCGCCGAGCGCGGCGTTGACCGCCTGTTCGACTAGGCAGCCCGGCGCCTCTGTGCGGTGGCTCATGGCCAGAAGGGTCGGCTCGCCGAGCGCCTCGTAGATGTCGCGAAGGGTGACGGCGGCGAGATCGCAGGCGATCTCCCAGCCGCCGCCGTGCCCCCTGGTCGACCGGACGTAGCCCCGCTCGCGCAGCCCGGCCATGACGCGCCGGACGACCACGGGGTTGGTCTGCATCGCTCCGGCCAGAGCCTCGGCGGTCACCGGCCTGTCCTGCTCGGCCATGTGCAGCAGGACGTGCAGCACGCCTGAAAGTCGGCTGTCCCTTCTCATGTAACTTTTGTTATTATGTAACAGCGCGAGCGTCAACCGCGCCCGGGCCTGTGGCTTGTCGATCAGACGGACGTTCGGCTGGCGACCCTAGATCGCGCCGGATCGATCGGCGGCGCAGTCAGGGCGGCGGGGTCGTAAGGATAGGCCTCGCGGATCTCGGCGATGACGTCCGGGTATCGCGCCGCCAGGTCGATCTCCCTGCCAAAGTAGGCCAGCCTCTCGATGGCAGGATGATCGAGAACATCGAGGCCTCTGCCGAACGCCATCAGGGGACCGCAGCTGCGACGAAGCCGCCTGCCGGTGGTTGAATTGACCCGGGGATGGGCGAGGAAGCGACTGACCAGCCCGGCGTCACAGCCAAGGCCCAGCATCGTGTCCCGGAACCCCTCGGCGTTCGAGGTCATCTCCTCGAGCGGGCTGATGGACACGTTTTCGGGCCCGATCGCGCGCGCCAGCTGGTCGCGGACCGACACATAGTCGAGCAGGCCCGCCAGGCTGGTCTCGTGCCTGGCCTTCAGCACGCGCCACCAGTCGGGAAACTTGACGAAGCGATAGGAGGGACCGTGGTCGCCATCACCGACGGCGCGGCCGCGAACCGCGACACTCTGGAAGTAGGCGGAGACCAGCAGGCTCGCCGGCTCGCGGACCGTCAACAGCACCTTGGGGCTTTTGAAGGATCGGGCGATAGACCTGCCGACCGCACCTAGGTTCGCGCGTCCGCCCATCCGGACCAGCGCGCTTTCGTCGGAGAAAACGTAGTCGCCTGCGGCCCAGTCACCGCCAAGCTGGCCGTCCACAAGCCTGCGTATCCAGCCATGACGCCAGGCGTCAGTCTGCTCGCCCTTGACGCCGTAGTATGGCCGCCGCGTATCCGGCTTGAAAATCAACTCCTGAAATCCGGTCGTCGCCGTCTTCCACAAGCCCAGGTGCAACAGCTGCATCGACCCCCCAATATGAGGAGCCTATACCGGCCCGCACCCCCTGCCTCAACCCTTGCTGGCCCCAGGAGGCCGCAATACGCAGTCCTGCCCGTCAGAGGCGACCGGGGTGTGACCGCCGCCCAGGATTACGGCGCCGGGGACGTCGGCCCGGCGGAACTGGATGCTGGCCAAGGCCAGCGGAGCAGATCGACCATGCGCGCCGCGCCCGCCTGGCTGAGGTGGTCGTCGTCGAAGTAGAGCGAGCGCCCGCCATCGAACATCGGGCAGCGATCCTGGCCGCAGAACCTGTCCGTCGGGTCGATCACGGTGACGCCTGGCGTGCTGCGGATGATGGCGTCGGCGACCTGCTGGTCCCTCTGGTGATCCTGTCGCGAGACCGACACCGCGTCGGGGTCAGCACCCAGAGCCTGAATCCGCCAGGCGGTTTCGGCGGGATAGAAGGGCTGGTGCGGAGGCTGGTCGATGACGATCACCCGCGCGCCGGCCGCCGTCAGGTCGGCCATGCTGACGTTCCAAGCCCTCTGGAAAGCCCGGCGGGACGACGCCGGCGAGGCGTCGCCATCGCGCGCCGGCGACACCGGCTTGAAGGTTCCATCGCTCCGGGCGGGGCCGGTGTAGTAGGACCAACGGGCGGTGAGGATGATCACCGGCGCCTTGCCCTGTCCGGCCCCCGCCATGGCGTAGGCCTGCTCGACGATCCTGCGGCACTTGCGCGTGCCGGCGCGGTCGCCCGGCATGTAGAGGCCCTTCAGGGGCAGGCACCCACTGGTCGAGGCGAAAAGGCCGCGTTTGCCTTCGCGAAGCGCCATGGCCTCGATAGCGGGCAGCAGAGCGCGATTGTGGCTGTCACCGATGGCGATGAAGTCCACAGGGCCTTCGGCCCGCCCGATCGCGCAGAAGACCGCAGAGCCGTCCGCGTCGAAGCGGTCGAAGCACTCGGCCTGTCGTTCGTAGGGCTTGGGCTGTTCGAAACTGAACGCGTGCCGTTGCGGCGCGCCGCCGGTGGCCGCGATGGCGCCGGCGCCCGCAGCAATGACAGCAACGCCGACCGCAGCGCCCGCCAGCAGCCGGCGGTTCGGGAACAGGTCGAGACGGCGGCGCACCGGCGTCTCGAGGAACCGATAGGACAGCCAGGCAGCCACCGCGCCAACACCGACCGCCGCCAGATTCTCCCAGGCCGATGGCAGCTCGGACC
Source organism: Caulobacter sp. (assembly GCA_046295055.1). GTDB lineage: Bacteria > Pseudomonadota > Alphaproteobacteria > Caulobacterales > Caulobacteraceae > Caulobacter. The sequence goes on along the minus strand of JBKBOD010000002.1, from coordinate 473,812 downwards.
GGGCGGCCCGCAGCAGGACGATCGCCGGCCAGTGCCAGAGGTACAGCGAATAGGAGATCAGCCCGACGAAGACGATCGGCCGCCAGCTCAGCAAACGCCCGACAAAGGTCGATCCGCCCTGCCCGGCCCAGATGACCAGCGCCGTCGCCAGGACGGGAAGCGCGGCCGTCCATGATGGGAAGGGCGTGCGGGTGTCGTAGACGAGGCTGACGACGATAATGCCCAGGATGCCGACAGCGGCGGTCAGTTCGCGCGCCCAGCCCGGGAGCACCACGGCGTCCGCCCGCCGTACGTACAGGGCAAGACAGCAGCCAACGCCAAGCTCCCAGGCGCGAGTGGGCAGCAGGAAGAAGGCGCCGCTGGGCGAACTGGGCGTCGCCACGACCGACAGGATGAACGAGCCGATGGTGAGCAGGGCGACCGGCCAGAGCGGAAGGCGCTTCCAGAGTTTGACGCAGACCAGCGCCAGCAGCGGGAACAGCAGGTAGAACTGTTCCTCGACGGCCAGGCTCCAGGTGTGGAGCAGCGGCTTCACATGGCTGGCGGTGTCGAAATAGCCGCTCTCGTGAAAGAACAGGAAGTTCGAGGCGAAGACGATCTGAGCCAGCGCCGACTCCGCCAGGTCCCGATAGTAGTCGGGCGGATAGAGGAACCAGAACGCCACCAGGCAGAAGGTGATGACGACCCAGGCGGGCACGAACAGGCGGCGCAGGCGGCGGAGCCAGAAGTTGCCGAGGTCCAGTCGCCCGCCCCGCGCCTCGTCGGCGAGAAGGCCGGTGATCAGGAAGCCGCTGATGACGAAGAAGACGTCGACGCCGACGAAGCCGCCGCTCCAGGTCGCGAAGCCGGCGTGGAACAGGATGACCAGGGCGACCGCGATCGCTCGCAGCCCGTCGATGTCGCTGCGATAGGTCATGCAGGCCGTCAGGCGGCGCGGGCGCGGCGCGGCTTGAGCGACCTCAGCCCCGAGCAGGGACCGACAGCCTCGCCCGTCTTGGGATCGAACGGCTGGTCATGCCAGGGACAGTGGAGCAGACCGGCCGCGACATGGCCGCAGGCGAGGTCCGCGCCCTGGTGGGGGCAGAAGCGGGACAGGACGTGCTCCTCGCCGTCGACGGTGACGCCGATCGTCGCCTTGTCGATCACCCGGATCGCGGGATCGGCGAAGGCCTCGTCGCTGCGGTCGATCGCTTCGGAGTACCAGTTGTGGCGCAGGATCGGGTCGAACAGCTTGATGCGCCGGTTCTCCTCGCCCGGCCGCCCGATCGCCGCACGCGTGAAGCGGTTATTCTCGAGCCGGCGAAGAATGTTGTCGGGCTTCAGGCCCAGCAGCCAGGTCGAGAGATCTTCGCGCCAGGTCTTGCCCGACCTGATCGCGGCGGCGGAAGTGTAGCGGGCCGCGCCGCCAAGGCGGGGCTGAACGGGCGCATCCAGCGAGAACCGGGTGGTGACGACCACGCGGGTCTTGTCCGAACGGTTCAGGATGCCGGCGTGCAGGTGCTGGCTGTGGAACAGGACGATATCGCCCGGTTCGCAGACCGTCCGTACGGGCTTGCCAAGGTGCTGGTCGATCCGGACGTGGTCGCCGCCGCGCGGGAAAATCTTCGGGAAGTGCTCGGCATAGATGACCATGCCGTTCTCGACGGTCACCCGGTCCACCGCCATCCAGATGTTGAGGGCGTTCAGGGCGACGTTCTGCCAGATGTCGTGGTGCGGCCCGTGCTGGACCAGCTTGCCCTGCTTTGCCTTCAGGGTGTCGAAGCCCTTCGCCATCACCTCGTTGGGGACGTAGAAGCGCATCACCGCATTGTAGTTGATCCAGAAGTTCTCGCGGCCGAACGTCTCGCGCACGATACGCTCGGTGATCGGCAGGAACTCGCGCTTGAGGCGCTGGGTCACGAGGGTATGGACCCTGTTGATGTCGGGCACCTGGACGATGGTGTGAATCTGCTCAAGGCCTTCGGCGCGGACCCGCGCTGCGATCTCGGCGCCCAGCACCTCCTCGATGGCCTCGAAGATCACGGTGCGGGTGCGGTCGAGCGCCCCGCCGATTTCCATGCCGCCGCGAATGACGATGACTTCGCCGCGCTCGAGACGCTCCTTCAGACCGACATTGTCGATCTCGATCTCGCTGTCCGGCAGGACGTGCGTCAGTCGGAAGGGGCTGGCGGTCGCGGTCATGTGACATCCTGTCGAGCGGCCGACACCTCGGCGCACATCTCTTCGGCGATATACATTCGCAGGCGCCCGCCTTTCCATCATTTTCGCGGGACGCGGGTCTGTGATCGGGGCCTGCGAGGCCGGCGGCAGGCGATGCGTCGGCGGCCAGCTGGCGGCCCGGAAGGGATTCGAACCCCTGACCTTCGCTTTAGGAAAGCGCTGCTCTATCCTGCTGAGCTACCGGGCCGCACGGGCGCGGTGATAGCCTGTATCGGGCGGCGGACAAAGCCCCTCTCAGGTCGGGATTTCGGGGTGGGGCATGGGGTTTCTGAGGCATCTCTACGTCCAGGTGCTGCTGGCGATCGCGCTGGGAATCCTGGTCGGCCACCTGTGGCCTGAGTTCGGCGCCTCGCTCAAGCCGTTCGCCGACGGCTTCATCAAGCTGATCAAGCTGATCATCGCCCCGGTGATCTTCTGCACGGTGGCCGGCGGCATCGCCCGGATGAGCGATCTGGCGGCCTTCGGGCGGCTGGGCGGCCGGACCATGGGCTACTTCCTGACCGTCTCCAGCTTCGCGCTGGTGGTCGGGCTTGTCGTGGCGCTGATCGTCCAGCCGGGCGCCGGCATGAACCTGAACACCGCCGACCTCGATCCGGAGGTCGCAGCCAGCTACGCCAAGAAGGCTTCCGAGCAGCCGGGCCTGGCGGCCTATCTTCTGGCGCTCATCCCGGACACCTTCTTCGGCGCCTTCGCCAACGGCAACATCCTGCAGACCCTGGTCGTCGCCATCCTGACGGGGTTCGCCTGCGCGCGGCTGGGAGAGTTCGGCGACCGGGTCGCCGGCGTTCTGGAGAGCGCGGCGAAGGTCTTCTTCTCGATCATCCACCTGGTGGTGAAGCTGGCGCCCATCGGCGCCTTCGGTGCGATGGCCTACACCATCGGCGAACACGGGCTGTCGACGCTGGTTCAGCTCGGCAAGCTGATCCTGACCTTCTACGCCACGTCGCTGCTGTTCGTGATCATCGTGCTCGGCGCCATCGCCGCCTGGGCCGGCTTCTCGCTGTGGAAGTTCCTGCGCTACATCCGCGAGGAGCTGCTGATCGTGCTGGGCACCAGTTCCTCGGAATCGGTGCTTCCCCAGATGATGGAGAAGCTGCAGCGGCTAGGCGCGTCGAAGTCGGTGACCGGCCTGGTGATCCCGACCGGCTACAGCTTCAATCTCGACGGCACCAACATCTACATGACGCTGGCCATCCTGTTCCTGGCCCAGGCGACCAACACCGAGTTGTCGGCGCTGCAGATCGTCACCCTGCTGGGTGTGGCCATGCTGACGTCCAAGGGCGCCAGCGGCGTCACCGGGGCCGGCTTCATCGCCCTGGCCGCTACCATCTCGGAGGTCGACGTCATCCCGGCCGTGGCGCTGGCCGTGCTGGTCGGCATCGACCGGTTCATGAGCGAATGCCGGGCGCTGACCAACCTGGTCGGCAATGGCGTCGCCACCCTGGTCATCGCCCGTTGGGAAGGCGAACTGGACAAGGACCGGCTGAAGGCCGAACTGGATCGTGGCCCGGGCGCGGCGAAGACCGACGCCAGACCCGACACAGACCTGGTGGAGGCAGATTGATCCTGCGTGCGTTCATTATCGCCGCCTGCGCCATGGCGCTCGCGGCCTGCGGCGAGGCCGCGCGGCTGGACGCCCTGGCCAGCCAGGGCCACGCCAAGGTGGTCGAGGTGCCGAGTGGCGACCAAGTGCGCCTGGAAGACGGCCGGCGGGTCAAGCTGGCCGGAATCGTCGCGCCGCCGTTGGACCAGCCCTATGGCGAGGCGTCGCGCCAGCTTCTGGCCGAAATGGTGCTGGGACAGGAGATCGAGCTTCTCGCCTCGGGCGCCGCGGCCGATCCCTTCGGACGCACTCTGGCGCAGGCCAGGCTGGTGCGGGGACGCCGCTGGGTGCAGGGACGGATGCTTGAGCAGGGGGCGGCGCGCGTCCGGACGTTCAGCGACAGTCGCGCGCTGGCCGACATGATGCTGCGCCGGGAAGGCCAGGGACGAACGCGGAAACGCGGCCTGTGGGCGCTGGACGACTACCGCGTACTCCTCTCCCGCGAGGCGGTGGCGGCGCCGCCGGGCTTCTACCTGATCGAGGCGCAGGTGCGTCAGGTGAGGACCGGCTCGGACGGCCGCGTGCTCGACCTCGGCTCGGGCCTGCTGGGGATCATCCCGGCGCGATCAATCCAGGACTTCGACAGCGCCGGTCGAAGCCCGGCGGCCCTGGAAGGCAAGCTGGTGCGGGTGCGCGGCTATGTCCGGCGCGACGGCGAAATCCGGCTGGACCACCCGGAGATGCTGGAAGTCCTCAAGGCGCCCTAGGAGCCCGCGAGACCGCCTGTCAGCCCACCAGACCGGCCGCGGACGGATCGCCGTGACGGCGCAGGATGGCCTGGCGGAGCTTGGCCAGGGCGGCATGCTCGACCTGCCTGACCCGCTCCTTGGACACACCCAGCTCTTCGCCCAGCGCCTCGAGCGTGCGCGGTTCGTCGGTCAGGCGGCGGGCCTGGATGATGGTCAACTCGCGCGGATTCAGAACCTCAAGCGCCTCAGTAAGGACCGATCCGCGACGCAGGCTGTCCAGACGCTCCTCGACTTCCTGCTCCGGCGTTGGCGCGTCGTCAGCCAGGAAGTCCTGGTAGGCATCCTCGGCGCCGGCGGCCACCGGCGCATTCAGCGAGCGGTCGCCGGCCGAGAGCCGGGCGGCCATGGCCTCGACATCGTCCTCCTCGACGCCCAGCTCGACGGCGATCCTGGCCCGCGCCTCGGGACTCAGCCGCCCTTCCATGTCGCCCAGCCGGGCGCGCAGGCGGCGCAGATTGAAGAACAGGCTCTTGCCGGCCGCCGTGGTGCCGGTGCGTACGATGGACCAGTTGCGCAGCACAAAGTCCTGCATCGCGGCGCGGACCCACCATCCGGCGTAGGTCGAGAAGCGGACGCCGCGGTCGGGCTCGAAGCGCGCGGCCGCCTGCATCAGTCCCACCGCGCCTTCCTGGACAAGGTCGGCCATTGGCAGGCCGTAGGCGCGAAACTTGCCGGCCATCGCCACCACCAGCCGCATGTAGGCGCCGGTCAGTTCGTGCAGGGCGTTCTCGTCAGCGGCCTCGCGCCAGCGGCGGGCAAGGTCCTGCTCATGCTCGGCGGCCAGCAAGGGCGCGCGCATGGCCCGGCGGATAAACCGGCGCTCCGCCGTCTCGCTGGTGACCGCAGTGCTTGTCATGCCCGCTGATACGTGGCGGGCCAGACGGTGGATCACAAAGAAAAACGCCCGGTCCGCGAAGACCGGGCGCCTGTCTTGTCAGATCGTTCCGGGAGGGCTCAGGCGGCCTTCTGGAGCGATTTGGTCAGGAGATTGAGAGCCGCGTCACGGTCGATACGCTCGACGGCGGCGACTTCGCGAGCCATGCGGTCGAGGGCCGACTCGTACAGCTGGCGCTCGGAGTAGGACTGTTCGGGCTGGTTCTCGGCGCGATGCAGGTCGCGCACGACCTCGGCGATCGACACCAGGTCACCCGAGTTGATCTTGGCTTCGTATTCCTGGGCGCGGCGCGACCACATGGTGCGCTTGATCCGGGCCCGGCCCTTGAGCGTGGTCAAGGCCTTGGTCATCACGCCTTCGGCGGCGAGCGGACGCAGACCGGAGGTGGCGGCCTTCTTGGTCGGGACGCGGAGGGTCATCTTCTCGTGCTCGAAGGTGATCACGTACACTTCCAGCGACATGCCCGCGACTTCCTGGGTCTCGACCGCCTGGATCGAGCCCACGCCGTGCGCGGGATAGACAACGTGGTCGCCCACCGAAAACGCCAGACCGGACTTGCTCATAGCTCGTTCTTCTCCTGCACCTCCGCGTTCTCCGCGGAGCGCCACGACCGAATCCTTTCGAAACAGCGCAAAAAACCCCTGCGCTGAAGGCGCGGGATTGGGTTGCTGATTTCAAAAGGTCTTTCTAGGACACCCTTCGCCTTCGCTGGGCGCGCCGTTCGGGAGCGGCTGTTCTTGAACCGAGGCGCGGCGAAGAACGCCGCGTCGGCAGTGTATTAGCACAAAATTCAGCCGATTGAAAGGTTTGCGACAGGCTCGCGACACCCTGACGGGGTCGAAAGGGGCCGATTTGGCCGTTCGGGGAGAATCAGGAGCCCTTGCCCGGCTTTTCGCTGAAGTACTTCTCGAACTTGCCGGTCTCGCGTTCGAACTGTTCCTTGTCGGCCGGCGGCTCGCCCTTCAGCGTGATGTTCGGCCAGACCTTGGCGTAGTCGCTGTTGATGCGCAGCCACTTGCCGTCGGGATCGTCCTCGGTATCCGGCTTGATCGCATCCACCGGGCACTCGGGCTCGCAGACGCCGCAGTCGATGCATTCGTCCGGATTGATGACCAGGAAGTTCTCGCCTTCGTAGAAGCAGTCGACGGGGCAGACCTCGACGCAGTCCATGAACTTACATTTGATGCACGGGTCGGTGACGATGTAGGTCATCAGGGTCTCGGAACAGACGAAGACGCGCGGGCGGGTGATCGCGGGCGGGCGTATTTCGTTTGGCGGCGTCTCGATGTCAATGCGGCGGGCCGGCGCGGGGCCTCAGTTATTCTCCAAGGGCAGATAGAGCGCGCGCGCCTCAGGCGCCGGTCCGCGCCGTTCGCCGGGGGCCAGCATGCGGACCGCGACCAGTCGCCCGCCCAGGGCGAAGACCAGTTCGTCGCCGGGGTGAAGGGTGCGACTGGCCTTGTCCAGCCGGCTTTCGACCCCGCCCCGCGTCAGGCGCACCCGACCGTCGGCGAGGAAGCGGGCGGCCAGGGCGCGGGTCTTGAAGAAGCGCGCTCGCCAGAGCCAGACGTCGGCGCGGCAGGTCTGGTCGGCAGGCTCGGTATCGCTCACGACGCGGCCTTGGGACGGCGACGGGGTCGCCGGCGGGGCCGCCTGGCCTCCCGAGCTGAAGCTGGCGGAGCGGCCTTCAGCTGGGCGAGTGCGGCGAAGGGAGAGGCGGGATTGGCGGGTCGCTCCGCCTTGCGGGACGCCGCGGCCCGACCCTTGCGCCGCCAGACAACCGGCTCGCCGCGGCTGGCCGGCGCGTAGCCGAGACCGCGCAGGATGCGGGCGGCCTGGTCGGCGGACCATCCCAGCTCTTCGCGGGCCTGGTCCGACAGGATGATGCCCTCGCCCTGGCGCGGGCCGGCGCGCAGCAGGGTATCCAGTCGCTCCAGCTGATCGACAGGACAGGCCAGCCCGCCGCAGGCCATGAGCCCGCGCGCCGCCAGGACCCGGGCATCGATCGCCTCTGGCAGCGGCGACAGGCGAGCCGGCGACGGACTATCCCGTCCGGGCCCGGTTGCCTGGGCGAACGTCATCGCAGACCGTGACAGCAGGCCAGGCAGGTGCAGGCTGTAGGCGGCGATCCGCACGCCAAGGCCCTTGAGCATCCGGCGCTCGGCCTGGCTCAGGGCGCGGACTTCGGTCTCGACGGCGCGGCGCGGCAGCACGCCGCCGCTCTCGATAAGGCGGTGGGCGATCCCCCGGGCCAGACCCTTGAGCCCCCCATCGGCCATGGCGGCTTCAAGGCGCACCAGCGGCGCCAGCCGGCGGCCGCGCTCGGCAGCGAGCCAGGCCTCCAGCCGGCGCAGGGCCCGCTCGCGCGCCGGTTCGGGACCAAGATCGCCCAGAAGGGCAAGGCGACCGTCGGACCCCACGCGTCCCGCCGCCCCTCCCCGCCAGAGGACCAGACCGTCCGGCAGGATCGAGAAGGCTTCGTCCGGCTCGGCGGCCAGCGCCCCCAGCCGCCGCGCGATCTCGGGCGCGACCGCCTTGCGGGCCGCGCCGCGCAGAGCCTTGTCCTCCAGCGAGGTCACGCCGCGCGGCTGCTCGAACAGCAGGCCCTTGAGGCGACCGACATAGTGCCCCTCGACGGTCACCTCGCCATCCTCGGCGACCCCGGCCAGCAGCACATCGCGCTCGCCAAGCTGGCGCATCAGCACGCTGGTCCGTCGGTCCACGAAGCGGGCCATCAACCGCTCGTGCAGGGTGTCGGACAGGCGGTCCTCCAGTCCCCGCGTGGCGCCCTGCCAGTGGGCGGGATCGTGCAGCCAGTCGGGGCGGTTGGCGATGTAGGTCAGGGTCCGCACGGCCGCCAGGCGTTGAGCCAGGCTGTCGATATCGCCGTCGGTGCGGTCCAGGGCGCGGAACTGGGCGTCCATCCAGTCCATCGGAACACGGCGGACGCCACCGGTCAGGTCGAGGAACAGGCGCCGCAACAGGTTGATGTGATCGTCGCTGGCGATCTTGCGGAAATCCGGGGTCTGGCAGACCTCCCACAGCCGCTCGACCTGCTCGCGGTGCCGGCAGCGACCGGCGATGTCGGGATCATCGGCCAGGCGCTTGAGCGCGGTTTCGTCCAGCGCCTCGGCGGACAGCTTGAGGCCGTCGCGCGACGGCGTCTCGCCCAGCGAGCGGATGAGCGCCGGGACCGAGGCGAAGTCCAGCCGGCTGTTGCGCCACTCTACCGCCGTGACGGGCTCGAAGCGGTGCTGTTCGACGGCCTCGACCAGATCCTCGTCGATTTCCTGGGCCTCGCCGGTGACGCCGAAGGTCCCGTCCCGCCGGAAGCGGCCGGCGCGGCCGGCGATCTGGCCGATCTCCTGGGCGTGGAGCCAGCGCATGCGGCGGCCGTCGAACTTGCGCAGGCCGGCGAAGGCGACGTGGTCGACGTCCATGTTCAGGCCCATGCCGATGGCGTCGGTGGCGACGAGGAAGTCCACCTCGCCGGACTGGTAGAGGGCCACCTGGGCGTTGCGGGTGCGGGGACTGAGCGAGCCCATGACCACCGCCGCTCCGCCCCGCTGACGGCGGATAAGCTCGGCGATGCCGTAGACCTGCTCGGCGCTGAAGGCGACGATGGCGCTGCGCTTGGGCAGGCGGGTCAGTTTCTTCGAGCCTGCATAGGTCAGGTTGGAGAAGCGCTCCCGCGTGACGATCTCGACGCCGGGCACGAGGCGACGGACAAGCGAGGCCATGGTCCCGGCGCCCAGCAGCATCGTCTCGGAACGGCCGCGCGCGTGCAGCAGGCGATGGGTGAACACATGGCCGCGCTCGGGATCGGTCGCCAACTGGATCTCGTCGACGGCCATGAACTCGACCTCGCGGCCGAGCGGCATGGCCTCGACGGTGCAGACGAAGTAGTTGGCGCGCGGCGGGACGATCTTTTCCTCGCCGGTGATCAGGGCCACTTCGCGAGGTCCCTTGATGGCGACGACGCGGTCATAGACCTCGCGGGCCAGCAGGCGCAGCGGCAGGCCGATCATGCCGCTGGCGTGGCCGCACATCCGCTCGACGGCCAGATGGGTCTTGCCGGTGTTGGTGGGCCCCAGCACAGCCATCAGCCGGGCCGGCGCCCGTCCCGTGGCGCGGTCGCTCATGACTCGAAGGTGGGGCGGGAATCAGCGCGCGGCAAGGCGCGGCGGCGGCGATTCAGCCCGCACGCCCGTCGAAAACCACCCTGCCCCGGACGATGGTCAAGAGGGGCCGGGCCGTGGCGATCTGCGTCTCCGGCGCCTTGGTCAGGTCGACGGCGTAGACGGAGATGTTGGCAGGCGCGCCGACGTGCAGCGTGCCCCAGCCGGTCGGACGCTGGTCGGCGCGGGCCGGGCCGGAGGTGAACAGGCCAAGCGCGCGGGGCCGGTCCAGCGCCTCGGACGGGCGCCACTCAGGCCCGGAGACGCCCTTGAGGTCCTTGCGCACGGCGGCGGCATAGAACTCGATGCGCGGATCGCCGACCTCGACAGGGGCGTCGCTGCCGCCGACCACCAGCGCCCCGCTGTCCAGCAGGCTGCGCCAGGCGTAGGCGCCGACCAGGCGGTCGGGACCCAGCCGGGCCGGGGCGAAATAGAGGTCGCCGATGGCGTGCGAGGGCTGCATCGAGGCGACGACGCCGAGCCTTGAGAAGCGCGGGATATCGGCCGGGTCGAGGATCTGGGCGTGTTCGATGCGCCAGCGGACGGCCTTGGCCCCTTCGGGGTCCTCGGCCAGAACGGTCTCGAACCAGTCCAGAGCCTTGCGGTTGCCGGCGTCGCCGATGGCGTGCAGGGCGATGTCGGCGCGCACCTTCAGCGCCTGGCGCAGCAGCTTGAGCGTCGCCTCCTCCTCGGCGATCTGCAGGCCGGAGCTGGCGGGCAGGTCGCTGTAGGGCTTGAGCAACAGGGCGCCGCGCGAGCCGAGGGCGCCGTCCATGTAGAGCTTCACGCCGCGCACCCGCACAAGGCCCGAGGGGTCGCTGTAGGGCCCGCGACGCAGGACTTCGGCCGAATCCTCGGGCGTCATGAAGACATCGACGAAGATCGGCAGCTTCCCTTCGGCCGCCAGGGCGAAGAGGATCGTCACGTCCTCCGCCGAGGTGCTCATGTTGACCGCGCCGGTCCAGCCCAGGCTGGCGTAGCGCTTGACCGCCCGCTCCAGCGCCTCGCGGCGGCGGCCCTGGTCGAGCGGCGGCAGCCTTGCGTCGATCAGCCCGGCGGCGGTGTCGATCAGCATGCCGGTCGGCTCGCCGTCGGCGCCCCTTTCGATCCGGCCGCCGGCGGGATCGGGCGTGTCGCGGGTGATCCCCGCCAGCTTGAGCGCGGCGCTGTTGACGACAGTGGCGTGGCCATCGGCGCGTTCCAGGGCCACGGGCCGGTCGGCGACCACGGCGTCGAGGTCGGCACGGGTCGGGAAGCGCATTTCCGGCCAGTGGGTCTCGATCCAGCCGCGCCCGACGATCGGTCCGGCGCCGGGGTTGGCCTCGGCGTGGGCCTTCAGGGCGGTGGTCAGGTCCGAGAGGGACGCGGCCTGGTCGAGGTTCAGCGTCATCTCCCTCAGGCCGACGCCGGTCAGGTGGGTGTGGCTGTCGACCAGCCCCGGCAGGGCGGTCCCGCCCTTCATGTCGATCTCGGGCAGGCCCGCCGCCTGGGCGCGGGCGTCGCTGAGCGAGCCGGAGAAGACGATCTTGCCGTCGCGGACGACCAGCGCCTCGACCGGGGCGAAGCCGGGCTGGACGTCCGTCATGGCCTGGCTCTGGGTGACGAAGGTCCCGCCGACCAGCAGGAAGTCGTCGCCATCGGCCTCGGCGCCGCCGCATCCGGCAAGCGCCGCCAGGGCGGCGGCAAGGACGGCGGAGCGCGCGGCGAGGCTGCGGAGGGACGAGATCATGGCGGGCTCCCCGAAAGCGGTTAACGCCCCGGCCGGAACCCGGCGAACAGGCGCGAAACGAATCATGACCGAATCAGCGACCTCGCTCGATTCGGCGTTTGTTCACCGCAACCTATTGTATCTTAACGCGGATTAACCACAAGAGATGAGCCGGGCGCGCGTCAGGACTTCTTCTTCTTCGGCTTCTTCGGCGGCTCTGGCGGGCAGTCGGCCTTGATCCAGCGCGCCTCGATCGAGCCGGTCGGCGTGATCGGCAGGCCGATGATCGAGGTCTTGATGCGGGCGTTGAGCTGGAAATACTTCGGGCTGTAGGTGCCGGAGGCGGTGACGAAGGCCTTGCGACCGCGCTTGTCGACGCAGACGCCGTCGAACTCGGCCTTGCCGTTGCCCACGCGGCGTGTGGGGTAGGTGCACTTGTAGTGTCGGTTGGAGGGGCCGCTGAAGAACTTCTCGACGTCGGCGGGCTTCACGCAGCGGTTCTCGACGCTGGAGCTGGAGACGCCGTAGCTGACCTTGCTGCGGTATTCCCAGTAGCCGGGCAGGATGGTGTCGGTCTGCTGGCCCGAGGCCGAGGCGGGGATGGCCAGCATGGCGGCGCCGGCAAGGGCGAGGCCTGCAAGGGCGGCCGGGCGGGTCATGATCGGTCTGTCTCCAAGGGCGGTCAGATAGAATGCCCTATAATGTAGGCGCATGAATGGCGGCTGAAGTCCCTTCGCCCGTCAGGGTCAGCCGTCCCGGCGGGGTTGACGCGCGAGGGCCCCTTCCCTTATAGACGCCGCTCCCGCGCGCAGGGCCTCCTTGCGCGTCCGTATGACTATTCTGAAGGTCGCTGACATGTCGCGCCGCTGCGAACTCACCGGTGTCGGTCCCATGGTGGGCCACAACGTGAGCCACTCGAACATCAAGACCAAGCGCCGCTTCCTGCCGGCCCTGTCGCCCGCCACGCTGCAGTCCGAGGCTCTCGGCCAGTCGTTCAAGCTGCGGATCACCAACGCGGCGCTGCGCACCCTGGACTTCAAGGGCGGCCTGGACGCCTTCCTGGTCAAGGCCAAGGACGAGGACCTCTCGCCGCGCGCCCTGAAGATCAAGCGCCAGGTCAAGGCCAAGCTGGCCGAGACGGCCGCCGCCTAAGCGAATTCTCCGGACTTCCGGATCGACGGCCCGCGAGGCGACTCGCGGGCCGTTTCGCGTTGTAGCGACGGCGCATGGGGGTCCCCCACGCCGCGGAAAACGCCGAACGGGGGGTCAGCGGCGGTTGCGCCCCACGGCCGTAGGGATTGTGGCTATACAGCCGTGGGCCGGATGCGGGGGTCTGGTAGGTCGCGGGTGGGTGTTGGTGTGACAGGCGGGGGGCGATGTTGGGGTACAGATCCCCACGGGCCTGTAGTCGGTTGTATCAACCCCGGACGGGAGATGCGCGCGGCGGACGGAACCGCATCGTGAAAGTTGTCGATAATCGACATTCGTCGACGACGGTCAGGCCAGCAGGTCGCGCCCTGCCTTGCGAACGTCGGTGCAACCGGTCAGGGCCATGGCCACGGCCAGCTCCTGACGGATGATTTCGAGCACATGGGCGACGCCCTTCTCGCCCCGCGCCGCCAGGGCGTAGGCCCAGGCCCGGCCGATCAGCACGCCGTCGGCGCCGAGCGCCAGCGCCTTGAGCAGGTCGAGGCCGGATCGGACGCCGCCGTCCATCAGCACCGTCATGCGCTCGCCGACCGCCTCGGCGATGGCCGGAAGGGCGGCCGCGCCGCTGAGCACGCCGTCGAGCTGACGGCCGCCGTGGTTGGAGACCACAAGGCCCTCGAGCCCGGCGTCGGCGGCCATTCGGGCGTCCTCGGCGTCGAGCACGCCCTTGAGCAGGATCGGGCCCTTCCAGTGGGCGCGGATCCAGTCCAGGTCCTTCCAGGTCAGGGTCGGGTCGAAGTTGCGGCCGACCCAGGGCCAGAACTCCAGGATGCCCCGGGCTTCGGGAATCGCCGCGGCGATGTTGCCGAACCGGTGCGGCCCGCCGCCGAACCAGACGTCCAGCAGCCAGCCGGGATGGGAAAGGCCATCGATGGCGCGAGCGATCTCGGTGGCCGGCCCGGCGCCGAACAGGCCGTTGCGGGCGTCGCGGTAGCGGGCGCCCGGCACGGGGAGGTCGACGGTGAAGACCAGCACGGGCGAGCCCAGATCGGCGGCCCGGGCCAGCACCTCGGCCATGAAGCCCCGGTCGCGGATCATGTAGAGCTGGAACCAGGGCGGGGCGCCGCCGTCGCGGGTCACCTCGGCCAGGTCGCAGACCGACACCGTCGACAGGCACATCGGCACGCCGGCGGCGCGGGCCGCCCGCATCGCCTGGACCTCGCCCCGACGGGCGTACATGCCGGCCATGCCGATCGGCGCCAGGGCCAGCGGCATGCTGGCCCGCAGGCCGAAGAAGTCGGTGGCCATCGACAGGCTGGAGACGTCCCGCAGCACCCGCTGGCGCAGGGCGATGGCCTCGAGGTCGGACAGGTTGCGGGCCAGGGTGGCCTCGGCGTAGGCGCCGCCGTCCAGGTAGTCGAACAGAACCCTCGGGACCCGGCGACGCGCCAGCGCCCGGTAGTCGCCGACGCAGACAGGCGTCACCGACCGGGCGTCCAGTCGAAGGCCATCAGCAGGGTGCGCTGGCTGGCCGACTTGTTGTCGTCGGACAGGATGAGGATGCGGGAGACCCCGCCCGGCCCGGTGACGAGGGCAACGCCCTCGAAGTTGTCGCGGGTCAGGGAGCCGTCCAGCATCATGGTCGCCACCGGCAGCGGCGTGCGCCGCTTGAGGGCGGCGGCGGTATAGATGCTGATGAGGCCCCGTGCGCCGCGCACCGGATCGTAGGCGCGATGGATGGTGACCAGCGAGCCGTCGCCGAAGGCGGCGAAGGCGGTCAGGGCGAAATCGAGGTCCGGCAGGGCCAGCACACTGAACGCCTGGCAGGCGGCGGCCAGGCGGCAGAGCCAGACCTCGCCCTCCTCGGAGCCGACGAGGTAGGCGTCGGGGCCGGCGACCGGATACTGGGTCAGGGCCTCCATGCCCTCGTTGTCGGAAAACAGGTTTGCCGGCATCGGGGCGACGACGGGCGGGCCGCCGGCGGCGGGATAGCGCCAGATGCGGTGATCGCGCTCGAAACTGACCAGGCGGTCGCCGTTGGCGAGGATGGCCAGGCCCTCGGCGTCGGCCTGGGCCTTGCCCTGGACAGCCTGGCCGTCAGGACCCTTGAGCGGCCACATCTTGCCGTCGGTGACGCCGACCAGCCGCCCGGCCGGGTCGAAGTCCATGCGCATCTCGACCAGATCGCCAAAGTCGGTGACGGCCACCAGCACGCCCTCGGGCGTGATCTTCATGTCGGACAGGCCGTGGAACAGGGCATTGTCGGGACTGGTGATCGCCAGCCCGCCGGCATAGGCGAAGCCGCCGATGCGGTCCCGGGCCGGATCGCGCGTATCCAGCGGCACGGCGACGGCCTGGAGCTTGATGGCGGGACCGGCCGGCTGCGGCTCGGCGGGAAGCTCGACCCTCGGCGCGGCGCAGGCGGCGAGCGCCAGGGCCGCGATCAGGCCGAGGAACCGCTTCACGTCAGCGCCTCGCGCAACGCCTGCAGGGTCGCAGCCTTGGGCGGCGCGGGCTGGGTCACCGGCGGCGGGGCCAAGAGGCCCTTGGAGCGGGCGACGGCCTTGGGCTCTTCCTCGAACAGGGAGGCGAGCTGCTCGACCAGCACCCCGCCCAGCTGCTCGACATCGACGATGGTCACGGCGCGGCGATAGTAGCGGGTCACGTCGTGACCGATGCCGATGGCCAGAAGCTCGACCGGGCTGCGCGTCTCGATGTCGGAGATGACCTGGCGCAGGTGACGTTCCAGATAGTGGCCGCTGTTGACCGACAGGGTGGAGTCGTCGACGGGCGCGCCGTCGGAGATGACCATCAGGATGCGCCGCTGCTCGGGCCGGCCGATCAGCCGCTGGTGCGCCCACATCAGCGCCTCGCCGTCGATGTTTTCCTTGAGCAGACCCTCGCGCATCATCAGGCCGAGATTGCGGCGGGCGCGGCGCCAGGGATTGTCGGCGGCCTTGTAGATGATGTGGCGCAGGTCGTTCAGACGGCCCGGCGCCGGCGGTTTGCCGGCCTTGATCCAGTCCTCACGGCTCATGCCGCCCTTCCAGGCGCGGGTGGTGAAGCCGAGGATCTCGGTCTTGACCGCACAGCGCTCGAGCGTGCGGGCGAGGATGTCGGCGCAGACGGCGGCGACCATGATCGGCCGCCCGCGCATCGAGCCGGAATTGTCGATCAGCAGGGTCACCACCGTGTCGCGGAAGGTGGTGTCCTCTTCCTGCTTGAACGACAGCGGGGCGGTGGGATCGATGATGACGCGCGGCAGGCGGGCGACATCGAGGATCCCCTCCTCCAGGTCGAAGGTCCAGGAGCGGTTCTGCTGGGCCATCAGCCGCCGCTGCAGCTTGTTGGCCAGGCGCGAGACGACGCTGGAGAGGCTGGCGAGCTGCTGGTCGAGATAGGCGCGCAGCCGCGTCAGTTCCTCGCCGTCGCAGAGGTCCTCGGCCGGGACGATCTCGTCGTGGTTGGTGGAGAAGACGCGGTAGGCCGGCTCGGGCCGGCCGCTGTCCTTGGGATCGGGACGGGCCGGCTTGGCGCCGTCGCCCATCTCGGGCGCCTCGTCGGAGACTTCGGCGTCGTCGTCCTCGACCTCGACGGCCTGCTCGTCGCCGTCCTCGGACTCGCGGTCGCTGGTCTCGGTCTCCTGCATGGAGGAGCCTTCGGGGGACTCGCCCTCGCCGTCCCCGTCATTGTCGTCCTGCGACTGGCTCTGCTCCTCGTCGCCCTCCTCGTCCTCGGACGAGTCGGTGGGATCGGCGCCCTCGTCGCCCATGTCGAGGTCGCGCAGGATTGCGCGGGTGACCTGGGCGAAGGCAGCCTGATCGTCGATGGAGGCGAGCAGGCGGTCGAGGTCGGCGCCGGCCTTGGTCTCGATCTCGGCGCGGAAGTGGTCGACCACGGCCTTGGCCCCGTCGGGCGGCGCCTGGCCGGTCAGCCGCTCGCGGACCATCAGCGACAGCACATCGGCCATGGAGGCCGAGCCGCGATCCTGCATGCGGGCGAGGCCCTTGCGCTCGATGGCCTGTTCCAGAACCGCAGTGAGATTGCCGCGCACGCCGCCCAGGGCATTGGAGCCGATGGCCTCGATGCGCGACTGCTCGATGGCTTCGTAGATGGCCTGGCCCTGGGGCGAGGCGGGACGGCCGCGCGCATGGGCGGCCGCGTCATGGTGGGCCAGACGCAGGGCCATCTGGTCGGCGAGGCCGCGGATGCGGGCGGCTTCCGGTCCGGTCAGATCGCGCGGCGGATGGGGCAGGACGGCGCGGTTGCCCGACAGCTGCGGCCCATCGCCCGAGAACACCACCTCCAAGTCCGGCGTCTCGGCCAGCGAGCGGGCGGCGTGCGCCAGGGCGCGCTTGAAGGGTTCGGTCGGGCTTTCAGTCTTGCCGGTCATCGGGTCCGGTTAAATCACCGGGCGGCGGCGGCGAAAAGGCCGCGTTGAAATTTACCCTGCTTCCAAGCCGACGCTTAACCGTGGCTGCATCAGAATGGCGACATGCGGATCACGCCGATCGCCACCGCCGGACTGATGAGCGCCGCCCAGCGCCTGGACCAGAGCGCCCAGCGCACGGCGCTGTGGGGAACCGAGGGCTCGCGCGTCAACCTGCCGGTCGAGGCGGTCGAACAGATCAGCGCCAAGACCGCCTTCAAGGCCAACGCCGCGGTCATCCGCACGGCCGACCGGATGACCGGTACCCTGCTCGACATCCTGGCCTGAACCGGCCGACGGGTGACAGGGCCGGCGCCCGCGCTCCATACTCAACCACCGTAAGCCCTCGCGCAGGCGGGGGCCCACAGGGGTTCCGCACCGCAGGGCCGATGTGGACGCTCGCCTTCGCGAGCGTGATCGGTGGTGAGGGACGGCCGGGGATCAGAGCCGCCGCCGGGCGGATAAGGCGGCGGACAAATGAACAGGAACGGGAGGGCGCGATGAACCAGCAGGAATACCAGTCCCATGACGCCGTCGGCCTGGCGGGCCTGATCGCGGCGCGCGAGGTCAGCGCCGCCGAGGTGCTCGAGGCGGCGCTGACGCAGACGGCGGCGGTCAACCCGACCCTGAACGCGGTGATCCTGGACCTGTCGAACGAGGCCCGGGCGCAGCTGGCGAAGGCCGGGCCGACCGGGCCGCTGGCCGGGGTCCCGTTCCTGATCAAGGACATCGGCGCCCAGGTGAAGGGCGCGGCGACGACCTCGGGCTCGCGGGTGTTCGCCAGCGCCGTGGCGGCGGCCGACAGCGCCCTGACCGCCGCCTATCGCGAGGCGGGGCTGGTCATCTTCGGCAAGACCAACACCCCGGAGTTCGGGCTGGAGCCTGTGACCGAGCCGGAGCTGTTCGGCGCGACGCTGAACCCCTGGAGCCTGGAGCATACGCCGGGCGGATCGTCCGGCGGCGCGGCGGCGGCGGTGGCGGCGGGCATCCTGCCGGCGGCGCACGCCAGCGACGGCGGCGGATCGATTCGCATGCCCGCCGCCTGTTGCGGGCTGTTCGGGCTGAAGCCGACGCGGGGACGGGTGAGCTTCGCGCCGGCCGACGAGGGCTGGGGCGGGTTTTCCATCCAGCATGCGGTGACCTGGACGGTGCGCGACAGCGCCGCCCTGCTGGATGTCGCCTGCCGGCCGGTCGACGGCGATCCCTACTGGCTGGACCCGCCGGCGCGGCCGTTCCTGGACGAGGCGGGCCGCGAGCCAGGGCGGCTGCGCATCGGCCTGATCCCGGGCGCGCTGGACGGGACGGCGACCGACCCGCAGTGCGCCGAGGCGGTGCAGGCGGCGGCGCGGCTCTGCGAGAGCCTGGGCCATACGGTCGAGGAGGTGCGGCTGGATCTTGATTTCGCGGCCCTGCGCGAAGCCACCGGCGCGGTGATCGCCGCCAGCATCGCCGCCACCCTCGACGGCGAGGCGGCCCGGCGGGGCCGGCCGATCGAGCCGGGCGAGGTGGATGCGGTGACCATGGCCATGTACCGGCGCGGCCAGAAGGTGGGCGGCGGCCAGTTCGTGCAGTCGATGCAGATCGCCCACGCCGCCGGCCGCGCCGTGGCGCCGGTGTTCGAGCGGTTCGACATGGTGCTGTCCTCGACCATGGGCCAGCCGCCGGTGCGGCGCGGCAGCCTGCGGGGCGACCCGCTGGACCTCGGCGGCTATGCCGGACGATTGTTCGACTTCATGCCCAACACCCAGCTGTTCAACGTCACCGGACAGCCGGCGATGAGCGTGCCGCTGGCGATGAGCCGCGAAGGCCTGCCGATCGGCATCCAGTTCGCCGGCCGCGCCGCCGACGAAGCCGGCCTGCTGCGGCTGGCGGCGCAGCTGGAACCGGCCGCGCCGTGGAAGGATCGCCGGCCGGCGATGGGGTGAGGGTGTTTGGGGCGGGGGGCTGCCCCCTCCCCCACGCGCGTATCCGCGCGCGGGCCCCCTCCCCCTGTTCGCCCGCAAAGCGGGCGGGGGAGGATCTTAGGGGGTGGCCGCACCGGTCGAAGATGCTCCCCCGCTGCGGAGCAGCGGATTGGGGGAGCTGTCGGCGAAGCCGACTGAGGGGGCTCTTCCACCCTGCGTCCTTCGACACGCGCTCCGCGCTGCTCAGGATGACGGGCTTTGGTGGGCGCTCACCCCCCTTCGTCATGCTGAGCAGCGATCGGCAGATCGCGTGTCGAAGCGCGCACCACTCCCTTCCCCCTCAATGGGGGAAGGGTTGGGGATGGGGGTGTATCCCCGGTGGGGACCGGCGGAGTGAAAGAGGGCGCCGTCGCCCCTTCATGATCCGCCCGAACCTCCTCCACGCACACCCCCACCCAACCCTCCCCCATCGAGGGGGAGGGCTTTGGAGGGGGCGTCCTTCGACACGCGCTGCGCGCTGCTCAGGATGACGAACACCGCGCCCATCACCCCTCTACGTCATGCTGAGCAGCGATCAGAAGGATCGCGTGTCGAAGCACGCACCACCCTTCCCCCTCAATGGGGGCCATCGCAGGGTTGGGGGTGTATCCCCGGTTTGCCTGGAAAGACCGAAGTGGGCGCCATCGCCCCTTCATGATCCGCCCGGACCTCCTCCGCGCACACCCCCACCCAACCCTCCCCCATCGAGGGGGAGGGCTTTGCAGGGTGCGTCCTTCGACACGCGCTGCGCGCTGCTCAGGATGACGGGCCCGGGTGGCTACCCCGCAAATGGGGATCGTCAGGGATCGGCGTTCGCCTAGGCTCGGATCGGGGACGGGATCATCCCGCACGATTGGAGACCGACATGATCAAACTCACCTCGCGCCATCGCCGGCTGCTGGCCGTGGCCACCGTCGGCGCCGTGATGGCCACCGCCGGGCTGGCCGTGGCCGGCGACTGGGTCAAGGGCTATGGCTCGACCCGGTCCGAAGCCCTGAACGACGCCGAACGCCGCGCCGCCGCGCGCGCCCGGTCGGCCAACCGCTGCTACAACCAGCCCGACGCCAGCAACTGCAGCAAGGACGGCGTGGAGTGGGTCTGCCGCGTTGAGGTGACCCATCACAACCGCTCCAATCCCGGCCAGGTCTGCGCCTGATCGGCAAGCCTATTGTCAATAATTGACAAATGATGTCTGGAGGGGTCCATGGGGCCCCTTCATTCCATCCTCGCGCCGCGCCGCCGGATCGCCGCGCTGATCGCGCTGTGGCCAGGCGTGCTGGCGGCGGCGGTGACAGCGCTGGCCGCCAGCTTCCTGTCGGAGCACTACGGCGGCCCCGCGCTGCTGCTGGCCCTGCTGCTGGGCATGGCGCTGTATTTCGTCGGCGAACAGGGACGCTGCGCGCCCGGCGCCGCCTTCGCCGCAGGCGGACTGACGCGGGCGGCGGTGGCGCTGATGGGGGCGCGGATCAGCGTCGAGCAGATCGTGGCGGTCGGACCGGCCACGGTGTTGCTGATCGCAGCCGGGGTCGCCGCCACCATCGGCCTGGGCATACTGGGTTCGCGAGCCCTGGGGCTGGGGGGACGGTTCGGGGTGCTGACAGGCGGCGCCGTCGGGATCTGCGGCGCTTCGGCGGCGATGGCCCTGAGCCAGGCGCTGCCCCCCGGGCGGGACCGGGAATCCGATGAGCGGGACACGGCCTTCACCATCGTCGGCGTGACGACGCTGAGCACCCTGGCGATGATCGCCTATCCCCCGCTGGCCGTTGTGGCCGGCTTCGACCAGACCGAGGCGGGACGGTTCCTGGGCGCCACCATCCACGACGTGGCGCAGGTCGTCGCCGCCGGATACAGCCTGTCGGACCAGGCTGGCGAAACGGCCACGGTGGTCAAGCTGATGCGCGTGGCCATGCTGGCGCCGGTGGTGATGATCGTCGCCGCATGCGCCCGGCGTTGGCGAGGCGGCGCGGCGGCGGACAGCGGCGCGGGGCGCTGGCCCCTGCCCGGCTTTGTCCTGGTGTTCGGGCTTCTGGCGGCGGCCAACAGCCTCGGCCTCATCGGATCGGCGGCGGCCGACCTGTTGGCCACGGCCTCGCGAGCCCTGCTGATCACCGCGATCGCCGCGCTCGGCATGCGCACCTCGCTGGCCGCGCTCGTGGGCCTGGGGCCACGCCCGGTGATCCTGCTGCTGGGCCAGACCCTGCTGCTGGCGATCATGGCCGGCTTGGTGATCGCCCTGACCCCGCTCTAGATTGTTCAACAATATTGTGCATATTGTCTGCCACTGATGGGGGGCGAGCGATGGCACGGACAAGGCGCGAACTGCTGGCGGGGACGGCGGCGATCCTGTTGGCGCCGGGGTGCGCGACGGCGTCGCGTCGCGGCGCGGGCGCGGCGGCGAACGGCGACTGGCCGGCCTATGGCGGCACGAACGCCGCCGCCAAGTACTCGCCCCTGGACCAGATCAACCGCGACAACGCCGGCCGCCTGAAGATCGCCTGGGAATGGACCTCGCCCGACGCGGAGATCCTGAAGGCCAACCCCCAGCTCAATCCCGGGGAGTTCCAGGCCACGCCGCTGATGATCGACGGCGTCCTGTATGTCTCGACCGCCATGTGCCAGGTGGCGGCGATCGACGCGGCCACCGGCCGGACGCTTTGGCTTCACGATCCGGGAAGCTGGAAACGGGGTCCGTTCACCTCCAAGGGCTTCCAGCACCGGGGCGTCGCCTACTGGGCCGACGGCGAGGATCGCCGCATCCTGATCGCCACCGGCGACAACCGCCTGATCGCGCTGGAAGCCGGCAGCGGCCGGCGCGTGGCCGGGTTCGGCGTCAACGGCGAGGTCGATATCGGCTCGATCGGCCTGCAACGGCCGCTGCCGGACGAGCCGGTCAACCTGTTCGGCGTCACCTCGCCGCCGACCATCTGCCGCGATGTCGTGGTGGTCGGCCAGTACATCCACGACCGGCCGATCAAGTCGCTCATGCCGCCCGGCGACGTGCGCGGCTTCGATGTGCGGACCGGGGCCCTGAAGTGGACCTTCCACACCATCCCGATGAAGGGCGAGCCCGGCTACGAGACCTGGCTGGAGGGCTCGGCGGAGCGGACCGGCAACGCCAACATCTGGGCGCCGATGAGCGCCGACGACGCGCTGGGCCTCGTCTATCTGCCGGGCAGTTGCCCGACCAACAACCTCTATGGCGGCGACCGGCCGGGCGACAATCTCTATGGCAACAGCCTGATCGCGCTGGACGCCGAAACCGGCAAGCTGCGCTGGCACTTCCAGACCGTGCACCACGACATCTGGGACTATGACCTGCCCTGCGCCCCGAACCTGGTCGATATCCGGGTCGGCGGCCGGACGATCAGGGCGGTCGCCCAGGTCACCAAGCAGGGCTTCACCTTCGTCTTCGACCGCGAGACCGGCGAGCCGGTCTGGTCGATCGAGGAGCGGGCCGTGCCGCAGTCGCCGCTGAAGGGCGAACGCACCGCCGCCACCCAGCCCTTCCCCACCCGCCCGCCGCCCTTCGAGCCGCAGGGCGTCAGCAAGGACATGCTGATCGACCTGACGCCGGAGATCCGCGCCGAGGCCGAGACCATCCTGGAAGGCTACAGCCATGGCCCGCTGTTCATGCCCTATGGCAAGCGGCCCACCATCCTGCGGCCGGCCTGGCTGGGCGGGGCCAACTGGGGCGGGGCGGGCGTCGATCCGGAGACGGGCGTGCTGTACGTGCCCTCCGTTTCCAACGTCGCCTCCATGGCGCTCGACGATGACGGCCAGGCCATCTCGGGCGAAGCCGAGACCGAGGAGATCGCCGGTCGCTCGCGGATCGTCATGGGGCCGCGCGGGCTGCCGCTGTTCAAGCCGCCGTATGGCCGGATCACCGCCATCGACCTCAACCGGGGGGAAATCCTCTGGATGAAGGCCAATGGCCCGGGCGCCTCGGAGGCGCCGGCGATCAAGCGGTTCAACCTGGGCTGGATCGGCTCGATGGGACGCACCGGCCCTCTGGTGACGCGCACACTGCTGTTCCTTGGCGAGGGGCCGCACGACCGGCGGTTCGGCAAGAAGGTGCTGCGCGCCTGGGACAAGGCCACCGGCGAGGTGATTGCCGAGATTCCGCTGCCGGGCGGGACGCTGGGGCCGCCGATGAGCGGCATGGCCGGCGGTCGCCAGTACATCATCTGCGGCATGGGGCTGCGTGACGAGCCGCACCGGCTGGTCGCGCTCGCCCTGCCCGAGGAGGAGACCCGATGAGCTTTCAGTTCACCCGCCGATCCGGACTGGCCCTGCTGGCCGGCGCCGCCGCGACCCTGGCCGCACGGCCGGCCGCCGCCGTCGGGGCCATCAAGCACTACATCCTGGTCGAGCCGAAGCCGGGTTTCGACATGCTGGCGCTGGACCGCTGGTACATGACCTTCCACGCCCCGGAGGTGCGCCGCGCCTTCAAGGCCTGGCAGCGCAACTACGTCTCCTTCCGCAGCTATGCGGCGCCGCCCGAGGCCCGGGCGCTGGGCGTGCGCGAGGGGCGGATGACCGAGATCCAGTTCGATTCCCTGGCAGACTTCCGCGAGAGCCGGCCCAACAACGTCTATGGCGGCCTCAGTTCCTTTACCCCGCCGCCGGGCGGGTGGGAGAACGCGCCGTTCGAGACCACCACGGCGACATTGCCGGTCAATCCGGACAAGCTGTTCCTCTCCGGTCCGACGCCGCCGAAGGAAACGCCCTACCTGCGCTGGATCCTGTTCTTCCGCTATCCGCCCGGAACGGCGGCCGATGCCGGGGACGCCTGGTTCAATGATGTCCACGGCCCGGAACTGGCCAAGGCGAAGGGCCTGCGACGCCTGGCGCTCTACAGGGCCGTCAACGAGACCTCGCCCTATCCGCGCGTGGCGGAGTTCTGGTTCGACGACTATGCCGCCTGGAAGGCCGCCTTCGTCGGCGGGCCGAGGTTCACCGCGCCGGCTTGGGGCGGGACCTTCCCGTTCGGAGAAACCCGGTCCATGTTCATCGGCGAGAATCCCGACATCGACTTCATCCACGACCGCCGAGTGATCCCCTGACCGCAGGCCCGCCAGACAACGCCACACACCGGGTCGCCGACCGCCTGCGCGGCCGCATCCAGATGGGCGAACTGGCGGCCGGGACCTGGCTGCGCGAGACGCGGCTGGCGCAGGAGCACGGCGTGGGTCGCACGATCGTGCGGCAGGCGCTGCGCATTCTGGCCGACGACGGCCTTGTGCGCATCGAGGCCAATCGGGGCGCCTGCGTCGCCGAGGCCAGCGCCCAGGAAATGTTCGATCTCTACGAGCTGCGCGCCGCCCTCAGCGGGGCCGTGGCCAGGTTCGCCTGCTTTCGCGCCTCTGACGCCCAGGTCGGCGAGATCGCCGCCCGCATCGAGGCCCTGGTCGCTGCGGCCGAAGCGGGGGCGACGGCCGACGCCCTGGCCCGGCAGGGCGGGGAGATCTTCCGGCTGCTCGCCGTCCACGCCAGCCCCGACGCCCGAGACATGCTGGGCCAGGTCTACCGCAAGACCCACTGGCGCTACGCCGTCGCCGGCCTGGAGGGTCGCGACCCCGGCGCGGGCCCGATCGCCGAGTGGCGGGCCCTGGCCCACGCCCTGACCGGTCGCGACCCCGACGCCGCGGCCGAGGCCGGCCGGCGCATCGTCCACTGGATGCAGGATGCGGTCTCCCGGGCCATGCTGGCGCGCGGGCCCGCGGCGACGACATGACCCCGCCCGCCAGACCGCCGGCCCCGCCCGAGAAGCCCGAGCCGGAGATGTGCTGCAACCGCGGCTGCTGCCCCTGCATCTTCGACTACTACTGGGACGCGCTGGAGCGCTGGAAGGCGCGGGTCAGCGAGCTTGGCCTCGATCCCGAAGCTCTTCTGGCCGCCGGCCCCGCCTCGACCTGACCGCCCGTTCCGGCAAGCGGCATGGCTCACGGCCCCTTTCCCCTAGGGCCGGGCGAGATTTTTCGAATTTGCGGTTTGCTGCACCGCAATAGGCCGTTATCCTTTCAGGAAAAGCGGGGAGAGACGGTCGGCATGGTCGGGATATTGCAGGGCAAGGTGGCGGTGATCACCGGGGCGGCGGCGGGAATCGGCCGGGCCAGCGTGGCCCGCTTCGTGGAGGCCGGCGCCCGTGTGCTCGCCGCCGACATCCAGGAAGAGGCCGGCCGCGCCCTCGATGCCGAGTTCGGCGAGGCGGTCCGCTTCCATCGCTGCGACGTCACCAGCGAGGACGACATCGCCGTCACCATGGAGATCGCCGCCCAGACCTTCGGCGGCCTCGACATCCTGTTCAACAACGCCGGCAGCGCCGGCCCCATCGTCACCCTCGAGGAGATGACCGGCCGCGACTGGGACGCCGCCCAGGACCTGCTTCTGCGCTCGGTGGCGCTGGGCATGCGCTACGCCATTCCCCACATGAAGGCGCGCGGCGGCGGGGCCATCGTCAACACCGCCTCGGTCGCGGCCCTGTCGGCCGGCATGGGGCCGATCGCCTATTCGGCCGCCAAGGCCGGCGTGCTGCATCTCAGCAAATGCGCCGCAGCCGAACTGGCCCGCTACCAGATCCGCGTCAACGCCATCTGCCCAGGCTTCATCCTCACCGACATCTTCACGCCGGGCGAGATGCCCGGCCGGGTCAAGGCCGCGGTCAAGGCTCACATGCGCGGCCAGGCGCCCCAGTCCCAGCCGGTCAGCAAGGCCGGCGAGGGCGACGACATCGCCCAGGCCGCCGTCTACCTGTCCAGCCCGGCCAGCGCCTTCGTCACCGGCGCGCACCTGGTGGTCGACGGCGGCCTGCTGGTCGGCCCGCGCCACAGCTGGGACCCCGAGGAGCAGGCCCGTCGCCAGGCCGACCGCGACAAGGCCCTGGCCGCGGCCCTTTCCAGGCCCGCCGAACAGGCTTGACCTGCCCCAGCGTCAAAATCTCACACTCGATCCGATCAGACTGAAAGTCCCTCCTATGTCCGACACCGCCGAACCCATCGACACCGCCGAGATCGACGCCCGCGCCCTGCGCGAACGCTACCGCGCCGAGCGCGACAAGCGGCTGCGGGCCGACGGCAACGAGCAGTATGTCGAGATGAAGGGCCGCTTCGCCCACTATCTCGAGGATCCCTATGTCGAGCCGGGATTCAGCCGTGCGCCGCTGACGGACGAGGTCGAGGTGGCGGTGATCGGCGGCGGGTTCGGCGGGCTGCTGGCCGGGGCGCGGCTGCGCGAGGCGGGCGTCCAGGACATCCGCATGATCGAGAAGGGCGGCGACTTCGGCGGCACCTGGTACTGGAACCGCTATCCGGGCGCGGCCTGCGACATCGAGAGCTATGTCTACCTCCCGCTGCTGGAGGAGGTCGGCTACATGCCGGTCGAGAAGTACACGCGGGCGCCGGAGATCCTGAAGTACTGCGGCATGATCGCCGAGAAGTTCGATCTCTACCGCGACGTCTGTTTCCAGACCGAGGTGACCGCCATGAGCTGGGACGAGGAGTCCCGGCGCTGGATCATCCGCACCAACCGGGGCGACGCCATGAAGGCGCGCTTCGTGGTCATGGCCAACGGCCCGCTGCACCGGCCCAAGCTGCCCGGCATCCCGGGCGTCGAGAGCTTCAAGGGCCACACCTTCCACACCAGCCGGTGGGACTATGACTACACCGGCGGCGGCCCCGAGGGCGGGCTGGACCGGCTGGCCGGCAAGCGGGTCGGCATCATCGGCACCGGCGCCACGGCGGTGCAGTGCGTGCCGCACCTGGCGGAAGGCGCGGGCGAATTGTTCGTCTTCCAGCGGACGCCGTCGTCCATTGACGTGCGCAACAACCGGCCGACCGATCCCGAATGGGCCGCCTCGCTGCAGCCGGGCTGGCAGCAGTACCGGATGGACAACTTCAACGTCCTGGTTTCCGGCGGCATGGCCAAGGAGGACCTGGTCAACGACGGCTGGACCGACATCATCCGCAACCTCGGCCTCGCCGCCGCCCGCCGCGCCGCCCGCGGGGAGCTTGGCCCGGGCGATCCGGCCGAACTGCTGCAGCTTGCCGACTTCCAGAAGATGGAATCGATCCGCGCCCGGGTCGACCAGGTCGTCGCCGACCGCAAGACGGCCGAGGCGCTGAAGCCCTGGTACAACCAGTTCTGCAAGCGGCCCTGCTTCCACGACGAATACCTGGCCGCCTTCAACCGCCCGTCGGTCCACCTGATCGACACCGACGGCAAGGGCGTGGACCGCATCACCGAAAAGGGCGTGGTCGCCAACGGGGTGGAATACGAGCTGGACTGCCTGATCTTCGCCACCGGCTTCGAGGTGGGCACCAGCTACACCCGCCGCGCCGGCTACGAGATCACCGGCCGGGATGGCGTGACCCTCAGCCAGCGATGGGCCGACGGGGTGTCCAGCCTGCACGGCATGCATGTGCGCGGCTTCCCCAACTGCCTGATCTTCTCCAACACCCAGTCGGGGTTCACAGCCAACTATCCGCACATGCTCAACGAGCAGAGCAAGCACGCCGCCTACATCATCACCGAGGCCGCCGCCCGGCAGGCCAGCGTGGTCGAGGCGACGCAGGAGGCCGAGGACGCCTGGGTGCAGGAGGTGATGGACAGCGCCATCATGCGCCAGAAGTTCGCCGAGGAATGCACCCCCGGTTACTACAACAACGAGGGCAAGCCCTCGCCGCTGGCGGCGCGCAACGGGCCCTATGGCAAGGGTTCGATCGCCTTCATCCAGCTGATCAAGGACTGGCGCGACGAGGGCGCCATGGCGGGCCTGTTGCTGAGCTGACGGCCCGTTGAGGGCGGGGCAGGCCCCCGCCCGCTTCCCCATAGCCTGAGGACCAGGGCCTCCGGATCGCGTGCGACCGGGGGACGCCCGCGCATGCGCTTTTGACAGCGTCACACAGTATGCGGCACACACTGTATGCCACACACTATACGGCGCGAGGGCAGTGCATGAGCGATGCGGATCTTTTCGAGAGCCTGAAGCTGGAACTGCGGCGCGGGTCGCTGATCCTGGCGGTCATGGCGCGGCTGAAGACCGAGCAGTACGGCTATTCCCTGCGCGTCGCCCTGGCCGAGGACGGGCTGGAGATGGAGGAAAGCACCCTCTATCCGCTGCTCCGCCGGCTGGAGAGCCAGGGGCTGCTGGACAGCGAATGGCGTGAGGAAGACCGGCGCAAGAAGCGGTTCTACCGCCTGTCGAGCGCCGGCGTGACGATGCTCGAGCGACTGGCCGGCGAGTGGCGGAGGATCTCCGCCTCGCTGGACCGAATGCTCTGATCCCGACAACCGACCATCCCGAGGAGGGGGCGATGACCCTGCTGGACACCTATCTGAAAGCCGTCGGCGCGCAGCTGCCCAAGGCCAGCCGCGACGACATCGTCGCCGAGCTGCGCGACATGATCATGACCCGCTTCGAGACGCGGGAGGAGGCGCTGGGCCGGGCGCTGACCGAGGCCGAGCAGGAGGCCATCCTGCGCGAGATCGGCCATCCGCTGGCCGTCGCCGGCCGCTACCACACCGGGGCCAACAACATCGTCGGCCTGGAGCTCTATCCCTACTGGCTGTTCGCCGCGAAGATCGGCCTGGCGGCCCTGGCGGCCATCTGCGTGCTGGCGGGACTGGTGCAACTGCTGGTCGGGGACGCCAGCCTGCCGCAGGCCTTCGGCCGGGTCATCGGCAACTTCATCCAGGGCGCGCTGACGCTGGTCGGGGTGCTGACGATCGCCGGCTTCATCATCGAGCGGCAGGCCGAGAAGCCGAAGTTCATCACCGACTGGCGGGTCAAGGACCTGCACCTGTTCGAGCTGGGCTCGCTGGACACCGGGGCGATCGAGCGCTCGCTGACCGGGGGCTCCGGCGGCAAGAAGTCTGGCTGGGCGCCGCGGGCGAACGTGCGGATCAACCTGCACCAGACCTCGCCGACGGCCAACGCGCTGGGCGCGGCGGTGGGCTTCACCATCCTGCTGCTGTGGTGGACCGGCATGCTGCCGATCGCCGACCTGCGGCCGGGCGCCGGTTCCTGGGTGGTGGACGGGGTCGACTACGGCCTGATGGTGACGCGCATCGTCGAGATCGCCTTCTGGCCGATCCTGGCCTACCTGGGCGCCCGCATCGGACTGGAGCTGTTCCGCGCCTGGCGCCCGGCCGCCACGCGGCGCTATGCGCTGGGCCAGATGGCGCTGGCGGCGGTGCGGATGTGGGGCCTGATCTGGCTCTGGGCGGCCTCGGCCCTGTCGCCGGTGATCCGCGTCGACACCCTGCAGGACCTGCACGACCGCGCCCGCTCGCTGATCCACGGCCACTTCGACCTCGGCCATCTGATCACCATGATCGTCGTCGCGCTGATGATCGAGACCGTGCTGGCCTTCCTGGGCTCGCTGTGGCGGCTGGCGACCCCCGCCCCGCGCGAGACGGCGGCGACCGCATAGGCCGGGAGGTCAGACCGCGCCGACCCAGTCGAGCACGGTCTCGGCCACCCGCTCCCACCCCGGCTCTCCCACCAGGAAGTGGGACATGCCGGGAAAGCGGGCGTAGTCGGTGCGGGCCGGCGAGCGGCGCTGGATGCGCCAGGCAGCCCGCGACAGGTAGGGCGTCACCAGCCGGTCGCGGTCGGCCTCGGTGATCAGCAGGGGCGCCGTGCGCCGGGGCGGATCGACGAAGGTCCCGACCCAGCTTGCCGCCTGGTAAAAGATCCGCCCCGGCGCCGGGATGACGTAGCTGTCGAAGGCGGCGTCGGAGAGGGCGCGGGGCGCGGTGTTGGCGAAGCGCCGGAACCACCGCTCGCGGGTGAAGGCGTAGGGACGGTTCCAGCCGTTCGGGCGGGCCAGGATCGGCAGGGCCGCCGTCAGGGTCACGGGACCAGGCGGTATGCCGCCGATCAGGACCGGGTTGAGGGCGACGCCGGCGGCCCCGACGCCCCGGTCCAGCAGCAGCTGGGTGTAGAGGCCGCCGAAGCTGTGGCCGACGAGGACCGGCGGCTCCGGCAGCGTCTCGATGAACCGCTGCAGATGGTCGACCACCCTGCCGACGGTCAGGGCGCCGAACCCCGCCGGCGGCGCGGCGTTGACCTCCGCCGGCGTCCAGCCATCCAGGAGCGGCCAGGTCGGCGTATGGACGCGGTAGCCGGCGGCCTCGAAGGGCCGGCGGAAATCGGCCCAGCTGGCCGGCGTCACCCAGGCGCCGTGGATGAGGACGATATCCCTGGACATGGTCAGCCCTTCAGGAAGGCCAGCAGGTCGGCGTTGATCTCGTCCTGGTGGGTGGTCGGCAGGCCGTGGTCGCCGCCCGGATAGACCTTGAGCGTCGCGCCGGGAACGATCTTCGAGGACATCATCGCCGAGGCGCCGATCGGCACGATCTGGTCGTCGTCGCCGTGCAGGATCAGGGTCGGGCGGTCGATGCGCCGGAGATCCTCGCTGTAGTCGACTTCCGAGAACTCGTGGATGCAGTCGTACTGGCCCTTGATGCCGCCCATCATGCCCTGCAGCCAGAAGCTGTCGCGGATGCCTTCGGACGGCTTGGCCCCCTCGCGGTTCCAGCCGTAGAAGGGCGTGGTCAGGTCCTTGAAGAACTGGGCCCTGTTGTCGAACGTGCCCTTGCGGATGCCGTCGAACACCGAGACGGGCAGGCCGCCGGGATTTGCCGGGGTCTGGACCATCAGCGGCGGCACCGCGCCGATCAGCACCACCCGGGCGACGCGCGCCGTGCCGTGTCGGCCGATGTAGCGGGTGATCTCGCCGCCGCCGGTCGAGTGGCCGACCAGGGTCAGGTCACGCAGGTCGAGGGCCTCGATCAGCTCGGACAGGTCATCGGCGTAGCTGTCCATGTGGTTGCCATCCCAGGTCTGGTCGGAACGGCCGTGGCTGCGCCGGTCATGGGCGATGACGCGGT
Organism: Caulobacter sp.; assembly: GCA_046295055.1. Lineage (GTDB taxonomy): Bacteria > Pseudomonadota > Alphaproteobacteria > Caulobacterales > Caulobacteraceae > Caulobacter. The sequence continues at coordinate 443,046 of JBKBOD010000002.1, read as the reverse complement.
AGCCGGCCTCGCCGAGGAACTGCATCTGGCCGTCCCAGGCATCGGCGCTGAGCGGCCAGCCATGGGAAAACAGCACCGGCGGGCCGGAGCCCCAGTCCTTGTAGAAGATGCGGGTCGCGTCGCGGGTGGTGATGAAGGGCATGTCGGGTCTCCGTGATGGGAACCCGGACGAGCCGGGGGGACTCGTCCGGGCGACCGGCGCGCGGGGGCCCCGGCGGGGGCCGGTTTGCGGGGGGAAGGACCGCGCGTCGGTCGTGTTCAGGTCTCGCCAGGGCGGTCGCCCCGGCGTTGATGAAGGATCAGGCGACGGCGGCGAGCGCCGGGCGAGCCTCGGGGGGCCGGCCGCTGGCGGGCAGGTGCGCAACCGCCCAGTCGAGGCAGTAGTCGGCGACATCCTCCCAGCCGGCCTCGTTGCAGAGGTAGTGGCTGCGTCCGTAGAAGAGGTGGAAGTCGGTGGCCGAGGCCGCCTTCGTCTGGGCCTTGTAGTTGGCCCGGACCATCGGGGTGGGAACGGTGCGGTCATGCTCGGCGGCGACCAGCAGCAGCGGCGCGCGGCGGGGATTTTTCCACTTCACCCGGGCGCCGCGCCCCAGCACCACGTCGTAGAAGATGCGGCCCGGCGAGGGCACGCACTGGGCCTCATACTCGGCGCGCATCTGGCTGTCGGGCAGGGTGTTGGCGAACCCCTTGCGGAAGCTCTCGAAGGTGAAGGGCAGCGCCTTGTTCCAGGCGTTCCAGGTGGTGAACACCGGCAGGCTGGTGAGAACCGCGACCGGGTGGACCAGGATGCCGAACGGCGCGCCCGGATCGATGGCGACGCCGGCGGCGCCGAGGCCCCGATCCAGCAGCAGCTGGACGAACAGCCCGCCGAAGCTGTGGCCCATCAGGATGGGCTGTTCCGGCAGCTTGCGGATCTCGGCCTCGTAGTGGTCGACGATGTCCTTGACGCCGAGCTTTCCGAGACGCGGATCGGGGGATGCCCGCTGGGCGGACGGCGCGCCCTGGACGAAGGGCCAGGCGGGGGTGACCACGGTGTAGCCCCTGGCCTCGTAGCGAGCGCGGAAGCGGTCCCAGGACGAGGGGGTCATCCAGGCGCCGTGGATCAGCATGATGGTCTTGGTCACGGGGATCGCTCCTTGGAAGCGGGGTTGTGCGGGGCTGTTTCCGCGTCTGATCCAAGGATGTTCGACGACCGCCGGTCGGCCAATTCTACCTGCGGCTGGATGTCTCATACCGAGGTATGACGGGGCATGGCGATCCACCGTTTGGCTTCGTGAAGGGGGGCCATACGGGGGCGGCCACCCCGCCGGGGCTCATCGGGAAACACCGGATGGACGCCCGCCTTCGCGAGCGTGATCGGAGAATGGGGATCGCGCCTGGCGGAGGTGACCTGTGACCTTCCCAGCTCACCGAGCGGCCTCGCGAAGGCGGGGTGGGGGCGGACTCAGGCCAGGGCGCGGCCGAGGCAGTCGATCAGGGTTTGGGCCTTGAAGGGTTTGGCGAGGAAGCAGGTCGCTCCTGCCCGCTCGGCCCGCGCCCTCGCCGCCTCGTCGGCGAAGGCGGTCAGCAGGATGACCGGAACCTCCAGTCCTTCGGCGACCAGCCGCTCCTTGAGCGCGATGCCGCTGAGCCCCGGCATCTGCACGTCGCTGATGATGCAGTCGGGACGCACGCCGCTGTCGAGATAGGCCTCGGCCGAGCCGAACACCGCCGCCCGGTAGCCGAGCGACCGCACAAGCCCGTCGAGCGAAACACGCACGGCCGCGTCGTCGTCGATGACGGCGATCAGGGGGCTTGGGGACAAAATCAGCGGCCTCGCAAACGACGGGGGACCACCGTCTGCCCGATATTCCGGCGCCGGCCTATCATACTGTGGTCTTAGCCGCCCCAAGGCAGACGCCAGGCTCGCAGCTAGCCCTCCCCTGGCCTCAGGCCCAGCGCCTCGGCCATCCGCACGAGGTCGGCCAGGGAGCGGGCCTGCATCTTCCGCATGGCGGCGCCGCGATGGATCTTCACGGTGATCTCGCTGAGGCCCAGTTGAAAGGCCACCTGCTTGTTCATCAGCCCGCTGGCGACCAGGCCCATGACTTCGCGCTCGCGCGGGCTGAGCTGGGCGAAGCGGGTGCGAAGGTCGTCGAGGCCGGACCGCTCGGCGCGGGTCTGGCGGTCGCGCTCCAGCGCCTGGGCGACGGCGTCCAGCATGTCCTGGTCGCGGAACGGCTTGGCGAGGAAGTCGACTGCGCCGGCCTTCATGCCGCGCACGGACATCGGAATGTCGCCGTGTCCCGTCATCAGGACTACCGGCAGGGTGACGCCGGCGGCGTTGAGCTGGGCCTGGAAATCAAGGCCATTGAGGCCGGGCAGACGCACGTCGAGCACGAGGCAACCCGGCGCATCCGTTGCTCCGCCATCGAGAAAGGCCTGGGCCGAGCCGTAGAGCCGGGTTTCCAGGCCCATCGAGCGGAACAGGCTGTCGAGCGACTCGCGGAGAGCCTGATCGTCGTCGACGATGTGCACGATCTGGGCGGACATGCCCAATTGCTGGACCAGCGAACGATGGTCGTCAATAAAGACCCATGGCCTGCCCGAGACGACCATGACCGACGCCCGCACAACCGACAGCCCCGGGGGCGAGGCAACGGCGGACCGGCGGCTGGAGCGGCTGGCGGGACTGCTGGACGAGGCGCACGACGCCATCTTCGTCAGCGATCTCGAGGGCCGCGTGACGCTGTGGAACCGGGGCTGCGAGGCCCTGTACGGGCGCTCGCGCGAGGCCATGCTGGGTCAGTCGGCCGAAGGGGTTCTGGGGGGAGAGCCGGCGGTTCTGGCCGCGGCCCGCAAGGCGGTCCTGGCCGAGGGTCGCTGGGAAGGGATGGTCGGCCGCAGGCGCGCCGACGGCGCCGAGGTGGTCATCGATGCGCGGCTGTCGCTGCTGCGGGACGCGGGAGGCCGGCCGCTCGAGATCCTGGAGACCGGGCGGGACGTGACCGCCGCCCGCAAGGCCGAGCGCGACCTGCGCTACAGCGAGTACCGATTCCGCAATGTCTTCGACGCCATGGCGGTGTCGTTCTGGGAGCTGGACTTCAACCCTCTGGGCGGCCTGCTGGCCGAGCTTCGCGAGCAGGGGGTCAGCGACCTGAGGGCGCACGTGGCGGCGCATCCGGAGATCGTCCGGCGCATGATGACCCTGTCGATGGTGGTCGAGGTGAACGACCAGACCGTCGCGCTGTTCGGTGGGCCGAAGGCCGCCCTGCTGGGCCCGGTCGACCGGTTCTGGCCGCCTTCGAGCGAAGGGGTGTTCGCCCAGGCCGTCTTCGCGGCCGTGGAACGCACGCCGCGCTACGCCGCCGAATGCAAGGTGCGTCGCCTGGACGGGACCGACATCGACGCGCTGTTCACCTGTTGCTTTCCGCGCGAGGGGGTTCGGCGCGGCACTGTGCTGGTCGGCATTGTCGACATCAGCGAGCGGCTGGCGGCGCAGGACGCCCTGTCGCGGGCGCAGGCGGAGCTGGCCCACGCCACGCGGGTGGCCATGCTGGGCGAACTGACCGCGTCCATCGCCCACGAGGTCAACCAGCCATTGGCGGCGATCGTCACCAGCGGCGAGGCCGGGTTGCGCTGGCTGAACCGGCCCGAGCCGGATCTGGACGAGGCGCGCACGGTGCTGGGCCGGATCGTCGGCGAGGGCCAGCGGGCCTCGGAGGTGATCGCGCGCATCCGGGCCATGGCGACCAAGTCGGCGCCGCAGTCGGCCCCCGTCGACCTTGGCGAACTGGTCGAGGAGGCGTCGGCGATCCTGAGGCGGGAACTGGCGGCGAACGGCGTGGCGCTGACGGTCCGGGCCCCGCCGGAGCCGGTCATGGCGCTGGGCGACCGGGTGCAGTTGCAGCAGGTGGTGATCAACCTGATGGTCAACGCCATCCAGGCCATGTCGCAGGCCGGGGTGGAGGCGCGGGCGCTGCGCATCACCCTGTGGGCAGAAGGCGACGCGGTCGCGCTGCAGGTGGCTGACAGCGGGCCGGGGATCGATCCGGCGGTGCGCGAGACGCTGTTCTCGGCCTTCACCACCACCAAGGCCAAGGGGATGGGCATGGGGCTGTCCATCTGTCGCTCGATCATCGAGGCGCATCAGGGACGCATCGCGCTGGAGGATGCGCCCGGCGGAGCGGTTTTCGGTGTGCGGCTGCCCGTGGCCCGGGCGGGCGCCTGAGATTCGGCGCGAGAGACAGGTTTCCACACATCGGAACGCGCTCTAGCCTCGCGCCACAAACATCCGTTCGAGACCCAGAGCATGCAACTGCCCGAAACCGCCTCCCCCAACGACGAGCTGTCCCGCACGCTGGGACTGGTGAGGCGGATCGAGATGAACCCCGAGGGACGGGCGCGGCTGGAGTACGAGGCCAGGCCGCAGATGTGCCATTCGGGCGGCGTGGTTCAGGGCGGGTTCGTCACCGGCTGGATCGATGCGGCCATGGCCCATGCGCTGATGGCCCGGCACGGACTGGACATCGTGCCGATGTCGCTGGAGCTGAAGGTCAGCTTCTTCGCCCCGGCGCGGCCGGGGCGGGTGATCGCAGAGGCCTGGATCGAGGGTGGCGGCCGCAGCACCTGTTTCCTGGAGGGGCGCTTGAGCGACCTCGACGGCAAGGTCCTTGCCAAGGCCAGCTCCACCCTGCGCCTGATGGACCGGGGCCGGGTCGAGGCCAGCGCGAGGGCGGCGACGGGCGGTCCGGAGGCCTGAGCGCCGCCGCCGACGCCGGCCGGCGCAAAGCCGCAAAGGGGGCTGGCTTCGACGCCGTCCCTGCGGCTATCCTGAACGGCGATAACAAACGGCCGCCAAGAGCCGTCTCGACAAGCGCCAGCGGGATGGAAGCCAAGATGCACTACGCCGAACTGAACAAGGCCTGGAACGAGCTGACCGGGCCGGGCGGCGCCTTCGAGATCGAGACGATCCAGCTGCGCGGCGCGCCTGTGCGCGCATTCAAGAATGCGCCCCCGAGCATTCGCGAGGTCTGGCTTTCGACCGCCCAGTTCGCCGATCGCGACTACCTGGTCTATCAGGACGAGCGGATCACCTATGGCGAGGCGCACAGGCTGGTCGGCTCCATCGCCGCCTGGCTGTGGGACCAGGGCGTGCGGCCCGGCGATCGCATCGCCGTGGCCATGCGCAACTATCCCGAATGGATGCTGCTGTACTGGGCCGGGGTCAGCATCGGCGTCGCCGTCGTCGGCATGAACGCCTGGTGGACCGCGCCGGAGATGGCCTATGGCCTGAAGGACAGCCAGCCCAAGGTCCTGTTCGCCGACGAGGAGCGGCTGGCCCGCATCGCCGAGCAGCCGGACATGCTGGGCGACGCCAGGCTGGTGGCGGTGCGCGCCACGGGGCCGGCCGGCGCCATCCCCTGGTCAGAGGTGATCGGCCATGGCGGCGGCCTGCCGGACGTGCAGGTCGATCCCGATTCGGACGCCTGCATCTTCTACACCTCGGGCACGACGGGCTTTCCCAAGGGCGCGCAGCTGACCCACCGGGGCTGTGTCAGCAACCTGATGAACATGATGTTCTCGGGCCAGTGCAACGCGCTGGTCACCGCGCGGGTGACTGGCGTGGCGCCCGATCCGGACGCGCCGCCGCCCGTGCCGGTGGTGCTGGTCACCACGCCGCTGTTCCATGTGACGGCCAACAACTGCGGCGCCTACGCCTGCACCGCGGCCGGCGGCAAGATGGTGCTGATGTACCGCTGGGACGCGACCCTGGCGCTGCAGCTGATCGAGAAGGAGAAGGTCAGTTCGGTCAGCGGCGTGCCGGTGATGGCCCGCGAACTGGTCACCCATCCGGACTTCGCCAAGTACGACACCTCGTCCCTGCTGAGCGTGGGCGGCGGCGGCGCGCAGATCCAGCCGGACCTGGTGCACAAGATCGACGCCACCGTGCCGACAGCGCGGCCGAACACCGGCTATGGCATGACCGAGACCTGCGGCGTCATCACCTCGCTGAGCGGCGACTTCTTCGTCGACAAGCCGGCGAGCTGCGGCCGCGCCCTGCCCAACTTCGAGGCCAAGGTGGTCGACGACGAGGGCCGCGCCCTGCCCGCGGGCGAGGTCGGCGAGCTGTGGGTGCGCGGATCGTCGGTGATCAAGGGCTATATCAACCGCCCGGACGCGACGGCGGAATCGATCACCGACGGCTGGTTGCACACGGGCGATGTGGCGCGCATCGACGAGGAGGGCTTCATCTTCCTGGTCGATCGCAAGAAGGACATGGTCCTGCGCGGCGGCGAGAACGTCTATTGCGCCGAGGTCGAGGCGGCGATCTATCACCATCCGGCGGTGGCCGAGGCCTGTGTCTTCGGCGTGCCGGACCAGCGGCTGGGCGAGGAGGTGGCGGCGGCGATCCTGCTGCGCGAGGGCCATAGCCTGACGGCGCAGGCGCTACGTGACCATGTCTGCGGCATGATCGCCAAGCACAAGGCGCCGCGCTACGTCTGGTTCCTGAGCGAGGCGATCCCGCGCAACGCCAGCGGCAAGTTCCTCAAGCGCGAGCTGAAGGAGCGGCTGAGCCTGGACGAGGCGGCCTGAGGCGCAAAGCCGGGGCTATTCGGCGGGATCGCGCCAGCGGTCGGACAGCACCGCCGGCAGGATGAAGAACTCGACGACCAGCCCGACCGCCGCCACGGCGATCAGCAGGGTCAGCGCGCGGTCGCCGGCCGCCAGCACCTCGGCCCGCGCCGGGGTCAGGGAAGCGATGGCCACCACGGCCCAGACGAGGATCGAGCCGATCAGCGGCGCGAACAGCAGGACCATCGACAGGTGCTGCAGGATCACGAGCCAGAGCGAGGCGTGGGCGTCTTTGCGGACCATGGCGGTTCCTCCATGCCGCTACCCTGCACCAGGCGGCACAACCCCGCATTGATCCAGATCAGTTGTGCGCGGCGGGTCGCGCGAAGGGAGATGTGCGTGCTTCGACACGCGGCCGCTGGTCGCTACTCAGCATGACGTGGAGTGGGCGCGCGCTCCAATGCTCGTCATCCTGAGCAGCGCGCAGCGCGTGTCGAAGGACGCAGGGTATCACCCCCTCTCCGCTCGCCCCGGCGAAGGCCGGGGTCCAGCCGCTGGTATTCCTGGGACTTATACAACCGCCGCCTCAAGCACCCTTTCCGCGAACCAGGGCTCCAGTCGGCGGATGGCTTCCTCGATCTGGGGCGTGGAGACGGCGAAGCTGAAGCGGATGAAGCGGCGGCCATCGACCGGGTCGAAATCGACCCCTGGCGCGGTGGCGACGCCGGTATCGCGCAGCAGGCGGCCGCAGAAGGCCAAGCTGTCGTCCGTCAGATGGCCGATGTCGGCCCAGATGTAGAAGGCGCCGTCCGGCGGAGCGATCGAGGCTAGGCCGAGGCGCGGCAGGGCCTCGAGCAGCAGGGCGCGATTGCGGCGGTAGACCTCGACATGGCCGTCGAGCTCAGCGGAGCAGTCCATGGCGGCCAGGCCCGCGTGCTGGCTGAGCGACGGGGCGGTCAGGAACAGGTTGCCGACATAGGCGCGGGCGGCGGCGGTCAGATCGGCCGGCGCCACCAGCCAGCCCAGCCGCCAGGCGACCATGGAGAAGTATTTGGAGAAGCTGTTGATCACCAGGGCGGTCGGCTCGAACTCGAGGATCGAACGGGCCGGCTCGCCGTAGCTGAGGCCATGGTAGATCTCGTCGGAGACGATGCGGATCCCGCGCTCGCGGCAGACGCGGGCGATGGCGGCCAGCTCCGGCGGAGTGATGATGGTGCCGGTCGGGTTGGCGGGACTGGCGATGATCAGGCCGGCCGGCGCCGGGTCCATGGCGGCGATCTGGGCGGCGGTGACCTGGAACCGTTCCGCCGGCCCGCAGGCCAGCTCGACAGGCTGAAAGCCAAGCGCCTTGAGAGTGTTGCGGTAGGCGACGTAGCCGGGCCGCGCCAGGGCCACCCGGTCGCCGGCGCGAAAGGCGCTGGACAGGGCCAGCACCAGGGCCGGAGAGGCGCCGCAGGTCAGGATGATGCGGGCGGGATCAACCTCGACGCCATAGCTGTCGGCGTAGTGGCGGGCGATCCGCTCGCGCAGGGCCGGGCTTTCCCAGTAGCCCATGGGATCGGCGTCCAGCACCCGGTGCGCGACGGCGATCGCCGCGACCGGGGCGCCGGTCGAGGGCTGGCCGAACTCCATGTGGATGACATCTCGCCCCTCGGCCTTGAGCTGATGGGCCAGCCGGCTGATCTCGATGGCGCGGAAGGGATCGATCGGCAGCGACATCAGCCGGCCAGGCCGATCGCCTTGAGCCGCTCGTTCAGGAATTCGCCGGCGGTGATGTCGGGATAGCGCTTGCCCTCGCCCACACAGCCCGGAAGCACATCGAGCGGGGTGGCGTTTGTCGGATGCATGAAGAAGGGCATCGAATAGCGGCTGACGTTGGCGGCGCCGTCCGGGTTGACCACGCGGTGGGTGGTCGAGGGGATGACCCCGTTGGTCAGGCGCTGGAGCATGTCGCCGGAATCGACGATCAGGTTGCGCGGCTCGGTCTCGACCGGCAGCCAGGTCCCGTCGCGGTCCAGCAGTTGCAGGCCGGCGCCGCGGGCGGCGACCAGGATGGTGATGAAGTTGATGTCCTCGTGGGCCGCCGAGCGAACCGCGCCCGGCGTCATGCCGCTGGCCACCGGCGGATAGTGCAGCACCCGCAACAGCGAGGCGCCGTGGCGGACCTTGTCGTCGAAATAGTCCTCGGCGAGGCCAAGGTTCGGGGCCAGGGCGCGCAGCAGGATCTGGCCCGTCTCGTTCAGGGCGGCGAACAGGCGGGTGAAGACCGGCTGCACGGCGGGGAGTTCGGCGGGCCAGACGTTCGGCGCGAACGGCTCGGGCGCCGCCGGGTCCGGGTCATGGCCGATCTGCCAGAATTCCTTGAGGTCGGGCTTGTCGCTGTCCTTGGCGTGCTCGACGCCAAAGGGGGTGTAGCCGCGCATGCCGGCGGCGTAGCGGCGCTTGACCGCCTCCGGCAGGGCGAACAGCTGTTCGGCCAGGCCATAGGCCTCGTCCAGCAGCGCGGCGCTGACGTTGTGGTCGGCCAGGGTGAAGAAGCCATAGTCCTGCAGGCCCTTGAACAGGGTGCGGGAGAAGTCGCGACGCTGGGCTTCGTCGCCGTGGGTGAAGGCCTTGAGGCTGAGTTCGGGAACGCGCTTGGTCATCGGGCGGCATCCAGATCGGAAAGAAGGGCCTCGACCTCGTCACGGCGAGGCAGGGCGGGCTGGGCGCCGGCCCGGGTGGCGGCCAGGGCGCCGGCGGCGCAGGCAAAGCGCAGGGCCCTGTCCGGTGGCTGACCTTCGACCAGGGCGAGGGTGAGTGCGCCGACGAAGGCGTCGCCGGCGCCGGTCGTGTCGACGACCTGGACCGCCGGGGCCGGACATTCGGCGACGACGGCGCCTGCCTTCATGAGGCGAGCCCCTCGCGCGCCGAGTGTCACGGCGACGAGGCCGGGAAGCCCGGACAGCTGGTCGCCGTAGAAGGCCGCCTCGCCTTCATTGACGACGACAAGGTCTGCACGGGCCAGCATGGTGTCGGGGACCGGCGCGGCCGGGGCGAGGTTAAGGCAGACGAAGCCCTTGGCATGGCCAACGGCGGCGGCCACCGTCTCGCACGGAAGTTCGAGCTGGCAAATGAGGGCGTCGCCGCCGCCGCTGGCGAGCCGGTCCGGCGACAGGGTCCAGTTGGCGCCGGCGCAGACGCTGATCTGGTTCTCGCCTTCGGGAGAGACGGCGATCAGGGCGACGCCGGTGGCCGCGTCCGGATCGCGGACAACGCGGGCAAGATCGACGCCCTCGGCGGCCAGGAGGGCCAGCGCCTCGCCGGCCATGGCGTCGTCGCCGACGCGGCCGACCATGACGACATCCGCGCCGAGCCGGCGCGCGGCCAGAGCCTGATTGGCGCCCTTGCCGCCCGGATGACGGCCGAGCACGGCGCCGGTCACCGTCTCGCCCGCGAGGGGCAAGGGCGCGCCCGAGGCGACAAGGTCGAGGTTGATCGAGCCGACGACGGTGATGGCGGTCATGGCGCCAGCCGACGGGTGATGAGGTCGAACACGCCCTGCCCGTCGGCCGCAGTGGCCCAGGCGACGCGCGGCGTCTCGCCGCGATCCAGCCGGAACTCGACGGCGGTATGGCCAAGCGTGAGGGGCGAGGCGATCTCGACATCCAGCCGGCAGGGCCGGGTCTCGAACAGCTCCGGCCGGATCAGCCAGGCGATGGGACAGGGATCATGCAGTGGTGCGTCGAGCCCGCGGACAATCGAATGCTCGATATGGCGCGAGAACCGCAGCAGTCGCCCGCAGGCCTCGGCCCGGGCGCCGCCAAGCGCCTCGATGGCGGCGATCCGCGCTTCGGTCGCCCGAACCTGATGGGTCACATCGAGGCCGAAGACGACAATGTCGCGCGCCGCCTGGAAGACGACATGGGCGGCATGGGGATCGGCATGGATGTTGTACTCGGCCGAGGCGGTGATGTTGCCGCCCTCGGCGCGGGCGCCGCCCATCACGGCGATGGGCCCCAGCCGATCGATGATCGCCGGCTCGAGCACCATGGCCATGGCAAGGTTGGTCAGCGGGCCGGTGACCGCGATGGCGACCTCGCCCGGCGCGCTGTCCATCAGGGTGCGGATGATGAACCGCACCGCATGTCCCCGGGGATCGTTGGCCGAGGGCTCGAACAGCGGCAGGTCGCCCAGGCCGCTCTCGCCATGGAAGTGACCGGCCTCGACCGGCTCGCGGACCATGGGCCGGGTGCAGCCGGCGAAGACGGGAACGTCGGCGCGGCCAGCGATCTGGCGAATGATGCGGGCGTTGCGGGCCGTCAGTGGAGCCGAGACATTGCCGGCCACGGTGGTGATCCCGCGAAGATCCAGCTCAGGACTGGCGAAGGCGAGCAACAGGGCGACGGCGTCGTCGACGCCGGGGTCGCAGTCAATGATTAGGGCGCGCTTTGACACCGCGCATTTCTGGCGGGACGGGCGGCCAGGTGCAAGCGCCGTGACGGGCAGCTCAGCCGGCGGCGTCGCGCCCGGCAGCCGCCTTGCGCGCCACCTTGGTCAGGCCATCGAGCATGCCCCGGCGGGCGGCGGCGTCCAGCGGCGCCTCGGACGCCAGAAGCTGAAGCGCCGAGATATGCACCTCGACCGCGGGCCAGTCCCAGCGATCAGCCATGGCGCAGCGATCAATGACGTCGCAGAGGCTGTGGGCGGCCTGATCCACGCCGGCGCCGGGCGCGGCGGCGGAGAGGTCGATGATCGACATGACGTCGTTGTACATGGCCATGAAGTCGGCGCCGTCACGGCTGGCGCGGGCAGCCTCGCCGTAGCGGCCGGCGAGACTCTCGATCTGCTCGCGGAGGGACAGCAGCAGGCCGGGTCGCATGGCCTCCAGCGCCTTTTCGGCCTGGGCGGTCGCACGAGCGAAGGATACGCCGGAGCCGTCGAGGGTCATGGCGCCCAGCCGGTTGCGGACGCGGAGCTTGCGGACAGGCGTCATATGGCGACCTTCATCGGTTTCAGCATCGCGGCGATTTCGTCCTCGGACAGGTTCTGTTCCTGGGCGTCGCCCACCTCGGCGGGCAGGTCATCGGCGCGGCGCCCGTCCATCCCGGCGGGAGGGCCAAGACGCTTGAAGCGCCGATCCGGACCGACATAGCCCTCGGCCTCGATGAACATGCGGTCTTCCCGCGCCACCCAGACGATCCGCTCGAGCACGACCTTGGGCGTCAGGGGCTTGGCGACAATGAAGTTGGCGCCGCAGTCGCGCGCACGGAGCACTTCGCTCTGACGGGTATGGCCGGTAACCAGCAGGACGGGCGAGAACCGGTTCGGTTGCGGTCCTTCGCGGCGCAGCCACTCCACCAGTTCGTAGCCGTCCAGCCCAGGCATGTGGACGTCCGCGATGATCAGATCGAAGGTCGCGCGTCGCAACTCGGCCTGGGCGGCGTCGCCGGAGTCGCAGCGAGTGATGTTGCGCACGCCGAAGCCGGTCACGACCTGGGCGAGGATGTCGAGCGCCTGGGCGTTGTCGTCGACCAGCAGGGCCGACAGCTTCTCCAGATTGAGCGGTGTGCCGGCCGCGACCGGAGCTGGACCGGACATGGTCAGAACAGCTCCATCTCGCCGTCGGACACGGCCGCCTTGCGCGAACCGTCACGAACCAGCTCCGCCAGGTCCGCCAGACCGACGCCATCGACGAGGCCGGCGGTCTCGACCGTCAGCCCCGGGGGAACGTGGATGGCCAGCCGCGCCAGGATGCGGGTCATGCCCTGGAGGGTCTGGGTCAGAGCGTCGAGGCGCTGAAGACCCGCATGGGACCGCGCGGCCACGGCCGTGCCGTCCAGCAGGGCGCCGACATGGCCCTGGCAGTCCTCGGCGACGATGGTGGCGCCGGCGGCGGCCTCGGCCAGGCGGACGAGCGCCTCGTCGAGGGTGATGGTGTGCGCCTGGGCCTGGGCGGTCGGAGCGTAGATCATGATCAGAACAGCTCCACTTCGCCGAGATCGGCGGGCGCGGGACGCCGGGGCGCCGGGGCCGGCTCGGCAGCGACGTTGAGCCTTTGACGGGCCCGGCCCGACTCCGGCCAGAACTCGACACGCCGGGCGGCGGAGCCGCCCAGGCTGTCGCCAATGACGCTGATGCCTTCGGCGGCGAGGAAGCGGCGCGCGAAGCGGGCGTTGGCGGCGCCGACATCGGAGAGGCCGTTGAACATGCGCGCGCCGCCGAAGAGCTTGGCCTGGAGGCGCAGGCGCGAGGCGCCGAGCTTGAGGAGGCCGTTGATCAGCATTTCCATGGCGTAGGCGCCGTAGCGAACGGCTTCCTCATCGCCGCCCTGGCCGGCGTCGTCGGCAAGAAGGAAATGGTTCATCCCGCCCACCCGGGCGACCGGATCATGCAGGCAGGCGGCGACGCACGAGCCCAGCACCGTGGTCAGCACCACGCCGGGATCGCCCGAGACGTGGAACTCGCCCTGGATGACGTGGATCTTGCGGGTCGGCGCAAGCGGTGGCGCGTGGGTCATGTCAGAGCCCCGAAGACCTGTTCGATCTTGCCCCGCAGACCCTGAACGGTGAACGGCTTGACCAGGTAGTTGTTGACGCCGAACTGCGCCGCCCGCTTGACCAGGTCGCTGTCGGCGCGGCCGGTGAGCATGATGAAGGCGGTCTTGCTGGTGGGCGCGTGGGAGCGGATGGCGCGAAGCAGGCCGAGGCCATCCAGCTTGGGCATGTTGTAGTCGGACAGGATCAGGTGCACCGGCTTCTCGACGGCGCTGCGCAGGGCCTCCTCGCCGTCCACAGCCTCGGTGATGTGCTGGACGCCGATCTGCTGCAGACCGGCGCGAACAAGCGCGCGCATGGTCAGCTGATCATCCACGACGAGAACCTTGAGGGCGTTCGCTTGGGGCATGTCGGTCAGATCCTCTGGCCGGCGAAATCGAGAACTGCGGCGCCGATGGCGCCGATGGGGGACTGGCGCTCCACCGCGCCAATTTCGTGGGCCGCGCGCGGCATGCCGTAGACGACGCTGGTCGCCTCGTCCTGGCCGACGGTCCGGGCGCCCGCCTCGCGCATGGCCAGCAGACCCTGGGCGCCGTCGCGGCCCATGCCGGTCAGGATCGCGCCGACGGCGCGCGCGCCGCAGGCCTCGGCCACACTGCGGAAGAGGACATCGACCGAGGGGCGGTGGCCGTTGACAAGGTCGCCCTGGACCAGACGGCAGCGCAGCGACTGGCGACCTACGACTTCCAGGTGGGTGGCCCCGCCCGGCGCCAGCCAGATGCGGCCAGGCTCGATGGGCGCGCCGTCCCAGGCCTCGGCGACGCTGGCTTCGGTCGCGCGGTCGAGGCGCGCGGCGAAACTGGCGGTGAAGGTGGCCGGCATGTGCTGGGTGATCACGGTCGGCGGGCAGTTGGCCGGAAATTGGCCGATGACGTTGAGCAGCGCCTCGACGCCGCCGGTCGAGGACCCGATGGCGACGACATGGCCCGACGGCCGGTAGGCCCCGGTCGGGCGCGCCGCGGGGGCATGGTCGCCGGCCGCACGGACCCGGGCGCCGGCGGCGGCGCGGACACGGCTGGACAGGTCGGACAGGGCGGCGGCGGCGCCGTCCAGAGAGGTCGGCTTGGCGAGGCAGTCGACGGCGCCCAGCTCGAGCGCCCGCAGCGTCGCCTCAGCTCCGGCCTGGGTCAGGGTCGAGAGCATGACCACCGGCATCGGCCGCAGACGCATGATCCGCTCGAGGAAGGAGAGCCCGTCCATGTTGGGCATCTCGATATCGAGGGTGATGACGTCGGGATTGAGTTGCTTGATCGCCTCGCGAGCGGCCAGGGGATCGGCCGCCGAGCCGACGACTTCGATGCCCGGGTCCCGGCGCAGGATGGCGGTGATCATGCCGCGCATGGTGGCGCTGTCGTCGACGACGAGGACGCGGACCGGGGCGGGAGAGACGGCGGCCGCGGCGCTCATGCCAGAACCCCCGGGGCGCGGTAGGCGGTCAGGCCGTCGCTGACCAGCGCCGAACCCGGATGGGCCGCCCGCTCGGAATGGCCGACATACAGCCGGCCGCCCGGGTTCAGCAGCGGTTCGAAGCGGCTCCACATCCGCGCCTGGGTGGACTCGTCGAAATAGATGACAACGTTTCGGCAGAAGATGACGTCGAAGCGGCCCTTCATCGGCCAGTCGCCCATCAGGTTGAGCTGGTTGGCGACGACCAGGGAACGGGCGGCGGCGCCGACCGCCCAGTCCGAACCGCGCCGCTCCATGAAGCGCTGGCGCAGGTCGGCGGGCACAGGCTCGACCTGCTCGTCGGAATAGACGCCCTGGCGGGCGGTGGCGACGACGTTGGGATCGATGTCGGTGGCGAGGATCCGCACGTCCAGCCGCGCGGCTTCAGGGATGACGCCCAGAATCGTCAGGGCGATGGAATAGGGCTCCTGGCCGCTCGAGCAGCCGGCCGACCAGACGCGCAGGCGACGGCCGGCGCGGACGGCATCCGCCAGCGGAGCGATCACATGGTCGCGCAGGTGATCGAAGTGGTGCGGTTCGCGGAAGAAGCGGGTGACGTTTGTCGTCAGCGCCGCCAGCATGTTCATGCGCTCGTCCTCGCCCTCGGGCGAGTCCAGCAGGGCGCGATAGGCCTGGAAGCTGCCCAGCCGCAAGGCGCGCACCCGCTTGGCGAGGCGCGAATAGACGAGTGTCGCCTTGTGCTCCGGCAGGGTGATGCCCGCCATGGCGTAGAGCAGTTCGGCGATCGCGCGGAAGTCCGCTCCGGTGAAGGGAAACTCCCCCCGGACCAGGTCCGCCTGCGCGTCGTCCTTGCGGGCGAGGGCCTGGCTCATGCCGCCAGCGCCTCCGTTTCCGGCAGGACGCGGTCCAGGGCGATCTCGCTGATCATCCGGCCCTCGATCGTCAGGATGCCCCGCACGAAGCTGCGGACGCGATCACAGGCGACGTCGGGCGTCGGCTGGATGGTTTCGCGGGTCACGGTCAGGATGTCGGACACCGCATCGACCAGCAGGCCGACCATGCGGTCGGAGGCCTTGACGACGATGATCACGCTGCGCGCCGACGGCTCGGTCGCCGCGAAGCCCAGGCGGACCGCGAGGTCCATGATCGGCAGGACGGCGCCGCGCAGGTTGATGACGCCCCGCATGTAGGCCGGCGTCTGGGGAAGCGGCGTGGCCGGGGCCCAGCCGCGGATTTCACGCACCTGCATGATGTCGACGCAGTATTCCTGGTCGCCGATCCGGAAGGAGATCAGCTCCAGCTGGTCGTGGGCGTTGTGGATGTCGCTCATGTCCTCACTCCGCTGCGACGAGGATGGGGTCGACGGGGCGCGGCTCGCGGCGGCGCATGGCCACCACGGCGTCAACGTCGAGGATCAGGGCGACACGGCCGTCGCCCAGGATGGTGGCGGCGGCGATGCCATCCACCTGTTGATAGTTGGCTTCCAGGCTCTTGATGACGACCTGGCGCTGGCCCTGGATGGCGTCGGCCACGAGCGCGGCCTTGCCGCCATCCTCGTGCTCGACCAGCAGCACGACACGGTCGGTCGGATCGGGCGCCTGGCGGCGGAAGCCGAGGACGCAGCCGATATCGACCAGCGGCACCTGCTCGCCGCGCACGGTCAGGACAAAGCCGTTGGGACCGAGGCGGTGGATGTCATCGGGCTTGGGCCGAAGGCTTTCGACGATGTTGCTGAGCGGCAGGACCAGGGTCTGTCCGGCGGCGTCGACGACCATGCCGTCCAGCACCGCCAGAGTCAGCGGCAGGCTGAGGGTGAAGGTCGAGCCCTCGCCCGGGCGGGCGGCGATCGAGATGCGGCCGCCCAGAGCCTGGATCGAGCGACGGACGACATCCATGCCGACACCGCGTCCAGACACGTCCGACACCGTGGCGGCGGTGGAGAAGCCCGGCAGGAAGATCAGGTTGTCGATCTCCTCGTCCGAAAGCACTGCCTCCGGCGAGATCAGTTCCTTTTCGATCGCCTTGGCCAGCACGCGCTTGCGGTCGATGCCGCGCCCGTCGTCCGACACCTCGATGACGATCCGGCCACCGCGATGCAGGGCGGCGAGCCGCACGGTCCCCTCGGCGGGCTTGCCGGCGGCGAGACGATCTTCCGGGCTCTCGAGGCCGTGGTCGATCGCGTTGCGGATCATGTGGGTGATCGGGTCGGCGATGCGTTCGATGACGGTCTTGTCGACCTCGGTCGCCTCGCCCTCGGTGACCAGCCGGACATGCTTTCCGGTGATGGCG
The DNA here is from genome assembly GCA_046295055.1 of Caulobacter sp. Classification (GTDB taxonomy): domain Bacteria; phylum Pseudomonadota; class Alphaproteobacteria; order Caulobacterales; family Caulobacteraceae; genus Caulobacter. The sequence continues at coordinate 426,259 of JBKBOD010000002.1, read as the reverse complement.
GCGGTCTCCCGAACCAGGCGCGGCATGCGCTGGAAGACCGACTTCACCGGCTGGGCCCGGATGGCCATGACGCTTTCCTGGATCTCGCGCGTCAGCATCTCGAGATCATCCAGCCCCATGGCCAGGTTCGACGACGAGGCCAGCCCGGATTCGGCGACCCGCTGGGCCAGCATGGCCTGGTTGATGACCAGTTCGCCGACGAGGTCGATCAGGCGGTCGATACGCTCGGGATCGACGCGGATGGTGGCCTGGGGGGCGAAAGCCTGGGTCGAGGCAGCGGGCGGCTCGACGGCGCGCGGGGGCGGCGGTTCGGCCGGAGCGGCCGCCACGGGCGGCGGGGCCACGGCGGCTGGGGGCGCTTCGGCGATCAGTTCGATCACCGGCAGGACATCGGCGATCGGCTCGGCCGCGCTGGCGAGCAGGGCGTCGAGATCGAAGGCGGGCGGCGCGTCGGCCGTCGCCGGCGCGATGTGCAGATCGCACTCGCCCTCGACCCAGTCAAACACGTCGCGGATCGCCGCCTCCTCGACATCCCCACGCAGGCGGACGGTCCAGGACAGGTAGGCGCCCTCGGGATCCAGGTCTTCGAGGGGCGGCAGGCGCGAGGCGTCGAGCTCGACCTCGCAAGCGCCCAGCCGCTCCAGCTCGCGCAACAGCAGCGCCGGCTCGTTGGCGCTGGCGTACAGGCCCGGGCGCGGGGTGAAGACGATGGTCCAGCCATCGGCCGCCCCCGGCTCGTCCAGGCTGACGAGCATCGGGGTGAAGCTGAAATCCGGATCGTCGAAGTCGTCCTGCGGGGCAGCGTCGGCCGTGGTCTCGACGGCCTGCGGCGCGGCCTGGGACATCGGCGCCTCGCCGCGGTTGATCGCGTCCAGCTCGGCCGCCATGGCCGCCGCCGCCAGCTCATCGCCCACGCTGTCGGAGCGCGCGGCCCCGACAAGATCGGAGAGGACGTCGGCCGCCCGGAGCAGCGGTTCGGCCATGTCGGGGCTGGCGGCGCGACGGCCGGCCCGCACGCTGTCCAGCAGGGTTTCGAAGACGTGGGCGAAGCGAACCAGCGACTCGAAGCCGAAGGCCCCGGCCCCGCCCTTGATGGAATGCACCGCGCGGAAGACGGCATTGATCGTCTCGCCGTCCGCGCCGCCGCCCTGCAGGGTCAGCAGCCCCTGTTCCAGGTCAGCAAGGAGTTCCTCGCATTCCTGGAAGAAGGTCGCCTTGATGGTTTCCATCTCGTCCACGGCGATCGCTCCGTCAGGCCGCCACGCGGCGGATGGCCTGGACCAGCTTGTCCGGGTTGAACGGCTTGACGATCCAGCCCGTGGCGCCGGCCTCGCGGGCGCGGGCCTTCTTGTCCGGATCGCTCTCGGTGGTCAGCACCAGGATCGGCGTGCCGCGCGCGGAGCCGTCCGACCGCACCGCCTCGATGAAGCCGAAGCCGTCGAGGTTGGGCATGTTGATATCGGTGATGATCACGTCCGGCTGCTCGCTCTCGAGCACCGAAAGCCCGTCGACGCCGTCGACCGCCTCAATGACGCGATAGCCGGCCCCGGTGAGGGCCAGGCGGAGCATGTCCCGCATGGTGCGGGAATCATCCACGGTGAGAATGGTTTGAGTCATGGCCATCAAGCCCCCTGTCCCCCAAGCAGCATCGCCCCGGCGCCCATCCGCCCGAGGCCTTCCTCCAGCCCGGCCGAGGGGCTGACGATCCGAAAGTCATGGCCATCGGCCCGCCAGGCAGCGGCGGCGGACAGCAACACCTGGACGCAGAGCGCGCCCGGACGGCTCACCCCCGAGCCGTCGATCTCGATCGCCGCGCCACGGCGGGCCAGCAGGTCCGCCTTGAGCGGCGCCGCGGCGGCGAGATCGAGATGGGCGGGCAGCGACAGCGTCTGCATCAGAATTCCTCCCACTCGTCCTGGCTGGGACGGGCGGCGACGGCGGCGGCGCCGCGCGAGGATCCGCCGATGAAGCTGGCAAGCCTGTCGCGGGCGGTCAGCACGGCCGGGCGAGCCGCCGGCGCCTGGGTGTCGGCCGTGACCGGGGCAGGACCACGCTGGGCCGGCGCTGTCGCCTGGGGCGCAGGCGGCGCGGCGCGGCGCGGCTGGGCGGCGGGCGCTGTATCGCCGAGACGGAAGCGGCCGACCATGCGCGCCATGTCCAGGGTCTCGGACTTGAGCGAGTGGGTTGCGGCGGTGGCTTGCTCGACCATGGCGGCGTTCTGCTGGGTGACCTGGTCCATCTGGTTGACGGCGGTGTTCACCTGGTTGAGGCCGACGGCCTGCTCCTGGCTGGAGGCGGCGATCTCGGAGACGAGCGAGTCGATTTCGCCGACCCGGTCGACGATGCGGCGCAGCGCCTCGCCGGTGTCGCCCACCAGCTTGACGCCCTCGCCCACCTGGCCGGTGGAGGCGCTGATCAGGCCCTTGATTTCCTTGGCCGCGTCGGCCGAGCGCTGGGCCAGGGCCCGGACCTCGGAGGCGACGACGGCGAAACCCCTGCCCGCCTCGCCGGCGCGCGCGGCCTCGACCCCGGCGTTCAGGGCCAGGAGGTTGGTCTGGAAGGCGATCTCGTCGATGACGCCGATGATCTGGGCGATCTGGCCGGAGGACTTCTCGATCTGGCCCATCGCCGCAACCGCGTCGCGGACGACGACGCTGGACTGCTGGGCCTCGCCACGGGCGGTGGTGACGAGGTCGGAGGCCTGGCGGGCGCCCTCGGCGGACTTGCGGACCGTGGCGGTCAGCTCGTCGAGGGCTGCGGCGGTCTCTTCCAGGCTGGCGGCCTGCTGTTCGGTGCGGCGAGACAGGTCGTCGGACGCCTGGGCGATCTCGTCGGTGCCGGCCGAGATGCCGGCGGCCGCGCCGGCCACTCCCTTGAGCGTCTCCTGCAGCACGTCGAGGGCCTGGTTGTAGTCGTCCTGAAGCTTGCGATAGCCCTCGGGCAGGCCCGACAGGCGGTGGGTGACGTCGGCGTCGGCGAGGCGCGACAGGGCGCCGGCCAGTTCCTCGACGACGCGCTGCTGTTCCTCGGCGGCGCGGCGGCGCGCCTCCTCGGCCTTGGCGCGCTCGGCGGCGCTGGTGCGTTCGAGCGCCTCGTTCTCGGCCGAGGCCCGGCCAAGGGCCAGGGCGTTGTCCTTGAAGACCTGGACGGCGCGGCTCATGGCGCCGACCTCGTCGCGTCGCGAGGCATCGCCGACGTCGACCGAGAGGTCGCCCTGGGCGAGGCGGTTCATGACGCCGGTCAGCCCGACGATCGGCTTGGCGATGGCGCCGTTCAGCAGCCAGGCGGCGGCGAAGCCCAGCGCGAGCGCGAGGCCGAGGCCGGCCAGGACGACAACCTGGTTGAGGCTGATGGTGTCCTCGACCTCGCTCAGCGTCGCGGCGCGGGTCGCGTCCTCAAGATCGCCCAGAGTCTCGATGGCGTCTTCGGCCGGAGCGATCAGGGTGTCGCCGACGCCGTCCGGGGCGACGAGGCGCGCGGCAGCCATGCGGCCCTCGGCGACGGCGATCTTCTGCCCCTCGACGATGACGCCGGCGTACCAGGCGTCGGCGGCCTTCTCGGCCTTGTCGATCTCGGCCAGCTTCTCGGGTTGGCCCTCGAGCTGGCGTCGCAGGTTGCCGAGCGCGCCCTTGTAGTTGCCGCGATGCTTTTCGAGGCGCTCCATGTAGTAGGCGTCGCCGGAGATCAGCCACCCGCGGAAGCTGTTCTCCTGCCGCGCCAGATAAAAGCGCAGGTCCTCGACATTCTCGTTGACCACCGACGAGCGCACGTCCCGCTCCTGGGCGGACCGGATGTCGGACAGGCCGATCAGGTTGACGATCCCGCAAGCCGCCACCGCAAGGATGACGACCGCGAAACCGGCCAGGAATTTGTGGGAAATCTTCCAGTTCTTCAGGGACATACGCTCTGCTCGATCAGGATCCGGGAGGACGGGAGGGGTTAGAAGCCATAGGCGATCTGGGCGACCAGCCGGCCATCGTAGTTGCCGCCGTAGCGGCGGCGGTCGGTGTCGTACCAGCGAAGGTCGATGGCGATGGCGTCGGTCACCTTGTGCTTCACCCCGACATTCCAGGCCCGGTAGTCGCGGCCGCCATCGGTCTCGCGCACGCCGTAGGCCGCCGAGACGACATCGCTGGAGGTAACCTTGAAGCCGGCCTGGGCCTCGACCCACCAGGCTTCCTCACTGGGGCCGTAGCCGTCGGGCGAGTAGTTGACGCGCAGGCGGACGTTCGCCTTGCCGAAGCCCCGCGACACATCGCCCTGGAACTCGGTGTAGGCGTGATCGTAGCCGTCGATGGTTCCCGGAGACCAGCGGCGGTTGACGTTCAGATCGAACTTGTAGTCGCCCACCTTGGGCTTGGCGCCGAGGGTGAGGATGACGTCGGCATCCCCGCCCTGGGCGCTCGACGCAGTGCTGTAGAACGCCTTGCCGTAGAAGGTCCCGTAGGCGAGCTGGACGTTGCCGGACAGGGCCGGATCCTCGTCGCTCTTGCCCAAACCCTTGGCGACGTACTGGCTGGACAGGGCGACCTCGCCGCTGAACTCGACCGCATCGTCGGCCGCCATGGCGGAGCCGGCCGAAGCGGCGGTGGACAACAACGCCAGGGCGGCGAGGGTGACAAGGCGGTTCATTCGGAACGATCCTGAATCAAATTGGTTAAGAGCCGCTTCTGCGGCGGTTGGTGGTGAAGGGTCGGCTAGAACTCTTCCCAGTCCGCGTGAGCGGGCTGGATGGCGAGCGCGTTGGAGCCGACGATGGGCGCGCTGGCGTAGGTTTGGCGCGGTGCGGCGGGAGCCGGCCGCTGAGGCGCCCGGGCGGCGGAAACCTGGCGATCACCGCTGATCGCGAAGCGACCGACCAGGCGCGAAAGCTCGGACGTCTCGGACTTGAGCGAGTGGGTTGCGGCGGTGGCCTGCTCGACCATGGCGGCGTTCTGCTGGGTGACCTGGTCCATCTGGTTGACGGCGGTGTTCACCTGGTTGAGGCCGACGGCCTGCTCCTGGCTGGAGGCGGCGATCTCGGAGACCAGCGAGTCGATCTCGCCGACACGGTCGACGATGCGGCGCAGCGCCTCGCCAGTGTCGCCCACCAGCTTGACGCCCTCGCCCACCTGGCCGGTGGAAGCGCTGATCAGGCCCTTGATCTCCTTGGCCGCGTCGGCCGAGCGCTGGGCGAGAGCCCGGACCTCGGAGGCGACGACGGCGAAGCCCCTGCCCGCCTCGCCGGCGCGGGCGGCCTCGACCCCGGCGTTCAGGGCCAGGAGGTTGGTCTGGAAGGCGATCTCGTCGATGACGCCGATGATCTGGGCGATCTGGCCGGAGGACTTCTCGATCTGGCCCATCGCCGCCACCGCGTCGCGGACGACCTGTCCGGAGTGTTCGGCTTCTCCGCGGGCGGTCGACACGACGTCCGATGCCTGGCGGGCGCCCTCGGCGGACTTTCGGACCGTGGCGGTCAGCTGGTCGAGGGCTGCGGCGGTCTCTTCCAGGCTGGCGGCCTGCTGCTCTGTGCGGCGAGACAGGTCGTCGGAAGCGATGGCGATTTCGTCAGTGCCGTTGCGGATGCCGTCGGTGGCGCCGGTAACTGCGCGCATCGTGGCTTCCAGCGCCTCGACGGCGCTGTTGTAGTCGGCCTTGAGCTTGGCGAACTCGTCGGAGACCTCGATATCCAGGCGGGACATGAGGTCGCCGCCGGAGAGACGGGCCAGGGCCTCGCCCAACGCGGCGACGACCGCATTCTGGCGCTGCTCGGCGGCCAGGCGGATCTCCTCGGCCCTCGCGCGCTCCTGCTCGAGGGTCTCGATGTAGATCGAGATGGCGAAATCCATGTCGAGCAGGACAGCCTTGACCAGGGTCGCCACCGCATCGGCCGTCTGTTCCGGACCGTTCCGTCCGATCGACAGGCCGGCCTTGGGCCAGCCCTCGCGGATCACCGCCTTGATCAGATGCTCCGAAAGGAGCGCATAGCCGCCGATGTACCACCGCGGCTCGAGACCAAGACGGGCATGGGCCTGGCCGATCGCCCGAACGCCCCTGACGTAGCTTTCGCCGTAGTCGGCCGAGGCGATGATGTCCCAGTGCTGCTGCTGGCGGTTCGCCGCCGACTGCATATGCCCATCGTTCGAGAAGAACGCCCGGGTCTGCGGGAAGGCGCGCACCTGGTCATAGAAGCCCGATAGTGCGGACTCAATTTCCCGTTGTATTACTGGACGAAGGGCGCGCATTTTCTGCTTGGCCGCTTCGTCAATCTTCATGAACTCAAGACGCTCACTCAGGGCGTAATCTTCAGCCATGATAGTCCCCCGCGCAGTTCTTTCAGGATTAGAACTGTCTCGATCCTGACCAACTCGCGGGTAACGATGTTATCCGAAGCAGATGTTCCACTTGGATACTCGTGTTACGCGATATTGGCCTCCTGATGACCAGCGATGCGGGAGTTGAGATTACAAAGGGTTACCCATAAGGGGGCGCTGGCCGCAGTTAAGCCCAGATTGGGGTGCGACATCTTGGCGCCAAGCCAAGTCGTTACCCGCTTTGAGCAAGCGAGCGTCTGGCGGGTCAAAACTATCGCAATGGTAGAGACGGGTCCTGCGCCGCAGCGGAAGAGCCGGCTCCGGGTCAGCGCGCCTCGAAGACCCCTGACTGGCGAAGCACCTCGACGAACCGTCGGGTGTTGATGAAGGTCTTGCGAGTCATGTCGACGACTTGGGGATCAGCGAACACCCGCCCGGGGACGACCACGCCCTGCTCGATCCGCTCGACAAGGCCGGCCTTGATCAGGTTCTGCACGTGGCGGCGGGCGGTCTCGTACGACAGGCCAAGCTCGCGGGCGACAAGATAGACGCTGACCGGCTGGCGCGCGGCGTCAGGGGGAACGTCATCAGAAGACCGATAACCACTGTCCGGCGCCGTGAGGTGACGCGTGTTTGCGTCGGTGATGGCCAATAGAATCAGGCCATCGAGAATGTCCTTGCGGCCAAAGGCGCGCACGAGCGCCAGACTCTGCAGGAAGTAGCGAGTGGCGATCCGGGTGGCCAGTCGGTACTGGTCCGCTGACGGCTCGTCATTGTCCGCGCTCAACGGCGCCTCGCGCTGGGTCATCATCTAGCCCCCTCCCCAGGTACGGCATTCATTTGGACTATTTTCCCTGTCAGAACGCCGCAACGCGATGTGGTCATTTGACGCGACTAACATAAGTCGTCCACCGAACATTGGTATCCCTCGTGGGTGCGACGGCGCCTGAGCTTGCGAGTCGCCGCGCCATGGCCTCTTCTCGCCCTGACGGGCCAGCGAAGGAACCAAGGCAATCATGATCAAGTCCTTGGCGGTACGCGTGCTGATCGCGCTCTTCGTCGGCCTGCTGGTCGGCGCCGCGCTCCAGGCGCTGGCGCCCGCTCCCTTGCGGGACGCGGCGGGCGTAATCGAGGCCTTGGGCGCCCTGTGGCTGAATGCGCTCCGCATGACGATCGTGCCGCTTGTGTTCACTCTGCTGGTCCTCGGCGTGGCGCAAGTGTCGGACGCAGCGGCGACCGGACGACTGGCGGCAGTGGCCTTGGGCCTCTTCGCGGTCCTTCTCGTGGGCGCGTCGATCTACACCATCGTGGCGACACAGGGCCTCCTGGCGCTCTGGCCCGTGGATGCGACGGCCGCGGCGGCGCTTAAGGCCGGCGCCCAGGCCCCCGACGCCGAAGCGGCGCGCGCCACCGGCATCGGCGACTTCCTCAAGTCGCTGGCCCCCGCCAACCCGCTCAAGGCCGCCGTCGAGGATGCGATCCTGCCGCTCGTGGTCTTCGGCGCCTTCTTCGGCTTCGCGGCGACGCGACTGCCGGAAGACCTGAAGACGCCCTTGCTGACGCTGATGCGGGCGATATCCGAGGCGATGCTGATCATCGTCCGGTGGGTCCTTTGGGCGGCGCCGGTCGGGGTGTTCGCCCTGTCGCTGAGCGTTGGCTTGCGCACCGGCCTGGGCGGAGCCGGCGCCCTGGTTCAGTACGTCGTGATTGTCTCGGCGGTGACCGCCGGCGTGACCCTGCTGCTCTTCGCGCTCGTGGCGGCCAGCCGCGCCGCGCCATTCGGGCGGTTCGTCCGGGCCTCGGGGCCGGTGCTTGCCGTCGCATTCTCCACCCAGTCTTCGCTGGCCAGCCTGCCGGCGATGCTGGAGCGGAGCCGCGACATCCTGGGCGTGCCGGACCGGATTTCGGGCCTGATCCTGCCGCTCGCGGTGGCGGTTTTCCGCGTCACCAGCCCGGTGGCGAACCTCGCCGTGGCGCTGTTCGTCGCCCGGCTTTACGGCGTGGAGCCGGGACTGCCTCAGCTGGCGGCGGCCGTGCTGGTGGCCCTGGCCGTCTCGATCAGCTCGGTCGGCCTGCCCGGGCAGGTCAGCTTCTTCGCCAGCGTCGCCCCGATCTGCCTGGCCCTGGGCGCGCCGCTGGACCTTCTGCCGATCCTGCTGGCGGTCGAGGTCGTGCCAGACATCTTCCGCACCCTGGGCAACGTTACCGGCGACATGGCGGTGACAAGCTGGCTGGCCCGCAAGGAGCTGCCGGACACGGCGCCGATCGACGAGGCCGCGGCGCCCTGACGCTCAGGCCGGAAACGGCGGCGCGTCCGCCGCATCGACCTTCTGGGCCGCACGGGCGCGCCGGTATCCCTCTCTGGCCGCCAGACGCTCCCAGTAGGCGGCGACCCGCTCGGGGAACTGTTCGTGCAGCTTGAGCTGTCGCGCGAGCAGGAGGGCGTAGCCGACGGAGATATCCGCTGCCGTGAACCGGCCGGCGACCAGCCAGTCGCGGTCGGCCAGCGCCCTGTCGACGCCCTTCAGCCGCGAGAGGAACCACCGGGCGTAGTCGTCGGCCACCTGAGGCGCCCTGTCCGGCTCCAGCACGCGGTAGCGCAGCACCAGCGTCTGCGGGAACGTCAGGGTCGCCTCGCCGAAGTGCAGCCAGTTCAGCCAGGCGCCGTAGCCGTCTTCGCCCGGCTGGAGAGAAAGGGACGTCGGCCCTTCCCGCGTGGCCAGGTACTGGGCGATGGCTGCCGACTCGCTCATCCGCGTCGCCCCGTCCTCGAGGAAGGGGATGGTGCCCAGCGGATTGACCTCAAGATACTCCGGCGAGCGGAACCTGGGCGGAAACGGCAGCAGCTTCAACTCATAGGGCAGGCCCAGTTCCTCAAGCGTCCAGAGCGCGCGGAACGAGCGGGCGTCGGCGCAGTGCCAGAGGCGGATCACAGCGCGCCGCCCGACAGGGCCAAGGGACTGTTGAAGCGGATGTTGTCGCGGGCCAGCCCCTGTTCGACCACCGACAGGCCGCCGGAGCGGATCATCCATTCGAGGCGATGGTCTCGGTACTGACGCTTGAACAGACCGGCCTCGACGACCTGGGCCACGCCGGCCATGGCGGCCAGGCTGTCGCGCGCGGCCTTCAGCGAGGGGGCCACGGAGGCGCGGACGCTGCAGCGCGCCAGCCAGTCGGCAAGCGGGCCGGGCGCCGGAGGAAAGCCGAAGCCGGCGGCGCCGGCGACGAAGGGGACCACGCAGGCGTCCGCATAGCCGAAGCGGTCTCCGCCGAACCAGTCGGCCCCGGCGAGCTCGCGTTCCAGCCAACGATGCAGCGCGGCCAGTTCCTCGCCCGCGCGGGCCTGCATGGCCTCGGCCTGTTCGCCGGTGGCGCGGCGGAAATTGGCGATCTCGCTGAGCCCCCAGGTGATGGCCTCGTAGGTGGTGTCGCAGATTTCCTCGATGGTGCGGGCGCGGGCGCGGGCGAACGGATCGGCGGGCAGCAACGGCGCCTCGGGAAAGCGATCCTCGATGAACTCCAGGATGATGGTGGAGTCATAGAGCGCGCGACCGTCGACCAGCAGGACCGGCACCTCGCCGCGCGGATTGGCGCGACGGAAGTCCTCGGGGGTCTGGCCGGAGCCGATGGCGGTGGGGATCGAGAGCCTGTAGGCCAGCCCCTTCTCGTCGAGGGCGATCCGCACCTTCTGCGAATAGGGCGAGAGCGGGTGCTCTATCAGTTCCATGGACGGGGACATGGCGGTTTCCTCCAGGCGGTTTTCGTCAGGCTGGAACGCCTTCCGCCGGGTGCGTCAATGCAGCTTGAGGCGGCCGGACACGCGCTGCTGCAGAAGCCTGGCGAGGGCCAGGACGATGGTCTTGCCGGTCCCCAGGATGGCGCGGTGATGATTGAGGTGCAGGGACATGTAGACCCACTTGGCCACCAGCCCCTCGATGAAGAAGTTGGGTCCGCCGAGACCCCCCATCAGGGAGCCGACGCCCCGGCTTTCGCCGAGCGAGACGAGAGAGCCGTAGTCGCGGTACACGAAGGGCCGGTCGATCCGCCGTTCCTCAAGGCGCGCCTTGAGGACCCTGGCGAGATAGGCGGCCTGCTGGTGGGCGGCCTGGGCCCGGGCCGGGACGGTGCGTCCATCGCGCCAGGGCGCGGCGGCGCAGTCGCCCATGGCCCAGATGTCGGGCGCGGCGGTCTCCAGCCGGTCGTTGACGACGAACTGGTTGAGGTGATTGGTCTCCAGCCCGAACGCGGCGTTGGTGTCGGCCGCCTTGACGCCCGCCGCCCAGACGATCAGCTCGCCAGGGATGTCGCCCTGGCTGGTGACAAGATGGCCGCGGGCGACCCGCTCGACCCTGGCGCCGGTGCGGACCGTCACGCCCTTGCGCTCGAGGGCCAGGCGCGCCTGCGCCGAGATCTTTTCCGGAAGAGCGCCCAGGATACGGTCGGCGGCCTCCACGATGGTGATGTCGAGGCGAAACCGGCGATCACCGGCCAGCCCGACGGCAAACTCGTCATGGGCTTCGATCAGTTCGGCGGACAGCTCGACCCCTGTGGCCCCGCCGCCGACGATGGCTATGGCGAGCGACCGCTCCTCGGAGAAGGAGGCCCGCGTGAAGGCGGCGAGCAGCCGGGTGTGGAAGCGCTCCGCGTCGCGCGTGTCCTCGAGGAGGGCCGCGGTCTCGGCGCCGGGCGTGCCGAACAGGTTCGCGCCGCCGCCCAGCGCCAGCACGCAGCGGCTAAAGGTGATCGACCGGGCGGGCGCCAGTTCCTGGCCGTCATCGTCGACGAGGGCGGCCAGGCTGAGACGGCGCGCGGAGGGATCGAGGCCGACCGCCCGTCCCAGGGTGAAGGAGAAATGGTTGCGGCGCGACAGGATGGGGTAGCTGAGCCCTTCCTGGTGGGCGTCCAGCGTTCCCGCCGCGACCTCGTGCAGGGTCGGCTTCCAGATGTGGAAGATGCTGCGGTCGATGAGGAGGACAGAGCGGGGGCCGCGCCGACGGCCCAGCGACCGGCCCAGCATGGCGGCCAGTTCAAGCCCGCCGGCGCCGCCGCCGACGATGACGATGTCATAGTGCATTCGGCTATCCCCAGCCGTTGCGTCGGGTCGGGTGTAGGCCTGTTGAACCGGTGAGGGAAGCCGCTGTTCCCGGCGCCGGGCGACTAGGCCGCCCTCGCCTTCCGCGCTGCGGCCTTGCCATCGAGGAAGTCGCGGATGATGGCGGCGCTTTCCTCGGCGCGAGCGACCAGGAACAGGTGGCCGCCGCCCTTGATGACTTCCAGCCTGGCGTTCGGGATCAGGGTGGCGAGGAACTTGCCGTTGACCAGCGGGACGATGCGGTCGGCGTCGCCCATCATCACCAGCGTCGGCGCCTTGAGGAAGGGCAGGAAGGGCACGCTGGTCCAGCCGCTCATGGCCATCAGCTGATAGAGGTAACCGGTGCGGGTCGGGGGCTGGATGCGGCCGATATGGCCATCGGACCCGCTGGTCTCGCCGCCATAGAGAGTCTCGAAGTTCCGGCGCATGAACTCCGGGTCCACGTAGCGCTTGGGGTCGGCCATCTTGCTGAGCGCGCGAAGGTCGCCCGGCGCCATGATCACGCCGGCGGAGGTGGCCGCCAGCACCAGCGATCCGGTGCGCTTGGGGAACTGGAAGGCGAACTGCTGGGCCAGGCCGCCGCCCCAGCTGACGCCCATGACGTCGACGACGTCGTAGCCGAGCTGGTCGAGCAGGCGCGCCGCTGTCCAGGCCATGGTCCATGGCCGGTACGGCGCGACCGGGCGCGGCGAGCCGCCGACGCCCGGCATGTCGAAGGTGATCAGGTCCCGATCCGGGAACCAGTCGGCCAGCGGCGCCATCAGTTCGATGTTGGCGCCGATGCCGTTGAAGAACAGGATCGGCCGGCCCGGCTTGCGGCCCCTTGGCGGCCTGGCCTTCCACACCGCGGTGCGCAGCATGCGCCCTCCGGCGCGCAGGACGGCGAACTCCGGCGCGGTTTCGGACTGGCGGGCGGGCTTTGCGGGGCGGGTCAAATGGCGATCCTTTGTCAGTCGAACGCGTAGAGGCCGGGTGCGGCCTCCATCGGCTTGTACTTGCGCGATCCAAGGGTCTTGGGCGCGGGTTTGCGGGGGCCGGAGCGGGCGGCCAGCCACTCCACCCAGAACGGCCACCAGGACCCGGCCTTCTCCTCGGCGGCCGAGCCCATCCATTCGTCGATCGAGGCCGGCGGCCGCGTCTGGCTGTGGAAGTACTTGGACTTGGGGTTGCCGGGCGGATTCAGCAGCGCCTGGATATGGCCCGACTGCGACAGGACGAAGTCGATATTCTTCGAGCCTACCAGCTGGGTGACCCGGTAGCAGGCCTTCCAGGGCGTGATGTGGTCGGTGACGCCGGCGACGACGAACAGGTCCTGGGTCACCTTGGTCAGGTCGACCTTGTGGCCGGCCAGCTCGACCTTGCCGGGGTTGCGGAACGGCTGTTCCTCGTAGACCCGCAAGTAGTCGGAGTGCAGCGTCGCGGTCAGGTTGGTGCTGTCGTTGTTCCAGAACAGCACGTCGAACGGCGGCGGGTCGTCGCCGTGCAGGTAGTTGTTGATGACATAGTTCCAGACGAGGTCGTTCGGGCGCAGCCAGGCGAAGGTGCGCGACAGGGACGAGCCTTCCAGAATGCCTTTCTTGGCCGAGCGGCGGCGGGCCATCTCGATGCCGTGGGCCGAGACCAGGGCGCCGGCCTCGCTGTCGGAGGCGTCGGGGTCGAGAACGCAGACCATCAGGGAGACGGCGTTGATCCGCGCATCGCCCTCGGCGGCGAGGCGGCTGAGCAGGCTGGCGGTGGTGATGCCGCCCGAGCAGGCGCCGGAGACGTTGACCTTGTCCGACTTGGTCACCGCCTGGATGACGTCCGTCGCCTCGATCAGGGCCTCGACATAGTCGTTGAGGCCCCAGGCCGCATGCTCCTTGGCGGGATTGCGCCAGCTGACCAGGAAGACCTGGAAGCCATGGGCGACGAGGTAGCGGATCATCGACTTGTCGGGCGACAGGTCGTTGACATAGGCCTTGTTGATCTGCGGCGGGATGATCAGCAGCGGGGTCTGGTGAACCTCGTCGGTCTGGGGCTGGTACTGGATCAGCTCCATCATTTCGGTGCGGTGGATCACCTGGCCGGGGCTGGTGGCCAGGTTCTCGCCGACCTTGAACGGCCGCTTGTCGACCTGGCTCACGATGCCGTCGTTCTTGGTGAGGTCGTCGTAGGCGTTCTTGAGGCCCTTCATGAGGGAGAGGCCGCCTGTGTCGAAGGCCCGCTTCAGCGCCGAAGGATTGCCGGCCAGGGTGTTCGAGGGCGACAGGCTGTCGAGGATCATGCCGGTGACGAAGTTGGCGCGGGCGCGCTCAAGCTCGTCGAACTCGACGTCGTCCATCCAGCCGGCGACGCCCTTCTGGACGGCCAGATAGTACTGCATCCCGGCCTTGTAGAGCGGGTTGTAGCGCCAAGCGGGGTCGGAGAACCGCTTGTCCCTGGCCGCCGGCTCCAGCTCGGAGCGACCGGTCAGGATGCGGACCACCTCGCCGTTGAAGGCGGCGACGTGCTTGAGCGTCTTGACCGGACGGCCGGCCGTCTCGCGCAGCAGGACGCCCACGGCGCCGATCAGGTCCTCGCGGGCCAGCCCGACGATCGGGTTGAGGCCCACGGTGTTCTCGGTCGCTCCGCCCGTCTCCAGGCGGATTCCCCCCTTGGTCATGCTCTGTCCTCCCGACGCGCCAGATCGTTGTCGCCCGGCTGCGTTGCTGGGGGCTATGCTGACGCCAAGAGAGGCCGAGTCAACGCTGTTGCGCGGATGGCGGCGAAGGGGGAGCGGCGGCAGGCGATGAGCACGCGCGAGAAGATCCTCGAAGCGGCCCGGACGCTGTTCAACGAGGAGGGCGTCGGCGGCCAGTCGGCTGTGGACATCGCCACCGCGCAGGGCATCAGCGCGGGGCACCTCTACTACCACTTCAAGGGCAAGCCCCAGATCCTGGCGGAGCTGATGGAGGCCCATGCCGAGGAGATGGCGCTGGTCGTCCAGGCGATGGACGAGGCCTTCGCCGGGGAGGCGGATGTCGAGACGCTGTGGACCCATGTCCACATCCTGGTCGAGGAGGCCTGGGACGCGCGGTTCTTCTGGCGGGAGCCCGCGCTGGCGCTGGACAACGCGGCGGTCGCGGCGGCGGCGCGGCGCGTCAGCACGGGCCTGCGGGCGGGGCTGGACCGAGCCCTGGCCGGGCTGCACCGGACCGGCGCGCTGGACCTGACGCCGGCCGTCCGCGACGGGCTGGCCGGGCAGATGGCCACGGGGGTGCTGTTCCACGCGATCGCGCTGGAGCTGGCCGGCGATCCCGGGCCGCCGCGCGAGCGGATCGCGCGGGCGGCGGCCCAGGTGATGCTGCCGGCGGCGGCCTTCGCGGCGTCCTAGGCGGCTTCGACCTCGGCCTTGGCCGGGGCGGCCTTGGCGGCGGCGGCCTTGGGCGCGGCCTTCTCGGCCTTGAGCGAGGCGACTTCCTCGGTCAGGGCCTCGACCTGCTTGCTGAGGGCCTGCACGGCCTCGCCGAGGGCGGCGAGGTTGTAGGGCGCGAGGGTCTCGGTGAGGGTCTTGCGGACCGAGCCGATGCGGGTTTCCAGGGCGCTGCGGCGGGCCTTGGACTTCTTGCTGACGTCCTCGACCAGGGCGGCGACCTTCTTGCCGGCCGGGGCCTTGGCGATGCGGTCGCGGACCTTGTCCTCGACCTGTTCGCCCTGGGCGACCAGCTGGTCGAAGGCTTCCGAGGCGCTGGCGGCCAGCTTGCCGGCGGCGTCCTGGGCTTCGGTGAAGGCGCGGCCATAGGCGCCCACGCCGGCCAGCCAGATCTTGCGGGCGATGTCGGTGTCGACGCCGGTGGCGGCGGTCTTCTTGGCGGTCTTGCTCTTCTTGGCGGCCATGAGGCTCTCTCCTGAATGTCGGGCCGGGCGGGGGCGTCCGGCATGGAGCGGAGAGATAGGCGGACGGTCTAGAAAGATCATTCTAGGGCCGCTGTCACAGGTTGTAGTCACCCCTCCCCCACGCGCGAATCCCAGAGCGGACAGGGGTTTGCGGCGGTTTCGCCCGCTGTTCGGGGGAAATGTGGCGATACAGGCGCGGGGGCGAAGGAGGGGTCTGGTAGGTGATCGGTGGGTGTTGGCGTGACAGGTGCGGGGCGATGTGGGGCTACAGATCCCCACCGGCCTGTTGTCGTCTGTATCAACCGAGACGGGGCGACGACGACGGGAGGGGGCGCCGGCGCATTCACAGTGTCGATTATCGACAAGGAGCCGGGCGCGCGCGGTGCGAGCCGACCGATCCTTGCGTCAGGCGCGACCTGTGCGCGCAGGTTGCGATCACGATGGACGGCCGTCCCCGGTTCGGGCATTAACTGTGTAAATGGACGGGTGGGATCAGACGCCGAACTCTGGTGTGGATCGACTCACGGATCGTGAGCGCGAGATCCTTCGCCTCGTCTACCAGCACCTGAACAGCAAGCAGATCGGCCGCCAGCTCGGGCTGTCGGACCACACGGTGGTCAACCACCTGCGCAAGGCGCGCGAGCGCCTGGGCGTGCGCGACCGCTACGAGGCCGCCCGCATCCTGCATGCGGCGGAGGCCGGCGCAGGCGCCGCCGAGGCGACCCGCCCGCCGCTGCCCATGGCCCTGAAGCGACCCGCCGGTATGACACGCGACGTGTCAGACACGCCGCAGGTCATGGCGCCCCGGGGCCCGGCGCCGCCATCGTCGGATCCGCAAACGAGAGCGGACCATGACGCCAGCCAACGACCACAGCGTAACCAGCCAGGCCCTCAGCGAGGCCCTCTGGATGCGGACGGAGATCGACCGGTTCAGCCGGGAGTTCGAGCGGTCGCCGGCCACGCGGACGCCGATGCCGATCTGGAGCTGGGAGCAGCTGGAGCGACAGCTTTCCAGCCTGGCTTCCGGACCGGCGACGCGGGCGATCCTGCCCGAACTGATCTCGGCGGTGCGCAAGCAAGCCCGCTGGCTGCCGCCCGAGATGGTGCTGAGGGAGGTGCTCTGCACCGCCTTCGCGGTGATGGATGGGGACTTCAACCCCGTCCCGCCGGCGGACGGCTCAACAGCCTAGGCCCGTTCTCGCGCATAGGGGTGATCCTGGGCATCACGCTTCTGACGGCCATCGCCTTCGGAACCACGATCTCCGGCCTCCTGGCGCTGCAACAACTGATCCGCCCCTGACGGTCACGGGCGGATCGCCCGGATCAACGAGGGACCCCACAGGGGATCAGGAGGGTAGAATGCTGCGTGAGAGAAGGACGGCCGCCGAGTCCGTGGCCAAACAACTGTTCGTGGCCGAAGCGGCCCTGGACGAGGCCCTGGCGGCGGTGGCCGGCTTGGCTGTGACCATGCCCGTCGCCCGCCGCGAGGCGCGGCTGTCGGTGCAGTACGCCCAGACGGCGTTCGAGGGCGCCAGCGAGACCCTGGCCCTGCTGACCCGGGCGCGCCGCACCATCGTCGAGACCCACGACGCCCTGGCCGAGGCCCAGAAGCAGATGGGCCTGGGCCGGGTCGCCTTCGGCCCCGGCGACGACAAGCCCCAGCAGGATCCCAAGCCGACCGGCGTGCACCTGCGCGAGGTGGAGGCGGCCTGATCGCCGCCGCCACGGGGCGCGACAGTCTGACCTGACAGTCGGATGGGGCATGGGTAGGATCAGGAGTGTCGAGCCGCCGGGGTCCCGCCCATGCCCTTTTCCGTTCCGCAGATGATCGGCCTGAGCTTCGCGGCCGTCATCTGCCTGTTCGCCGTGCTCAAGGGCGGGCGGCCCGAGAAGATCACCGGCGTGGTGTTCATGATCGCCGCCCTGATCAGCTCGCAGTCTGCCGACTACCGCTGGATCGAGCCGCAGTACGCCATCATGGCCATCGACGGGACGATGTTCGTGTTCCTTGTCGTGGTGTCGCTGATGGCCGACCGCTGGTGGCCGATGTTCGCGGCGGGATTCCAGCTGCTGGGCCTGGTCATCCACGCGGCCTTCGCGGCGCAGGAGCGGGTCATCAGCCTGGCCTACATGACCGCGCTGCTGATCATCGGCTACGCGGTCTTCGTGGCGCTGGGCGTCGGCGCCTTCGCCCACTGGCGGCGCGAGAGGGCCGCGGTGCGGGGGGCCGTGTGAAGCGAGGGGCGCGTGCTTCGACACGCGATCCCGAGGGATCGCTGCTCAGCATGACGAAGAGGGGTGACGGACGAGGGTCAGCGGGGGGCCATTTCGGCGGCGAAGAAGCGGGCGGCGCGGTCGCGGACGTCCTGGGTGGCGGCGGCGTTGGCGGCGACGGACTGGCGGCGCTTGCCGGGGTCGTCGAAGCTGTGGGTGGCGCCGTCGTAGGTGATCATCTCGACCTTGCCGCCCAGCTTGCGGCTGCGCTCGACGAAGCTGTTGCAGAGCTTGGGCGAGACCTCCTCGTCGGCGGTTCCCATGAGGACCAGCACCGGGGCGTAGGGCTTCCAGCCCTTGGCGTCGAAGCGCTTCTTGAGACCGCAGCCCGGATAGAAGGCGATGCCCGCCCGGAAACCGAGTTTGGACATGTCGCCGACCTTGTCGTCGGCCATGGTCGCCAGGGTGGCGCTGCCGCCGTTGGACCAACCCATGATGCCGATGCGATCGCCGTCGACGCCCGGCAGGGTGCGCAGGTAGCGGAGCGCGCCATAGGCGTCGAGCGGGCGGATGGTCACCTCGTTGATGCTGTCGGGACGGTCGGCATAGGTGCCGGCGGCGAACCCGCCCGGATAGCCGCGCGGGCCGAAGCCGTCGACGACGAGGGCGTAGTAGCCGCGCTCGGCCCAGTACTCGGCCCAGAAGCGGTGGCGCATGGTCAGGGTGCGGGCGTTGTACTCGCCCTTGGCCAGGGAGGAGTAGGCGCCGGCGCGGCCGTGCATCAGCACCACGGCGGGGGCTTTGCCGTTGGGGTTGGCCGGCTTGTAGAGATAGCCGACGAGCTCGGTCTTGGGATCGTCCATGCTGCGGAAGGTCACGCGCTCGACCGCCGACTGGCCGGCGCGCGGCGCGGCAGTCTTTTCGGGCGGTTTCTGCGTGTCGGCGGGCGCCTGCTGAGCGGCGACGGTGAGCGCCGGAACGGCGACGATCAGGCTGGCGACGGCGAGGCCGGCGAACAGGGACTTCAGCATGGTCGATCCTCCTTGGACGGTCATTCTCAGGCCTGGTCGGCCTTCCAGGCTTCGTAGCGGGCCCGGGTCTCGGCGTTGGGCGGATAGAGGCCGGGCAGGACGACGCCGCGCTCGACCTCGCTGACGACCCAGGCCTCGAAGCGTTCCTGTTCGACGCCCAGCTCGGCGACCTCCTCGACGAGGGCGGCGGGGATGACGACGGCGCCGTCGTCATCGGCGACGATGACATCGCCGGGGAAGATGGCGACGCCGCCGCAGGCGACGGGCTCCTGCCAGCCGACGAAGGTCAGGCCGGCGACGGACGGCGGGGCGGCGACGCCGGCGCACCAGACCGCGAGGCCCGTGTTGATCACGCCGACCGCGTCGCGGATCACCCCGTCGGTGACCATGGCGGCGACGCCGCGCTTGGCCATGCGGGCGCAGAGGATGTCGCCGAAGACGCCGGCGTCGCTGACGGCCTGGGCGTCGATGACGGCGATGTCGCCGTCCTGCATGGCCTCGACGGCGGCGCGGGTGGAGGTGGGAGAGGCCCAGCTCTCGGGCGTCGCCAGGTCCTCGCGCGCGGGCACGAAGCGCATGGTGAAGGCCGGCCCGACAACCCGCCCGCCGGCGCTGGAAAAGGGCGCGGCGCCGCGCAGCCAGACGTTCCGCAGGCCCTTCTTGAGCAGGATGGTGGTCAGGGTGGCGGTCGAGACGCCTTCGAGGAGGGTGCGGGTTTCGGCGGAGAGGGACATCACGATCTGCTTTCAGAGGCTGGGGATCTGGCCGCCGTCCACACGGACGATCGAGCCGGTGACATAGGCGGCGGGCGCCGAGCACAGGAAGGCGGCGACGGCGCCGTATTCGGCCGGGTCGCCGAAGCGGCCCGCCGGGATGGCGGCGAGGCTGGCGGCCTCGACGGCGCCGACGTCCCTGCCCTCGCGCTCGGCGCGCTTCTCGTCGAGGAAACGGGTGCGGTCGGTGGAGATGCGGCCGGGCACGATGACGTTGCAGGTCACCCCGTCGCGGGCGACCTCGCGGGCGAGGGTCTTGGACCAGCCGACCAGCGACAGCCGCAGGGCGTTGGACAGGGCCAGCCCCGGGATCGGCGCGACAACGCCGGAGGAGGTGCTGGTCAGGATGCGGCCCCACCCGCGGGCGCGCATGCCCGGCAGGCAGCGGTCGGTGATGGCGATCACCGAGGCGACCAGCAATTCGAACTGGCGCAGCCACAGCTCGATGTCCTGGCCGGCGGCCTGGGTCGGCGGCGGGCCGCCTGTGTTGTTGATGAGGATGTCGACACCGCCCAGCGCCTGTTCCACGGCCAGGACATTGGCGTCGATGACCGACCGGTCGCCAAGGTCCCAGGCCAGCGGCAGGGCCTGGACGCCGAGCGCGCGGCATTCGTCGGCGAGGGATTCGAGCTGGTCCATCCGCCGCGCCGCAAGGGCGAGGTTGGCGCCCTCGGCCGCCAGGGCCAGGGCGATGGCGCGGCCAAGCCCGCTGGAGGCGCCGAGGACGAGGGCGGTCTTGCCGGCGATGCCAAGGTCCATGGGTCGATCCTTACAGGGCCGCGCGCGGGTCGTGGCGCGCGAGGCGGGACAGCAGATAGTCGACCTCGGCCCGGGCGGCCGGGGTCAGGAGAGGGGCGGGACGGCGCAGGGCGGCCGAGGCGATCACGCCGCGCCGCTGGAGGATGTACTTGCGCACGGCCAGGCCGACGCCCTGCTGGTGTTCATAGCGCAGCAGCGGCAGGTGCGCGTCGAAGAGATCGTGAGCGGCGTCGCGACGACCGGCGGCGGCATGGGCGACCAGATCGACCAGCATGTCCGGGAAGGCGTATCCGGTCATGGCTCCGTCGGCGCCCCGCTCGGTCTCGAAGTCGAGGAACAGCCCGCCGTTGCCGCAGAGGATGGAGATGGGCCGCATCGAGCCTTCGGCCTGGAAGCGGCGCAGGGCGGCGATCTTCTCCAGGCCCGGCCAGTCCTCGTGCTTGAGCATGACGCAGCCGGGGTTGTCCTGGACGACGCGGCGGATGACGCCCGGCGCGATCTGCACCGTCAGGGTGAGGGGATAGTCCTGGAGCACCCAGGGCGTCCCCTGCCCCACCGCCACGGCGGCGTCGGCGAAATAGGCGGCGATCTGGTCGTCGGTGCGCAGGTGCGGCTGGGTTGCGATCATGACCCCGGCGGCGCCGGCGTCCATGCTGGCGCGGGCCAGGCTCTCCATGGCCGCGAATCCGGGGGCCGAGACCCCGACAATGACCGGCAGCCGGGTCCGGGCGATGACCCGGCGGGCGAAGGCCATGGCCTCGGACGCCTCGAGCTTGGGCGCCTCGCCAAGGATGCCCAGGATGGTCAGGCCATCGACGCCGACCTGTTCGTACCAGTCGACCATGCGGTCGGTGGAGGCCTCGTCGATGCGGCCGTCGTCGGTGAAGGGGGTGACGGCGATGGCGTAGACGCCGCGGGCGGTGTGATCGAGGCGCGTCATGGGCGGCTCCTGGCCGGGCTTTGGGTCGAAGTGCGGGGCGGCAGCATGCGGGCCTGGCCTTCGCGGCGGCCATCGGCGCCGCCGTCGAAGCGGCCGTCGGCGCGGAGCACGACGCCGTGCAGGCCGCTCTCCTCGCCCGCGCCGCGACGCACATCGACGCCGCGCGCCTTGAGCCCGTCGGCGACGCCGGGGGCGAAGCGGTGGGCCTCGCCGTTGAAGTCGGGCCCGCGCGCCACGAGGTTCGGCAGATCGATGGCCTGCTGCATCGGCAGCCCCCAGTCGAGGACGCCCACCAGGGTCTTGGCGACATAGGCGGGGATGGCGTTGCCGCCGGGCGAGCCGACGGCGCCGACGAAACGGCCCTGGCGGTCGAGGATGATGACCGGCGTCATCGACGAACGCGGCCGCTTGCCGCCGGCGACGGCGTTGGCGGCCGGGGCGCCGTCCTTCTCGGTCGGGCGGAAGGAGAAGTCGGTCAGCTGGTTGTTGAGGAAGAAGCCCTCGACCATGCGGCCCGAGCCGAAATAGCTCTCGACCGTGGTGGTCATGGAGACCGCGTTGCCCTCGGCGTCGACGATGACGAAGTGGGTGGTGCCGGCGACCTCGTCGGTGGCGTCGATGCCGACCATGCGCGCGCCCGGCGGCACGCCGTAGGGCTGTACGCCGCCCCGGGCGCGGGCGCCGATGGCCTGGACCCGGCGGTCGAGATAGGCCGGCGCGAGCAGGCCCTCGACCGGCACCTGGACGAAGCGGGGATCGCCGACATAGCGGTCGCGGTCGGCGTACATGACGCGGCTGGCCTCGGCGAAGAGATACCAGGCCTGGGGATCGGCGGGACCGCGCGCGGCGATGTCGGTGCGCTCCAGCAGGCCCATCAGCTCCAGCAGGCCGACGCCGCTGGCCGGCGGGGACGGGGCGCATAGAACCCAGTCGCGATAGGGGCGGCAGAGCGCCTCGATCCGCTGGGGCCGGTAGGCGGCGAGGTCGTCCAGGGTCATGGCGCCGCCGTAGGGCGCGGCGCGGGTGCGGGCGACGATCCTTTCGGCCACCGGGCCGGTGTAGAGGGCCGAGGGGCCCTCGGCGGCGAGACGGCGCATGATCCCGGCGTAGGCAGGATTGCGGAAGGTGTCGCCGACCTGCAGCGGGGCGCCGTCCGGCCGGCGGAAGAAGGCGTCGGCGTCCGGTTTCTTGCCGACGACGTGGCGGGCGATCTGGTCGACCAGCCGGGGGGTGACGATGAAGCCGTCCTCGGCGACGCGGGCGGTGTCCTCGAACAGGCTGTTCCAGGGCAGGCGGCCATGGACCTTCTGGGCCTCAGCCAGCATGGCCATGACGCCCGGGACGCCGGTGGATCGGCCGCTGCCGATGGCGTCGGGGCGTTTCAGCGGGACGCCGTCGCGGTCGAGGAACATGTCCGGCGTGGCGGCGGCCGGCGCAGTCTCGCGGCCATTCCAGGCGGTGACCTTTCCGCTCGCGGCCTCGTAGTGCATCAGGAAGGCGCCGCCGGCGATGCCGCTGGACTGGGGCTCGACCAGGCCCAGCATGACCTGCACCGCCACCGCCGCGTCGACGGCGCTGCCGCCGCGCGCCAGGACATCGAGGCCGGCCTGGACGGCCATGGGGTTGGCGGCGGCGACGAAGCCGCCGCTGGTCGCGCCAGGCGCGATGGGGGCGAGGGTCGCCGGGGCCTCGACCGGCGCCTGGGCGACGGCCGCCGGGCCCGTGGCCAGGGCGAGCGAAACGGCGACGGCGACGAGGCCGTTGAGAAAGCGGGTCATGAAGGGCCTCATGGCGCGACGGCGAGGGCGCCCGGTCTGCGGGGATCGGCGGCGCCGAGGAAGAAGCCCCGGTCGATCATGATCGACTGGGCGCTGCCCATGGTCTGGGTGGCTTTCACCGGCCTGCCCTTGGCCGCCAGCAGGGCCATGGTGTCGGGGTTGAAGCCGGGCTCGACCTCAAGGGTGTCGACGTTGGCCTGGTAGATGCGCGGCAGATGGGTGGCGGCGGCGATGTTCATGTCGAAGTCGACGACGTTGACGATGATCTGCAGCACCGTGTCGATGATGGTCGAGCCGCCGGGCGTGCCGGTGATCAGCCAGGGCTTGCCGTCCTTGAAGACCATGGTCGGCATCATGGTCGACAGCATCCGCTTGCCCGGCGCCATGGCGTTGAGCGGCATGGGCCCGCCACCGGCCTCGGCGCGCACGGCCTGTTCGTGGCTGTAGTTGTTCATCTGGTTGTTGGTGAGGATGCCGGTCCCCTCGATCATCACGCCGGAGCCGAAGTCGGCGCCCAGGGTGTAGGTGGTCGAGACGGCGTTGCCTTCCGCGTCGGCCACCGAGAAGTGGGTCGTCGAGGGGCTTTCGTATTTCCAGGGATCGCCGGCGCCCATGTCGCGGGCGGGTTTGGCGCGGGTGCGGTCGATGCGGGCGGCCTGGGTCCTGGCGTAGTCCTTGGAGATGAAGCCGGTGATGGGCGCCTGAACGAAGTCGGTGTCGCCGAGGAAGCGGTAGCGGTCGGCGTAGGCCAGCTTCATCGTCTCGGCCATGACGTGCAGCGACTCGGCCGAGCCGGCGCCCATGGCCCGCAGGTCGAAGTGCTCCAGCACATTGAGCATCTGCAGCAGGGTGGCGCCGCCGGCGCTGGCCGGGGGCGTGGTGTAGACGGTCAGGCCGCGATAGGTCCCGACCAGCGGTTCGCGCACCTGCGGGCGGTAGGCGGCCAGGTCTTCCAGGGTGATGAGGCCGCCGTGCTTCTTCATGTCGGCGACGAAGCGGCGGGCGATCTCGCCGCGATAGAAGGCGTCGGGGCCGTGGTCGGCGATCTGGCGCAGGGACCAGGCCAGCTCGGGCTGTTTCAGGGTCTCGCCGGCGCGGTAGAGCGAGCCGTCGGGCTTGTAGAAGGTGCGTTTCGCCGCCTCGCTCTCGGACAGGCGGTCGCGGCCCCAGGAAAAGACGAAGGCCTCGTCCGGGGTCAGCACCACGCCCTGTTCGGCCAGGCGGATGGCGGGGGCGATGACCGTCTTCCACGGCAGCTTGCCATAGCGGGCGTGGGCCAGATGCAGGCCGGCGACGGTGCCGGGGACGGCCATGGCCTTGTAGCCCTTCGAGGCGACCGGGGTCTCCTCGCCGTCGCGGTTGACGAAGTCGGTCAGTCTGGCGTTGCGGGGCGCGACGGAGCGATAGTCGATGACGACCATCTTCTGCTCCTTGGCCAGCCAGATCATGGTGAAGCCGTCACCGCCGATGTTGCCGGCGCGGGGCAGGGTCACCGCGAGGGCGAAGGCGACGGCCGTGCCGGCGTCCACCGCGTTGCCGCCCTGGCGGAGGATCTCGGCGCCGATCTCGCTGGCCAGGGCGCTCTGGCTGACGACCATGCCCTTCTCGCCGACGACCGGATGGTGGATCGCGGGGTATTCGAGAAGCTGGCGGCGCTGGGACTGGGCCTCTCCCGTGACCGGGGCGAGCGCCAGGGAAAAGGCCGCGAGGCCCGCAGCGAGTGCTTTCAGAAAGGACATCGGTGCGGACCTCGCGTAGCTCGGGGGAGAGGGATCAGACGTCCTTGGCGGACTTGTAGACCTCGACGTCGATCTCGTTCTCCCAGCGGGCCACCACGGTCGCGACGGCAAGGTCGCTGGTGTTGTTGGGAACGGTGCGGATCATGTCGAGGATGCGGTCGAAGGGCAGGATGAAGCCGACCATCAGGGCGGCCTGCTCGGGCGTGACGCCGAAGGTCGCCAGCACGCCGGTGAGCATGAACAGCGAGGCCGACGGAACCGGCGCGGTGCCGACGGCGACCATCACCGTGGTCACGCCGATGAGGAAGTACTGCTCGATGCTGAGGGTGATGCCGAAGGCCTGGGCGGCGAAGACGGCCAGCAGGCCGACATAGAGGGCCGTGCCGTCCATCGAGACGGTGGTGCCGATCGGCAGGGCGGTGCCGACCACGGCCGGCTTGATGCCCAGGTTCTCCTCGGCCACCCGCATGGCCACCGGCAGGGTGGCGGACGAGGACGAGGTCGAGAAGGCCACCAGCACCGCGTCGGTGATGCCGCGGAAGAAGGGGATGACCGGCAGCCAGGCGAGGAAGCGGACCACCAGGCCGTGGACGATGAAGGTCTGGAACAGGCAGCCGGCCAGGACGCAGAAGGCGAGCGGGGCGACGCTGACGAAGACCGCAGGCCCGCCCGTGCCGACCATGGCGGCGATCAGGGCGAAGACGCCGAAGGGGGCGACCTCCATGACGAAGGCGACCAGCTTCTGCATCACCTCGGCGGCGGAGTCGAAGACGTTGGCCAGGGGGCGGCCCTTCTCGGCGGCGGCGAGGATGCCGGCGCCCAGCAGGATGGCGAAGAAGATCACCGGCAGCAGCGAGCCGTCGGCCAGCGCCTTGACGATGTTGGCCGGGATCACGTCGGTGTAGGAAAGGCCGACCGACTCCGAGGTGTTGAGGACCTTGGGCACGGCGTCAGAGAAGTCCGCGCCCTCGCCCGGCCGCACGAAGGTGCCGAGGGTCAGGCCGATGGCGGCGGCGATCATGGTGGTGAAGAGGTAGAGGCCGATGGTCTTGACGCCGATCGAGCCCAGCCGCTTGGGATCGATGAGCGCCGCCACCCCCGCGACGATGGTGACGAAGACCAGCGGGATGACCACCATGCGGATCAGGAGGACGAACATGTCGCCGATCCACTTGATCGAGGCCGCGCCCTCGCCCCAGGCCACGCCCGCGATGGCGCCCAGCACCAGGGCGACGAGGATGCGGACGTAGAGCGGGATGCCGAACCAGAGCCCGAGCGGACCGCGCCTGGGCGGCGGGCCTCCAGTCGGGGGCTGGGCGGCCGGTGGTTGCTCCGGCGGCAGGGTGGAATGGAGATCGGACATCAAGGACAGCCCCCGTCAGGATGGGCGGGGCGTACGGCCATGCCGGCCGGCGCCCCGGTTGGAGGCCCATGGTCTATCGCCCGGACGCCGTTGACGAGAGCCAATCGACCGCCGGGGGTCGGCGCCGCGCAGGGCGGCGCCGGGCGCACCGGTAGCGTTCCTCGGCTCTGATGCCGGACCATGACCGATTGTCTCCGTCTGAACCGGCGGCGATCAGAACCGCTTGCGGATCTGGGCGTAGACCACCCGGCCCCGCGGCGAATGCAGTTCGCCGAGGAAGCCGAGGTCGCTGTCGGCCAGCGGCGGCTGCTCGTCGAAGATGTTCCGCGCGCCGAACCGGATGCGCGTGCCATCCGCCCAGTCGTTGGTGTCGAAGGTGTACTGGAAGTAGAAGTTGTGCGTCTGCATCGACGCCACTTCCCACCGCGTGCCATCCGCCAGGGTGGCGCTGGTGTCCTCCACCGGCCCGACGTAGCTGGTGTACCAGCCGGCGCCGAACTGGCCGTAGCGCCAGGTCAGCGATGCGGTCCAGCGCCATTCGGGGCGCCCGTTCTGCTCGATCAGGTCCTCGGCGCCGACGATCGGGATGGTGCCGTCGATGACGCCCGCCGCCTGGGCGGCCAGCAGTTGCGACTGCTCGGGACCCGGCGTCTGGTAGAAGGTCAGCAGCTGGGCGGCGTTGACCTTGAAGTCGAAGTCGCCCCAGGGGGTGTCGTCGATCGAGTAGCTGACTCCGATGTCCAGACCCTCGACCTCGCGCGGGCCGAGGTTGCGGTAGTTGTCGATCACCTGGGACACGCGGCCCGGTGCAACGCCGGCGAACCCGGCGGCGGCCCAGTCGGACTGTTCCTGGGCGGTCGGGGCGATGCGTTCGACGTTCGGATTGAACGAGCCGTTGACCCGCATCAGGTAGTCCAGCGTCAGGGCGTTGGCGTCGCCGAAGATGCCGATGATGTTGGTCTGCTCGATCTTCCAGTAGTCAACCGTCGCCGTGAACCGGCCGAAGCGGCGCGGGATGAAGGTCGATTCGAACGTCATGCCGACGGTGAAGTTCTCGGACTCCTCGGGCGTCAGGCTGGTGTTGCCCGAGCGGTTCGAGCTGACCGAGACCGAGGCCGAGCAGGCGTCGAAGTTCGGGATGGCGCCGTTGCGCAGCTGGACCTCGCAGCGGATCCAGTCGGTGCGGCCGTTCGAGCGGATGATGCCGCGCTCGTACTGCTGGGGCAGGTTCGGGGCGCGGAAGCCCTCGGACCAGGCGGCGCGGATCTGCAGGAAGTCGAAGGGACGGTAGGAGAGCGCCACCTTCGGCTTGGCCACCTCGCCGAACAGGCTGTAGTTCTCGAAACGGCCGGCCAGCTGCAGGTCCAACGAGTAGATGCCGGGGATCTGGCCGCGCGGGACCAGCGGCACGGCGAACTCGATCCAGGCCGACTGCACGTTGCGCGCGCCGGAGGTGTCGGGCGTGGGGCTGACGCCCATGACGTCGCTGCCGGTCGTGACGCCTTGCAGGTCGGTGAAGGTCAGGGTGCCGTCGAGGCGGCGGTCGCGGTCGTCGCCGTAGGTCTCGCGGCGCAGCTCGACGCCGGCGGCCATGCCGATGTCGCCGCCCCACCAGGTGAAGACCGCGGGGTTGGACACCTTGAAGTCCCAGAGGGTCAGCGAGGTGTGGCTCTCGCGGCTGACCGGGACCATGAAACTGGCGATCACCGAGTCCGGGTTCGGCGAGGAGTCACCGTTGGCCGGATTCAGCGGATTGCCGCCGTTGAAGGGGTTATAGGCGGTGTCGGCCGTCGTACCGCCGAGCGCCGCCTGGAACAGGGTCAGGCTGGGCGCGCGCTGGACGTCCTCGGTCTCGGCGCGGCTGTAGACCAGGGCGCTTTCCCAGTCCCATCCGGACCACTCGCCGCGCACGCCGGCGAGGTAGCGGGTGACCGTCTGATCGACGGTGTAGGTCTGGGCGCCGGCGTCGACCAGGCGGTAGTCGAGCAGCTCGACCGGAACGCCGGCGTTGAGCACGCCGCCGAGCAAGGGCAGGCGGTTGGGGCTGCCGACCGGGCCGAGCGGGTTCCAGTAGCCGGTGACCGGCACGATCACACGCTGGCTGGCCAGGGTGGTTTCCTGCTCCCGTGAGCCGGTCGAGGAGGAGCCGTAGTAGCCGGCCTCGGCGAACAGCTCGATGCCGTTCTCGAACTCGTGGTTGAAGAAGCTGAACAGGTTGGTGCGCTGGACCTCGCCCCAGATCGTCCGCTCGTCGTTGGAGTTGTAGCGGAGGTTGTTGTCGGTGCTGGCCGTCGACAGGGTCGAGTTGTCGTAGCAGACCCCGCCCGCCAGCGGCACGATGCAGCCTTCGTTGGTGTCCGGCTGGACGTGGAAGATGCCGTTCGTGGTGAAGCTGGTCCCGTTGTAGGTCGCCGCGGTGGTGGAGGCCACGTAGCTGTTGGTCAGGCGCTGGAACTCGCCCCAGGGGGTGTCGAGCGAGGTGTTCTGCCAGTCGGTGTCGCCGACCCAGGGGCCCTTCTTGAAGCGGCCGCGCAGGTCGGAATTGCGGCTGAAGTCGCGCTCGTAGGCCCACAGCGGATCACGGTCCACGTAGGAGCCGAACAGCGAGAAGTTGGTGCGGCCGTTGTTGAAGGTCTTGCCGGCCTCGAAGTTGATCTCGAACTGCTCCTGCTGGCTGTCCTCGGTCAGCTGCAGCTCGCTGCTGATCGTGAAGCCGTCGAAGTTCGACTTCAGCACCGTGTTGATGACGCCGGCCACGGCATCGGTGCCGTAGATGGCGGCGGCGCCGTCACGCAGCACCTCGACACGGCGCACGCCGGACACGGGGATGGCGTTGGTGTTGACGGTGGCGGCGGGGACGAGGTTCTCGACCTGGATGGCCGGGTGAAGCACCAGGCGGCGGCCGTTCAGCAGCATCAGGGTGTTGCCGGTGCCGATGCTGCGCAGGTTGATCGAGGCGGTGTCGCCGCGGGCGTCATTGATGCCGCCGGTGGTCCGCGACTCGGTGAAGGTCACGTCGCCGGCCTGGGGAATGGAGCGGAACAGCTCGTCACCCGAACCCGGGGCGGCGGCGTCGATATCCTCGACCTCCATGACCGTGACGGGCAGCGCCTCGGTGGCGCGCGAGCCCTTGATCTGGCTGCCGACGATGGTGACGGCCTCGACCTCGACGCCCTCGCCCTCGGCGGGCTCGTCCTGCGCGTAGGCGGCGCCGGCGGACAGCATGAGGGCCGAAGCCCCGGCGAACAGCATCGACTTGATGCCGGTGGTGATGATGCGACGGGCCATGCCCAATACCCCCTCTTGCCAAACGCCGGGCCGATCTTCGGTCTTGTGTCCGACGACGGAGCAGGATCACCCCGTCGCCCCGGCAAGCCAATAACCTCAGCCTTTCGGAGTGTTCCGAAAGTCATAGCTCACGGTTATGCGCGTCACGCGGGTTCGCCCCAGAATCCCACAGCGGGAGCGCGCATCACCCCGCCCTCCAGCCGCACGCCGGCGGGCCAGTCGCCGGCCAGCCACCAGGGCCCGTCGAGATCGACGAAATCCGACGCGCCGGCGATGTGCAGCGCCGGTGTGATGGCCAGGGACGAGGCGACCATGCAGCCAGTCATGACCTGGAACCCCAGAGCCCGGGCCGCGTGCAGGGTGCGGATGGCCTCGGTCAGGCCGCCCGTCTTGTCGAGCTTGATGTTCACCGCCTGATAGCGGTCACGCAGGAGGCCAAGGTCGTCAGCGGTGTGCACGCTCTCGTCGGCGCAGACCGGCGCCGGCGGCCGGAAGCCGGCCAGGGCGTGATCGTCGGCCGCGGGCAGCGGCTGTTCGATCAGGGCGATCGGCAGCCTGGCGAGCAGCGGCGAGAGGTCTTCCAGGATTTCGCGGCTCCAGCCCTCGTTCGGATCGACGATGAAGCGGGCGGCGGGCGCGGCGGCGCAGACCGCCTCCAGCCGTTCGGCCGGCCGGTCGGCGTCGAGCTTGACCTTGATCAGCGGCGCCAGCGCGGCGCGGCGAGCCGCTTCGGCCATGGCGCCGGGCTCATCAAGACTGATGGTGACGGCGCACACCACGCTGGGCGGGCGGGCGAGGCCGGTGATCGCGGCGACCGATCGCCCCTCCTCGCGGACCCGCAGGTCCCAGAGGGCGCAGTCGAGCGCGTTGCGCGCGGCGCCGGCCGGCAGCATGTCGCGAACCCCAGCGTCAGGTTCCCCAGCCTCGAACGCGGCCAGGGCGGGCGCCAGCTGGTCCAGCACGCCCTCGGCGCTTTCGCCATAGCGGGGATAAGGCGTGCCTTCGCCCCGGCCGCAGGCCTCGCCCCGGCGCAACTGCACGATCACGGTCTCGGCGGCGGTCTTGACCCCGCGCGAGATCCGGAACGGCGCCTTCAGCGGCCAGCGCTGGCGGCGGACGTTTGCGGTTCGAAGCATGAGATCAGCCGATCGATGATGAGGTCGACGCCGTGGGCGACGGGGTCCTGGCAGGGCAGGCCGAGTTCATCCGAAACGCGGGCGCAGAGGTCGAGGGCGGCCTGGCGCTCCATGCGCGAGGTGTTGAGCGCCACGCCGATGGCGACGACGGCCGGATTGGTCAGGCGCGCGGCCTCGAGGTTCCGCTCCAGCGTCTCGGCCAGGCCTGGCACCGGATGACCGGGAACGCCGCGCATGTGCGGCCGCCCGGGTTCGTGACACAGCACCAGCGCATCCGGCTGGGCGCCGTGGATCAGGCCCAGGGTCACGCCAGCGAACGAGGGATGGAAGAGGGAGCCCTGGCCCTCGATGATGTCCCAGCCCCCGTCCTGCCGGGCGGGCGAGATGCGTTCGGTGGCGCCAGAGATGAAGTCGGCGACCACCGCGTCCACCGGCACGCCGTCGCCGGCGATCAGGATGCCGGTCTGGCCGGTGGCCCGGAAGTCGGCCGTCAGACCGCGCGCCCGCATCCCCTTCTCGAGCGCCAGGGAGGCGTACATCTTGCCGACCGAGCAGTCGGTGCCGACCGTCAGCAGCCGGCGACCGGCCCGGGGAACGCCCTTGCCGACGACAAGGTCGGCCGGCGGGTGGCGGACATCGACCAGGCGGCGACCAAGCCGTGCGGCCGCTTTCCTGACGGCCGGAACGTCCGACAGCCGCTGGTGCAGGCCGCTGGCCACGTCCAGCCCCGCCTCGAGCGCGGCGATCACATAGGGGATGGTCTCGGGCGACAGCACGCCGCCGGCGTTGGCTTCGCCGATGATGAAGGTGCGGGCGCCGCGCCGGGCGGCCTCGGCGGCGTCCATGTCTTCCAGCCCGAGCGACAGGGTCGAACCCGGCTGACGCTGCTGGCCAAGGCACAGTTCTGGGCGCCACTCGGCCACGCCGCGCGCGGTCTTGATCGACAGCGGATCGGTCGCCGAGCCGAGGTAGAGGAGGTAGGGCGGGGAAATCATGGACATGCGCCGAAGGCCGTTGAAGGTGGGCGGACCTTTGCGGCGGTCCGGCCCCGGCGGCAATTTCTCAGGCGGGCATGCCCTATAGATTTGGGCTATGAGCTCCCGACCGGCGCGCGCACCTCGCCCAGCACGTCCTGCATCACCTTCACGAAGTTCTCCGACAGGTGCGACAGCGGCCGGTCTTCCAGGTGCATGCAGTAGACGCCGAAGCGCAGCGGGGGATCGAGCGGCCGGAAGTCGATCAGCTCGGAGGCTTCGGCGCGGGCGGTGAACTCGTCGACCACCGCCACCCCGACCCCGTGCCGCACCAGCGAGGCGGCCATGTAGAAGGTCGAGACGGTTATGGGCTCGTTGATCACCAGGCCCCGGGTGTCGACCTCGGCCGAGAAGATGTCGCTGACCGGACCGGTGGCGCCGGAGCCGATGTAGTTGCGGCTCTGGAGATCGGCCAGGTCGAGCCGCTCGGACGGATTGTCGCCGAACTCCCCGCGCCGGAACATCATCATCAGCTCGCCCTCGCCGATCTCGAAGTTGTTCACGCGGGGGTGCTGGATCGAGTCATAGGCCAGCGCCATGTCGACTTCGTGCTCGTACAGCGAGCGCAGCACCTCGTCGTAGTGCAGGGTGCGGAAGTCGAAGGTGACCGTGGGATGGCGGGCGCGGAAGCGGGCCACGGCGGCCGGCGCAACACCAAGGCCGAGCGCCGGAAGCACGGCGGCCCGGATGTGGCCGCCCTCGCCAAGCTTGAGGTTGCGAGCGGCCTGCTTGAGGCTGTCGAGCCGCTCGAAGACCTCCTTCACCTCGCGGAACAGGGCATGCGCCTCGTCGGTCGGGGCGAGCCGGCCCTTCACGCGCCGGAACAGGCGGAAGCCCAGCTGGTCCTCGGCATGCTTGAGCACCTTGGACACCGACGGCTGGGACACGTTCAGCGTCCGGGCGGCCGTGCTGATCGAGCCGTGCGCGTAGACGGCGTGAAAGACTTCGATGTGACGCAGGCGCATGCGGCCTAGTTAGCCGATGTTCAGGCAGGGTGTGCAAACATTACGAAAAAGATCGGTGACTTGCCGATCTCCCCGGAGAACAGAATTGAACCGAGAGCGTTGAGGATGCGCTGGAACTCGAAGGCAAGGAGACGGACCGTGGCGCGCAAACGCCCCAAGGGAGTGCTGGAACTGGGTTGGGCCTGCTTCGAAAGCGCCGCGAACGGCCGCTTCGAGCATGTGCCGACGCACGAGTGCTATCCCGAGACCGTAGTCCGGCGGACGACCTTCAAGGCGGGAGGCGCGCACGGCTGGACGCTGTCGGCGCTGACCACGCCCCGCGTGAGGCCGGCGCCCTGGAAGATCGTCGTGGTCACAGGCGCGCCGAGCTGGGCCGAATACTGGGCGCCGGTCCTGGCCGCCCTGCCCGCCGACCGCGAGATGGTCGTCGTCGACCGTCCCGGCTTCGCCGGTTCCGAGCCCGTCGAATATGTCGGGGATATCCGGGTCCAGGCCGAGGCTCTGATGCCGTTGCTGGAAACCCGGCCGGGACAGCGGCTGCTGCTGGTCGGGCAGTCCTATGGCGCGGCCATTTCGAGCCTGATGGCGGCCCGGCGGCCGCGCAACCTTGCCGGCCTTGTCCTGCTGTCGGGATACCTGGGCGATCCGGGGCCGACAGCGCGCTGGCTGGTGCGGGTCGGCCAGTGGGTGCTGCGCCACATCCCCCGCGACCTGCGCAACGCGGTGCTGGAGGTGGCCGGACAGCCGGGCCAACTGGTGCACATGCACGCGGCCCTGACGCGGATCACCGCGCCGATCCATGTGGTGCATGGCGACAAGGACGACTTCGCCCCGATCGAAACCGCCGAACGGCTGGTCAGCGAGGCGCGCACGCTGAAGCCGATGCGGTTCAGCCGCGTGGCCGGCGCCAACCACTTCCTGAACGATGGCCCGCCCGAGGCGCTGCTGGCCGAGCTGGAGGCCTGCCTGCCGCAGCAGCAGCCGATGCTGGCCGTGATCGGCGACCGGCTGGCCGACGCCCTGGCCGCGGCGCGCGGGCTGTGGAGCGGGCTGTCGCGGCGCGGGAAGACGGTCGCCGCCTGAGGATCGCTTTGAAATCAGGTGTTTCCTTCTCCCCTCGCGGGAGACGGTGGCGGCCGGAGGCCGCCGGATGAGGGGCCGCGCCGGCGTCTGACGATACCGGCCTCAACCGCCTCTGCGAAGCCTAGAGAGTCTTCAACCCCTCATCCGGCGCTTCGCGCCACCTTCTCCCGCAGGGGGAGAAGGAACTGCTCGCGGCGACCGGGCGGGTGGACGCCTTACTCGGCCGCCACGCGGCTGACCATGCTTTCCAAGCGCTGCTGGATGATGGTCTCGGCCTCGCTG
Source organism: Caulobacter sp. (assembly GCA_046295055.1). Classification (GTDB taxonomy): domain Bacteria; phylum Pseudomonadota; class Alphaproteobacteria; order Caulobacterales; family Caulobacteraceae; genus Caulobacter. The sequence goes on along the minus strand of JBKBOD010000002.1, from coordinate 392,634 downwards.
ATGATGCGATCGACCAGGTCCTTCACCGTGGGGATGTCGTCGATGATCCCCTGGACCATGCCGGCCGACCAGATGCCGCCGTCGGTGTCGCCGTTGGCCAGGGCGTCGCGGCCCCGGACGCCGGCCACCAGGTGCTGGATGTCCTCGAACTTGGCGCCGCCGGCGCGCTCGATGTTGACCACTTCCTGGCTGACGGCGTTGCGCATGACCCGGGCGGTGTTGTGCATGGTGCGGAAGATCAGGTCGGTCTGACGCTCGTCGTTGGCGACCATCTGGGCCTTGAAGGCGTCCGGGATCGGGGCCTCCTTGGTCACGCAGAAGCGGGTGCCCATGTTGATGCCGTCGGCGCCCAGCGCCAGGGCGGCGACCAGGCCGCGCGCGTCGCCAAAGCCGCCCGAAGCGAGCATCGGGATCTTCACCTTGTTGGCGGCGGCCGGGATCAGGATCAGGCCTGGGATGTCGTCCTCGCCCGGGTGGCCCGCGCATTCGAAGCCGTCGATGGAGATGGCGTCGACGCCCATCCGCTCGGCCGACAGGGCGTGGCGGACGGCGGTGCATTTGTGGATGACCTTGATGCCGTGCTGCTTGAAGTGGTCGACATGCTCCTGCGGCTTGTAACCGGCGGTCTCGACCATCTTGATGCCGCTCTCGATGATGGCGGCGCGATACTCGGCGTAGGGCGGCGGCTTTATGGCCGGCAGGATCGTCAGGTTCACGCCGAACGGCTTGTCGGTAAGGTCCTTGGTCCGCTGGATCTCCTTGGCCAGATCCTCGGGGGTCGGCTGGGTCAGGGCGGTGATGAAGCCCAGGGCGCCGGCGTTGGCGACGGCGGCGACCAGCTCGGCCTTGCCCACCCACTGCATGCCGCCCTGGGCGATGGGATGCTCGACGCCGAACAGCTCGGTAAAGCGGGTGCGAATGGCCATGGTTGTCCTCCCGAACGTTTGTTCGGACGGACTATCGGAAGATCACCCGGCGTCAGGCAAGCGGTTTGCGACGGCGACGGTTCGAGGGCGTGGCGCGTCTGATCCGCTGGCCGCCTGGCGACTACCTGCTCGCGGCCTGGCGCTCCAGCACGGCGCTGAGGCCGTCGAGGATCGGGGTGGCGACCGCGTCGGAGACATCGGGCGCGGCGAGCAGGCGGATGGCCTGGACGTGCACCGCGACCGAGGGGGCGTCGGACCGACCGAGGCGCAGTTGCAGATCGATGAGGTCGCAGAGGCTGTAGGCGGCGCGATGCAGGGCCGCCGCCTCCGGCGGGCAGATCTCGATGACGTCGCGCGCCGCCGCATAGACCCGGTCGGGCCAGCCGGCGTCCCTCTGTCCGCCGGCGGCCGCCTCCAGCCCAGCAATGGCTTCGGCGAGGATGGTCCGCCCCTCCTCCAGCAGGCCGGCGGTCTCGCGCGCGGCGCCGCGCAGGGCCGCGAGGACGGTCATGCCGCCAGTCTCGCCGACCATGCGCGAAAGGTTCGAGCGACGGCGGGTGATGGTCACCGGGCTCATGCGACATCTCCCTCGGGCGGCAGGTGCAGGTCGGCCGCGCGCTTGCGGTCGGCGCGACGCTCGACGCCGTCGGGCAGCACCCCGGTGTCGGCGAAGCGCCGGTCGGGCCCGGCATAGGCGCCGCCCTGGATGTAGGGCCGCTGGTCCCGCGCGATCCAGAGGATGCGCTCCAGCAGAGTCGAAGGGGTCAGGGGCCGGGCGACGATGAAGTTGGCGCCGCAGTCGCGGGACCGCGCGACCATCGACTTGCGTGTATGGCCCGACACCATCAGCACCGGGGTGTAGGCGTTGGGGTCGAGAGCGCTGCGCCGCAGCCATTCGACCAGCGCGTAGGCCTCGCCGTCGGCTAGATCGGCGTCGACGATCAGCAGATCGATGGGCCGCTGGGACAGCATGCCGCGCGCCTGTTCGGCGGTCTCGCAGCTGTGGCGGACCTTGATGCCGAAGCCGAGCAGCATCTGCGAGGTCAGCCGAAGCGAATAGCTGCTGTCGTCGACGACCAGCACCTCGGCGCGGCCGAGGTTGAAGATCGCGCTCATCGACAGCAGGGCCTCGGTGGCGCTCACGGCTTACCTGTGGGTGGAGATCTTTCCCCAACCTGGGTAGCGGGCGGTGACCGCCGAGTTAACGAAAATGGGCATATCCTCGAATTGGGTCGAGTCGGCGGCCGGTCAGTCGCCGACGGCGAACTCTTCGAGCTCGATGGTGCGCTCGACCGTGCGCCGCAGGACGCAGAAGTTGGCGCTGATCGTCGAGAGACTGCCCCAGTCCTCGTCGTGATGGGCGGCGCAGTCGGCGTCGCGGAATGCGAGCCAGGCCCGCTGGGCCGTGCGCAGCTTGCCCTGCTGGCGCGGGTTCAGGCGGGTCAAGGCGTCGCGATAGGCGGCGTTGAGGGCCGCGTCCTGGATCTTCATCTCCGCGCCCACGCAGGCGATCGTGCCGTGGGTCGACTGTCCCTCGCGACGGTCCAGGCATTGCTGGAAAGCGGGGGTGTAGCGCTGTTCGATCAGGGCGGCGTCGACCGCTCCGGCCGACTGGGCCGCAGCGGCGCTGGCGACGGCGGCGACGGCGACGATGCAGGCGAGGCGTTTCATCGGTGGCTCCCGGTTCCGGGCCAGGAGGAAATCACGCCAGACCCGTCGGCTCAAGCGAGCCGGAAGCGGGTCTGGCGAAGGGTCAGGCGAGGCCGACCCTGCCGATGGCGTAGAAGCGCTCGGCCCGCTGGGCGCGCAACTCCTCGGCGCCCATGTTCGACAGGCTGGCCAGTTCGCTCTCGACCGCGTCGCCGACAGCCTTGATGGCGCCGTCGCGGTCGGCGTGGGCGCCGCCGGCGGGCTCCTCGATGATGCGGTCGACGACGCCCATCTTCACCAGGTCCTGGGCGGTGATCTTCATCTGGTCGGCGGCGTCGCGCGCGCGGGCCCCGTCGCGCCAGAGGATCGAAGCCGCGCCTTCCGGGCTGATGACCGAATAGATCGAATGCTCGAGGATCAGCACGCGGTTGGCGCCGGCCAGGGCGATCGCGCCGCCCGAACCGCCCTCGCCGGTGATGGTCGAGATCATCGGGGTTTCGAGGGTCAGGCAGCGCTCGGTGCAGCGGGCGATGGCCTCGGCCTGGCCGCGCTCCTCGGCGCCGAGGCCCGGATAGGCGCCGGCGGTGTCGACGAAGCTGATCACCGGCAGGCCGTACTGCTCGGCCATGTCCATCAGGCGCACAGCCTTGCGGTAGCCCTCGGGCCTGGCCATGCCGAAGTTGTGCTTGAGGCGGGTGGTGGTGTCGTGGCCCTTCTCGTGGCCCATGACCACGACCGGCTGGCCCCGGAAGCGGCCGAGGCCGCCGATGATGGCCTGGTCGTCGGCGAACTTGCGGTCGCCGCGCAGCTCGACGAACTCCTCGATCAGGCCGGCGACATAGTCGATGAAGTGCGGACGCTCCGGATGGCGGGCGACCTGGGTCTTCTGCCAGGGATCGAGCCTGGCATAGGCCTCGCGGCGCAGTTCGCCCAGGCGCGCGCGCCGGGCGGTGATCTCGCTGTCGAACGCGCCGGCGCCGGCGGACTCCGACAGCCGCGAGAGTTCTTCGATCTTGCCTTCAAGCTCGGCGATGGGCCGCTCGAACTCGAGATAATGATGGACCATGGTTCGCCTAACGCACCCCGCCCGGAAAGGTGGCGAACCTAGTGCGCGCCGGTCAAAAGGGGAAGCGTCTGCGCGTCAGCCGAGCAGGCTGATCGAGAAGGCCTCGTCCACGTCGGTCCAGAACCGCTCCACGCGCCAGCCGCCGCGCGCCGCCAGCGCCTCGATGCGGGCGCGGTCGAACTTGTAGCTGCTCTCGGTATGGATGGTCTCGCCCTCGGCGAAGGCGAAGGCCCGGCCGCCGAATGTGACGGTATGGGCGCGGCGGGAGACCAGATGCATCTCGATGCGCGCGGCCTCGGCGTTCCACACCGCCCGGTGGCCGAAGGCGTCCAGGTCGAAGTCGGCGCCGAGCTGGCGGTTGGCGCGGGCCAGGAGGTTCAGATTGAAGCGGGCGGTGACGCCCTGGGCGTCGTCGTAGGCCGCTTCGAGCGTGGCCGGGTCCTTGATGAGGTCGGCGCCCAGCACCAGCCGCGCGCCGGGGCCGAGGTGGCGGCGCATGTCGGCCAGCAGGCGGGCGGCCTCGTCCGGGGCGAAGTTGCCGATGGTGGAGCCGGGGAAGAAGCCCAGCCTGGGCGGGACGCCGGCGGCCAGTTCGCCTTCCAGCGCGGTGAAGTCGCCGGCGACGCCCTTAACTGGCAGGCCGGGGAAGGCGCGGGCGACCTCGGCGGCGGTGGCGCGGGCCGCGCCGGGGTCGATCTCGACGCAGAGATAGCCGGCGGGAGCGTCCAGGGCCTTGAGCAGGCGTACGGCCTTGGCGGCGGAGCCCGAGCCGTACTCGACGACCCAGCGCTCGGCGCCGACGGCTCCGGCGATCTCGCCGGCGCGGTCCTGCAGCAGGGCCATCTCGGTGCGCGTCGGATAGTATTCGGGCAGGCGGGTGATCTCGGCAAACAGGGCCGAGCCGGCGGCGTCGTAGAACCACTTGGGCGGCGTCGCCTTGGGGCTGGCGGACAGGCCGGTGACCATGTCCTCCTCGAACAGGGCGCGTTCCAGGTCCAGCTGAAGCAGGGCGGGAATGGTCATGAACAGTCCTTGGCGAGGCGCAGGCCCGAGAACATCCAGCGCTGGTGGGGTTCGTAGAAGTTGCGATAGCTCGCCCGGATATGTGGGGTCGGAGTCACGCAAGCGCCACCGCGAAGCACATAGCGGCCGGTCATGAACTTGCCGTTGTACTCGCCGACGGCGCCGGGCGCGGGGGCGAAGCCGGGATAGGGGCTGTAGGGACTGGCGGTCCATTCCCAGACATCGCCGTAGACCTGGTCGCCCGGCGAAGGCGCGGTGCGCAGGATGCCGGCCTCGAGGAGATTGCCGGCGACGGGGCGGTCGGCGGCGACGGCTTCCCACTCGTCCTCGCGCGGCAGGCGGACGCCGGCCCAGCGGGCGTAGGCGTCGGCCTCGTACCAGCTGACGTGGCAGACCGGGGCGTGCGGGTCGAGCGGCTCCAGCCCGGCCAGGGTCATGCGCAGCCAGCGCTCGCCGTCGCGGCGCCAGTAGGCGGGATGCGCCCAGCCCTCGGCCCGGCAGCGGTCCCAGCCGTCGGCCATCCAGAGCTCGGGGCGGCGGTAGCCGTCGTCGGCCATGAAGGCCAGCCACTCGCCGGCGGTGACCAGGCGGTCGGCGATGGCGAAGGGTTCCAGCCACGTGCGGCGGGCGGGGCGCTCGTTGTCGAAGGCAAAGCCGGTGTCGCGAGCGCCGGTGGCGGCGAGGCCGCCATCATGGGCGATCCAGCCGGTCTCGGCCGGCGTCGGCCCCTCTGCCGGGGCCAGGTCGGCGCGATAGGCCGGGCCGGCAGGATGCAGCGCCAGAAGCGAGAGGATGTCCATCAGCAGCAGCTCCTGGTGCTGCTCCTCATGGTTCAGGCCAAGTTCGATGAGCGGGGCGATGGCGGCAAACTGCTCGGACCCGGCTTCGGCGACCAGGCGGTCGAGCGCGACATCGACCCGCGCGCGCCAGGCCAGGACCTCCTCGACGGCGGGGCGGGTGATAAGGCCGCGATCGGGGCGCGGGTGCCGCTCGCCGACCGCCTCGTAGTAGCTGTTGAACAGGTAGCGGGAACCCTCGGGTGCGGCCGGCGAGCGACCGGCCGGACCAAGGATGAACTCGTCGAAGAACCAGGTCGTGTGGGCGAGGTGCCACTTGGCCGGACTGGCGTCCGGCATCGACTGGGGCTGCATGTCCTCGGGCGACAGCGGTGCGACGAGGTCGCGCGTGCGGCCGCGAACGCGCTGGATCGCAGCTCGCCAGGTCTCGCGCTGATGGGTGTCGAAAGCCATCCCGCCTCTTTCCATGCGGGACGGCAGCGCCCCTGACAGAAACAGCGTCGGGACCCGCGAAGGGTTCCGACGGCCGTTCCTATAACATGGCTACGCGGGGATCAGCCCGCCGCCGCGGCGACTGCTGACACGATCTGGACGTAGGGCGGCGACCTACAGCATGAAGTCCAGCGCGTTCATGACGACGGTCCCGTTCAGCTGGACCTCGAGATCGGCCACGCCGTCGCCGTTCACATCCGCCTGCACGATGGTGTTGCCGCCATCGTGGACATAGCGAACCTGGCCCGCAGCGCCGGTGAAGGCCCCCGCGCCCAGGAAGGTGAACGCCTGGTCGCCCGCCGTGCCGGTGTCGGCATCGATGAGGCGCAGGTCGAGGACGTCGGCGGTGTCGAAGTCGAGGACGATGTCCCGGTTCCCGGCGCCGACGCCGCTGTCGGACAGGACTTCGTAGGTGAAGTAGTCCTTGCCGAGACCGCCAGTGAACGTATCGACGCCCGCGCCGCCGTAGATGAAGTCGTTGCCGGCATCTCCGAAGATGATGTCGTCGCCGCCTTCGCCGTACAGCTTGTCGTTGCCGTCGCCGCCGTGGATCGTGTCGCCGCCGAGGCCGGTGCGGATGGTGTCAACACCGCCGCCGCCACTGAACAGATCGACGCCGTCGCCGCCCGTCATGACGTTGTTGAGCGCGTTGCCGGTGGCGTCGAGGCCACCCGCGCCGACCGTCGTCAGGAACTCGACGTTGGCGGCCATGACGTAGGTCGCCAGCGACACCTGAACGGTGTCGGTGCCCTGGCCCGCCGCTTCGACCACCAGGTCGCCGTCATGGTCCACGACGAAGACGTCGTTGCCGAGGCCCCCGGTCATGGTGTCGGCGCCATCGCCGCCGTTGAGCAGATCGTTGCCGGCGTCGCCGATCAGGGTGTCGTCGCCGTCGCCGCCAATGAGGGTGTCGTTGCCGCCCTTGCCGTCCAGGGTGTCGGAGCCGTCGCCGCCGGTGATGACGTTCACCAGCCCGTTGCCGGTCCCGGTGAAGTCGCCGATGCCGACGAACGTAAGGTTCTCGACGTTGGCCGACAGCAGGAAGGCGCCGACCGTCGCGAGCACCAGGTCCGTGCCCGTGCCGCTGTCGATGACGACGTCGCCGAGGTCATCGACATGGTAGGTGTCGTTGCCCAGGCCGCCGTCCATGGTGTCGGCGCCCTCGCCCCCGTCGAGGATGTCGTTGCCGCCCAGACCGGACAGGGTGTCGTCGCCGGTCCCGCCCGTGATGACGTTCGCCAGGCCGGTGCCCGTGCCGGTGAAGTTGGCCGACCCGCTGTAGGTCAGGTTCTCGACGTTGGCCTGCAGCGTGTAGCTGACCAGCGTCGTGATCACCGTATCGACATCCAGGCCGGATTCCTGGATCAGGTCGCCGGCGTCGTCGATGAGGTAGGTGTCGCGACCCAGCCCGCCCTGCAGGGTGTCAGCCCCCTCGGCGCCGTCGATGACGTTGTCGAGGGCGTTGCCGACGATGAGGTTGGCCTGGCTGTTGCCGGTCGCGCTGATCGCGGCGCCGGTGAGGTAGAGGCGCTCGATGTCCTCGCCGATGGTGAAGTCGACGCTGGCGTAGACGATATCGAGGCCTTCGCCGGCGTTCTCCATGACCTGGTCGGCGGCATTGTCGACATAGTAGGTGTCGTTGCCGTTCCCGCCCGACATCAGGTCCGCGCCGGCGCCGCCATCCAGGATGTTGGCGCCGCTGTTGCCGACCAGGGTGTTGTCGCGAATGTTGCCGTTGAGACGGATCGCGCCCGTGCCTGAGGCTTCCAGCGTTTCGACATAGGTGGCGTCGGAGAGGGTGTAGGTGACCGAGGTGACCACCCGGTCGTCGCCCTCGCCATCGGCCTCAGTGACGATGTCGCCGACGCGATCAACGATGTAGGTGTCGTCGCCCAGGCCGCCGATCAGGATGTCGTCGCCCGAACCGCCGTTCAGGGTGTCGTTGCCGGCGCCGCCAGTGATGGTGTTGGCGATGGTGTTCCCGGTCCCGACGAAGTCGCCGACGCCGGTGAAGGTCAGCCGCTCGATGCCGCCGCCCAAGGTGTAGGAAGCCACCGTGGCTTCGACCGTGTCGATGCCGCCGGTGTCGATCACCACATCGCCTGCATCGTCGACGACGTAGGTGTCGTTGCCGAGGCCGCCCTGGAGGAGGTCGGCGCCTTCGCGGCCGTCGAGGATATTGTCCCCGGCTGTGCCGATGATGGTGTTGTTCTCGGCGTTCCCCGTGCCGATGAGCGCGCTGCCAACCAGGGTCAGGCGTTCGACGTTGTCGGTCAGGGTGTAGTCGACGCTGGCGATTACGTGATCCAGGCCTTCGCCGACGTTCTCTGTGACCTGATCGCCAAGGACATCGACGTAGTAGGTGTCGTCGCCCGCGCCGCCGGCCATCTGGTCCGCGCCGGCGCCGCCGTTCAGGATATTGGCGCCAGCGTTGCCGACCAGGTCGTTCTCGTGCGCGTTGCCGAAGAGCTGGACCGCGCCCGTGCCGGTGGCCACCATGCGTTCGACATGGACGTCGTCGGTCAGGGTGAAGTTGGCCGAGGTGCGGATCTCGTCGTAGCCGGCCGCAAAGGCTTCGATCACCACATCGTTGGAGCGGTCGACGATATAGGTGTCGTTGCCATGGCCCCCGACCAGGGTGTCGGCGCCGCCAAGTCCATCGAGCGTGTCATGGCCATCAGCGCCCGTGAGCGTGTTGGCCAGCGCTGTCCCGGTCCCGGTGAAGTCTTCCCCGCCGAGGTAGGTCAGGTTCTCCAGCCCGTTGCCCAGGGTGTAGGTCGCGAGCGTGGTGTTGACTGTGTCGACGCCGCTGCTTTCCTGGATGACGTCGCCGACGTCGTCGATGAAGTAGTTGTCGTTGCCGAGGCCGCCCTGCAGCAGGTCGGCGCCCGCACCGCCGTCGAGGAAGTCGTCGCCGGTCGTGCCGGTAAGGGTATTGGCGAGATCATTGCCGTTGCCGATCCGGGCCAGGCCGGTGAGGACAAGGCGCTCGAGGTTGTCGCCCAGGGTGTAGTCGATCGAGGCGATGACCGTATCGGTCCCCTCGTCCTCCAGTTCGGTCACCCGATCGCCCAGGGTGTCGACATGGTAGGTGTCGTTGCCCAGACCGCCGATCAGGGTGTCTGCGCCGCCGGCGCCGTTCAGCGTATCATTGCCCTCGTTGCCGACCAGGCGGTCGTCACCGAGGCCGCCAGTGAGGATGTCGTGGCCGAACTGGCCGACGAAATCGACGGCAGCGGGCGATCCGGTCGGCGAGACCGTGTCGGCGTTCACCGTCGTGGTCACCGCGTTGACCGTCACCGAAGCGGTGCTGGAGCCGTTGTAGCCGTTCAGCGTGTAGTCGAACGTCATGTTCGCGCCGTCGGCGGTCACGATCAGCTTGCCGCGACTGACCGTCACCGTGCCGCCCACGACGTTGGAGACGGTGAAGTCGACCTCGTCCTGCAGATCGACCGTATCGTTGGACAGCAGGACGTGGAACCAGAGGTCTGAAGCCTGGCCGATCGTCGTCTGGATCAGGTCGTCGTCCGCCGAAGGAACCTCGATCGAAAGCTGCTCGAAGCTGAGCGTCCGGTCGGTGAACTCGAAGGACTCGACGTTGCTGATCGTGTCGACCGCGCCGTTCCGCAGATCGGTGAGGTAGATCACTCCGGGACCAGTCGAGAAGGCGAAGTCCGAGCGCAGACCGTCCAGGCGCACGATATCGACGCCGTCGCCGCCATCGATCAGGTCGGAGCCCGCGCCACCTTCGAGGGTGTCGTCGCCCTCTCCGCCGTCGAGCACATCGTCGCCAAAGAAGCCCTTCAGCACATCCGAACCGGCGCCGCCGTTGAGGACGTCGTCGCCGCCTTCGGTGGAACCCATGGCGGTCGGGACATCCTCGGTCAGGCCGATCGGGCCCGCGCCGCCGTTGGTGTTGATCACGCCGTACTGGCCGTCGCCGAGCAGCAGGTCGTCGCCGTCGCCTCCGTTCAGTTCGTCATCGCCGGCCGCACCGGCCAGGACGTTGGCGCCGGCGTCGCCGGACAGGGTGTCGTTGGCGATGCTGCCGGAAAGGTTCTCGATGCCTTCCAGGGTCATCATGCCGACGCCGGTATCCTGCGCCGCGCCCTGCAGCGCCAGGCTGACCGTCACCCCGGGGGTCTCGGCGCCGTTCGAGGAGAAGGAGGCGGTGTCGGACCCGTCGCCGCCGATCAGGGTGGCGTCGCCCGGCCCGGCCTGCAGCAGGTCGTCGCCATCTCGGCCGTCCAGATGGTCGGCGCCGCCGCCGCCCCACAGCCAGTTGCCGGCCGCATTGCCCAGGAGGGTGTCGTTGGTCGTGCCGGTGTTGACGTGCTCGATGCCGATGAAGGTGTCGAGCCCGTGGCCCGTGTCCTGGGCCGTCTCGATGTCCAGGTCGACCGTGACCGGACCGGTGGGATCGCTGGGGATAGAGGGGAACATGCTGACCCGGTCGTCACCGGCGCCGCCGTCGTAGACGTCGTTGCCGGCCCCGCCCTGCAGGTAGTCGTCGCCATCGCCGGCCTCGAGCAGATCATCGCCGTCGCGGCCGCGCAGGAAGTCATGTCCCTGACCGCCGACCAGATGGTCGTCGCCGCCCTGACCGATCAGGATGTCGTCTCCGTCGCCGCCATCGATGGCGTTGGCGCCGTCCGAGCCGATCAGCTGGTCGCCGAACGCCGACCCGATCAGGTTCTCGACGCTGATCAGGGTGTCGATGCCCGCGCCGCCGGTGTTCTGGGCGTTGGGGTTGGCCAGGTTGACGAAGACCGCGCCCGTCGCGCCGGCGTAGTCGGCGGTGTCGATACCGTCGCCGCCGTCGAGGATGTCGTTCCCCGCGCCGCCGATCAGGGTGTCATCGCCGCTGGCCGCGCGAAGGACATCGTCACCATCGCCGCCATCAAGCAGGTCAGCGCCGCTTAGCGCCGGGTTGTTGAAGGTCACGGCGCTGTCTTCGAGCTGGGTGATCGGGCCCGATCCGCCCTGGTTCGAGATCATGCGGATCTCGCCATCGCCCAGCAGGGTGTCGTTGCCGCCCCCTCCGCTCAGCGTGTCGTCGCCCGCCGCGCCGGCCAGGACGTTGTCGCCGCCGTTGCCGATCAGGAAGTCGTGGCTCGCGCCGCCGGAGAGGTTCTCGATGCCGCTGAGCGTCATGAGGCCGAAGCCGGTGTCCTGGGCGACGCCCTGGGTCTCGAGGGTCGCGGTGACCGGACCGGTGATGCTCTGGTCGTTGAACGAGACGGTGTCGACGCCGTCGCCGCCGATCAGGGTCGAGGCCCCCGCGCCGGTCTGCAGCAGGTCGTTGCCGTCGCGCCCTTCCAGGTGGTCAGCCCCGCCGATGCCCCACAGCCAGTTGTCGCCGGCGTCGCCATAGAAGGTGTCAGCGAAGGTGGTGCCTGAGACGTGCTCGACACTGATGAAGGTGTCCATGCCGTGGCCGGTGTCCTGCGGCCCGGCGATGGCCAGGTCGACCGTGGCGCCGGCCTGGATGTCGGTCGGCAGGGACAGGAACATGCTGGCGCGGTCGAAGCCGTCGCCGCCGTCGAAGGTGTCGTTGCCCTCGCCGCCCGACAGGAAGTCGTTGTCGGCGCCGCCCTGCATGATGTCGTCGCCGTCTCGGCCGCGCAGGAAGTCCTCGCCCGCGTCGCCGACCAGGGTGTCGTCGCCCGCGTGGCCGATCAGCAGATCGTCGCCGCCCAGGCCGCGCAGCACGTTGTTTCCGCCATTGCCCTCGAGCGTGTCCGAGATGGTCGAGCCGATGACGTTCTCGATGCCGATCAGCTGGTCGACGCCGCCGTCGCCCTGGCTGTGGTTGGCCGGCCGCCAGAGATAGACGCCCACGCCGATGTTGTTGACCGCATCCTCGTAGCTGACGGTGTCGACGCCGTCGCCGCCGTCGATGACGTCGTTGCCCGAACCGCCGAGCAGAAGGTCGTCGCCCGCGCCGCCTTCGAGCGTGTCATTGCCGTCGCCGCCGCGAAGCTCGTCATTGCCGCCGCCGCCGATGGCGGTGTCGTTGCCGGCGCCGCCTTCGAGATAGTCGTCGCCGCTGAGCGCCGGATTCTCGTACTGGACAGCGTCGTCCTCGACCAGGCTGATGGGCCCGGAGCCGCCGCCGGTGGTGATGACCTGATAGCCGCCATCACCCAGCAGCACATCGTCGCCGTCGCCGCCGTACAGGCTGTCAGCGCCGGCGCCGCCCCCAAGCGTGTTGGCGCCCGCATCGCCGGTCAGGCTGTCGTCGCCGGACGTCCCGGTGAGGTTCTCGATGCCTTCCAGGGTCATCATGCCCTGGCTGGTGTCCTGCGCCGCGCCCTGCAGCGCCAGGCTGACCGTCACCGGGCCGGTGAGGGACAGGTCGCTGAACAGGACGGTATCGGACCCGTCGCCGCCGATCAGGTGGGCGGCGCCCGCCCCGACCTGCAACAGGTCGTCGCCATCACGGCCCTCGAGGGTGTCGGCGCCGCCGCCGCCCCAAAGCCAGTTGGCCCCCGCGTTGCCGCGCAGGACGTCGTCGAACCCGCCGGCGTTGACATGCTCGATGTCGATGAAGGTATCGAGGCCCTGGCCCGTGTCCTGCGGTCCGGCGATCGCCAGGTCGACCGTGACGCCGGTCTGCGGATCGGTCGGCAGGGAGGGGAACATGCTGACGCGGTCGTTGCCCGCGCCGCCGTCCATGATGTCGTCGCCGGCTCCGCCCTGGAGATAATCGTCGTCGTCGCCGCCTTCGAGATGATCATTGCCGTCGCGGCCGCGCAGGAAATCGAATCCGTCGCCCCCGATCAGGTGGTCGTCGCCCTGCTGCCCGATCAGGCTGTCGTCGCCGGCGCCGCCGTCGAGGGTGTTCGCCCCCGTGGAACCGACCAGCTGGTCGTTGAAGTCCGAACCAATCACGTTCTCGATGCTGATCAGGGTGTCGATGCCCGACCCGCCGGTGTTCTGGCCGTTGGGATTGGCGAGGTTGATGAAGACCGCCGCCGCCGCATCCGAATAGTCGGCGGTGTCGACGCCGTCGCCGCCGTCGAGGATATCGTTTCCGGCGCCGCCGTTGAGGACGTCGTCTCCGCCCCCGCCGCGCAGGATGTCATCGCCGTCGCCGCCGATGAGGGTGTCGTTCCCGATGTAGGCGGGGTTGGCGTAGAAGGTGGACATCACCTCGACCGTGGTGATCGGACCCGATCCGCCCTGGTTGCTGGTCATGGTGATCGCGCCATCGCCAAGCAGGGTGTCGTTGCCGCCGCCGCCGATCAGGAGGTCGTCGCCCAGCCGCCCGGCGAGGATGTTGTTGGCGTCGTCGCCGGACAGCGCGTCGTTGTAGGTCGAGCCCGAAAGGTTCTCGATGCCCGACAGGAACATCATGCCCCCGCCGGTATTCTGGAACGCGTTCTGGAGGCCAAGCGTGACGTTCACGCCGTTGGCGAAGTCGTTGTTGTTGAAGAAGGAGGCGGTGTCGACGCCGGCGCCGCCATAGAGGATCGAGCCGCCTTGGCCGACCTCGAGCAGGTCGTTGCCGTCCCGGCCGTCCAGGGTGTCGTCGCCGCCGACGCCCCACAGCCAGTTGCCGCCGGCGTCGCCCGACAGGGTGTCGGCGAAGGTGGTGCCGGAGACGTGCTCGACGCTGATGAAGGTGTCCATGCCATGGCCGGTGTCCTGCGGCCCGGCGATCGCCAGGTCGACCGTGGCCCCGGACTGCACGTCCGTGGGGATCAGGAACATGCTGGCGCGGTCGAAGCCGTCGCCGCCGTCGAAGGTGTCGTTGCCCTCGCCGCCCGACAGGAAGTCGTTGTCGGCGCCGCCCTGCATGATGTCGTCGCCGTCGCGGCCGCGAAGGAAGTCCTCGCCCGCGTCGCCGATCAGGGTGTCGTCGCCCGCGTGGCCGACAAGCGCGTCGTTGCCGCCCAGGCCGCGCAGCACGTTGTTCCCGCCGTTGCCCTCGAGGGTGTCGGAAATGGTCGAGCCGGTGACATTCTCGATGTTGGTCAGCTGGTCGACGCCGCCGTCGCCCTGGCTGTGGTTGGCCGGCCGCCAGAGATAGACGCCGACGCCGATGTTGTTGACCGCATCCTCGTAGCTGACGGTGTCGATGCCGTCGCCGCCGTTGATGGTGTCATTGCCGGCGCCGCCGAGCAGCAGGTCGTCGCCGCCGCCGCCCAGCAGGGTGTCCTGGCCGGCGCCGCCGCGCAGGATGTCGTTGCCGCTGACGCCCGCCAGGGCCGGGTCGTTGACATCGGTATAGCTGCTGATGGGGCCGGAGCCGCCGGTGGTGCTGAGCATCATGGTGATGCCGTCGCCGTGCAGGACGTCGTCGCCGTCGCCGCCGATCAGTTCGTCATCGCCTTCGGCGCCCTGGAGCCGGTTGGCGCCGCCATCGCCGGTCAGGACGTCGTCGAAGCTGGACCCCGACAGGTTCTCGATGCCGGTCAGATTGACCGAGCCGCCGCCGGCGAAGGCCTGGGCGGCGCCCTGTTGCAGCAGGGAGATGATCACCCCGCTGGTGAAGTCGTTGTTGTTGAAGAACGAAAGCGTGTCGACGCCGTCGCCGCCAGCGACCACGTTGGCGCCGGTGGAGCCGATCTCGATCAGGTCGTCGCCGCCCCGGCCGTCGAGCGTATCGCCGCCGCCCTGGCCCCAGAGCCAGTTGACGCCCCCATCGCCCAGCAGGGTGTCAGCCAGGGTGGTGCCGGAGACGTGCTCGATGCCGACCAGGGTGTCCATGCCGTGGCCGGTGTCCTGGGCCACGCCCTGGAGGGCCAGATCGACGGTGGCGCCGACCTGGGCGTCGGTCGGCAGGCTGAGGAAGAAGTTGGCGCGGTCCCAGCCGTCGCCGCCATCGATCAGGTCATTGCCCTCGCCGCCCTGGAGGAAGTCGTCGCCGGCGCCGCCGAACATCTGGTCGTTGTCATTGCGGCCGCGAAGGATGTCGTCGCCGTCCTCGCCGTGGAGGATGTCGTCGCCATTATTGCCGAGGATGAGGTCAGCGCCGGCGCCGCCCCACAGGATGTTGGCGCCGTGGTTGCCGTTCAGCGTGTCGGCGAAGGCCGTGCCGATGGCGTTCTCGATGCTGATCAGGGTGTCGGTTTCGTCCCCCGAAACCGAACTGGCGCTGCCGAACAGGTTGATGGCGAAGCCTTCGTCGGCGCCGGCGTAGGTGACCGTGTCGGTCCCGGCGCCGCCGTTGATGGTGTCATTGCCCCGGCCGCCGTCGATGGTGTCGGCGCCGTCGCCGCCGTCGATCTGGTCGTCGCCGCCCAGGCCCTCGATGGTGTCGTCATCCACCGTGCCGGTCAGGATGTTCGGATCTTCGTCGCCGATGATGTTGGCCATGTCAGCCGCTTCCCCACATGCAATCTTGGCGCGAGCCCACCATAGGACCCGCGCGTCGTGGGACGACTCTTCACCGGATACGCCCCACTCCCCTGGCCCGAGCGTATGACGGGTTTTTGCGCGCGCACCAGACGGTCGAACGGCGTTCGCCGCGCGACGGAATGGAGAAAATGACGATTGCGCCGAAAACCCGCGTGATCCGTGTCACGGCGGCGGACGTTACCCGAAAGTCTGCGACAAGCTGTCGCACATCCGGGATCTCGGAGGCGTCCGTCGCTCGCCCCGTTTCGGGGCATCTACGGCCTGTTTTGGGGCGATCAGTTCTTACAGGCCGTAGAGGGCGGCGAAGTCCGGGTCGCGAGCGGCGATCTGGCGCGCGCAATCGACCATGACCTTGGCCTGCTTCCAGGTTGCATCGTCCTGCATCTTGCCATCGAGCATGACGACGCCTGTGCCGTCCGGCATGGCCTCGAGGATGCGGACAGCGAACCGGACCTCGTCGGGATCAGGGCTGAAGACGCGCTTGGCGATGTCGATCTGGCTGGGGTGCAGCGACCAGGCGCCGGCGCAGCCCAGCAGGAAGGCGTTGCGGAACTGCTGTTCGCAGGCTTCGGGATCGTCGATGGCGCCGAAGGGGCCATAGAAGGCTTTGATGCCATGGGCGGCGCAGGCGTCGACCATCTTCGCGAAGGTGTAGTGCCAGATGTCCTGTTGCGCGGCGATGCGGGGCTGGCCGTCGTCGCGCGGGTCCTCGATCACCTTGTAGAAGGGATGGCCGCCGCCGACGCGGGTGGTCTTCATGGCGCGGCTGGCGGCGAGGTCGGCGGGGCCGAGGCTGATGCCCTGCATGCGGGGCGAGGCGGCGGCGATGGCCTCGACATTGTTCACGCCCTCGGCGGTCTCGAGGATGGCGTGCAGCAGGATCGGCTTCTTCAGGCCATGGCGGGCCTCGAGGATGGCCAGGAACTGGTCCATGTAGTGGATGTCCCAGGGGCCCTCGACCTTGGGGATCATCATGACGTCCAGCCGGTCGCCGACGCCCTCGACGATCTGTGTCACGTCGTCGAAATGCCAGGGGCTGTTGAGACAGTTGAGGCGGGTCCAGAGCCCGACGCCCAGGGCGGCGAAGTCGGTCGCGTTGGCCATCTCGATGAAGCCGGCGCGGGCGGCGTCCTTGGCGTCGGCGGGGATGGCGTCCTCGAGGTTGCCGAGGATGACGTCGGCCTGCCGGGCCATGTCCGGGACCTTGGCGCGGACCTTGTCGAGATGCGGCGGGACGAAGTGGATCATCCGCTCGACCCGGGCCGGCAGATCGCGCAGCGGCGCCGGCGCGCCGATGGCCAGAGGCTTGAAATATCCCCGGGGCGTCTTCATCGCGCTGGCTCCTTCGCAGTTGCGAAAGCTGTTTGGCGGCCGTGCCAGGGTGCGTCAAGGCGGAGGACGGAGCGGGCCAAGGCGGGGAACGTTTGTCACATGAACAAAACTGGAACATAGTTCCACTTTGCTCGTCATCCTGAGTAGCGGCCCGTGGGGCCGCGTGTCGAAGGACGCACCGAATGGCCGCCTGGGTCTACATCCTCGAGTGCCGGGACGGCAGCTACTACACGGGGTGCACCACGGACATCGACGCGCGCATCGCTGCGCACAGGGCCGGCAGCTTCGAGGGCTACACCGCGACCCGCTTGCCAATCGAGGTGCGGTACGTCGCTGAATTCCAGACCGTCCACGAGGCGATCGACTGGGAGCGGAAGCTCAAGCGCTGGACCCGCGCCAAGAAGGAGGCGGTGATGGATGGGCGCTGGGAGCAACTGCCAAGCCTGGCGCTTAGTCGGTGGCGTCGGGAAGGGGGCTGAACGGCTCGTGCGTCCTTCGACACGCGGCCCCCGAGTGGCCGCTACTCAGGATGACGTAGAGAGTAGAGGCGGCCGAGAGATCGCTGCTGAAGCGTTCTTGCGTCCTTCGGCACACGACGCGAAGGGCCGCTATTCAGGATGACGATGAAGGACGAGGCGGAACGCGCTTGCGGCCCAGCGGGTGCTTGGTCTCGACAACCTGTCTGAGGCGATCCTGGGCGACGTGGGTGTATATCTGGGTGGTGGCGATGTCGGCGTGGCCCAGCAGGGTCTGGACGATGCGCAGGTCGGCGCCGCCTTCGAGCAGGTGGGTGGCGAAGGCGTGGCGCAGGACGTGCGGGCTGACGCGTTCCGGATCAATGCCAGCGTCGCGAGCGGCCTCCTCCAGGAGCTGGGCGAAGCGGCGGGGGGTCAGGCGACCGCCGCGACCGCGCGAGGGAAACAGCCATGGGCTTTCCTTGACGCCCCTGGGCAGCAGGCCCGGGCGCAGGTCGAGCCAGGCCTTGACCGCCAGGCGGGCGCGGTCGTTCAGGGGAGCCAGCCGCTCCTTGCCGCCCTTGCCGCGCACGATCAGGTAGGCCGGGTCGCGCGCCAGCGCCGCGAGCGGCAGGGCCAGCAACTCCGAGACGCGCAGGCCCGAGGCGTAGGTCAGCTCGATCAGGCAGGCCAGCCGCGCGCCCCTGGCGCCGTCGCGGGCCGAGGCGGCGGCGATCAGGCCGTCGACCTCCTCGCGCGACAGGACCTTGGGCAGGGAGCGGCCCTTGCGGGGCGCCTCGATCCGTCGCGACGGATCGTCCGCTCGCCAGCCTTCGCCCAGGACGAAGCGGTAGAACTGGCGGACCGCCGCGCGGCGGCGTGAGGCGGTGGCGGCAGACAGGCCCCGGTCGGCCAGGTCGACGAACCAGGCCTCGATGTCCTCTGCGGTCGCCGCCGCGAAGGATCGGCCTCGCGCCTTGAGGAAGCCGTCGGCGTCGGCGAGATCGCGGCCATAGGCCGACAGGGTGTTGGGCGCGGCGTTGCGTTCGGCCGCCATCATCTCGAGAAAGGCTTCGACCCAGCCCTCGCTCATGAACAGGTCACCGGGGATAGAGCGCCAGTACGCCTTCGATGGCGAAGGCGCGGGCGTCTTCCACCAGCCCGACCTTGCGCAGGGCGCGGATGATGGCCGCCCTTTCGGGCGGGGCGGGACCGGCGGGGCCGGCGTCGGCGGCGATGCCCAGCGCGATCAGGGCCGTCTCGCCCTTGAGGCCGGCCTCGGCCGCCTGGTCGAGCGCCGCCAGGCGGACGGGCGAGACGCTGAAGCGGCCGATGTCGAAACTGGCGAACTCGGCGCGGCGCTCGGGGCTCATCGGCGCGCCCAGCGCCTGGAGGTAGACGGCGCTGACCTGGGCGGGGGACCTGGCCCCGTTGAGGGCCCCGCGCTGGACCAACGCGTCGAGCACCGAGCCCGGCGCCTGGCCATCGGCGATGGCCAGCAGGGCGTCGAGGACATTCAGGTCGGCTGGGCGCGCGCCGGGGATCTCGTCCTGGGTCAGGGCCTGGCGGATGATCCGCGCCTGGTCCGGCTGGCCGGCGCGAATGTACAGCCGGGCGGCGCGGACCGGATCGGTCTCCATCATCTCCGGCGGCGGCGGGGCGTCGGCCTGGGGCGACGACAGGGCGGCGGCGATGGCTGGCGGCGCCCCGGCGGTCGTCGGCGTCAGGCCAAGCCGCCGGCTGGCGGCCAGATCAAGGCCATTGCGCGACGAGGCGGCCCCGGAATCGGCGCCCAGGGTCAAGGCCAGCATCAGGCGCGTGAAGATCGGATCGCGGGCCTGTTCGTTGGCCAGGGTCATGGTCAGCTGGGCGGCGTCGGACTGGCCGGCGATGGCCTGGCAGTAGGCCCGCAGGCGCAGCCAGTAGATCTCGCCGCGGCCGACGGTGAGCATGGCCTCGATGCGGCAGGCCTGGTCGTCGGCGCCGGCGATCAGGGCCGCCTCGGCGGCGACCTCGGCCAGGGCCGGCTCGGCGGCGAGGTTGGGGATGCGCTCGACCGAAGTGAAGGCCGCCCTGCCCTCGCCCAGCGCCAGCAGGCCCCGCGCGCGCGCCGCCGCCAGCGACAGGTCGGCCCCGGCGCCGTCCGGCGCATTGGCGCCCGTCGACAGCACGCGCACGGCGAGGCGGCGTCCGGCGGGGCTGAGCGGCTTGTCGCCGATCGTTGGCATCGCGGCCCGCGCCAGATCGGCCGAACTGCCGCGCCACAGATCGCCGCCAAGGCCGGTGTCGCGCGAGCCGCCCGAGAAGACGTCGGGGGCCGACAGCGGCGCCACCTCGACCTGGGCCGAGGCAGGCATGGGGCCGGACGCGACAGCCGCCGCCAGGACGAGGGCCGGGGCGAGCCGGGAAAGGGTGCGGGTCGGAGCGGCGGCCGCACGGGCCTTGAACAGGAAAGCCATGCCCGCCCCATACCACAAGTTGGCGCGATGTTTGGCGCTTTGCCCCGGGCTCATGTAAAGCCGAAGCCGTCCATGACCCTCGGCCCCGCCTCAAGACACCCGCGCCTGCGGCAGCGGACCATCGCCCTCGTCGGGCTGATGGGGGTTGGCAAGTCGTCGGTCGGCCGGCGGCTGGCGGCGACCCTGGACCTGCCGTTCCGCGACGCCGACACCGAGGTCGAGGTCGCGGCCGGGCGGACGATCCCGGAAATCTTCGAGGCTTTCGGCGAACCGGCCTTCCGCGATGGCGAGCGGCGCGTGATCGCGCGGCTGCTGGACGAGGGTCCGATGGTGCTGGCCACAGGCGGCGGCGCCTTCATGAATGACGAGACGCGCGCCCTGATCGCCGAGCGGGCGGTGTCGGTCTGGCTGAAGGCCGATCTTGAGATCCTGGCGCGGCGGGTGGCGCGCAAGGACAGCCGGCCCCTGGTGCGGGGCAAGGACCCGCTGACCGTTCTGGGCGACCTGGCGAAGGTTCGCTACCCGGTCTACGCCGAGGCCGACGTCACCGTGGAACTTGGCGAAACGCCGCACCAGGAGTCGGTGCAGGCGGTGCTCGCCGCGCTGGAAGCGCATCTGGGCAGGGAGAGCCCCAACACATGAGCCATGTCGTCACCGTCGGTCTTGGCGACCGCGCCTATGACGTTCTCATCGGGCCGGGACTGCTGGCCGGCGCCGGCGCCCACGTGGCGCCGCTGCTCAAGCGCGCGCGCACGGCGGTGGTGGCGGACGAGACGGTCGCCGCGCTGCACGCCCCCGCGTTGCTGGCGAGCCTGGCCGAGGCGGGCGTCAGCGCCAGCCTGCTGCCCATTCCGCCCGGCGAGGAGAGCAAGAGCTTCGAGGGACTGGCCGACCTGTCGGATCGGCTCCTGGCGCTGGAGCTGGACCGAGGCGACATGATCGTGGCCCTGGGCGGCGGGGTGGTCGGCGACCTCGCCGGCTTCGCGGCCAGCATCTACAAGCGCGGCATCGACTTCATCCAGGTTCCCACCACCCTGCTGGCGCAGGTCGACTCCAGCGTCGGCGGCAAGACGGCGATCGACACGCCGCGCGGCAAGAACCTGATCGGCGCCTTCCACCAGCCGCGACTGGTGCTGGCGGACCTCGATGTGCTGTCGACCCTGCCCGACCGCGAGATGGCCTGCGGCATGGCCGAGGTGATCAAGTACGGCCTGCTGGGCGACGCGGGCTTCTGCGACTGGCTGGAGGCGTCGACGCCGGCGGTGATGGCCCGCGAACCGGCCGCACTGGCCGAGGCGGTGCGGCGCTGCGTGGCGATGAAGGCGGAGATCGTCGCCGAGGACGAGAAGGAAGCCGGCCGCCGCGCCCTGCTCAATCTCGGCCACACCTTCGGCCACGCGCTGGAGGCGGAGACCGGCTACGGCGAGGCGCTGAAGCATGGCGAGGCGGTCGCGGCGGGCTGCGCCCTGGCCTTCCGCTATTCGGCAGCGCAGGGCCTTTGCCCCGCCGATCACGCCGAGCGCGCCGAGCGGCTGCTGGCCATGGCGGGCCTGCCCGTCAGGCTGGATCAGACGGCCGGCCATCCCTACCGCGCCGACGCCCTGGTCGCTCACATGGCCCAGGACAAGAAGGCCGAAGGGGGATCCATCACCCTGGTGCTGGCGCGGGCGCTGGGCGAGGCCTTTGTCGCCCGCAAGGTCGAGCCGGGGCCGCTTCGCGACTTCCTGATCGGTGAAGGAGCCAAGCCATGATCCTGGCGCTGATCGCCGCCCTCGCCCCGCCCCTGGTGCTGCTGCTGAGCATCAGCGCCCTGATGTCGGCGGCCGAGACCTCGATGACGGCCGCCAGCCGCGGCCGGATGCACCAGCTGGAGCGGGACGGCGACCGGGCCGCCGCCCGGGTCAACCGGCTGATGGGCAACCAGGAGAACATGATCGGGGCGATCCTGCTCTCCAACAACGTCGTCAACATCGGCGCCTCGTCGCTGGCCACCTTCGTTCTGACGACCGCTTTCCCGGGACCGACCGGCGCCCTGATCGCCACTGTTGTGATGACCGTGCTGATCGTGATCTTCGGCGAGATCCTGCCCAAGACCCTGGCCATCACCCGGCCCGACGACGTGTCGCGGGTGCTGTCGTGGCCGACCATCTGGGTGGTGCGCATCTTCGGGCCCCTAGCGCGGGGCGCGCAGTGGATCGTCCGCCAGACGCTGCGGCCGTTCGGCATCCGCATGTCGATGGAGACCGACGTGCTGGCCGCGCACGAGGAAATCCGGGGCGCGGTCGAGTACCACCACTCCGAAGGGGTCGTGGAAAGCGGCGACCGGCGGATGCTGGGCGGGGTGCTGGACCTGTCGGAAATGGACGTCAGCGACGTCATGGTCCACCGCCGCTCGATGACCACCCTGGACGCCAACCTGCCGGCGCGCGAACTGATCGCCCAGGCGCTCGACCTCAGCCACAGCCGCATCCCGATGTGGCGCGACGATCCGGACAACATCGTCGGCGTGCTGCACGTCAAGGACCTGGGCCGAGCCATGGCGGGGGCCGATGGCGACCTGGACGCGGTGGATGTCGCCGCCCTGATCCGCCGGCCGTGGTTCGTGCCGGAGACGACCAAGCTGAAAGACCAGCTGGACGCCTTCCTCAAGCGCCGCAGCCACTTCGCCCTGGTGGTGGACGAGTACGGCTCGCTGCTGGGCCTGCTGACGCTGGAGGACATTCTCGAGGAGATCGTCGGCGAGATCGACGACGAGCATGACAAGGCCGTGCCGGGCCTGAAGGTCGAGGATGACGGCAGCTATATCGTCGACGGGCAGGCGCCGATCCGCGACCTGAACCGGGCGCTGGACTGGAACCTGCCGGACGAGCAGGCTGTGACCATCGCCGGACTGGTCATCCACGAGGCCCAGACCATCCCCGACCCTGGCCAGACCTTTGTTTTCTACAACACCCGCTTCACCGTCCTGAAGAAGCAGAGGCACCAGCTGACGCAGCTGCGGATCGCGCCACTGCCGCCGACGCCGTCCGAGCCCTGATATTTTTTTGGGAACCGAACATGCGCTTGCGCGCTTTGGGCCATTGACCGACAGTTCGGGCGGGTGCGGGGAAGACTAGATGGCTGGCGAAGGCCTTGAAGGACTCAAGGTACTGATCGTCGAGGACGAGATCATCGTCTCGATGCTTCTGGAGGACATGCTGGCCGATTTCGGCTGCGAGGTTGTCGGGCCGGCGAACGATGTCGCCGCTGCGCTGGAACTGGTGCGGTCGGCGACGCTGGACGCCGCTGTGCTCGACGTGAACCTGAACGGGGCCAAGAGCTATCCGATCGCCGACGCCCTGCGCGAACGCGGCGTGCCCTTCGCCTTCGCCAGCGGCTATGGCGCCAGCGGGCTGGACGACGGCTATCAGGAGACGCCGACCCTGGCCAAGCCGTTCCGGCAGGCCGATCTGAAGCAGATCCTGTCGACCTTCGCCTCGGCCGCCTGACCGGCCTGGCGCATAGACCCTCCGCTCAGCCCTCGCCGGGCGCCAGGGCCTTGACCGACAGGGCGTGCACCTGATCGGCCAGTTCCTCCGCGAGGACGGCGTAGATCTGGCGCTGGCGCGCGACACGGCCGACGCCCGTGAAGGCGGCCGATTCGATCAACAGGTTGAAATGGGTGCCGCCGCCCTCGCGGTGGCCGGCGTGGCCGTGGTGGCGGTCGCTGTCGTCGACCAGCTCAAGGCGGATCGGGTCGAACGCCGAGGTCAGCTTTTGTTGGAGCACATCGAATATGGGGTGGGGATTGGTCATGTTCAATTCTGGAAATGGCGGGCTCGTCGGCCCATACTTCGGGTGATGAGCGGCGCCTTTCAATACCGGCCGAAATTCGTGGACATTCGCGTGCGTCCGCCCAAGGAGGGCGAGGCCGAGGCGGAGACCGACGTCCATGCCCTGAAGCCCGGCGAACGGCCGTGCGACCACGCCGGCTGCCGGCTGGCCGCGACCGCCCCCGCGCCCAAGTCGCGCCAGCGCATGCACGAGCACTACTGGTTCTGCCAGGCGCACGCCGCCGCCTACAACAAGGGCTGGAACTTCTTCGAGGGCATGAGCGACGACGAGGTCGCCGCCGCCCAGGCCGCCCGGGTGACCGGCGAGCGCCCCACCTGGAGCTTCAAGGCCTCCAACACCAGCCGCGAGGCCGCCGCCGGCGCCTCCAAGGGCTTTGGCGAGTTCGCCGATCCGTTCAGCCTGTTCGGCTTCGGCAAGAGCGATGTGCATCGGCCAGCGCCGGAGCAGGCGCGCAACCTCGGCCGGATGGAGCGCAACGCCCTGTCCGACCTGGACCTGCCCGACACCGCCACGGCGGCCGAGATCCGGGTCCGCTACACCGAGCTGCTCAAGCGCTGCCACCCCGACAGCAACGGCGGCGACCGCTCGGCCGAGCACAAGCTGCACCGGGTGATCCAGGCCTGGAAGACGCTGAAGAAGGCCAAGCTGGCCTGAGCCGGCGGCGGCCTGCACGGGGTTTCCACGGTTCCGCCACGGAAGCTGTGCATCCCCGGGCCGCTTCGGGTCGAACAGATGTTTGCTGATCCCGAAGACTGCGCTATCGAACCCTTATCATGGCCGATCTCACCGTTCCTCCCGACGCCGCCGATCCCCTGCTGACCCTTGTCCCGGACAAGGAGGTCTCCATCCGCGAGGTGTTCGGGGTGGACAGCGACATGAAGGTCCCGGCCTTCAGCCATCGCGACAGCCACGTGCCCGAGATCGACGAGGCCTATCGCTTCGATCCGCAGACGACCCTGGCGGTCTGCGCCGGCTTCGCCTTCGACCGGCGGGTGATGGTCCAGGGCTATCACGGCACCGGCAAGTCGACGCACATCGAGCAGATCGCCGCGCGGCTGAACTGGCCTCTGGTGCGGGTCAACCTCGACAGCCACGTCAGCCGCATCGACCTGGTCGGCAAGGACGCCATCGTCCTGAAGGACGGCAAGCAGATCACCGAATTCCGCGAAGGCATCCTGCCCTGGTGCCTGCAGCGGCCGATGGCGCTGGTGTTCGACGAGTACGACGCCGGACGCCCGGACGTGATGTTCGTCATCCAGCGGGTGCTGGAAGCCGGCGGCAAGCTGACCCTGCTGGACCAGAACCGCGTCATCCGCGCCAACCCCTATTTCCGGCTGTTCTCGACGACCAACACTGTTGGCCTCGGCGACACCACCGGCCTCTACCACGGCACCCAGCAGCTCAATCAGGGCCAGATGGACCGCTGGTCGATCGTCACCACGCTCAACTATCTCGACCATGACGTCGAGGCCGAGATCGTGCTGGCCAAGAACCCGACCTACGCCACCGCGGAGGGCCGCCGCACCCTGGCCGCCATGGTCCGCGTCGCCGACATGACCCGCAACGCCTTCATGAACGGCGACCTGTCGACCGTGATGAGCCCGCGCACGGTCATCACCTGGGCCCAGAACGCCGCCATCTTCGGCGGCGACGTGGGTCTGGCCTTCCGCATGACCTTCCTGAACAAGTGCGACGAACTGGAACGCCCGACCGTGGCGGAGTTCTACCAGCGCGCCTTCGGCGAGGACCTGCCGGAAAGCGCGGTGCGGGTGAAGGTGGCCTGAGGCCCCCTCACCCCTGCGCCAGGCTGAGCGTATTGCCGTCCGGGTCGGGGAAGAAGGCGACCTTCGCCGCGCCGTCGGGCGAGGTCCATATGCCCATGGCGTCCTGGCCGAGGCCTTCGTAGATCGTCATGGTCACGCCCTTGGCCGTCAGCGCCTGTACCGCCGCGACAATATCGGCGACGTTCCAGCCGACCACGGGGTGGCCGGTGGGCGCATAGCCCGGCAGGGCCGTCAGCCGGATCAGGGCGCCGTCGCCGAAGGTCAGGAAGTCGCCGAAGCCGTCGCTGCTCTTGAGCGTCAGCCCGAGGACCCCGGTGTAGAAGGCCAGGGCGCGATCACGCTCGGCGACATTCACGAAGGCTACGGGTGTCGAGGCGGGAAAGAGGGACATGGGATGAGGTCTCCTGCCGATATCCGGACCGAACCCTCGCCCGGAAACGCCCGGCGCGCCAGTCGCCCGAAAGGGTGAGATCGGCTGGTAAGGGGCGATCAGCGCTCGCTGGCGTTTCCACCCTGGATAGCCTATCTTCCTGTCGCGCCTGAGGAAGACAACAGTGGCCATCAACATCAAGGACCCGGCGACCGAGGGCGTCGTGCGCGAGCTGGCGGCCGTCACCGGGTCGAGCATTACCGACGCCATCCGCGCAGCGGCCGAGGCCGCCCTGGCGCGGGCCACGGCAGAACGGGCGGCCGAAATGAACCGACGGCGGGCGGCGATCGCCGCCATCGCCGACGCGGCCTCCGCCCTGCCCGACGTAGATCGCCGGCCGGTCAAGGTCATCAACGACGAACTGCTGGGCGGGCATTGACCCTTGTCCTCGACAGTTCGGCCCTGATCGCCATCCTGCTGAGCGAGCCGGAAAGGGATGGCTTCATCGAAGCGATCCTCAAGGAGACCGAGGTGGTGGTTTCGGCGGCCATCCTGCACGAGACCCGGCTGGTGTTCGCCAGGCGCAAGGGGCTGGGCGACAGTTCGGCGGTGGATGATCTCGTCGACCAGCTTGGGGCCACGGTAGAGCCATTCGACCGGGTGCAGGCGGACCTTGCCTTCGAGGCCTTTGTCCGGTTCGGCGCCGGACGTCACGGGCTGAACCTCATGGATTGCGCCGCCTACGCCCTGGCCCGTTCGCTGGACGCGCCCCTGTTGTTCAAGGGCGAGGACTTCGCCCGAACCGATGTCAGGCGGGCGGGCTGAGCATGTGTAACAACTACGCGAGCCATGTCCCGCCGGCCGACCTGTTCGAGGTCTTCGGCCGGTCGCGGTTTCCGCTGGCGTTTCCGGACGGGGTTCCGAACCTGGAGCCGGGGGACGACATTCGGCCGACGGACCTGGCGCCGGTGATCCTGCGCGAGGGGGAGGCCTCGCGCCTCGTGCGGGTGAAATGGGGTCTTGATCCAAGCCAGCCCAAGCGGCCGCCGATCATCAACCTGCGCTCGGAGGGACGAAGGCTGGAGCGGGGGCGCTGCCTGATTCCGGCCTCGTCCTTCTTCGAGTTCACCGGGACGAAGTACCCCAAGACGCGCTGGCGCTTCTCGCGCACCGACGGCGAATGGTTCTGCTTCGGCGGGGTGGTGACGGGCTCGGCGGAGGCGATGCGTTTCGCCATCCTGACCTGCGAGCCCGGTCCCGACATCAGCCCGATACACAGCCGCCAGCCGGTGGTTCTGGAGCGGGACGCCTGGGACGGATGGCTGGCCGGGGAGCCGGCCGCGATCGAGCCCTCGCCCGCCGGGACCTGGCAAGTCGCGGAGGCGCCGAGGGAGAAGCGGCTGCTCTAGCCCCTACCCCTCCGCGGCGGCCGGCGCGGCTCCGCCCGGCCCCGTCGCATCCGGCCCCGTCCCCTTGGGCGGACGCATCTTCAGGCCCAGCTTGCGGGCGATCCAGCGCGGCACGTCCTCGACGACGGTGAACATCACCGGCACGAACAGCAGGCTCAGCAGGGTCGAGGTGATCAGCCCGCCCAGCACCGCGATGGCCATGGGCTGGCGGAACTCCACGTCGGCGCCGACGCCGATGGCGATGGGCACCATGCCCGCGCCCATGGCCACCGTGGTCATCAGGATGGGCCGCGCCCGCTTGTGCGCCGCGTCCAGCAGGGCGTCGTAGCGGCTCATGCCGCCGTTGCGCGCCTCGATGACGTACTCGACCAGCAGGATCGAGTTCTTCGCCGCGATGCCCATCAGCATCAGCAGGCCGATCAGGGCCGGCATCGACAGGTTGGTGCCGGTGATCAGCAGCAGGCCGAACGCCCCGCCCAGCGCCAGCGGCAGGGCCATCTGGATGGTGATGGGATGCAGGAAACTGCGGAACAGCAGCACCAGCACGGCATACATCAGCATGATGCCGGTCACGAAGGCGACCATGAAGCCGACGCCCAGTTCGGCGAAGGCCTCGACGTCGCCGGACGGCTGGATCGAGACGCCCTCGGGCAGGTTCTTGAGCGAGGCCAGAGCCTTGACCTGTTGATCCGCTTCGCCGAGGGCGATGCCGTTCAGTTCGGCCGTGATGGTGGCGTTGCGGCTACGGTCGAGGCGCTCGATCTGGCTGGGACCGGCGCCGTAGCTGATGTTGGCCACGGCCGAGAGCGGCACGGCCGCGCCGCCGGCCGTCGGCACCCGCAGGTTCTCCAGCACGCCGATGTCCTCGCGCGCGGTCTCTGTCAGGCGCAGGCGGATCGGGATCTGGCGGTCGCCGAGGTTGTACTTGGGCAGGAGCTGGTCGATGTCGCCCAGGGTGGCGACCCGCACCGTCTGGCTGATGTCGCCGGCGGAGACGCCCATGCGGGCGGCGATGTCGGGCTTGGGCGTGACCAGGATTTCCGGACGGGCGATGTCGGCGGTGTTGACCACATTGGCCAGCCCCGGCAGGGCGCGCATCTCGGTCTCGACCTGACGGGCGGCGCGGGCGAGAGCGGGGCCGTCGTCGCTGGTCAGGGTGACGTTGTAGAGCGGCGCAGAGCCGTCGACGCCGAAGCGCACGCGCACGCCCGGGATGGCGGCGAACTCCTCGGCCATCTCGCGCTCGAAAGCCTGCTGGCCAAGCTTGCGGTCGGACTTGTCGACGAGGTTGGCGGTGATGGCCGCGCGGCGCACGTCGCTGAGCGCCGCGCCCGAGCCGCCGGGGCCGGTGGCGGCCAGACCGGCGCCGACGCCGCCGTAGACGCTCTTCACCTCGGGACGGGCCAGCAGGATGTCGGACATGCGGCGCACGACCGCATCGGTCTCTTCCAGCGTCGCGCCGGGCGGCAGTTCGACGGACATGGCCGAGTAGCCCTGGTCGCCGGCCGGGATGAACTCAGCCGGCACCATGGCGGCGACGCCGATCGAGCCGAAGAAGAAGACCGTGCCCAGGATGACCGACAGCACCTTGTGGCGCAGCCCCCACTTCAGGGCGACCAGATACTGGGGCATCCAGAACGGGTCCTT
This sequence comes from Caulobacter sp., assembly GCA_046295055.1. GTDB lineage: Bacteria > Pseudomonadota > Alphaproteobacteria > Caulobacterales > Caulobacteraceae > Caulobacter. Next base: position 364,024 of record JBKBOD010000002.1, on the reverse strand, counting down.
GTGCTCCAGCTTGGTGTCGGCCTTGAGCAGGTAGGCGCTCATCAGCGGGGTAAGCATCCGCGCGACCACCAGGCTGAACAGCACCGAGACGCAGGCGGCCAGGGCGAAACTCTTGAAGAACTGGCCCACCACGCCCGGCATGAAGCCCACCGGCGCGAACACCGCGACGATGGTGGCGGTGGTGGCCACGACCGCCAAGCCGATTTCGTCGGCGGCCTCCATCGACGCCTGGTAGGGCTTTAGCCCGTACTGGCGCATGTGCCGGACGATGTTCTCGATCTCGACGATGGCGTCATCGACCAGGATGCCGATGGTCAGGGACAGCGCCAGCAGGGTGACGACGTTGAAGCTCTGGTCCAGGGGGGCAAGGATGGCGAAGGTCGGGATCAGCGACAGCGGCATCGCCACCGAGGTGATCAGGGTCGCGCGCCAGTCGCGCAGGAACAGCCAGACCACCAGCACCGCCAGCAGGGCGCCCAGGCCCAGGGCCTCGACCGAGGCGATGTAGCTTTCCTCGACATACTGCACGGTCGAGGTCACCTCCTCGATGACCAGGTCATTGCGCTCGGCGTCGAGCCTTGCGACCGCCTCGCGCACCGCCTTGCCAGCCTTGACCTCGCTGCCGTCGCGGGTGCGCAGCATCGAGAAGGAGACGACTTCCTCACCGTTGTAGCGGGCGCGGATGCGCGGTTCGGTCCAGCTGTCGGTGACCTGGCCGAGGTCGCCCAGGCGGACGCTGCGGCCGCCGCCGAGCGGAATGCGCTTGTCGGCCAGTTGTTCGACGCTGTCGGCGCCGCCCAGGGTGCGGATGGCCCGCTCCTCGCCGCCCACGGTGGCCCGGCCGCCGGGCAGGTCGGCGTTGATGTTGCGCAGCGACTGGCTGACCTGGGCGGCCGTGACTCCCTGGGCCTCCAGCTTGCGCGGGTCGAGCTCGACGCGGATCTCGCGCGAAACGCCGCCCTCGCGGGTGACCTGGGCGACGCCGTCGATGGCCAGCAGGCGCTTGGAGACGTCGTTGTCGACGAACCAGCTGAGCTGTTCGGGGTTCATCGAGCCGGAGCGGACGACATAGGTGATCAGCGGCTGGCCGGAGATGTCGATGCGCTGGACGATCGGCTCGGGAATGTCCTGTGGCAGGTCGGCGCGGATGGAGGCGACGGCGTTGCGGACGTCGTTCGTGGCCTTCTCCAGGTCGGTGCCGATCTCGAACTCGACGCTGGTGTTGCTGACCCCGTCGCCGACGGTCGAGCGCACATGGCGCACGCCCTGCAGGCCGGTCAGGGCGTCCTCGACGATGCGGGTGACCTGGCTTTCCAGCTCCGGCGGGGCGGCGCCCGGCTGGGCGGCGGCGACCACCACCAGCGGAAAGTCGATGTCGGGGAAGTTGTTCACCCGCATGTCCATGAACCCGCGGATGCCCGCGATGGTCAGCACGATGAACAGAAGGACCGTGGGGATCGGGTTCTTGATCGACCACGCCGAGATGTTGCGGAACATGGCGGCCTACCGCTTCGGCTGGGCGGTCGCGACGCGCACCTTGTCGCCGTCCGCCAGGAAGCCGGCGCCGCCGACGACCACCCGCTCGCCCTCGCGCAGGCCCGAGGTGATCTCGACGCGGTCGCCGACGCGGGCGCCGGTGGTGACCGGGCGGAACCGGGCGGCCCCGGCCGCATCCAGCACGAACACCCCGGCCTTGCCATTGCGGTAGACGACCGACGACTGCGGGGTGACCAGCGCCGGCTGGTCGCCGACATCGATGCTGGCGCGGGCGAACATGCCCGGCCGGAACTGGCTGGCCGAAGCCAGGCTGACCCTCGCCAGGCCAACACGGGTCTGGGCGTCGACGCGGGGGGTTACCAGCCGGACCGTGCCGGCGGATTCGCCGCCCTCGTCGCCGGTGATCGTGGCGGGCATGCCGGCGCGGACGCGATCGAGGTCGGATTCGGCGACCTCGCCGGCCAGCTCAAGCCGGCCATCCCGCGTCAGGCGGAACAGCTCGGTTCCCGGCTGGATGATCTGGCCCTTCACGACGCTGCGGGCGGTAATGCGGCCGGCCACGGGGGCGCGGATGTTGGTCTGGTCGAGCTGCGCGGCGGTCTGCGAGCGGGCGGCCTCGGCGGCCGACAGATTGGCGGCGGCGGTGCGCTGGGCGGCGAGACGCTGGTCGAGGGCGGCCTGGGCCAGGTAGCCCTTCTGCTTCAGCTCCTGGGCGCGGGCGAGGTTGGCGTCGGCCTCGGCCAGGGTGGCGCGGGCGGACTGGACCTGGGCGTCCTGCTGGCGCAGGGCGGCGCGCAGGAGCGTGTCGTTCATCTTGACCAGCAGCTGGCCCTGGCGAACCCAGTCGCCCTCGTCGACGAGGACCTGCACGGCCACCAGGCCGCCGGTTTCGGCGCCGACGACGACCTCCTGCCAGGCGGTCACTGTGCCGGAGACCTCGACCCGGCGAGGCAGGCTGACCGGCGCAGCGGTGGTGACGCTGACCGTCAGGGCCGGCTTTTCCTTGGGCGGCTCCTCGGGTTTGCCGCAGGCGGCCAGCGGCAGGGCTCCCGCCAGGACGGCGGCCAGCACAACGGTCCGAATCCGGTTCGGCCGGTCGGTAAAGGCGCGCACGTCAGGCTCCCCAGTCATTCGCAGCGTGGCTGCTATCTAGGTCGTCGGGGTCATTTCGCAACCGCGAAGACCGATGCTCTCCGCCTAGAACGCGCCAGATGGCCGCTGGCCGACAGGTTGCTGACAAAATGTGGCGCGGGCGCCCCCGCGCACACGCGTTCTCGCACTGGCGCGGTTTTGTGCTAGAGGCGCGCCACCATGACGACCCCGCCTATCGACAAGATCCGCAACTTCTCCATCGTGGCGCACATCGACCACGGCAAGAGCACCCTCAGCGACCGTCTCATCCAGCAGACGGGCGGCCTGACCGCGCGCGAGATGACCGAGCAGGTCCTCGACAACATGGAGATCGAGAAGGAGCGGGGCATCACGATCAAGGCCCAGACCGTCCGGCTCGAGTATAAGGCCAGGGACGGCGAGACCTATATCCTGAACCTGATGGACACGCCCGGGCACGTCGACTTCGCCTACGAAGTCAGTCGCAGCCTGGCCGCCTGCGAGGGCTCCATCCTGGTCGTCGACGCCAGCCAGGGCGTCGAGGCCCAGACCCTGGCCAACGTCTACCAGGCCATCGACAACAATCACGAGATCGTCCCGGTCCTCAACAAGATCGACCTGCCGGCCGCCGAGCCGGAGCGGGTCAAGGCGCAGATCGAGGACGTCATCGGCCTGGACGCCTCGGACGCGGTCGAGTGCTCGGCCAAGACCGGCATCGGCATCGCCGACGTGCTGGAGGCTATCGTCACCCGCCTGCCGGCGCCCAAGGGCGATCCGGACGCGCCGCTGAAGGCGCTGCTGGTCGATGCCTGGTACGACCCCTACCTCGGCGTCGTGGTCCTGGTCCGCATCTTCGACGGCTCGCTCAAGGCCGGCCAGCGGATCAAGATGATGAACGCCGGCGCGACCCATCTGGTCGACCGGGTCGGCGTCTTCCTGCCCAAGAATACCCCGGTCCAGAGCCTGGGCCCCGGCGAGGTCGGCTATTTCACCGCCCAGATCAAGGAAGTGGCCGACGCCGCTGTCGGCGACACCATCACCGACGAGAAGAAGCCGACCACCGCACCCCTGTCGGGGTTCAAGGAAGTGCAGCCGGTGGTGTTCTGCGGCCTGTTCCCGGTCGACGCCGCCGACTTCGAGGACCTGCGCAGCGCCATCGGCAAGCTGCGCCTGAACGACGCCAGCTTCACCTACGAAATGGAGACCAGCGCCGCGCTGGGCTTCGGCTTCCGCTGCGGGTTCCTCGGCCTGCTCCACCTGGAGATCATCCAGGAGCGGCTGAGCCGTGAGTTCGACCTCGATCTGATCGCGACGGCGCCGAGCGTCGTCTACAAGATCGCCCTGACCCACGGCGGCGGCGAGATCGACCTGCACAACCCCGCCGACCTGCCCGACCCGACAAAGATCGAGAGCATCAGCGAGCCCTGGATCAAGGCGACCATCCTGACGCCGGACGAGTACCTGGGCGGGGTCATCAAGCTGTGTCAGGACCGCCGCGGCGAGCAGCGGGAGCTGTCCTACGTCGGCAGCCGGGCGATGCTGGTCTACGACCTGCCGCTGAACGAGGTGGTGTTCGATTTCTACGACCGGCTGAAGTCGATCTCGAAGGGGTATGCTAGCTTCGACTACCAGATCGAGGGCTACCGCGAGGGCGACCTCGTCAAGATGCAGATCCTGGTCAACGCCGAACCCGTGGACGCCCTGGCCATGCTGGTCCACCGCGCCCGCGCCGAGCAGCGTGGCCGCGGCATGGTCGAGAAGATGAAGGAGCTGATCCCGCAGCACATGTTCGTCATCCCGATCCAGGCGGCCATCGGCGGCCGGATCATCGCCCGCGAGACGGTGCGCGCCCTGCGCAAGGACGTCACGGCCAAGTGCTACGGCGGCGACGCCAGCCGCAAGCGCAAGCTGCTGGACAAGCAGAAGGCCGGCAAGAAGCGCATGCGCCAGTTCGGCAAGGTGGAGATCCCGCAGGAAGCCTTCATCGCCGCCCTGAAGATGGACGACAACTGACGCCGTTTCCGTCTCTCTGAGGGAGAGGTTTCACTCAACGAGCAGCTTTCTCAGCTCATTCTTGGCCACCTTCTCCAGGGTGGCGCGGGGGAAGCTGTCGACGAAGCGCACCTCGTGCGGCTGCTTGAAGCTGGCGAGCTGGCCCCTGCAGGCCTCGAGGATGGCCGTTTCCAGGCCCTCCGCCCCGGCCGGCGCGATGACGAAGGCGACCGGGACCTCGTCCAGCATCGGATGCCGCTTGGCGACCACGGCCACCTCGCCCACGCCCGGAACCCCTGCGATCACCCGCTCGATCTCGGATGCGGCGACGTTTTCGCCGCCGACCTTGAGCATGTCCTTGGAGCGGTCGGCGAAATAGAGGTAGCCGTCCTCGCCCAGCCGCACCCTGTCGCCGGTGATGAACAGGCCATCGGCGGTAAAGGCCTTCGCCGTGGCCTCCGGGTCATGGGCGTACTCGAGAAACAGCGAAACGCCGCGGACGCCGCCGACCAGCAGGTCGCCGGTTTCGCCCGGCTTCACCGGCGCGCCATCCTCGTCCAGCACATGGATGTCGTAGGCTGGCGAGGGTCGGCCCATGGACATGGGCGCGTCGGGCGCGGTGGGCGAGCCGACTGTGCCGTGGGTCATGGTCTCGGTCATGCCCCACCAGCCGACCGTCTTGACCCCGAACAGACGGTCGGTGGCCGGATCGCAGATGCCGTTGCCGAAGTTGCGGTAGCTGTGTCTTGGCACAGGCTGGCCGGCGATGGCCTTCAGGCAGAAGGGCACCATCGAGGTCCAGGTACAGCGGTGCTTCAGCGACACCGGCCAGAAGCGGCTGGCCGAGAACTTGGGCATCAGCACCGCCGTCGCGCCGGCCCAGAACGCCGCCAGCACGCTGTAAACCTGGGCGTTGGTGTGGAACAGCGGCAGATAGACGAGGTGGACGTCCTCGGGGACCAGCCCTTCGTTCTGGGCGCACATCCGCCCGCCCCACAGGGCGTTGGCGTGGGTCCAGAGCACGGCCTTGGGCCGCGCCGTGGTGCCGCTGGTGTACTGGATGCCGAAGGGGGCCCAGGGATCGTGCGGCCGCTCGGCCAGGGTCGCCGGATCGCCATCCAGCGCGGCGAAGGGCTCGAAGCCCTCGGCCGACGCCGGCTCGCCGCTGTCGTTGTCGGTCACCACGAGCCAGGACAGCCCCGGAGCGGCATCCCGCATCACAGGCGCCAGCATCGGCTGTGTGATCGCGCCCACCGCCCCGCTGTGCTCGGCGAAGTAGCGCACTTCGTCGAGGCTGGACCTGGTGTTGGTCGTCACCGGCACGGCGCCGGCGTAGGCGCAGCCCAGCCAGGCGATGACCGATTCCGGACAGTTTTCCAGGTGGACAATGACCCGCTGGCCCGGCGTCACGCCCCGCGCCTGCAGCCCGGCCGCAAGGCGCCTCACCGCCTCGCGGAACTGGCTGTAGGACCAGACGCGGCCCTGGCCTTCGAAGGGCTCCCAGACCAGGAACGGATGGTCGCCGCGCCAGGCCGCGCGCGCGTCGATCAGGCTGCGGATGTCCATGCCCTCGAAGGGGGTCAGCGGTCGGTTCTCGGGGCGCGGCGCGGTCATGGCGCGCATGATGGCGGACGGCGCCGAGCGGGGTAAAGCCTGTCCCAGGGTCAGCGGCCGGCGCTCGACAGGGGACGGCGGCGGCGCCATCTGTGGGCCATGACCGTACGCAAGACCCGCAAGGGCGGCGACGCCACGCGCGATCGTCTGATCGAAGCCGCCTTCACCGTCGTGGCCCGCGACGGGATCGAGGCCGCCAGCGTCAAGAACATCGCCGCCGAGGCGGGGGTGACGCCGGGGCTGACCCACTATCACTTCCCCAGCAAGGACGCCCTGCTCAAGGCCGCCATGTGCCAGGCGCTCGACGACTACCGCGCCAGGGTCCGCGCCCGGCGCGAGGAAAGCCTGGGCGGAGGTGACCCGCTCGGCGCCTTCTTCGACGACGCGGTCGGTTCGGCCGAGGAATACGCGACCTTCTTCCGGGTCCGTCTGGCCTTCGCCGCCCAGGCGCTGGTCGACCCCGGCGTGGCCGAAGCCCTGGCCAGCCTGAACGCGGCCGCCATAGAGGAAACCGCCCTGACTCTGGCGGCGGCGACCGGCCGGGCCGAGCCGGGCGAGCGGGAGCTGGCGCTGGCGGCGACGCTGAAAGGCGCCTTCGACGGGCTGATGCTGGCCTGGCTGACCAACCCGGACTTTCCCACCGCCGCCGCGGGCAAGATTCTTGAGAACGGCGCCCGCGCCTGGCTGGGGCTCTTGCCGCGCTCGCAAGCCTGACTATATTTGGTTGGTCAACCAACTAAATATCGGGGCGGCAATGTATATCGTGATGACGGGCGCGACGGACGGCATCGGCCTGTTCGCCGCGCGACAGCTTCTGGCCCTGGGCCACGACCTGCGCGTCGGATCGCGCCGTCCCGACCGCGCCGCACGCAGCCTGCGAGCCGCGCCCGGCGGGGGGCGCGTCTCGTTCGAGCCGCTGGAGCTGGGCGATCTCGCCTCGGTGCGGGCGTTCGCCGCCCGCGCCCTGGCCGGTCCGCCCATCGAGCGGCTGGTGCTGAACGCCGGTCTGCAGCAGGTCCGCCCCAGCCGCAGCGCCCAGGGGCTGGAGCTGACCTTCGCGGCCAATCACCTGGCCCACTGGCTGCTGGTCGAGCGCCTCGCCGGTCACATGGCGCCGGACGGCCGCGTCATCCTCACCGCCAGCGGCACCCATGACCCCGCCCAGAAGACCGGCATGCCGCCGCCGCGCCACGCCGACGCCCGGCTGCTGGCCTATCCGGAGCTGGACGCCGACCTCGACGCCGACCCAGGCAGGGCCGGCCGGCGAGCCTATTCCGCCTCCAAGCTGTGCAATGTCATGACCGCGCGCGAACTGGCGCGCCGGCTGGCGCCCGTCCGGCCGGACATCGCCGTCATCGCCTTCGACCCCGGGTTCTCGCCCGGCACGGGGCTGGCGCGGAGCTATCCGCCGCCGCTGGGCCTGGTCTTCCGCCATCTGATGCCGCTGTTCGTGCGCGGCGACCGCGTGTCGACCCCGGCGATCTCCGGCCGCCTGCTGGCCGAGCTGGCGACGGAGGCGGCCTATGGCGGATCACGGGGCGCCTACTGGGCCGTCAATCGCCGCCGGCTGATCGAGGAGCCGCCGTCGGTTCTGGCGCGCGACGACGCCGCCTGCGCGCGGCTGTGGGAGGACAGCGCCGCCCTCGCCGGCTGACCATTCACCCGTCCGCCGATCCATGCGAGACAGCGGCCATGACCCAGGACTTCGACCCCTACTTCCAGGAAATCGGCCGGCTGGCGCTGGAGGCGTCGGCCGAGGACGCCGGCAAGCTGCTGGTCTATGCCGAACTGGCCGATGGCGAACTGGACGCCGACATCTTCTTCCAGGACCCGGACAGCGACCTGATCCAGTATCGCCTCGCGCCACCGATGCTGGCGGCGGTCATCGAGGCGTTCCACGCCGCCTGGTCGGCGGCCGATCCCGAGCGGACCTGGCGGGCGATGGCCTTCGTCATCGAGGACGAAGGCTTCCGGCTGGACCTGACCTATGAGTCCGAGATCGAGGAGCTGGAGGACGAGGCCGAGGACGACATCAGCCATCGCCGCCCGGCCAAGCTGCGCGAAGTGTTCGGCGAGGCGATGGTCGACTATTCCCGGCCCGGCGCCTGAACCGGCCTCAGAGCCCCAGCCTCCGCGCGCCCTCGCCCGGCGGCACGCCATCGCAGCGTTCGCTCCGCTTGTCGGAGCGCATCAGGGTGACCATCATCGCCGGCGTCTTGCCGCCCGGCTTGCCGACGCTGATGAGCAGGCCATCGTGCGGTCCGGCCACGGGCGAGCACAGCAGTTCCCGGCTGGCGTAGGCGTTGGGCGGATACTGATAGCCGCCCGGCGTCATCTCCTGGGGCCAGCGGGCCATCGCCGCGCCAAGCTCCGCCCGCAACTTGGCCGGATCGCCGTCACGGACCAGGACCGTGCAGCTGCGCGCATCGTCGGAACTGACCAGGTTCACCATCACCCCGCCACGGCCGACAAAGAAGTAGCGGCCGGCGTCCGCCGGCAGGTCCTCGCCCGGTCGTGCGACCACGCCCGTGCGCCCCCTGGCGGGGTCGGGATCGCCGAGGACCCAGGGAAAGCACAGCTCGGTCATGGCGAAATCCACGTCCGGCTGCATCATCTTTGGCGTGCGCGAGCGGTCAGGCCCGGTCCAGCGCTCCGGCGCCTGGGCCGCCGCGGGGGTGAGGACCAGCACCGAGACCAGCGTCGCCAGGGCGCCGCGGAAGGCATGTCGCATCGCTTCCTCCAACCGTGACGGGGCCGACCCTATCAGAGTTTGGCCCGCGCCCGGTTGTCGGCGGAAACGGCGCCGGCCGCAACCGGCCCGGCGCGGCGAAATAGGCGTCAGGCGCGGCCGGCGACCGCGCGGCCGGCGGGCGCGACCGGCGTCAGTTCGAGCCGCTCGGCGACTTCCAGCAGGAAGGCGCGGCGGCGCTGCACTGCCCCGTCGACATCCTCGCCGGCGCGCATCAGCCGCACGTCGCCGCGCTCGCTCTCCACACGCAGACGGTCGATGACGGCCGGCAGGTGGCCCTCGCCCTTGCGGGCGTCCATCAGGGCGGCGTGGCTGCGGGCCTCGAGGATACGCTTGTCGACCTGGGCGGCCACCTCCACGCCGGCCTCGGCGCGGGTCGCCAGGGCCATGAAGTCACGAGCGTAGAGCTGCACGAATCCGGGTTCGACCATGAAAGTCTCCTCTTCGTTGGCCACGGCCACGCGCCCATGACCCCGGCGGAACGGCCGGGGCGAAGGGGGTCGCGATCGGGCTTTGCGCGGGGCGCCGACGGGCGCCTGTGATGGGTCACCCTAACACAGCCCGCCCCAAAAGCCCAGAAACGGGCCGGAACCCCCGTCCGCCGGGCGGGTTCGACTCCCATACCCACCCGCAGAACGACAAGGAGGACGACATGCTGGCATGGGAAATGGCATGGCCGATCGGCGCCCTGATTCTGGGCGTTGCGCTCGCCTGGGCGCTGTGGCGCAACCACACCCGCAACCGGGCCAACGACGCCATCACCGAAGAGGCGACCCGGCAGGAGTACGCCCACCCCGACAGCTACGAGGACCGCGCCGAGGCGCTGCGCAAGCAGCTGCGCTGAGGCCCCGCCGCTATACAGCCCCGCCCCCGCCGCCTAGGCTGATGGCGGGAGGCGAACATGACCCTGAGCGATCTGGACGCGGCGCGTCTGTCGGTGGTCCGCGACCACATGCATCTTGAGACCGTGCTCGACTTCGACGCGGTCATGCACACCTTCGATCACCCGCGCTACGAGCTTGTCGGCACGGACACCGTGTTCGACGGCCCCGAGGCGGTGATGGCCTACTTCAAGGGCTCGCGAACGCCCTTCCCCGACCAGTCCAACGAGATCATCGCCCTGCGCCCGATGCAGGACGCGGTGCTGGCCGAATTCTGGCTGACGGGCACCCACCTGGGCCCGCTGAAGCACGGAGGGAAAGTGGTCGAGCCCACCGGCAAGGCCTTCCGCGTCCGCATGGCCGCCATCTTCGAATTCACCCCCGGCGGAACCGGCATCATCTGCGAACGCGTCTACTTCGACCAGGCCAGCATCCTGCGTCAGATCGGCGTGGTGGGCTGAGGGCTGGGCCGGATCAGGCCCCGCTCGGCAAGGGCGGCGCGACGAGGCCGGCAAGGGAGACCAGGACGCTCCGAACCTCGCAGCCAGCACAGCATGTGCCGGGTGCCCATCGTCGAGGGTCTTCGCCCACGTCTTTAGCACGGCCCGCCCCAGCCTCCGGTCGGCGGCGCGCAGGATGTCGGTCAGTTCCTGCCATCATCCTCGAACGGCTCAGGAACAAGGCGGCCGCAATGAGCCGCTAGAGGGGCTCGGGAATCTTACTCCAGTACACCTATTGGCCGTGGCATGCCGCCCACAAACCGAAAGGGAATGAAAAAGGGCGCCTCCAAAAAAGGAGGCGCCCTAGGTTGGGAGGACTTGGTTGCGGCTACGTGAGCCGCCGAACCATCCTCGAAATTTCATCTTCTGAGCCTTCCGCAATGAAACCTTCTGGAGTCTTCCGCAACCGGACACTGGGCGGCGCGGCGGATCGAACATGACGTTCGATTGCCTTATCGAACGATCGCTCAAGCTCGCGCTTCAATTGCGAGCTTGAGGTGATACGACGACCGTTGAAAGTCATCTTGATCATGGCTTACCCCTTCGGCGGATGGGGGTCGTTGCCGTAGCTCCAGGCCTCCCGGAACCGGGAGTCCCGGCCTTGGATGCGGAGTTCCGACCCTTGGTTCATCGCGATCTCGCGACCGTGCTGGATCGCAGCGGCTTGGGTATCGTGCCGGGAGGTGACGCGGGAGTTTCCCTCGCCCCTGACGGCCCAGCCCTCACCGCTTCGAACCACGTATTGGTTTTTACCAGACATTTGGATATTCCGTTGCTAGTTCGATTCGCGATTGCGAGATTGCAATCGACGCTGGACGATTCCGCACCCGACGGAGAATTGCAAGAGTGAAATCGTGAGCCCCGCACAATTCGATGGCCGAGCCTTCTTCTCTGCGCTGGACGCCCAGCGGCAGAGCCGCAAACTCACGTGGAAGAAGGTCGCAGAGGAGGCAGATGTCAGCGCCTCGACATTGACCAGGATTTCGCAGGGCAGGAGGCCTGATGTCGATAGTTTGGCGTGTCTCTGCTCTTGGGCTGGGATCGCGGCTGATCAGTTTATGCGGCCAACGACCAAACGAGGAGAAGCTGAAACACTAACTAGCATAACAGCTCATCTAAGAGCAGATCCAAAGCTATCTGAAGAGGGGGTAGCTGCTTTGGAAGCGCTCCTGAAAACGGCCTACGAAAGGTTGCGTAAAGACTGAGATGGCGTTGCGTCGCGGGTTCAAGACAGAAGCCAATTGGTATGCTCGGTCCTTCAGGCAGGACTTGGGCCTCTCGTCGCATGACCCGCTTTGCCCCCGGAAACTGGCCCATCATTTGGAGATTCCGCTGGTTTCCTTAGTGGATTTTGTAACGGATATTCCGGATGTCGTTTCCTATCTTCATGGCCCCGGTCAGAACGAATTCTCTGCAGTCACAATATGCAATGGGATGGAGAAGGTCATCCTCTTCAATGATGCTCATTCTCCAAAGCGCCAAGCTGCGGACATTAGCCACGAGCTGAGCCACATTATTCTTCAACACCCGCCGAAGCCGCCAATCGGGCCGGACGGATCGAGGCATTACGATCTCGAAATCGAAGAAGAAGCCAATTGGCTGGGCCCTGCCCTACTGGTCTCGGACGAAGCAGCGGTATGGATCGCCCGAAACCGGATGTCCATTGCGGCTGCCTCGGACTTCTTTGGTGTAAGTGAGGACTTGGTCAGGATGCGCGTCAATGTCTGCGGAGCCTACCGCAGAGCCGCCTAGCAGCAGAGGCAAGGGCGGTACTGATGGAGTCCCGTTCTCCGGCCCCGAGTGGAGGCAGAGGACGGTTCGGAGCGGGAGCGACGAACCACGAGGCGGCATCGCGAAGGCGGGGACGGGTTGCCGCTCTTCGCTTGAGCGCCGGCGTCGGGGTAGGCAGCGCACGGCCGCCGGGAGACGTGTCCCCACGGCCTGGCTCGCTTGCAGCACTCGCCATGGCCACTCTTCCCGCGCAACGGGGCGAGATTTGCACCGCAGGAGCCCCCCTGGCGGCGGGTGTTAGTGCACCCGCGCCTTCCCGATCTCCAGCGCCCCCTCCCCGGCATGCACCTGGATGACGCTGCCGTCCTCCAGCTCGCCGGCCAGGAGCTTCTTGGCGATCGGATCCACCAGGTCCTTCTGGATCACCCGCTTCAACGGCCGCGCCCCGTACACCGGGTCGTAGCCCTTCTCCGCCAGCCAGTGCATCGCGCCGTCGTCCAGGGCGATGGCCATGCGGCGGTCGGCCAGGAGCTTTTCCACCCGGTCCAGCTGGATGCGCACGATGCTGCTCATGTCCGCCCGCGCCAGGCGCTTGAAGAGGATGATCTCGTCGATGCGGTTGAGGAACTCGGGGCGGAAGTTGCGCCGCACCACGTCCATCACCTGCGGCCGCACCGCCTCGACATCCTCGCCGTCGGCCTGGGCGGCGAGGTATTCGGCGCCCATGTTGCTGGTCATGATGATCAGGGTGTTGCGGAAGTCGACCGTGCGGCCCTGGCCGTCGGTCAGGCGGCCGTCGTCCAGCACCTGGAGGAGCACGTTGAACACATCCGGGTGGGCCTTTTCGACCTCGTCGAACAGCACGACCTGGTAGGGCCGGCGGCGCACGGCCTCGGTCAGGGCGCCGCCCTCGTCGTAGCCGACGTAGCCGGGAGGCGCGCCGATCATGCGGCTGACGCTGTGCTTTTCCATGTATTCGCTCATGTCGAGGCGGGTGACCGCCGCCTCGTCGTCGAACAGGAATTCGGCCAGCGCCTTCGTCAGCTCGGTCTTGCCCACGCCCGTGGGGCCGAGGAACAGGAAGCTGCCGATCGGGCGTTGCGGGTCCTTGAGGCCGGCGCGGGCCCGGCGGACGGCGTCGGAGACGGCGACCAGGGCCTCCTCCTGGCCGACGACGCGCTTGCGCAGGCCGTCCTCCATGCGCAGCAGCTTGTCGCGCTCGCCCTCCAGCATCTTCTCGACCGGCACACCGGTCCAGCGGCTGACCACGGCGGCGATCTGGGCGTCGTCGACCACCTCGGGCGAGACGTCCTGCGACTCCCTGGCCTCTTCCTCAGCCAGGCGCTTTTCGAGCGCCGGGATCTCGCCGTAGGCGATCTCGGAGGCGCGCTGCAGGTCGCCGCGCCGCTGGGCGTCAATCAGCTCGGCCTTCAGCCGCTCCAGCGCCTCGCGGCCCTGGGCCTCGGCGCCGCGCGCCTCCTTCTCGGCCTTCCAGCGGGCGGTCATCTCGTCGCTGCGGAACTGCAGGTCGTCGATCTCGACCTCGAGGTTCTCCAGCCGCGCGCGGCTGGCGGCGTCGGTCTCCTTCTTCAGGGCCTCGCGCTCGATCTTCAGCTGCACCAGGCGGCGGTCGATCTCGTCCAGCTCCTCGGGCTTGGAGTCGACGGCCATGCGCACGCGGCTGCCGGCCTCGTCCATCAGGTCGATGGCCTTGTCGGGCAGGAAGCGGTCGGTGATGTAGCGGTTCGACAGGGTGGCGGCGGCGACGATGGCGCCGTCGGTGATCCGCACCCCGTGGTGCAGCTCGTACTTCTCCTTCAGCCCGCGCAGGATCGAGACGGTGTCCTCCACCGTCGGCTCCTCCACGAACACCGGCTGGAACCGGCGGGCCAGGGCCGCGTCCTTCTCGACGTGCTTGCGGTACTCGTCCAGCGTGGTGGCGCCGACGCAGTGCAGCTCGCCCCGCGCCAGGGCGGGCTTCAGAAGGTTGGAGGCGTCCATGGCCCCGTCCGACTTGCCGGCCCCGACCAGGGTGTGCATCTCGTCGATGAACAGCACGATGCCGCCCTCGGCCGCGGTGACCTCGTTCAGCACCGCCTTCAGCCGCTCCTCGAACTCGCCGCGATACTTCGCGCCGGCGATCAGGGCGCCCATGTCGAGGCTGAGCAGCTTCTTGTCCTTGAGGCTCTCGGGCACGTCGCCGTTGACGATGCGCAGGGCCAGGCCCTCGACGATGGCGGTCTTGCCGACGCCGGGCTCGCCGATGAGGACGGGATTGTTCTTGGTGCGCCGCGACAGCACCTGGATGGTGCGGCGGATTTCCTCGTCGCGGCCGATCACCGGGTCGAGCTTCTGGTCGCGGGCGGCCTGGGTCAGGTCGCGGGCGTAGCGCTTGAGCGCGTCATAGCCTTCCTCGGCGCTGGCGCTGTCGGCGGTGCGGCCCTTGCGCATCGCCTCGGCGGCGGCGGTCAGGCCCTTTTCGTCGACGCCGGCGTCCTTCAGCGCCTTGGCCGCGTCGCCGCCTTCCTTCGCCAGGGCGATCAGCAGCCGCTCGGTGGTGACAAAGCTGTCGCCCCCGGCCTTGGCGCTCTCCTCGGCGGCGGCGAACACCCGCGCCGTCTCGGGCTTGAGGTACAGCTGGCCCGAACCGCCCTCGACCTTGGGCATGCGGGCAAGGCCCGCCTCGACCGTGGCGTCGGCGGCGTCCGGCCGCCCGCCCGCCGACTGGATCAGGGCGCGGCTGAGCCCGTCCTTCTCCTCGAGCAGGACCTTGAGCAGATGGTCGGGCGTCAGATGCTGGTGGCGTCGCGCCAGGGCCAGCGACTGGGCCGATTGGACGGCCTGTTTGGCGCGGTCGGAGTAGAGATCGATATTCACTTGAGCGTCCCCTCAGAAGGCGGAGTTGGCCCGCCGCCTCGCAGGAGCGCAAGCGGGCTGAGACGCATGTAGGTGTGGCCGATGGGTCACACAAGATGGCGCCGCCACGCTGTCGGTCGCCCGTCCGTCGGTCAGGCGGGCTCGCCCCGCCACCACCGCCGCCCGCGCACCCGCCGGCCGCCCCGGCGCCGGGCGTGGACCAGGGTCAGCCCGACCAGGATCGCCACCGAAGCCAGCCGCAGACCGACCGCCCAGGCGGGGCCCAGCGCCGTGTCGTCGACCTCGAACAGGCTCCACCAGGCGTTCATCAGGACATGCGCCCCGATGGGGACCCAGAGATTGAAATCCCACTCGACATACAGCCAGGCGAAGATCGCCGCGCCGAACGCGGTCAGGGCGAAGATCATCGCCGCCTGGCCCGCGTCGCCGCCCTGGTAGAGATGCGCGCCGCCGAACAGCACCGCGTTCAGCAGCACCGCGGGAACGAACCCCCACCCGGCGAACCGGAACAACAGGCCGAACAGCAGGCCCCGGTACAGCACCTCCTCGGCGAAGCCAGGCAGCAGGGCGCTGCGCACCAGTTCGCGCGCGAGGGCATCGCCCAGCGGCGCCATCGGCGCCAGCAGGCCGTAGCCCACCGGCAGGATGGCCGTGCCGGCGAAGGCGACGCCCAGTCCCTTCAGAACGGGCGCGCGCAGGCCCAGCGCGCCGGGCGCCGCGCGCGGCCCGAAGAGCCAGGCCGCGAGGGCCAGCGGCGCGACCAGATAGAGGCCATAGCCGAGGACGGCCAGC
Organism: Caulobacter sp.; assembly: GCA_046295055.1. Lineage (GTDB taxonomy): Bacteria > Pseudomonadota > Alphaproteobacteria > Caulobacterales > Caulobacteraceae > Caulobacter. Next base: position 348,281 of record JBKBOD010000002.1, on the reverse strand, counting down.
GCCCCCAGCCGGGGCCAGCCCTGCCAGTCTCCGGCCAGGGCCTTGAAAGGACCGAGCCCGAGCGTATCGACGATGAGGAAGACGGCGACGGCGCAGAGCGCGATCAGCCAGCGGGGGCGGTGGGGAGCGTCGGTAGAGGTCATGGCCGGTCGATAGCCGCCGGCCGGGCCGCCCGGCTCCTCAGTTCCTTGGCGAAGGCGCCTCGAAATCTGCTGAGGCGCGATGATCAGGTTCCGAGGCGCCGCCCCGGTACTGGCTGGGCGAGCAGCCGGCGATGTCGCGGAAGACCCGGTTGAACGAGGGCAGCGAGGAGAAGCCGGAATCGAAAGCCACCACGATCATCTGGGCGTACGGATCAGCGATCAGGCGCCGCTGCGCCTCGCCGACGCGCCAGCCGTTGAGGAAGGTGCGGAAATGGCGCTCGCCGAGTCGCTGGTGCACCAGGCGCCGCGTCTCCGCCTCGCTGGCGCCGAGGCGGCGGGCGAAGTCGGCCAGCGTCAGGCCCGGGTCCAGCCAGACGCGATCGACCGTCATAAGCGTGTCGATCCGGGCCAGCAGGCGCCGGTCGGGATCGTTCGGCGACGGCCGCGGCGCGATCGCCCGGGCCCGGGACAGGCCTTGCGGCCTAAGCTGCAGGAACCAGGCGCAGAGGCCCAGCGCCACCAGCCCGATGGCGGCGTTCTGGGCGATGGCGAAGCGGTGGCCGCGCCAGTCGGCGCCCAGCAGGAGATCGGCGGCGAAGTCGGCCAGCAGGATCGCGACCAGCAGGCCCGCGACCGCAAGGCGTAGACGCCTGCGCGCCTCGACAAGATCGTCCTCGCGGCCCGCCAGCGCGCGCCAGACGATGTGGGCGACCATGCCGCAGCCCATCAGCATCAGCAGCCAGGACAGTCCGCCCGGCGCCGCCGGCGAGGCGATCAAGCCCCGGTCCGCCAGCTTGACCAGCACCCAGCTCACCCCGACGGCCAGTTCCAGCCGACCGGGCCGGTAGCCGTCATCGAACAGCGCCAGGCAGAACCACCAGAGGAACAGTGTCGCATGCCCGGCCAGAAGCCCGGCGATGAACTCCGGCCCGTCCGGCAATTCCAGGGCCGGGACCGGCGTGTTGATGGCCAGGAACCCGGCCAGTCCCAGGGCCAGCAGGCCATACAGCCATGGCAGAACAGCCTTCGGCCGGCTGGCCAGCAGCGCGGCCGCGAGGCCCAGGAGCAGGCTCGCCGCCCCGGCCCGGATGAACACGTCGATCGCCGCCACAGGTCACCTCCCTCGAGGCGATTGGTTCAGAGAAGCCGGCCTTGGTCCATGCGCCGTCGCGCTATCGGCGCAGTTCCAGCACTTCCAGCTTGGACTCCTGCTTGGGCCAGGGCAGGACCAGCCGCCAGCGGTTCTCGCCGATGCGCTCCAGCACGCCGATCTGGTCCCGCTCGGGCATCTGGCCGTAGGCGGGATAGCCTTTCTCGTCCGCGCCCCAGGCCTGGGCGCCGATGTAGACTAGGCGGGTGTCGGTGTCGGGATAGAGCAGGCCGCGCGTGCGCTGGCTGCCGGTGGTCTTGGTCAGGATCAGGTCGCCGCCGGGCGTCAGCTCGATGGTGCAGCGGAACCAGGGATAGTCGACATAGGCCAGCCCCTGCCCGTCCCGCGACCCCAGCTTGAAGGTGCGGCAGCGATAGGCCCCGGGCGGCGGCTGCAGGCCGCCGGCCAGGGCCGCGCCGGGAACCAGAGCCATGCCCTGGCTGTCGATCATCGCGCCGTGCTCGGCGTCGCCCTCGCGCAGGGCCTGGCGCCAGGCCTGCGGCAGGCGCGCCAGCCGGTCGGCGTCCTCGGCGCTGGCCACAGTGCGCCAGCTGTCGGTCCCGCCCTGCTCGCCTTCCGTCGGCGGCGTCTCCACCGGCTGGGCGGGGGTCTCGCTGGCCGGGACCTCGGTGACCACGGGCGGGATCGGCTGGTCGGCTGTGGGCTCGGCCGGCGGGACCTCGGCGGACGGCGGCGGCTGCGAGGCCGGCTCCGAACAGGCGGTGAGGACAAGGGCGGAGGCGGCCGACAGGGCGGCGAGTCGAATGAGGCTCATCACGACCTGAACGGGGCGGCAGGCGAAGGGTTCAGTCAAGCCCCCTCGCCCGCCGCCGCTTGCGCCGGGGATCAGACCCGGTCGCGGAACGGATCGGCCGGGAAGACGCCCAGGATCTCGATGCGGTCGGTGAAGAAGGCCAGTTCCTCCAGCGCCAGGGCCAGGCCTCGGTCCTCGGGCCGGCCGTCGACCTCGGCGTAGAAGAAGGTCGCCGTGAAGGCGCCGCCCTCCATGTAGCTTTCCAGCTTGGTCATGTTGACGCCGTTGGTCGCGAACCCGCCCATCGCCTTGTAGAGCGCCGCGGGCAGGTTCTTCACCCGGAAGCAGAACGAGGTGATGCAGCGCTGGGTGAACGGCGGCGGCGGCGGCGCCTTGTCGGCCGTCATCACCAGGAAGCGGGTGGTGTTGTGCCGCTCGTCCTCGATGTCCCGCGCCAGGATGTCGAGGCCATAGATCTCCGCCGCCAGGGCGGGGGCGATGGCGGCGCGGGTCCGGTCCGGGTTCTGGGCCAGGGCGCGCGCGGCGCCGGCGGTGTCGCCGACGGCCTCGGTCTCCACGCCCAGCTTCTTCAGGCTGCGCCTGCACTGGTGCAGGGCGATGGCCATGCTGCTGACCGTGCGGATTTCGTCCAGCCTGGCGCCTTTGTTGGCCATAAGTTGGAAGCGGATCGGCTTGAACCGCTCGCCGATGATCTTCAGGCCGCTGGAGGGCAGCAGGTGGTGGACGTCGGCGACGCGGCCGGCGATCGAGTTCTCGACCGGGATCATCCCCAGTTCGCAGACCCCGCCGCTCACCGCCTCGAAGGCTTCCTCGAAGGTGGCGTAGGGGGCTGCTTCATAGCCGGGGAAATAGTCGCGGCAGGCCTCATGGCTGTTGGCGCCGGGGGCGCCCTGGAAGGCGATCTTCTTGAGCATGTCTACAGGGTCTTTGCGTGCGCCCGCGCCGCCTCGAGGTCGGCCGGGTTGTCGACGGAGATGGGCGCGGCCCCTGCCACGGACGCCCAGTAGGTGAGGCCCATTTCCAGGCCCCGCAGCTGTTCCAGCTTCTCGCGCCGCTCCAGAGGCGAGGGCGGCGCGCCGATAAATCGGGCCAGCGCCTCGCGCCTGTATCCGTAGATCCCGATGTGCCGCCAGACCGGCCCGTCGCCGTAGAGGGTCGAGCGGGTGAAGTAGAGCGCGCGCCCGGCGCGGCCGTCGGCGCGCATCGACAGGACGGCCTTGACCACGTCCGGGTTGGCGCGGTCCTCGGCCGAGGCTTCCTCGGCCACCACCGTGGCGACATCGCAACTCGCCTCGTCGGCCAGCAGGGCGGCGCAGTCATGGATCACCGATGGCTCGACGAAGGGCATGTCGCCCTGCAGGTTGATGACCGCGTCATGCGTCCCCGCCGGATCCAGCTCGGCCAGCGCGGCCTGGATGCGATCAGAACCCGATGGCAGGTCGGGATCGGTCAGCACAGCGATGCCGCCCGCAGCGCGCACGGCTTCGACGATCTCCGCGTCGCCCGCCGCCACCGCCACCGGCCCGACGTCCGCCGCCCGCGCCTGGCGCAGCACCCGCACGATCATCGGCAGCCCGCCGATGTCGGCCAGCGGCTTGTCGGGCAGCCGGGTGGCGGCCATGCGGGCGGGGATGATGACGATCGGCTTCATGAGGGTCAGCGGGCGTCTCGTTGGGGCGTCGTGTGGTCGCGGGGCGGCTCGGCGGCTTGCGAAGGCGGCGGTAGCGTGTAAGAGAGCCGGGCGCAACAAGGCGCGGGATTCCTTGCGGGTCCCCCTTCGGACGGAAAGCGGACTTCTCGAGCGACATGAGCGACCTGACGTTCAACAAGATCGCCGGCGGCGTGCTGGCGGCTGGCCTGGCCATCTTTGGTCTCCGCGAAGTGAGCGGAATGGTGTTTGCCAAGCATCCGGTCGAGAAGCCGGGCTATGCGGTCGCTATCGTCGAGGATGGCGGCGGCGCCGCGGCCGAGGAAGTGGCTCCCGACTGGGGCACGGTGATCCCGATCGCCAACATCGAGATCGGCAAGGCCGTCTCGGCCAAGTGCACGTCCTGCCACACCTTCGACGCCGGCGGCGCCAACGGCACCGGCCCGAACCTCTACGGCACCATGGGCAAGCAGCCCGGCACCCATCCGGGCTTCGCCTACTCCGACGGCATGAAGACCTTCGGCGCCGGCAAGGTCTGGGGCTGGGACGAGATGGACCAGTTCCTCAAGGCGCCGCAGAAGCACGTCCCCGGCACCAAGATGTCGTTCGTCGGCCTGAAGAAGCAGGAAGACCGCATCGCCATGCTGGCCTACCTGCACAGCCTGGGCTCTACCCTGCCGATCCCGGCGCCCAAGCCGGCCGCCGCGCCGACCGAGGCCCCGGCCGCCGACGGCGAAGCGCCGGCCGCCACCGGCGAGACCGCCGCGCCCGCTCCGCCGCCTGGCGGCACGACCGGCGAGACGGGCGAAGCCGCCCCGGCCAAGCCGGCCAGCTGATCGCTGCTGAATTCCCGGCGCCGGGGGCCTCCCCAAGGCGCCAGAGATAGGGCTAGGGTGTGGACATGCGTCCCGCCCTGGCCCTTTTCGTATCCGCCCACCGGGCGCTCCGGCCTTGACCGACCCCGGGGGCGAGACGCTGCAGCCGACCAGCCAGCCGGCGATGCTGCGCGGCCTGCGCCCGCTGGGCGTGGTGCTGGTCAACCTTATCCCCATCATCGGCGTCCTGACGCTGGGCTGGCCGGCCGGGGTGCTGCTGATCCTCTACTGGTGCGAGAACGTCGTCATCGGCGGCGTCAACGTCCTCCGCATGCTGGCGACCGGCGTCGCCCTGGGCATCGCGGGCCTCGCTCTCTGCCTCTTCGTCGTCCCCTTCTTCGTCGTCCACTACGGCATGTTCACCTTCGTCCACGGGATGTTCGTGGTCATGCTGGGCTCGGTCGGCGGCGAGGGCCCGACCCAGAGTCCGGACACCATCCCGGGGCTGTTCGGCATTGTCAGCGGCCTGATCGAGCGCGAGCCCGGCTTCGCCTGGAGCCTCGCCGCCATTGTCGCCTGGCAGCTGTGGGCCTTCGTCTTCGACTGGCTGCTGCGCGGCGAGGCCCGCCGCAGCAACCCGATGGCCCAGATGTTCCAGCCCTACCCGCGCATCATCGTCCTGCACGTGACGCTGATCCTTGGCCTCGGCCTCGTCATGAGCCTCGGCCAGCCGGTCTGGGCCATGGTGGTGCTGGCGGTGATCAAGACCGCCTTCGACCTCTTCGCCCTGCGCGGCCGCACAGGGTTCGAGATGTCACCGGCCCAGCAGGCGGCGACCAGTCAGGCGATCGACCGGCTGAACGGCTGGCTGCGCCGGGGCGATCAGACCCGGCGATAGGCGGTCGGCGCGCCGGAGCCCGCCGCCGCGATCCGCGCCGTCGCCTCGGCCAGGGGCTCGACAGCCACGGCCATGTGGTGGGCGTTGGCGTGGATGATCCGCTCGCCGTCCAGCATCATCGCCACATGGCCCTTCCAGAACACCAGGTCGCCCCGCGCCAATTCGCCCGGCGCCACGGCCGCGCCCAGCGCCGCCTGCATGTCGGTGTCGCGCGGACAGGCCTTGCCGCAGGCCAGCAGCGCCTGCTGCACCAGGCCCGAGCAATCCAGCCCCAGGCTCTCGCGCCCGCCCCACAGGTACGGCGCGCCCAGGAACCGCATGGCCACCCCGGCCGGGTCGGCCTCGTGATCGCGGCCGATCGGCGCCAGGTGCGCCGCCATGAACCAGCCGCCCCGCACCGCCCGCAGGAACCGCCCCTCCTCCGCCTCGATGGCGACCAGGGCGTTGAGCGAATAGAGCCCCGTCGGGCGTGACTTGATGTCGGGGCGACTGAAGCCGAACGTGCGGATGGCGGCGACGCGGTGGGTCGGAACCAGCACCGGCGCCGACAGGGCGTCGGCGGCGACCCAGCCGACATAGCCGTCGCGGGCCGACTGGCCGAAGGCGTAGCCATCCTGTTCCAGCAGCACATCGAACCGCTCGCCGAACAGAAGCAGGCTCTCCTGCTCGGCATCGTCCTGCGGATGCCGGCGCAGCGGCGCCGCCGGCGCGCTGACCTGCATCGCTTGCGGGTCCTCGAACCGCTCGGCGGCGACCACGCCCTCCAGCGCGCGAGCGGCCACGCCCTGGTGCATCAGCGTCAGGCGACGATCCGGCGCGCTCATGCGTAGCGGGCCTTCAGCATGGCCAGAAGGGCGCGGATCGCCTGGGCCTCGCCGCCAGCGGGCCAACCGGGCCGTCCCTTGGGGTTCCAGGCGAAGATGTCCAGATGCACCCACGATCCGGTCCGGGGGGCGAACCGCTTGAGAAACAGCGCCGCCGTTACCGATCCGGCCTGGGCCCAGCCGTCGGGATCGTTCTTCAGGTCGGCGACATCGCCGTCCAGCGCCTCCTCGTAGCCGGGCCAAAGCGGCATCCGCCACAGCGGGTCCTGCACGGCGCGCGACGCCGCCGCGATGGCCTCGGCCAGGGCGTCGTCGTCGGTATAGAAGGGAATGACCTGCGGCCCGAGCGCGATGCGCGCCGCGCCGGTCAGGGTCGCCAGATCGATGGTCAGGTCAGGCTCCAGCTCCTCCGCCCGGGTCAGGGCGTCGGACAGGATCAGGCGACCCTCCGCGTCGGTATTGCCGACCTCGACGGTCAGGCCCTTGCGGGTGTCCAGCACATCGCCGGGACGCATCGCCTCGCCAGAGATGGCGTTCTCCACCGCCGGGACCAGCACGGTCAGCCGCACCGGCAGGCCGGCGTCCATCACCATCCGGCCCAGCGCCAGCGCATGGGCGGCGCCGCCCATGTCCTTCTTCATCAGCCGCATGCCGGCGGCCGGCTTGATGTCCAACCCGCCGGTGTCGAACGTCACGCCCTTGCCCACCAGCACCAGGCGCGGCGCCGCGTCCGCCCCGGGCGCTGTCCAGGTCAGCTCGATCATCCGCGGCGCGCGGTCATGTCCCGCCGCCCGGCCGACCGCATGCACTGACGGATAGCCTTCCTCGAGCAGCGCATCGCCGGTCGCCACCTGCAGCGCCGCGCCATGCTGTTCGGCGATCTCCCGTGCGATGGTCTCGATCTGCAGCGGTCCCATGTCGCCGGCCGGCGTGTTGACCATGTCGCGCGCCAGGGCGCAGGCATGCGCCTGGCTGCGGATACCGGCCAGGTCGACGCCTTCTCCGACCACCAGCCTGGGCCCCGCCTCGCCGCGCTTGCGGTAGCGATCAAAGCGATAGGAGCCCAGCGCGAACGCCAGGGCGGCCTCGCTGGCGCCGATCCCGTCCACCGGGCCAAGAGCGTAGTCGCCCGCCGGCAGCCTGGCCGCCAGGGCGCGGAACACCTGGGGATCACCGCCGGCGCCGATACCGAACAGCACCTCGGCGATCTCGCCGTCCGCGCCGTGCACCACCAGAACCTGGCCGGAGCGAGCCTTGAAGCCGGCGATCTCCGCCAGGCGCGCGATGGCCGGCGGACGGCTGTCCAGCAGAGCGGGCCAGGCGGCTTCGGCGATGGCGGTGACGGGCGCCGGGGCGCCCTCGGCGGCGGCGACTACGGGGTCGGTCATGAACGGGCGTTCCCGGAAAACATGCTTAACGATTCCTTGAACCGGCGCGGGCGATGCTGGGCGCCGAACCGGCTTTGGAGCAACTCCCATGTGTCGCAAGCAGGCGCTCGCCGCAACCGCCGTATCGGCCCTGATCGCCGGACTGGCCTTCGCCGGTCCCGCTTCGGCCTGGCCGTTCGGCGGCAAGAAGGAGAAGGCCGAGGCCGCTCCCGCCGCCGCGCCCGTCGCACCGGCGTCGGCCCAGGCGCGCCCCGCGCCGCAGAAGGCGCCGCCCGCCCTGCGCGCCGAGGCCCGCCGCATGGACCCGCTCGCCGCCTCCGCCTTCTGGGGCCGCGAGGTGGAGATCGACGAGCGTGACGTGGAGGCCGGCCTCGGCCTGTCGAAGGCCCTGCGCCAGCTCGGCCGCAACCAGGACGCCGCCGCCGCCGCCCAGCGGGTGCTGATCGTCGATCCGAAGAACATGGATGGCCTGCTGGAGGTCTCCCGCGCCTATATCGGCATGAACCAGGGCTTCTACGCCCTGGAGCCCCTGCGCCGCGCCATCGAGATCGCGCCGCGAGACTGGCGCCCGGTGACCCTGTCGGCGATCGCCTACGAACAGGCCGAGCGCGACGACGAGGCGCTGGCCGCCCACCAGCGGGCTCTGGCCCTGGCGCCGGACGAGCCCACGGTGCTGACCAACTTCGCCATGTACAAGGCCGGCCAGGGCGACCTGCCGGGGGCCGAACAGATGCTGCGCCGCGCGATCGCCCATCCGCGCGCCACCCCGCAGATGCGCCAGAACCTGGCTCTGGTGGTCGGCCTCCAGGGGCGGGTCGAGGAAGCCGAGCGACTGGCGCGCCAGGACCTGCCGCCGGAAATGGTGCAGGCCAACATGGCCTGGCTGCGGGCGGCCAACGCCCGGCCCCAGCCGACGGCGGGCAACCGCAGCTATCAGTCGGTCAGCCAGCCCGGCGGGACGCGCTGAAGCCTCAGTCCGGTTCGCTCTCGAGGCCCTGGCCGAAGACGATCAGTCCGTCGTCGGGGCCGCGCACCATGAACTCGCGTTGCCCGTAGGGCTGGTCGACAGGACCATGGACCCGCCCCGGCGGCAGGTCCGCCAGCCGCGGCGCAAGCTCGGCGACCAGGGCGTCCACGTCGCGCACGTCGATGTAGTAGGCGAAGCCGTCGTGCATCGGCGTCTGTCCCGGATCACGGCAGTCCGGGGGCGGCAGTTGCAGCAACCGGAAGGCTGCTCCCTCCCGCTCGATGTAGGCATAGCCGTCGCCTTCGAAGCCGACCGCGAACCCGAGCCGGCGGCAGAAGAAGTCCAGCGCCTCGGCGAGGTCAGGCACATGCAGGAACGGGGTGACCTGGAGCAGGTTGGCCTTGGTCATGGAGCCCTCCCGACGCAGGAAGCTCGGCCGCCTCCTACTGCTTGGACATGATATCCTGGACCTTGATGATCGCCGGGCCAAGGATCACCACGAACAGCACCGGAAGGAAGAACAGGATCATCGGCACGGTCAGCTTGGCCGGCAGGGCGGCGGCCTTCTTCTCGGCGGCCGAGAGGCGCAGCTCGCGGTTCTCCTTGGCCATCACCCGCAGTGCAGAGCCCAGCGGGGTGCCGTAGCGCTCGGCCTGGATCATCGCCGTGGTCACGGCCTTGATGCCGGGATGGTTGGTCCGCTTGGCCAGCCCCTCGTAGGCCATCCGTCGCTCGGGCAGATAGCTCAGCTCCGCGCCCAGCAGGCTCAGCTCCTCGGCCAGTTCGATCGAGCTGGAACCGACCTCCTGGCTGACCTTCTGGATCGCCGCCTCGACCGACATGCCGCTTTCCACGCAGATCAGCAGCAGGTCGAGACTGTCCGGGAAGGCCGCGACAATGCTCTCCCGCCGCTTGGTCGCGGCGTTCGAGATGTAGAGGTTGGGGGCGTAATAGCCGATCAGCAGCGCGGCGATGCAGGCGGTGAACTTCTGCATGGCCAGCAGGCCGAAATCGTTGACCAGGAACAGGTAGAAGGCCGTCAGCAGGGCGAAGACGAACGGCGCGACAAAGCGGAAGAAGTAGAAGGTCGTGACCGGCCGGGGGCCGCGAAAGCCCGCCTGGGCCAGCTTCTCGACGACCTTCGGGTCCTCGAGCAGACGCGAGAGCTGCAGCCGGTCCACGACCCGCTTGTAGAGCCCCTCGTCGGTGTGGCGCAGGCTGGGCCCGGCGGACGACTTCTTGGCGATGGCCTCGCGGCTGCGCTTGCGCAGTTCCTCGCGCCGGTTGGCGACCGACTTCAGCCGGCCTTCCAGATTGCTGCTCTTCAGCATCGGGCTGGCGAGGGTGACGATCGTGGCGAAGGTCACCGTGGCGACGAAGCCCGCCAGCAGGTTGTCCGGATCGGTCAGGGTTCGAACGAGGCTCACGACATGCTCCCCGTCAGAACTTGAAGTTGATCATCTTGCGCATGACGAAGATGCCCATGCCCATCCAGAAGGCGGCGCCCAGCAGCATCAGGTGGCCGCGCGGATCGGTGAACATCGGCGCCATGTAGCTGGGCGTCGTCACGGTGATCAGCACCACCACCCCCGGCGGCAAGGCCCCGATGATGAAGGCGCTGGCCACCGCTTCGGACGACAGCGCCTTGATCTTCTCGCGCATCATCTTGCGGGCGCGCAGCACGACCGACAGGTTGTTCAGCGCCTCGGCCAGATTGCCGCCGGTCTTGGCCTGGATCGCCAGCACGATGGCGAAGAAGCGAAGCTCGTGCGTGGGCATCCGCTCGAACATCTTCTCCAGCGCCACGTCCATCGACTGGCCCATGCCGATGCTCTCGACGAGGCGGCGGAACTCCCCGGCCAGCGGCTCGGGGCTCTCCTTGCCGATGATCTTCAGGCAGTCGTGGACCGGCAGGCCGGACTTGATGCCCCGGACGATGATGTCCATGGCGTCGGAGAAGTGCTCGGTGAACTTCTTGATGCGGCGATTGGCCAGGAAGCCGACCACCCAGCGCGGCAGGCCGAAGCCGGCGGCGAAACCGGCGCCCAGGGCGATGAGCGGATTGCGCACCGCCAGCAGCAGGATCAGGAAGACCACCCCGCCGACCGCACCGCTGATGATGTAGAAGGTCTTCACATTGCCGGTCAGCCCGGCCTGCTGCAGCTTGGCGGCCATGCTGAGCGTGGCCTTCTTCTGCTGCTTCTCCTGATCCTTCAGCGTCTTGAGGATCTGCTTGCGGCGCGCTTCGGGCGTATTGGCGGCCGCCCGCGCCACCGCCTTGCGCGCGCTCGGCGTCCCGCCCGACACGATGGCCTGGGCGCGCTTGGCCGCCTTGGCCGAGCCGCTGTCGCCGCCGCCGGCGAACACGAAACCCAGGCCCGCGATGGTGATGAAGGCCAGGACGGCGATGATCAGGGTGGTCATCGCTATTCCGCCGCGTCGAGGGCTTCGGCCAGTTCCCGCTCCAGGCCGTAGTAGCGCGCGCGATCCCAGAAGCGCGGCCGGGCGATGCCGGTCGACCGGTGCTTGCCGATGACCCGTCCCTGCTCGTCCTCGCCGGTGATCTCGTAGACGAACAGGTCCTGGGTGACGATGACGTCGCCTTCCAGCCCGACCACCTCGGTGACATGGGTGATGCGCCGCGAGCCGTCGCGCAGACGCGCCGCCTGGATGATGACGTCGACCGAGCCGACGATCATCTCGCGGATGGTCTTGGAGGGCAGGCCATACCCGCCCATGGTGATCATGCTCTCGATCCGGCTGATGGCTTCGCGCGGGCTGTTGCTGTGCAGGGTGCCCATCGAGCCGTCGTGGCCGGTGTTCATCGCCTGCAGCAGGTCGAACGCCTCGGGACCGCGGACTTCGCCGACGATGATCCGCTCGGGACGCATCCGCAGACAGTTCTTCACCAGGTCGCGCATGGTGATCTGCCCCTGGCCTTCCAGGTTCGGGGGCCGGGTTTCGAGACGCACCACATGGGGCTGCTGCAGCTGCAGTTCCGCCGCGTCCTCGCAGGTGATGACCCGCTCGGTCGGATCGATGAAGGCGGTCATGGTGTTGAGCAGCGTCGTCTTGCCCGAACCGGTGCCGCCGGAGATGACGATGTTGCAGCGGCAGGCGCCGATGACGCCCAGCACCCGCGCGCCTTCCGGACTGATGGACTTGAAGTCCACCAGGTCCTTCATCGTCAGCTTGTCCTTCTTGAACTTCCGGATCGTCAGGGTCGGCCCGTCGAGCGCAAGCGGCGGGGCGATGACATTGACGCGGCTGCCGTCGGGCAGGCGGGCGTCGCAGATGGGCGAGCTCTCATCGACCCGGCGGCCAACCTGGCTGACGATCCGCTGGCAGATGTTCATCAGCTGGGCGTTGTCGCGGAAGCGCACGTTGGTCAGCTGCACCTTGCCGCCGACTTCGATGAACACCCGGCCGGCCCCGTTGACCATGATGTCGGCGATGTCGTCCCGCGAAAGCAGCGGCTCAAGAGGGCCGTAGCCGAGGACGTCGTTGATGATGTCCTGGACCAGATGCTCGGTCTCGGCGACCGACATCGAGACGTTCTTGATCGCCACCAGCTCGGCGACGATGTCCTTGATCTCCGCCGCCGCCGCCTTCTGGTCCAGCTGCGCCAGCTGGCTGAGGTCGATGGTGTTGAGCAGGGCGTTGAAGATCGTCGTCTTGGTGGCGTGGTAGTATTCGCTCTGCTCCCGAACGATCTCGGTGGCCGGCGCCTGGGCGGCGGCCAGCTTCTCCATGACCTTGTTGCTTTGCAGGGACGCGGGAGATTGCGGCTTGGGCGCGCCGGTCGGAACCGGCGGGCCGCCCGGACGGGTGGTCGGCGCCGGGGCGGACTGCGGCCGCGTCGAGGCGGCCGCGCCGGCGGGCGCCGGCGGCGGCGTGGTCCTCGCCGGAGCGGGAGCCCCATCCGTGGCGCGCTTGCCGAACATCTACTTCCTCTTGAACAGGCCGGAGAGGAGCGAGGCCTTCTGGGCCGCCGGGGGTTCGCGCCGGCTGATCGTCTGGGCCAGTTGCTCGATGCCTTCGGCGACCTTGGTCTTGGGCCCGACCTCAGGCAGCATCTGGCCGTTGTTGGCGGCCTGGCCGAAGGTCTTGGGATCGAACGGCATGACCAGCGAGGGCGTCAGGCCCAGCGCGTCGCCGAAGTCCTTGATCGGAATTTCCGGGCGACCGGGCACACCGACCTGGTTGAGCACCAGGCGCGGCGGGCTGTCGTTGGGGCGGGACTGGCGGACCAGGTCGACCATGTTCTTGGCGTTGCGCAGCGAAGCCAGGTCCGGCGTGGCGACGATGATCAGGTCGTCCGACGCGACCAGCAGCCGCCGGGTCCAGGCGGACCAGCTGTGCGGCACGTCGAGCACGACGAAGGGCGCGGCGGCGCGGATCTTCTGGGTGACCTCCTCGAAGGCCTCGGCCGAGATGTCATAGTCCGCGTCGAGGGTCGCCGGCGCCGCGAACAGGCTGAGCCGGTCGGTGCAGCGGGCCATCATCCGGTCCATCAGCACCGGATCGAGGCGATCCGGCTGGCCCAGGGCGTCCATCACGCCCTGCAGCGGGTCATGGTTGAAGTTCAGCCCGGCGGTGCCGAAGGGCAGATCGTAGTCGACGATGACGACGCCGGCCTGCAGCCGCTCCGAAATCGTCCAGGCCACGTTGTGCGCGATGGTCGAGGCGCCCGACCCACCGCGCGCGCCGACGAAGGCGACCTGACGGCCCAGGAACGGGGCCGAGGGGTCGGCATACAGGCCGGAAATCGCCCGGATCACCTGCAGCGGCTGCATCGGCGGGACGAGATATTCGCTGACGCCCCGGCGCATCAGCTCGCGGTAGAGCGCGATGTCGTTGGTGCTGCCGATCACCATGACCTTGGTGCCGGGGTCGCAGACCTCTGCCAGCCGGTCGAGCTGGCCCAGCAGTTCCGGCGCAGGATCGAGGCTCTCGACGATCACCAGGCTGGGCGTCGGCTGGTTCTGATAATGCTCGACCGCCGCGGCGAGGCCGCCGGACCGGACCACGGTCGAGGCCCGCGAAAGGCGACGGTCCGAGGAGGCGCGCGACACCAGGTCGGCGGTCTCGGGCCGGGCGCAGAAGACATGGATGGTGATGCGCGGCACCGGCGCATCGCCGGCGGATTCGCCCCCGGGCATCTCATGAACGGGCATGCCCGGCGCGGGCCGGGCGGGACGGGACGCTGTACGCATGGACTCTGGCTCGTCATTCGGACGGGCTGGGGGGAAATCGGCGAAGGGGTCAGGCTCCCCGAAGCCGGATGAGGCGGAACTGTCGACGCCGCCGAAGGCGTCGGCGGGCTGGGCCAGTTCGGCCCAAGGATCGGGAGCCAGCGCCTGGACCGCGCCGGCGGTCTGGGCGAAGCCGCCGCCCGGCGAGGTGAACTCGTCGTCGGCTTCGAAGCCCAGGTCGAAAGGATCGTGGTTGGCTTGTCCGGACTGCATGGCCGTCAGTTCACCACCTGCGAGACCGAGCCCTTGGACATGTCGTCCCACGCCGAGCCGGTCGCCTCGCCCTTGCGATACTTCTCGAACATCACGCCGCGCTGCTGGGCGTCGGCGGGGGCCAGGCCGCGCGGCTCCAGCATGTCTTCGGGATTGGCGATCTGCACCGCCATGTTGGCCGTCACCGCGCAGCCGAAGTTGTCGTGCACCCGGTTGTCGTTGGAGTGGCTGAGATTGCGCCAGTTGCCGCAGGCCGGCACGTCGGCGACGAAGCGGTCAAAGCCGATCATCACCGGAGCGCCGGGATCGCCGCCGGCGTCATAGGTGCTCATCCGGATGGCCCCGGGGGGCACGCCGAGGCCGACCAGCCGCTCCTGCGCTTCCCAGGCGACCCGGCTGGCGCCGTCCGCGTTGGGGCCGCCGACCGGCGCGCGCAGGAGGATTTCCCGCGACTGCGACTGGCGCCAGGCGTCGGCGAAGCCGGCCAGCGCCTGGGCCTGGTTGGCCGACAGGCCGGTGCGATGGGGCGCCAGGCGGATGACCTCGGGCGCGGCGACCACCTTGACCTGGGTCTGCCAGGCGTCGAGCGGCGTGGCGGCGAGGTTCGGATCGGCCTGCGGGCCGGTGGCCGGCGTGGCGCAGCCGCTCGCCAGGGCGGCGAGGGCCAGGGTCGCGAGAAGGGCGGGACGAAGGGTCATGGCGCTACTCGATCACGTATCCGGCCGGGCCCTGGTAGGGACGGCCAACGCTGGGGCGGGGCGGCGCCTTGGCGTCGCGGTTCATCCGGCCGAGCAGGATGGTGCCCGGATCGTCGGCGAACTGCAGGCCATCGGCCGGCGTCTGGAACTGCCTGGGAGCCCGGGGATCGACGATGTAGGGCGTCACCAGGATGACCAGCTCGGTCTGGCCGCTGACATAGTCGCGCGACCGGAACAGCGGCCCCAGGATCGGGTTGGTCATCACCCCCGGCAGGGCGTCGAGGTTCTGGGCCGATCGCTCCTGCATCAGGCCGGCCAGCATCATCGTCCCGCCCGAGGGCAGCTCGACCACGCTCTCGGCGCGCCGCACCGACAGGCCCGGGATGGTCAGCGAGGGCGCGCCGTTGCCGTTCTGGATCGAGAAGGCCCCGGCGTTGCTCAGCTCCGAGACCTCGACCGAGATCTTCAGCGAGATGCGCCCGCCCGACATCACCACCGGGGTGAAGCCCAGGCCGACTCCGTACTTCTTGAATTCGATGGTGACCCGGCCGGAGTCGTCCTGGCCGACCGGCACCGGGAACTCGCCGCCGGCGAGGAAGTTGGCCGGCTCGCCGTTGACCGAGGTAAGGTTCGGCTCCGCCAGGGTGCGCACCAGCCCGACCCGCTCGAAGGCCTTGATGGTCGCGTTGGCCTTGTTCAGGTCGGACGAACCGATGACATCCTGCGGCGTGGCGGTGTTGTAATTTGACGCCCCGTTGGGCCCTCTGACTACAACCGGACACAGGGAGTCGGCGGGGAATCCGGGGCCGCAGGGCATCTGCATCACCGGCGCCTTGGTCGTGTCCAGCGAATAGCCGCCGGACAGCCCGCCCAGCAGCGTGCCGTTGATTCCGAACGTCGCCGCGGTGACGAAGCTGAGCTGGTCGTCGCCGAGCTGGCCGAACAAGGCATTGAGATCAAAGCCCAATTGCTTGACGACGTTGCGCTGGACCTCGACCACCCGGACCTTGAGCATCACCTGGTCGCTGCCCGCCACCTGGACCAGGTTCATGACCAGCTCGGGCTTGCCCATGAATCGCACCGCGATCTGGCCCGCCTTCTCCGCATCCGAAGGCGTCAGCACCAGCCCCGTCAGGATCACCGAGTCGCCCATCGGCTCGATCCGAACCTGCGCCCCGGGCAGCACGCGGTTGATGGTCTCGGCCAGGGCGCTGACGTCCTGGTCCACGCGGACGTTCAACGAGAGCACCTTGCGGCCCGAGGCGTCGAAGAACACCGCGTCGGTCTGCCCGGCGCCCAGGCCCATGATGTAGATGCGGCGCGGCGTGCGCGGCACGGCCTCGGCCACGGCGGGATTGGTGATCAGGACATCGCGCACGTCGACCGGGAGTTCGACGATCGCCGACTTGCCGCGCGGCAGAGCCAGGGACTGCGAACCCGCGCCGGCCGACAGGTCGACCCGTACGGTTCCCGTCGACTCATAGCCATAGGTCCGCTGGCCCGGACCGCCCGCCAGGGACTGGGCCATGCCGGCCGGCGCCCCGAACTGGAGCCCCAGCGCGGCCAGCAGGGCCGGGATCATCCTGAGCCGCTTCATGGATTGACCTTCACTTCGCTGACCTGACCGGCGCGATGAACGCGAACCGTGCCGGAATCCACCGCCGCCGCGGCGTTGCCGCGCGAGGGACCGCCGGCCGTGTCGCCGACGCCGCGCAGCGTCAGGATAAGCACGCCGTTCTGGCGGGCGGCCGCGACCGCCCCCGCGAACACCTCGGCGTCGCCAGCCGGCACCTCCAGGGTGACGGACGCGCCGACCATGCTTTTGACGTCCTTTTCCGGCTCGGGCTTCTGATCGATGGCCAGCACCCGCACGTTGCGGATCACCGTGCGTGTAACCTGGCCCCGCACGTTCTCTTCCTGGCTCTCGCGGCTGTAGATGACGTCGACGCGGTCGCCCGGGAGGATGAAGCCGCCGGCTGCGCTTTCCACGGTGACCGGAGCCGCCATCGCCCGCATGCCGGGGCCCAGCACGACGGACATGAAACCGCCCTCGCCGCCCCTCACGACCTTGCGCGCGACGATCGGCTCTCCGCTGACGAAGGGTTCCTTGACGATGGCGCCGACCATGCCCTCGAGGCCAGCGCCGGCAAACAGGTTGGAAGCCGTCTTGCCGGCCTGCTCGGCGACGCCCTCGGCGCCAGTCTTGGCGACGGCGGGCGCAGAGCCATCCGTGATGAAGGTGGGGTTGAGGCCTTCGGCCGGCCAGGCCTGCCAGCCGAGATCGGCGGCGGTAAGCCGGGTGCCGACCGGAAGATCGCGCTTGGCGACCATGACCTGCACGGTCGGCTTGGCTGCGGGCGCCGCAGCGGTCACGGGCGCGGGGGCCTGAGGTTTGCCGCCGAAGACGCCGCGCACCATGAAGGCCAGCACGATGGCGGCCAGGGCGGCGATCACGAGAATGAACAGGCGGACAGGGCTCATGCGGCTCGAACGGCTTTCCCTGAGGGCCCACGGCCCGGCGGGAGGTACTCATGCGCGGCGGGGCCTTGGACCCTTTTCGCGCGGGCGATTCGCGTCGCGCCCTTCTGGCGGCGAGGCCAACATCGGCCGCCCATGGTTAACGCGCGCCTAAGGTTCCTTACCCGAGCGTCGCATAGGCCAGGGCTGGCGGGCTGAGCGGGAACGCCGCCAGCGCGCCGATGGCGATCGCCACCCCGTAGGGCGCATTCTCGTCAGGCGTGGCCAACCGGCCCATCCAGGCCGGCCCCCTCGCCACGATGGGTCGAAGCCAGACCGATCGCAGCGCCATCAGGCTGACAGCAAGGGCGCCGCCTGCCAGGGCTGTCACAACCAGGAAAACCGGCAGACCCGGCCAGCCGAGCCAGAGGGCCGCCGCCGCGAACATCTTGGCGTCGCCGCCACCGATCCAGTTCAGGGCGAACATGCCGACCGAGACCATCAGCGCCGCAACGCCTACAACCGCGCTCAGGCCGATGACTGCCGGCGGAAGCCCCAGGGCCAGCGCGGCGAGAAAGTAGCCGGCCATCAGGACCAGCGAGATCCAGTTGGGAATCGTGAAGCTGGTCACGTCCTTGAGGCCGCCCACGATGACCATGGCGGGGAAGACGCTGAGCAGCAGGAGCTGGAGGGTCTGAATCATCGAACCGCAGGATCGCCCAGGGCGGTGAACCAAAGGTTGAAGCCAGATAGCGGAAGGGCCCGCGGATCGCTCCGCGGGCCCCCCGTTTTCACGGACGAAACGCCGTGACTTACGGCAGCTTCGTGTTGATGTCGCCGAAGGCGGTGTTGAGCTTGCCGCCCAGGGTGGTCACGGCGGTGATGATCACCACGGCGATCAGGGCGACGATCAGGCCATACTCGATGGCGGTGGCGCCGGACTCATCCTTCACGAAGCGCGAAACGAACTTGGTCATGGCTTTATCTCCTGTTGCAAGCCTAGGCAGCGGGTCAAGCCGCTTGGCTTGCTCGCCCCGAAAACAAGGCCATCATGCGAGGGCGCGCTTAATCTCAAGTAAACATCGCGGTCGTCTCGAATTTTTTCTTTGGTTTATTCGCATTTACTATTTACACGGCTTAACCATCCCTATTTTTATGATATTTTTCCGCACGTTATGCCCTTGGTGAATCTTAAGTAAATCGACGACGTGACTGACGGGTGCCCGGCGTGCCGCGACAGCGCGCACAATGGCGGCCGGCACGCCGCCATGAACCGGCCCATCCTGGGGATCGGGCACAAAAAAAGCCCCGGCTTTCGCCGGGGCCTTTCCGTTTCCGAGAAGCGGGAGCTTACGGAAGCTTGGTGTTGATGTCGCCGAAGGCGGTGTTCAGCTTGCCGCCCAGGGTAGTCACGGCGGTGATGATCACCACGGCGATCAGGGCGACGATCAGGCCATACTCGATGGCGGTGGCGCCGGACTCATCCTTCACGAAGCGCGAAACGAACTTGGTCATGTCAGTCTCCTCAGCGAGCTGTTTGGGCAGGGTCGCCAGGCCGGTCGCCCGCTGCCCCCCATAGGTCGACAATGCACGAGCGGACTTAATCTCAAGTAAAACGAAAGTGAATCGGCGATTCAGAATGGTTTCCGGCTTGTTTTACTTAACGGCGATTCACCATTCCGACGGACGCCCCTTCACGCGCGCGCACGCGTGGGATCGCGCGCGTCTGGAATCGTCGAGCGAATGTTCAGACTTCTTTGACCAATCCGGCGGAGCCTTGGGGCCTGATTTGCGCCACGTCGCTCGACGCGGAGATTCCATGCGCCAGGTTCTGATCCCCGCCGCCATTGTCGCCGCCATGGCCGTCTGCGCGCCGGCGCTGGCCCAGAGCATGCTGGTCCGCACCGACCAGGCCGTGCGCATCGCGCTCCCCGGCGCGGCGAAGGATGTCGCCGTCGGCAATCCCGAGATCGCCGACGTCACCGTCCTGGACGCGCGCAACATCGTCATTATCGGCAAGGGCCCGGGCACCACCAACGTCGTGGTCCTGGACCGAACCGGCCGCATGATCCTGGATCGGACGGTGGTCGTCACCGCGGCGGACAACGGCCAGGTGTCGGTCTATCGCGGCGGCGCGGTCTCGCAGTTCTCCTGCTCCCCGGCCTGCGCCATGACGGGCCAGGAAGAGCCGCCCAAGAAGCCGCAGCCCTAAACCTGCGCTTAAGCAGCCTGCGCTAGGGTCAGCCCATGCTGCTGACGGCGACGCATATCCGCATCCAGCGATTTCTGACCCGCTTCCGCAAGGCGAGGAGCGGCGCGACGGCTGTCGAATTCGCGTTCGTGGCCCTTCCCTTCCTGGCCCTTCTGTTCGCTGTGCTCGAGCTCGGCATGGTGTTCATGGTCTCGACGACCCTGCAGAACGCTGCAGACAGCGCCGCCAGAAAGATCCGCACCGGGGAGCTTCAGGCCGGCAGCCCGAGCGCCGGCAGCTTTAAGACCTCTGTCTGCGATGAAATGGCATGGCTTGGCTCGGACTGCCTCAGCCACCTGACCGTGGACGTCCGGACCTTCACCGACTTCAGCAGCATCGAGGCGACCAGCCCCGTCACGGACGGTGCAATCGATGAGACCAAGACCCAGTTCCAGCCGGGCAACGCCGAGGATATCGTCCTGGTCCGGGTCTACTACACCTGGACGCTGTTCACGCCGCTTCTGAATACCGGGCTCGACACCCTCGCCGACGGCAAACGGCTGATCACGGCCACCGTCACCTTCCGCAACGAGCCGTGGGCTTCCTGATGGGACTGCTTCGCCGCTTCCGCCATGATCGACGGGGCGTCTCCGCCGTGGAGTTCGCCCTGATCGCGCCCGCGCTGATCGCCTTCTATTTCGGCCTGGCCGAACTGACCCAGGCCATGATGGCCGAGCGCAAGGCCAGCCATGCCGCCTCGGCTGTTGGCGATCTGGTCGCGCAGTCGACCCAGATCAACGACTCGACGCTCTCGGACATCTACTCAATCGCCGACGCCATCGTCAGCCCCTTCCCGACTGACAGCCTGAAGCTGCGGGTCACCAGCATCGTCGCCGACAAGAACCTGGCGGCCAAGGTCGCCTGGAGCAGCGGCGATGGCATGACCGCCCTGTCCAAGGGCGCGACGGTCGCCCTGCCGACCGGCCTGCTGACGACCGAGGGCCAGAGCGTGATCATGTCGGAAGTCAGTTATGCCTACGACTCGCCGGTCGACTTCTTCGTCCCTCAGGCGGTGACCTTCAGCAAGAAATTCTACCTGCGGCCGCGCAAGTCGGACGAAGTCGTCAAGAACTGACCTCGCCCAGGGCCTCTGCGAGCGCGTCGACGAGCGGCGGGCTGGCCAAGTCTACGCCGTCGAGGCTGCTCACCTGTCGCAAACCCACGAGACTGTTGGTCAGGAACACCGCGTCAGCCTCGTCCAGTGCGGCGCGAGGCGCGCGCACCTCCCGCACCTCCACGCCCATATCGGCGGCGGCGCGCACAAGATGCGCCCGCATGATCCCCGGCAAGACGCCACAATCGAGCGACGGGGTCTCAAGGCGGTCGCCCATGAGCCAGAAGATGTTGGCGACGGCCGCGCAGGCGACCTCGCCCCGCTCGTTGAGCATCAAGGCTTCATCTGGTGCGACCTCGCGGCGAGCGAGGATGTTGTCCAGGTATGAGAGCGACTTCAGCCGGGATGCGGGAGAAGTCGTATTGCGGCGAATGCTGGCGGTGCGAAGAGCCGTCACGCCCCCTGCCGGCGGCGCAAGGGCTGCGGTCGCGAACAGGCGCGGGGTTGGCGCCTCGGGTCTGTCGAGCCCGCGTCCGCCTGATCCGGCTGTCATGGTGAGGCGGACCGCGGCCCGGCCGCGCTGTAGTCCGGCTGCGTCCAATGCGGTCTCGCACGCGGCCCTCGCCTGCGAGGCGTCGGGACTCGGCAGCCCAAGGACCGCGCAGCCCCCGGCCATGCGCGCAAGGTGCTCATCCAGCAGGATCAGCTGACCGTCCCGGGCCAGAAGGGTCTCGAACAAACCATCTCCCAGCAGCAGCCCCCGGTCGTCTAGCGGCGCGCCCGTCATGCGACGCTTCCCGTGAGGGCACGGCGCAGGGCGTCGATCTTGGCCTCCGTCTCAAGCCGCTCGGCCAGAGGGTCGCTGTCGGCGACAATGCCCGCGCCGGCGCGGGCCTCCAGCCGCCAGCCGTCGTCGCGAACGAAGGCGACGGATCTGATCAATACGCTGGAATCGAACCCTCCATCGCCCCCTGCCCAGAAGAGCGAGCCGCAGTACGGCCCGCGTGGCGGCTCGTGTCCGGCGATGACCTTCATGGCCTGAACCTTTGGGGCGCCAGTCACAGATCCCGGCGGAAAGGCCGCCGCCAGGAGGTCCGCCGCATCGAGGCCGGGGGCCAGTCTGGCGGTCACGGTCGAAACGAGATGATGGACGTTGGCGAAGCTCTCCAGCGCGAAGAGTTCGGGCGTCTCGACGCTGCCGGGCGGACTGACCCGGGCGAGGTCGTTTCGCATCAGGTCGACGATCATCAGATTCTCGGCGCGGTCCTTATCGCTGGCCATCAAGGCCGCGGCCAGGACGGCGTCGGCCTGGGGATCCGCGCCGCGCGGGCGCGTACCCTTGATGGGCCGCGTCTCGATCCGGCGGCCGGGGCCCGGCTCGACAGTGATGAACCGCTCCGGCGAATTGGAGACCAGGACCCGGTCACCCAGGCGCAGCCACCCCGCAAAGGGCGCCGGACTGTCGCCGACCAGTCGCGAGAGCAGGTCGAAGGGCGTGGCCCCCTCGACGAGTCGCCCAGTCCATATCCGGGCGATATTGGCCTGGAAAATCTCGCCGTCATGGATCCTGGCGACGACATCGGCGACAGCCGCCTCGTATGCGGCCGCCGATGTCGCGGTCTCGAAGGTTGGAACCAGCGGCCCGGTCCTCCCTGTCCGGCCCGCGTGGGCAAGCCACCCGGCGGCGTCGGAAGCCCGGGCTTGCGCCTCGTCCGGCTGATCACCCCGCCCGATCGCCAGCACCTCGCCCCGCTGGTGATCGAAGGCAAGCAGCGAGACATAGGCGAAGGCCGCCAGATCGGGCCAACCGTCCGCGTGCTCTGCAAGGCCCAGCGCTTCGATGCGGTCGCCCAGTTCATAGCCGGCCAAGCCCGCAACACCGCCCTGGAAGGGCGGACCGTCCTCAAGGCGCGCCGAGCCGAAACGGGCGAGCATGGCGCGCAGGGCCTCAAAGGCCTGGGCTATAGCGCCCCGGTGGATGACCAGGCGCTCGACAGGGCGGCGCATCAGATAGGACCAGCGCGCGCGAGGCCCCTGCCCTCCAGAGAGGAAGGCGCAGGTTTCCGCCTCGTCCGCGAAGGCGGAGAGCACCTCGGCCGGCGGCTTCCAGGGCCGGGTCTCGACGGCGATGGCGTCCATCGCCGCCAGATACGCGCGTGGCGCGCCGACGGGAAGGCGTCAGAACGCCGAGTCGATCTCTTCGCGCCATTCGTCCTTGCGGCCGCCCCTGACGAAGAACATGCCCGCCAGGCCGACGATCAACAGCACCGCGATCGGGATGAAGCCTGCCTGCTGGCTGCCGAACAGCCCGGTGAACAGCCCGACAAGAAGCGAGCCAAGCCAGACCGTCACCGTGCCCGAGAGGGCGTAGAGGCCGAAGAAGGCCGGCAGCTTCGACGGCGGCGACAGACGGGTCAGGAGTGTGCGGCTCGAGGCATAGTGCGCGGTGACGAAGATGGCGGTGCCGAATCCGATGAGCAGGTACAGCACCTCCGGCAGGGTCCGGAACATCGGGCCGTCCCACAGAGGCGCCTGGGCGGCCGCATCATAGTTCCAGAAGTAGAAGATCTTGTCGCGGGCCATGCCGAGCTGGCCGATGATGCAGAGGATGGCGCCGAAGACCTGGAGCTGGACCGCGGGCCGGGGACCAATGCGGCTGTCCATCACAGCGCCGATGAGCCCGCCGGCGACGGCGAAAATGCTGAGCAGGATGCCGTATGCCAACATCTCCAGCACACCCCACTGCATGACGCCGGCCGCGTAGATGCCGCCGAAGATCAGCAGCGCGGTCATGCCATCAGTGAACAGCATCCGCGCCAGCAGGAAGACCGTCATGTCGCGTTCGCCGCGCAGGCTCTTGAGCGTGGCGAGGAGCTCTCGCGCGCCCTGGCGGGCGCCTTCCATCAGGCGCACGCCCGTGCGCGGCGCGTCGGGGGTGTAGAGGAACAGCGGGATCGACAGGATCGCCATCAGCCCCGCGGCGATCAGGGCCACGACACGCGATGTCTCGGCCTGGGCGGGGTCGAGGCCGAACAGCGGCGTCTTCGGGATGAAGCCCCAATCGGCCGTCGCCGGATTTCCCGGTAGGGCGAACGCGATCAGGCAGAAGGTCAGGGTGATCACCGAGAAGAAGTTGCCCATCGACAGCCCCAGGCCGGAGGCGTGCGGGGCGTGACGCGGGCCGGCCGCGCCGATCAGCAGGCTGTTGTGGACCACCTCGCAGTAGGCGAACAGCACACCGACCAGGCCGAAGATCCACAAGACCCCCATCACGCCGAGACCCTCGCCGCCGGGCCTGGCGAACCAAAGGGCGCCGATAAGGGGGACCATGAGCGCGACGATCGCCAGCAGCAGCGGCTTGCGGGCCCCGAAGCGTTCTATGGACGCGCCAAGGAAAGGCGCGGTGACGGCGATGAACAGGCTGTTGAGCGTGCTGACCGTGGCGATCATGGCCTGGCCCCTGATGGGGTCGCCGACGACCTGGGTCGTGAAGTAGGCCGAGTAGATGTAGATGGTGATCAGGATCACATAGGGGTCGCGACCACCCTGGAAGAGCGCCCAGGCCCAGCCGCCCCGGGACAGGCCCCTAAAGCCGGCGTGACGATATCCGACGGCGTCTGCAGCAGCTTCGGCGGCGGGCTCCAGGCTGCCCGGCAAGCCATCGCCGAGCGCGCCCGGAGGGGGCTGGTGAACCATCTGGACGTCTCCCAATGTCGATGCGAGCCGTCTGTTGGAACGCGGCCTTGGTCGTCAGCGTGAGCCTGATTTTTCCCTGTGGGAAGAGGGATTCCGGCTGACGTCGCGGCAGGTCGCGGGAGAAGCCATCCGTCAGATCAGAATGCGGCGCTCCACCGCTTCGCGGCGGCCAGCGTCGAGCCCGAGCACGTCACGCAGATAGTTGTCGATCGAACCGTGGCGCGCCTTCATCACCGCGAAGGCGCGGTCGAGATACTCGGCCTCCACCCCCATGGTCGTGCGCATCGCCGCTTCGTCAGGACGCGCGCCGGTCAGTTCCTCGACATGCGCGGCGAAGAGGGGCATGCGCCGGGCGAAGCGCTCCTCGTCATTGGTCAGCAGGTAGTCGGCGACGATGTCGTCGACATGGACCCCGGCGATGTGGTGGGTCAGGGCGCAGAGAATACCCGTGCGGTCCTTGCCGGCGGCGCAATGGACCAGCGTCGCCCCCTCGGTCTCGCCCAGACGGGCGAACCAACGGGTGTAGAGGTCGATGTGGCGCGGCTCGTGCGGGGCGGCGTCGTAGTAGGTCAGCATATAGGCCCGCATGGACTCGGCGGTGATCGCCGCGCTCTTCATGAAGGTCTGCCAGGGATCATCACCCTCCTCGGGATGATCGTTGACGATCACCTCGGCGTCGAAGTCGCGCCAGCGACGCGAGGGGTTGCGCTCCCGTTCACCCGGGCGGCGCAAATCGACAATCAGCGTGAGACCAAGCGCCTTCAGCGCCTCCAGTTCCTCTTCCGAGGCCTCGGCCTGGTGGGCCGAGCGGAACAGGACGCCCTTGCGCATGTGGCGGTGGCCGGCGGCGTAGTCGCCGAAATCGCGCAGGTTCTCGATCGTGGTGAAGGGCAGCTTGCGGGTCATGCCGGTTTCCTAGCGAGGCTCGATGACGAAAGCGAGACGCCGCCGGGCGCCGCCTCGCCGCGCCATTCGTCAGAGGCCCTGGGCCAGGATCACACGGTAGTCGGCGCCCTTGAGCCTGTGCGGGAGGGCTTCCTGATAGGCCGGGCTGTCATACCAGGCCTTGGCTTCCTCCATGGTCGGGAAGGCGATGAGGACGACGCCGTCGGCGGGATCGCCCTCAAGGGTCTCGACCGGTCCGTAGAACGCCAGCGGCGTCATCTTGTGGTCCCCGCGCGCTGCTGCGGCCTTGGGCCCGTACTTGGCCATTTCGTCGGCGTCGTTGATGCGGTCCCGGATGAAGATGACATAGGCGGTCATTGGCGGCTCTCCCTTGCTGACTTTGACGCTAGACGGGTTTCCGTTGGGAGCGGCAAGGGCGGGCCTGACCTTGATCGTTGCGGCCCGGAGGCTGATCTAGGCGATGCGGCCGACTCGTCCTCGACGGTCGGCGACAGGAAGTGGGCGGCATGTACCGGCTGGTGATCTTCGACTTCGACGGCACGCTGGCCGACAGCGCGCCCTGGTTCCTCGGCGCCCTGGACAGCCTGTCGGTGCGGCACGGCTTCAGGCGGGTCTCGCCCGAGGAGATCGAGATGCTGCGAGGACGTAGCACACGGGAAGTCATGGCTGCGATGGGCGTCTCGCCCTGGCGCCTTCCCTTCATCGCTGCGGATTTGCGCCGCCGTATGGCCGAGGACGTCCATCAGATCAGGCTGTTCCCCGGCGCCGAGGAAATGCTGACGGCGCTCAGAGCCGGCGGCGCGCGACTGGCTGTCGTCAGTTCCAATTCTGAGGCCAATGTCCGGTCCGTGCTGGGCGCCGAGCTGTGCGGCGTGATCGACGCCTTCGGGTGCGGGGTCGGGCTGCTGGGCAAGGGTCGCAGGTTCAAGCAATTGCTGGATCGGCAGGGCGTCGCCCCCGGACACGCGCTGTGCGTCGGAGACGAGGTGCGCGACATCGAGGCGGCGCGATCCATCGGCGCCGACAGCGGAGCGGTCTTGTGGGGCTATGCGACGCCTGACGCCCTGCGGGCCGGCGGCGCCACGCATGTATTCGACCGCTTTGACCAGATTCCGCCCCTCGTGCTCGGCTACTGAGGCCCCCGCGCCTCAAGCAACGCTGAAGGCGGGCGCAGCATCCCTGCGTTGACATGCCGCCTTGCGACGCCACATGGAGACGGCAGGATCGCGCTCTCCCCGCGCGCCACAGGGAACTTCCATGTCCGACGTCACCGACGCCCCGGCCCCGGCCTGGACCCCGTCCGCCGCGCAGTCTGTCGAGACGGTGCTCTGGGTGAAGCACTGGACGGACCGGCTGTTCAGCTTCGCGATCTCACGGCCCGGCGCCTTCCGGTTCCGCTCGGGCGAATTCGTGATGATCGGCCTGCCGCCGCGCGTCGAGGCCGGCGAAAGCAAGGCCATCCTTCGCGCATACTCGATCGCGTCGCCCAGCTTCGCCGAAGAACTGGAGTTCCTGTCGATCAAGGTCCAGGACGGCCCGCTGACCTCGCGCCTGCAGCATATCCAGCCGGGCGACCCCGTCTTGCTGGGCAAGAAGCCCACCGGCACCCTGGTGCTCGACGCGCTGAAACCGGGCAAGCGGCTGTTCCTGTTCGGCACGGGGACCGGGCTTGCGCCCTTCCTGTCGGTGGCCCGGGACCCGGACGCCTATGCCAAGTTCGAGCAGGTCATTGTTGGCCATGGCGTGCGCGAGGTGGCCGAGCTGGCCTATCGCGAGCTCTTCACGGCCGAGATCTTCGACGACCCCCTGGTGGGCGACGAGGCGAAGGCTCAGCTGGTCTACTATCCCACGGTCACGCGCGAGCCATTCGAGCGACAGGGCCGGTTCACCGACCTGATCCAGTCGGGCAAGCTGTTCGAGGACCTCGGGCTGCCGGGCGGCAGATTCAATCCGGACGAGGACCGCATCATGCTGTGCGGGTCTATGGAGTTCATCAAGGACATGGCCGCGC
Source organism: Caulobacter sp. (assembly GCA_046295055.1). Lineage (GTDB taxonomy): Bacteria > Pseudomonadota > Alphaproteobacteria > Caulobacterales > Caulobacteraceae > Caulobacter. The sequence continues at coordinate 321,132 of JBKBOD010000002.1, read as the reverse complement.
TGATCGAAAGCCAGGGCCTCGTCGAGGGCTCCAACGCCGAACCCGGCGACTTCGTTCTCGAGCGCGCGTTCGTCGGCTAGTCCCAGCGGCCACCGCGGCAGGATGACGAACCCCGGCTGACGCGATAGGCAGGGGCATGGACAGCCTCAATCTCAAGGGCCTGACGGTCGAGGACGCGCGCGGCCGGATGCTGGCTGCAGTCTCGCGCCTTACGGGCGAAACGTTGGCTCTCGATCAGGCCGACGGGCGGGTCCTGGCGAAGACGATCGTGGCGGATCGTGACCAGCCCCCCTTCGACGCATCGGCCATGGACGGCTGGGCTGTGCGCGGCGAGACGTCCGTCGGCGCGGCATTCCGTATCGTTGGCGAGAGCGCGGCAGGACGCGGCCATGCCGGACCGCTGGGTCAGGGCGAAGCCGTGCGCATCTTCACGGGAGCGGCCGTCCCGGCGGGCGCGGATCGCGTCATCATCCAGGAAGACGCCGAAAAAGACGGCGAACGTGTGCGCATCGCGCGAGAGCCCGGCGCGGGGGGTAACATCCGTCCGGCCGGCGGCGACTTCAGGACCGGCGCGGTGCTTCTGGAGGCGGGCGAGCGGCTGGACCCATGGCGCCTCTCACTGGCCGCCGCTGCCGGACGCGCCACTGTGGAGGTCTCCGCCTCGCCGCGCGTGGCCTTGCTGGCCACCGGCGAGGAACTGGCCGCGCCGGGAGGACCGGCCAGCCCCTTCCAGATCTATGAGTCAGGCTCGGCAGGCCTCGTGGCCATGGTGAGACGTTGGGGTGGGACGCCCCGGCGGCTTGCGCCTGCCGGCGACACGGTGGAGGCCGTCCAGTCGGCTTTTGCGGGCGTCGATGCCGACCTTATCGTCACCGTCGGCGGCGCGTCGGTGGGCGACTATGACGTGGTCAAGCCGGCGCTGGCGCGGCTGGGCCTGAGGCTTCTGGTCGAGACCGTGAACGTTCGGCCGGGCAAGCCAACCTGGTTTGGCGTCCTGGATGACGGCCGACAGGTCCTGGGCCTGCCGGGCAATCCAGCGTCGGCCTTTGTCTGTGCCGAGCTATTCCTGGCGCCGTTGCTGGCGGCCATGCAGGGCGCCGCGGCGGGTCCAATCCTGGAGCGGGGAACCCTGGCGCAGGCGCTCGGACCGACCGGCCCTCGCGAGCATTGGATGCGGGCGCTGCTTAGCGATGAAGGGGTGGTTCCCTTACCCGACCAGGACAGCTCACTGGTCAGCGTGTTCGCGAGCGCTCAAGCGCTGCTGCGCAGGCCTGGCGGCGGGCCAGCGCTGGCGGCAGGCGACCCTGTCGAATTCCTCCGCCTGGCGCGAGGCTAAGGGCGACCGCCAAGGTGCCCCCGGGTCTAGCCCTGCAAACGGTCCTGTCAGCTAGTGGACCGTTGGCCGCTCGCCGCCGCGACGCATCCACTGGTCCTTGAGGAGGTTGGCGACGCCCATCCATCCGGCGGTCGGCGCGGCGACCGCGCCCGGCGGCGGCTGGACCTTGGCGGCGTGATAGGCATAGACGGCGCCGGCGCTGACCGAGGCGACAGCGGCGACCACCCTGCCCCCCACCCGCTGCGGGCCCAACGCCATCCAGGCAGCCGAGAAGCCCTGGACCAGCCCCCACAGGGTCAGGGCGCGTGTCCGTGTGGCGCTGCGAGGCGCATTCCATACACGCAGGCCGGAAATGGTGAGGGCGGTGAACATCGATGGCCAGATCACGGCGAAGGCGGCCTTCGGCGGGCTTTCGACCGGAGTCTGGATTTCGGCGTAGTCGCTCATCAGGTCCGGGTCGTCGCCGATCGTTTTCTGACGGCCGGCGATCAGCTCGGCGGCCGCAACGGCGGCGCCCCCGATCAGCAAGCCCAGCAGAACATGGCCGGCCGTCTCAAGGCTGGAGCCCTTGTCCTCGACCATGCCTTCCGGACCCATACGATAACGCATGCGCACACCTCTCCCGCGACGTCGCTACTCTAGCCGAACGCCGGGAGCATTGCGGGGTTCCGTGGCCGCTTAATGGCCCTCGCCGCCCTCGAGCTCGCCCATGGCGCTCTGAAGGTAGTTGTGCTCGCCGAGCGACTTCACAAGGTCCAGCTGGGTCTCGAGGAAGTCGATGTGCTCCTCGGTGTCGGAGAGGATGGCGACCAGAAGTTCACGACTGACGTAGTCCTGGGCTTCCTCGCACGCCTTCACCCCGGGAATGAGCGTCTCGCGGCCTCCCACTTCCACCGCGAGGTCGGCGGCGAGGCATTCAGGCACCGTCTCGCCGATCTTCAGCTTGTGGAGATCCTGGAGGTTGGGCAGGCCATCGAGGAACAGGATGCGCTTGATGAGCATGTCGGCATGTTTCATCTCGCCGATCGATTCGTCGTAGGTGATCTTGCCGAGCTTGTTGAAGCCCCAATGCTGATACATGCGGGCGTGCAGGAAATACTGGTTCACCGCAGTCAGCTCATTGGTCAGCACCGCGTTCAGGATGCGGACGATGGCAGGGTCGCCTTTCATGGCCAGGACTCCTCAAGCTCAGACAAGTCTGTTCATGGCCTCCGGACTGGGCAGGCCGCAACCGCAATCTGTGCGAACGTCTCGCGCTTGCACGGATTTCTTTGAGAACGCGTCTCGCCTGCGGCGAAACCTTGAGAATGCGTCCTATTCGGCGGCGTAGCGCAGGGATTCGCGGCTTTCGTCGATCATCTGACGCATCTCGCAGACGCACTTGGCGCACTGGGCCTGGCACTGGCGGGCGCGGAAAATCTCGGCCGGTCGGGTCGCCCCGGCGGCGATAGCCTGGCGCACTTCCCGCTCGCGGATGCCGTTGCAGTTACAGACGTACAAGGACGCTGATCCCGACTGAGTGATCGACAGCCATCCTCTAGCCGAATGCGAACGACGTTGCAACGCATTCGCAACGAAGTCGCCCGACCCTACTCCCGGGCGTAGTGATGACAGCGCTGGCACTTGCGGAAGCCAGGGCGGCTTCGGCTGTAGACCATGCGATGGCCCTTGAAGAGGCAGACAAGTCTCATCCGCCACAGATGCAGATCGAACATAGAGGTCCCCCGCGGCCGGCCCCACGCCGGCCATGGCGCTACCCAAAGTCAGCACCGGGCTGGACCCGTTGCTGCCCCCGCTTTGAGTAACACCTGTTCGCTGATGCGCTTCAGCGAAGGCCACGTCCACCACCGGACGGTTGAGTCCGTCCAGTTTGGGGAACGCGCCTCAGGCCCGGCCGCTCGTGGGGATGTCCTTGAAGGGAACATCCTTGTCGACGCGAATGTCTCCGGGCAGGCCCAACACCCGCTCGGCGATGATATTGCGCAGGATCTCGTCGGTGCCCCCTTCGACGCGGGTGGCCGGCGAACGCAGCAGCATGGCCTGGAACCGACTGGCCGCCTCGGGCTGGTCCGCGCCGTTGAGCACGCCGGACTGGCCCTGAAGGTCGAGGGCGAACATGGCCAGTTCCTGCATCGTCGCGCCGGCGACCAGCTTGCCGATGCTGTTCTCGGGCCCGGGCGTCTCGCCCTTGGAGAGGGCGCTGATGGCGCGCATGCCGGTGTACTTCAGGCCGCTCGCCTTGACCGCGTACTGCGCCAGGCGGGAACGGACAGCAGCGTCGTCGATGGCCGGGCCGTCCATGGTCTGCAGGTTCATGCAGTAGTCGAAGAGCTCCGGGAATCCGGTCGGCATGCCCGAACCGATCGACAGCCGCTCGTTCATCAGGGTGGTCAGCGACACCTGCCAGCCCTGTCCGACCGCGCCGAGGCGCTGGTTGTCCGGGATCCTCACGTCGGTGAAATAGACTTCGTTGAAACTGGACTGGCCGTTGGCCTGCTTGATGGGCCGCACTTCGACGCCAGGCGACTTCATGTCGAGCCAAAACATCGTCAGGCCCTTGTGCTTGGGCACGTTGGGGTCGGTGCGGGTGATCAGGATGCCGTAGTCGGAGTGCTGGGCGCCGCTGGTCCAGATCTTCTGGCCGTTGATGATCCAGTCTCCCGTCCCGTCCTTGGCGGGCTCGGCGCGCGTGCGCAGGCCCGCGAGATCGGAGCCGCCGGCCGGCTCGCTGAACAACTGGCACCAGATGTGTTCGCCGCTCGCCATGGGCGGCAGAAGCATGCGCTTGTGGTCCTCGCTGGCCCAGGCCATCAGGGTCGGACCGCACATGCCGTGGCCGATGGTGAAGGTGCCCGACAGCGCGCCGAAGACGCCCTCTTCCTGACCCCAGATGACCCGCTCGATCGGACTGGCGCCCCGGCCGCCATACTCCTTGGGCCAGTGCAGGCAGGCCCAGCCGGCCTCCTGCTTCTTCTTCTGCCAGGCCTTGGACACCTGGATGGGATCGCGCCCTCCGACGTTCATGGAGGCGAAACCGCTCTTCTTCAGGTCAGCCTCAAGGTCCTTCGGCGCGTTGGCGTCGAGCCAGGCGCGCGCCGTGGCGCGGAAGGCGGCTTCTTCGGGTGTATCGTCGAAGTTCATCGTTCTATTCTCCTCAACCGGCCCACCGAACGATGTCGGGCCCACTTCGGGGTCTGGCGCGGTGATCTTTCATGGGACTTCGGGCCGCTCACGGCGGCCCGGGGCATAGATCAGGCGGCGGCCGGAGCCTCGTTGCGCTTGCGGAGCCTGTCGATGAGCAGGTCCTCCCAGGTCGACTTCGAGCCGAGGGCGAGCGCAAGGGCGTTCGATCGCCGGTAGAACAGATGGCAATCGAAGGCCCAGGTGAAGCCCATGCCGCCGTGCACCTGAATGTTGTTCTTGGCGCAGTGCTGGTAGGCGTCCGTGGCGCTGACCCGGGCGGTCGCCGCGGCGACAGGCAACTCAGGCGAGCCGGTCGATAGGGCCCAGGCGCCGTAGTAGGCATTGGACCGCGCCAGGGTGGCGGCGACGTACATGTCGGCCAGCATGTGCTTGATGGCCTGGAAGCTGCCGATCTGGCGACCAAAGGCCATGCGCTCCAGCGCGTAGTCGCGGCCCATCTCCAGCGCGCGGTCCGCGCCACCGACCTGTTCGAAGGCCATGAGGACAGCCGCCCGGTCGAGAATGTCGGCCGCAATGCGCCAGCCATCGCCGGCGGCGCCCAGCGGCTCGGCTGGAGCGCCGTCGAACGTCAGCCTGGCCTGGCCGCGGCTGGGATCGATGCTGTCGAGAGTTTCGCTCGCTACACCCGGGCCGTTGAGATCGACGAGAAACAGGCCGACCTGCCCGCCCGATCGGGCGGCGACGATAGCAACGTCGGCAACATCGCCGTCGGCCACCGGCGCCTTGGTCCCGCTCAGCTTGCCGCCCGAGACGCTTGCGCGGATGGTGTCCTCCGCGACCCTGCCGACGCCCTCGGCCAGGGCGAATGTCCCGATAGTCTCTCCCGACGCCAACCGAGGCAGCCAGGAGGACTTCTGGTCTTCCGAGCCCGCAGCCATAAGGGCCTCGGCGGCGAGGTAGATGGACGAGGCCATCGGGACAGGAGCCAGAGCCCGGCCCAGTTCCTCGGCGATGACGCAGAGTTCGAGGTGGCCAAGGCCAACCCCGCCGTACTCCTCGGGAATGGCGGCGCCGAGGAAGCCCATCTCTGCAAGGCCCTTCCAGAGCGCCTTGTCGTAGCTTTCCGAGCCCTCGAGCACCGCACGCACGGCGGTCGTCGGGCAGCGGTCGGCGAGGAAGCGGCGGGCCTCATCGCGAAGCTGCTTCTGCTCGTCGGAGAAGTCGAAGTTCACCTGTGTCCTCCCGAACGTCTTGTCGTTTCCGCGAACGTGAACCGGGTCACGCTAGGGCAGTAAAGTGGTGACCGAAGGCGGCTGGCTGATGGTGGCGGCGAAGCAGGCGGTGGGATACATGCGGGGCATGGATTGCCGGCTTTATCTGATCACCCCGCCCGTCATCGACGATCTGGCCGCCTTCGGCCGCCGGCTGGCGGCCGCGCTGGAAGCCGGCGATGTCGCGGCAGTGCAGGTTCGGCTCAAGGACGCGCCGGAAGCCATGATTGCCGCGGCGGTGACCGCGCTGACGCCGATCTGCCATGCCCGGGACGCCGCCGTGATCCTGAACGACGATCCCGCCCTGGCCGCGCGGCTGCGATGCGACGGGGTCCATGTCGGCCAGTCGGACATGCCTGTGGCCCAGGCGCGCAAACTGATGGGCCGGGACGCGATGATCGGAGCGACGTGCCACGACAGCCGGCACCTGGCCATGGAGGCGGCCGAGGCGGGCGCCGACTATGTGGCCTTCGGCGCCTTCTTTCCGACGGCGACCAAGGAAACCGTTCATCGCCCGGAACCGGATATCCTGACCATCTGGCAGGAGACGATGGAGATACCCTGCGTGGCCATCGGCGGGATCACCGCCGAGAACGCTGAAGGCCTGGCGCGAGCCGGCGCGGACTTCCTGGCGGTCAGCGCCGGAGTGTGGAGCCACGCCGCAGGCGAGGCAGCAGCGGTCGCGGCCCTTGAGTCGGCGATCACCCGTGGGCTCGCCGGACGGTCCTGAGCGGCTTCAGGCCGCCTTGGACTCAGCTTCCTCGGGCGGCATGAAGGTCAGGACCCGGGCGATGGCCTTGTCGAGTTTGGCCAGATCGACGATCTCGGCGGCGCCGGCACGGTTCAGCTCGACCGCCGCTTCCATCAGGTTCAGATCCCCGACGGCGACGGCGGCTTGCTGCAGGTCGGCCGCCTGGGCCAGAAGCGAACGGCGGGCCTGCGCCCAGTCGCTGTCCACCGCCTGGCGGGCGGCGCGGACAATCTTCAACGCCTGAAGAATGCGGGCCTGATCGGGCGACTTTCGGGCATCGCTCTTGCGTTTGCGGGGGCCGGCGTACTCGCCGCTGTTGAACCGGCGGCGATCGGGTCCGACGTAGTGGACCGCCTCGACCCAGTCGCGCGGCTTCAAGGTCACGGCCTCGAGACGGCGGGTCAGGTCCTTGATGGTGTAGGGCTTGCGCAGGAACTCGTGCACGCCGCTGTCGCGGGCGCCAAGGATCGCCTGGGCGGTGGCCTCGCCGGTGACCATGAGGATTGGGGCCTTGCGGCAGGGCAGGTCGCTGCGGCGCAGCGCCCGGGCGAGACGCGCACCGTCGAGCTCCGGGCCGGAATGTTCCAGAAAGATGATCTGCGGGTCGAAGGCCCGGGCCGCCTGGATAGCGCGCGCGTCCGTCGGCGCGGCCCAGATCTGGCAGTTCACCAGACTGCGGAGAAGATCCTGCAGCAGCTTCACCGAGGCCGGCTGCGGGTCGACGATCAGCACCCGCTGCAGATGCGGGACCATTCGCTGGATGACCTTTGGATCGGCGTTGAACACGGCGCGAACGCCTCCGGGAAAATGCAAATCGATCGGTGACTTAGCGGGCTCCCGGTAAAGATCGCGTTGAGGACAGGGACCGCCACGTCCGGTCGCGCGCAGGATGGGCGCACCGCTCTTCGCCGAAGAAGGCGGCAGGCGGACGCAGGATTGTCCGGGGCAGAGATTTCCTCCGCCTCGGAAAGGGTCTAGGGAGCCAGAAGAGACGCAGGAGCCCGACAGCCCCGATGACGCATGCCAAAGCCCGTCCGTTCGTCCCCGCCCGGCTGCTGGCCGTCGCCCTGCTGGCCCTGACGCTGGCGGCCTGCGGCGACAAGCCGGTGATCGAGACGCCGCCGGAAACCGGCGATGTGGTCGTCGCGCGGGTCGAGGGCCAGCCGATCTGGGCTTCCGACGTCAAGCGCGAGGCCGTCGCCCAGGGGATGATCGGCGAGGGCGAACCGCTGGACATCCAGTCAAACATGTTCCGCCAGGTCCTCGACGAGGTGATCGATCAGGAGCTGCTTGCCAACGAGGCCATCGCCCGTGGCCTCGACAAGTCGCCGGCCGCCGAACGCCGCCTTGCCGCGGCGCGCAAGCGGATCCTGGCGGACATGCTGGTCGAGACCGTCGTCGAGAAGGCGGTGACCGAGGAAAACATCCAGAGCCTCTATCGCGAACAGCAGAAGCTCTCGGCGCAATCGGAAGAATACAAGGCCCGCCAGATCGTGCTGCCCAACCAGGCCGCGGCCGAGGATGTGCGCAAGCTCCTGGCCGCTGGCGCCTCATTCGACGCCCTGGCGATGGAACGCTCGATCGATAGCGCGACCCGCTTCAACGGCGGCGACTTCGGCGGCTATTTCACGCTCGACGTCATGTCGCAGCCCTACCAGGACGCCCTGAAATCGGCGCAGCCGGGTCAGTTGGTCGGGCCGTTCGCGGTCGAGGGCGGCTGGGCCATCGTGCGGGTCGACGAGAAGCGTCCGGAACAGCCCATCACCATCGAGGCCGCTCGTCCGCAGATCGTCCGTTTCCTGACCTACGGACAGGTGCGCGACCTGCTCGAGAAGCAGCGGAGCGGCGCGAAGATCGAGATTCTTATCCCGCGCGGGCAGGCGGTGCCAGGCCAGCCCAGCGAACCGGCGACCGCCCCGCCGCCGCAACCTTCCGCCCCGGCCCCGGCCGAAGCCGCCCCAAAGAGCCCGCCCGCGAAGAAATGAGCCGCAAGCCCACCAAGCCCGAGTCGTCCGCCAAGGCCCTGCCGGCCAAGGCCCTGGAAGTCGCTGCAAAGCCGGTCGAGGCCGTCGGCCAGGCGGTTGAGCGCGCTCTCGACCCGCTGGCCTCGGTGCTGAAGCGCGCGTCGCTCAAGCGCGCCCAGAAAGAGGCGGACCAGTTCAACGCAACGCCCGCCGCGGCAGCCGACACCGGGGCGGGCAAGCCCGGCCTGGCCGTCTCCCCGCTGGCTGTCCCGTTTCCGAAGATCAGGCCGGTGGCCGGGGTTGAACTGGCGACGGCGCGGGCGGGCTTCTACAAGCACGAACGGGACGATCTGCTCCTCCTGCGGTTCGCCGAGGGCACAAGCTGCGCCGGGGTGTTCACCCGCCATGGCGTCGGCTCCGCACCGGTCGACTGGTGCAAGCGCCAGCTCGCGGCCTCGAAGGGGGAAGACGTCCGTGCGCTGGTGGTCAACGCCGGCTGCGCCAACAGCTTCACCGGCAGGCCGGGCGCCGATGCGGTTCGGCGAGTGGCGACGGCCGTCGGCAAGCGGTTCGACTGTCGGCAACGCGATGTCATGATGGCCTCGACGGGCGTCATCGGCGTGGTGCTGGACGACGCGAAGATCACCGCCCGCCTGGCGGAGGCCGAGGGCCGGCTGAGCGCCGACAACTGGACGGCCGCTGCGCGGGCGATCATGACCACCGACACCTTCCCGAAGGGCGCGCAGGCCAGCGCGGTGATCGACGGTGAGACCGTGAGGATCGCCGGCATCTGCAAGGGGTCGGGCATGATCGCGCCCGACATGGCCACCATGCTGGCCTTCGTGGTCACTGACGCCAACATCGCTCCCGCGGCTCTGCAGACCCTCGTCAGCCTCTACACCCGCTCGACGTTCAATGCCGTGACGGTGGATGGGGACCGCTCCACGAACGACACCCTGCTGCTGTTCGCTACTGGCCAGTCGGGGGCGCCGCGCATCAGCCGCGCCGGCGACAAGCGCCTGGCGGACTTCCGCGAGAAGCTGGAGGCGGTTCTCCTCGACCTCGCCCTGCAGCTGGTGCGGGACGGCGAGGGCGCGAGCAAGTTCGTCAAGATCACGGTCACGGGCGCGGAAAGCCATGCTTCGGCCCGCAAGATCGCCCGGACGGTGGCCGAGAGCCCGCTGGTCAAGACGGCCTTTGCCGGCGAGGACGCCAACTGGGGTCGGATTGTCATGGCCGTGGGCCGGGCCGATGAGCCGGTCAATCGCGAAAAGATGACGGTCCGGTTCGGCAAGCTGGTCGCCGCCCAGGACGGCATGGTCGCAGCGAACTACTCAGAGGCCCGGATGAGCGCCTACATGAAGAAACAGGAGCTGGAGGTCAGCGTCGATGTCGGTGTTGGTCGCGGCCACGCGGTCATCTGGACCTGCGACCTGACCAAACAGTATGTGGCGATCAACGGCGACTATCGCTCCTAGCCGATTGGCAGGCGGCCCGACCCGACGCGGGCCGCCCACACAATCGATGAGCCAGGCTCAGTTCACCAGTTCGTGGATGCTCTTGAGCGTCTTCAGGAGGTCGGCCGCCCCATCGAGCGGTAGGCAGCTGAGCGGATCGCAGAGCGCCTTGTCCGGCTCGGGGTGGAACTCCAGGAACACCCCGTCGGCGCCCGCTGCGATGGCGGACCGGGCGATGACGGGCACACCCGCGCGGCGGCCGCCCGTCGAGGCGCCGCCCGTGCGCGGGTCAGCGCCGGGGAGCTGGACGGCGTGCGTCGCGTCGATGGTCACCGGCGCACCCAGCTTCTGCATCTCGCCGATGCCCAGCATGTCGACGATCAGGTTGTTGTAGCCGAAGGAATTGCCGCGCTCGCAGAGCAGGGTCATCTCCGCGCCGCCGGTGGCTTCCTTGATCTTGTCGAGGATGTTCTTGCAGTCCCAGGGGGCCAGGAACTGGCCCTTCTTGACGTGGATCAGGCCGCCGGCGGCCTGGGTCGCGCGGGCGGCGGCGACGACCAGATCGGTCTGGCGGCAGAGGAAGGCAGGAATCTGCACGAGATCGGCGACAGCGGCGACGGGCTCGCATTCCTCCACCGTGTGGATGTCCGTGCAGATCGGCACGTTGAGCTCGGCCTTTACGGCCGCGAGGATCTCGAGGCCCTTCTCGAGGCCCGGCCCGCGGTAGCTCTTGAGAGAAGAGCGGTTGGCCTTGTCGTAGCTGGCCTTGAAGACGTAGGGCAGGCCGAGGTCGGCGCAGATCGCCTTGAGCGTGCGACCCGTGTTCATCGCCAGATCGAGATCCTCGATGACGTTCAGGCCAGCGATCACGGCCAGGGGCGCGCCCTCGCCAAAGGTGATGTTCCAGCGATCGAGGGTCAGCGCGCTCATGGGTCCTCCGTCTTGGTTGGCGGCCTCATAGCAGACAAAAGGCCGTTGTCGCCCCCTCGCCAGGCCAGATCGCGCCTGTTCGGGCGCCGATTCAGGTTCCCCGAAGCCCCTTCGCGTTCTAGGGGCAGGGTATGAGCAAACCGATCGTTCTCGTCGCCGCAGCCGCCCTGATCGACGCCGACGGCCGCGTACTGGTCTGCCAGCGGCCCAAGGGCAAGCAGTTGGCGGGCCTCTGGGAGTTCCCCGGCGGCAAGGTGGAAGCCGGCGAGACGCCGGAAGAGTGCCTGATCCGCGAACTGAAGGAGGAGCTGGGCATCGAGGTCCGCGCCGCGTGCCTGGCCCCGTTCGTCTTTGCAAGCCACGGTTATGATTCGTTTCACCTCCTCATGCCATTGTTCCTGCTGAGGCGCTGGGATGGTGTGATCACGGCGCACGAGCATGAGGCGCTGGCGTGGGTGAAACCCAACCAACTGTCGCAGTATCCCATGCCGCCGGCGGACGAGCCGCTGGTCGCCTGGCTGCGCGACGTGGTCTGATCGGGCGCTTCCTCGTAGACCAGCGCGGCGCGACGGCCGTTGAATACGGGCTGATCTGCGCGCTTGTGTTCCTTGTGATCGTCACCTCGGTCAGCCTGTTCGGCACAAAGACGACGGGAATCATCGAGACCGTGTCGGCCGCCGTGTCCGCAGCCATCGGCGGCTAGTCCGAAGATCTCAGCCTGTTCAGCCCCGCGGCGCTCGTTCACCCGCGCTGCGCTCGCTCACGCCCAGAGCGTCCGCCAGACGCGTCCGCGCGCTGCCCGGCCGGAGCGGCTTCTGCTGACTTTCGTGCGGAGCCCAGCCCGTCACAGTCACTATCTCGAACGTGGCCGAGACCTTCCCGTCGAGCCCGGAGAATCGTTGTTGATAGAGCTCAAGCGCCCGGAAGAGGACGGCGCGCGGCAGGGGCCTGCGAGACCGCTCCAGCAGGACATTCGTCTCCCCCATCGCGCGCAGATCACGCAACAGCGACAGAGGGTGGGTGTAACGGACCGTAACCCGATCGACGTCGGAGACCGGGAGGGCGAAGCCGGCCCGCTGCAGGAGACCGGCGCCGTCGATCGCGTCGGCGAAGGGGGAGACCCGTAGCGCGGCGCCGCCGCTGATCTCGGCCTCGGCCGCCATGAGGCACTGCCGAAGTTCGGTCAGCGTCGCCCCGCCAAGGAAGGCGCCGATAAAGAGGCCATCCGGCTTCAGGATCCGGCGAATCTGGACCAGGGCGCCGACCAGATCGTTGGTCCAGTGGAGGGACAGGGTCGAGACGACCAGGTCGACGCTTTCCGGCGCGAACGGGAGACGCTCCTCATCGACGACAAGGCGCGGGCCAGCGCGATCGCCGAGCATGGCCGCCGAAAGGTCTGTTTCAACCAGCAGGTCGATCTTCGCCGCCGCGTCGCTGTCGGCCAGGGCACGCGCGAAAGCCCCGTCTCGCGCGCCCAGGTCGACGGCGAGGGGAAACGCGCGCAAGATTGGCTCGAGCCGCTCCACAGCGTCGGATGCCGCCCGGGCCTTGAGGAACGAAGCCTGGGCGAAACCTGGCGCGGCGCGGTCCAGGCGCCGGCGATGCAGCGCACGATCGAAGAGAATGGGCGGGGCGGACATGTCGGCCGAAGATGGGCCTTTCCGAACGCGTTGGAAACCGGGCCCCGTCATCATCGGTGCGGCGAGGCGCGCCCTGGATCTGATCCTCCCGCCGACGGCTCTCGATGGTGGGCCTGCTCAGTCGGCGGGCCTGAGCGCCGAAGCCTGGTCCCGCATCACCTTTGTCGAGGAACCAGTCTGCGACGGCTGCGGGCTCCCGGTCGAGTTCGCCCTCATGGGCCGGTGCGCCGCCTGTGAGGCGCGGCCGCACAGGTTTGACCAGGCGCGTGCAGCCTGCCTCTACGACGAGCACAGCCGCGATGGCATCCTGCAGTTCAAGCACGGCGACCGAACCGATCTGGCCGGCCAGTACGCCCGCTGGATCTCGCGCGCGGCCGCTTCCCTGATCGCGGAGGCGGACGTCGTGACGCCGACCCCGCTCCATCGCTGGCGGCTTCTGAGCCGGCGGTACAACCAGTCCGCCGAGATCGCTAGGCGCCTGGCGACGTTCACCCCCCTCGCCTTCCTTCCCGACGTGCTGGTGCGACGGCGCGACACGCCAACCCAGGGCGGACGCAGCGCCTCCGGGCGGCGGCGCAATGTGGCTGGCGCCTTCACGGTGCCGCCCGGAAGGCGAAAGCAGGTCGAGGGCCGGCGGGTGTTGCTGATCGACGACGTGCTGACCACCGGCGCAACAGCGGACGCCTGCGCCAGGGCGTTGAAACTGGCCGGCGCCAGTTGGGTCGGACTGGCCGTCGTGGCGCGGGTGCGCGGCCGAGATCCGGTGTAAGAAATATTTGACACCCCGGCGTCGCGCCGATATTCGAGTGTCAGAAATTTTTGACATTGGAGGAAGCCATGTCGTTTCGAGAGAAGTCTGCCTGGGTAATGGCTTTGCTCATGGCCGGAACCGGCCTTGTCTATGCCTGGCTGGTGGCCCGGATCAGTTCAGCCATGGGCGAGACGGCTCCACCGCTGGCCGCCGCCGTGCCCTATGTCCTGGCCGTCGTCGTCGGGGCAATCGTACTGCAGACGGGACTCGCGCTGCTGAGCCCCCGAGAGGCCAGCGCGCCGGCGGACGAGCGCGAGCGCGGCATCATCGACAGGGCGGGTCACTGGTCAGGCGTCGTTCTGGCGGCAGGACTGGCGGTCGCCCTCGCCCACTTCCTGATCGTCGGGGACGGTCGGATGCTGTTCCACCTCGCGCTGGGGGCGATGATCGTGGGGCAAGTCGCCGAGCATGTTCTCGAGATCGCTCTGTTCCGGCGCAGGAGCTTCTGACTTGCCCAAGGCGTCGCCGATCACCAACCGCGTCCGCGAGCTTCGCGAGGCGCATGGGGCCATGAGCCAGGCCGCCCTTGCCGAGGCCATCGGCGTAACCCGGCAGACCGTAATCGCCATCGAACAGGGCCGCTATTCCCCCAGTCTGGAGAGCGCCTTTCGCATCTCGCGCGTTTTCGGCGTAGGCATCGAGGACGTCTTCGGCTGGCAGGGATGAAAGCCGGCGACCTCACCCCTACATTTCTGTCGTCAATCTGATATCGGAACGCACATGGCAAAGGTCGTCATCTACACCCGTCCCTTCTGCGGCTACTGCGCGCGGGCCCTCGGCCTGCTGACCGAGAAGGGCGTCGACTTCCAGGAGATCGAGGCCGGCATGGACCCCAATCTTCGCCAGGAGATGATCCAGCGCTCGGGCCGGTCGACCTTCCCGCAGATCTTCATCGGCGAGCAGCATATCGGTGGCTGCGACGACATGATGGCGCTGGAACGGGACGGCAAGCTGGACACCATGCTGGCGGCATGACCAGCCTTACCGTCGGACTTGTCCAGACGCGCACGCCGGCGAGCCATTCGGCTGCGCTCGCCCACGTCGAGCCGCTGGTTCGCGAGGCGGCGGCGAGGGGCGCGCAACTGATCGTCACGCCCGAGGGGACCAACATCCTCCAGAAGGATCGTGAGTCCCTGCTGCCGCAATTGCACGCCGTCGAACAAGACCCTGTCGTTCGCGGCCTGCGGGCGCTGGCAGAGGAACTCGGCGTCTGGATATGCATCGGTTCCGCCCTGGTGCGGCGCGAGGATGGTAAGGCGGCGAACCGCCAGCTCCTGCTATCGCCAAAGGGCGCCCTGGTCGCGGCATACGACAAGCTGCACATGTTCGATGTGGACCTGCCCACCGGCGAGACCGCGCGGGAGTCTGAAGTCTACACCCCCGGCGACAAGGCGATCGCCGCCGAGACGTCCTTCGGCCGCCTCGGCCTGACCATCTGCTACGACATGCGCTTTCCAGCGCTCTACCGGGCGCTGGCCACAAGCGGCGTCAAGGTCATCACCGTGCCAGCCGCGTTCACCCGCCCCACGGGCGAGGCCCATTGGGACATCCTGCTTCGCGCCAGAGCGATCGAGACCGGCAGTTTCATCCTGGCTGCGGCCCAGGGCGGGTTCCACGAGGACGGCCGCGGCACCTGGGGGCGCTCGATGATCGTGGGGCCGTGGGGAGAGGTGCTGGGACGGCTGGATCATGATGAGCCCGGCGTGGTGCTGGCGACCATCGACACTTCCGCCGCTGACAAGGCCCGGGCGGCCATCCCCGCGCTCAAGAACGCCCGCCCCTTCACCGGGCCGATCGCATGATCCGCTATGCGCTGGCCTGCGGGGCAGGACACGAATTCGAAGGGTGGTTCGGCTCGTCCGGCGACTACGACGACCAGTCGGCGAGAGGCCTGTTGTCCTGTCCGGTCTGCGGGTCAGGCGAGGTGGCGAAGCAGATCATGGCCCCCGCTGTCGCCGGCACGAAGGCCCAGCGCGGCCTGGACGCGCCGGCCGGCGCCCGCCGGGAAATGATGATGGAGGCGCTGCAGGCCGTGCGCAGCCACGTGGAAGACAACTTCGACTATGTTGGCGATGCTTTCGCGCGGGAGGCCAGGGCCATCCACGCCGGCGAAAGCGAGGCGCGCGGCATCTATGGCGAAGCGTCCCCGACCGAGGTGAAGGCGCTGGTCGAGGACGGCGTGCCGGTGGCGCCGCTGCCGCCCTCGGCGCCGAAGAAGACCGAGATCAACTGACGGCGTCGCGGTCGTCGGCGACGCCCTTACGGCGGCCGCGCCCTAGTTGGGATCGGTGAGAACCCGGAAGACCGTTTCGCTCAGCGTGCGCCGCTCGGCATTGAACGTGGCGTTCTCCGCGATCAGCTTTGGATAGTCGCAGATCGCGACAACCAGATCGATGGCGACGCTGCCCGCGGCGCGGACTTCCCACTCGTCGGCTTCGTTTGACTCGGCGATGAGGCCCCAGTTGCTGTCATAGGCGGCCAGCGTGAGGTGGCGGCTACGGTTCTTTGTCTTGCAGTCGAACTCCATGTACTCGGTCGTGAAGCGGGCCTGGCGGTTGTACAGGGACGGGCCGTTGGCGAGCACGCCGTAGATCCGCGCGCGCCGCATATTGCCGTTCGTCTCGAGCTCATCAGGCGCGAAGAAGTAGGCGGCGGTGTCGCCGACCCCGCCCATCACATAGGGCTTCTGCTGGGCCGAAGCGGTGGTAGGGGCGCCGATCCAGACAAGGGCGAGCGCGGCGACAAGGGCGGAGAGAGCGTTTTTCATGCTCGGAGGCTATTCCGGTAAGACGTTTCAGACACCCTCAGATTAGGGGGGAGTCCGCGCGACTGGCCAGCCCGATCAACGGCTCCGCCGGACCGTCATCATGTAATTGACGTCAACATTGCCCGATCGCTCCCAACGCCCCGTCAGCGGGCTGTAGGCGACCCCGAACGGGCCCTCCATCTCGAAGGGCTGGCCGGCGATGAAGGCACGCAGTTCCTCGGGCTTGAGGAACTTGTTCCAGTCATGCGTTCCGGCCGGCAGCCAGCGCAGGATGTACTCGGCGCCCACCTTGGCCAGGGCGAGGGCCTTGAACGTGCGGTTGAGCGTGGCGACGATCATCAGCCCATCCGGCGCCAGGAGGCGCGCGCAGGTGCGGAGGAACTCACCGGGATCGGCGACATGCTCGATCACCTCCATGTTGAGGATGACGTCGAACGGTCCGGCGCCGTCCGCTTCGAGCTGCTCGGCGGTCGAGGCGCGGAAGTCTATCGTCAGCCCTTGCTCGGCCGCATGGGTGGAGGCGGTCTTGATGTTCCGCTCGGAGGCGTCGACGGCGGTGACATCGAAGCCAAGCCGGGCCATCGGCTCCGACAGAAGGCCGCCGCCACAGCCGATATCCAGCAGACGAAGTCCCTCGAAGGGACGACGCGCCCCGGGGTCTCGGTTGAAGTGACCCAGGGCCTCATCCCGAATGAAGGCCAGGCGCACGGGGTTGAACCGGTGCAGCGGCGCGAACTTCCCCTTGGGGTCCCACCACTCGGCGGCGATGCGGGAAAAGCGCTCGACCTCCTCGGGGTCGATGCTGTGGGTGAGGGTCGGAGCGGCTTTGGCCATCCAGCCTATGTAGAGCGCGCGGCGCCGGTTGTCGCGTCTGCACCGGGATTTCACCCGCGGCGCATTGCGGTGCCGCGAAAGGGCCGTTAGAAGGCGCGGACTTGCGCGAGGGGGTCCCTGATCCGGCGCGCGGGGGCAAGACTATTCCGCAATTGGGAGCAACGGCGCCCTTGTCTCGGCTGGTGATGAAGTTCGGCGGCACCTCGGTGGCCGACCTGGAGCGGATCCGCCGCGTAGCCCGGTTCTGCGCCTACGAGAAGGCGAACGGACGCAAGGTGGCGGTGGTGGTTTCGGCCATGGCCGGCAAGACTAACGAGCTGGTCGCCTGGACGGACGGGGCCGGCGCCGCGGCGCCTGGCCTGACGCCCTCGGACGACGAGTACGATGTCGTGGTCGCCAGCGGCGAGCAGGTGACGGCGGGCCTGCTTGCGATGACGCTTCGCAACATGGGTCACGCGGCCAGGTCCTGGATGGGCTGGCAGGTGCCGATCATCGCCGACGACGCGCACGGCAAGGCGAGGATCGACGACATTCCGCCCGAGGTGCTGGGCGCGGCGATGGACAGCGGTGAGATCGCCGTCATTGCCGGCTTTCAGGGCGTGACGCGCGACGGTCGCATCGCCACCCTGGGCCGGGGCGGGTCGGACACAAGCGCCGTTGCCATCGCCGCCGCCCTGGGCGCGGCCTGCGACATCTATACCGATGTGGACGGGGTCTATACGACCGACCCCCGCATCGAGAGCAAGGCGCGCCGCCTGGCCCGCATCTCCTATGAGGAAATGCTGGAGATGGCGTCGCTCGGCGCCAAGGTGCTGCAGACGCGATCGGTTGAAATGGCCATGGCGCACAAGGTGCCGGTCAGGGTTCTGTCGAGTTTTGTCGAGCCGGGAGAAGGCCCCCAGGACCCGGAGTCCCAGGGCACCCTGCTGTGCGACGAGGAGGACATCGTGGAAAAGCGGATCGTGAGCGGCGTGGCCTACAGCCGTGACGAGGCCAAGGTGACGCTGCTCGGCCTGCCGGACACGCCCGGCGTCTCGGCCCGCATCTTCGGCGCCCTGGCGGACGCGAACGTCAATGTCGACATGATCGTCCAGGCTCACGCGCGCACCGCGCACACGGCCAACATGGAATTCACCGTCGGCAAGCGTGACGCAGCCCGGGCGATCGAGGTCGTCGAGGGCCTGCGAGCCGAGCTCGGCTTCGAAGGCGTGGCCCTCGATGAGGACGTGGCCAAGGTCTCGGTCATCGGCGTCGGCATGCGCAGCCATGCCGGCGTCGCCAAGACGATGTTCGCGGCGCTGGCCGAGAAGGGCGTCAACATCCAGGTCATCTCGACCTCGGAAATCAAGATCAGCGTGCTGATCGACGCCGCCTACACAGAACTGGCTGTGCGGGCGCTGCACGGGGCCTATGGGCTCGATCAACTCTGAAGGGCGGCCTGAGGCCAGGCTGCAACAGTGTCAAAACCACTGTTCGCCGGCCTTGACGGACCTGCACGACAGGCATAGGCAGGCGGCATCCACCGCCCGTCCGGGCCTTTTTGTGAGCGCGAATCCGTGAACGCCGCTGTAGCCATCATGCTCTGTGCGCGACCGCAGTCTGCCAAGACTGGCGGCTTCGCCGCCTGCGCTCGTGAGGAGATCGCGTAGAACCCGGACCATCCGAGTTTCGCCTTTCGCCCCCTCCCGAGCCCGACGCTCCGGAGGGGTTTTTTGTATCCGCCGCGCGCGTCGGGCCTGGGCCACACCCAAGAGACCCGACATGACGACCCTGACCTCGCAAACCTTTTCCAGCCGTCTCAGTACCGCCGGGCGCATCGCCGACTGGCTGCCGGAGGCGCGCGCCCTGATCCTGCTTTCGGGGCCGCTGATCTTTACCCAGCTGGCGCAGATGGCCATCCTTGCCACCGACGTGGTGCTGCTGGGCCGGCTGAGCGCCTCTGCCCTGGCCGCGGCGGCGATCGGCAACACCGTCTACTACTTCTGCTGGCTGATGGGCGGCGGCCCCACCGCCGCCGTCGCGCCGATGATCGCCCAGATGCTGGGTCGACGACCGAACGACATGAGGGGGCCCCGCGCGGTGACGCGGATGGGGCTCTGGGTAGCGTTGGTTCTGCCCTTGCCCCTCATGCCGATCCTGCTGTCGACCGAGTGGATCCTCAGCCACCTTGGCCAGGATCCGGCGCTGGCGCGGGACGCGGGCAAGTTCACGGCCATGCTGTGCTTCGGCCTGCCCTTCACCTTCGGCTTCCAGGTGCTGCGCAACTTCGCCACCGCCCTGGAGCGGCCGAGGGCGGCGCTGTACGTCATGCTGGCGGCCATCGTGTTCAACGGCGTGCTCGCCTGGGCCCTGATCTTCGGACACTGGGGCCTGCCGAGGATGGGCATCACCGGCGCCGGCATCGCCACCTCGGCCTCGGCGGTGTTCAGCTTCCTGGCCATGGTGGCGGTCATCTGGCTGACGCCAGCCCTGCGGAAGGTGCGCATCTTCCGGCGGTTCAGCCGTCCGAACTGGCCTCAGTTCGGAGAACTGTTTCGGCTAGGCGTGCCTATCGGACTGACGATGCTGTTCGAGGCGATGCTGTTCAACGCCATGACCCTGGTTGTGGGGACCTTCGGCGCCGACTCCCTGGCCGCACACCAGGTCGCCCTGAACTTCGCCTCGGTGACCTTCATGGTGCCGCTGGGGCTGGCGATGGCGGCGACCGTGCGGGTCGGGCTGTTCGCCGGGGCCGGCGACATGGTCGGCGCCCGCAGGGCCGGGATGGTGGCCATGGTGGTTGCGGCCACGGTTGTCATCGCCTTTGGGGTCATCATGGCCCTGGCGGGGTCGGCCATCGCCGGCCTCTACATCGCCGGACGCGAGCCGTTCGACCTGCGGGTCATCGCCCTGGCGGCGGTGTTCCTGAAGGTTGCGGCGGCGTTCCAGCTGTTCGACGCCCTGCAGGTCGTCGGCGCCCTGGCGCTGCGCGGCCTGAAGGACGCCCGCTGGCCGATGATCCTGGCCGGTGGCAGCTACTGGCTGGCCGGGGCGCCGGTCTGCATCCTGCTGGGGGTCACCTTCGGCATGGGCGGGCTAGGCGTCTGGATCGGCCTGGCGTTCGGCCTGGCGGTGGCCTCGGTCGCGATGTGCGTCCGATTCCACCTGCTGACGCGTCAGCCCTCGCGGCTCTCGTAGACCGGCCGGCGTTTTTCCAGGAAGGCCCGCACGCCTTCCTGGAAGTCGCCGTCCGAGCTGGCCAGGATCTGGTTGCGGTCTTCCATCGCGATGACCGCTTCCAGCCCGCCGGCGTCGATGGCGTGGTTCAGGGCCTCCTTGGTCAGGCGCAGGCCCAGCGGGGTTGCGTGCAGCATGTCGTCCGCGAACTCCCGGGCGACGCTCTCAAGCTGTTCCGCCTCGACGATCTGGCTGACCAGGCCCAACTCCCGAGCGCGATCGGCGGTGATGAAACGGCCGGTTAGCATGAACTCGGCAGCCACCGAGCTTCCGACCATGCGGGGTAGGAAGTAGCTGACGCCGATGTCGCAGGCGCTGAGCCCGATGCGGATGAAGGCGGCATTCATGCGAAGACGCGGGGTGGCGATCCGCACATCGCTGGCCAGGGCCAGGGCGAAGCCGCCGCCGGCCGCAGCGCCGTCGACACAGGCGATGATCGGCTGGGGGCAGCGGCGCATGGCGATGACGATCTCGCTGATCCGCCGCTGGGCGGTCAGGCCGGCGCCGATGCTGCGCTTCTGGTTGCCGTCGCTGCGCTCCTTGAGGTCCAGCCCGGCGCAGAAGGCGCTGCCCGCGCCGCGCAGCACCACGACCCGCACGTCGCGGCGCCAGTAGAGGCCGACGAAGAAGTCACGCAGTTCCTCGACCAGCCGGCGATTGAGCGCGTTCAGGCTGTCGGGGCGGTTCATGGTCACCCAGGCGGTCTCGTTCTCGAGGCGCACGTCGAGATGTTCATAGGGCGTGAGGGGTTCGGACATCGGCATGGCTCCTATTTGGTCTGGCCGCCGTCGACAGGGACGACGGCCCCATGGACGAAGCTGGCCTGTTCGCTGAGCAGGAAGGCGGCCATGGCGCCGATTTCCTCGGGCTTGCCAAAGCGCTGCAGGGGCACCTCGCGGCGCAGCCAGCGGTTCCAGTTCTCGGCCCGGGGACCGGTCGAGCGCGCCTCCCAGTCGCCGCCGGGGAAGATGATGTTGCCGGGCGCGATACAGTTGACCCTCACGCCCTTGCGGCCGGCGATCTGGGCCAGCTCCTTTGTGAGGTGGTTCACAGCGGCCTTGGCGGTGCCATAGGTCAGGGGCGTGCCAAGCGCGCCGAGGCCGGCGATGGAGCTGATGAACAGGATTGAGCCCCCGCCGCGCGGTTCCATCCGCGCATAGGCGCCGCGCGCCAGCCGCCATGCCGAGCCCAAATTCTGGGAAAACCCGGCGTCCCAGGTCTCGTCGTCGATCGCCGCCCCGGGCGGACAGGGATGCAGGCCAACATTGGCGACGGCCCCGTGCAGCGGCCCCAGCGCCTCTTCAGCGCCGGCGAGCGCCGCCTCGATGGTTGCGGTCTCGCGCAGGTCTCCCGACATGGCCCAGAGCCGGTCAGCGCCAAAGCGCTCCGCCAGACCAGCGCGGGTCTTCTCCAGCGCGTCGGCGCCCCGGGCGGTCAGCGCCACCTTCGCGCCCTCCGTCAGCAGGGCCTCGGCGATGCCCAGACCGATGCCGCGGCTGGCGCCGGCGATGAAGACGGCCTTGTCTTTCAGGCCCAGGTCCATGGGCGCCCTCCCTGTCGTTGTCTCGACAGTGGAGGCTGCTCCCTAGCGTCAGGCAAGGCGCCAGGCGTTCAGAGGCCGAGCATGGCCCTCATGGCGTAGGCGACGCCCGCAGTGGCCCCGAGCCCTGCCAGCGACAGGATCGCGAACCATTTCAGCCGGCTGAACAGCGGCGGCGAAGGTTCGTCCTCGCCGGGCGGCCCCTCAATGATATCCCGCATCGGCCGCCACCTTGCCTCGGAAAATCCAGTAGACCCATGCGGTGTAACCAAGGATGACGGGCAACAGAATCGCGACGCCCACCAGCATCAGCCCCAGCGCGTTGTCGCGATTGGCGGCCATGCGGAAGGTGACATCGTAGGGAACGATGTTGGGGAAGAAGCCGACCGCAAGACCGATGTAGCCGGACAGGAAGACCAGCACCGCGCCGACGAAGGGGGCGAGGTGCTTGCCTCGCATCAGGCCGACCACGATGACTCCGAGCCCGACCGCGCCGAGCAACGGAATCGGCAGCAGAGGCGCAAGCGTTGCGAGGTCGAAGCCGCCGCCTTCGAAGCCCCACCGGGCCGCGACGCGAGGATGGATGATGAGCGTGGCGAGGCTGACTCCGGCCAACAGCAAGGCCGAGGCCGCCAGCGCCCGGAATGCCCAGCGGCGGGCGTCCTGATGCAGCTGGTTTTCCGTCCGCCAGACGATCCAGCAGGCGCCGAGCAGCGCATATCCGGCGACCAGACCGACCGCCACAAGCAGGGTGTAGGGCGTCAGCCAGTCGAAGGGCCCTCCGGCGAACGCGCCATCGGCTACCGTCACGCCCTGGATGAAGCCCCCAAGGACCAGGCCCTGCGAAAGCGTGGCGACAAGCGAGCCTCCGGCGAAAGCGGCGGTCCAGAACGCCTTGCCCCGCTTGCGACCATGCAGCCGGAATTCGAAGGCGACGCCGCGCAGGATCAGCGCCAGCAGCATCAGCATCAGCGGCATGTACAGCGCCGGGCCGAGGATGGCGTAGGCCATCGGGAAGGCCGCGAACAGGCCGCCGCCGCCGAGCACCAGCCAGGTCTCGTTGCCGTCCCAGTAGGGCGCGATGGTGTTCATCATCGCATCCCGTTCCTTCGGCCCGCGCGCGAACGGGAACAGGATGCCCACCCCGAGGTCGAAGCCGTCCAGCAGGACGTAGAGCAGGACGGCGACGGCGATCAGGCCGGCCCAGACGAGCGGCAGGTCGAGGCTCATTTCAGCTCCTCCTCGCCCGGCTCGTCCGGGGCCGCGGCCAGGGCCGAGCCCGGCGCGCGGTCATCGACCTCCGGCGCCGGCTCGTGCGGCTCGGGTCCCCGACCCATCAGACGCAGGATGTAGAGCGCCCCGGCCGCGAACACGATCGCATAGATGATCATGAACGCCAGGAGCGAGGTCGAGACCTGGCCTGCCTCGACGGGCGAGACGGCGTCAGCCGTCCGGAGCACGCCGGTGATCACCCAGGGCTGGCGGCCCACCTCGGCGACGATCCAGCCGGCGATGACGGCGACAAACCCGGTGGGCCCCATCAGGATGGCGGCGCGCAGGAACAGACGGTCATCCTCGAGCCCGCCGCGCCAGCAGCGGAAAACGCCCCAGACGCCGAGTCCGATCATTGCGAGGCCGAGCCCGACCATTACGCGGAAAGCCCAGTAGACGAGCCAGACAACCGGCCAGTCTTCTTTCGGCCAGTCCTCAAGCCCCTGGATCACAGCGTCCCTGGGAACCCCCTGAACCCAGTTGCCGATGCCGGGGATGGCGATCTCGGCATGGGTTTTGGCGGCGTCGCGGTCAGGAATACCAACGAGGCTCTGGGGCTGATCCGGACCGGTCTTCCAGTAGGCTTCGATCGCCGCGGTCTTTAGCGGTTGATGCTCGCGGGCGACCTCGCCCGAGGCGTGGCCGACCAGCAGTTGCAGCGGCGCGACGATGGCGAACATGCCGATCGCCATGCGCAGAGCCATACGGGACTCAGGCTGCTCCCGGTCCTTCAGCAGGATGAAGGCGCTCGCGCCGCCGACCACCAGCGCGGTGGTCAGGAAGGCGGCCAGGGACATGTGGGCGAACCGGACCGGGAAGGTCGGGTTGAAGACGACAGCCCACCAGTCGGTGGCGTTCAGCGTGCCATCAGCCAGAACCTCGAAGCCTGCCGGCGACTGCATCCAGCTGTTGGCCGAGATGATCCAGAAGGCCGAGATCAGGGTGCCGATGGCGACAAGCACGGTGCTGGTGAAATGGAGGCCAGGACCGACCCTCTTCCAGCCGAACAGCATGATCCCCAGGAAACTGGCCTCCAGGAAGAAGGCCGTCAGCACCTCGAACGCGAATAGTGGACCGATGACGGGCGCGGCGACTTCCGAGAAGACGCTCCAGTTGGTGCCAAGCTGATAGCTCATCACCACGCCGGACACGACGCCCATGCCGAAGCTGATCGCGAAGATCTTGACCCAGAAGAGATAGAGGTTGCGGAACACCTCCCGCCGGGTCAGCAGCCACAGGCCCTCAAGCACGGCCAGGAAGCTTGCGAGGCCGATCGTGAAGCTGGGGAAGATGATGTGAAACGCGATGGTGAAGGCGAACTGGATCCTCGCCAACAGCAACGCATCAAAGTCCGCCACGAGATCGCCCTGTCCTGCTCGGCCTGTGAGCGGCCGGACTCAACGCCTCTAACGTTACGGGAGCAAGAACGGTGTCGGCGACATTGCGTCGCAGGTGCACGCCTTGCGCGACAAGGACTTCAGGCCGCGTCGGCGGCGAACTGCAGGCCTGCCAGTTTGGCGTACAGGCCGCCTCGCGCGACCAGTTCAGCGTGCGAGCCCTGCTCCACGACCCGACCGTCCTCCATCACCACGATGCGATCGGCGCGCAGCACCGTCGCCAGACGGTGAGCGATGACAAGGGTGGTGCGGCCGTCCATGGCCTCGTCGAGCGCCTTCTGCACGAGACGCTCGTTCTCGGCGTCCAGGGCGCTGGTCGCCTCGTCCAGCAACAGGACGGGCGCCTCACGTACCAGCGCGCGCGCGATGGCCAGCCGCTGCTTCTGCCCGCCGGAAAGGGTCTTGGCGCGTTCGCCGACCGGGTTGTCGTAGCCCTCGGGAAGAGCGGCGATGAAGCCATCGGCCTCGGCCGCTGCCGCCGCCAAGGCGATCTCCTCGTCGGTGGCGGCCTCTCGGCCAAAGCGGATGTTCTCGCGCGCCGAGCCCGAGAACAGGGCCGCGTCCTGCGCGACAAGCGACATGCGGGACCGAAGCGCCACCGGGTCGGCGTCGCCAAGGGCCACGCCGTCGAGGCGGATCACCCCTTCCTGCGGATCATAGAAGCGCAGGAGGAGCCGGAAGACCGTGCTCTTGCCGGCGCCCGAAGGGCCGACCAGGGCTACCGTCTCGCCGGGCTTCACCGCCAGTTCGAAGCCGCGCAGGGCGGGCAGGTCTGGCCGGCCGGGATAGGCGAAGGTGACGTTCTCGAAGGTGATCTCGCCGCGCGCAGGTTCCGGCAGGGCGACGGGGTTGGCCGGAGCGGCGATGTTGGGCCGCGAGGCAAGCAGCTCGGAGATACGCATCATTGCGCCCGACGCCTTCTGCACATCGCCCCAGACCTCTCCAAGCATGCCGACCGAGCTCGCGGCCATCACCGACAGGAAGACGAACTGAACCAGAGTGCCGGCGCTCATGGTCCCGTCGAGAACCGAATGAGCCCCGGCCCACAGGACGACGGACACCCCGCCGAACACCAGGCTGATCACCAGCGCCGTCATCAGCGCCCTGGCGTGGATACGCGCGACGGACTTGCGGAAAGCGGCCTCGACCGCCTCGCCGAAGCGTCCGGAGGCGTATCGCTCCCGTCCGAAGGCCTGGACGGTCTCAAGCGCATCGAGACTTTCCCCGGCGAAGGCCACTGCGTCGGCGAACCGGTCCTGGGCCTCGGTCGACAGCTTCCGGACCCGACGACCAAACAGGAACATTGGCGCGATCACGAGCGGGGCCAGCAGCATCACAAACAGGGTCAGCTTTGGACTGACCACGGCCAGCATGATCGTCGCGCCGATCAGCGAGAGCAGATTGCGCAAGGCGATGGATGCGGAGGAGCCGACGAGCGTCTCGATCAGGGTGATGTCTGTCGTCATTCTCGACAGCACCTCACCGGTACGGGTCTTCAGGAAGAAGGCCGGGTCGAGCGACAGGATGTGGCTGTAGAGCGCCTTGCGCAGGTCGGCCACGACCCGCTCGCCGAGCCGGGTGATGAAGTAGAATCGCAGGGCCGTGGTGAGGGCCAGGGCGATGGACACGCCTCCCAGGATCGCGAAGGTGACGTTCAGCTGCTGGGCCGAGCCGGAGAGAAAGCCGCTGTCGACGACCAGGCGCGCCGAGGCCGTGATGCCAAGCGTCGCGCTGACCGAGAGGATCAGAAAGCAGAAGGCGCCTGCAGCAAAACCCCAATGGGCGCGCACGAAAGGCAGCAGACGTCGGAGATTGCGCACGTCGCGCGACCTCGGGCGGCGTTCGGCGGCCTCATACAAAGATTGCGCCAGTTCCGCGCCGGCGCCGGGTCGGCCCTCGACCGTGTCCCGTCCCGCGTCCGTCATGCTCATACCGGCCCCTTGCCTTGTCGCGCCGGCTTCTGTATAGCCGCGCGTCTTCGCGGGCGACCCCGCGTCCCACTTTTTTGCCGCTCTTAAGTCGGTTGGACCATCCGATGAAACAAGACACCCATCCCGACTATCACTTCATCACCGTCGTGATGACCGATGGCAGCTCCTATCAGACGCGCTCCACCCTCGGGAAGGAAGGCGCGACGCTGAACCTGGACATCGACCCGAACACCCACCCGGCCTGGACCGGCGGCAACCAGACGCTGCTCGACCGCGGCGGCCGCGTGTCGCGCTTCAACGCCAAGTTCGGCGCCTTCACCGGCAAGAAGTAGGTTTCACGCCTTGTGGCGTGCGAAAGCCGGCCTGCGGAAACGCGGGCCGGCTTTTCTCCGTCACGTCAGCTGTCGTGCAATCTAGGGCAGGTCGCCCACCCGCCAGCGGATGTCGCTGCACCCCTGAATGTCGACGGTTACGACCTGAAAGCCGCCGGCGAGGCGCACGGCGTTGTCAGTCGGCGCACGCGTCGGCACGGTGCAGACCACCACGAGATTGGCGGCTTGCGCCCGGCCCACGCCGACGCGCCAGGCGCCGGGAAGCATCCAGCCGGAATGGAGTTCGCGCGCCTGCGTCCTGGCGACGACGTCCAGCGGCAGGTCTCCGGCATTGTGCAGCAGGACGACGGTCAGGCTTGACGTCACGGCCCAGAGCGCCAGGCCGAGGGTGACGATCACCCCGGCTCCCGCGCCGATCAGAAAGCCGCGCATTGGCTCAGGCGCCGGCGCCGAAGGCGTCGCGCAGACGGTCGAACTGGCTGAGGACGGGATTGGGCGCCTCTTCGTCCGGCCCCTCGACATACATGCGGCGATCCAGGTGCCGGACGCGGTCATACAGACGCGCCGAACGATCGAGTAACTCGGCCAGGCCCGCCGGCAACGGCTCCTCGGTGGGCTCGGCCATGCAGACGGCCTCCGCGCCAAGACGATAGCGATCATCGCAGGCGCCTTCGGGCGTCATGTCGCCTTCGCGAACGGCCCGCTGGACCAACAGCCAGCTGGCGACCTGCATCAGGCGGGTCGTGAGGCGCATGCTCTCCGACGCATAGGCCAGGGCTCCGGCGCGAGACAGCAGCTTGGAATCCTGGCGGCCGCCGCCATCCAGATAGGCGGCGGTTTCCTCGACGAGGTCCATGCCCTCGTGAAAGGTCCGCTCGAACAGCTCGGAGCTGGCGAAGTCGGAAATCACCGACGCCCGCCAGGGGGCCGTCGCCATCGCGCCGGTCTCAAACATGAATACTCCGCCCTTTGCACGCGACGGACACCTTCGCCGTCAGTCCTGAAGGCCTGCAACGCCCGTGCCAATCGATCAGCCCCCGAAGCAAGTCCGTCAGCCGTTCTTGAAGTTGAACAGGGCGTCGGCGGCGGAACGGCCAGCCTGCTTCTTGTCCATCTGCGCCCGCGTCCGCGCGATCTCGGCCTGCAGGGCCTCGATGCGCTCTTCCAGTTCAGAAACGCCGTAAATCTCGAGATCCTCGGTCGCCAGGGCGCGCAGGGCGTCGCCGCGTTGCGGGCGCGCGCCCGCCGGTTCGTCGATCATCTTCGGTCCCTCACCTACTCGCGAAAGTCCGTCCAGTGGCATATCTGACGCCCACAAACGCCAGACCGCAAGCTTCCCGGAGACCATACATGACCGCGACCGCCATGACCCGCATCATCGTCGAGGGGGGCAAGGGACCGGCCGAGGCGCTGCGCCCCGAAACGGCGCCCATTCCCGTGGCGGGCGAAGGCGATGTGCTGATCCGGGTCAGGGCAGCTGGCGTGAACCGTCCCGACCTCCTGCAGCGGATGGGCTTCTACAATCCCCCGCCCGGAGCATCCGACACCATGGGCCTGGAAGTGGCCGGGGAGGTCGTCAAGGCCGCAGGTCGCTGGAAAGAAGGTGATCTGGTCTGCGCCCTGCTGGCGGGCGGCGGATACGCGGAGTATGCGGCCGTCGATGCCCGGCACGCCTTGCCTATTCCGGCCGGGTTGGACTTTGTTCAGGCGGCCGGGCTGCCCGAAACGGTCTTTACCGTCTTCGCAAATGTGTTCGAGCATGGCGCGCTGAAGGCCGGCGAAACGCTGCTCATCCACGGCGCCACCTCGGGCATCGGCGTGACGGCCATCCAGATGGGCAAGGCCGCCGGAGCCAAGGTGATCGCTACCGGGCGCGGCGCGGACAAGGCCGCCGAAGCGCGGCGCCTGGGCGCGGATGTCGCGATCGACGCCACCGCGGAAGACTTCGAGGCGATCTGCAAGGCTGAAGGCGGCGTCGACGTCGTGCTGGACATGGTCGGCGCCAGCTACTTCGCCAGGAATCTCGAAGCCCTGAACCCGGGTGGACGTGTCGTCTACATCGCCTCCCTTGGCGGGACGACTTTGGAGGTTCCCGTGCTGAAGGTCATGCAGAAGCAGGCGGTCATTACCGGCTCGACTCTGCGCCCCCGGTCAGCTGACGAAAAGGCCAGGCTGGCTGCAGAGGTCGAGCGGGTCGTCTGGCCATGGATCGCAGCCGGCAAGCTGAAGACCGTCGTCGACGCCACCTTCCCGCTGGTCGAGGCGGCCAAGGCTCACGCCCACCTTGAGGCGGGCGCACATGTCGGCAAGGTCGTCCTGGTCCCCTGATCCCACTAGGGCGGTTCGGACTCAGGCGGCCTGGAGCTTCTCGAGGATCAGGGGGTGCAGGTCGAGGTTGGCCGCCAGGATGGTCCCGCCATCCAGCGTATTGTCGCCGCCCTCCAGGTCGCTGACCTTGCCGCCGGCTTCGGTGACCAGCAGCAGCCCCGCCGCCACATCCCAGCTCTTCAGGCCCCGCTCCCAGAAGCCGTCATAGCGACCGGCGGCGACCCAGGCGAGGTCGAGCGCGGCCGAGCCGTAACGACGGACGCCGGCGACGCGTTGGCTGATCTGGTGCAGTTCCTTGAGGAACTGGGCATGACCGGGCTTGCCCAGGAAGGGAATGCCGGTCGCCAGCAGGGTGTCGTCGAGGCGATTGCGGGCAGCTACGCGCAGGCGTCGCTGATCGCCAAGCCAGGCGCCCTTGCCCTTCTCGGCCCAGAACAGATCGGTGGTGATCGGATTGTAGGTGACTGCGGCCACGACCTGGCCCTCGCGCTGCAGCGCGACATTGATGGCGAAGTGCGGGATGGCGTGGATAAAGTTGGTGGTGCCGTCCAACGGGTCGACGATCCAGGTATGGGTCTTGTCGGTTCCCTCGATCAGGCCACGCTCCTCGCCCAGGAAGCTGTAGCCCGGGCGCGCCTTGGACAGCAGCTCGAATAAGGTCTGCTCGGCCTTGAGGTCGGCCGCTGTCACGAAGTCGCTCGCGGACCCCTTGCGGGAGACCTGCAGTTCGGCGACCTCGCCGAAGTCGCGCGAGAGGCCACGGGCCGTCTTGCGGACAGCTTCGACCATGACGTTGATGAGAGCGGACGTGGCGGGCATTGGCGGGGGCTCGGAAAAAAGGTCGCGGAACCTAGCGATGAGCCCCCCTGATAGCAAGGTCAGGCCGCCTGGGCGACCACGGCCGATACGGACCGGGCGCGATCGGTCTTTGCGCTTCGTTCAGGGTTTCGCCATTGTATGGAAACATATGGCGAACACGATTCGGATACTGGGCCTCGATCCGGGGCTGCGACGCACCGGCTGGGGCGTCATCGCGGTCGATGGCGCGCGGCTCGCCTGGGTCGGCCACGGCGTCATCGCGCCGGATGACAAGGCGCCCTTCGCCCAGCGGCTGCTGACCCTGTTCGAAGGCATCAGCCAGATCATCGAAGACCACGCGCCACACGAGGCGGCGGTGGAAGAAACCTTCGTCAACACCAACGCCCAGTCGACGCTGAAACTGGGCCATGCCAGGGCGGCGGCGATGATTGCTCCGGCCCGCGCGGGCCTCGCGGTGGCCGAATACGCGGCGCGCGAGGTCAAGAAGTCGGTGGTGGGGACAGGCGGCGCGGACAAGGACCAGGTCGCCTTCATGATCGCACGGCTCCTGCCGACGGCAGGCTCGCCGACAGCGGATGCGGCCGACGCACTGGCCGTCGCCATTGCGCACGCCCACGCCCGCAAGGCGCGGGGTCTTGGCCAGGGCCGCGCAGCGGCGCTCGGGCGGGTGGCATGATCGGTCGACTGAGAGGGATCGTCGCCGAGGTCGGCGAGGAAGACTGCCTGATCGACGTCGGCGGGGTGGGCTATGTCGTGCGGTGTGGCGCCCGGACGCTCGGACGACTCCCGGCCGTCGGCGAGGAGACGGTGCTGCACACCGAGAACCCGTGGAGCGAACAGCTCGGCCCGCAACTCTACGGCTTTCTGGCTCGCGACGAGCGTCGAGCCTTCGTCCTGCTGCGGGCCATCCAGGGTGTCGGCCCGAAGGCCGCCATGGCCGTGCTCGACGTTGTCTCGCCCGCCGAACTAGCCGGCGCGGTGGCGCGCGAGGACAAGGCCTTGATCGGCCGGGCCCAAGGGGTTGGCCCCAAGCTGGCCCAACGCATCGTCACCGAACTGAAGGACAAGCCGATCAGCGATGGGCCAGCGGTATTCGCCCCGGCATCGACCTCGCCGGCGCGCTCCGCTGCGCCCTCAGCCGCGGGTGAAGCCGTCGCTGCGTTGATGGGCCTGGGGGTCGCCGAGCCGATGGCGCGCCGCGTGGTCGAGCAGGCGGTATTGCGCCTCGGCGAAGAGGCCGACGTCTCGGGCCTGATCAAGGCCGGCCTGCAGGAGCTCGGCCGATGAAGCATCGCCGCAGCGAGGGCCGGGCCACATGACCCGTATCGTCTCTCCAGACGCCGCGCCCGCCGAGGCGCCGGACAAGGCGTTGCGTCCCCAGACGCTGGCGGAATTCGTCGGCCAGCAGCAGGCCAAGGCCAACCTGAAGGTCTTCATCGAGGCGGCGCGGAATCGCGGCGAGGCGCTGGACCACGTCTTGCTGTTCGGCCCGCCCGGACTGGGCAAGACGACACTGGCGCAGATCGTCGCGCGGGAACTGGGCGTGAACTTCCGCGCCACCAGCGGGCCGGTCCTGGCAAAGGCGGGGGATCTGGCGGCGATCCTGACCAACCTCGAGCCGAACGACGTCCTGTTCATCGACGAGATTCACCGGCTCTCGTCCAACGTCGAGGAGATCCTCTACCCGGCCATGGAGGACCATGTCCTGGATCTGGTCATCGGCGAGGGCCCCTCGGCCCGCTCGATCCGCATCGACCTGGCGCCCTTCACCCTGGTGGCGGCGACCACGCGGGCGGGGCTCCTGGCGACGCCGCTGAGGGACCGTTTCGGTATTCCAATTCGGTTGGAATTCTACAGCCACGAGGAACTGAAAGCTGTCATCGGCCATGCGGCGCGGAAGATGAACACGCCGATCAGCGACGATGGCGCCGCGGAGATCGCAGCGCGGGCGCGAGGCACGCCGCGCGTCGCCGGCAGGCTGCTGAGACGGGTTCGCGACTTCGCGGCGGCCGATGGCGCGGAGATCATCGACCGGCCGCACGCAGCCCGGGCGCTCGCCCGGCTGGAGGTCGACGAGCAGGGGCTGGACAGCCTCGACCGCCGCTATCTGCGGGCCCTGATCGAGAACTATGGCGGCGGCCCGGCCGGGGTCGAGACGCTGGCCTACGCCATCGCCGAGGCGCGCGACGCCGTCGAGGACGTCATCGAGCCGTACCTGATGCAGCAGGGCTTCATCCAGCGAACCCCGCGCGGGCGGATGGCCTGTGGCAAGGCGTACCTCCACCTTGGGCTGAAGGAACCTGCAGCCGCCAAGCCCCAACAGGGCCTTTTCGGCGACGAAGGCTGATCCGGCCGGACAGTCGAGGCTTGCGAGGACCGGCGCGGGCGCCATACCTCGGCTCATGACCTATCAACTGCTCCCCACCGCCGGCTTGTTCGAGGGCCGCGAGCACCAGCTGCCCGTGCGGGTCTACTACGAGGACACCGATTTCACCGGGGTGGTCTACCACGCCAACTACAGCCGCTTCTTCGAGCGGGGGCGCAGCGACTTCCTCCGGGCGGCGGGCGTTTCGCACACCGACCTGCTGGAGCGGGACGATCCGGCCGCCTTCGTCGTGACGCGGATGGAAATCGACTTCCGACGCCCGGCGCGCGTCGATGACGCCCTGGTGGTGCGCACGACCTACGACGCCATCAAGGGACCGCGCCTGATCATCCGGCAGCGGATCACCCGAGGCGACGAGATCATCGCCGAGGCGGCCGTCGAAGCGGCCTGCATCAGTCTCGATGGCCGACCCCGGCGACCGCCCGCCGGGCTGGTTGACGCCGTCCGGCCCTGGCTGGTCGCCTGATCGGCAGGCGTCCAATACGCCTCGCATGCGAACGCGAGTGCAATTTGGTCACACATCGCTAACCACGTCGTAGGACTTCGCCTGCAATGACGGGGCGACGCCCTATTGTCACCAAAACCTCCCAGAAGATGGGCGGCGATAATCACCCGGGGGATATCCCACGCATGGATCCGCAAGCGGCAACCGCTGAGAACTTCTCCTTCATCGCCCTGTTCATGCAGGCGGACTGGGTCGTGAAGGGCGTCATGATCGGGCTGGCGCTCGCCTCCCTGCTGTCCTGGGCTGTGATCCTCGACAAGTTCGTGCGCTTCACCGGGCTGAACCGGCAGGCGGACCAGTTCGAGGCCAAGGTCGGGTCCGGCCGCCCGCTTGAGGAGGTGGCCGCCGAGGCCGGCAACTCCAAGCACCCCCTGCCCCGGCTGCTGAACGCCGCGCTGCGGGAGTGGCGTGACGCACGAGCCAAGGGCGCGCTGGGCGAGGCGCAGACGGCCATGCTGGTTCAGCGCATCGACCGCGTCCTGGACACCAATATCGCCCGCGAGAGCACCAAGGCCGAAGAGGGTCTTGGCACCCTGGCCATCGTGGCCACCGCCAGTCCCTTCATCGGCCTCTTCGGCACGGTCTGGGGCATCATGAACGCCTTCAAGAACATCGCGCTCGAGCAGAACACCAGCCTGCCGGTCGTGGCGCCGGCCATCGCCGAGGCCCTGTTCGCGACAGCGCTGGGCCTCGTCGCCGCCATCCCCGCCTACATCGCCTACAACAAGTTCTCCACGGACGCCGGCAAGTTCGCCGGACGGCTGGAGAACTTCGCCGACGACCTGGCCACGGCGATCCAGCGCCGCCTCGCGGAAAAGGTCTGACCCATGGCCCTGTCGGCGAACGACGCGTTCGGCGCGGGCGGCGGTAGGCGGCGGCGCGGCCGCAGGGGTCGACGCGGCGCCCTGTCCGAGATCAATGTCACGCCGCTCGTCGACGTGATGCTGGTGCTGCTGATCATCTTCATGATCTCGGCCCCGCTGCTGACGGCCGGCGTGCCGATCGAGATGCCCAAGACCGAAGCAGGGTCGCTGCAGGACCAGTCGGAGCCGATCACCATTTCGATCCGCCCCGACGGGCGGCTCTATATCGGGGAGGAGGAGATTCCCTTCGCCGCGCTCAAGCCCCGCCTGGCTGCCCTGTCGCAAGGCGGGTTCGACCGTCCCGTCTACGTTCGCGGCGACGCGAACACCCGGTACGAGGTCGTCGCCCAGGTCATGGGGGCCCTGAGCACGGGCGGCTTCACCAAGATCAACCTCATCACCGACACCGGCGGCCCCTCGTCCGGCCCCGCGCCCGCGCCAGCGGCCAAGCCGGCTGAATGAGGGAGCGCGTGGAGCCCTGATGGCGCAGGAGCGCACCAAGTTCGCGCCGGCGGTCATCGCTTCGGTGGCGCTCCATCTGGGCGTCGGCGCCCTGTTGCTGCTCAGCTGGCCCGAGGCGCGCAAGAGCCTGCCGTTCGGCTCGCCCGTTCCCGTCACAATCGTCAGCGACGCCCCGATGACCAGCGTCGCTCCCGCCGTCGAGGGCGAGGAGCAGGAAGCGTTGGTTGAAGATCCGCTGCCGGATGAGCCGCCGGCCGTGGACACTCCTCCGGCGCCCGAGCCGCTGCCCGCGCCCAAGCAGGCGCAGCCCAAGACGCCCGCGGACAAGCCAAAGCCGACCCCGTCGCCGAGCCCTCGGCCAAAGCCGAAGGACCAGAGCGAACTGAACTTCGACGACGTCGAATCCCGCCTTCAGCGTTCTGGCGGCGGACAGCCTCGCCAGGGTGGCGGCAGGACCGGGCCGAAGACCCAGCCGGCCTCTCCCAAGCCCCGCCCTGACGGACGTGGCAAGGGCGTCAACGCCAGCAACGTCGCCGGGCTGCAGCAGGAACTCCAGCGTCGCTGGAACCCCAATTGCGATGTCGAGGGCGGCCGGTCGGTCAAGGTCACAGTCCAGGTGGTCATCGCGCCCTCCGGCTATCTGCTCGGCGAGCCCAAGGTGATCCGGCGCAGCGGCGCCGACGACAACCTGGTCGGCGCCGGTTCGACCCGAGCGATCGCCGCGATCAAGGGCGCCCAGCCGTTCCGCGACCTGCCGGACGACTATATCGGCGCCCAGCTGAACCTGAACTTCGACGCAGGCGCGGCATGCTCGCTATGATGCGCCTCAATTCGAACCCTGATCGACGCCAGCCTGAGCAGCCCGGCGCGCAAGGAGGACGACCGCCCATGACGATCCGCACCCTCATCATCGCGGCCTTCGCCGTGCTGCTGGGCGTCGCCGGCCTGCCCGGCCATGCCCGAGCCCAGATCGAGATCGATATCAACCAGGGTGTCGTCCAACCCCTGCCGATCGCCATTCCGGCGTTCAGCGGCGGCGGGCGCGGCGCCGACATGGCTCAGGTGATCAGCGCCAATCTCGAACGCTCCGGGCTGTTCGCGCCGATCAACGCGGCCGCCTTCCCCGAACGGCCGGACATCGCGGTCCAGCCCCGCTTCGAGGCCTGGCGCGCGGTCAACGCGCAGGCTCTGATCAACGGCCACATCACCGTCGAGGGCGATGGCCGCCTTCGCGTGGAGTTCCGGCTTTGGGACACGACCGGCGGCCAGCAGCTGCTCGGCCTCCAGTTCACCTCCACGCCGGAAAACTGGCGCCGCGTGGCGCACAAGATCTCGGACGCCGTCTATGAGCGCCTCACCGGCGAGAAGGGCTATTTCGATACGCGGATCGTCTTCATCGCCGAGAGCGGGCCCCGCGGAAAGCGCGTCAAGCGCCTGTCGATCATGGACCAGGACGGCGCCAACAACGCCTACCTGACCGACGGCAGCTACATCGTCATGACGCCGCGCTTCTCGGCCACGAGCCAGGAGATCACCTATATGGCGCTGCGCCCTACGGGCTCGGCCATCTATGTGTTCAACATCGAGACCGGGCGACAGGAGACCCTGGGCCGCTTCCCGGGGATGGTGTTCGCCCCGCGCTTTTCGCCCGAGGGCTCGCGCGTGGTCTTCAGCCTCGAGCGCAACGGCAATACGGATCTCTACGCGATGGACCTGCGAAGTCGCGCGCAGACGAGGCTGACCAGCGATCCCGGCATCGACACATCCGGCAGCTATTCGCCTGATGGTCGCCAGATCGTCTTCAACTCCGACCGAGGCGGCTCGCCCCAGCTGTATGTCATGAATGCGGACGGCTCGGGCGCCCGGCGCATCTCGCGCGGCGGCGGTCGCTACACCACGCCGGTCTGGAGCCCGCGGGGCGACTTCATCGCCTTCACCAAGCAGTCGGGCGGCGTCTTCCATATCGGGGTCATGCGCCCCGACGGATCGGACGAGCGGATCCTGACGACCAGCTACCTGGACGAGGGTCCGACCTGGGCGCCGAACGGACGGGTGCTGATGTTCTTCCGTGAGGGTCGCGGCGGCGAGCCCCGCCTTTGGAACGTGGACATTACCGGGCGCATTCTAAGACCGGCGCCCTATGCCGGTTCGGGCTCCGACCCGGCATGGTCGCCGCTGCTCGGCAATTGAGCGAAGTGAAGACCGCTCGCCCGCGACAAGAACTGTGGTCAATGCGCCGCAATTTGGCGTCAATGTAGGGCGATGGCCTGTTTGTGATCGTCGGCGCCAGCGTTCGGGCGCCATGTTAGACCTGAGGTAACAAACGCATAGGAGCCGCCGATGCGCGCCAATACCAAGAAAGTCCTGACCCTGGCCTGTGTCGCGGCCGCGGCGCTGTCCATGGCCGCCTGCACCACCAAGCCCAAGCCCGGCCCTGATCCGGGCCCCGGTCCCGGTCCCGGCCCCGCGCCCGGCCCCTACAATCCGCCTCCTGGCCCCGGCCCGGTCGATGGTCGTCCCCTGCCCGGCACCGTGCAGGACTTCGTCATCAATGTCGGCGACTTCGTCTACTTCGACCTCGACAGCTATTCGATCCGTCCGGACGCCATGCCGATCCTGGACGCTCAGGCGGCCTGGCTGCGCAATTATCCGAACGTTCGGGTCCGCATCGAAGGCAACTGCGATGAACGCGGCACCCGCGAATACAACCTCGCCCTGGGCGCCCGCCGCGCCAACGCCGCCCGCGACTATCTGATCTCGCGCGGGGTCGCGGCCAGCCGCATCGTCACCCTGTCGAACGGCAAGGAACGTCCGGTCGATCCGGGCTATTCGGAAGACGCCTACCAGCGCAACCGCAACGCCCAGACCATCATCACCGACGGCGCCCGCTAGGCGCCGCCGACCTCGTGGCAGGAAAGAGGGATCGCGCCTGCGGTCCCTCTTTTCATTTGGGGCGTTGCCGACGCGCCCGCTCGCCGCAATCTTGACGCCAGAACCGATAAAGTCTGAACGCCATGACCCTCTCGCTTCCCAAAGCCCTGCGCACCGCCCCCTTCGTCGCGGTCATCCTGACCATCGGCCTGACCATGGCCGCCGAAGCCCAGACGCCGATGCCCGACCCGCTGGATGATCGGTCGGTCCGTCGTCTTGAGAAGATGGAGAAGGTCGTCCGCGAACTGCGCTCGATCGTCTACCAGGGGCGCGACACCGGCCGTCCCGTCGTGGTGCAGGACGCGGAGACGCCGGCCCAGATCGAGGCCCTGACCGAGCGGGTCG
Organism: Caulobacter sp.; assembly: GCA_046295055.1. Lineage (GTDB taxonomy): Bacteria > Pseudomonadota > Alphaproteobacteria > Caulobacterales > Caulobacteraceae > Caulobacter. The sequence continues at coordinate 283,900 of JBKBOD010000002.1, read as the reverse complement.
TCAGCCTCGAGGACAGCCTGCAGCGGCTCAACGCCGCTAACGAGAACCTTACCTTCGAGCTGGACCAGAGCAAGCGCGCGCTCGACCTCGCACAGGCCGAGAACCGCTCGCTCAACGAAAGGCTCGTCGCGCTCGAACAGCGGGTCGCGGCGATCGAGGGCACGAGCGGTCCCGGTCCGGAAGAGGAGGCGGCCGGCGTCTCGGAGCCGCAGGTCGACCCCGCCCAGGACGCCGCCAATCTCTTCTCGCGCGGTCGCCGGCTGATGAGCGAAGGCGACTACGATGGGGCGGAGACGGCGTTCGACACCTATGTGAACCGCTACGGCGACACCGCCCAGGCTCCCGAGGCCCGCTACTGGCTCGGCAAGACCCTGACGGCCCGGGGCGCGAACGGCGATGCCGCGGCGGCCTATCTGGGCGCGCTGCGCGGCTGGCCCAAGACCACCTGGGCGCCCGATGCTGTTGTCGAACTGGCCCGCGCCCTGACGGCGCAACGCCTGAACACTGACGCCTGCCAGGCGCTGGCCGAGCTTCCGCGCCGCTATCCCAATGCTTCGGCTTCGGTGAAGGCCCGGGCCCAGGCGGCGCGGACCCAGGCCGGCTGCGCGGCCTGATCCCCGCCGCAATGCCGACTCCGGCCCCCACCGGGCTGGTCCAGCGGGTTCATTCGATCTTGGACGCACGGCTGAGTTCGACCGCACCGGCGCCAATTGCCTTGGGCCTGTCGGGCGGGAGCGACTCCCTGGCCCTGATGCTGGTCTGCCACGCGTGGGCAAAGGTCAGGGGCCGAAAGCTGCTGGCGCTTACCGTGGATCACGGCTTGCAGGCCGCTTCGTCCGAATGGGCGGCGTTCTGCCGCGCGCGGGCCATGGCGCGCGGCATCGAGCACCGGACACTGGTCTGGACCCCGCCACCGCTTTCCAGCGGATTGCCGGCGGCGGCCCGCGCCGCGCGCCATGCCCTGTTGGCGGAGGCGTCCCGTGCTGCCGGGGCGCATGTGCTCCTGATGGGCCATACGGCCGACGACCTCGCCGAGAGCGCAGCCATGCGGGCTGCCGGGTCGACCGTTCCGGACGCAAGGCTCTGGTCGCCCTCTCCGGCCTGGCCGCAGGGCCGGGACCTTTTCCTGCTGCGTCCCCTGCTCGGCGAGCGTCGCCAGGCGCTTCGCGATTGGCTCGTCCAGGCCGGCGAAAGGTGGATCGAGGACCCCGCCAACGCCGATCTGCGCTTCGCCAGGGCTCGGGCCCGAGCGAATGTCGGCGAGCTTCCCGCGCCTGACCAAGGCGATGAGGCGGCCGGGCCGGCTGCGCGGGCGGCCTTGCCGGCAGCAGGGCCGTTGGAGGCGGCCGGAGGGCTTCGGATCCCCGCGACAGCCGGGGAACGGGTTCTGGCCCGGGCCCTTCTTTGCGCTGCGGGCGGGACCAGACCGCCTCGCCGTGACCGGCTGGAAATGGCCATGGCGCGACTTGCGGCGGGCGAGTCCATCGTCCTGGCCGGGGCCCGCGCATGGCGTGAGGGCGACCAGATTCTGGTCTGCCGGGAGCCGGGCGAACTTCGACGATCGAAAGCCTCGGACCTGGTGCTGTGCCGGGGCGGGACAGCGGTCTGGGATGGGCGGTTCGAACTGGAGCCGCCGATGGACTGGAGCGGGGCGCCGCTTCGCGTCCGCGCGCTCGCCGGATCAACCAGCCGATTGCCCGACGGCGAACAGATGGCCCTGAAATCGCTGCCGGCGGCGGCTCGCGGCGCTCTGCCGCTGGTCACCGACGACGCCACGCTATGGACTTGCCCGATCCTTGCAGTTAGCCCCTTCGTGGGCGTCCGCGCCCTGGCCCGGAACCGCCTGGAGGCGGCCCTGGGACACCTCGTCCACGAGCGGGACGTGGCGAACGCGGCCGGGCTCCCTATCTCTAGGGTCAACAGACCTTCGGTTTGAAAGAGTCATACGAGCATGAACCTGCGCAATTTCGCCGTCTGGGCCGTCATCGTTGTGGTGATGGTCGGCGTCTTCAGCGTTCTGAGCGGCAACCAGACCTTCTCCGGCCCCGTCGCGGCGGACGGAAAGGCCGGCGGCAAGATCACCTACAGCCAGGTGCTGGCCAAGATCGACTCCGGCGAGATCGCCAAGGTCGAGGTGCTCGGTTCGGGCCAGATGAAGCTGGAGGATCGCAACCAGACTGTCTTCACGGCGACCGCGCCGGTGAACGAGGATCTGCTGAAGCGCATGGAGGACAAGGGCGTCAACATCGCCTTCAATCCGGCCGAGCGTAACGTCCTGCTCAACCTGCTCTTCCAGGCCCTGCCGATCCTGCTGCTGATCGGCGTCTGGATCTTCTTCATGCGCCAGATGCAGGGCGGCGCGCGGGGCGCCATGGGCTTTGGCAAGTCCAAGGCGCGGCTGCTGACCGAAAACAAGAACCGCATCACCTTCGATGACGTCGCCGGCGTCGACGAGGCCAAGGAAGAGCTGCAGGAGATCGTCGACTTCCTGAAGGATCCGGCCAAGTTCCAGCGTCTGGGCGGCAAGATTCCGAAAGGCGCCCTGCTGGTCGGCCCGCCGGGCACCGGCAAGACCCTGATCGCCCGCGCCGTCGCGGGTGAGGCGGGCGTGCCCTTCTTCACCATCTCCGGTTCGGACTTCGTGGAAATGTTCGTCGGCGTCGGCGCCAGCCGTGTCCGCGACATGTTCGAGCAGGCCAAGAAGAACGCCCCCTGCATCATCTTCATCGACGAAATCGACGCCGTCGGCCGCCACCGCGGCGCGGGCCTGGGCGGCGGCAACGACGAGCGCGAGCAGACCCTCAACCAGCTGCTGGTCGAGATGGACGGCTTCGAGGCCAACGAAGGCATCATCCTGATCGCCGCCACCAACCGTCCCGACGTGCTGGACCCGGCCCTGCTGCGTCCCGGCCGCTTCGACCGCCAGGTCGTTGTTCCCAACCCCGACGTCTCGGGCCGCGAGAAGATCCTGCGCGTCCACATGCGCAATGTGCCGCTGTCGGCCGACGTCGACGTCAAGGTCCTGGCGCGCGGCACGCCCGGCTTCTCGGGCGCGGACCTGGCCAACCTGGTCAACGAGGCGGCCCTGATGGCGGCGCGCAAGAACCGTCGCATGGTCACCATGAACGACTTCGAGCAGGCCAAGGACAAGGTCATGATGGGCGCCGAGCGCCGGTCGATGGCCATGAACGAGGAAGAAAAGCGGCTGACCGCTTACCACGAGGGCGGCCACGCCATCGTCGCGCTGAACGTTCCCGCCGCCGACCCGGTGCACAAGGCCACCATCGTGCCGCGCGGCCGGGCCCTGGGCATGGTCATGCAGCTTCCCGAGGGCGACCGCTATTCGATGAAGTACAAGCAGATGACCTCGCGCCTGGCCATCATGATGGGCGGCCGCGTCGCCGAGGAGCTGATCTTCGGCAAGGAGAACATCACCTCCGGCGCCAGCAGCGACATCAAGGCGGCGACCAACCTGGCCCGGGCCATGGTGACCCAGTGGGGTTACTCCGACGAACTGGGCACCGTGGCCTATGGCGACAATCAGGAAGAGGTGTTCCTGGGCCATTCGGTGGCCCGCACCCAGAACATCTCCGAGGCCACCGCCCAGAAGATCGATTCCGAGGTCAAGCGCCTGGTCCAGGACGGCCTGGACGAGGCGCGCCGCGTGCTGACCGAGAAGGCGGCTGATCTGGAAACCCTGGCCCAGGCCCTGCTCGAATACGAGACGCTGTCGGGCGAGGAAATCCAGGGCGTCCTGCAGGGCGTCAAGCCGGTGCGGGACGAGCCCGAGCAACGGTGCCCGCCCGGCCCGTCGGCAGCGGTGCCGCTGTCGCCCCGGCCCGGCACGGCCACGGCGCGAAGCAACGACCAGGCCTGAACCGGCCGAGGTTTGGCGAGGGCCCTCCCGGCGACGGGAGGGCCCTTTGTCATGGGGCCATTGCCCCGATCAGCGGAAGCCGGCGTTCCAGCCCACCATGGCGATCTCGTTGACCAGTTCGTAGCAGAGCGTCAGCTCGTCCTTCCCCGGGTTCCAGAAGGCGTTTGAGACGCCGCAGTTGCGGGCGCGGATCGTGATGGTTCGCGAGCCGTCCGTGGAGGCGAACTGGCTGATGATGAGCTGGACCTCCTCGAGCACCTTCATCTCGCCAACGATACGCCCGGCCAGCTCATTGTCAGCGGTGGGCGTTTCGAAGCTCATCGGCGCCATGAAGCCATCCAGGTTCTTCAACCGGCTCACGCGCGGCCGGAGCAGCCCGGCCCAGGCGCGATTGTTCTTGTAGGCCTCGACCTGACACCCCTGACGCCGGGCGTCGGGAATGCCGACCCGGCCGGCCAGGGGCCCGAAGTCCTCCGGCGAGGCGCCATAGAGCAGACAGGCGATCTGATAGCCCCGCTGCTCGTCGATGCCGTGTTCGCCCCACCACGGCAGTTGTTGGCGCGACGCGCCGCTGAGCCGCGCCGAGGCCAGCCACCATTCCATCGCGGCGATGGCGTCAACGCCGTCCTCTCCAGCGCCATCCGGGGACAGCCAGAAGATGGCGAACCGGTCGGCCGCATCTTCCTCCCGGCCCAGGACCGGCAGCTCGTAGACATCGATCAGACCGTGGCCGAGTTCGTGCAGGATGACGAAGCGCAGGGTGCCCTTGACGAACTGCCGGAGCGTGACCGCGTCGCGCGACAGGGCCTGCGGCGGGGCCAGGCGAGGCGCGATGACATGCGGCTTGGGCGACGCAGGCGCCTGGGCCTGTAGTGGCGCCGGCGCGGCGAGCACCATCAGAGCGAGCCAGGTCCCGAGGCAGGCGGCATGCAGACGCGTCATTGGATCATCCCCCGATCGTCCGGCCATCTTGCTCGCGCCGGCGAGGCGCCGCATCACTCAGAAATGGGGGAAAACGCCGCCAGACCGAAAATCATGGGCATCGTCAATGTGACGCCCGACAGCTTCTCCGACGGGGGGCGGTTCCTCGCGAGCGAGGCGGCGATCGCCCATGGTCGTCGCCTGCTGGCAGACGGGGCGGACATTCTCGATGTCGGCGGAGAGTCAACCCGGCCCGGCGCGGCGCCGGTCAGCGAAGCCGACGAGATGGCCCGCGTCATCCCGGTCGTCGCCGCCCTGGCAGCGGAAGGGGCGATTGTCAGCATCGACACCATGAAGCGGGCGGTGGCGCGGGCGGCGGTGGCGGCCGGGGCTCGCATCTGGAACGACGTATCGGCGCTGGCCGCGCCGGAAGCCCTGGAGACCGCGGCTGAATTGGGCTGTGAGATCGTCCTGATGCACATGCAAGGCGCGCCCCGCACGATGCAGGACAATCCCCGCTACGACGACGTCGTCGGAGAGGTCGAGGCCTATCTCCTGGGCCGGGCCGAGGCGGCGGTAGCCGCAGGGGTGCCGCCACAGCGCGTGTGGCTAGACCCGGGCGTGGGCTTTGGCAAGACGCCTGCCCACAACCTGGCCCTGATCGCCGCCCTGCCGAGGCTTGTCGCCCATGGCTATCCGGTCCTGCTTGGCGCCAGCCGCAAGCGCTTCATCGCCGCCCTCGACCCGGCGGGCGCCGAGGCCGATGCGCGGCTGGGGGGGTCAATCGCCGTCGCTCTGGATGGCGCTCGCTCCGGCGTCGCCGCTGTACGGGTTCACGATGTGCGCGAGACGACCCAGGCTCTGATCCTTCAGAGAGCACTCGACTCCATCCGACCCAGATAGGGCGGCGGCACGCGGTCGGTCAGCCAGACACCGTTGGCGGTGACGAAGAAGTCATGGCCATCCGCCGCCATCCCCGCAGCATCCACCGCAAGCACGACAGGCCGTCCCCGGCGAGCGCCGACGCGGGTCGCCGTCTCCACGTCCGGAGACAGATGAACATGGTGACGCGCCATCGGCCGCAGGCCCTCGCGCAGGATCTGGTCCAGCACCCGCCCGACCGTCCCGTGAAAGAGCCGCGCGGGTGGCGCGACGGGATGGAGTTCAAGGTCGATCTCGACAGAATGGCCCTGGCGCGCCCGAAGGCGCGACATGTCAGGGCTGAACTCGAACCGTTGCTTGTCGTTCTCCTCGACGACGGCGACCAGCGTCGCGAGGCTTACGCCGCGCAGGGCGGACAGCACAGCGTCGACAGGCGCCCAGCCGAAGCGGTCAAGGGTCAAGCCTCCCGCTTGGGGGGCATGGCGCAGCCAGTATGAGAGGGTCTTGGAAATTGCTTTCTTGTTTTGATTCATGCGCGCCCCTTATGCGAGCGGGCCGCACGGCTGCTAGCGCAGCGAGAACACAGTGCGGCGAGATCCGTTCGAGAAGGCGGCTCCGCGCGCAGGTCATGGCGAATATGTCACGGCCAAAACGGGTCTGGCGGGGGTGGACCCGCGAGCGCGGGGGCAGCACTGTTCCCTCCGGGGTTGATTGGTTCTGAGGGGGAAGCGCCCATGGCCGCGTTCCACACGGCGGACGGCCTGACACTGGCCTATGACGATTTGGGCCCTCGGGACGGCGCGGCGATGTTGCTCGTCCACGGTTTCGCGTCGAACAGGCAAGAGGCCTGGCGGCGGACGGGCTGGTACGCGGCGCTGGAGACGCGTGGCCGACGGATCATCGCGCTGGACCTTCGTGGCCATGGAGAGAGCGACCGGCCGCACGATCCGGCCCGCTATGGCCGCGAGCGGCTGGTCAGCGACCTGATCGGTCTGCTGGCCCACGTCGGGGTGGGACGCGCCGATGTCTTTGGCTATTCGATGGGCGCGCGCCTGGCCCTGTCGCTGGCCCTGGCGGCTCCACAGAGCGTCGACCATCTGATCCTGGGCGGTGTCGGAGGGCGCCTGCTCGAAACCGCCCCTCGCGACGACAGGATGGGCGCGGCGATGGAGGCGGACGACCCGGCGAGCATCGCCGAGCCCCTGCTGCAGAGCTTCCGTCAGTTTGCGGACGAACAGGGCGAGGACAGACTGGCGCTGGCCGCCTTCACACGCGCCGCGTCGGAGCAGTTCGCCGCTTCCGACCTGGCCGCGGTGCGGTCGCCGACCCTGGTGGTCGCTGGCGCCCGCGACTCCCTGGCCGGCGATGTCGAGGTGTTGGCCGACGCCATTCCCGGCGCCCGGGCCATAACCCTGGCGGGCTGTGACCACTTCAACGCCATCCCGCACGGTCTGCTCAAGGCCGCCGTCTTCGACTTCCTCGACGGGATGCTGGACGATCCCTTCTCCTGATCGCCGCTAGCGCCCCAGCAGATACTCGCCGCCCTTGTCGAGCGCCGCCTGCCAGGCCGGTCGCGCATGCAGCCGAGCGATCCAGGCCGCCATGTTGGGATAGGCCTCGAGCCGCCCCATCGCCTTAGCCACTTCCGGCACGAAGCTCATCTGCACGTCGGCGCCGGTGAGGCATTCCCCGAGCAGGTAGTCCCGCCCCGCCAGCGCGCCGTCGACATAGCCCAGGTGATTGGCGATCTCGCTGTCGATACGCGGGCGCAGGGGCGCGCCAGCCTCTCCCAGGCGGCCCACGTACATGTTCAGCATCAGCGGCAGCATGGCGCTGCCTTCGGCATAGTGGAGCCAGTGCTGGTAGTCGTCGTACTCGGGACTTGCCGGGTCCGGCGCCATGCGGCCCGCGCCGTGGCGGCGAATGATGTAGTCGATGATCGCCCCGGACTCTGCAACGACGCGGCCTTCGTCCGTGATGACCGGGCTCTTGCCGAGAGGGTGGATCGACGTCAGCTCTGGCGGGGCAAGCCGGGTCTGGGCGTCTCGCGCGTGACGCACGATCTCGTAGTCCAGACCAAGCTCTTCCAGCAGCCAGAGTACCCGCTGGGAGCGGCTTTCATTGAGATGGTGGACGGTGATCATGGGGCGCTCCTCGCCGGCTCTGGCGGCCGTGACGCGAGCCTAGCCGTCCACGCATGCCGAGGGCCATGAAAAAGGGCCGGGTGGTCGCCCACCCGGCCCTCAATTCAGCGCTGGCCCGTGATCAGCCCAGGGCCGCCATCAGCTCGGGAACGACGGTCTTGTAGTCGCCCACGATGCCGTAGTCGGCGACCTGGAAGATCGGCGCGTCGGCATCCTTGTTGATGGCGACGATGACCTTGCTGTCCTTCATCCCGGCCAGGTGCTGGATGGCGCCCGAAATGCCGATGGCGATGTACAGCGAGGGCGCCACGACCTTGCCGGTCTGGCCGACCTGATAGTCGTTCGGAGCGTAGCCGGCGTCGACGGCGGCGCGCGAGGCTCCGACGGCGGCGCCCAGCTTATCAGCCAGCGGCTCGATGACCGCCTTGAACTCGTCAGCCGAGCCCATGGCGCGGCCGCCCGAGACCACGATCTTGGCGGCCGTCAGTTCGGGACGGTCCGACTTGACCATCTCCTCGCTGACGAACTTCGTACCCGCTTCGTTGCCGCCGGCAGCGGCGGTTTCGACGCTGGCCGAACCGCCTTCGCCGGCAGCCTTGAAGGCCGTCGGGCGGACCGTGATGACCTTCTTGGCGTCGCCCGACTGGACGGTCTCCAGCGCGTTGCCGGCGTAGATAGGACGCACGAAGGTGTCGGCGGAGACGACCTCGACGATCTCGGAGATCGGCGCGACGTCCAGCTTGGCGGCAATGCGCGGGGCGTAGTTCTTGCCGCCCGAGGTCGCGGGGATCAGGACGGCGTCATAGCCGCCCATCAGGCCTTCGACCGTGGCGGCCTGGGCTTCAGCGACGCCATGGCCAAGGTCGGCGCTGTCGGCCAGCAGGACCTTGCGCACGCCTTCGATCTTGGCGGCGGCGTCTGCCACCGCCTTGGCGCCGGAGCCCATCACCAGCACGTCCACATCGCCGGAGATGGCGAGGGCGGCCGTGACGGTCTTGTGGGTGGTGTCGCGCAGATGCGCGTTGTCGTTGTCGGCGACGACCAGGACGGCCATTAGAGCACCCCCGCTTCGGTCTTGAGCTTGCCGACGAGGTCGGCGGCGGTTTCAACCTTGATGCCGGCCGAACGCTTCGGCGGCTCGGTCACCTTGAGGACCTTCAGGCGCGGCGCGACATCGACGCCATAGTCGCCCGTGGCCTTCATGGCGATTTCCTTCTTCTTTGCCTTCATGATGTTCGGCAGAGAAGCGTAGCGCGGCTCGTTGAGGCGCAGGTCTGCGGTGATGACCGCGGGGGTGGCGACCTCGACGGTCTGCACGCCGCCATCGACCTCACGCGTCACCGTGGCCTTGCCGCCGGAGACTTCAAGGCTGGCGGCGAAAGTGGCCTGGGGCCAGCCGAGCAGGGCCGAGAGCATCTGGCCGACGGCGTTGTTGTCGCCGTCGATGGCCTGCTTGCCCATGATGACCAGGTCCGGCTTTTCCTCGTCGGCCACGGCCTTGAGCAGCTTGGCTACCGCCAGGGGCTCCAGGTCGCTGTCCGACTGGATCAGCACGCCCCGGTCACCGCCCATGGCCAGCGCCGTGCGGATGGTTTCCTGAGCCTGGGAGGGGCCGATGGAGACGATGACCACCTCGGTGGCGACGCCCTTTTCCTTGAGCCGCACAGCCTCTTCGACCGCGATCTCGCAGAAGGGGTTCATGGACATCTTGACGTTCGCCAGGTCGACGCCCGTCTGGTCAGCCTTGACCCTGGCCTTGACGTTGTAATCGATAACCCGTTTGACCGGGACCAGCACCTTCATCGGTTTTGTCCGCCCGTGTTGCGTTGCGAAAAATCTTGCGCGGACAGGCTGATACTATCTTGGCCGGGCATTGCAAGTTTCCGTCTAGGTCAATCCGCCGCCAAAATCGGCCCTTATGGCCCGATCGTCGCCTCACTGGCGGCGCCTCCCCGTTTCCGCTACAGGCTCGCGCCCATGACCCGCATGATCGACCGCCTCAAACTCGTCTTCCTGGGCCTGTTCGCCCTCGGCGCCGTCGGCGTCTGGGCCTACCAGATCATGTGGGTCCGCCCTGCCAAGCAGTGTGAGGCCCAGGAGCGCTGGTGGGACGCCAGCACCCGCACCTGCGCCACGCCCATCTATATCCCGGACATCACGGGCCGGCCCGAGGGCATGAGCCGCCGCGAGTGGTCCGAACTCCAGGCTGCCCGCAAGGTTGAGGCCGAGCGTCTGGGGGCGATCGCCGCCGCGGAACAGGCCCGGGCGACGGAAGAGGCGCAGAAGGCCGCGGCGGCCAAGGCTGCCGCCAAACCGGCGCAGTAGCCGGCGTTCACGCCGGCCGGTTGGCGCCGGGGGTCCAGAGAACGTCTGCCGCGCCCTTGTCGTTGGCCCAACGGCCGGCGACGAAGAGAAGGTCCGACAGGCGGTTGAGGAACTTCACAGCCTCCGGGCTGACGGATTCGCCCTCTGTCGCGGCGAGGGCGACCGCCTCTCGTTCGGCCCGCCGGCAAACCGTACGGGCCAGATGCAGCGCCGCAGAGGCCGGCGAGCCGCCCGGCAGGACAAAGGACGTCAGCTCGGAAAGGTCGGCGTTCAGCTGGTCGATCTCCCGTTCCAGCCGATCAACCTGGCCGGCGACGATGCGGAGCGGCGCCCAGCCAAGATCCTTGCCCCGATCCGGCGTCGCCAGGTCCGCGCCCAGGTCGAAGAGGTCGTTCTGCGCGCGCGCCAGAATCCCGTCGAGGACAGCGTCGCCGCCGGTGTGCAGACGCACAAGCCCGAGGCAGGCGTTGGTCTCATCCACGGCGCCGTAGGCCGCCACGCGAGGATGAGTCTTGCTGACCGGCTCGCCCGTGGCCAGCCGGGTCTCGCCGGCGTCGCCCGTGCGTGTGTAGATTCTGTTGAGGGTGACCATCAGCCGCCCCGGGTCCGCCACCAGAAGGCTGCCACCAGAACGACAACCGCGATGAACTGCATCAGCACGCGAAGGCGCATCAGGCGGTTCGAGCGCGACCGACCGTAGTCGCCCCCGCGAAAGAGGGCATAGAGCCCGAACCCGAGAGTGACGGTTACGCCCACAAGGGCGAGCGGGATGAGGATGTCGAATATGTCTCGCACGCGGCCAACCTAGAGCGTTTGCCCCGCGAGTGAAATCGCGATGGCCGGGTGCGACGAGAACGCGCGCGGCGGATGGTCGCGCGAGAATGCTCGACCATCGCGTGTATGCATTCCCCGAAGCGGGGAAGAATCGTCCGCATCCGGCCCAATTCAGCGCCGGTTATGCCGATCAGCCGGGTTGCAGCCCGGGTTCGGCGCCATATGTTCAGTGAGCGCGTTCAGTGAGTGCATTTGTCGCAGAGACGCCCATACTGGGTCATGATACCGCTGACATTGCAGAAAACGGCGTTCCCCAGAACGGGCAAGTTCGGTGTTGCATTGCAAAACCAGCTCGTTTAAGGGCCGCCCCCCGGTCGATGAAGCCGGTTCGTTGAACATGATCGCCCCTTACCGCGGATCGGTTCAGCGCGTTGAAATAGCGGGAAGGCCGAGACGTTGAACCATGGTCGCCATGCCCCAGCCGGCTAGCCCATCGCCGGCCGACGAACGTGAAGAAGCCATGGCGGAGATCCGCCAGCTGATCGCCGACCTGCGCGATGCCGCGCAGGATGGCCGCGCCCTCGCGCGCCGCTACTCCGAGATTCTGCAGAACGTAGTCGATGAGTACTGCGTTGAGTTCGAACAACGGGCGCTGAGCGCCCTCGCAAAGTTGGATGCCTCCCGATGAACCACATCCCCATGCGCATGATCGCCTCCCCGGCCGTCCGCCCTGCCAAGCCGACCCGCAGGGCGCTGGCCAAGCAACGGACCCGCGAGAAGGTTCTCGCCTCCGCCCGCCAGCTTTTCACCGAGCGCGGCTACGAAGGGGCGACGATTCGTGACATCGCCAAGGCCGCCGGAATGTCGACGGGCGCGGTGTTCGCCAGTTTCGCCGACAAGGCCGAGCTGTTCGACGAGATCCTGGGCAACGACTACGCGCTGCTGGCCGAGGCCATGACCGACGCGTCGGAAAGCGCCGCCACCACGCACAAGGCCCTGACCGACCTCTTCGCGGTCGCCTACCGCTTCCACATGGACCAGTTGCCCCTGCTGCAGGCCGGCATCGCCACCAGCTGGACCCGCACCGAGGCGGGCGAGAAGCGCAACCGTGAAGCGCTCAAGCCGGTCATGAAGCTGGTTTCGGACGCCCTTCGTCGCGGCGTCGAGCGCGGCGAACTGTCGCAGCGCGCTGACCTGCGGTTGATCGCCGGCGTCATCTGGGACGTTTACCTCGCCAACTATCGCCGGGCGGTCTTTGACGGCTGGTCGGCCGACGACCTGACTTCGCGGCTGTCCGATCAGCTTGAGCTGATCCTGGCCGGCGCGAAGGCCTGACTTGACGACGGATCGCAGCGCCTTTGCGGGAGACGGGGCGCTGCGAATTCCATAATTCAACACGGGGGCTTGCTTGGGGGTTCGCAAGGAACAGAAGGCCGCGACGCGCGAGAAGGTTCTCGCAGCCGCGCGCGATCTCTTCCACGAGATCGGCTATGAAGAGACCACGGTCCGCGCCGTGGCCGAGCGCGCCGGCGTCTCTGTAGGCAGCGTCTTCACGACCTTCAGCTCCAAGGCCGATATCCTCAGCCAGGTGATGGCCGATCGCGTCGGGGCCCTGCAGGACGAGCTTGGGAGGGTGGTGCCCTATCTTCGGGGCGGCACTGCAGACCGGCTCTGCTCGCTCTTCGCCATCCACTATGACTTCGAGTGCCGAAGAGTGAAGCTCTTCCTGGCGCACATCGCCGCCTCGTTCAGCCCGTCCCTCGAACCAACGACCGTGCCCTACGGCCGCAACGCCAACTTCCGCGGCATGATCCTCGACATGCTGGCTGACGGCGTCACGCGCGGCGATGTGAGGCCCGATGTCGACCTTGAGCTGGTTCTGGATACCCTGATGGCCGCCTACGCCTGGAACTACCGGCTGGCGGCGCAGAGTCTCGCCGACGCCGCGGCCCTGACCGCCGCCATGGACCGCCAGATCCATCTCATCGCCGATGGCCTGAAGCCGCGACCTGCCGGATACGGCGGCATCTGAAGCAAGGCCAGGGCGCCGAAAGACTAGACTGATCGGCGGCTCAGTTGCCGTCCTCGAGCAGCCTGCGGGCGATGACCTGGGCCTGTATCTCCCCGGCCCCCTCGAAGATGTTGAGGATCCGCGCGTCGGCCAGAACGCGGCTGACCTCGTATTCCATCGCAAAGCCGTTCCCGCCGTGGATCTGCAGGGCGTTGTCGGCCGCGGCCCAGGCGACGCGTGCAGCGATCAGCTTGGCCATGCCGGCCTCGAGGTCGCAGCGCTTGTCCTCGTCCTTCTGGCGGGCGGCGAAGTAGGTCAGCTGCCGCACGCCCATCAGCTCGGCCGCGATCATCGCGATCTTGTTGGCCACCCTCGGGAAACCGAAGATCGGTCCCCCGAACTGCTTGCGGTCGAGGGCATAGCCGAGGCCCAGCTCAAGAGCCCGTTGCGCGACGCCGACCGCGCGGGCGGCCGTCTGGATGCGCGCGCTCTCGAACGTCGCCATCAACTGCTTGAACCCCTGGCCCTCGACGCCACCCAGCAGATTGGCGGCCGGGACGGTAAAGCCGTCGAAGCCGATCTCGTATTCCTTCATGCCGCGATAGCCGATCACCTCGATCTCGCCACCGCTCATGCCCGGCGTCGGGAACGGCGCCGCATCGTCGCCCCGCAGCTTCGGCGCCAGCAGCATCGACAGACCGCGATAGTCGCTCGTCGCCGGATCGGTGCGCACCAGCAGGGTCATGACATCGGCGCGAGCAGCGTGGGTGATCCAGGTCTTGTTGCCGGTGACGACGTAGCTGTCGCCGTTGCGCTCGGCCCGGGTGCGCAGCGATCCGAGGTCCGACCCTGTGTTGGGCTCGGTGAAGACGGCGGTCGGAAGAATCTCGGCGCTGGCGATCCTGGGCAGCCACTCGGCCTTCTGGGAGTCGGTGCCGCCCGTCAGGATCAGCTCTGCGGCGATCTCGGACCGCGTCGCCAGGGAGCCGACGCCGATCCACGCCCGGGACAGCTCCTCGGACACCACGCACATGGCCGTCTTACCCAGCCCCGCGCCGCCAAACTCTTCGGGAATGGTCAGGCCGAACACGCCGAGGTCGCCCAGCTCCTTGACCAGCGCCAGCGGGATCAGCTGGTCGTCGAGGTGCCACTGGTGAGCGAAGGGGACGACCTTCTCCTCGGCGAAGGCGTGGAACTGGTCGCGGATCATCTCGAACGTCTCGTCGAGCCCGGTGTTCTCGACGGTCGCCTTTCCACGTGCGTCGGCGACCAGCCGGGCGACGCGGCTCTTGACCGCCTGCCCGCCACCTTCGGCGGCAAGCCGGGCGAGCGCAGGCGCAGCCAGGCGAGCGAGCACAGCTGTGTCAGATGTGAGTTCCCCCGGCCGGATGATCTCGCCCTGGTTCATGGGCACCCCGCCGGACAGTTGGGCGGCGTATTCGGCGAAGAGAAGCTGCGCCAGCAGGCTCTCGGTCTCGCCAAGCCGTCCGTCGGCCTGCAGCGCGCGGGCCCAGCCCGCCACCTGCGTCATCAACTCGGCATAGGAGGCATACCACCCGTAGCCATGGACGACATGCTGCTCGGCGTCGGCCAGCTTGCGGTCGATGCGACCGCCGGCCGAGATCCGGCCCTTTACCGCGGCCTTGGCCTCGGCGACGAAGGCCTGCGCCGCAGCCGCGGCTTCGTCGAGCAGGCCGGTCAGGCCGTCAAGCACCAGGGCATCGGTCGTCTCGGAAGCGGCGGCGGTCATGACGGAACGATCTCCCCGGAAATCTTGTGCGGCGCACTATAGGTATTTCGCAAATGCACACAACACAGGCTCGGAGCGCATTTTTTTGCCGTGTCCCAGGGGTACGCAAGGGTCCAGGCGAGGCTGTAGGCCGCTGCCCGCCAGCCTGACCCAGGACCGGGTCAGCCCAGGATCGCCCGGGCCTCGGCTTCATCGCGCCGGATCTGGTCGACCATGGCGTCGATCGACGGGAACTTCTCTTCCGGCCGAAGGAAGGCGACCAGCTCGGTCTCGATGACTTGGCCGTAGAGGTCCTCGTCGAAGTCGAAGATCCAGACCTCGAGACGGGTATCGACCTCACCCGTCGTGGGATTGTTGCCGATATTGGCCACCCCGGGCAGGAGGCGACCGTCGGGCAGGCGCGTCCGCGTGGCGTAGACGCCGAGGCGCGGGGTGACATAATCCGCCATGAAGACGTTGGCCGTCGGAAAGCCCAGCTGCCGGCCAAGTTGCTGGCCTCGCCGCACCACGCCCTCGATGGCGAAGGGCCGACCAAGGATGGCTGCCGCGTCTTCCGGCCGACCGTCCCGCAAGGCTGCGCGGACGCCGGTGGACGAGAACTTTTCACCCTCGTCGCCGACGGCCTCGGCGACCGACACACCGAAGCCGAACTCGCGGCCATAGGCGGCCATCAGTTCGGGACTGCCTGTGCGCCCCTTGCCGAACGAGATGTCGAACCCGACCGCGACATGGGCCACACCGAGGCCTTCGTGGAGAACGACGCGGGCGAAATCGCGGTCCGAGAAGTTGGCCATCTCGAAGTCGAAGTTGAGAACGTAGAAGTTCTCGACCCCCAGCGCCTCGAGCGCCCGTGCCTGCTGCTCCAGAGTCATCAGCCGGAATGAGGGCTCGTCCGGCTGGAACAGCCTGCGCGGGTGCGGGTCGAAGGTGATGACCCCGAGCGGCGCCCCGGTCTCCCGCGCCGCGCGGGCGGCAAGGCCGATGACCGCCTGGTGCCCGAGGTGAACCCCGTCGAAGTTGCCGAGCGCGACCGCTGCGCCGCGGTCGGCGGACGCCAGGTTCTTCCAGCCGTGGATAACGCGCAGGGTCAAGGCTCAGCCGTTCTTGCGCGGGACCATGATCAGCGCCTCGCCGGTCAGGACGGCCTTGCCGCCAACCTCGCAGACGGTCTCGATCGTCACCCGGGCCTTGTCGGCATCGATGGCGGTGATGGTCGCGCGCGCAGTGACCTGATCGCCGATCTTCACCGGCCGACGGAAGCTGAGCTGCTGCGACATGTAGATGGCGCCGGGCCCCGGCAGGCGGGTGCCGATAACGGCCGAGATGTAGCCGGCCGAAAGCATGCCATGGGCGATGCGGGTCTTGAACGGCGTGCCGGCGGCATAGGCCTCGTCCAGATGGACCGGGTTATTGTCGCCGGTCACGTCGGCGAACTGGACGATGGCCGCCTCGTCCACCGTGCGCGTCAGCTCGGCGCTCTGCCCCACGCTGAGATCCTCGAGAAACAGTCCCTGCATGATCCCCTCCGTTGAGCGCTACCAGACCAGGTCGGCCATGGCATGGGCGGCTGTGACGCCCTCCTCGGCCAGCAGAACCTCGACCCTCGCGGCGTCCAGCGCGCCATCGGGACCCAGGGCCTTTTCGCCATGAATGCCCTTGGCGATGAACAGGCAGTCGAGCCCCTGGTCCAGGGCGCCCTTCACGTCCGTGATGACGCCATCGCCGATACAGAGGACGCGGGCGCGGTCGACTGGCCGTCCCATGAGCCCTTCGGCCTCGACGAGGCTAAGGTCATAGATCGGCGCGAAGGGCTTGCCGGCCATGACGACCTCTCCGCCAAGCTGGGCGTAGAGGTCGGCGAGCGCGCCGCCGCAATAGATCAGCCGATCGCCACGCTGAACCACATGGTCCGGGTTGGCGCAGACCAGAGGCAGTCCGCGCGCCGCGGCGACCGACAGGCGCTCGCGATAGTGTTCGGGCGTCTCGGTTTCGTCGTCTTCGGGGCCTGTCACCGAAACGAAGGCAGCGGCCTCCGGGCCCGCGAATGTCAGGCCAAGGCCCTCGTAGAGCGGCCAGTCCCTGTCGGGACCGATGCGCCAGGCAGGGCCCGGCGAGCGTTCTGCAAGCACGGCGCGGGTCGCGTCACCCGAGGTGACGAACGCGCTCCAGGCTTCGCGCGGGACCTTCAGCCCGTCGAGTTGGGCGACGACGTCGACCGAAGGCCGGGGAGAGTTGGAGATCAGCACGACCGGTCCGACCTCGGCCCGCCAGCGGGCAAGCGCCTCGCAGGCGCCCGGAAAGCTCTCCCGGCCATTGTGGATGACGCCCCAGACGTCGCAAAGCAGGACGTCGTAGCGGTCACGGAGGGCGGAAAGGCCGGCGGGCAGGTCGGTCATGGCCGCCGTGGCGTAGAGGGCCAGCGCGGCTGCGTCAATTGGCGGGCCTCCGAGCCGCGGGGCGGTCCCTCTCCCCGGCAGGAACAGGCTTGCAACGTCGCGCCTGCGAGCGGCTTTAATGACGGGGCCCAAACCAGCCGCAACGGAGCCAAACGATGAGCCGTGTCACCTATGAGATCGTCGAGCATGACGGAGGCTGGGCCTATCGCGTCGGCGCCACCTACTCCGAGACCTTCCCCGATCACAACGCGGCCCTGCGCGCCGCCAAACGCGCAGCCGTGGAACAGCAGCGCCCGGGCGAGACCACGGGCATCGAGTACGAAGATGAACACGGACGCTGGCGCACCGAGCTGGCTTCCGGCCAGGACCGCCCCCGCACGACTGTCGAGGGGTGAGTCCGGCGCGGCCGGGCGCTTGCGCAGACGAATGCCAGCGACGATCTAGGGCCGGATGACCAAGCGGCCCTCCCCTCGCGCCCGCACGCTTCGATCGCGCCTCGGCGAGCACGCGGGCGATATGGCGGACGGCCTGTTCCGGCTGGCGGGAACGCTGGTCCAACTCGGCTGGGACGTGGCGGGCGAGGCCCGACGCCAGGCGCGTCGCATTCCCCCTGTGGCGGCGCTGGCTTTCGCCGCGCTGGCCGCCGCGGCATGGCGCGGCGGGCGCAGGCGCTGAGCGGAACACACTTCGGTTGGCGGGAAAGATTCCGCCCGCGCGCAACGCCGCGCGGGCGGAATCCGTCTGGATCGGATGATGGCGTCGGGTCCCTCACCCGGAAGCCACCCTAACAGCCTGGAGCCGCGTCGCATGCCCCAAAAGCGGGGTTGACCTGGGTCAACGCGCCGTGCCGCCGGCGACGCGATAGTCGGCCTCGACGGAGAGGCCCATGACCCCGCGACGCATCCTGATCATCAACGGCCACCCGGACGCGAGACCGGAACGGCTCTGCGCCGCGCTGGCGGGCGCCTACGCCGCAGGCGCGCGCGCCGCTGGCCATGAGGTTCAAGGCCTGTCGGTCGGCGATATCCCCGTCGCCATGCTGCAGGATGCGGCCGACTTCGCCACGCCCCCGACCGAGCCGGCGATCCTCGAAGCGCGCGAAGCGATCGCCTGGGCCGACCACCTGATGCTGGTCTTTCCGCTCTGGCTGGGCGCAACCCCGGCCAAACTGAAGGCCTTCCTGGAACAGGTCTTCCGGGCCGGGTTCGGATTCTCGCTGGCCGGCGGACAGCTGAGCCATGGCCTGAAGGGCAAGTCGCTGCGCGTGGTGGTCACCATGGGCATGCCCGGAGCCCTGTTCCGGCTTGTCTTCGGGGCGCACGGTCTGCTGAGCCTCGAGCAGGGCGTCTTTGGTCTGACCGGCGTGTCGCCGGTCCGTCACACCATCCTGGGCGGGGTCGAGGCGGTGGGCGCTGATCGTCGCCGACGCTGGCTGGCGTTGATGCAGCGGTACGGACGCGAGGCCAGATAGCCCCGCGCCCGGAGGCTTCAGCCGATGTCCTTGTGGTCCCCCGCCTCGGCTGCGGCGGGGTCCATCCAGACGATCTCCCAGACGTGGCCGTCGAGATCCAGGAAACTGTCGCCATACATGAAGCCGTAGTCCTGCACCGGCATCCATTCCTGGCCGCCGGCGGCGAGCGCCTTGGCCTTCAGCGCCTGGACCGCCTCCTTGCTGTCGCACGACAGGGCGATCAGCACCTCCTTGTCGCGACTGTTGTCGACGAGGTCGTGTTTGACGAAGGAGCGAAAGCGATCCTTCTCCAGCAGCATGGCGAAGATGTTCTCCTCGATCATCAGGCAGAGCGTGTCGTCGCTGCAGAAGGTCTCGTTGAAGCCGAAGCCCAGCGAAGACCAGAAGGCGCGAGCCGCGCTCACGCTGGTGATCGGCAGGTTGACGAAGATCATGCGCATGTCGGTGTTCCGTTCGTGTCTGTCGCCCAAAGGACGATGCCGGACCGGCGGGCCCGACATCGCTCCGCGGGAAAATCTCAGCCTGCAGCGCTGGCGATCAGACGGGCGTAGAAGACCGTCATCCGCGCCAGGTTGGGCAGCGTCATGTGCTCGTTCGTTCCGTGGATCATCGTGAACTCCCGCATCGAGGCGCGGATCGGCTGGAAGCGATAGACATTGTCGGCCACCGGCACGAGATATCGGCTGTCAGTCCCGGCGGTGACGAGACCGGGCACGACCGGGATAGAGCCGCCTTCCGAAGCCAGGGCCGAGAGGAGGCGCCAGCTCTCCGACGAGGTCGACGACACCGGCGAGGGGTTGTTGGGCGTGCGTTCCCAGCTCAGTTCGACATCGAGACCCTTCACCGCCGCCTGGGCGCGCGCCATGACGTCCTCATGCGTCTGCCCCGGAGCGATGCGATAGTTGATCCAGGCCGTGGCGTCCTGGGGCAGCACATTCTCCTTGGGACTGCCCTTGAGCATGGTCGGGGCGATGGTGGTATGCAGGGTCGCCGCGCCTGCCGGCGTGGAAGCCATCTGCTTCTTCAACAGCGGGCCGAAGAGCCATTGGTTGGCGACAGCCATCCTGGTGAGGAACGAGCCTTGCGGCGCCAGCCCACGGACCATGTCGGCGCCGGGCCCGTCGAACTTCAGCAGGAACGGCGAGCCGGTGATGGCTGTGATGGCGCTGGCCAGCACCTGGACGCCGGTCTCGGCGGGCGGCGCGGACGAATGGCCGCCCGGCGCCCGGGCGACGACCTTGAGCGTCGCATAGCCCTTCTCCGCGACCCCGATCACGGCGGCGGGCGATCCGGTGACCGGATTGTCGGCGACGACAGCCATGCCCTCGTCCAGAACGAATTCGGCCTTCAGGCCACGGGACTTCATCAGGGCAGCCGCGGCCTGGGCGCCGGTTCCGCCGACCTCCTCATCGTGGCCGCTGACGATGATCACCGTGCGACGCGGCTTGAAGCCGCTGGCGACCAGCGCCTCGACCCCCTCGAAGATGGCGACCAGCGAGCCCTTGTCATCGATCGACCCGCGCCCCCAGACCGCGTCCTCGGCGATGATCCCGTCGAACGGCGGGTGCTTCCAGTCGCCCTCGGTGCCGGCGGTGACCGGGACGACGTCCTGGTGGGCCATCAGCACGATCGGGCGAAGGGCAGGGTCTGACCCCTGCCAGGTGTAGAACAGCGTCTTGCCGCCGATGATCTCGCGGGTCATCGCCGCGTGCGCAGCCGGGTAAGTGCTCGCCAACCAGGCGTGCAGCCGGTCCCATTCCGCCAGATCGTTCTCGGCGGCATCCTGGTGGGAGATGGTCTTGAAGCGGATCGCCTGGCCCAAGCGCTTAGCGGCTCGCGCCTGGTCGATGGCCGGCGCTTCGGCCAGCTTCACGGCGGTGACGTCCACCGCTGTCGCCGGATGATAGGTGAAGGTGCGCACGAGCACGACCGTGACCAGCACCGCAACGATTGCGACCGCGCCCAGCGCGACCTTTCCCACAAGCTTCATTCCGCCCTCCCCGGCCGAAGGCGAAAGCCTAGAGCGCGTTCCTCCTGCTGGGAACCGCCTATTGGTGAGCGCTGGCGCCGAGTGCTCTGGCGATCGATGTGGATCAGCCGCATTATCGAGGCGAGAAGGGGGCATACGATGAAGGATGGATGGCTTGGCGCGCTGACCGGCCTGTGTCTCTGGGCAGGCGCCACGGCCGCAGGCGCGGCCGACTGGAGCTGCGTTGGCGAGACGGTCGATGTTCCCGGAAGAATGACGGTGGTCCTGACCACCGACGATGCGGGCCGCCCGAAGGCGGCGGACGTGTCTCTGTCGCTTGGTGCCAGCGACTTGCCAGCTGTCAGCGTGGGCTATGACATGGACGACCCGAAAAGCCCCCGGATCGGGCGCGCAAACGCCCTCGTGGTGGGCGCGATGGTCCAGGCCAACCCGCCGCCAAGGGCCATGACGGCCACGATCAGGTTGGTGATCGACGAAGGTGGCTGGATGCGGCCTTGGGGTCTCTACGGTCAGTGGCGAAGCGGCGAGATCGGGGCCGAGCCCGATCTGGATGTCGAGGCCTTCACCGGCGTGGTTCCTTTCGAGACGGAGGCCTCCGGGATCGGCGCCGCGCTTGAGAAGGGCCAGAGGCTGGCGGTCAGCATCGAGGGCGATGACGGCAGGTTGCTGGGTCGCCGCGAGTTCGCGCTGGCGCCGCATCGCGAGATCGAGGCCATGGCCGCGGTCGCTCATGCGAGAGCGCTGAAGGCAGCGGCGGACCCACCGAAGAACTGCAAGCCCGCCGCGACCTGAGCCGCCACGGCCAGGGCAGTTCTGTATCCGCCGCCCCCGCCAGCCCTCGCCCCGCTTGACTCGTCTCCGACCCTCCCGCAGTTATCGCCCGCTCTCGCGGGAGACGTCGGGATTCTTGTTCCCGAGGCCGAAGGCGCAACCGCCCCGGAAACGCTCAGGCAAAAGGACCGCGCGAGCAGACAAACGCTGGAAAGAGCCGCCGCAAGCGGTTCGCCGAAGGAGCAAGGCGCGCCCAGGTTCGGAGCCGCCGAAATCTCTCAGGCCCAAGGACAGCGGGGGTGGAACGTCCGGCGATCTCGCCGCGCGTTTCCGTATCGACCCCCGGAGGCCAGCGTGTCGGACCAGGAACTCAAGAAGACCCCGCTCTATGATGCGCACGTGGCTGCCGGCGCGCGCATGGTGCCGTTCGCCGGCTATTCCATGCCGGTGCAGTACCGCGATGGGGTGCTGAAGGAGCATCTATGGACCCGCGAGAGCGCCGGTCTGTTCGATGTCAGCCACATGGGCCAGGCCCGGCTGCGCGGCGTCTCGCCGCTTTCGGCGTTCGAGGAGGTGACTCCCGGCGACTTCATCGGCCTGCAGCCCGGCAAGCAGCGCTATTCACTGCTGCTGAACAAGAAGGGCGGCATCGTCGATGACCTGATGGCCGCCCGGCCGGACGACGACGGCCTGTTCGTGGTGGTCAACGGCGCCTGCAAGGACGGCGACTTCAAGTTCATCGATGATGAGCTGGCCGGTCAGGTGCGGATCGAACGGCTCGAAGACCGCGCCCTGCTGGCGCTGCAGGGCCCCAAGGCCGCCGCTGTGCTCGCCGAGCATGCCCCGGAAGCCGCCGGGATGGTGTTCATGGAATGCCGCGCCATGATGGCCTTTGGCTTCCCCGCCATCGTCAGCCGCTCGGGCTACACGGGCGAGGACGGCTACGAGATCTCGATCCCGGCGGATGCGGCGGAGGGGGTGTGGAACACCCTGCTGGCTGACGAGCGCGTGCGTCCCATTGGCCTTGGCGCGCGCGACTCCCTGCGGCTGGAGGCAGGACTGCCTTTGTACGGCCACGACGTTGACGAGACCGTCAGCCCGGTCGAGGCCGCCCTCACCTTCGCGGTCAGCAAGAAGCGGCGCGACGCCGGCGACTTCCCGGGCGCCTCGCGCATCACCCGCGAACTGGCCGAAGGCCCGGCCCGTATCCGCGTCGGTCTGAAAATCCTTGAGGGCGCCCCGGCCCGCGAAGGTGCGGAGATCGCCGACGCGGACGGCCAGGTGATCGGCAAGGTCACATCCGGCGGCTTCGCGCCCAGCCTTGGCTGCGCCATCGCCATGGGCTTTGTCCCGCCCGCGCACGCCGCGATCGGCACGGCGCTGAAAGTCATCGTGCGGGGCAAGGCGGGGGCGGCGGAGGTCGTCGCCATGCCGTTCGTCCCAAACCGTTACGTCCGCAAGCTCTAGGGAAGGAAACCCCATGCGGTTCACCAAGGATCATGAATGGGTGGTCGTCGAGAACGGCGTCGCCACCGTCGGCATCACCGCCTATGCCGCCGAGCAGCTTGGCGACGTCGTGTTCGTCGAGACCCCGGAGGTCGGCAAGACCGTAGGCCAGGGCGACAGCTTCGCCGTGGTCGAGAGCGTCAAGGCGGCCAGCGATGTCTACGCCCCGGTCTCAGGCGAGGTCGTCGAGGCCAACGCCGGCCTGACCGACGCCCCGGAGACGGTCAACGCCGCACCCGAGGCCGCCGGCTGGTTCGCCAAGGTGAAACTCAGCGACCCATCGCAGGTCGACGCCCTGATGGATCGCGCCGCCTACGAAGACTACCTGGGCACGCTCTGACTGCATGGCCTGGGAGGTGTTGCTCATCGAATCCGATAACTCGCCGTCCGCCGAGGACTACGAGGCGGTGGCCGACTCGGGTTTGCAGCGGATCGGGGCGACCGGCTCGATCGCGAGCGGCGACGCCCACACGCGGGATGGGTTCTATCTGAACTTCGATACCCATGGCGGCCAGGGCGGAATGTTCCGGTTGCGCGAGTTCTCACCCGGGATCGCCGAGGCCATCTTCGTGATCGCCGAAGATACGCAGAGCTTCATCGTCAACACGACAGGTGGTGCAATTTATCGCACGCCCGGGAACACCGACATTGCTACTGGCGAGGAGTTCAACGCCACGGCCGTGGCGTCGCCCGCAGAGCTCGAGAGACTCCTTCAGGCGGGGTATGAAAGCGCTTCGGCCTACAGCCAGCAAGTGCAGCAGATACCCTCCGGCGAACCCGATCCACCCTCACCCCTGCGCCGTCTGTTCGGCGTCCTCTTCGGCAAGGCCCCCTAGATGCGCTACCTCCCCCTGACCCCCGAGGACCGCAAGGTCATGCTGAGCGCCATTGGCGCGACCGGCATTGATGAGCTGTTCGTCGATGTGCCGCGATCGGCTGTGCTGGACGGGCCGGTCGATCTGCCCGGTTTCGCCGGCGAGATGGAGGTCGAGCGCGAACTGGCCGGACTGGCGGCGATGAACCGGCCGGCGGGAGCGGGCCCCTTCTTCTGCGGCGCCGGCGCCTATCGCCACCATGTGCCGGCCAGCGTCGACCACATCATCCAGCGGTCCGAGTTCCTGACCAGCTACACGCCCTATCAGCCCGAGATCGCCCAGGGCACGCTGCAGGTCCTGTTCGAGTTCCAGACACAGGTCGCGGCCCTGACCGGGATGGATCTGGCCAACGCCAGCCTCTACGACGGCTCCACCGCCGCCGGCGAGGCGGTGATGATGGCCTCGCGGGTGACGCGCCGGAACAAGGCGGTGATGTCCGGCGGGCTGCATCCGCAGTACGCCCGCAGCATCGAGACCCTGGTGCATGTGGCGGGCGTCGCCACCACCCGGATGCCGGTCGCCGTCGATGCAGAGGCGGCCGTAATCGAGGCCATCGACAGCGACACCGCCTGTGTCGTCGTCCAGACGCCCAACGTGTTCGGCACGGCCACGGACGTCACCCGTATCGCCGAGGCGGCGCACGCGGCCGGCGCCCTGCTGATCGTGGTGACCACCGAGGCGGTGTCCCTGGGCCTGCTCAAGTCGCCGGGCGAGATGGGGGCAGACATCGTCGCCGCCGAGGGCCAGTCGATCGGCAACGCCCTGAACTTCGGCGGTCCCTATGTCGGGCTCTTCGCCTTCCGTGAGAAGCTGGTGCGCCAGGCGCCGGGACGCCTGTGCGGCGAGACGGTCGATGCCGATGGCCGGCGAGGCTTCGTCCTGACGCTGTCGACCCGCGAACAGCACATCCGCCGCGACAAGGCGACTTCCAACATCTGCACCAACAGCGGCCTCTGCGCCCTGGCCTTCACGATCCACATGTCGCTGCTGGGCGAAACGGGCCTGCGCCGGCTGGCGGCGATCAATCACGCCCAGGCTCGCAAGACCCGCGACGCCCTGGCGTCCGTGGCCGGTGTCGAGGTGCTGACGCCGCGCTTCTTCAACGAGTTCGCTGTTCGTCTGCCCAAGCCCGCCGCCGAGGTGGTCGAGGCGCTGGCGGCGCGCGGCGTGCTGGGCGGGGTGCCGTTCAGCCGGCTGGAGCCCGGAGCCGGCCTGGACGATGTCCTGCTGGTCTGCGCGACCGAGACCACGACAGATGACCATATCGAAGCCTTCAAGGCCGAACTCGCCGAGGTGCTGGCATGAGCATGAACAGCGTTGGACGCCCCACCACGCCCAATACGGTCGATCAGGCCGGCGGCTTCTCGACCCTGACCGGGGGCCGGGGCCTGCTGCAGGACGAGGCGCTGATCTTCGAGCTCGGCGGCTGTGACAAGACCGGCGTCGACCTTGCCGAGACGGCGACGGACGCCGGCGACCTTGAGGGCCTGACGCGCACCGCGCCGATCGGCCTGCCAGGCCTGTCGGAGCCCGAGGCCGTCCGTCACTACGTGCGGCTCAGCCAGAAGAACCACGCCATCGACCTGGCGCTCTATCCGCTGGGCAGCTGCACGATGAAGCACAACCCGCGCCTCAACGAGAAGATGGCGCGGCTGGCCGGGTTCGCGGACATCCACCCGCTGCAGCCGCAGTCCACCGTACCGGGTGCGCTGGAGCTGATGGACCGGCTGGCCCACTGGCTGAAGACCCTGACCGGCATGCCGGCGGTCGCGCTGACGCCCAAGGCCGGCGCGCACGGCGAGCTGTGCGGCATCCTGGCGATCCGGGCGGCGCACGAGGCGCGCGGCGACGCCGCCCGCAAGGTGGTTCTGGTCCCGACCAGCGCCCACGGCACCAACCCCGCTACCGCCGCCTTCGTCGGCTACAGCGTGCGCGAGATCGCCCAGACCGACGACGGCCGGGTCGACCTGGCCGACCTGGAAGCCAAGCTTGGTCCGGACGTGGCGGCCATCATGGTCACCAACCCCAACACCTGCGGCCTGTTCGAGCGGGACATCGTCGAGATCGCCCGGCTGACCCATGCGGCCGGCGCCTACTTCTACTGCGACGGGGCCAACTTCAACGCCATCGTCGGACGAGTTCGGCCGGGCGATCTCGGCGTCGACGCCATGCACATCAACCTGCACAAGACCTTTTCCACGCCCCATGGCGGCGGCGGGCCCGGCGCGGGACCGGTGGTGCTCAGCGAGGCGCTGGCGCCCTATGCGCCGACACCCTGGCTGGTGCACGGTCCCGATGGCCTGCGGCTCGAGGAAGACGCCGTCGGCGACGCGGCGGCCGCCTTTGGCCGGATGAGCGCCTTCCACGGCCAGATGGGCATGTATGTCCGCGCCTACGCCTATATGCGCAGCCACGGCGCCGATGGCCTGCGGCAGGTGGCCGAGGACGCGGTGCTGAACGCCAACTACATCAAGGCGCGCCTCAGCGACCTGATGACGCCCGCCTTCCCGGACGGGCCCTGCATGCACGAGGCCCTGTTCGACGACACCTGGCTGGAAGGCACGGGGATCACCACCCTCGACTTCGCCAAGGCGATGATCGACGAGGGCTTCCACCCGATGACCATGTACTTCCCACTGGTCGTCCACGGGGCGATGCTGATCGAGCCGACCGAGACGGAGTCGAAACAGGAGCTGGACCGTTTCATCGGGGCGCTACGCGCCCTGGCGGAGGCGGCGAAGGCCGGCGACGCTGCCCGCTTCACCGGCGCTCCCTACACCGCCCCGATGCGGCGGCTGGACGAGACGCTGGCGGCGCGCAAGCCCCGCCTGCGCTGGACCCCGCCGGCGCCTGAGGCGGTCGCGGCGGAATAGTCCGGCGGGCCGGGCGGGGTTTAGAAAACCTGTCCGGCTTCACAGGTTAAACCTTGGTCATGCACGGTTCCGGCGCCTTTCAGGCGCAGCGGCGCCACACCATATCGGGAATGTCGGAGGGGACGGGATCGGCCGTCCTTCTCGCGGGTTCATTCCAACATGCCACGTCCAAGCGTCCCCATAGCCGTGCCCTTCACCGTGCGTCCGCCGCGCGGCGTCGTGGAACGTATGCTGCGCATGGCCCTGATCGCCGCCGGCGTGCTCACCATCCTCCTGGGGGTCATCATCGCGCCCCTGCCCGGGCCGTTCGGCGTGCCGGTGATGGCGGTTGGCCTGATCATCGTCCTGCGTAACAGCTACAGGGCCAAGCGCTGGTTCGTCCGCGCTGTTCGCCGGTTCCCGCGCCTGGCGCCGCTGCGCCGGGTCATGCGGCCGGGCGCGCCGGTCGGCGCCATGGCCTGGCATCAGGCCCTGAAGATCGAGCGCTTCTTCGTCCAGGCCAGGACCAGCCGGTTCGCCACGCGCCTGCGCAAGCGGCTCAAGCCGCGCAAGCGCCGCCCGGCGCCGACCCGCCCGATCGAGATCTGACCGGACCGGTCAGTCCGACAAGGCGTCCATGAGGCCGCGCCCCAGCATGTAGGCCATCACATGGCCGACCACCTCGCCGTCGACGTTAGCCAACCCAAGGCTCTGGACGACCTTGGGCAGGGCCTGGTCGAGCGGGGCGGAGTCGGGGTTGCGCCCCTTGACGATATCCACCGACAGGACGGCCACGGCGCTGCGTTCGCTGGGCGTCAGGGCCTGCCAGGCCTTCGGCAGGGCGCCGGAAGCAACGCCGTAGCGATCGGACAGCACCACCTGCGAGGCCCGCTCGACCCAGACGCCGACGATGAGGAAGCCGGCGTCCTCGGCGGTGTCGTCGGTCACGCCGCAGGCAGGTCCAAGCGAGGTCAGCTCGCTTTCCTCGATGTCGATCTTGCCGAGAGCCGCGAAGCCTTCGCGGCGATAGTCCTCGACCATCTGCGTCCGCCGCTCGGCGGGCAGCTGGTTCCAGACGCAGTCGGCGTCGACAGCGAAGGCGGGCGTGGCCACGGCGAGGAGGCCAAGGGCGCCGCAGGCGGCGGCGAGACGGGCGACGAGACGCATGGAACGGTTCCTGTGAAAGCAGCCGACCGTGGACCGGGAAGCCCCAAGGCGCAAGAGTTTGGCGCAAGTGGTTGGCGCCAGGCGCGGCCCGCGTCAGCGGCCCTCCTGGTCCTCGCGGTTGGCGCGCCCGTAGACCCAGGCCTGGAGGTGCTCGCGAGCTTCGGGCGGAAGGCGCAGGCGAGCAAGCATGGCGTCGACCAACGCCTCGAACGCCGTGCCGTCAACCCCGCGCTGACCGGTCCCCAGGGCCCTGGCGTAGACGGTCGCGGCGGCGCGGGCGTCCGCCGGGGCGGCGCGCCAAGCCTGGTCCAGCGTCGCCGGCTTGAGGCCGTGGCGCTCGCTGAGGACCGCCTCGGCCGCGCGTTCGATCATCACCGCGGCCAGCAGGGTGCCGGCGACGCGGGAGTTCTGATGGGTCACGCCGCAGCGGCGGAACAGGGTGTCCAGGTCCCGGTCGTTGAGTTGGGGGAACACCAGGGTCTCCGCCCCGCCCTGGCGATAGCCTTCGATGATCGCGTCGCGGGTTCCGGAGGACAGGCCCTGCCAGAGGCATTCGGCCTCGAGCGCCGCCGCCGGCGAGGCGAACGCCAGGACAGCGCCGGCCACGAGGCCCGCCAAGATCCGATTGTGCATGACGCTCCCCCTCACGGTCCGCCGGCAGGCCGCTACAGCATTATACGCCCCTCCCCCACATCGAAAAGCAGGGCGGGCAAGGGATTGCGGCCGTAGCGGCCGGCCGGCGTAGGGAATGTGGCCGTACAAGACGGGGCAAGGGGGGTGTTCGCGGGGGCGAATGTAGGTTGCGCCTGCAACAGATGTGGGTCGTGCGGGGGCAGTCGAAACGCGGTTCTGTTACCAGCCGCCGCCAGGGCGCACGCCTCGACCGGGCGCGACTGGTGAATAATTGACAACGCTGACGCGGCAGCGCCCAACGAGAAAGGGCCTCCCGACGTCGATGCCGGAAGGCCCTTCGGATCGTTCAGTCCGGCGCGGGCGCCGCGACCCTGACTATTGCAGCCGGGTGGCCAGTTGGCTGATCGCCGCGTCGATGGCGGGATCGGACTTGGCGGCCGCAGCGCGGGCGACCAGTAGGCGCTCGGCCGCCTGGGTGGCGAGGTCGGCGGCAGCCGACTTCACCTCGGCTTCGGCCTGGGCCTCGGCGGTGGCGATCTTGCGCTCGGCCAGCAGGGTGCGGCGGGCGATGGTCTCTTCCAGCTTGGCCTTGGCTTCCTCCGCCAGACGGGCGGCGTCGGCTTCGGCGGCCTTGATCATGGCCTTGGCCTGGGCCTCGGCGTCCTCGCGCTGGCTGCGGATCTCGGCCAGCATCGCCTCGGCGTCGGCGCGCAGGCGCGCCGCTTCGTCGAGGTCGGCCTGGATGGCGGCGGCCTTCTCGTCGAGCCCGCCGGCGATCTTCTTGAAGCCGCCGACGAAGACGACGATTCCCAGGAAGGCGATGAGGCCCCAGCCGACCCAGTTCTCGGGGCTGCCCAGAAACTCCATCATCAGCGGGCCCCTTCCTTGGCGGCCGCCAGGGCGGCGTTGAGGTCGGCGGCCTTGGGGGCGGCGCCGGTCAGCTTCTCGACGATGGCGGAGGCCGTGTCGGAGGCGATGGTCGAGACGTGAGCCATGGCCGCGTCGCGCGAGGCGCGGATGCGGGCTTCGGCCTCGGCCATGCGACCGGCCAGCTTCTCGTCCTCGGCCGCCTGGCGGGCGTTGGACTCGGCCACGGCCTTGGCGCGGGCGTCAGCGGCGAGGCGCTGGGCCTTGGCGCGGGCCTCGGCCAGCTCGGCCTGGGCCTGCGCGGCCTGGGCGTTGGCCTCTTCCTGGACCTTGCGGGCCTGTTCCAGCGCGCCGGCGATGGTGCCGGTCCGCTCGTCCAGCACCTTGCGCAGCCGGGGGATGAACACCCGCGACATCAGGAAGTACAGGGCGACGAACAGGATCAGCAGCCAGGCGATCTGACCCGCCCAGTGCTGGAACTCGAACTGCGGCAGACCGCCGGAGCCATGGGCTTCGGTGGTCGCGTGGGTGTCACCCGCCGAAGCGGCGTGCGGATCAGGAGTGGCCATACCGGTGTCCCAGTGCGGCGCGCCGCCCGGAGGGCAGACGCGCCGGCAAGGTCAATACGTGCTTAGGCGGTGTAGATCAGGATGCCGAGCACGAAGGCCAGGATGCCCAGGGCTTCGGCCAGGGCCGCGCCGACGAACAGGTTGCCGATCTGGGCCGCGGCGGCCGACGGGTTGCGCAGCGCGCCCGCCAGGAAGTTGCCGAAGATGTTGCCCACGCCGATACCGGCGCCGATCATGCCCAGGGTCGCGAGGCCCGCGCCGATGAACTTGGCGGCTTGAGGATCCATGAGAGTCTAGTCCTAGTTGGGTTTAGAGGTTCAAGGGTTGGACGGTTGCGGCCGCTTTTAGTGGCCGTGACCGAGATTGACCACATCGTTCAGATAGATGGTGGTCAGAACGGCGAAGACGAAAGCCTGCAGGAAGGCCACCAGGAACTCCAGGGCGGTCAGCGCGGTGACCATGCCGAAGGAGAGCGGGCCGACCATCACGCCCAGCCAGCCGATCGAACCGATGGCGGCGGCGCCGACGAAGCCGGCGAACACCTTCAGGGCGACGTGGCCGCCCATCATGTTGCCGAACAGACGTAGGGTCAGGGTGACGGGACGCAGGAGGAAGGAGACGAACTCGATCAGCACGATGACCGGCAGCAGCACCCACGGCACGCCGCCCGGCACGAACAGCTTGAAGAAGCCGAGGCCATGCTTGGCGAAGCCGACGATCAGCACCAGGCCGATGGTGACGAGGCCGAAGGTGGCGGTCACGGCGATCTGCGAGGTGGCGGTGAACATATGCAGGACGCCGGGCACGTTCAGCATGCCCAGGAAGTTCATCACCAGGATGAAGGTGAAGATGGTGAAGACGAAGGGCGCGTACTTGCGACCCTCGTGGCCGATGATCGAACTGGTGAGGTTGTCGATCAGGCCGAAAAGCTGCTCACCCACCCCCTGGAGCCGGCCGGGCACGACCTTGGCGCTGGAAGTGACCAGGGCCATGAAGCCGACGATCACCAGGAAGGCGATGGTCATGGCGAGGTGCGAGTTGGTGAAGGCCAGGTCGACCGTGCCGATGACAGGCAGGGTCACGTCGGGAAGCTCGACGATCTTCTGGATCTGGAACTGATGCAACGGATCGGCCACGGGCCTATCGCTCCTTAATCTTCGTCATCCTCGACGTCGACAACCGCCGGGGGATGGTCCCCCTGCGCCGCCCTCGCCTGCGCCATCAACCTGTCCGCGGTGCGCTTCGCCAGAACCAGCGACAGCGCGAACCCGCCGAGCACCCCGCCGATCATCCCCCAGGGGCTGGTCGGCAGGAAACGGTCGATGACAGCCCCGATGGCCAGACCGATGAGCACGCCGCCCAGCAGTTCGGCCAGAATCCGCCACGCCTGGCTGACCGCCGCCTCCCCCGCGGCGTGCGACGCCGTCGGAGCGGTCCTCGCCTTGAGTGCGGCGGCCCGTTCTTCGAGGCGGCGAAGCGCCTCTTCGCGGTTGTCGTCGGCCCTAGGCATGGGAGCGGTCAGCTCTGCAAACGGCCCTGAGGAACACCCCCGGGGCCCAGCTTGATCGGCGCGGAACCTATAGACCGCGCTGCGGTGCGTCAAGGCTGGTTGGGCAGTATTTAAAGCACTGATATTGCTAGGCTATTTCGCCCCTCTTGGCGGCTGCCGAATGGCAGAGGCCGGATGAGGCGGCGCAGCGCCCGTGTCCCGCCCGACAGCGGCGAGGCGTCAGGCCGGCTCGGCCTGACGAATGGCCGCGACACGGCCAATGGCCGCTTCCGCCTCGGCCATGATGCGCCTGACGATCTCGCCCGCCGGCAGCACATCGTGGACGCCCCCGGCGCTCTGGCCCATGGCGAAGCAGCTCTTGTCGGGGTCGAGACCCTCGGTCTGGCCGCCGATTCCGCCCATGGCGTTGTTCTGGATGCTGATTCCGGCCTGAACCGGGAAGGGCTGGATGTCGCCCGGCCGCGATTCCCAGTCATCGACATAGGGGTTCTTGCGCACCCGCATCGGCTTGCCGCTGTAGCAGCGAGTGCGGATCGTGTCCTCGTCGGCCGATTCGAGAATCGTCTGGCGATAGAGGTCGCCGGCGTGGGCCTCCTGGCTGGCGATGAAGCGGGTGCCCATCCAGACGCCTGTGGCGCCGAGCGCGAGGGCCGCCGCCAGGCCCCGCCCGTCATAGAGGCCGCCAGCCGCCACGACCGGCACCTTCACCGCCTCGACCGCCTGGGCGACCAGCGGCATGGTGCCGACGAGCCCGGTGTGGCCGCCGCCCTCGCCGCCCTGACAGATGACGGCGTCGCAGCCGGCCTGCTCGGCCTTGACCGCGTGCTTCACCGCGCCGCAGACGACCATGACCTTGAGGCCGGCCTTCTTGAGCCGCTCCATGATCGGCATGGGCACGCCCAGGCCCGCGACGAAGGACGATGCGCCCTCCTCGATGATGACATCGACGCTGGCGGTCAGGCTCTCGGGGCTCGCCGCCAGGAGATCGACGCCAAACGGCTTGTCGGTCAGCTGGCGCACCCGCCGCATCTGGTCGCGGATGAAGTCCGGCCCGCGGCCGGCCATGCCGAGCACGCCATAGCCGCCCGCGTTGGAAACGGCGGCCGCCAGTTCGGCGTAGGAGACCCCGCCCATGCCGGCCAGCATGATCGGGTGTTCGACTTCAAGAAGATCGCAAAGCGGCGTGTGCAGACCCATGACATTCCTCCCCAGGATCGTCGCGGCATGGATGGTCGGTATGTCGGCGCCGGACCTGCAGCCCGTGTCGCCGACCCCGGCGGGCATCAGAAGATGGCGTAGCCGCCGTCGATGACGAAGGTGTCGCCCGAGTGGTAGCTGGAGGCGTTGGAGGCCAGATAGACGGCCACGCCGCCGAAGTCGGCCGGCTCGCCCCAGCGGCGGGCGGGTACGCGGGGGATGACCTTTTCGGCGAAGGCCGGATTATCCTGGGCGCCGGCCGTCATGTCGGTGGCGATCCAGCCGGGCAGGATGGCGTTGGCGCGCACGCCGTAGCGGGCGTGCTCGACGGCCACCGACTTGACCATGGAGATCACCCCGCCCTTGGTGGCGGCGTAGGCCTCGTTGCGGGCCGCGCCCTCGATGGCCGCCAGCGAGGCGACGCCGACCAGCGAACCGCCGGGATCGCCGGCGTTGGCGCGCTCGATCATGTGCTTGCAGGCCTCGCGGAAGGTCCAGAACACGCCTTCCATGTTGACGCTCATCACACGGCGCCAGGTCTCGGTCGACATCTCGGCGAACGAGCGGGCGCCGCCGCCGATGCCGGCGTTGGCGATCACGGTGTCGATACGGCCCATGGCGGTAGCCGCCTCGGCCATGGCGGCGACCACGGCCGCCTCGTCGGCGACATTGACCGTCTGGGCGAGGACGCGGACGCCATAGCTGGTCAGCTTGCCCTCGGCCTCCTGGTTGCGCTCGGCGGACGAGCCCCAGATCACGACGTCCGACCCGGCCTGGGCCAGGGCCTCGACCATGCCAAAGCCGATGCCGCGGTTGCCGCCCGTGACGAGGGAAACCTTGCCGGCAAGGTTGAAGGGGGCATAGGCCATGGTCGATTCTCCCGCGAAAACCCGTTGGAACGATTGTTTGAACCCATCAAGCGATGCTGACGCCGGGGACGTCAAGCGCGCAGGTTCAGCGCTGTCCGAATCGTTCCGCCGCCTCGGAGATGACCCGCCGCGTCTCTTCCCACTCGACCGCCGCGAGGGCTTCGGACAGCGGAAAGAAGCGGGCGTCGTCGGCGTCGTCGCCGGCCTTCGGCTCGCCCTCCAGCCAGCGGCAGGCGAAGTCGATCATGATGTAGTGGCGCACGACCTCGCCGCTGGTGCGGCTGGACATCACCCCGTCAACGACATCGACAAGGCCGAGGATCTCGGCCCGCACCGCGGTTTCCTCAAAGAGTTCGCGCAAGGCGCCCTGCACCAGCGTCTCGCCCCATTCGAGCCGTCCGCCCGGCAGGCTCCACTGGCCCTGGCGGGGCGGGTTGCCGCGCCGAACCAGCAGCACCTCGTCGGCGCGCAGGCAGACCACCCCGACCGTGGCGACGGGCCGCTTCACCTCAGGTTCGCTCACTGGCGGTCTCCCACAGCCTGGCGGCCGGGACCGGGCGGGATCAGCCGGCGGTCCAGCCGCCATCGATCGACAGCGCCGCGCCGTTCACCGAGGCCCCGAGGTCGCTGGCCAGATAGAGCATCATGCCGATCAGCTGGTCGAAGGTCACGAACGCCTTGGTCGGCTGGGCCGCGAGGATGACATCGCGCACGACTTGGTCCTCGGTCATGCCGCGCGCCTTGGCGGTGTCCTTGATCTGGCCGTCGACCAGCGGGGTGTGCACATAGCCAGGGCAGATGGCGTTGCAGGTGATGTTCTGCTCGGCCAGTTCGAGGGCCACCGTCTTGGTCAGGCCCAGCACCCCGTGCTTGGCGGCGACATAGGCGGCCTTGAACGGACTGGCGACCAGGCCGTGGGCCGACGCCAGGTTGATGATCCGCCCCCGCCCGGCCGCCTTCATCAGCGGCACGGCCGCGCGAATGGCGTGGAAGTTGGAGGTCAGGTTGATGGCGATGATCTGGTCCCACGTCTCGGGCGGGAAGGCGTCGATCGGCGAGACATGCTGGATGCCGGCGTTGTTGACCAGGATGTCCAGCCGGCCGAAGGCGGCTTGGGCCTGGGCCACCATGTCGGTGATCTCCGAGCCGCTGGTCATGTCGGCGCCGTGATAGAGCACCTCCACACCGGTCTCGGCGGCCAGCTCCAGCCGGGTCCGCTCGATGGCGGCCAGATCGCCCAGGCCGTTGAGCATCACGTTGACGCCCGCCTTCGCCAGGCCGCGCGCCAGCGCAAGGCCGATGCCGCTGGTCGATCCCGTGACGATCGCCGCCTGTCCGGCCAGCCCGTGGTCCATGGTCGCGCACTCCGAAATCTTCTTATTGTGCAGCGCAACATAGCTTTTGACGCCGCCGCATGCGAGGCGCTATAATTCATCAGACTATGAATTACGAGCCCCGGGGGCGCGTCAGCCGGCCTTTTGCGCCGAGGGAGGCGGCGGCTGGGGCCGGGTGAACACCCATTCGGCATCACTCGAACGCTCGCGGCTCCAGGCGTAGCCGGCTGTATCGAAGGCGCGCAGGTCTTCGGCCCGGTCGATGCGCTGGTCGATGGCGTAGCGCGCCATCAGGCCCCGGGCCTTCTTGGCGTAGAAGCTGATCTGGCGATGCTCGCCGTCCTTCTCTTCGAGGAAGAGGCAGGTGACCAGGGGCAGCTTGAGCGCGCGGGCGTCCACGGCGCCGAAGTATTCCTGGCTGGCGAGGTTGACGAGCGTCGGGTCGGCGTGACCCTCGGCGTCCTCGTTGAGCATCCTGGAAACCCGCTCGCCCCAGAAGTCGTAGAGGGTGCGGCCGCGTCGGGTCTTCAGGCGCGTGCCCATCTCGAGGCGGTAGGGCTGGATGGCGTCGGCAGGGCGCAGGACGCCGTAGAGGCCCGACAGGATGCGCAGATGGTCTTGGGCCCAGGCGAAGGCCGGCTTGTCGAGCGTGCGGGCCGAGAGGCCGGCGTAGACATCTCCGTTGAAGGCGATCGCCGCCTGCAGGCCATCCTCACTGGCGGGATCGAAAGCCTGGAAGCGCGCATGATTGAGCGACGCCAGGGCCTCCGACAAATGCATCAACCGGCGCAGGTCGCCCACGCCCAGCCTGCGGGTGGTCTTCGACAGCTCGGCCACATCCTCGCCCAGGCGCGGCTGGGTCAGGGGCAGAGGCCGGTCAGGCGCTGTGAAGTCCAGCGCCTTGGCAGGGGAGATGACCATCAGCATGGCGCCGACATAGGGGCGCCCCGAGGGAAAGGCCAGCCGCGAGTTGCCCAGAGCGCGTTCCGACTAGCGGGACCCGGTAGTCGGTTGAAACGCGCGACCATGGAGCGTCAGGCCGGGCGCGACCTGATTCCATCAGATCGCGCCCGGCTCTAGAAGAGGACGCGGGGGTTCATGATCCGGCCGGGATCGAGCGCCGCGCGCAGGGCCCGAAGCGCCTCAACCTCCACCGGGCTCTTGTAGCGCAAGGCTTCGGCGGTCTTGGCCGCGCCCAGGCCGTGTTCGGCCGAGATCGACCCCTCCATGGCCGCGACGATGTCATGTACGATGCGCGAGCCCTGGTCGCGCAGGGCGTTGTGGGCGCCGTCGTCGCCGCCCTCGGCCTTGAGCACGTCA
This sequence comes from Caulobacter sp., assembly GCA_046295055.1. Classification (GTDB taxonomy): domain Bacteria; phylum Pseudomonadota; class Alphaproteobacteria; order Caulobacterales; family Caulobacteraceae; genus Caulobacter. The sequence goes on along the minus strand of JBKBOD010000002.1, from coordinate 247,889 downwards.
TAGTGGACATTGCCGTCGCCGACATGGCCGAAGGCGACGACCCGCACACCGGGGTGGAACGCCTCGACCGCCCGGGTCGCCTGGTCGATGAAGTCGGCCATGCGGGAGACCGGAACGGAAACGTCGTGCTTCCAGGCGGCGCCCTCGGCCTTCTGTCCGCCGGACTGGTTCTCGCGCACGGCCCAGAAGGCGTGGGCCTGGGACTGCGTCTGGGCGACGGCTGCGTCGGCCACCAGCCCGTCCTCCAGCGCCCGGGCGAGCAGCCGCTCCAGCGCCGCCTCCGCCACGCCGGGCTCGCCGCTGGTGGTCTCGATCAGAACGTACCAGGGATGAACGGCCTCAAGCGGCTCGCGCAGGCCGGGGATGTTCCTGAGAGCGAGAGCCACGCCCAGGCGGCCCATCAGCTCGAACGCCTCCACCGCGCCGCCGGTCTCCTCGCGGGCGCGGGCCAGCAGGGCGATGGCGTCAGTCGCGCTGGCCAGGCCGCAGAAGGCGGTGGCTGTGGAGACAGGCACGGGATGCAGCTTGAGGCTGGCGGCCGTGACGACGCCCAGCGTGCCCTCCGCCCCGATCAGCAGCTGCTTGAGATCGTAGCCGGTGTTGTCCTTGCGCAGCCGCTTGAGCCCGTTCCAGACCTCGCCGTTCGGCAGCACCGCCTCCAGGCCCAGCACCAGGTTGCGGGTCGAGCCGAAGCGCAGCACCTGGGTGCCGCCGGCGTTGGTCGAGATGACGCCGCCCACGGTCGCCGAACCCTCGGATGCGAGACCCAGCGGGAATCGCCGTCGCGCGGCCGCCGCCGCCTCGTGCACCGCCGCCAGGGTGACGCCGGCCTCGGCGACGATGACGTCGTCGAAGGCGTCGATGTCGCGGACCCGGTTCAGCCGTTCGGTAGAAAGAAGGATCTCGCCCTGGGGAATCTGGCCGGACACCAGGCCGGTGTTGCCGCCCTGGGGCGTGATCGCCACGCCGGAGGCCGCACAGACCCCTACCACGGCAGAAACTTCGGCGGTCGAGCGCGGCAGGACCATCAGCGGCGTGGTCCCCCGCCAGCGACCGCGCCATTCCTCCAGCCGGGGCGCGAGGCGGGCGGGATCATCGCTCCAGCCGTCCTCGCCGAGCACGGCCTTGAGACGGGAGATGACGTCGGCGGGAACGGGAGCGGTCATGGCGGCGGATGATACGCTTTCGCGCGTGATCTGCCCGCAAATTCTGGGGTCAGGACGTCAGGCCTTCAGCCCACATAGCCGGCGGCCCGGGTCAGCCGGTCGTTGATCGCCTCGCCCAGGCCTTCGGCGGGGATCGGCGCCACGGCGATGGCGGAGGGGCGTGTCCGGTCGGCGGCGCGGAGCATGGCGAAAAGATTCGCCGCCGCCTCGGCCAGGTCTGCGGCCGGACTGAGGTTGAAGACGCGGGGACCAGGCGGAAACGGCCCGAAGGCGAGAAAGGCCTCGCCCTCGCCCGGCGCATCCGCGTTCAGCCGCACCGGGGCATCGGGCGCATAGTGAAGGGCGAGGCGGCCGGGCGAGCGGCGGGCGTCGTCCTGGGCCTCGGCCAAGGGCCCGACAACCGCTTCCAGCTGGTCCCGGGTGATCGCTCCGGGGCGCAGCAGACGGGGCGGGCCATCGAGCACTGCGACCACGGTCGATTCGAGCCCGACCCGGCAGGGGCCGCCGTCCAGGGCGGCGGCGACCCGGTTTCCGGTCTCGTCCATGGCGTCGGCGAAGGTCGTCGGGCTGGGCCGTCCGGAGCGATTGGCCGAGGGCGCCACGACCGGCCCGCCGAACCGCGCCAGCAGGTCCCGGGCAAGCGGATGGCCGGGCGCGCGGACGGCCACGGTGTCGAGGCCTGCCCGGGCGAGATCGCAGACGGCCCGGGTGTCGGCGACCGGCGCCACCAGTGTCAGGGGACCCGGCCAGAACGCCCGCGCCAGGGCCAGCGCCTGGTCGTCGAGGCGGGCGATCCGGCGCGCCGCCTCCAGGTCGGCGACATGGGCGATGAGGGGGTTGAAGCGCGGCCGGCCCTTGGCCTCGAAGATGGCGGCTACCGCGCGCGGGTTCGCGGCGTCGGCGGCCAGGCCGTAGACCGTCTCGGTCGGCAGCAGGACAAGCTCGCCCGCGGCCAGCGCCCGGGCGGCGGCGGCTACTTCGCCTTCCGCGCCTTGACCGAGATCGTCACGCTGACCGCGTCGGGGATCACGTTGGTCGCTTTCCACTCGTCCTGTCCCACGCCGTAGGCCAGCCGGCTGAGGCTGATCCTGGCGTCCATCTTCGCCTGATCGCCGGTGATGACGAGGCTGAAGGGCAGGGTCAATGGCCGGGTGACGCCGCGCAGGGTCAGGGTCCCGGTCGCTTCATAGCGATTGCCGCCCAGCGCCTTGAAGCCGGTGGCCCGGAACACGGCCCTGGGATGGGCCTTGGCCGAGAACCAGGCGGCGGTCGGCAGGGCGCCGTCACGGTCGGCGTCTCCCGTGGCGGCCGAGGTCATATCGATGGTCACCACGGCGCTGGAGCCGGCGAGATTGGCGGGATCGAAGCGGATCTGGGCGTCCCAGCGACGGAAGGCGCCGGAGAAGGCCTCGCCCCCGAAGGTCGAGGAAAAGCCGATCCGGGAGCCGGCGGCGTCCACGCTCCAGGCCTGCGCCGGGGCGGCGGCGGCCGGCGTCGCCGCCAGCAGGAGAAGGGCGACGAGGGCGATCAGGCGGTTCATGACGGAATCTCCGGTCAGGCGCCGCGCCGCAGGAACGGCAGCATGCGGGCCAGCTCGTTGTCCTTGTCGATGAACTGGTGCTTGAGCGCGCCCAGCACATGCAGCGGGAACAGGACGTAGATCAGCGGCTTGGCCAGGAAGTTGTGGATGCCCTCGAACAACTCGTGCGCCTCGCGCATCTCGCGCGGCGGCAGGTCGGACAGCGGTCCGATGGCCGGCCAGTCAAACAGGCCGAACATGTCGATGGGATAGACCTGGATCAGGGGGCTGGCCGAGACCAGCGCCCAGCCGGACAGCGGCAGCCCGATCATCAGCACATAGAAGCCCCAGTGGACGATATGGGCGAGCCAGCGCTCCCAGGCCTTGAGATGATCGCCCAGCGGCGGCGGCCGGTGCGTCAGTCGCCAGGCCAGCCGCGCGAGGCTGAGCAGCAGGATGCTGATGCCCAGCGTCTTGTGCCAGCCCATCAGCCCGGCCTTGGCCGCCCCTTCGAGCTCGTCGGCGGTCCAGGCCAGGGCGACGTTGCCGATGATCAGCAACGCGATCAGCCAGTGCAGGAGGATGGCCACGCTGCTGTAACGGGCCTGGGCGGAAGCGGGAGTGTTCGACATGGCGCTCACTTTCGGACGAACTCGACCTCGATGACCAGTTCAATATCGTCGCCGGCGAACAGGCCGTGCTCGCGGGAGCCGAAGTCGGAGCGCTTGAAGCCGCCCCGGGCCGAGAACCCCGCGCGCTGGCCGAAGATGCCGGCTTCGTAGCCGCGGAAGACGACGTCCAGCGTCACCGGCCGCGTCACGCCGCGAAAGGTCAGCTCGCCCGTGACCGTGCCGCGCCCGTCCGGACCGCGCTGGATGGCGGTCGAGACGAAGGTCGCCTTGGGGTGCTGTTCGGCCTTCAGGACATCCTTCGCGAAGCTGGCGCTGGTCTTCGGATCGCCCGTATCGAGCGAGGTCATGTCGATGGAGACGGTCAGGCGCGCCGCGTCGGGCGCCTTTGGGTCCCAGTCGTAGGCGGCGTCGAAACGGTTGAACCGCATGGTGTAGCGGCTCATGCCCATGTGCTGGACCGTGGCGATCAGCGAGGCGTGGGTCTTCTCCAGCTCGTAGGTTCCCGCGGGCATGCGCGCGGGATCGGTGCTGGGCGCCGCCGCCGCCGGCGAGGCCAGCGACAGGCAGATCAGGATTGTGGCCAGGACACGCGACATGGCGGCTCCAACTGTGCTTGCCTCTGTTGCCGACATAGGGCGGGAGGCGGGCGGCAAAAAGAGGGCGCCGCGCTTTTCCCTCCCGGGATCGGGAGATAGATACCGCATCCCAGCGCCAGTCCCCCCGCGACAAGGAGCCGCCATGACCTTCCAGCCGCCGGTCGAAGACATCGCCCTCGCCCTGAAGGCGGCGGGGCTGGAGCGGCTTGCGACGGCCTGGCCGGACGCGGACGCGGATACCGTCCAGGCGATCCTGGAGGCGGCGGGCGCCTTCTCGGCCGAGGTCATCGCGCCGCTGAACCGGGTCGGCGACCTCAAGGGCGCGACCTACGCCAACGGGCGGGTGACCGCCGCGCCGGGCTTCGCCGACGCCTATCGACAGTTCGCCGCCGGCGGCTGGAACAGTCTCTCCGCCGCAGCCGAGCACGGCGGCCAGGGCCTGCCCAAGGCGCTGGAGATCGCCGTCTTCGAGATGGTGCAGTCGGCCTGCCTGGCCTTCGGCCTGTGCCCGATGCTGACCCAGGGCGCCATCGAGGCCCTGACCGCCCATGGCTCGGAGCGGCAGAAGGTCGTCTACCTCCCTCGCCTGGTCAGCGGCGAATGGACCGGCACCATGAATCTGACCGAGCCGCAGTCGGGCTCGGACCTGGCGACCATAACCACCCGCGCCGAGCCCGATGGCGAGGGCGGCTGGCGGCTCCACGGTCAGAAGATCTTCATCACCTGGGGCGACCACGACGCGGCCGACAACATCGTCCACCTCGTGCTGGCGCGCACGCCGGACGCTCCGGCCGGAGTGAAGGGGATCTCGTTGTTCCTGGCCCCCAAGGTGCTGGTCGGCGAGGACGGCGCTCTGGGCCCGGCCAACGCGCTGCGGCCAGGCTCGATCGAGCACAAGCTGGGCATCCACGGCTCGCCCACCTGCGTGATGCTGTTCGAGGGGGCGCGGGCCGAACTGGTCGGGGTCGAGGGCCAGGGCCTCGCTCACATGTTCACGATGATGAACGCCGCGCGGCTGCAGGTGGGGACACAGGGCGTGGCCATCGCCGAGCGGGCCTACCAGCAGGCTCTGGGCTTCGCGCGCGAGCGCCGCCAGGGGCGTTCGCCCTGGACCGGCCAGCACCCAGCGCCGATCTTCGACCTGCCGGACGTGCGGCGCACCCTGATGCTCATCAAGGCCAAGACGTCGGCGGCGCGCGGCGTCTGCCTGGCCACCGCCGTCTGCGCCGACCTCGCGCGCGCCGGCGACGAGGCGGCGAAGCTGCGCGAGGAGCTGCTGACGCCCATCGCCAAGGGCTGGTCGACCGACGTCGGGGTCGAGGCCGCCAGCCTGGCGCTGCAGGTGCATGGCGGCATGGGCTTCATCGAGGAGACCGGCGCGGCCCAGCACTATCGCGACGCCCGCATCCTGCCGATCTACGAGGGCACGAACGGCATCCAGGCGATGGACCTCGTCGGCCGCAAGCTCGGCCTCGCCGGCGGCGCGCCTCTTGCCCGGTTGCTGGCCGATATCAGGGCCGACGCCGCGCTGGACGGCGAGTCGGGCCAGCAGTTGGCGGCCGCAGTCGACGCCCTTGAGGCCGCCGCGGCCTGGCTGACCGAACGGCGCGGCCAGCCTGACGCGCTGGCGGGAGCGACGGCCTTCCTGCGCATGGCGGGCGAGACGGTTGGAGGCTGGATGCTGCTGCGCCAGGCGCGCCTCGATGCGCGCATGGACGGCCTGTGGCGCTTCTATGCCGGACAGGTGCTGAGCGGCGTGCCAGGCCAGGCGGCGGCGGTGACGCAGGGCGAGGCCCTGCTGCAAGACTTCGCGGGCTGACCCCTCCCCTAGCGGGAAGGGGCCGCCGGAGGACCTAGAGCTGGGCCAGCATGTAGTCGGCCGAGCTGACCTTGAATTCGCCGCCCTGCTCGACATTGAGGGTTTCGACGACGCCGTTCTTGACGATCATCGAATAGCGCTGGCTGCGCGTGCCCATGCCGAACTTGCTGCCGTCCATCTCCAGGCCCAGCGCCTTGGTGAAGTCGCCGTTGCCGTCGGCCAGCATGATGATGTCGTCGCCGACGCCCTGGTCGGCGCCCCAGGCCTTCATCACGAAGACGTCGTTGACCGACACGCAGGCGATGGCGTCGACGCCCTTCGCGCGCAGCTCGGCGGCCTTCTCCTTGAAGCCCGGCAGGTGCTTGGCCGAGCAGGTCGGGGTGAAGGCGCCGGGCACCGCCAGCAGGGCCACGGTCTTGCCCTTGAACAGTTCGTCGGTGGTGATCGGGCGCGGGCCTTCGGCGCTGTTGGTCATGAAGGTGGCGTCGGGCAGCGTGTCGCCGGCTTTGATGGTCATCGCGGTATCTCTCCCTGTCCCGGTTCTGGGCTCTTCCGCCAGATAGAGGCTGACGGCGGCCCCGCCAAGCGGTGCGACTTGAAACGGTCGTGTTCCGGAACGATGTTCCCTGCATGGTTCAGACTTCCGAGGCTGCCGAACAATCGGGCGATCAATCCGGCTTCCTGGCGGGGCGGCTGCTGATCGCCATGCCGGGCATAGGCGATGAGCGGTTCGAGCGGGCCGTGATCTGCCTGTGCGCCCACGACGCCGAGCATGCCATGGGCATCGCCGTGAACCGCCCCGTCGACGGGCTCACCCTGCAGAGCCTGCTGGAAAAGCTGGGCGTCGAGGGCGCGGAGAACGGTCGGGACGACATCGTGCTTATGGGCGGCCCGGTCGAACGCGAGCGCGGCTTCGTCCTGCACACCGACGACTACCCCGGCCAGATCGGCACCCTGGCTGTCGGAGACGGCCTGGCCCTGACCACCTCGCGCGACGTTCTTTCGGCCCTGGCCGGCGAGGGCCCGCCCAGCAAGGCGATTCTGGCGCTGGGCTGCGCCGGCTGGGGCGCCGGCCAGCTCGAGGCCGAGATGCGGGAGAACGTCTGGCTTGTCGCCGATCCCGATCCGGAGCTGATCTTCGGCGACGACCATGACCACAAGTGGTCACGCGCCCTGGCCAGCCTAGGCGTCAGCGCCGAGCAACTGTCGGGACAGGCCGGCAGGGCCTGAGGGCGGCCTATCCCTGGCGGCGGACCGGGGCTGCGCCGTCGATATAGCTTTCGTTGAGGTAGACCTCGGCCTCCTGCGCCGACAGCGGCGGCGCGTAGCCGAATCCCTGGCCGTAATCGCAGCCCAGTTCCAGCAGGCGGGACGCCATCGAGGCGTTCTCGACGCCCTCGGCGACGACCTCGAGGTTGAGGTCCTGGCCCAGCTTGACCACCGAGCTGACGATCTTGGCCGACCCCTCGTTGGCGGCCATGGTGCGCACGAAGTAGCGATCGATCTTCAGCGTATCGAACGGCAGGCGCGTCAGATAGCTGAGCGAGGAGAACCCGGTCCCGAAGTCGTCGAGGGCCAGGCCGGCGCCGCCGTCGCGCAGCGCCCGCAGCACCTTCGCGGCGCCCTCGGGGTCCTGCATGATGTCGCTCTCGGTGATCTCCAGCTTCAGGGCGCCGGGCCGGATCCGGTACTTGGCGATCAGCCCGGAGACATCCTCGACCAGGCCGGGACGGTTGATCTCGCCGGTGGAGAGGTTGACGCTGACCGTCAGTTGCCAGGCCGGGGGATGGGCCGCCTGCCAGTCGGCCAGCTGCCGCGCCGAGGCGCGCAGCATGACCACGCCGATCTCCTGCATCAGCCCCATTTCCTCGGCCAGCGGCAGGAACTCGTCCGGCGGCAGGAGGCCACGGCGCGGATGTCGCCAACGGCAAAGGGCCTCGAAGCCCGACAGCTCCCCCGTCGCCAGGCGGACGACCGGCTGGAAGAAGGGGCAGATCTCGCCACGGCCGATCGCGCCCCGCAGGTCGGCTTCCAGCGCCAGCCGCGAGAGCCCGTCGCTTTCCATCGCCCGGCCATAGGCGGCGCCCCCGCCCCTGCCCGCGCTCTTGGCCGCCTCGACCGCCAGCTCGGCCCGGCGCAGCAGTTCGGCCGCGTCCGGCGCCTCGTCTCCGCCCTGGGCCTCCACGGCGCCGACGGCCAGGGTCGGGTGAATGTCGAAGCCGGCGATGCGCAAGGGCCGCTCCAGCGCCTCGCGAAGCCGCGCGCCGGCCGGCGCGATGCCCGGCGTCAGGACCGCGAATTCATCCTCCCCCACCCGCGCCATCAACGAATCGGGCGGGAAGGACGCCGTCAGCCGCGCGCCCAGCGCCGCAAGCACCAGGTCGGCGCGCTCGTGGCCCAGCGCCTCGTTCAGGCGACGCAACCGGTCCAGATCCGCCACCACCAGGGTATAGCGCCCCTGCGCAGTCAGCCGCTCGCGGGCCCGGGCGATGAAGCTCCGCCGGTCCAGGAGGCCGGTCAGATTGTCCTTCTCGGTCGCGCCGAAGGCCGTCTCGGGCGCGATCACCCCGGCGGCGCGTACGCCCTCTTCCAGCCATTGGCCCCGCCAGATGGCGACTTCGCCGCCGCGCAGGCGAAGTCGCAGCGCGATCTCGGTGTACGGGGGCTGCTGGCGCAGCAGTTCCTCGGCCAGCATCCGGTCCTGCGGCAGGACCAGGGCGCGGAGGGCGGCCGACGAGCATTCCGGGGCCAGCGGCGCGAGCCCAAGCCCCCGGGTCGCCCCGGTGAGCCGCAGCCGGTCCTCAGCGGGCGACCATGTCCAGAGCGTGACCCCGGCAGCGCCGAGGGCCTCGAATGTGGAGGCGGTGTCCCACCCCCGTCGCTCGCCGTTGCCGTGCGCCATGCGGCGCGTCCTTCCCCTGGCGCCTGTCCACCCGGCGCGAGAGAACAGGCTAGGGTGCTTCGCGGCGCAAGGATACCGGTTACGCGCGCGTGCTTCGCGCGGCGCCGGGCGGGCGATCCGGGCAGTCGCGCTCGCGTTCTCGCGCGTTCAAACCGAACAGCCGGTGATCGCGCCAGGCGCCGTTGATCTTGAGGTAGGCACTGGCATAGCCCTCCTCGACGAAACCCGCTTTCAGCAGCAACGCGGCAGACGGTTCGTTCGACGGCAGACATGCCGCCTCCAGCCGCGACAGGCCCAGGGTCGAGAAGGCGAACCGGCTGACAGCGCGCACGGCCGCCAGGGTATGGCCGCGCCGCGCCTGGCTGACGCCGGACCAGTAGCCGATGGTCCCCGCCTGGGCGACGCCGCGCCGCACGTTCGACAGGGTGACGCCGCCGGCAAGCTCCCCGGTCGCGGCGCTGAACACGAAGAAGGGATAGGTATGGCCGGCCTCCATGTCGCGGCGCCAGGCGTCCAGGCGGCGGCGGAAGGCGGCGCGGGAGAGATCGTCGGGGGCCCAGGTCGGCTCCCATGGCTGAAGGAAGGCGCGGGAGGCTTCGCGCAGGGCCTGCCACTCGCGGTGGTCGGCGAGGCGCGGCGGGCGCAACTGGACGACCCCTCCGTCGAGACGGAAGGCGGGCTCGCCGGTCATCCAGTCGATCAGGGCCATGGCCTGCAAACTGGCGCCTTGGCCGGGGGAATCAAGCGTCAGCCGCGACCCAGCGCTTCGCCGAACGCCGCCACGGCGCCCAGCGCGGCCTTCGAACCCAGAACAGCGCCTGCCACCTGGCCGCCCTGCAGCAGCCGCGCCCCGACGCGGGCGATATCCGCCGGACCGACGGCGTCGATGGCCTCGGCCAGTTCCGCGGGCGAGAACAGCCGGTCGAACAGCAGGGCCTGGCCGGCCGATTGCTCGGCACGGGCCTGGGGTTGCTCGCGGCCCATGAAGAGGCTGGCCTTGAGCTGAGCCTTGGCGCGCGCCAGTTCCGCCTCGCCGACCTGTCCGGCGAGGGCGAGCAACTCACCGGCGCTGACCTGGGCCAGTTCCACGGCATCCCCGGCCGCGCAGCCGGCGTAGACCCCGAACAGGCCGCCGTCGGCGTAGGACTCCGACCAGGCGTCAATGGCGTAGGCCAGGCCCCGGCTCTCACGCGCTTCCTGGAACAGTCGCGAGGACATCCCGCCGCCTAGCATCTCTGCGAACAGGCGCAGGGCGAAGTAGTCAGGATCGCGCGCGCCGCCGGCCGGCAGCAGCAGCACCAGATGCGCCTGTTCGAGACGGCGGCTGCGGGCCGCCTCGCCGCCGGCGAAGGCCGGCGCCAGGGGCTGGGCCGCGCCCGCAATGGCCGGCTCGGCGCCGAAGGCCCGCTCGGCCAGGGCCAGCAACTCATCCTCGTCGACCGCGCCAGCCGCGCTGACGACCAATCGGTCCGGCGCGTACAGGCTGGCGCGCCAGTCGGCCAGAGCGGCCGGATCGGCCGGCTTCAGGGTGCGATTTTCGCCCAGGATCGGCCGCCCCCAGGGCTGGTCCGGAAACGCGGCCGCCTGAGCCAGTTCGAACACCAGGTCGTCAGGCGTATCGGCCGCCTCGGCGATCTCCTGGGCGATGACCGACTTCTCCTTGGCGAGGTCCCCCGCATCGAGGGTCGGTCGCAGGATCAGATCGGCGCAGATCTCCATGCCCAGCGGCAGGCCTCCGGCGAGGGCGCGAATCTGGAAGCTGGTGCGCTCGAAGCCCGTCGCGGCGTTGACCTGTCCGCCCTCGGCCTCGACCGCCTCGACGATCTCGCGGGCCGACCGGCGGCCGGCGCCCTTGAAGACCATGTGCTCAAGCAGATGCGACCAGCCAGAGCGGCGCGCGTCCTCGAAGGCCGCGCCCCGGCCGGCGACGACCGACAGAGCAAGGGTCTGCAGCCCCGGCATGGGATCGCAGATCACCCGCACCCCGTTGGCGAGGACATGGATGCGGGGCGTGTCGCGGGACAGGGTCACGTCGTGCTGAGCGCCCGCACATAGGCCTTCACCGCCTCGGCGTCGGCGGGCAGGCGGTCGTACCGTTCGGTGCGGGCGGAAAGGTCCGAGCTCGCGCGGGGTAGACCCGGCGTGACGCCGGTGGCGGCCGACACCGCTTCGGGGAACTTGGCCGGGTGGGCCGTGGACAGCACGATAGTCGGGCCGGCGGCGGGATGGCGCATGGCGGCCGAGACGGCCACGGCCGTATGGGGCTCGATCAGCCGCCCGGTCTCGTTCAGCGTCGACAGCAGCGTACGAGCCGTATCGGCCTCGCTGGTCGCCGCCCCGCTGAACAGCTCTCGCATCGCCGCGTGCGCCTGGGGCGGGATGTCCATGATGCCGGTCTCGCCGAAGGCGCGGAACGCCCGGTCGGTTTCCAGCGCGTCACGCCGCGCGCACTCGAAGTACAGGCGCTCGAAGTTGGAGGCGACCTGGATGTCCATCGCCGGACTCTGGGTCGCCTGCACCACGCCCCGGCTGTAGCGGCCGTCCTGGAAGGCGCGGGCCATGATGTCGTTGGCGTTGGTCGCCACGAGAATGCGCTCGATCGGCAGGCCCATGCGATGGGCGACGTAGCCGGCGAAGGCGTCGCCGAAGTTGCCGGTCGGCACCGCGAAGCTCACCGGCCGGTGCGGCGCGCCCAGCGCCACGGCGGAGGTGAAGTAGTAGACCGCCTGGGCCGCGATCCGCGCGAAGTTGATCGAGTTGACGGCCGACAGCTTGACCGCCGAGGCGAAATCGCTGTCGCCGAACATGCCCTTCAGGATCGCCTGGCAGTCGTCGAAGCTGCCCTGGACCGACAGGCAGGCGACATTGGCGTCCTCGGCCGTGGTCATGAACCGGCGCTGGACCTCGCTGATGCGGCCTTCCGGGAACATGGCGACGATGCGCACGTTGCGCCGGCCGCGGAACGCCTCGACCGCCGCGCCGCCGGTGTCGCCCGAGGTGGCGCAGACGATGGTCAGGCTTCGGCCCTGGCGGTCGAGCACATACTCGTAGAGCCGGGCCAGCAGCTGCATGGCCACGTCCTTGAACGCCAGGGTCGGCCCGTGGAAGAGCTCGGCCAGGAACAGGTTGGGCGTCAGCTGGCTGACCGGGCAGGTCGCCGCGTGGCTGAAGGAGGCGTAGGCCTCGGCGCAGATTTCGGCCAGCACGTCCGCCGGGATCTCGCCATCGGCGAACCGGCCCAGCACGGCCGCCGCCACCTCTGCATACGGACGCCCGGCAAAGGCGGCGATCTCTTCGGTCGTGAAAGCCGGCCAGGTCTCGGGCACATAGAGGCCGCCATCCGGCGCCAGGCCCGCCAGCACCGCGTCGAGGAATCCGATGGGCCGGCCGGCGCCGTCCGCCCGGGTCGAGATGTAGTTCATCGCGGTCTCCGCCTGCGCCACAGCATGGCGCCGTAGAAGGCGATCAGGACGCCCGCCAGGCCGTACCAGGTCAGGGCGTATTCCAGATGGCGGTTGGGAATATTGTCGGGAAGGGGCGCGGGCTTCAGCGCCTGCCATTCCGGCATCGCGCTCTTGCTGGCGAACAGGAACAGCGGCGCCGCACGATCGGCGCCGAGCGCGGCCGCCATTTGAGGAATGTCCCTGGCGAACCAGACGCCGCCGCGCGGTCCGGGCGGATTGAACACGCTGGGCGGATCGGGCCGGCGCAACACGCCGCTGACCCTGGCGGGGGCGGCCACGAGCGGCCGGGCCAAGATGGTCTCTTCGACGAAACCCAGGTCCGTCAGCACCACGCCGCCGCCCGGCAACGGACAGGCGACCACCAGCCGGCGGCCCGGATCACCGTCCAGCAGGCCGAACACCTCGATCCGGCGATTGAGCGCCTCGGCCGGACAATCGACGACGGCGCTGCGAAATTCGGGCTCGGGCAGCGCCAGGGCGTCGCTGGCAGGAAGCGGCGGGGCCGCCCTGGCCGCCTCGATGCGGTCGATCAGGTCGGCCTTCCATTGCAGGCGCTGGACCTGCCAGGTTCCGAGCGACAGCAGGATCGCAAGGGCGATGGCTGAGGCGATCGTGAGGCCGATGGGAAAGCGCGGCCGGGGGCCGGCGGGCTCAGACATTGTCGCGGCCGGCCTCGCTGGCCTTGTTGGCGAACTGCGCGGCGACCATCAGCCCCTTCATGGGCCGCAGCAGCGCGGTGCAGACGATGACGGTCAGCGGCATCCACACCACCAGCAGGACCCAGATCGGCGGGTTGAAGGCGATCATGTGGAACAGGGCGCCGAAGGCCAGCGCGAAGCCGGCGATCAGGATGATGAAGACAGCCGGGCCATCGCCGGAGTCCGCGGCGCCGAAGCTGGCGCCGCAGGCCTCGCAGGCCGGCGCCAGCTTCAGGTAGCCCTCGAACAGGAAACCCTCTCCGCAGCGGGGACAGCGGCCCGCGGCCCCCGCGAGATAAGGGTTGGTCATGGCGCGCCTCAGGCGGTCCCGAAGATCACGTAGATGAAGGCGAACAGGAACAGCCACACCACGTCGACGAAGTGCCAGTACCAGGCGGCCGCTTCGAAGCCGAAGTGCTGCTTGGGCGTGAAGCCGTTGCCCATCAGGCGGAACAGGCAGATCAGCAGGAAGATGGTGCCGATCAGCACGTGGAAGCCGTGGAAGCCGGTGGCCATGAAGAAGGCCGAGCCGTACAGGCCCGAGTTGGCGGCTTCTTCCGAGTAGAACAGGTTCTCGTGCAGGATGTGGTAGTACTCGTACACCTGCACGGCGGTGAACAGGGCGCCGAGGATGACGGTCAGGAGCAGCCCGGTCTTGGCGCTCTTGCGGTCGCCCTGTTGCAGCGCGTGGTGCGCCCAGGTGACCGTGGTGCCCGACAGCAGCAGGATGAGGGTGTTGACCAGCGGCAGGTGGAAGGCCGGAACCAGCTCCACGCCCTTGGGCGGCCACTGCTTCCAGGCCTCGGCGACGCCTTCGAAGTTGCCGATTGCCGGGGTCAGGGTGCGGTGTTCCCAGAACAGCGCGCCTTCGAAGAAGATCCAGAACCAGGCGACGAAGAACATGACCTCGGAGGCGATGAACAGGATCATGCCGTAGCGCAGGCCCAGGCTGACTACCGGGGTGTGATCCCCCTGGTTGGCTTCCTTGGTGACGTCCATCCACCAGCCGATCATGGTCCAGATAACCATGGCGAAGCCGAGCGCCATCGGCCACCAGGTGCCCTTCTCCAGGCCGAACAGGCCCTTCATCCAGATCACGGCGCCGATCGTCAGCACCGCGCCGGCGGCCGAGCCGATCAGCGGCCAGGCGCTGGGGTTCACCAGGTGGTAGTCGTGTTTGACGGCGCCGTGAGCCATGTCTTTAGAGCCCTGCCCTTCTCACAAATTCTGCATCGGCGCGGTCCCCCCTCGGGTCCGCGACGGATTCGGTTTCGCTATAGCCCTGCCTTGGCCGCCCCGCCAAGGGGCGAAGAGGTCGCGGGAGCCTTTGCCTGCTGACTTTCCACCGGGAAGAAGGTGTAGCTGAGGGTCACCTCGCTCTTGCCCTTCGTCTCGAAGTCGCTGGCGTATTCGGGATCGACGAAATAGACGACCGGAAACTCGATGGTCTCGCCCGGCTGGATCGTCTGGTCGCTGAAGCAGAAGCACTCGACCTTCTGGAAGTAGGCCCCGGCCGCCTCGGGCACGACGTTGTAGCTGGCCCGTCCGGTGATCGGCTTGTCGCCGTTGTTGGTCACCCGGTAGAAGGCAAGGCCCGTCGCGCCGATGCGCACCTCCTGCTTCACCTGGCTGGGCTTGAAGGTCCAGGGCATGTCCCGGACGTTGGCGTCGAAGCGGATCGTCAGGCTTTCGTCGAGCACGCGCGTCGGGGCGCTGTCGGCCTTGCGGATCGTGCCGCCGAAACCGGTCACCTGGCAGAAGGCCTCGTAGAGCGGCACGCTGGCGTAGGCCATGCCGATCATGCCGGCCAGGGCGATGCTGCAATAGAGCGCCAGGCGGGCGTTCTTCTTCTTCAGGTCGGCCGCCGGCGCGGCCGGGGCGTCTTGCGGGTCAGAGGGGCCGCTCAAGGATGTTGCCTCCCATGCGCAGGATCGTGACCAGATAGACCAGCAGCATGAACGCCGCGAGGCCCAGGGCGATGAAGATGTTGCGCCGCCGGCGCGCCGCCGCCTCGGCGACAGGATCGGCCGGCGGGGCCGGCGGCGTCGGAGCTTGCGGCGGTTCGATGGGGTCGGTCACGCGCTTAGCCCCCGGGCAAGCTGCTCGCCCAGCAGGGTGGCGAACAGGCCGAACAGGTACAGGATCGAGAAGGCGAACAGGTTGCGGGCGTCCCGCGCGCCGGCCTTGACGTCATAGAGCTGGCCGTTGCGCGGATCGGCGCCCTCGCCGGCATGGCTGCGGAACAGCCGCCAGGCCAGCAGCAGGAACACCGCCCCGCCGAGCGACGAAACGGCCAAGTAGGCCGGCCCGCCCAGCCCGGTGAAGGCCGGCGCAATGCAGACGGGGATCAGCACCAGCGAATAGACGAGGATCTGCAGCCGGGTCGACCGCGCGCCGCGCACCACCGGCATCATCGGCACGCCAGCCTTGGCGTAGTCCTCGCTGGTGTAGAGCGACAGCGCCCAGAAGTGCGGCGGGGTCCAAAGGAAGATGATCAGCACCATCAGCCAGGCGTTCAGCGGCGCGGTCCCGGAGGCGGCCGCCCAGCCGATCGCCGGCGGCAGGGCGCCGGCCAGGCCGCCGATGACGATGTTCTGCGCCGTCCAGCGCTTGAGCCACATCGTGTAGACGACCGCGTAGAAGAAGATGGTGAAGGCCAGCAGGCCCGCCGCCAGCCAGTTGGTGGTCATCGCCAGCAGCATGACCGACAGCAGCGTCAGCACGATGCCGACCCCCAGGGCGTCGGCCCCCTGGACCTTGCCGGCGGGAACCGGCCGGCCCTGGGTGCGGCGCATGACGCGGTCGATGTCGGCGTCGTACCACATGTTGAAGGCGGCGCTGGCCCCGGCCCCCAGCGCGATGCAGAGCACCGCGACGGCCGCCAGCAGCGGATGCATGGGAACGCCGGCGCACACCAGCCCGGTCAGGGCGGTGAACACCACCAGGGACATGACCCGCGGCTTCAGCAGCTGGACGTAGTCGGACCACTCGGCCGGAACGCGGGCCGGGGCCTGCGCGGGCTCGAGGGTCGGGGTGGTGGTCGACTTCGACATGACATTGCCGCCGCCCGGAGGCGGCGATCCATTACCCGGGTTTGCGGCCGCCCCGCCCAATGCGGGGCGCGAGCGGCCGACTGGAACCTAGTGGTGGTCGGCCTTGACCACCGGCGGTTCGTTGAACTGGTGGAACGGCGGCGGCGAGGACAGGGTCCACTCCAGCGTCGTGGCGCCTTCGCCCCAGGGATTGGCCTCGGCCTTGCGGCGGCGGATGGCCGCCTCGAGCAGCATCACCAGGAAGATCAGCACGCCGACCAGGGTGATCGCATAGCCGACCGACGAGACGTGGTTCCAGTAGGAGAACCCTTCGGAGTAGTCGACGTAGCGGCGCGGCATGCCCTGCAGGCCCAGGAAGTGCTGCGGGAAGAACACCACGTTCACGCCGACGAACATGACCCAGAAGTGGGCCGCGCCGAGGAACTCGTTGTACTTCACGCCGAACATCTTCTCGAACCAGTAGTAGAAGCCGGCGAAGATCGCGAACACCGCGCCCAGGCTGAGCACGTAGTGGAAGTGCGCGACCACGTAGTAGGTGTCGTGCAGGCTGTAGTCGATGCCGGCGTTGGCCAGCACGACGCCGGTGACGCCGCCCACGGTGAACAGGAAGATGAAGCCGACGGCCCACAGCATGGGCGTCTTGAAGTCGATGGAGCCGCCCCACATGGTGGCGATCCAGCTGAAGATCTTCACGCCCGTCGGCACCGCGATGACCATCGTGGCGGCCACGAAGTAGGCCCGCAGGTTGATGCCCATGCCCACGGTGTACATGTGGTGGGCCCAGACGATGAAGCCGACGAAGCCGATGGCGACCATGGCGTAGGCCATCGCGAGGTAGCCGAACACCGGCTTCTTCGAGAAGGTCGCCACGATGTGGCTGATGATGCCGAAGCCCGGCAGGATCAGGATGTACACTTCCGGGTGGCCGAAGAACCAGAACAGGTGCTGGAACATGACCGGGTCGCCGCCGGCGGCGGGATCGAAGAAGTGGGTCCCGAAGTTGCGGTCCGTCAGCAGCATGGTGATGGCGCCGGCCAGGACGGGCAGCGACAGCAGCAGCAGGAAGGCGGTGATCAGCACCGACCACACGAACAGCGGCATGCGGTGCAGGGTCATGCCCGGCGCGCGCATGTTGAAGATGGTGGTGATGAAGTTGATCGCGCCCAGGATCGAGCTGGCGCCCGCCAGGTGGAGCGAGAAGATCGCCAGGTCCATCGACGGGCCGGTGTGGCCGATCGTCGAGAGCGGCGGATAGATCGTCCAGCCGCCGCCGAAGCCGGCCCCGGGGCCGCCGTCGACGAACATCGACATGCACAGCAGCACCCAGGCCGCGACCAGCAGCCAGAAGGAGATGTTGTTCATGCGCGGGAAGGCCATGTCCGGCGCGCCGATCATGATCGGCACGAACCAGTTGCCGAACCCGCCGATCATCGCCGGCATGACCATGAAGAAGATCATGATCAGGGCGTGGGCGGTGACGACGACGTTATAGCCGTGCTTGGACTGCTCGATGAGGCCGAGCAGGTTGACCGAGGAGCCCTCGGCGAAGATCTGGATGCCCGGCTCGGCCAGTTCCCAGCGGATCAGGCCCGACAGGGCGCCGCCCACGATGCCCGCCATGATGGCGAACAGCAGGTACAGCGTGCCGATGTCCTTGTGGTTGGTCGACAGGAACCAGCGGGTGAAGAACCCGGGCTTGTGATCGTGATCGTCGTGCGCTTCGGCGGCGTGAGCCATCGGTATCTACCTGCAGATCAGAGCTTGGCGGGCGCGGCGCCCGTCGGGGCGGCCGGCGCGGCGGTCGGGGTGGCGGCGGGAGCAGCCGGGGCGGCGGCGGGCGCCGCGCCGTCGGCCGGAGCCGCGACAGGCGTGGCGGCCGGAGCCGGCGGGCCCTTCTTGGCGGCGACCCAGGCGTCGAACTCGGCCTGGGTGACGACCTTGATCTCGATCGGCATGAAGGCGTGGTCCACGCCGCACAGCTCCGAGCACTGGCCGTAGTAGGTGCCGACCTTCTCGGCCTTGAACCAGGTCTCGTTCAGGCGACCCGGAACCGCGTCGGTCTTCAGACCGAAGGCCGGCAGGGCGAAGGCGTGGATGACGTCCACGGCGGTCACCTGGACGCGGACCACCTTGTCCACCGGCACGACCATCGGCTCGCTGGCCTTCAGGCGGTAGAGGGCGCTGGGCAGGCCGGCGGCCTTGACGTCGGCCTCGGACATCATGGTCGAGGTGATCTCGCCGATCTCCTGGTCGGGGTACTCATAGCCCCAGTACCACTGGTAGCCGATGGCCTTCACCGTCAGGTCCGGCTTGGGCATGTCGTGATAGGCGAACAGCAGCCGGAACGAGAAGATGGCGATGAACATCAGGATCAGGACCGGCACCAGGGTCCAGACGATCTCGATGGCGGTGTTGTGGCTGAACTTCGCCGGCACCGGGTTGGCGCGCTTGTTGTAGCGCACCACGCACCAGATCAGCAGGCCCAGCACGAACAGGCTGATCACCGTGATGATCGGCAGCAGAATGATATCGTGGAAGAAGTGGGCGTCGTGCTTCAGCGGCGACGCCGCCGGCTGCAGGCCCAGTGCGCCGTCGGTCGGCTGGCCCAACAGGGGCTCGGCCATGGCGCTCGCCCCGATCATCATGGTCGTCAGCCCGGCGGCGAACGCCGCAGCCCAACGCCGCATCCCCTGCACCTTCGCTTTCATACGCCTCTTGTCCATCCAGGCCGTCTCGCGGCCTTCCCGCCCGGACGAATAGCGAAAAACCGCAAGCGCTGTCGCACCGCCAGTTGTCGCACCCGCCCAAAAGCCAATTTCGGCCCGGTGCATACGCGCTGCGACCCGGCTTGCCAAGCGTCTGCGACCCTTGCCGACCCTTGGATTCGCCGCCCGGCCCCGCCTGCGGGCAATCATGCACCGCATGGTACCTTGCAATGCACACTACCATGCGCTACAAGATAGCAACGCCGCAGATGGAAACCCCCGTGCCAGAAGCCATCGAAACCCAGCTCAAGAAAGGCGTGCTCGGACTCTGTGTCCTGGCCTTGCTGTCGCGCGGCGACAGCTACGCCTACGAGATCGCCAGCCGCCTGGCCGCCGACATCGATATGGGTGAAGGCACCATCTATCCGCTGATGCGCCGCATGCAGGGCGAGGGGCTGGTCGAGACCTACCTCGTCGAATCGCCCGCCGGCCCGCCGCGCAAATACTATCGCCTGACCGAGACCGGCCGCGCCAGCCTGGCGCAGCAGCGGGACGAATGGATGGTCTTCGCCAGGGCGGTCAACGATATCGTGGGAGGCGCCGAATGACCCGGGCAGAGTTTCTCGAACGCTTGCGAAAGGGCCTGGCCGGTGCGACCCCGGCCGAGCGGGAGGACATCCTCGCCGACTACGAGGCCCACTTCGCCGAGGCCGCCGCCGCCGGCCGCAGCGAGGCGGAAGCCGCAGCCGCCCTGGGCGACCCCGACCGGCTGGCGCGGGAACTGCGCACCGAGAGCGGCCTGCGCCGCTGGGAAGAGGCCAAGAGCCCGACTTCGGCGATGGGGGCCATCGCCGCCCTGGTGGGCCTGGGCGCGATCGACATCCTGATCCTGCTGCCGATCCTGATGAGCCTGGCCAGCACCATCTTCGCCCTGTTCATCGCCCTGATCGCGGTGCTGTTCGCCGGCGGGGCCACCATCGTCGTCGGCCCGTTCGTCGATCACGTCGGCGGCCCCTGGACGGCGGTCCTCGCCGGCGTCGGCCTCGTCGCCGGGGCGACCTCCGGCGGCGCCCTGCTGACCCTGCTGTGCGTCGGCCTGGTCAACGCCCTGGTCTGGTACGGGCGGCTGCACTTCAAACTGCTCAAGCCCGCCCTCGACGGCCGCATCTGAGAGGAGACAGGACCATGATCCGCGTACTCGTCATCATCGCCGCCGCCGGCGCCGTCATCAGCGCCATGGCCTTCACCGGCGCGGTCGCCCTCGGCGGAACCGAGCCGCTGCGAAACGGCTGGCTGATCGCCGACATCCTCGATGGCATGGGCGACGACCACGATTCGGACCTCGACCACCGCTGGCGCGACGCCCCCACGGCCCGCCGCGAGATGGACTGGACGGGAACCGACACCCTGCAGGTCGACCTGACCGCCCACGTCACCTTCGTGCAGGGGCCGGAAAAGACCATCGTCATCACCGGGCCCGAGCCGCTGGTGAACATGGTCATGGTCGAGGGCGGTCGTCTGCGCGAACACGAGCAGAGCCCCGGCGATCTCGGCCGGGCCCTGCGCAGGGGCGGCAAGCCGATCCGCGTCGTCGTCACCGCGCCGGACGTCAGCCGCTTCCTGCTCAACGGCTCGCCCGACCTCGACATCCGCGGCTACGACAAGCCCTCCATGACCATCCGCATCGCCGGCGGGGCCGATGTGTCCGCCTCGGGCCGCACCGACCGCCTGGACCTCGACATCGCCGGCAGCGGCGACGCCGACCTCGACGGGCTCAGCCTGACCGACGCCGCCGTCGCCATCGCCGGCAGCGGCGATGCGACGCTGGGCCCTGTCGGCTCGGCCCGCGTCTCGATCGCCGGCAGCGGCGACGTCACCCTGACCCGCCAGCCGGCCAGCCTCAGCAGCGATGTCAGCGGATCGGGCGACATATCCATCCGCGACTGATGACGCGGGGGGCGTTCATGCCTACCTTTGCAGGATGAGCGCCCCTTCCCTCGCCCCCTCCCTGCTGGACGCCGCCGGCGTCGACCTCGAATCCGCCCGCCAGGTGCTGGCCGACGCCCTGACCGGCGCCGACGACGGCGAGCTGTTCCTCGAACACAGCGAGAGCGAGGCCTTCGTCTTCGACGACGGCCGGCTCAAGACCGCCTCCTACGATTCGGGCGAGGGCTTCGGCCTGCGCGTCGTCGCCGGCGAGCGGGCGGGCTACGCCCACGCCAGCGAGATCAGCGAGGCCGCCATCCGCCGCGCCGCCGATTCGGCCCGGCTGGCCAAGCGCGGCTACAGCGGCGTATCCGTCGAGGGCCCGCGCGCCACCAACGTCAAGCTCTACGGCGAGGAGGATCCCGTCTCGGCGCCCGGCTTCGGCGAAAAGGTCGCCCTCCTGCAGGAGATCGACGCCTTCGCGCGTGGTCGCGACCCGCGCGTCGTCCAGGTCACCGCATCGATGGCCGGCGAGCGCCGCATCGTCGAGATCCTGCGCGCCGACGGCCGGCTGGTCCGCGACGTCCGCCCGCTGGTCCGCGTCAATGTCCAGGTCACCGTCGAGAAGGACGGCCGTCGCGAGAGCGGCATGAGCGGGGCCGGCGGTCGCGCCGGCTTCGAGACCTGGATCAGCCCGGGCGCCTGGCAGGGCCAGGTCGACGAGGCGCTCCGGCAGGCGCTGGTAAACCTGGAGGCCGTCGACTGTCCGGCCGGCGAGATGGACGTGGTGCTGGGTCCCGGCTGGAACGGGGTGCTGCTGCACGAAGCCGTCGGCCACGGCCTGGAGGGCGACTTCAACCGAAAGGGCATCAGCGCCTTTTCCGGGCGGGTCGGCGAGCGCGTGGCGGCCCCCGGCGTCACGGTCGTCGACGACGGCACCCTGGTCGGGCGCCGGGGCAGCCTCAGCGTCGATGACGAGGGCACGCCCACCGAGCGCACCGTGCTGATCGAGGACGGCATCCTCGTCGGCTACATGCACGACCGCCAGTCGGCCCGGCTGATGGGCCTGTCGCCGACGGGCAACGCCCGGCGCCAGTCCTACGGCCACATGCCCATGCCGCGCATGACCAACACCGCCATGCTGGGCGGCCAGCACCGCCAGGAGGAGATGATCGCCTCGACCCGGCGCGGCCTCTACTGCGCCAATCTCGGCGGCGGCCAGGTCGATATCACCAACGGCAAGTTCGTCTTCCAGTGCACCGAGGCCTACCTGATCGAGGACGGCAAGGTCACCCGGCCGGTCAAGGGCGCCACCCTCATCGGCGACGGCCCCAGCGCCCTGACGCGGGTGACGATGATCGGCGACGACTTCGACATGGACCCCGGCATCGGCGTCTGCGGCAAGGCCGGCCAGGGCGTTCCCGTCGGCGTCGGCCAGCCCAGCCTGAAGATCACCGGCCTGACCGTCGGCGGCACGGCGGTCTGACCGGAGCCTCCGGCGGCCAAGGTGATCACCGGCAACATTTCAGGGATTTAACGCACATTTCAGGCTTGTAACGTGCGTTGACGATCCTCTGCGAGCAGCTTGCGGCCACCAGAATGGGCCGGGGGGCTCCGAGGGGAAACGCCAAGACATGAGCCTGCCGTCCGTTATCGCCGCCCTGGCCCTGGTCGCGCCCGAGGCGGCGGACGAGGTCGTGGCCACCGCCGCGTCCGATGCGCCGCCGATCGCCGAGGCCGCCGCCTCCGGCAGCGCCGGCGTGACAAGCTATGCGGCGGAGTTCTTCGTCGCCGCCCAGCCCAACTCGGCCATGGACATGATCATGCGTGTCCCGGGCTTCGCCTTCGACGGGGGCGACAGCGTGCGCGGCTACGGCGGGGCGGCGGGCAATGTGCTCATCGACGGCCAGCGACCGGCCACCAAGAGCGAGTCGCTGGAAGACAGCCTGCGCCGCATCCAGGCCGGCCAGGTCGAGCGTATCGACATCATTCGCGGCGGCGCCCCCGGCATCGACATGCAGGGCAAGACCGTCATCGCCAACGTCATCCTCAAGAAGGACCGCAAGGCGACCTGGCTGTTCGCCATCGCCAGCGCCCTGCACCAGGACGGCCGCACGACGCCGGCCATGCGGTTCGAGGGCCAGGCGCCGGTGGGCGATGCGACCTTCGAATGGTCGACCCTGTTCTTCCGCTTCGTCGACGACGGCGCCGGCGAAGGCGTGCGTCGCCAGGAGATCGGCGGAACCGTCGTGCGCAGCGCCTGGGACGAGACGGCCGGCGGCGTCGGCGCCGACCTCAAGGCCGGCTGGAAGACCCCGTTCGCCGGCGGCCGGCTGGCGCTCAACACGCGCTACTTCAACGAGACCTACGAGTGGGGCCTCAACGAGTTCGCCCGTCCCGGTCCCGGCCGGCTGATGGTCAACGACAAGAACGAGCGCGAGGACGGCGAGTTGGGCGGCAGCTGGGAGCGCCAGATCGGAGCCAAAAGCCGCCTCGAATTGACCGCCCTTCAGACGGTGCGCGACACCGTCTTCACCTCGGTGTTCGACGACGGCGTCGAGGACGGCGTCTATGCCGAGGAAAGCCAGGCCGGCGAGAGCATCGTCCGCGGCACGTTCCGCTACACCGCCTCGCCCGGCCTGACCTTCGAGGGCGGCGGCGAGCTGGCCTTCAACTTCCTCGAGACCGAGACGGGTCTGACGGTGAACGGCGCGCCCGTCGTGCTGCCGGCCGCCAACGTGCGGGTCGAGGAGGAGCGCGGCGAGGCCTTCGTCACCGCCAACTGGCGTCTGAACCCCCAGTTCGCCATCGAGGCCGGGCTCAAGGTCGAGGTCTCGACCATCTCCCAGAGCGGCGACACCAACCTCTCCAAGAGCTTCACCTATCCCAAGCCCCGGATCATCGCGACCTGGTCGCCGACCGGGCAGGACCAGGTCCGCCTGCGCGTCGAGCGCGAGGTCGGCCAGCTGAACTTCCGCGACTTCGTCTCCAACGTCGCCTTCTCGACCGGGGGCACGGTGACGGCCGGCGGCGCCGACCTGGAGCCCTCCAAGACGACGGTCTACGAGCTGGCCTATGAGCGGAAGTTCTGGAAGGACGGCGCGATCGTCTTCAAGCTGACGCACGAGGACATCACCGACGCCACCGACCGCATCCGGGTGCTGGACATCGCCAGCTGCCCGCTGGTCGGCGGCCTGCCCGACACCACCTCACTCAGCTGCAACTTCGACGCCCCCGGCAACATCGGCGAGGGCACGAGCGACGAGTTCGAAATCTCGCTGAACCTGCCCCTGACGCGGCTGGGCGTTCCGGGCGGCCTTCTGCGGGTCAACACCGAGTGGAACGTCTCGGAGGTCACCGATCCCACCACCGGCGAGACCCGGCGGCTGTCGGGCCAGGCTCCGTTCGAGGGCGAGGTCCGGTTCTCGCAGGACCTGCCGCAGTTCAAGCTGCAGTGGGGCGTCGACACCTTCCTGGGCTTCCAGGAGCGCTACTACCGCTTCGACCGTGTGGACGAGATCGAGCTGGAGACCTGGGTCACCTTCTACGCCGAGTGGAAGCCGCGCCCCGACTTCGCCATCCGGCTCGAAGCCCACAACCTGCTCGGCCGCGACCTCAGCCGCAGCCGCCAGCTGTATGACGCGCCGCGCGATACCGGCTCGGTCTACTACAGCGAAAGCCGGCCGCTGGACTTCCCCTCGTTCATCTACATCCGGCTGCGCAAGACCTTCGGCTAAGCCGAGGGTCCCGCGTCGCCGCCCTCTGCCCGTCCCGGCATGAGAAAAGGGCCCCGGAGCAATCCGGGGCCCTTCGCTTGTCTGGCTTGCCGTTGAAGCGTCTAGGGCTTCTCGGGCATCGACTGCAGGTCGCCGTCGATCGCGTCGGCCGGGTGGTTGGAGGCGTCGTTCACGCCATGCGCCCAGTGCTTGATGAAGAAGCTCAGGGCGATGAAGGCGATGCCGATGCCGACGCCCCACCAACCCAGCATCTGGAAGACGCTGAGAGAGGTTTCCAGCGCCGCCTTCGGGTCCAGCACCTGCCCGCCGACGGTTTCGGTCCCGGCGAGGCCGGCGATCCAGCCGCCGACGTACTGGGCGATCGAGCTCGACAGGAACCAGACGGCCATCATGAACGAGACGACCTTGGCCACCGACAGCTTGGTGATCTCCGACAGGCCGACCGGCGAGAGGAACAGCTCGCCGGTGGTGTGCAGCAGGTACAGCATGCCCAGCATGACCAGCGGCAGGCGGAAGGCCGAGTCGGCCATGCCGCCGGCCCAGACCACCACCAGGAAGCCGAGGCCCACCTGCACGATGCCCAGGCCGAACTTCATGGTCGGGTTGGGGTCGAGGTTGCGACGGCCCAGCCACAGCCACAGGGCCGCGAAGACCGGGGCGAAGATCAGGATGAAGCCGGCGTTGAACGACTGGGTCTGGGCGGCAGTGATGCCCATGTCGATCCAGATCGCGCCTTCCGGCATGGTCGTCGCCGCCAGCATCTCGCGGGTGCCCAGGAAGAAGGTCTGGCCCAGCAGGCTGATGGTGTGCGGCTGGCTGATCAGGGCCAGGTCGACGTTGCGGTCGGCGAACAGGTTGAGCGAGGTGCCGGCCTGTTCGAAGAGGGTGAAGAAGACGACGGCGCCGAAGATCAGCACCATGGCCAGCATCATCCGCTCGCGCTGCACCTTGGTGCACTGCGTGGCGATGAAATAGACGATGTAGGCCAGCGACAGCACGGTCGAGGCGATCAGCACGGTGCCGACCAGGGCGTTGCGCTGAACCATGAACCAGACCACCGCGACCCCGGCCAGGGCGGCCAGGTAGATGGCGCCTTCCAGGTTGACCGGGCCAAGCACCGGCTTCTTCAGCTTCTCGGGATTCGGCGGCTCGCCCTTGCCTTCCAGCCAGGGCTTGCCCAGCACGAAGACGATGAAGCCCAGCAGCATGCCCACGCCCGCCAGGCCGAAGCCGGCCCACCAGCCGACCGTCTGGCCGAGGTAGCCGCAGAGCACCGAGGCCCAGAAGGCGCCGAGGTTGATGCCGTAGTAGTAGAGGGTGAAGCCCGGATCACGGCGCGGGTCGCCCTGCGGGTAGAGCTGGCCGACGATGGTCGAGATGTTCGGCTTCAGGAAGCCGACGCCCATGATGATCAGGCTGAGCGCCAGGAAGAAGATGTTGACGTAGGTCTGGTCGCGCTCGACGACCTTGACCTCGTAGGAGCCCTTGTCGAGCACCGCCGGCAGCGGCGCGTCGGCGGGCAGGCCCTTCAGTTCCAGGCCGCCGTTGGCCGCCGGTCCGTAGGCGTACAGCCCTTCGCCGACCTTCAGCTTCACGTCGCGCGCGTCGCCGCGGCCCTCGACCACGAACTCGTAGGTCGCGCCGTTGTAGGTCAGGCTCTCGCGGGCCGGGGCGCCTTCGACCGCCATGGTCAGGTGGCCGGCGACCAGCAGCAGCGCGCCGAACGCGATCGCCTTGCGGGTGCCGATGAAGCGGTCCGCCAGGATGCCGCCGATCAGGGGCAGCAGATAGACCAGGGAGGTGTAGGAGCCGTAGAGGCCGCCCGAGTACTTGTCATCGAACAGGAAGTGCTGCGTGAGATAGAAGATCAGAATGCCTCTCATGCCATAGTATGAGAAGCGCTCCCACATCTCGGCGAAGAAGAGGATGATCAGACCCTTGGGATGCTTTCGCATCTGCAGGAAGACCGGAATACCGGTCGCCAGGGTCACGAGGATCCCCAGCGCGATGACAATATTCATACCTTGACCCTGTTTTGACTGACAGGCCCGGGCTCCCCCCGCAGGATAAGCCCCAACCTCCCCGAATTGCGGGGGAGAAAATCACGCGTCGGATCGTTTCACAAGCAACGGTTTGCCGCACATTGTTCGCCGGGAGCCCATGCCTCCCGCCGCGCGTTTCCTGTCCAGGAGGATGCACAGATGACCCAGCAGCGCCTGAAATTCGCCCCGGCCGAGGGCCGCGTGCGCGCCCTCTTCGAGGGCCATGAGATCGCCGACACCGCTGACGCCCTGGTGCTCCGCGAAGGCGACTATCCGCCGGTGGTCTATTTCCCGCGTGAGGACGTCGAGATGGCCGTGCTGCGCAAGACCGACCACACGACCCGCTGCCCGCACAAGGGCGTGGCCAGCTACTACACCATCTACCGCGACCGGCAGATCATCGAGAACGCCGCCTGGTCCTATGAGTCGCCGATCGAGGGCGCCGAGCTGATCGCCGGCCGCATCGCCTTCTATCCCGAGCACGTCGACATCCAGGCCGGCGACCAGGGCACGAACAACGCCGCCGTGCCCGATGACAGCTCGCCCGACACGCCCCGCCCGGGCGGCGTCCTGCGCACCGGCGCCCCGCAATCAGGCGAGGCGCAGAGCCTGGATGGTCCCGTCAGGGTGCCGCCGCACGATCCGCCCTACGCCGACATCGATCCGATGTCGCGCGGCTGACGCTTCAGTAGGCGCAGTCGCTGAACACCCGCTGGATGTCGCCGCCCCATTCGCCGTGGTAGCGCTCCAGCAGGCGGTCGGCCGTCGTCAGCCCGCTGTCGGCGATCTCTTCCAGCTCGCCCAGGTAGGTGGTCTCGTCGACGAACCCGCCGTCCAGCCGCCCCCGCGCCTTCAGCCCGGCGCGGGCGATGGCGACCATGTCGACGGCGACGTCGCGGGCGCTGCGCCCGGCCACGACCGCCTTGAGCCCCAGCCGCGGCACATCGGCCCGCAGCCGCTCGCGATCCTCCGGCGTCCAGTCCTTGCACAGGTCCCAGGCCGCGTTCAGCGCCGCGTCGTCATAGAGGATGCCCGTCCACAGCGCCGGCAGCGCGCACAGCCGGCTCCAGGGCCCGCCGTCGGCGCCGCGCATCTCCAGGTACGACTTCAGCCGCACCTCCGGGAAGATGGTCGTGGTGTGGTCGGCCCAGTCCTTCATCGTCGCCCGCTGTCCCGGCAGCGCGTCCAGCCGGCCGTCGATGAACTGCTCGAACGACTGGCCGGCGAGATCGACGTACAGCCCGTCCCGCTTGGCGAAGTACATCGGCACCTTCAGCGCATAGCGGGCGTAGCTCTCGAACCCGAACCCGTCCTCGAAGACGAAGTTCAGCAGGCCGGTGCGGTCGGCGTCCGTGTCGGTCCACACATTGGCCCGCGCCGACAGCAGGCCGTTGGGCCGGCCCTCGGTGAACGGCGAATTGGCGAACAGCGCCGTCGCGATCGGCTGCAGCGCCAGGCTGGTGCGGAACTTCAGCACCATGTCCGCCTCGGAGGCGAAGTCCAGATTGGCCTGCACCGTGCAGGTGCGCAGCATCATGTCGAGGCCCAGCTTGCCGACCAGCGGCATGTAGCGCCGCATGATCACATAGCGGCCCTTGGGCATGATCTGCGCCTCGTCGCGCCGGATGGTCGGATGGAAGCCCAGGCCCAGGAACCCCAGCCCCAGTTCGTCGGCGACGGTGCGCACCTCCTGCAGATGCTGGCCGGTCTCCGAACAGATGTCGTGCATCGTCTCCAGCGGCGCGCCGGAAAGCTCGAACTGGCCGCCCGGCTCCAGGCTGATGTTGGCCCCGTTGCGTTCCAGCCCGATCAGGGTCTGGCCGCCGTCGGCGCGGTCCTCCAGCACCGGCGCCCAGCCAAACTGCATCAGCCCCCTGAGCATCGCCTCGATGCCGTCCGGCCCCTCGTAGGGAACCGTCGAATGGTCAGACAGGCGGAAGCCGAACTTCTCGTGCTCGGCGCCGACCCGCCACTGGTCCCTGGGCTTGGACCCCTTGGCGAAATAGCCCGTCAGGTCCTCGAGCGTCAGCGGACGGTCGTCCGTCATCGTCTCCGCCATGCCATGCCTCCCCAGGCTCTCAACGTCGTTGGCGGGGGAGGCCCTTCCCCAACCGGCGGCGATCTTTACGCTGTTCAGCAGGTGGGAGACAATCGCGCTTTGCGCAAGGTGTCGTGACAGCGACGAATGGCCTTTCGGCCTCCCGCCCAGCCGCCCGCCCAGCCTCCCGCTCAGCCGCCCCGCCAGTCCCCCGCCGCGGCCTGCCACAGGGTCATGGCGCTGATCGCCGCGGTGTCCGCCCGCAGGATGCGCGGCCCCAGCGAAACCACCGCCGCGAACTCCAGCCCGCGCAGCCGCTCGGTCTCCTCGGGCGCGAAGCCGCCCTCCGGCCCGATCAGGATCGCCCACGGTCCCGCCGCGCCCGACAGCGCCTCGATCGCCGGCGCCCCGCCCGTCTCGTCGCAGAACATCAGCCGCCGGCCGGCCTCCCACCCCTCGATCAGCCGCTCCAGCTTCACCGGCTCGAGGATCTCCGGAACATCCAGCCGCCCGGTCTGCTCGGCCGCCTCGATGGCGATGGCCCGCAGCCTGCCGACATTGGTGTGGTCGGCGTTGGTCCGCCGGGTGATGACCAGCTGCACCCGCGCCGCGCCCAGCTCGGCCGCCTTCTCGATGATCGTCTCCAGCCGCCCGCGCTTGACCAGCGCCACGGCCAGGGTCAGGTCCGGCCCGGTCTCCTGGGCCCGCACCCGCGCACCGACCGCCAGCCGGCAGCGGCGCTTGTCGGCCTCGACCACCGTCGCCCGCCATTCCCCGTCGCGGCCGTTGAACAGCAGCACCTCCGCCCCGACCGCCAGCCGCATCACCGCGACCAGATAGCGCCCCTGCTCGGGGCTGGGGACGACCGGCGCGCCGGCGCTCAGCGGGTCTGGAACGAACAGGCGGATCATCCGCCCCTTCTAGCGCGGCGCGGCGCGGCGTGTTTAGCCTTCGTCATGGGAAAGACATCCGACGCCTACGAAGACGAGCTCATCGCCCTCCAGACCGCCATCGTGGCCTGGCGACAAAAGTCCCTGACCGACGGCGAGAAGGTGCTGGTCATCTTCGAGGGACGCGACGCGGCCGGCAAGGACGGCACGATCAAGCGCATCGTCGAGCACCTGCCGCCCCGCACCACCCCGGTCGTGGCCCTGCCCAAGCCGTCCGACCGCGAGCGGACCCAGTGGTACTTCCAGCGCTACACCCCGCACCTGCCGGGCGCCGGCGACTTCGTGCTGTTCAACCGCTCCTGGTACAACCGCGCCGGGGTCGAGCCGGTCATGGGCTTCTGCAAGCCGGAGGACACCGACTGCTTCCTGCGCGAGGTTCCCGCCTTCGAGGCCATGCTGGTCGACAGCGGCATCCGGCTGATCAAGCTGTGGCTCGACATCTCCAAGGCTGAACAGGCCGAGCGGCTGGAGGCCCGCCGCTCCGACCCGCTGAAGGTCCTCAAGATCAGCCCGCTCGACGCCGAGGCCCAGACCCGCTGGGACGCCTACAGCGACGCCCGCGACCGCATGCTGTCGGCCTCCAGCAGCGAGCTCGCGCCCTGGACCTGCGTCCGCGCCGACAGCAAGAAGAAGGCCCGCATCGCGGTCATGCGCCACCTGCTGCACCAGCTTGCCCCGGGCAAGCTGCGCAAGGGCGTCGAACGGCCCGACCCGGACATCCTCTTCCCCTTTGAGCCCGAGGCGATCACGGACGGCCGCCTGGCGCGCTAGACCCCCTCAGATCAGGCCGTAGCCGAAATCGTGCTTGAGGTGCTGCTTCAGCACCCCGGCCAGATAGACCTCGTCCTCGACCGACAGCGCGACCGCCTCGCGCTTTTCGGCGTCCGGCACGATGGTCTCGCCATAGCGGGGGTCCAGGGTCGCGGCGACCGCCTCGCGGCCGGCCACGGCCACGGCCGCCGCCTGGTCCGCCGCCGACAGCGTCACGCCCCAGTGGGCCCAGACCCGCGCGACCTCGCCGCCCGGGTCGCGCTGCAGGTCCTCGTGGCGCACCACGATCACCCGATCCGGCATGGCCGCGGCCAGCTCGCCCCAGCGGTTGAAGAAGCGGATGAACCACCAGACGTCGTCGATCTTGCGCACGCCCGGCGCCGGCCGGCGCAGGAACTCCGCCAGGGTGCCCAGCGGGTACTCGTCCTTCCACTTCACATAGTAGCTCAGCAGCGCCTGGCGCATGTGCCGAACCAGCACCACCGTCGGCGGCAGCCGCACCAGGCCCGCCCGGGCCAGCGGCGCGATCAGCCGCGAGGGAATGTTGTGCGAGCTGCCGATGCGCGGCGCCTGGGGGTGCACCCGCGCATGCTTGGGGTGGCCGATGAAGACATCGCTGTCGGGACCGCTGGAATGGGCCGGCGGCGCAAGATCCAGGTGGCGGGCGATGGCGTGGCTGGCCATGTAGCGCAGCCAGTGGGTGCCGCTGTTCTTGGCCGTGGCCAGGAAGCCATCGACGCGGGGGCCGTACTTGACCAGGTGAAAGCTGGTCAGGTCGTTCTCCAGGTCGCGGCCGGCGAGCCGCTGGGCGTCTGTTGCCAAGGCCTGGGGCCTCCACCACCATTGGGACAGGGCGGCATGTAGCGACCGCCGGAGGGATCGTCGATGGACTATGTGCGTCTCGGCCATACCGGCCTTCAGGTCTCGCCGCTTTGCCTCGGCTGCATGACCTATGGCTCGCCCGACTGGCGCCCCTGGGTGCTAGACGCCGAGGCGGCCCAGCCCTTCTTCCGCAAGGCGGTCGAGGCGGGGATCAACTTCTTCGACACCGCCGACATGTACTCCAACGGCGTCAGCGAGCAGGTCACCGGCCGCTGGCTCAGGGAATACGGCCGTCGCCAGGAACAGGTGATCGCCACCAAGGTCTTCTTCCCCCATGGCCGGGGCCCCAACGCCGGCGGCCTGTCGCGCAAGCACATCATGGACGCCGTCGATCGCTCCCTGAAGAACCTCGGGACCGACTACATCGACCTCTACCAGGTCCATCGCTACGACCCCGACACCCCGATCGAGGAAACGCTCGAGGCGCTGCACGACGTGGTGAAGGCCGGCAAGGCCCGCTACATCGGCGCCAGCTCCATGTACGCTTGGCAGTTCGCCAGGATGCTCGCCGTCAGCGAGCGCCACGGCTGGACCCGCTTCGTCTCGATGCAGCCGCAGTACAACCTCGTCTACCGCGAGGAGGAGCGCGAGATGCTGCCCCTCTGCAAGGCCGAGGGGGTCGGTGTGATCCCCTGGTCGCCGCTGGCGCGCGGCTTCCTGGCCGGCGGCCGCCTCAAGCCCGGCGAGGGCGAAACCGCCCGGGCGAAGTCGGACGAGTTCTCGCCCCGCCTCTACTACCGCGACGCCGACCACGCCGTGGTCGAGGCCGTCGCCGCCGTCGCCGCCGAGCGCGGCGTCTCCAACACCCAGGTCGCCCTGGCCTGGGTCCGGCGCAACGCGGCGATCACCGCCCCCATCGTCGGCGCCAGCAAGCTGCACCACCTCGACGAAGCCATCGCCGCCCTCGACCTGACGCTGACCGACGACGAAGCCGCCCGCCTCGAAGCCCCCTACCGCCCCAAGCCGGTCCTGGACCACGCATAGTCCCTCCACACCACCGATCACGGCTCCCCTCATCACCGATCACGCTCGCGAAGGCGGGCGTCCATGCAATGTGGCTTGTCAAGATCGGCGCTCGCCTGGTTCCACAGGCTCAGGTGGGTGACAGCGGACGATGGCGAACGCCCGGAACATGGGATAGCGTATTTGCCTCAACTCGATGCGGCCCTGCTCAACACAGCCATGCACCGACGCCGCGAGTTCCACGGAACCGAATGTGCCGTCATCCAGCGCGACGCTGGCTCGAACTTTCGGGAACGGGCCGGCGCGCGTGTTGAATCCGATGATCTGGCCCGCCGTCTTTTCCTCCGGGGCAGTCGGACTGAACATCCAGAGCCAGATCAACCCGGCGACAACCGCCGCCATGAAGCCGGGGATAAGGCCGCCATCGCCGCTGTCCATGGCGACCAGGAACCTCAGCTTCGCCCGCCAACGCCTGATATTCCCCGCGCTCCACCATCCCATGGGCCTGATACTCGCCTGAAAGTGGCGCCGTGGCGAGATGCCCCGCGTCCTTCGACACGCGCTGCGCGCTGCTCAGGATGACGAACATTGGAGCGCGCCCACCCTCTTCGTCATGCTGAGTAGCGATCCGAACGGATCGCGTGTCGAAGCACGCACGGCTCCCACCCCCAACCGGGCGGCGCCACGGTCCAACGGACCTTCAGCCGCCGCGAGCTGTCCCTTCTCCCCCTGCGGGAGAAGGTGGCGCGAAGCGCCGGATGAGGGGTTGAAGACTCTAGAAGCTTCGTAGATGCGGTCGCCGCGGGCATCGTCAGACGCTGGAGCGGCCTCTCAACCGCCCCCGCGAGGGGGAAGGGAAACCAACCCCCTTCCCACCCCCTCAAAGAATCATGCCACGAAACGTTTCATGAACACCGGCGTCTCCCTCACGCCCGCCCAGGCGCGGCGCATCGCCCTGGCCGCCCAAGGATTCGGCGAGGCGCGGCCCGACGCCGCCGCACGCCGCCACTTCCGCAGGACCGCCGATCGCCTGGGCGTCATCCAGATCGACAGCGTCAATGTCGTCACCCGCACCCACTACCTGCCCAAGTTCTCGCGTCTGGGCGCCTATCCGCGCGACCTCCTCGAGGCCGAGGCCTGGGGCCGCAAGCGCAGCCTGTTCGAATACTGGGGCCATGAGGCCTCCCTGCTGCCGCTCGACGCCCAGCCGCTGTTCCGCTGGCGGATGAGCCGGGCCGAGGCCGGCGACGGCATATGGAAGGGCATCGCCCGTTTCGCCCGCGAGCGCGGCGACTACATCGAGGGCATCCTGGCCGAGATCGAGAAGCGCGGCCCGGTCACCGGCGGCGACTTTTCCACCGGCCCGCGCGGCGCGCCGGGCTGGTGGTCCTGGTCCGAGGGCAAGCGCGCGCTGGAATGGCTGTTCTGGACCGGCCGCATCACCACCCTGACCCGGCGCGGCTTCGAGCGGGTCTACGACCTTACCGAACGGGCCCTGCCGGCTGCCGTCGTCAATGCGCCGACGCCGTCCGAGGCCGACGCCCAGCGCGAACTGGTCCGGCGTTCGGCCCGCGCCATGGGCGTCGCCACCGCCGCCGACCTGCGCGACTATTTCCGTCTCGGCCTGGCCGACAGTCGCGCCCGCATCGCCGAACTGGTCGAGGCGGGCGAGCTGATCCCCGTCTCCGTGCGCGGCTGGGACAAGCCCGCCTACCTAGACCCCGCCGCCCGCCGGCCGCGCGCCATCGCCGCCCGGGCCCTGCTGTCGCCCTTCGACAACCTGATCTGGTTCCGCGAGCGCACCGAGCGATTGTTCGGCATCAGGGTCCGCCTCGAGATCTACACCCCGGCCCACAAACGCGAGCACGGCTACTACGTCCTGCCCTTCCTGCAGGACGAGGCCATCACCGCCCGCGTCGACCTCAAGAGCGACCGCAAGGCCGGCGCCCTGCTGGTCCAGGCCGCTTGGCGCGAACCGGACGCCAACCCCGAAACACCGTCCGCCCTCGCCGCCGAACTCAAGCTGATGGCCCCCTGGCTGGGCCTCGACCGGGTCCACGTCGTCGGCAAGGGCGACCTGGCCGAGGCGCTTTCAGAAGCGCTCTGACTCCCCCCTCCGCTCACCCCGGCGAAGGCCGGGGTCCAGCCGCGTGATCTCGCTGTTGAGGATTTCGCCAAGAGAGGACGGTCGCAAGCGCCCCGACCGGACCCGCCAAAGCTCTGGCGGCTGGACCCCGGCCTTCGCCGGGGTGAGCGGAAGACCTACGCCGTCCCCTCGGCCACTGCCGCTAGCCGCGCATAGACCCCCGCCCTGGCCTTGAGACCCGCGTGGGTCCCCTCCTCCACCACCCGGCCGCCCTCGAACACCAGGATGCGGTCGGCGTCGCGGATGGTCGACAGGCGGTGGGCGATGACGATGGTCGTGCGGCCGGCCATCAGTTCCTCCATCGCCGCCTGCACCAGCCGCTCGGTCTCCACGTCCAGGCTGGAAGTCGCCTCGTCGAAGACCAGGATCGGCGCGTCGGCCAGGAAAGCGCGGGCGATGGCCACGCGCTGGCGCTCGCCGCCCGACAGCTTCACGCCCCGCTCGCCGACCAGAGTGTCGTAGCCCTTGGGCAGGCGCTCGATGAAGTCATGGGCCCGGGCCCGCTTCGCCGCCAGCCGGATGTCGTCCATCGTCGCGCCGGGGCGGGCATAGCCGATGTTCTCGGCGATGGTGCGGTGGAACAGGGCCGGGTCCTGCGGCACCACGGCGATGGCCGCGCGCAGCGAGCGTTGCGCCAGGCCCGCGATATCCTGGCCGTCGATGACGATGCGGCCGCCCTGCAGGTCGTAGAGCCGCTGGACCAGCTTGACGAAGGTCGACTTGCCGGCCCCCGTCGCCCCGACCAGCGCCACCTTCTCGCCCGGCGCGATCCGCAGCGAGAAGTCGTCGTACAGCGGCGCATCGGCGTTCTTGTAGGCGAACCGGACCCGGTCGAAGACGATCTCGCCGGCCTCGCCCCGGAACGGCGCGGCGTCCGGCGCATCGGCCACCTGCGGCTCCATCCGGGCGAAGGCGGCGACATCCTCGGTGTCGTCCAGCCCCTTCTGCAGCATCCGCACGTTCTCGCCGAGATTCCGCAGATAGCCGCTCATCAGCATGAAGGCGGTGATGGCGTAGGCCAGGTCGCCCGGCGTCGCCCGGCCCTGCATCCACATGTGCAGCAGGATGCCCGTCGTGCCCGCCTGCAGCGCCACGGTCAGGATGTTCTGGATCACCCAGACGTCCATGAACCGGCCCCAGGTGATCTTCACCGCCTGGCGCCAGGCCTCGGTGACGCCGCCGAATCGCTGCTCTTCCCGTTGCTCGGCGCCGAACGCCTTGACCGTCGGGTTGGAGGTGATGGCATCGGCCAGCGCCCCGCCGATACGGCTGTCGAGCGCATTGGACCTCAGGTTGGCCGGCCGGACATAGACCTTCACCAGCCAGAGATTGGCCCAGAGAAAGCCGCAGACCACGACGAACGCCAGCAGCCCGACCATCGGCCACTTCAGCGCCATCTGGATGCACAGCCCGAACAGCACCAGCATCGCCGGACCCAGCCACAGGATCAGGGCGTCGGATACGGCGTCGTATCCCCACATCGCCCGGCTGATCTTGCGCACCGTCGAGCCGGCGAAGCTGTCGGCGTGCCAGTCGGCCGAGAAGCTCTGCACTTTGCTGAACGCCTCGTTGGTCAGGTCGCGCATGTTGCGCGCCGCCAGCGGGTTCCAGAACCGGAAGGCGATGTTCCGCGTGATGACAAAGGCCACATAGACCCCGACGAACAGCGCCCAGGCCCGCCAGGCCGGCTCGGCCTCGCGCGCCGGGCTGGCCACCGCGTCGATCAGCTGCTTGGCCGCCCAGGGCAGCATCAGGTCGAAAACCACCGCCACCAGCATCAGCCCGCCGGCCGCGCTCAGCAGCCAGCGCCGCCGCAGCCACAGCCGGGCGATGAAGGCCAGCACCTGGCCGTTGGAGAGCACCCGCCCCCGGGTCTCCTCCTCGTCTTCGTAGTGGTCCGTCATGGCTCCCTCGCCGCCCACATAGGCGCGAACGCCGGTCGATGGGAGAGCGCGCGGCGGCTTTTCGTCGCCTGAGGCCGATGGGCGACAGGTCCCTTCCGGCGGTTGCGCCACGCGCCGCGATGAGGTCCAGTCGGCTCAACCAGTTCAAGAGCAACGGAGCGCAGGCCGCTCCATCGGAGGAAGCACATGGATCTCGGCCTCAAGGGCAAGCGCGCCCTCGTCACCGGCGGCACGCGCGGCATCGGACGGGCGATCGCCGATCAGCTCGCCGATGAAGGCTGCGATGTCGCTATCTGCGCCCGCAACCCCGAACAGGTGGCCGAGGCCGTCGCGACCCTGAAGGCCCGGGGGGTCAACGCCTGGGGCGAGACCCTCGACGTCGCCGCCGAGGGCGCTCTCGCGGGGCTGGTCGAGCGGGCGGCCGAGGCCCTGGGCGGGCTCGATGTCTTCGTGTCCAACGTCAGCGGCGCCATGGGGCTGGGCAATGATCCGGCCGCCTGGAAGCAGGCCGTCGAGGTCGACATCCTGCGCACGGTCGAAGGGTGCGAGGCGGCCGTCGGCAAGCTGTCGGAGGGCGGCGCCATCGTCGTCATCGGCACCATCTCGGCCATCGAGGTGCCCGGCCCCCGCCGGCCCTACAGCTCGGTCAAGGCAGCCCTGATCCCTTACGTGAAGAACCTCGCCCGCGATCTTGGCCCCCGGAACATCCGCGCCAACATCGTCGCGCCGGGCCCGATCTACTTCAAGGGCGGGGTCTGGGACATGGTCGAGCAGCATATGCCCGAGCGCTTCAAGGCCACCCTCGAGCGCAGCCCGCTGGGCCGCCTCGGCGCCCCCGACGAGATCGCCAACGCCGCCGTTTTCCTGGCCAGCCCTCGCGCCAGCTACATCACCGGCGCCAACCTGATCTGCGATGGCGCGGTGACCCAGCGGGTCGATTTCTGAAGCCGGCGCTCGTGGGGGGGGGGGGGCGCCCCCCCCCGGCGCCCCCCCCCCCCCCC